>JAIUML010000066.1 GCA_022565595.1 Saccharospirillum sp. | reverse complement strand
GTCAGTCAGAAGAAAGGGAGGCGCTACCTAACCATCATTTCGAACAACGATGGCCACGTTATTGATGTACAGGATGGGCGTGGAAAAGATAGCCTGGGGGCCTTCTACAAAAGCCTTTCGCTCGCTGTGCGTATTACTGCGAACGTGAACACTCGTTTTTACGTTACGTGAACACCCCATCCCTGCCGCTTGCCGTGTTTACCTTTTTACCTCAGGTGTTCACGTGCTGGCAACTTTTGCCTTCTTTTTCCGCAGGGATTCACCTTTCAATACCAGCTTGTGTGCATTGTGCAGCAGGCGGTCCAGGATGGCGTCCGCCAGGGTCGGATCCCCGATCACTTCATGCCAGTGCTGCGTCGGTAACTGGCTGGTGATGATCGTACTGCCACGATCATGACGGTCCTCCAGCACTTCCAACAGGTCCGTTCGCTGGGCTCGTTTGAGCACTTCCAGCCCCCAGTCGTCGATGACCAGGATCTGCGTTTTTTGCAGCTGGCTGAGTAGCTGCCCATAACTGCCGTCGGCATGAGCGACGGTGAGCAACTCGAACAGACGGGAGGCACGGAAGTATCGGACGCTCAGGCCGCGTTCGCACGCCGCCTGCCCCAGTACGCAAGCCAGGTAGGTTTTACCGGTGCCGGTCGGGCCTTCGATGAGCACGTTGCGGTGGTGATGCACCCAGTCGTAGCTGAGCAGTTGCGCAACGGTGTCTTTTGACAGACCTCGGCCTGCGCTGTAGTCGAGGTCACTGGCGTAGGCACTGACCCGCAACCTGGCTTGCTTGAGCAGACGGGTGATCTTGCGCTGATCGCGTATCGTCAGCTCATTGTTAACCAGCAAGCTCAGGCGCTCCATAAAGCCCAGTTCACTGTAGGTGGTCGGTTGGGATTGCTGCTGTTGCAAAGCGTCGACCATACCGGTTAGACGCAGGCTGTTCAGTTGGGTTATCAGGGTTTGCATGGGGTTGATCCTTTGAGTATCAGTGGTAGTAGTCGGGGCCGCGCACATGATCATGCGTCAGCGGCAGCTCTGTTTGAGTGTGGGCATCGCCTTCTGGCAATGGCGCATTGTCCAGGCCCTTTCTGAGCATGTTGGCGATGCTCTTGTAGGTCATGGCTCGGTGCAGTCGTGCACGCAGGCAAGCTTGCTCAAGCCGCTCCGGGGTGTATTTTTTGGCCAGGTTTAGTAACCCCAGACAGGCGCGGTAGCCATGCTCCGGGTGCCGACGGGCACCGAGCTGATGCTCAACCACATGGACGGTATGCTCGCCAATATCGGCGGCCCAGGTCAGGAACCGCTTCGGTGACCACTCCTGGTGTTTAAGGTGGGCCCTGGCCATATGCGCCGGGTCGGTGGTATGGCCGCCACCATAAACCCGGGCGTGCTGGGCCACCTGCTTCTGGCCATGGAAGATGGTGATCAGGTGCTCGTCGGCCTGGATCATGACCACCTGCTTCACCAGTTGATAGGGTACGGAGTAGAAGTGCTGGTCGTAGGCGACGTGATAGTCCAGATGGACCCTGGCCTGCTTGAGATCCCGATAGACGTAGGGGTGCTCCGGCAAGGCCCGCAGCGCGGGTTGATCCAGCTCGGCATAGGCCGATGCGCGTGAGCCTGGACGTTGTTTGAACGGACGCTGGTTCAGGTCGTCCAGCAGCAGGCGGATGGCCTGGTTCAGGTGGGCCAGACTGTGGAAGGTCTGGTGGCGCAGACGCATCATGATCCACCGCTCTACGACCTGTACGCCGACTTCGGCCTTGGCTTTGTCCTTCGGTTTGTAAGGCCGAGCCGGGATGACGGCGACATCATAGTGCTCGGCCAGTTGCTGGTAGCTGGGGTTCAGCTCCGGCTCGTAGCGACAGGCTTTGGTGACGGCGCTTTTGAGGTTGTCGGGGACGACCACCCTGGGTACACCACCGAAGAAGGTGAAGGCTCGGGCGTGGGCATTCAGCCAGTCTGACAGGCACTGGCTCCAGGTGGCTTCAGCATAGGTGTAGGAGCTGGCACCCAGTACCGCGACAAACACCTGCGCCATGCGCACTTCCCCGGTACCGGGGTTGACCACAGGCATGGTGGGGCCGCAGTAGTCCACAAACAGCTTTTCACCGGCAAGATGAACCTGGCGCATACTGAGCTGTTGAGCGCCACGCCAGGCCCGATACAGCACCGTGAAGCGAGAGTAGCTGTAATGGAGTGGGTGCGCCTCGGCATACTCCTCCCAGAGCAGCTGAAGGGTCATGCCCTTGCGTTTGAGTTCCTTGTGTATGTGCTGGAAGTCGGGTTCGGTAAAGGCTTGCGAGCTATTGGCGGGCTTTTCGGGTTGAAGCCGCTGAAGTAACGCCTGATCGCTCAGGTTCTCGGGCAGCGGCCAGCCGAGGCTCAACGCTTCGGCACGCTGGATGTATTTGGAGACAACGCCCACCGACAACTGTTGGCTACGCGCGATCTGGCGCACCGACAGCTCGGCGCTGAAGCGCAGGCGAAGGATTTCTCGTACTTTGATCATGGTGATCCTCTGGGTCATGCTGCGCCTCATTGAGTAAAAAAGACGCAGGATACGGGTCGGTTGATGACCGGCAAGAGGAAAGAGAGGGGGATTTTTACGGCACGTGAACACCATTTATACGGTCGTGAACAGGTTTTTTGCCGATGGCCAAAAGTGTTCACGCTCTCACAAAAAGGGTGTTCACGTGCGATAAAAACAGGTGTTCACGTGTGGTGAAAATTAGTGTTCACGTGGGGCAAAAAAACTCACGCTGAACGTGAACGCATCCGCTCCATCAGTATGGATATGTCACCGGCCTACATCCATACCACGCTCGACTGGATACCTGACGCCAAACAGAAAATCTGTTTTGACAAGTTCCATGTGGCCCAAGAT
>JAIUML010000065.1 GCA_022565595.1 Saccharospirillum sp. | reverse complement strand
CGAGTACATCCGCTGGTACAATGAAGCCCGCATCAAGATGTCGCTTGGCGGAATAAGTCCCATAGAGTATCGTCAGAGTTTAGGCATTGCAGCATGATAACTTGTCCAAGAAAAGCACCGCACCCTCGTGCCTGCGATTGTTAAATTTTAGCGCCTTCCGTCTACCGCCCGATTAAGAAGGTAGAATGCGACCAGTACGATCAGGACCAGCGCAATATAATGAGGCCAGAAGAGATCGCCAAAGGCCCATGTCAACGTGCCAATGACAATTATTGAAGCCTCCATATTCAGCATCTGCCTGTCACGTCGCTCACCAGAAGTTGGACTGTATTTTATATCGGACTCTGATTGATCTAGCAGTTCCTCCACAGCCTTTTCCGCGCGAGCGAATCTACCGCGAACATCCTTCCAAGTGAAAAATATGCCCACTACCACAATAACCGCACCAGCACGGCCCATTGCTGCCTCAAAACAGAATCCGTACTGAAGAACTAGACCAATAACCAACAGCAAGGCTGTCGATCCATAGCCTAGCAGGTACCACTTCTTGACTGGGTGCCTATACAGAGGCAACACACCTGGAACAAGGCAAAGGGCCAACTTGATACGACGCCATTTGGCAGAAATTTTATTGCGAATGGCTTTACTCCCCTATTT
This sequence comes from Saccharospirillum sp., assembly GCA_022565595.1. Lineage (GTDB taxonomy): Bacteria > Pseudomonadota > Gammaproteobacteria > Pseudomonadales > Natronospirillaceae > Saccharospirillum. Next base: position 2,404 of record JAIUML010000065.1, on the reverse strand, counting down.
CATGAAATTCGGCAATTACTTTGCACGAGGTGGAAAAGAAGAAATTTAACACAGAGCTTTGCGGCAATTTTGGAGCCGCAAAGCGGTGGAAAAATTGTCCGGCAACAGCGTATTGTTAACGCTATCCGCCCTAGATTCGCGGAGGTAGTATTTCACTATACTCCTTGTTCGTACCGTCAAATGGCATGATCAATCGTTTTGTATAATGTTTAGTCGCATGCTCAATGGATAAACCAAGTATTGTCATCGTTGCCGCTCCCACACCCACAGCAATACCCGTGCCCTCAAGCTCGACACCTTTCCCACCTATCATCTTCAAGTTCCGTAACGTTGGCGCTTCTATTTTTTTTGAACCGACGCTAACTCCAACCTCTGCGCCCGCGCACTCGAAGCGTTGAAATCCTATGAAATACTCCGCGTATGGCGTAATTCTTCCAACTTCAAGCGACCCTCTTCTGAGCCTTAAATAGGCATTACCGGATTTCATATCAAGGTGTTCAACGATGATTTTACCTGGGGGTTCAACAACCAATTTAAAAGCTACCTTTTTAGGCTCGGAACGAATAGTTATTTCGCTTCCTTCAACCGTCATGTCCCATGCATCTGGGTGACCGGACCACACATTTTTTTCAATACGAAATAGCTCACTGCCCTCGTTGTCCGAAAACACACCAGTGATGGTTGGAAAAAACGCCCCATCTTCTGGTGGCTCAATAGCCAAGGCTGCCTTTCCATCAATCTCAATTAACGTTTTTGCACCATGGAATATGCTTGAACCGAGAACCACTGTTAGCTGCCGAGTATCAAGCACGAAGTCGTCAAATGGTCTTTTCGCAGAGGGATCTCGCTGAATATTTTCGTATGCATTTCTGACACTCAGCTTAGACACCTGTCCTTTTGTTACTTTGTCATGACATCGACCACATAACAGGCAAATGTCGACAGATTTGTGCTCCTTTGCGTCATTAAACTCAGGGGAAATATGTTCATACTGGTAAATGGCAGATCGACATAGAACACATCCAAATTTTGATCGGACGCGCACATCTCGGGCTATTTGGGCAGGGATGTAGCGAGAAAGTCCATGTTTGTTTGTGGTGCTCAAACTTTACTCCAAGCGGCGTTAACGCTCAGCATTAGCGGCGGCGCGCAGCGCCGTCCGCTGCATGCTGTTGTTGGGCGGCTATCTCGTTGTCACCATCCCCTATCCTTCTGCTTCCACGAATCTCGCGAGCTTCTCCAGAGTTGAGTTCAAGCCTGCATCGTGGTCCTCTGGCCGGATCCCTTCCGGTACGTTCTCGGCCCGGATCGTCACGTGCGTCCCGTCGTCCTGAGATTGAAACGTCCAGATCATGCGCATGACACCAGAGAACGAAGGGTCCTCGCTCTCGAAGGTAACCTCTTGCTCGATCTTTCGTCCGTCCTCGAGCTTCGTGAGGTGTACTTCGACCTCGTCGGAGTCCTCTGAGGTCTTTCCTTGTCCCTGCTGCGGTGCCGCGTAGGTGAGGAGCATGCGGTACGAGCCGCCTTCGCGGAAGTCGAAGTTCAGCATCTTGCCCGTCATGTCATCCGGGGGAAGCCAGCGCTCCATCGCACCCGGCTCAGCGAAGGCGCGATAGACGGTCTGAGGTGACGCTGAGATCAGCCGTGACGCTGAATCGATCCTCGGGGTCATTGTCCATCGACTCCATGTGGCCAAACGGGTCGGGGTGCCGCCCAACGTTTGAGCTAAGCGGCGCGGCGTTAGCCGCGTCCGGCGGAGGCCCGAAGGGCCGGAGCGAACTTGAGCGATTTGTTATGTTGATTCATTGCTACACCACCTATGCCAGCAATTTTGTCTTTACGCGGCTATTTGGATCTAGCCCAAATACCTCAATTAGTATGAGCTCTGCAAACTTAGCAGCCGCTTCTGGATCCTGAGGTAGCTTCACTTCTAGAAACCTTGCTCCGTCTGTCCCAGTTACATCGGAGGGCGAGAGCTCGTTGTTATCTAATACCTTCCGAAACTTGGGCTCCAGATTTTGGTGCTGCTCTGTCACGAGGGGAAAGTTGGCAACTAGATCAGAAAAGTGAGAAAACTGCAGGAAAGGTCCGTTTCTCGAAGCTTCTAGAATTAGTGCCGTGGGTTTGGGAGAGCCATTGAGAAGCTCGCGAAATTTGCGGCAGAGTCGATCTACCCTCCTATACTGGGTAAAAGATTTCCTCGGCCAAAAAGCCCACAAACCGAAGAGACTGACTAAGACAATTACTACGATCCAGATCATTGGCCTAATTCAACTGATGTTACCCACGAATAGTAGACAGTTTTCTAGGCACACTTTTCGTAATACTCATCTTCATATTCCGCTGGGCTTTTGTAACCATTGGTTGAGTGACGACGCACTCGGTTGTAGAACAACTCGAT
>JAIUML010000064.1 GCA_022565595.1 Saccharospirillum sp. | reverse complement strand
GAAGTATGCTTTAGCCCGTTACATCAACGATTTCTATAATAGAAAACGGCTGCATTCTGGTATAGGGTTCTGTTCACCGATGGAATATGAGCGAATAGTAGCGTGAAAATGAATGTGTCCGTTTTATTGGGGTAAGATCATAAGTTACTCGCTGCGCTCCTGATTTACCGGTGAGCTTGGCGTTATGTGAATAAAGCGAGATCGTAGAATGGATTTTTCACCAATCGTCAATCAAATAGTCGGTGCGCTTTGGTATCTTATGCCAATTGCGATTCTCGCCGGAGTTCTTAAGTCACCTTGGTTCAAAGGTGTTGTTGGCGAGTTTATCGTCAATTTATCAGCAAAGTTTTTACTGGATAAAGAAAAATACCATCTAATCAAGAACGTAACCCTACCAACAGAAGATGGAAGCACTCAGATAGATCACATCATCGTTTCTGAATTTGGCGTTTTCGTTGTTGAAACAAAAAACATGAAAGGCTGGATATTTGGGAGTCCCAACCAGAAAACATGGACTCAGAAAATTTATAAACATTCAAATAAATTTCAGAATCCATTGCATCAGAACTATAAGCATGTAAAAACTCTTGAGTCATTGCTGGGCCTAAATGAGCAGCAAGTACATTCTGTGATTGTTTTTGTAGGTGACAGCACATTTAAAACAGAAATGCCTGAGAATGTGACCTATGGCGGAGGCTATGCGAGATATATCAAATCAAAGAAAACGCCAGTTCTAAGCGAATCGCAAGTAATAGAAGTCGTGAGAAAAATAGAACAGGGAAGGCTTACTCCATCATTTAAAACAAATCGCGAGCATGTTAGGCACGTAAAAAATATCGTGGCCGAAAAAGAAAATGGCAATGTCCCGAGTTGCCCAAAATGCGGTAGTGCAATGGTTCTGCGGGAAACCAAGAAAGGTCAAAATGTCGGTAAGAAATTCTGGGGTTGTACAATGTTTCCTCAATGCAGAGGAATCATGAATGTCACATAACAATCACATGCACTCGAACAACCAAAAGCGCCGCTCGTTCCTCGCTCTGCTTTTGGTTACCGGTGATGCGAAGCGTTATGTTTCCTAGCGCAGCCTTCTTGCCAACCCCGCTCAGTAGGCGTACACTAAAAAGTACAACTAAATGTACATAGGCAATTCCCATGCTAAGAGTTCGCGTCGATGAAGATATCCGTCCCCTGTCTGAGTTTCGGGCGGGTGTTGCCACATTTGTAAAACAGATCCATGAAACCCGCCGCCCTATGGTGCTAACGCAGAGGGGGCGTGGAGTTGCCGTACTGATAGACGTCCAGGAATACGAGAGAATGCAGGAGCGCCTTGAGCTGCTTGAGGAGGTCTACAAAGCCGAAGAGCAGATAGCTAGTGGGGAGGGCATCTCCCATGAGGATGCAAAATCACGGGTTCTGGGCAGACTGGAAAAATGAGGATTGTTTGGTCTCCGCTTGCCTTGGAGCGGGTTGAGGATATCGCCCAATACATAGCTGAAGATAAACCCGGCGCTGCGGTTGAGTGGGTTGATGGCATATTTGACACTGTGGAGCGGCTGGCGGACTTCCCTGAAAGTGGACGCGTCGTTCCTGAAGTGGGGGGGACGTCGCATCAGGGAGGTGATATTTGGGGCGTATCGGATTATTTACAGTGTCAGAGATCAGGTCGATATTCTAACTGTACGGCGTAGCAATCAATTATTGCGACTGTCTGAAATTGGCAATGAAGAAACATAACCAAGCCATCAAATTCGCTCCCTTCGGTCGGCGTACCTCGTTTCACTCGGCCGTTTATGGCGGACGTTATGGCTTTTGATCGTAATGGCCCCCAATGGCGAAAATATAGACATAGTGATCGTCAAACTTATAAATCACACGATCCTTTTGGGATATTCGCCGGGACCAAAAACCTGAAAGGCTATGCTTTAGCTGCTCGGGCTTCCCAAGTCCTGTTGCCGGGTCGGTGCGGAGCATTTCTTTCAGCAGCTTGCACAGAGCTTTATGCAGCTTCTTGTCCTTTTCACGAAGCTGCTCATAAGTAGCCCAAGTGCTGCCTTCAAAGACGAGTGATCTCATTGATTTCCTCTTCCTTGGGGGTATATCCGGCGCCCTGGGTATGGGTAGCGGCAGACTCTGCCATTTGGCGCATCAGACTGCTATTCTGAAGCACATACAGAGTTTCTTGCTCCCGCTCCCAGTCGTCGGCGCTCATCACCACGAACGCTTCGCCGGAGCGCCGAGTTACTTTCAGCGGGGTATGATTGCTAACTGCTTGTTCTACAAAGGCTTTTAGGTTATCCCTGAACCGATTTACACTAACTGAGTCCATATGGCTCACCTCAAGCGTACGGAATTTCCGTACATTATAGAAGGCAAGTCATAACAAATCAATGATGTTCGCCACAGCAAGCAGTGGCCGGACAGTCCCTCCGTCGCAGGCGCTCCTCCAGGGCAGCCGCATATTGAGGGCGTTAGCCAGTCCCAGCTCCCTCTCTTCGGCAGATTATTGCAAAACCTCCCGAAAAGGTATAATTTATATACCATGAAGCGATTTGAATACGACCCTTCCAAGAGCCTGGCGAACCTGGAGAATCACGGCATTGACTTTGATGATGCTCAGGAGCTTTGGCAGGATCCAAACATGGTAGAAATTGACGCCAAGCCGATGGATGAATCCAGAAAGCTGGTCATTGGGGCCATTAACGAGAAGGTGTGGTCTGCGGTGATCACCTATCGAAAGGGTGCCATTCGGATCATTTCGGTAAGAAGGGCGCGAAAAACAGAGGTAGCGTTATATGAGAGCTGAAGAGTTCGATAAAAAATTTGACGATAACCTGGATGATTTATTAGAGCATCTTGATCTAAGCACTGCAAAGCGTCCGAATCAGGCTCAGAAGCGGGTCAATGTAGACTTTCCTACTTGGATGATTGAGTCCCTTGACCGAGAGGCCAGTCGCTTGGGTGTAACTAGGCAGTCAATTATTAAAGTATGGCTGGCCGAGCGTCTGGAGACAACGGCTGCTAACAAGGCATTGCAGCGGGCGAACCGCTGAATGCGGCGTTACGAGTGCTATGGAGTAACCAAATGATTCGCTATTATCGGGCAGATGATATTGATCAGATCTTGGAAATCTGGCTATCTGCATCGATTAAAGCCCATGATTTCATCGAATCTTCGTTCTGG
>JAIUML010000063.1 GCA_022565595.1 Saccharospirillum sp. | reverse complement strand
GGCATTGAGGCTGTTATCCAGAGCGGTCCGCGAGACGGACGCACCGGGCTCCTGGCATTGGGCAACAATACGAGCCTTGAAATCCGGGGAGAACCGGCGACGACGTGGATGGGGCCTGGTTACGCTTGGGTCATTCATCATAAGTGTCCACTAAGAAATAAGTGGACACTATCCTGACGCTCGGGACTCTCGGCTCAAGATGGGATTACCGGACGCTTACGCCTCATCGACGTAAGCCCAGCGTTGTTCGTATAGCAATAAGGCTTCTTCCGGCTCTAACTGTGTTCGGGCCGTATCCCACATCAGTTGATCCAACTGTTCATAGCTGTTTCGGTCGATCAAGTGCATATCGTTCACCTCTACAAACAGTTTAGCCGCAGGTACCCGATAGAGAAAGTGGGCCAAGGCCGCTAATGCAGGGCCGGCTTCGCAAGCCAATGTCGGTTACAAACCGACACTCCAGCGAGGAATCAACCAATGGAGCGTCGATGTACCCATCGACGTGGCGGGCCGCAGGGCCGCTTGGTCATAAGAGGCCGGCTTTGCCGGCCTGCGTCGGTGAGGACACCAACGCTCCAGAGGGGCTTTTCAGACCACTTCAGCCCCTGAAGCTTTCCTGGTGCTCCAGAAACCACTCATAGCTGTGCCGCAAACCTGCCTCCAGCTCAATGCTATAGCCCCACCCCAGAGCCTTAAGCCGAGAAACATCCATCAGCTTGCGCGGGGTGCCATCGGGTTTGGTGGTGTCCCAGACGATTTCCCCTTTGTAGCCTACGACTCTGGCGACCGTTTCAGTCAGTTCCCTGATGGTGCAGTCCACCCCTGTGCCGACATTGATGTGGCTGAGCATGGGCTGGGTATGCGCCTTGTAGGTCGCGTCATCCAGGTTCATGACGAACACACTGGCAGCGGCCATGTCATCCACATGCAGGAACTCGCGCATGGGCTTGCCTGAGCCCCAGGCCACCACTTGAGGGGCATTGGCCTGCTTCGCCTCGTGAAAACGACGCAATAAGGCCGGTATCACATGGCTGTTTTCCGGGTGGAAGTTATCATTTGGGCCATAGAGGTTGGTGGGCATGACACTGCGGTAATCCCGCCCGTATTGGCGGTTATAGCTCTCGCACAGCTTGATGCCGGCAATTTTGGCAATGGCGTAAGGTTCATTGGTGGGTTCCAGTGTGCCGGTGAGCAAGGCGCTTTCTTTCATCGGCTGCTCGGCCATTTTCGGGTAAATGCAGGAAGACCCTAAAAACAGCAGTTTGTTAACCCCGGCCTTGTGAGCGGCATGGATGATGTTGGCCTCGATCATCAGGTTCTCGTAGATAAACTCGGCCGGGTACTCATTGTTTGCGTGAATACCTCCTACCTTGGCAGCCGCCAGATACACCTGATCTACCGCATTTGCCTTAAACCAGGCTTCTACTGCTGCAAAATCGAGCAGGTTCAGCTCGTCACGTGTAGCTGTGAGCAAGATAACATCAGATTGTTGCTCTAACTGGCGAACAATGGCTGAGCCAACCATGCCCCGGTGGCCTGCTACAAATACTCGGGTTGAAGCCATGATCAGTTCTCCACCGAGATGCTGACTTCATGACCGTGCGCCTTGAGAAAGGCATGGCGTTGAGCCACTTTCAGATCCTCTGCGACCATTTCGGCGCACATTTCCTGGGTTGTGATTTCTGGTACCCAACCCAACTGGTTTTTGGCTTTGGTTGGATCACCCAACAGTGTTTCGACTTCTGCCGGACGGAAGTAACGTGGGTCTACCTTTACCAATACATCACCCACACTGACCGCAAGCGCTTTATCCCCTGCAACGGAATCAACTATGCCCACCTCATCAACGCCCTGCCCTTCAAACCTGAGTGTGATACCCAGCTCTTGCGCGGACCATTGAATGAACTGACGTACGGTGTATTGCTTGCCTGTTGCGATGACATAATCCTCCGGCTGATCCTGCTGCAGCATCATCCACTGCATGCGCACATAGTCTTTCGCGTGACCCCAGTCGCGCAACGCATCAATGTTGCCCATGTAGAGGCAGGTCTCCAAACCTTGTGCGATGTTAGCCAGGCCACGGGTGATTTTACGGGTGACGAAGGTTTCGCCTCGGCGTGGGCTTTCATGATTGAAAAGTATGCCATTACAGGCATACATGCCATAGGCTTCTCGATAGTTTACGGTGATCCAGTAGGCGTACAGCTTTGCCACGGCGTAAGGAGAACGCGGATAAAAGGGTGTGGTTTCTTTTTGTGGGATTTCCTGGACCAGGCCGTAGAGTTCTGAAGTTGAAGCCTGATAGAAGCGAGTCTTTTTCTCTAGACCACATATACGAATGGCCTCAAGCACTCGAAGCGTCCCCATCGCATCAACATCGGCTGTGTATTCAGGCGCCTCAAATGAGACCGCAACATGGGATTGTGCGCCAAGGTTATAGATTTCGTCGGGCTGAATCTCTTGTATTAATCGGACGAGGTTTGATGTGTCGGTAAGATCCCCATAGTGCAGGACGAAATTCTGATTCTCTACATGAGGGTCTTCGTAGATATGATCGACCCGTTGAGTGTTGAAGAGTGAGCCCCGGCGTTTGATCCCGTGGACCTGATACCCCTTTTCCAACAGAAATTCCGCCAAATAGGAGCCATCTTGCCCCGTTACGCCTGTAATTAACGCTTTTTTCACAAATAATCGCCTTCTTCATTAATCTAAAAACAAACAATTAGACCATTTCAAACTTCTGGCCATGCAATTGGCCCACTATACATCCAGTGTCGAACGATGCTCAGACAATAATCGCCTAATTTTACCGCTGCACGCCTAATGTTTTAAGAGAGCTTCAATATTGGCTTTAACATTCAAGCAACGGATTCGTGGCGATATTTACTAAGATGGATGTCCTGTCGGGTTACTGTCGGATTCTCTAGAAAGTGGGTGAAGTTCACGTTCTTCTTCGTTACCTTGCTTGAAATATCTTCTCAACAGCGCGGGCGATATCCTCATCGAAGCAACTAGGTCGAACTTCAATATATTGGATATCGTGAGTTTCTGCCAGATCTCTTAAGGCCAGACTTGATTCTATCGTTTTAGAAGAAAGATCCTCTATTTGCGCCGAAGATAACGTATTGGAAGTCCAACACTGCCCTGAGGCCCTCCATAACTCCAATGCACTCGTCTTATCCCCTTTGCCGCAATACGCGTTTCCAATAATAAAGGGATGGACGTCGTCACGCGTTTTGCAAAGCCGCTCCATCAACTCTAAAGAAAAGGGTTTCATCGCCCGCCGGAGGTGCCGGTTTTTGCTGATGAAATCATCACCTTCAATGACCAGCCCTTTAAATCGAGACGCAAGCAGACCTGAATAGAGCTCAAGTCGCACCATGAATCGAAGATCGTCATCGTCAATAGTCCAAAAAAACTCTCTAAGAACATCCGCTTGTATGTAGGCGCATCCCGTCTTCTCGGCAAAGGCACGAGCCAAGATTGATTTACCAACCCGCGAGTAACCTCCGATCAAAACCAAATCAGAGTATTCGGGCAGTGAATTTCTTTCGAAATGCGAATTATACCTGCAGTAAATTGCATCCAAAGCAGATTGGACTGCCACGTCATATTGCTGGTTTTTAACAAGCTTATCGATACCTAATTGCTCGGTTTTACTAAGGGCTAATTCTAACACCATCTGGCTAACCTCGAAAATTTTCAGTGCAGACCACAACAGTCAGAATGGATCATACGATGCCATATATACACGAAGCAAATGAATATAAATTTCTTTCACGCGATACGGATCGCGGGTCGCACGCACGTCGCTAATATACAGAGCTTGCGCATCGCTAGCCCGGATATTTCACCAAACTGAATTCAGTCAACCTGCAAATGGTCATTGCGTCAACTGCTCCATCTACAGCCTATATTTTAATCAGTTTCGAGGCAAATCCTGCTTTTCAGGCGCACTACCCCTTACCTCATTGTTTATTTGTAAGCGATCCATTAACCCCATGGGCACGTTGAACTTATAGCTCGATATTCCATGGCAGCAAGGCGTCGATGTCGTCATCCGATTTTGCCAGCGGCAGTAGCTGGAAGACGCGCTTCAGATAGTGACAAGGTTCCAGGCCATTGGCTTTCACCGTTTCCATGATCGAGTACCAGGTTGCACTGGCTTTGGCTCCTGCAACACTGTCACTAAACAACCAGTTCTTAGTCCGCCCTGCAAAATCCCTGTTTTTAGAAAGTGACAATGCCTGGCAGTCGAACAACGTTGGCATTTTCTACCTGGTACTCAAGCCAACTGACCAGTTTTGTGTATAAAGCGGTCCATTTTTTGAGCCAAAAAAGAAGCCGGAGCTTCTTCAGGATCAACCGCAGGTTCTGTCCCGCACCACACGGTATTTTTCAACCTAGTTGTCCAATAATTTTGATTTAAGCAGCCATTTTATTGCGCTCCATTTCCAGCTTCCTGCTTGGGTTCAGCGCGACTGCCTCAACCGGTGTCCAGTTTCTGGTTTAACCT
>JAIUML010000062.1 GCA_022565595.1 Saccharospirillum sp. | reverse complement strand
GGACATCAGTTACTACTTGATGGACTACTACAACTGGCGTCGGCCACATCAATTTAATGATGGTGTGCCGCCGGCGATAGCTGAAGATCCGTCTAAAACAATGTCCGGAATTACTTGACCACTACATAGCGCCTTCAAGTCGCTTTTCATAGGAAGTCGGCAATGAACCAAAACGCTTAACCAACAAACGCCGCAGCAAAGCCGCTTCACCTTGTTCAATACCTTGCTGAATACCTTTTTCGATACCCTTCTGAATCCCTTGTTGCCCCTAATCCTTCGTCCAGCCCTTCACCCGCCCAGGCAAGAAAGCCGGACGCATCCATCGGACGCTGTAGTTAAGACCCAACATGCCCCTCAATACCATCTCATTATACTCCCTTGGTGTGCAGCTGGATGGGCGCGTCATTCTGTCGTATTCTCAACGATTAGACCCATGGTAGATTACAAAACGTTTTTAACCTTGGCTCAAATCATGCAGTGAAAAGCATGCTGACCTGATTCGTCAATTATGTGACTGGGTTGTTGGCATATGAGTCCTGGTCGTTTCAAGAGGAAAGGAGTCTCATGAGTACTGCGGCCTCGGAACCGAAGTATGCCAAAAGGGCTGATGGTGGAGTCCATGCCATACGACCTGGGCCTGTGATAGACTCGAAGAAGGCAGGACTTTAGGTAGGTCTAAAATTTTGAAATGTAAGGCGTTCTCTGGAAATTGACGCCACCAATCCAGTGGCGGTAGCGTGTGTAAGCGGTGCTGCATGTTCAGCTGGTTAGTGGCGTTGTAGGCAACGGATCAACCTTGACCTGTCAGCTTTCCTTCAATTACCTGAAGTTCAGCTTGACGAAGTGGTTCATTATAAAATTGGATAGAGAAGGACCGAATGTTTACTTGCAACAGTTGTTGCTAATTCAACAATTAGCAAAGCATTTTCCCAAAGTGAGAGCAAAACTGATTGGGCCAGGTAACCTTCTGGTACGCTACCTCGATTGTGGTTTCATAACAATGCTAATCAAAGGCCTAGAATTGACTAACTATGCTGAATAATAAATCCATTCTCATCACCGGTGGTACGGGCAGTTTTGGACAGGCCTTTGTTGCTGAAGTGCTTCAACGTTTCCCAGACGTCAAGCGACTTGTTATATATAGCCGAGATGAGCTCAAACAATACGAGATGAGTCAGCTTTTTTCGCCTCAGGACCACTCAGCACTGCGATATTTCCTGGGTGATATAAGAGATCGGGAGCGTTTGAGGCGAGCGCTGGAAGGTATTGATATCGTGATTCATGCCGCTGCTCTAAAACAAGTGCCTGCAGCTGAATACAACCCGTTTGAATTCATCAAAACCAATATTATTGGCGCTGAGAACCTGATTCAGGCCTGTCTGGACACCGATGTACGCCGTGTTGTCGCACTCTCAACAGATAAAGCAGCGGCTCCTATCAATATATACGGTGCAACAAAGCTATGTAGTGACAAGCTTTTTATCGCAGCAAACAATATCATCGGTCGTCGTGACTTGCGATTCTCAGTAGTGAGATACGGTAATGTCATGGGATCTCGAGGTTCTGTGATACCTTTCTTCCTTAAAAAAGTTCGAGAGGGGGCTAGCACCTTACCGATAACCGACCCACAGATGACGCGATTCAACATTACCCTAAGGGAAGGCGTAGAGATGGTACTCTGGGCAGTGGAGAATGCTTTTGGCGAAGAGATATTCGTACCCAAAATTCCTTCTTACCACCTTACTGATGTCGCAAAAGCCATCGGACCAAACTGTCGACAGGAGATAGTAGGGCTTCGTCCTGGAGAAAAGATTCACGAAGAAATGATTACCACCAGCGATAGCTTCTCTACATTGGATTTAGGTCCATACTACGCGATTCTCAAGGCTACCGGAGCCAGCAAAGCCGGTCGATACGTTGAAAAGTATGGTGCGGTCCCTGTTGAGCAAGGGTTTGCCTATAATTCTGGCAGCAATGACAAATTTCTAAGCATAGATGAGTTGCGGAATCTTATTCGTAGTGAACTGAAACATGAGTTCCCACTCTAATGAATAAAGACGCCTATATACCTTACGGCCGCCAAGACATCCAGCCACAAGACATTGAGGCTGTGGTAGAGGTATTACGTTCCGACTGGATTACACAAGGCCCGGTTGTACCCAGGTTCGAGCAGGCTGTATCTGACTATTGCAATGCCACCTATGGAGTTGCTGCTAATAGCGCAACAAGTGCCTTACATATTGCTTGCCTTTCACTGAATCTTGGTCCCAACGATTGGTTGTGGACCAGCCCGATCACATTCGTCGCCTCGGCAAATGCAGGGCGGTACTGTGGTGCTCACGTTGATTTTGTGGATATTGACCCGGAAACTTACAATATGAGCGTTGCGGCTCTCAAAGAGAAGCTACATAACGCTGAGAAATCAGGTACTCTTCCGAAGGTGGTTATGCCTGTGCATTTCGCTGGTCAGCCTTGTGATATGCCGGCTATCGCTGAATTGGCACAACACTATGGTTTTCGAATAATTGAGGATGCTTCACATGCAATAGGTGCTAAGTATAACGGCTATAAGGTTGGCGCTTGTTCTCACAGTGATATTACCGTATTTAGTTTTCACCCGGTAAAGATAATCACAACGGGCGAAGGGGGGATGGCCACCACTAATGACCCGGATCTGGCACGTCGAATGAGGCGATTGGGAAGTCATGGTATCACCCGAGAGCCCAAGGAAATGGACACCGAGCCAGATGGCTCCTGGTACTATCAGCAAATTGAGCTTGGATTCAACTACAGAATGACAGATATTCAGGCGGCTCTTGGTCTCAGTCAAATGGAGCGACTCGATGCGTATATTCAAAGCCGCCATGAATTAGCAGACCGCTATAACAAATCACTTTCGTTGTTGCCGGTCATCACGCCTAGACAGAAACAAGGTACGAAATCGGCATGGCACTTATACGTTGTTAAACTAGACAAAAAATCAACTACATTGGAGCGTAAAGAGGTCTTTTATTCTTTGCGAAAAGCAAACATCGGCGTAAATATTCACTATATTCCAGTGCACACTCAGCCTGACTTTAAAAGAATGGGTTTTAAAACGGGGGATTTCCCCATTGCTGAATCCTATTATAAAGAAGCTATCAGTATACCTTTGTTCCCTCATATGACTTCATCACAACAAGAGGCCGTTATCACCGCCTTAAAAGAGGTATTGGTATAATGAACATTGCCATCATACCAGCGAGAGGTGGCAGCAAGCGGATCCCTAAAAAAAACATTAAGGATTTTTGTGGAAAACCAATCATAGCTTGGTCGATTGAAGCAGCCCTTGACAGTAATTGCTTCGACCGAATCATAGTCTCGACGGATGATATGGAAATCGCTGAAATAGCAACCAGATATGGAGCAGAGGTCCCTTTTATAAGAAAACCTGAGTTGAGTGATGACTATACAGGCACTCAACCGGTAATTGCAGACGCGATTGATCAATTAAAAACACAAATGAAAAGTAAGCTTGATCTTGTATGTTGTATATATGCTACGGCTCCCTTGATATGTAAAGATGATATAGCTCTCGGCTATAAATATGTTCAGCAGAGAAATATTGATTTTGCTTTTACAATAACTGAATTCCCTTACCCAATTCAACGAGCACTAAAAATTACAGCAAAGAATAAAGTTGCAATGTTTCAGCCTGAGCATGGTAAGTCGAGATCTCAAGATCTAGAACAAGCTTGGCATGATGCAGGGCAGTTTTACTGGGGTAGGGTTGATGCGTGGCTTGCAGGCAAACCCATGTTCGGGCCGACATCTATGCCTATTAAACTGCCTCGCTATAGAGTACAAGACATAGACACATTGGATGATTGGGTGCGAGCAGAACTCATGTATAAAGCGATGCAGCATCAATGAAGGTAGTATTCCGTACAGATGCCTCCGTTCAAATAGGAACTGGCCATGTAATGCGATGCTTGAATGTAGCAGAGGTGCTAACAGAGCAGGGTATACAATGCTATTTTATTACTCGTGACCATCCAGGAAACATACAGGACTTAATTAGTAAAAAAGGATATCAGGTCTTCAGTTTGGAAAATAAACCTAACTCTTCTTCTCCAACGAAATCTAGTCATGAAAAAAAACTTGACCATTCGGTGTGGCTAGGCGTTAGTCAAGAGCAAGATGCTATTCAATGCAAAGAGATTTTAAAAGAGATTTATCCAGATTGGATAGTAGTAGACCATTATGGCCTTGATGCTTATTGGGAAAATTCACTCCGTGATTTTTCTGGGCAAATCCTGGTCATTGATGACTTGGCTGATCGCCACCATGATTGTGATCTCCTTCTTGATCAAAATGTGATGAGTCGATCTATTGAAGAGAAATATAAGGCGCTTGTGCCAGAGCATTGTAAGCTGTTGCTTGGCCCTAAATATGCATTGATAAATCAAGAGTACTCGAGGCTGAGGAGTACTTTGCCTGAGCGCGATGGATCAGTGTCACGGGTGTTAATTTTTGTCGGTGGAAGTGACCATTATGGGTTAACCGAAAAGTATTTCGATGTATTGTGTTTGAAAGAATATTTACATATCCAAGTAGATATTGTCCTAGGAAATAGGTATCCACGAGAAAAAGTAATAAATGAGAAGGCCGATAAACGAGGCAATTCGAAGGTATATGGAGCACTGCCCAGTTTAGCACCACTTATGATGAAGTCTGATTTAATGTTGGGGGGGGGCGGCATTACCAACTGGGAGAGAATGTGTTTAGAGTTGCCCGCTGTAGTTGCAAGTATTGCTAAAAACCAGATTGCAACTAGTGAAAAGCTGTCTGAGTTAGGTTGTATTTATTATTTAGGTGAGTCCGAATATTTAGCTTGCTCTACTATAAGGACGGCTATGGATTTATTTAAGAATAATAAGTCAAATGTCAAAAAATTATCGTGTATAAGCACTAAATTTGTTGATGGACATGGTATCTCAAGACTAATTAGTTATATGGAGTTATCCTGACATTTAATCACAATAGTGTACAGGCTTTAATGCAATGTGTAACTTGAATATATCAAACAGTTCGCCTTCCAAAACTGAACAACGCAGAAATCATGCGGCATAGCGGCTGGTTGTATGAAATTCTTCCCCAAGATTTCGCCTATCAATCGACAAAAACCTGATAGAAAATTAATCCAAAGCCGACTGTAATCAGCCCTCAGCGCGATGCTTTTCTCCCGGAACTGACCGATATCATAAATGCTCGTCATGAGTTGTTTTCTCAATTGGCAGAGACCATCGACTAGGAACAGTGTGAGTAGGAATTGAGTGTGCTTTATGCCAGTAAGAGTCTACCACGCGCATCCATTCTTTTAATGGTCGAGCTGATGCTTCTCAAACACACATACGCCATGTTATATGAGGTGGTAGAGCAGCGCTGGGTAGAAAATCCTTACTATCTTTTGTGGCGATAAGTATTTCCAGCACACCTGCGCAATCGATTCCACTACCATGTTGCACTGTAAGCGATCCATTAACCCCATAGGCTCACTGAGCGTTTAGTTCGATATTCCACGGCAGCAGTGCATCTATGTCATTATCGGTTTTGGCCAATGGCAGCAGTTCAAAGACTCGCTTCAAGTAATGGT
>JAIUML010000061.1 GCA_022565595.1 Saccharospirillum sp. | reverse complement strand
ATCGAGAGGATATGCTCGTATAGGGTTGATTCGTCCATAGGCACCTGAAAAGCGTGATTGAACAGCGCTCAGGATATGGAAGGCAACGGGGAAATGCTAGTTTCCCACTCGAACAGTGGAAGACCCTCGTTTTGACAAGGTGTAAGTTTGCGTATAGGTGGGTTCAAACTGAGTGACAGGGGGTAGTGTTGATTTATTCTTGTTCAATACAAATAACTGGCCATGCTCAATGAGAGAGCGATTGGAAAAGCACCAGGTCTGGCTCTACCTTGCTGTGGTGCTGGTCGGATTGGTCATCGGCAGGGGCTATCCTGGCGTGAGTGCTTCGCTGGAACTGGGCCTCTGGCCGGTTATCGGGCTGTTGCTTTACGTCACATTTGTTCAAATACCTTTAGTGCGCTTGCTGGACGCCTTCAAGGATGGCCGTTTTTTGGGTGCTCTTCTTTTGGGCAATTTTGTGATCAT
Source organism: Saccharospirillum sp. (assembly GCA_022565595.1). Taxonomy (GTDB): domain Bacteria; phylum Pseudomonadota; class Gammaproteobacteria; order Pseudomonadales; family Natronospirillaceae; genus Saccharospirillum. The sequence continues at coordinate 5,788 of JAIUML010000061.1, read as the reverse complement.
GCCTGCTCTTGTATGGTTCCTTGTTTCGGTGATTCCGCTGTCTGATCCGATGATGCTGGGCGTTCTGCTGGTGTTGTTGGTGCCCTGTACGGACTGGTTTATCGCCTTTACGCACCTGGGCAGGGGCGACACCGCTCGTGCCATTATCGCCAGCCCGCTGCTGCTGTTGATGCAGATTCTGGCCTTGCCACTCTACCTCTGGCTGGTTATGGGTGAGCAGCTGGCGAGCCTTGATATTGCTGAACAACTGTTGCCCGCTTTTTTGAGTTTGATCGTGTTGCCTCTGTTATTGGCCTGGCTTACTGAGTGGCTGTCCACAAAGCGGCGGTCTGCAAAGAGTAAGCGCCTGAACCGGCTCGTTCAGGGTCTGTCATGGTGGCCGGTGCCGTTGCTGGCTTTGGTGCTTTTCATGGTTGCTGCGTCACAGTCGAACCTGGTTCTGGAAGCTGGTCCAGTTTTATGGCGGGTGTTGGTGCTCTTCGTTTTATTTCTGGCCGCTGCGGCTTTCGTTGGGCGATGGCTGACACAAGCCTTTGGTCTTGAAGCGTCAACCGGCCGAACCCTGGTTTTCAGCCTGGGTACACGTAATTCCTTTGTTGTTTTGCCTCTGGCGCTGGCTTTGCCGGATGTCTGGGCGATGGCGGTGGTGGTGGTTGTGTTTCAGTCTCTGGTGGAGCTCTTTGGTATGATGGCGTACCTGAAATGGGTTCCCAGTTGGTTCGAGAGAGGGCAGTGATGCCCTCTCTGCGAGTCTGTTCACCAAGGCAATGCATCGCCATTGCTGTGCCAGAAGGAGCCGGTATTCTCCAGCGTCAGGCCCTCAATTCGTTCAGCCAGCCCCTTTGCGGCTTCCTCGGGAGTGATATGCCCGCCAAAGTTCACCATGCGAGTTTTAACGTAGCCGGGGTGCAGTAACGCCACCGCTATCCCTTTCGGCTTCAGGTCCATCGCCAGCGATTTGCCAAAGGCATTCAACGCGGCTTTGGATGCCCGATAGCCATAGCGACCACCCGAGTCGTTGTCGGCGATGGAGCCCATGCGGCTGGTGATCAGTGCAATTTTGCTGCCCTTGGACAGCTTGGGAAGCAGGGCTTCCGTGACGCGTAGCGGCGCATAAGCGTTGATCTCCATTTGGCTGCGAATGGAGTCAAAGTCGATTTTGCCGAGCTGCTCATCCTGCAGCAGCCCGGCATTGTTGATCAGCAAGTCGATTGGCTCGCCATCCAGTTCAGATGCCAGTTTCTTGATACAGGCTTCTTCTGTGACATCAATGCCAGCGACCACTCTTTTGGCAATGGCATCAAGCGCATCGGAAGACTGTCGGCATACCCCTATTACCTGCCAACCGGCCTCGACGTAATGGCGTGCCAACTCAAGACCGATGCCTCGGTTTGCCCCTGTTATGACGGCCTGCTTCATGATTTACCTCCAACGGTTCAGCGATTGAGTGTGAAGTTTTGTGCTAAATTATAGGGACTATAGCCCAGTTTGAATGGGTCCATTACACCGTGCCAGGAGTTTCTATACCGTTGCGATCCGCTGTGCGACTTTTGATTGTAGGTTTAATTGCCTGGCTATCGAGTGTTATCGGTGTCACAGGGGCTTCCAGTAATAGCAGTGCCGTAGCCCTGGCTCTGGGTGAGGGTATTCCTTATGCGCTCTACCATGACGCATCCGCCTCGCTGTCACCGGAGGACATTATGGCCCTACCCGGAGATGCTTTTGACCGGCGCACCATGCCATTGTCGGAAGGGTATCGATCGGGTGCATTCTGGCTCAAGTTCGATGTACCTGCAGAGCTACTTGGCGATGGGCCCTATTGGCTGGCGGCTTTCCCTCCTTTTCTGGATGATGTTGGTTTGTACTGGCGGGAGCCCAGCGTTGACGGTTGGTCCGAACTGAGGTTGGGTGACCGCTATCCTGCCCTTGAGCGACCCATCAACCATCGATATCTGGTGTTTCCGCTGCCAGCCGAGGCTCTGGCAGGATCCAGAACACTGCTGCTTCGAATCGAAACAGCCAGCAGTGTCCTGCTGGAGGCCAGTATATGGCAGCCAGAGGCTTTTGTGTCTGCCAGCGAAAAAGCCACAGCATTCTGGTCGTTTTACTTTGGTTTGGCATTGGTCACTGTGTTTCTGGTGGCAGGGCTGGCACTTGCACTAAAAAGCACCTTGCTACTGTCGGTAACGCTCTTTGGTGTGAACTACCTCTTTGTGGCCAGCATTCAGGGTTTTACTGGCTGGCTGTTGTTTCCTGCAAGCCCGGGCCTGGTCGATGCCCTTACCGGAATCTCATTTTTTTTAACGCATCTGACCATTATCTGGGTTGGCAGGCAGGCCTTCGAGTTGTCACGCTATTTTCCATTGCTTGATAGGCTCCTGGCCTGGGTGATGCTTATCCTGTTGATACTCATCATCAGCATCCCGTTGGGCTTTTACGGTTTTGCGACCCTGGTTGCAAATGTGCTTAGCGAAATCAGCCGTTTGTCATTGATAGTGGCCGGGCTCTACTTGTGGCGGCAACAAGGCTTGAAGTATGGGTTAATCGCTCTGGGCTTTGCTTTGCTGAGCGCAGCGACGTTTCTCTCCGTATTGACGGTTTCAGGGATTATTGAACTGAAAGCCGACCTCTACTTGCTCTGGCAGTTCTTGATGATGGGTTTGATGTTCCTGGTCTGCGCGCTCACGGTGCATCAAGTCTGGAAAGAGAATCAAAGTCGCCTGAAAGGGGAGAAGCTCGAAACCGAGTTGGCGCTGGCCAGGCGAACCAGTGAGCGGCAACGCCGTTTTCTGAGCCTTGTCTCGCATGAAATACGCACACCATTGGCGGTGATGACAACGGCCGCCAACAACCTGCGGCAGTCGCCCGATGCCGACCCTGGTACCATCAAGAACCGTAGCGAGCGGCTATTGCGTGCCAGCCGAAGATTGACCATGCTGACCAATAATTGCCTGACTCACGACCGGCTGATCGATCAGCCTCTGGAGCCAGTTGTCATGTCCTTTCAGATGGGGGCGTTGATTGCCGATGCGGCAGATCTGGTCGACCTGATGGATGACTATGAGCTTGAGGTTTCGACGGACAGTCACGGGTCGATATCTCCAGACGAGATGCTGTCGCGGGAAGTGAGTGGCGACCTTGCTCTGCTGCGCATTGCCCTATCGAACCTGGTGGACAATGCCATCAAGTATGGCAAGCCAGGCATTATTCAATTGCGGCTGGGGCTCAATGAAAGCGATTGGACGTTGAACGTGATCAATCAGGGCGGTATGGCCAAAACGACCCGATTGGATCGTCTCTTCGAGGCCTTTTCGAGAGAGACTCAGGAAACAGACCGCCCATTGTCTGCGGGTGTCGGATTAGGGCTCTACATTTCGCGTCTTATCGCCCGTGCACACGGGGGTAATCTCTGGCTGGTCACTGGCGATGCCGCCGTGACTCATTTTGTTCTGCAGATACCCCGCTCACCTGTCAAACAACATCAGGAGGTTTTTTGACCATGGTCACACCAGAGCAGAACACTCTGCCGCAGCTGGTGGTGTTGGAAGACCACACCGACCTGCGCGAGGAAATGTTGGATTATCTGACCAGCAGGGGGTATGCCGTTTGGGGGGTTGGCAGTGCCGAAGCCCTGTATAAACAGTTGCTTCATAAGCCCATGGACATCCTGCTCGCCGATCTTTGTCTGCCCGGCGAAGATGGGCTTGAGGTCATCGAACACATCCGCGCATTAAAGCGCTGCGGCATTATCGCTGTAACAGCAAGGGGGGCCAGGGAGGAGCGTCTGGAGGGCATGGCGAAAGGTGCAGACTATTACATGGTCAAGCCAGTCGATTTGGCAGAACTTGAGGCCAATATTCAGGCGCTGTGGCGGAACCTTATCGGCAAGTCTGAGCCGGGCGCAGGCTCAGCAGTGCCCTGGCGATTGACGGGTCAGGGTGAGTTGTATTCATCGCAGGGGCAACGCTGCCGGCTATCGGAGCAGGAGCGACAAGTACTTGAGGAGCTTATGAAGAACCCTGGCCAGATCGTGAGCAAACACGCCTTGCATGAGGTTCTGTTCCCCCACGCCAAGACGCTGGACACTCATCGGGTTGACGTAGTGGTTAGCCGGCTGAGAAGGCGCCTGCGCAATGAGCAAATAGAATTGCCTCTGCGAGTCGTTTTTGGCAAAGGTCTGGCGTTTCATCATGACGAAGAATGATGATTGTGCGACCTATTGAGACATCTTGAGATACTTTGTTAGTGGTGCCGCTGATAAATGCTACCTATCCTAATACGCGCTGATGTGTGCTGATTGATTGGCATTATAAAACTGCTGTTCAGCGAAGTAAGAGCGATTTTTCAAATAGGCCTCGATCAATGAACAACGCTAATACGCTGTAATTCCAGCAGAAATGACGCACCCACCATCGACCAATGTACAGCTAAACACCCTTGATTTCTTTCAAACCTTTACAGGAAAGAACTCAGGTCTCCCATCGGTAGCGCAATAAGGTATGGCCATGAAGACACAGCATTCAGAGAAACGAAACTCCTTCTGGGAAAGTAAATATAGATGGCTGCTGGCTAAAGCGGCGCTGATGCTGTTGATTCTGATGGGAACGAGCGCCTGGGCGCAGGATTTCGTTGTTGAGGGAGCCGGTAGTACAGATGCCAATGGCACGTACGTAGAGTACAGCACCCTAGACGGTGTGCCGGCCTATCGCAAAGAAGGTGGGGCCCAGACGTGGTATTTGTATCGTTGTTGGGGTGAATACTGGTTCATTGAGCCTTACACTTCCTGCGAGGGGATGAATTACTACTTTTTTAATTTCTCCGATACTCCGCCTGAAACCGGCTGGTCTGGCTGGCCTGAGCCAGCGCCGACTGTTGCCCCTGCAGGAAGAAGCCTTGCATACGCCAGTACCGTGTTCAATGAAAGTGCCGCTAATGACGGCGCGATCGAGAATTCGTTAATCATTACCTACAACGAGTTTGACGGTGACGCCTTAACCGGCGACCTTCATGATGATTTTGTGGCCCTAAATAAAGTAGCGGTTGCCAATGTGCCCATCGGCCTGACGCCTCAGCTTATTAAAACGGACGCTAACGAGCTGACGTTTTCTCTTACGGGTAACGCACTAAACCACGAACAAAGCGATAGCGTGTTCAACATTACCCTGGAATTCTTGGACGCTGCCTTTGTGGGTGGGGATGCATCCGGTGTATCCAATTATCAGCTTTCTAACATTTCGTTGTTGAATGTGGTGACCTTTTCTGGTGGTTCAGGCACGGCCATTGATCCCTTTTTGATTGGCAATAAGCTGGACTTGCAAATTCTCACTGAAAACTGGGGTGATGAAAATTTATGGGCCAAGCATTACAAACAAATGGCTAACATCACCTTTGTAGCGGCTGATTTTGAAGCCGGAGGGGCTTTTTATAATGGCGGTGCCGGTTGGACGCCTATTGGCTCATTCTCGACTCCATTTTCTGGCAGTTACAATGGTGATGGACACACTATCGCAAATCTCTTTATTAATCGAGATGAAGGGGAGCAAGGGTTTTTCGGCAGACTTGCTGATGGATCTGAAATAACCAATGTCGGCCTGATCGATATTGATTTTACGGTGGGTTCGAATTCTGGTGGGTTAGTTGGTTTTGCTGAAGCTGGCTCAAGCATTCGGTATTTTTCAACCTAGTTGTCCAATAATTTTGATTTAAGCAGCCATTTTATTGCGCTCCATTTCCAGCTTCCTGCTTGGGTTCAGCGCGACTGCCTCAACCGGTGTCCAGTTTCTGGTTT
>JAIUML010000060.1 GCA_022565595.1 Saccharospirillum sp. | reverse complement strand
GTAATTTCTTGAGAACTGTGGCTTTACGCTCTTGCGAATAACGTGGCATCAGGTTGTCCATTCCACCCACTCTCTGAGTTAAGATTTGGCGTAATCGCCAGCTGGACAACTATGTTGACAGAGTGGGATAAGCTGCCAAATGAATCAGCTATAACTGCAGAGCTACCATTTCCATTCGGGAGCAGATTTAAACAATTTTCGTTGATTTCAAATTATGATAATGAAATAAGGACGAATATTGCAGCTTCACAGTACGAAGGAGCAAGCGACTTGGTCAACTTTTTATCCAGAGTATACTCTGATCACAAGCTAAGTGACTTGAAAGTTACCAAAGTGGGTAAATTTAATTTTTATTTTGTTTTACTTGATAATGACTATTATATTCGAGAAGACCATTTGAGTTCAGGAGAGTACTTTTTAATTCAGTTGTATCGATTAATTACTTCAGGTGCTAGTTTGATTTTAATTGACGAACTTGACCTTGCGTTAGACGCTGCTGCTCAAGTGAAGCTTTACAATACTATTAAAGAAATAGTTAGAGAAGGCTCAACCAAAGTAATATTATTTTCACATTCCTTGGCTTTTATGAGTACGGTAGATGAAGGTGGTTTATATTATTTAGAGAATGGAACTGACTCAGCTTCTCTCGAAGCCCGTTCTTTTGGATATGTTAAGTCTGACCTTTATGGTTTTATAGGAAAGGACAGATATATAATCACTGAGGATGATGTCTTGGTGGGGTTTCTCAATTTTCTTATTAGAAAATACATTAGTCCGTTTTTTGAGTATGAAATAATCCCTGTGGGTGGTTTGCCTCAAATTGAGACAATGGGGAGAAAAAATGATGTGCATCAAATATTTGGCGATCCAAGTAAGTTGATTATTTTTGTGGATAAAGATATTGTCGGACAACTGAAGTATTCTGGCCCAAGCAAAGTGCTTCATTCGCCTGTAGATGATATAGAACTATTCATTTGGCAGAATAAAGATAAGTTGCCAGCCCACTTGCGTGATTTAAGGTTCAAGCACGCCGAAAAGGAGAAAGCTACAGCGAAGACTTTTTGGAAGAAAATCCTTCGATCTGATGGTGTAAGTCGTGACGATTTATTTGCAATTGTGGCCTGTGAAAATGAAATAGAAACTGATGAACTGATTGGTGAGCTTAAAGCACACCTTTGTTTGGATTGAAATAGTGTGTAACGAGTCTACGATGTGTGAAAGTGATCATTAGTGTTAGTATTCATATTTTGGTAATTGGTTGGAATTAAGGAAGAGTTTAATTTTCAAGGGATTAGGGTGTTTTTATTTTGGATATAAAGTTAAACCTGAACTCCTATCTATTCTTTTCAATACCCCCTCACACCAAACCCCCTCACCCCCGACAACAAACAACTCCCGCTTAGCCCGCGTCAGCCCCGTATAAACCAACTCACGGCTCAACAACCCCATCGCTTGCTCAGGCAACACCATCGCCACCCGCTCGAACTCAGACCCCTGGGTTTTGTGGATCGTCATCGCATACACCGTTTCGAACCTGGGCAGGCGGCCGGGGGCGAGGGGGCGGTAGTCGTTGTCGCCGGTCTGGAACCAGGCCATGAGGTGGCCGGTGGTGTCGTCGGGCCAGATGAGGCCGATGTCGCCGTTGTAGAGGCCGACGCCGTAGTGGTTTTCGGTAATCATGATCGGCTGGCCCTTGAAGAAGGGGGCTCGGGTGGGGTTGAGGGTTCTTAGGATGCGTTCGTTCAGGGCTTCTACGCCCATGGGGCCGACTCTCGTTGGGCAGAGCAGGCGGAACTGGAAGAGGGCGTTGAAGGCCTCGGTTTTGTTGGCGGCGCTGGCGATGGGGCGGTACCAGCGTTCGACCCATTGGCTGATTTGCTGTTGGGCGTTCTCTGCCGGTATCCAGGCCAGGTCCGGGTGGTCGCCTTGCAGGGTGGCGAGGCTGGCGTCGGCTTCGCCGTTGATCACCTGGCGGGCGAGGATGCCGATGCCGCCAGCGCTGTCGAAGCGGCGGCTGTGGTAGAGGTAGCTCAGGTAATCGGCGGCGCTGTGCTCGGCGTTGCTGGTGGGCACGGTGAGGCCGAGGCTTTTCAGGGCTTTAGCGCGCTCCGGGCTGTAGCCGGGGTGCGGGCGTTGGGCGAGGTCGGCCAATACGGAGCCGGCGGCGACGCTGGGGAGCTGGTCGGCGTCGCCAAGCAGTATGACTTTGCAGTGTTCCGGCAGGGCGCGGAACAGGCGGGTCATCATCGGTAGGTCGACCATGGAGACTTCGTCGACCAACAGTACGTCGCAGCTCAGTGGGTTGCGCTGGTGGTGGCGGAAGTCGAGCTGGTTGGGGATGACGCCGAGCAGCCGGTGCAGGGTGGTGGCGTCATCGGGAATGCTGTTCAGGGCGATCATGTCGATGCGCCCGGCCAGGTCGCTTTTGGCGGCGCGGATGGATTCGGCCAGGCGTTGGGCGGCCTTGCCGGTGGGGGCGGCCATGCGGATGGTCAGCGGTTTGCGGCTGGTCATCGCCAGCAAGGCGAGCAGCCGGGTGACGGTGTAGGTTTTGCCGGTGCCGGGGCCGCCGGCGATGATGTTGAAGCCGTTGAACAGGGCGTTGGCGGCGGCGATGGCTTGCCAGTCCTGAGGGGCGTCTTTAGCGGCTGTGGCCAGGTTCGGGAACAGCTCCTGCAGGGCGACTTTGGTGGTTTTTGTGTTCGGGCTCTGGCCCGGGTCGGCTTGCATGCGCTGGCGCAAGTAGCCTGCGAGTTCGGTTTCGAACTGCCAGTAGCGGCGCAGGTAGAGGCGCTCGTTGTGCAGCACGATGGGGGCGTTGTCTTCCGGGTCTATGGGCAGTTGGCTGAGCTGTGCCAGCCAGTCGTGCAGCGGCGGGAAGTGGTAGCCGGGTTTGTCGTCGCTGTGCCATTCGGTGCGGTCGGCCCAGGCGGGCAGGTAGAGGCAACTGTGGCCCTGTTGCAGGGCGTGGCTGGCGCCGGCGATGCTGTGGAACAGCCAGTCTGCTTCGCAGTTCAGCCATTGGCAGAGCTGGGCGGCCAGGTAGAGGTCGATGTCCTGAATGTTGGCCAGGCGCTGGCGGGCCTTGCCGGGCAGTGACTGGATTCCGTTGGTAAAGGCTCGGTTGGGTTGGGCGGCTTGAAGCGTCGTCATGCTGCGGTCTCCGCCCCGGTGAAGAGGGCATCCAGGGCCATCAGGGTATCGAGGTCGGTGTCGCGGTGGTAAATGCCGCTGCTCTGGCCTTCGGTCATGCCGCGCAGGTAGAGGTAATGCACGCCGCCCAGGTGTTGGGCCGGGTCGTAGTCGGGCAGGCGGGTGCGCAGGTAGCGGTGCAGGGCGAGGCTGTAGAGCAGGTATTGCAGGTCGTAAAAGCTGTTGCGCACGCTATCGGTTAACGCCGCTTCGTTGTAATCGCTGAGGCGGTCGCCGAGCCAGGTGGATTTGTAGTCGACCACATAGTAGCGCCCCTGCCATTGGTAAATGAGGTCGATAAAGCCGTGCATCATGCCCTTGAGCCTGGGCGGTTCGGGCAGGTGGACGATGGTTTCGCCCCGGTGCCGAGCGAGCAACCGGGCCAGGCCCATGCGTTGGCTGTGCATCGGGAAGTAAAAGGCGGCCTCGCAGAGCACGCTCTGCGGTGGCAGGTCCTGGAGGCGGGCACCGATCGGCAATTCGGTGGCGAGAATGTCCTGCAGCCAGGCGATGAGGCCGGAGCGCATGGGGTTTTCGGTGGCGTTTTCGCCAGGGGGGACCAGTGCCGGGTAGCGGTCTTCTGCCCAGGTCAGGGCGCTGTCGAAATCCGGTTCGGCGAAGTCGAGCCGTTCGAGCAGGTCGTGCAGCAGGTTGCCGGCTTCGGCGCCTCGGGCCAGGCTGAAGCGGGTGGCCTGGCGGCTGGGGCTGGCGGCCTGTTCGGGTTCGTCCTGGTCGCGGTCGGGCGTGGTTAAACCGCCGTGGCGGGCGTTGCGGGTCAGGGCGCTGAACGAGCTGAGCCACCAGTCGCGCTCGATGCGGCCCTTGAACTGGGCGGCGTTGGGCGGGGCTTCGGGAGCGGCTTCAGGCGCGGGTGCCAGTTGTTGCGGGTTATCGAGCAGGTTCAGTATGGGCTGCTGCAATTCACTGGCGATGCGGCCGATGGCGCTGTGGGTGTCGGCAAAGGTCTCGGTGCGCAGGCAGCGCGCGAGTGAGGAGCGTTTGACGTCGCTGAACTCGGCGGCCAGCAGGTAGAGGCGGCGCTGGGCGCGGGTGGCGGCGACGTAGAGCAGGCGGATGTCTTCGGCGGCGTCTTCTTCCTGGTACCAGTCGAGTTCGGTGCTGTTCGGGTTCATCGCCAGCCGGGCCTGGTAGTTGGCGCGGTCGTGGTAGCGAATCAGCATGGGCGTGCCTTTGGGGCGGCGGCCGTAACTGACAAAGGGCAGGAAGACGATGGGGTATTCCAGGCCCTTGGCGCCGTGCTGGGTGACCACCTGTATCAGGTGGGCATCGCTCTCCAGGCGCAGTTGGGCAATGCTGGCCAGGCTGTCGTCCTGCCGGGCCTGGTCGAACCAGTGCAGCAGCTCCCAGGGTTGGCGGTGTTGCTGGCTGGCGGTTTGCAGCAGTTCGAGCAGGTGCAGGCAGTTGGTCAGGGTGCGCTCGTGGCGCTGTGCCTGGGGGTGCAGGTGGCGCTGGAACAGGGCCAGGGCCATGCTCATCAGGCCCTGGTTGAGCCAGCGTTCGCGCAGGGCGGCGACTTCAAACAGCGTCTCGGCCCAGGCGTGTTCGTCGGCCTGCAACTGGTAGAGGCTCTCGGTGCTGTGGCCAAACCAGGGCGTGGCCAGAGCGGCGACCAGGGCGCGGTCGTTCTCGAGGTTGAGTATGCCGTTCAGGGCGCGGGCCAGGCTGTCGGCTTCCGGGCTGTGCAGCACGTTGTCGCGCGCGCTCAGGTACACCGAGGCGAGGCGTTGTTGGCGCAGCGCCTGTTGCATCACTTCGGCTTCGCCCTTGCTGCGCACCAGAATGGCGATGTCGCCGGGTTCGATCGCACGGCCATCGAGCTGGGCCTGTTGCAGTAAGCGGGTGATCTCACCGGCGGTCCAGTCGGCCAGGGCTGCCATGCCGGCGTCTTTGGTGTAGCCCTTGCTCTCGGGGTTGTCGTTGGGCAGCACACACCACTGGAAGGCGCTGCGCTCGGCCGGGTCGTTCAGGTCGGCCAGCTTCGTCAGGCCTGCTTGCACCGGGAAGTAGTCGATGCCAAAACCGAAGACCTCTGCGCCCTGTGCCGCCGCCAGTTCGGTGCCGTAAAACAGCCGGTTGTAGCCGCGAATCACCTCAGGGTGAGAGCGGTAGTTGGTGTCCATCATCCACTGGGCGTCAGCGGCTGTGCGGGCCTGGAGGTAGGCGAACACATCGCCGCCACGAAAGCCGTAAATGGCCTGTTTGGGGTCGCCGATCATGCACAGCAGCGTCTGACTCTGGGCGTCATTGCCAGTGCGGCGTGGGTAGAGGGCGTCGAGAATGGCGTATTGATCCGGGTCGGTGTCCTGGAACTCATCGACCAGGGCGGCCGGAAACTGCTGCGCCAGGGCGCTGGCCAGGGCCGGGCCGCTGTCGGCGTCGGTCAGGCGGTCGCGCAGGGTGAGGATGAGGTCGTTGAAGTCGAGCTGGTCGAGCCGGTCCTTGTTGGTGCGCAGGTGCTCGCGCGCAAAGGCTATGCCCTGCCAGGCCCACCAGGCCTTGATGTCGCTGTTGTAGGCAACCAACTTGGTGGCGAGGGCGAGCAGGCTGGGCAAGGCGGCGGCTTTTTTGGCGGTGCCGAAGCCGTCCTTCAGGAACTTGGCGTTGAACAGCTCCGGTGCCTCGCCGGGCCAGGGGAGTTGGCTCCAGTCGGTGAGTTCTGTCAGGTAGTCGCGCCACTGTTGTTTGGCGGCCTCGGAGCGGCGCGGTTGGATGTTCAGTTGTTCAAAGGCTTCGGCTTCATCGGCCCAGTGGCGGCAAAAGGCGGCCCATTCGGCTTCGGGGGCGTCCAGTTGGGGTTGCTCGATGGTTTCGCCGTTGCCGATCTGGAATTGCCAGTCTTTGGCGAAATCGTCCGGCGTGGCCCAGCAGCTTTGCAGGCTGGCGAAGTGCTCGCCGCGGGCTTCGCGCCGGTACCAGTCCTGCAGGGCTTCCAGAATCAGCGTGCTGCTGTCGGCTTCCATGGCGGCATGAAAGCTGATGCCGCTGGCGAACGCCTGCTGAGTGAGTGCTCGCTTACAGAAGCTGTGAATGGTGTACACCGCCGCTTCATCGAGGTTGAGCAGGGCCTGGTGCAACAGAGCACGGGCCTTGTTGGCGGCTATGTGCGGGTAGAGCGCCTGGAAAAAGGGCTCTTCGGACTCGCCCCAGTGGTCGTGTGCCTGGCGAATCAGTTCCGCCAGACGGCCCTTGAGTTCGGCGGTGGCGGCGCGGGTGAAGGTCATCACCAGTATCTGCTCGACGCTCAATTCGGCTTCGAGCAGTAGGCGCAGGTAAAGGCGGGTGATGTTGTAGGTTTTGCCGGTTCCGGCGCTGGCTTCGATCAGTTGGCGGCCATGCAATGGCAGGGTGGCGGCGTTTAGGTGCTGGATCGATTGGGGCATGGGGGTGCGGTTACCGGTTGGCTTTGCTGCATTCTGGCAAGGTGGTGGCGGTGGCGCAAGGGTGGGCCTGGTTGGGCCGGCGTTGCCGGCCAATGTCGATGAGGACATCGACACTCGTGTGCCCGGCATGGGCCAGAACTTGTTACCTGAAAGGAGGTAACCGGAAGTAGTGACGACAACCGTAGCGAAACGCAAGGGGGAAGCCGTGAGGCCAGCC
>JAIUML010000059.1 GCA_022565595.1 Saccharospirillum sp. | reverse complement strand
GTGAACAGAACCCTATACCAGAATGCAGCCGTTTTCTATTATAGAAATCGTTGATGTAACGGGCTAAAGCATACTTCAGATCATCGGCTGTGTGAAATATCGTATTGCGTATCAACTCGGCTTTCAACGAATGGAAAAAAGACTCCATATGAGCGTTATCGGTACATTTTCCTGGCCTGCTGAGGCTGTGTTTAATACCATGCCGACTAAGTTCCTTTTGATACTCTGAACCACGGTATTCCACTCCTCGGTCTGTGTGGAGCATCAAGCCCGCTTCGGGGCTTCGTTTTCGTATTGCGGTGGCCAGCGTTCGTTTTGTTACTGCGGTTGTTCTCTTCGTATCGAGGCTCCACCCAATGATTCTGCGTGAGTAGAGGTCCATAATTGTGGAAAGGTAATGCCACTGCTTATTCACTTTCAGATATGTCACATCAGCCACCCATACTTGATCCTTTTTCTCTGGTACTGCTCCATCGGCTCTAAGATTACTTCCCGAAGCGAGGAAACGTTTCATGCCTGGTACTCTATGCGTCACTAGAGTAACTCTAGCGATCAGGCCCATTTCACGCATCAAGCGAGCCACCCGCTTTCGACTGACCTTGTGGCCTTGATTTTGCAGTTGCTTCCAGATTCTGGGGCTACCATAGCGACCTTCACTATCATCCGAAATCACTTGTATCAGAGTTTTAAGTTCCTTATCACTACGACTTCGGGCAGATGGTTCTCGAGTTAACCAGTCATAGTAGCCACTACGAGACACTCCCAGCCACTCACAGGTTCGACTGATCCCTAGTTCTCGTCCGAACTTCTGGACGAATCGATACCTTGCTGATGCTCCTCCGCAAGAAACCGTTGCCACTTTTTTAACAGGTCTACCTCCTGTCTCAGCTTTTTGTTCTCAGCTTCCAGCTTTTTAACTCTCGAAATCTCTTTCTCTTGCTTGCTGGTAACTTCGGTTAGCTTCTTGCGTCTATCAGCCACGATCTTTCCTTCTCGATATTCTTTTCGCCATCGTGACAGCATAAATGGATGAATGTCGAGAGTGGCTGCGACTTCCTGTACTTTTATTCCATCTATCAGGCTTAGCTGAACTGCCTTAACCTTGAATTCATTCGAATATTGCCATGTCTTTCTTGGCTTTGTGTATCTTGGCATCGGACACCTCGTCAGTTTGACTTTGGTGTCCGCTAAATCGGGGCATGATCATTTGTCCCTAGCAGCGCATTGTTATACGCGCCACTCACTGCTTGATCGACTGATTACAGTAGGGGTGGGTTAGCTGGCAATTTCCGCTATCGCCCTTTCCATCCTCTCTCGCTCTAACTACATGATCATATGAGACAGACTTTTCGGGGTCTAAGTACCCGTTACATATCGGACATTTCATTGCAGAGGAAAGAGCGGTGTATATGAATGCTTGGCTTTTTGCATCATCACTAAACTTTTTACCTGAATATTCTGCTGAGCCGACAATCAACTTCCCCCTTAGTCCCGATGAATCAATTAGAAATTGCTCATTAATATCCGTTGAGGAATCTAAATTATTAATAATCTTTTCAAGTAAATTTGCATACACATCGGCTCTTTTCTCACTCATATTTTTCTGCAAGATAGTGGCTATAAGATCCTTGTTTTCAACTAAAATTCTTTCAAGCTCCTGCCTTACCCGAGTGACTTTAACAAAAAACAATGAATCGTTATTCGCCAACTTTGAGCCAATCAACTTCACTGTACCCATGAACATTGGACTTGAATGCCTACCGGAAGGCCCGTAGAAGTAAACGGCAGGATGTAGCCCTAAGCTCCCTTTTTCATTGCCAGTAATCCGTGCTGCCAACTTTATCCCTTTACGCAATGCCTCAACAGTCCCGTCTCCGCTTTGATCTTCAGGCATCCCATAAACGTCCTTAGGCTCTCCTTGTTGATTTCTATTCGAGATCAAAAGAAACTCTATCAAAACCTGCAACGCAGTTCTCACACCTTTAGACCCACCTAGTGGCAAGTCGAGCGTCTTTACCGGGCGCTTGATTTCAGGTTCGAAAAGAATTTGATGCAGTGATTTTGCATGCTGTTCTATCTGCTGCGATTTTTGTTCATCGAACGCCGACCAATATTTGTGCCCCTTGCCAGACCTTATGATTGCTCTTGCGGCAATAGATATTGGCCTTTTTCTACTCCTTAACAGAAGCTCTTCAATTTCATCGAGAGGTGTACCTTTTGTATTAATCTTGAAAAACGAACTTTCGGCCTTATCAGCATCACCTTTAACCCACTGTATTGGAAGACCTCTTGAAATAATTGCGTTCACTTTCTTTCGTTCGCTAGCATCAAGTTCATCACTTTCGAGTTTTGCTTGAAAATGTTGCCAGCTACCAATCGACCTATTAACCAAGCTCCTTGTTTTTTCAGCTATCCTCTTCTGCTCTTTAGATATCTCGCCGCCAAAGTAGGCTTGCGACAGAGGGCCGTCACCATAATCATCCTCAATCCAAGCTCTCAACACACTCAATCTGTGGCCGCCATCAATGACGAAAAGAAAGGTAGGTGATTGCCATAGAATCACAGAGGGTATTAGGTCGCCGCTGGTAAAACATTCCAGCAAAGAAATGACTTGCTGCGGGTTCCAGTGGTTCGTCTCTCTCTGAAAGTCCGGCTTTCTCAAGCTCGGGCCAATCAAACCACCTTTCGTGAAGTCTCTGACCGATATAGTAGATACGTTTTCAAATAGAGATTCCTCCGACTCTTCTGATGCAAAGTCGGCTCTTTTTATCATCGCATCCAAATTTACCAAATTGGCTCTACTTGCCATTTTTCATCCTTACTTCGAGACTGGTTTTGTTCGTATAACAGCTTATTAGTGCGCATGCGCGTTAACCTGGGAGAACCTGCATCAGGAGTACCCCATAACCCGTTGTTTCAAAACCACTATCAACATCCTGAGCCTCCTTTTCTTTCTATCAAAACGCGCATGCGCATGAATCCGCTGACAATTACCTTACCCTGTGCGCATGATCATGGCAACGAGGGGCCTAACCCATTGATTCCAAAGCCAATGAAATAGGCCGCTCCAGAAAAATGCGCACACTGTCAGCAAACCTTACACAACAAAGGGAGCATGCTCGTTTTTCCAGGCCCCACTCAGGCACTGGCAAGCCAGCAATGAGCCTCCTGCGCCTGTATTTTGGCCGGAAAAGCCCGTACCATGGGCGCTTTGGCCGGCTACGAGTCCGGCAGTCACCTGGCGGAGCGGTTGCTCCATACAACTTTTCAGGAGGTTTTTATGACCATCGAACGCAAACACACGGGCGAGCGCATGAGCCGCATCGTCAAGCATAATGGCACCATCTATCTTTGTGGCCAGGTGTGCAAAGACGCCAATGACGACATTACCCGCCAAACAGAGACCATGCTGGAAAAGGTGGATGAGCTCTTGCTTGAGGCAGGTTCCGATCGGGAGCATATGCTCTCGGCCACTCTCTACATTAAAAGCATGGACGATTTTGCGGCCATGAATGCCGTTTGGGATGCCTGGGTGCCGCAAGGCCATGCCCCGGCGCGTGCCTGTGTTCAGGCGTCCATGGCGCGGCCGGAGTTGCTGGTAGAGATTTCTGTGGTGGCGGCCGAAAAGTAAGGTCGGACCATGATGCCTTTACCCGGCAATATCCAGGCGCCGAGTAAAGGTGTCAAACCTGGGATTAGTTGAAGCTGTAGTGCACACCAAGGCCCAGGCCGAATGAGCTGTAGTTGGGTGTGTTGTACCAGTCACCGCCGAGGCGGTACCCAATTTGCTCACGCCACTGGTAGCTGACTCCACCGCCCAGTGAGAGCGCATTCACCCAACGCTCGTCTTCACTTTTGCTGCCATCGCTGAACTCCAGTTCAATTTTATGCATCATGGCCATCCAGCCGAGGCGGCCATATACCGAGACATCATTCCAGACCGGGTAATGTCCAAGCACACTGAGCTCTGCCCCTCGACCCGAAACGGGCAAAGCATCACGCAGGTCTTCTGCTTCCAGGCTGAGCAGGGCCTGGTCGATTTCAACGCCCAGTGACGCCCACTCCAGCCAGGCAAGCTCTATCGAAAAATAGTCGTGGAGCCAGAGGCCAGCGAATAGTCGGCCACCGAGCCGACCGCTTCTATCCAGCGAGGCTTCACCATCTATGCCGTCGTCGTCCATCTTCTTCTGGATGTCACTGGCGGATACGTTCGTCTGCACCCAGTAGCCCTGGGCGCCCAGGTACCACTCTGGCCGCCAGGCCAGGCCACGCTCAACCTCACGGGAATTGAGTTCACTCGATACCTGTTCTGATGACAGCAGTGGTGGCGTATAGCTAACCGCTGATGGGCTTCTACTGACCGTACCGTCCTCGTTTTCTCTGGAGGCGGTAATGCGGTAGGTTACACCCCGTATCATGTCCAGTCGAAAAACACCTTCTTCATCCGTTGTGCTGTACAGAGTTGGCAAGGCTGAATCCTCGGGTTCGGCAACCAGTCTAACCCCCGAAAGACCAACACCATTCTCATCCAGCACGCGCGACTCAACGCTCTGGACGCTTTCACCGGACGCATAGACGGGCTCGACCAAACTCATGCCACCCAACACCAAACCCATCGCGATAGGGGCGGCTGCCAGTGACTGTGGCCAACGTCTGCCAGATCTGCGATAACGGCCCAGCAAAAGCACCAGCCCGAGTACCAACACAACGCCCCAACTCAAAGACCCGCCACGGGATGAGACCTTGACCGTATCTCTTGTAGCAATGGCCAATACACCCGGATCGGTGATCACGCCATCCGCCAATCCGTCGGCATCGTTAGGGCCGCCGTCTTCGATGGTCAACCGCACACACTCGTGCCCTGCAATCAAGCCGGACTGCCATGCATCAGAAAGGACTGACGGGCATGCGCCGATGGCATTTCGAGGGGCACTGTCAATAGCGTTTGCTTCGTTTTCGAAGAAGGTGACCCAGCGGCCATCAATATATTTACGCCATACAGCCCCCTCCGGTATGACCGTTCCGAATGGCATCGGCACGGTAACAGGAACACTCTCTGAAGGGCTGCTCAAACCGGTCACTTCAAAGTCGACCATAAAGCTGATGGGCGTAAAGATATCCTTCGCAATATCGCTGGACTCCAGAGCGCTGGCAAACTGACCAGACTCCCATGACCGATCAGCCGCTCGCTGCCCCAGTCGAATTTCGTATCCCGTGGGCGCCTCCAGACTGGCCGTTTCGTCATTTTCACTGCATTGGCTGATACGACTATTGTCGCCACCCGTCTGTGGGCACAACATCAGGCGTTGGGGTTTATCGGCAAACGCATTGACCGACTGCGGAATACCGCTGCTGCCGGTTTGGCCACAATCAGCAATCGGGCATTGCGCGACAATGCGCAGCACCGCCTGTGCTTCACCGGATCGACCAGAGCTGGCATCCGCGATGACGACCCGGAAAGCATAGAGCCCGGGCTCCAGTGAGCCTGTGTCAATGGTCGCCACTTCACCATTGGCGTTACTGATCGACGTATTATGCCCGACCGCACTCCAGGCGTAGCTCACACCCAAAGCACTGGTGACCGCGGTTAATTCAACCAGGTCATTCTTTTGTGCAACCAGACCCGGATCCCCATTCACCCGCCCGGAAACACGCGCATTCAGCGGGACAACACCCACTTGATAACGCAATTGATGTTTGTTTGGAGAGCCGAGCAGTGCCCCGTTGATTCCAGACTGAAGTAGCCGTATTTCAGCATCAGACTCGCCATCAAGCTCCAGCGAAATTACTGTTTTATTGGAGTTATCGTTGATGACAATATCGGACTCTGGATTGGCCGAAAGCCCTGCCGTTTCAATCGAAAACGCTACGGGATAATCTATCGGCAGATCGCTCAATGTCACGGCGACCGTGTAGCTTTGCCCGAGATTGGCTGCCTGGCCTTGAGAAGAAAATGCGATGTAGGGTAGTACATCAAACGTCAGATCAATGATTTGCTGGCTGACCGTATCTTGCACTTGAATGACGTAACGCCCGGTTTGTGCTGCAACAAGGGTGAAGTCTGATCCGTCTTGAGTCAGTACGCTTGCTATCTCATCTTCCGTCAAGGGCTCCGTGGCACCCCCACGCATTCTCTCTATACCCAAAACGTCAATCTCGCTGCCATCAGTAACCGGGGCGACCCGAAACTCGATCGGCTCCTCACTGGCTACTTCCGTGACCTCGGGCAACTCAGGTTCCAGAACGGTAAAGAATTGTGCATAGAGAGTCACAGGGCCGGCAACGCTGTAGTCCGTAGCCGAAGTCCAGACGTCACCACTGCCATCAACCGCCGTATTCCACTCTTTAAACCAGGCATCAGTCAATGTCGGGGTCGGCAATTCTCCAACTGCAGTCCCAAAAGTCACAGTACTGGATTCAGGGTCAACCGTGCCCTCGCCAGCATCGAATGTCAGGGTATATTGATTGGGTGTCCACTGCGCAGTGAAGGTCTCATTTGTAGCCGGCATAGTTTCGGGGAGGGCCGGCGACCAGCCGGTAAAGGTATAGCCTGCCCGGCTTGGGCCAGTAACATCCACTGGTGCGCCAAAGTCTTGATTGATCGGGCTAACCTCTGAGCCTCCAGCGCTGTCAAAGGTCAACGTAAATGCATTGACCGTCCACTGCGCAACGACCGTCAGATCGCTTGATGGCATGGTCGCGGGAACAGTCGGGCTCCAGCCGGAGAACGTGTAGCCTTCACGGGTCGGGTTCGTTGGCGCGGTGATGTTGGAGCCGAAGGACTGGGTAAGGCTGGCCACTGCTGAGCCACCGTCACTATCGAAACTCAAAGTGTAGTCGTTCGCGGTCCACTCGGCCGTCAACGAGAGACCATTGATGGGCATGGTGGCTGGTAGGGCCGGACTCCAGCCGGCAAAGGTGAAGCCTTCGCGGGTTGGGCTCGATGGCGCGGTGATGTCGGAGCCAAAGGCCTGGGTGATACTGGCCACCGCTGTACCGCCGGCACTGTCAAAGCTCAGGGTATACTCATTCGCCGTCCACTGGGCTATCAGGGCTAGACCATCCACCGGCATGGTGGCTGGCACGGCCGGATCCCAGCCGGCAAAGGTGAAGCCTGACCGGGTCGGGTCGGCCGGAGCGGTAATGGCGGTGCCAAAGTCCTGGGTAATATTCGCCACGGCTGAGCCACCGGCACTGTCGAAACTCAGGGTATACTCATTCGCGGTCCACTGGGCTGTCAGGGCTAGACCATCCACCGGCATGGTGGCTGGTACGGCTGGATCCCAGCCGGCAAAGGTG
>JAIUML010000058.1 GCA_022565595.1 Saccharospirillum sp. | reverse complement strand
TTGGAGCGTCGATATCACCATCGACGGTGCGGGCCGCAGGGCCGCTTGGGTTTGCGGCTTCAATTTGGCCGGGAAAGCCGGCGTTGCCGACCCGCGTCGATGAGGACATCGACACTCCAAAGGCTATATCGACTCTCCAATGGCTAGCCAGTGGCGATTATGACTCTGGTTTCTGGTAGTTGCGCTTTGATGACTTGCTGCAGGGTCTCCTTGGCACCCTCGTCGCCATGTACTAGCCTGATTTCCCCTGGTGGCTCATCCATATCGCAGCAAAAGGCCAGAAGCCCCTGTTGATCCGCATGGGCGGAGAAGCCGGACAAGCGATGGACCTTTGCGTTCAGTTGTACTTTTTCACCAGCGACTTTGAGCCAACTGCCTTGTTTGGCCGTTTGAATTCGGCGGCCCAGGGTGCCATTAGCCTGGTAGCCGAGGAAGACCAGGTCGGTAACAGGCTGGTCGAGCAGTGCTTGCAGGTAATTCACGATACGACCGCCCTGGCACATACCACTGGCTGCCAATACGATGGCCGGTTGGCCGGTTTGCTTGAGGCGCTCGACCAGGCGCAGGTGCTCCCGGTGGCTTTGTACGGTGATGAGTTGGTCAAAGCCCAGCGGCATACGGCCCGAAGCACGGCGCTCCTGCATCGGTTCGCGCCAGTGCTCGACCAGGTTGCGGTAGGCGGTGGTCAGGCGGGCGGCCAGGGGGGAGTCGAGGATGATTGGGAGGTCTGCCTCTATTTCAAGCTCTTCAACAATTGCCAAAATCTCCTGAGTCCGCCCCAGGCTGAATGCCGGTATCAATATTGTGCCGCCGTCTTCCAGCGATTTCGCTATGGTGTCGGCCAGCATCTGTTTGCGGGTGGCCCGGTGCTCGTGGTTGCGGTCACCGTAGGTGCTTTCCAGCACTACCACATCCGCGCGTTCTGGTGCCCTGGGCGGCTCGACGAAGATGGCGCCGGGCGCTCCCAGGTCGCCACTGAAAACGGTGCGGTGCCCTGCACAGTCCAGTTCCACATAAGCAGAACCCATGATGTGGCCAGCCGGCTGAAAGCGCAGTTGTACCTCACCAAGGGCACTGTGTTGCTGCCATTGGCCATAGGGTACGGCAATAATTTGTGAGGTGATGCGAGTCAGGGCTTTTTGCACCAGCGCCTGGTTGTCGGGAATATGAATGCCCAGGGCGTCTTCCAGCACCAGCGGCAATAGTGCAGCCGTTGGTTCTGTGCACCAGATGGGGCCACTGAATCCGGCCGCGATCAGCTAGGGGATACGGCCGACGTGGTCGATGTGGCAATGGGTGACGATGAGGCCGGTGACGTCGCTCACCTCGAAGCCAAACTCGTTCAAAGCTCGGTCGGATTCATCGCCCTGGAACAGGCCGCAATCAATGAGCAGGTTGGTATCGCTGGCAATGTACTGGTGGCAGGAGCCGGTGACACCGGTGACGGCGCCGTGGTGATAGATTCTCGGTTCCATTGGTGGTGCATCCCTTTGTTGCACTGGTTTGGAAGCGGGGATCATAGCAGATAGGGCAAGTGATAAAAGGGCTTGGGTTAGGAGTCAGCCCCTTGCTGCCTATCAACCTCAGTGCTTTAATGCAATTTTTTAATACAATATAAAGCCCATAAAGGAACCAACAAACCGTGCTCAATCCAGACAGTCGCTGGCAGCAACGCTTTCAAAACTACAGTCGCGCCTTTGCCCTGCTTCGTGAAGCCATGGAGAAGGACCCTGCGAGCCTATCTCAACTGGAAAAGGAAGGCATTATCCAGCGGTTTGAATACACTTTTGAGCTGTCCTGGAAAGTTCTGAAAGACAAAATGGAAGCCGACGGTTTGCAACTCGACCAGATTTCGCCAAAATCCGTTATCCGTAGTGCTTATGAGGCAAAATACATTGATGATGGTGAAGGCTGGTTACGAATGATTGGCGACCGAAATCTGATAAGCCACACCTATAACTTTCAGACCTTTGAAAAGATCATTCTTTCCATTCGGCAAGAGTACCTGAGCCTGTTTGAAAAGTGGCACAATTTCTTATTGGAGGAAAAGATCACATCGATCGCATCGGTGAAATGATTTATCGGCGAGCGAGTTGGCCGAACTCCAGTCTTGCCAGCCCTACCCCGCTTCCCTGGCTATGAGCCGGAAAATGGCGCCGGGACAGTTTTACCGGCCTGCTTCGATAGGTACATCGATACTCCTGCTTACCTGAATCCCATAATTAATCCTGAAGGCAACTCAATACGGCATCGACCCACAGTTCTTGGTTCATAGGGACTCTTCTATGGGGAGCAAGGGCGGTTTCGGGGGCGGTATTCAAAGCGGGATGATCGGCAAAGATGCCCATTGCACCGGCAGCTTCTATGTCGAACCGTTTGGTGGGCGCTCTGTAGCAATTGAAGGGGGTGTCTATCAACGGTGCCAGGCCTACTGTCCGCTTAGTACCTGTTACGAAGCGTTGGTAGTCCGGCCAGGGCATGGGGGGCACAACCTTCATGCGCTGCCCGTATGATTGTACCAGGGGCTGGAAGTGTCGTTTAGTGCGGGCATCAGCAATCACCTCTACAATTGCCGATTCGTGCTGTGCCAACACCTGATCGAGTACGGGCAGCAACCACTTCATCTCGGCTTCGTGCGAAGCAGAGCCGTGGTAAAAAATGATGGAGTTTTCAGTTGATTGTGGCGTTCTGTCGAACTTGTAGGGAGACTCGGGCAACAACACTTGCGGTTGCCAATCATCGTACTTGTTCGCGAGCGCCGATGTCGAAACCCATAAGCGCGCGCCCGTGGCCTTTAACCAAGACTGAAACCGATAGGCGCGTTGGTATAAGCGCCAACGGTATTGCCAGCGTTGCCCGGACCAACTGGCCAAATCGAACAGGTCGTCATCCATGAAGTAAACTACTTGCTTAAACTGCGCTCGATGCCGACTCACCCATTGCTGCCAGGGTTTTGACAAGTAACGCACGAAAAGGATGGATGTTCCCGGTGCCGGGGGGCCTGCTGGTGGGGCTTCCTGCCAGTGCATAGGGTGGATCAGTCGTTCCTGAGCTGCCAGCCAGGGTTTTACAAAATAGTCCGTCGATGGGTTCGGGCCTGCATCCACGAGGATCCATCGATCATCCAAGGCGACTTTTTGCACTGTTTTATTGCTCACCAAAATGCAGTGGGTTCAAACTGAAGTCTTCTGCAAAAGGCGACAAATCCGGGTGATAGGCACGGTCATTCTCGATATACCTGGGCCACTTTCTTTTAAAGCGTTTTGCCTCCGACAAGGCCCTCCTACGTTTAAGGCCCCGCGCGCCTCTGCCACGGCTGACCGATTCATGATGAATCAACACCGCTTTCGGTGTCCACAGGTTGGTATAGCCCTTCTGTAACAGCTTCAAACACAAATCAGTGTCGTTATAGTTGATCGGAAAGGCTTCAGCATCCAACCCCCCTACCTGTTCATAGTAGGCCTTTCGTACCAGCAAGCAGGCTCCCGTTACTGCACTGTAGCGCTGAGGAACCTGTAAACGTTGCATGTAACCCGCCGACTTAGCGGATTCAAAGCGATGACTGTGCCCGGCAACACCCCCCACGCCAAGCACGACGCCCCCATGTTGTATTCTCCCATCCGGGTACAGTAGCTTGGCGCCTATGCAGCCAGACTCGGGCAGAACGGCCAGGTGCATCATCTCTGTGAGCCACTCCGGGTGTGTCGCTTCGATGTCATTATTGACCAGGCACACCCAATCACCTTGAGCATGCTGCACACCAAAGTTATTAATGGCTGCATAGTTAAACGCATGAGGCCAGTTCAGCACCCTGGCTCTGCCATCTCGTTCTGGCAGTGCGTGCAAGTAGGCCAGGGTTTCCGGGCAGTCGCTCTGGTTATCGATTACTATCAGTTCGAAATCCGGATAGTCGGTCAGCGTCAGGAGGCTCTCGACACAAGGCTTCAACACCGCCAAAGCATTGCGTGTTGGCACAATGAGCGTCACTTTGGGGGCTCGGCCAACCACCCGGCTGGGTTTAGAGTGTTCGCGAAACAACGCTTCAAGCCGTTCCACGCGTGATTCCGGCCCCTCACTCGGTGCACTGTACCCAACACGGATAACCGGCCAGGAGGTGATTCGGCGTGTTCGAGCCGCGGCCTCAGGCTGCATTGACCACCTTAAGGCCCAGCTATCCACCAGGGCATCCAGCGATACCGGTAACTGCTCAGTGGGAAACCCCTGATGCTCCAGAAAGACGCCTTTGCGCACCAGCAGGCCCCTGCCCAGGTATGGCTTTGCCCAGAGCATCTGTGGATCCCACTCTGGCTTACAGAGCGGGTAGACCTTCTCGCCATCAATACACCATTCATCCAGAGTAACGACAGACGCATCATTCATATGAGCCAGTTGGCTTTCGATAGCGTCCACAAAACCCAACGGCAGTTGGTCAGTATTCGCCAGAAACAGGAGCCAATCTTCGTCTTTCAGTGGTTTTATGGCATTGAACAGTGCCGTAACATCAGAATCACTTAGTACAGTTGGCCCTATCCAGAGGGTTAATGGGCTATCTCTCTGAATGGTTGTTTGCACGGCGATTACTGGCTGGAATCGCTCGACCCAGGCTTCCAGAGAAAGATGAGTAACCTTGCGCTTGCAGCGCTCTTGCAGTGCCGGTAACCATTGCAGCAGAGGTTCATCATGACGTTTAGCGTCCTGATATACCCCAAGCAAGGCCCGCCAGGCAGAGAGACACTTCAAGTCCGGATGATGCCAGCGCAGGTACCGAAAGGCTTTATAGAGGCTTGTGATGGATCGAACTCGGTCTACGATCACGTCACCACGAACCCCTTGAGAAACAACGCAATCTCCCGGGTGTCGCCCGAGTCGGATACATCCGCCGGGATGATGGCCCCGGGGGTTTTTAAAAGCAGACTGAAGCGACCATCCGGCTCGATAGATAACGGTATAACTACCGACGGAAAACGATTTTTACGCTCCACCTTCATGGTTTTAACCCGCTCACCTTCGTTCCAGGCTTCAATAACTGCGGGCTCGTTTTGACTCGGGGGGTAGTAGAGCTCAAACCTCAGGCGAATATGCCTTGGCTCAAGCTCTGCAGCGCCCTCTGACTGAGACAGCAACCGGCCTTTGATCTCATGCCAATAGCCCTGAGACCAGACGCCCCCGGCCTCTGCCGTGTACCAGCCGGCGCCCAGGTAGGGTTGCAAATAGGGCTGTGTGATAAAGGTATGGCTTGGGCAGGGGTAATAGTCGGTCAATAGCCCGGCTTCGATATCGGCCTGAACCTTGTTGGGCAACAGAAAAAGCGGCAATTGCTCCTCTGCCAATGTGCCAAAGGCCTGTTGCCACTCCTTGAACCCCATGGCTCCACGCCCTGCCCGCACCAAATGCCTGGCCACAGCAAAGTGCGCCTCGGTAGCCGGGGTAATGCCGGGTGGTGCCTGGCTGGCACTGCAGCCGCCACTTAACCACGCCAAAAACCGACCCATTTCACCGCGCATGTTCATCTCATTGCCGATGTTGTGATCCCCCCGGGTGACAAAGAACCGGCCATTCGGGCACGCCTGACGATGATGATGAAAATGCATCAGGTCGTTCACCTGATCGAGCGACGATAGAAAGGTGTAACGAGTATCGGCGGTTAACCGCTGGGAGATGGCACTATAGGGCCCTTCTGGTAATTGCTTCATAAGCTTGCGGTTGCGCGAGTCAAACTGTGATGCCTCACCCACGCAAGAACGGGCCGCCAAGGCCACCACATCATCAAACCTCGCCAGAGAACTGAACACCAGGGCACCATAGCCGCCCATGCTCAAGCCAAAGGCTACGGTGCGCTCTATGCCGTGCTCGGTTTGATAGCCTTTAATGTAATCCGCAACGCCCTGATGGCCGTTTTCATCGGTGTACCAGCGCCGTGCGTTGTCCTTGATAAAGAGGATGTGGGCATCCGCACAGGCATTAATAAGAGAGTTACCCCACTCGAACCGCACTTCAGTGTTGTTGGCAACATCGCCCACGCCCGAGAAGGCAATGAGCAACAGAGGCGACTTGCCACCGTGCGCTTTAATGTCATACACACCAAACTCGCCCGCAACAGAAGGTGCAACTTGTTGTACCGATGGTTTAAAGCGTTCTTTGAGTGATATCAGTGACTGGGAAAAACGATGTGTCCAGGCTTTTGCCAAGTGTATATCTACCTGTATTGGAAACGGTTGACGAAGGAGTTGGAGAAGCAAATTGCAATCGACAAGCCAGACCCAAAGTACATGGGGCGTCTGTTTATAACCGACGCCCTCAGGGTTTCACTGGCTTTTACGTAGCAACTCGTCAAGGCTGTCGGATTTCAGGATTCGCGCAACCCATTCATCCAACTGGGCATCACTGGCCGACGCCACTTGTTGGTCTGCCCATTCCGGCATGGGGCCGAACTTGAGTGTAATGAGCTTACGCAACGTGGCTTCCACACCTTCGTGCAACCCTTCCTGCTTGCCTTGCTGCATACCTTGCTGCATACCTTGTTGAAGGCCTTTCTCCATACCCTCGGCACGCAGCCTTTCGCTTAATGTGGCCATGGTGTTGCTCTCCTGCGGGTATTGCTGTTGATACTGTGCCATTTCATTATCGTCCAGAGCTGAATAAATGTCGATGAAGTCCAGATATTTGAGTTGTTTCTCCGGGTCTGATTCAAGCGTGCTTAGCCCCTGAACAGCACGGGCATAAACTTCAAGCTTTTGACTATGAGACCAGTTCATCAAACTCAGGCAAAGCCTTGCGATCAAGTTGTGGCTGTGCCAATAATCCTCGGCCTTCAGTTCTGCCAGGGCGCAACGGATGTAGTGAAACTTCAAGTAGCTATATCGTTCGCTGCGCAATTCCAGGCTAAGAGGCTCTTTCCCGTTACTGTTCAGGAACACCACCACCGGCACTACGCGCTCAGTCTGACACAGATCCGACAAATCCAGACAATAATGTGCAAGACGATGGATCGAAAACCGCTTTGGATTGGTTTCTTCCTCGAACACAAACAGGATGGCTTCACGGCGGCAATCAGGCCATTCGGCCAGCAGTGGCACATCCAGCTCCCGAAAGCGCTCGCCTAACCGTTCCTTCAACTGCTCCTGCCTGATTGGGGTGATACGAACAAATTCGTCTAAAGCCTCGGCTTCTTGCGGGCTGAACAACTCTATGGCCTGAATCGGGTAATCCAGGATCAGGTTCTTGAAATTTTGATCGTGACTGATAGTGGGCTTTTCTCCCGGCATGGTGCGGTTCCTTGCTGAATGAGCAGGGAGAATCATGCAACAAGAGAGGTAAGAGCGTCAATATTTAACTGTATATATTTACAGTCATCTAATTAACTCAGTACTCGGCTTCAAGGCCGGCTTCGCCAGCCTATGTCGATGGGGACATCGACACTCGTGTGCCCGGCATGGGCCAGAACTTGTTACCTGAAAGGAGGTAACCGGAAGTAGTGACGACAACCGTAGCGAAACGCAAGGGGGAAGCCGTGAGGCCAGCCTGAAAGAAGCG
>JAIUML010000057.1 GCA_022565595.1 Saccharospirillum sp. | reverse complement strand
TTGCCGTCATACCCGGCGGGAAACCGATACGACCCTCCATCTCGGCAAAGGCCGGTACGCTGGAAGGCCAATTCCCACCGGTTATGGCGCCAATGTTCAGGTTAAAGGGGTGTTCAATATCCAGGTAGGGGCCTTGCCTGTGTTGCTCATTGAGTTCGGATTCAAGGTCTTGTAACCAGGGGATCAAGCGCTGCAATTTTTCGATGGCATTGATGCCAGTGCGAGCGGCTTGTACATGAACGGGTTTGCCACGCACGCCCAACTTGAACCACAACACCCCCACCTGGCCGGAGTAGAGTGTCGGGCCAAAAGGCTCAGGGATCAGAACAAAATCACCACCAAAGCCATGGTGCAAGCAGGCCATGGCACCATTGCCTGAGCATTCTTCTTCAACCACAGTTTGTACCGTCAAGGGTGACGTAATGTTGTAACCAGCATGCTTGATGGCGTGCACCGCATAAATCATGGCGGCCACGCCGGCCTGCATATCACCCGCGCCGCGACCATACAACCAGCCGTCCTGCTGCCAGGGCTCACTGGGTGGCCGAGTCCACATATCGAAAGGCTCAGCAGGCACAACGTCCAGGTGGCCATTAAACACCAGCGTTTTGCCAGCGGCCTTCGGGTTCAACTGCGAGACCAGGTTGTATTTGTTTTCGTGGTCCCAGCCAACAGGAGTGTACAGCGGGTGTTGGCTCAGGGCTGCCTTGTGCATACCGACGCGAGTCACCGGCAAACCCAGCTCGGTCATTCGATTTTCGACACAGTGCAGAACATCCTGCTCTTCGCCCAATACAGCATAGGTTTTGACCATGTCTTCAATAAAGGACAGAGCCTCCGGGAAGACATCGTCAGCACTGTTCAGTAGCGTGCTTTCGTGCTCAGTCAATTTCATACTGAGGCCTCCCCGGTAGCAAATGTCAGTTCCGCTTCGGTCTGTGCCTGTAAATCCTCATTAGTGATGTCGACCAGTTTTTCGCGAACCACCAGCCCCCGGTCGGTGACATCGATCACTGCCATATCAGAGATAATTCGACTGACGCAGGCTCTGGCGGTTAACGGCAGCCGACAGGTCTTGAGAATCTTGGGTCGCCCGTGTTTGTCGGTATGGGTAGTCAGCACGACAATGCGTTTTGTCTTTTGCGCCAGTTCCATGGCACCCCCAATGCCCGGAGAAAACTTGCCTGGTATTTTCCAGTTGGCCAAGTTGCCCTGGGCATCAACCTCGAAGGCACCAATCATGGTCAGATCCAGTCGAGCTCGGCGAATCATGGCGAAGGAGACGGCACTGTCGAACAGGCTTGCCCCTTCACGCAGAGAAACATAAGCGCCAGCGGCATCGATCAGGAAAGGGTCCATCTCTGCTGGTGCTGCCTGCTTCCAGGCACCGAGAATGCCATTCTCTGAATGAATCTGTACGTCAAAGTCATCCGGCAAGTAGTGCATGACCTGAGTTGGCAGGCCGATGCCAAGGTTAACAATGCTGCCCGGGGTGATCTCTTTCACCGCCCGGCTTAATATGCGTTCAACGGCGGACATGATGCTCCAGGATCCCGTAGTCTGAGGTGAGTGATTCCAGTGGAACGACGCTGTCGACAAAGGCGCCAGGCGTGTGCACCTGTTCCGGCTTGAAGCGCCCCGGTGCTCCGAGGTCTGGTGTCTCGACAATAACGTGTTTGGCGGCCATGGCCATCAGAGGGCTGAAGTTGATGGCCGAGCCCTGGTACACCAGGTTGCCCAACCAGTCGGCCTGGGCGGCATGTATTAATGCGAAATCTGCCGACAACGCCATCTCGACCTTGTAGGTAGTGCCTTGCCAATTGAGCAGATCTTCCTGTCGAGTAATTTCTGAGTCGATACCGATGTCCGTCAGGAAACCAAAGCTGCCGGAGCCTGCGGTACGAATCTTTTCAGCCAGAATGCCTTGTGGGTGAAACTCGACTTCGATACCACCCAGATTCATTAAATCAATCACCCCCTTGTTCAATCCGATATGGGTGGTAATCAGCTTGCGAACCTGGCCATTTTCAACCAACCGACTCAAGCCGTGGCCAGCTTCATTGGCATCGTTCTTGATCAAGGTCAGCTCTGTTTGCCCCTGGCGCACCAGTTCGTTAATCAGACTGAACGGCGTACCAGGGTTGCCGAAGCCGCCGACCATAACCACAGCCCCCGAGGGGATGGCAGCGATGGCGTCTTCCAGGGTTCGGTTCTTTTTCATGTTCAGGCCGCCTGCTCTTGTGCCAGTTTTTCGAAGGCCGACAGACTATCTTCCAGAAGGGTTATGATGTCATCGATATCAGCAGCGGTCACCGTCAAGGGTGGCGTGATCAAAACATGATCCCCCGCCAGCCCATCCAGGCAGCGTCTGGGGTAAACCAGCAAGCCGCGCGCTTTGGCCAGCGCCGTGAGTTTATCGAATGCATTGAACGAGGCCGGAAACGGCTGCTTGCTGGCCTTGTCCTGCACCAGCTCTACACCCTGCAACAAACCGATGCCGCGCACATTGCCAATGCAGTCATACTTGTCGGCGAGTTGATCGAGCTTGAGCCGCAGATAAGTGCCTTGCTCCACGGCATTGCTGACCAGACCTTCCGTTTCCATGACGTTAATAACAGCAAGCCCAGTAGCGCAAGCAAGGGGATTACCCGCATAGGTATGGCCGTGCATAAAGCCGCCACTGCCGCTCACCACATCCACCAACTCCTGACGCGCCATCATGGCAGCTATGGGGTAATAACCGGAGCCCAACCCTTTGGCCAGGGCGAGAATATCGGGTACGACGCCAAAGTGCTGATAGGCAAACCACTCGCCCGTACGGCCCATGCCGCTAAGCACTTCATCCATGATCAACAAACAACCGTAGCGATCGCACAGAGCCCGCAACCCATCCATATAGGATTGAGTCACCATACGGCCACCGGTACTGGCGCCGCCTACGGGTTCCAGCGCAATGGCGGCAATGGTCTCGGGGCCGGCCGTCAGAATGGCGCTTTCGGTCTGTTTCAGCACGGCTTCAATATGCTCTTCCACGCTGCCTTCGTGATAGCGGTACAGATCTGGTGAGGGCACCTTGGTTGAGGCAATAGTGATAGCTCGATAAGGCGCTTCCAGAGGCTCATAACCGGTGAGCCCCAATGCTCCCATCGTGCTGCCATGGTACGAAGGACGCAGCGATACAAACTTGCAACGCTCTGGCTGACCTTTGGCAACAAAGTATTGGCAAGCCAATTTGATGGCGCTTTCAACGGCCTCAGAGCCGCTACCGACAAAAAAGACTTTTTCCAGCTCACCATCAGTGAGTTCAACCAGGCGATCGGCAAGATCAAGCGCAACCTGGCTTTCAAATTGGGTCCGATAACTGAATGCCACCTTGTCGAGCTGCTCAAACATGGCATTTTTGACGGTGGGGTGGTTGTGTCCAATATTGCAGGTAATGGCGCCGGAGCAGGCGTCGATATAGCGGCGCCCTTCGGTATCCCATATATAAATGCCATCGGCATGACTAACCAACGGCATGTCATTGCTGGTCAGGTAGAACAAGGCGTTGCTGGGCATGACTTCAACCATCCTCGTTGAAAAGCGGTGTTTTTTTGATCGTTTCCGCATTATAGGAACAGCTGAAAAATAATTTCAACGCATAATGTTTTTTCATTATTTGATGACTTATACTCATATTTTTACCCTGTCAGCCCTCTACGAGGTGAGCCTTTCATGAGCGACATCAACCTTAACTCTTTGAAATCTCTGCTTATTTTTAAAACGCTTTACGAGACCGGAACGGCCACACGAACGGCGAAGGATCTGGGCATTACCCAATCCGGCGTCAGTCGCTCACTGGCGCACCTGGAAGAAAATATCGGCATTGCGTTGTTCATGCGGCACAAGAAGCGGCTGATCGCACTGCCAGAGGCCGATGAGCTTTATGGGGAAATATTGGGGTTGTTGAGTAACCTGGAAAATATGAAGCACAGCATTGTCGCGTTACGTGAGTTTGGTGCCTCGCGCATACGCATTGCCTGCGCACCGGCCCTGGGTTTCGCCTATGTTCCCAAAACCATAGCGCGCATTTTGAGTGACAACCCCAAATACAGTGTTTATCTCGATATCATGCCCAGCCCGGAGGTGGTACGAGCCGTCGAGGCCGGTTATTTCGATGTCGGGTTTGTGACCCTACCGGTGACCAGCCAGGCACTGATCGTCGATGAGCTGATCTCAACAGAAGCCGTTTGCCTGGTACCGAGAAACCACAGCCTGGCCAAGGCCAAAGTCATCACCACAGAAGACCTCAAAGGCCAACACCTGGTCATTCCCAACCAGCCCAACCTGGCCGCTGATCAGCTCTTGCTGCACCTTTCGGAGAAAAACATTCGCATTGCTGGTAAAACCGAAGCCAACATTGCCGCCATCTGCTCTCTGGTCGCTAACGGCGTCGGCATTACCCTGATCAACCCCATCACGGCCTACGATCACCAGGCCACCCGGGATGACCTGCTGATCAAACCGTTCAAACCGGCTTTTCATTATCGTTTTGGGCTGGTGTACAAGCAGAACTGGGCAAACAATCGGCTAATCGGTTTGCTCAAGGCAATGATGCCGGAGTTGCCGGACCACCTGGTGGCGGAGCGGCTTTAAGGTGGGCCCGGGAAGCAAAGGGTCAAACTCACCCCTCACCCAATCGTCGTACCCTGAAGGGCATAAACCCTCTGGAGAAGGCTTAGTAATGAATGACGTTTGGCAGTCCCCAAAAGGCCGTGTTTAAGCTAGTATGGGGGCATCAACAAGATTGAGAGGTCATCATGGACGTTTTTACCTTTGTGCTCGCCATTGTCGCGCTGAGCATCATCGGCGGCCTGATCAAAGAAGTGCTTCGCGCCCGTCAGAGAGGCAGCAAGCATCAGTACACCGATCAGCAAGCCCGGATTGAAACACTGGAAGAGCGCGTTGCCACCCTGGAACGTATTCTGACCGATGAGCGAGAAAACCTGAAGCGCGAGATTGACGGACTCGATCGCAAGCGCGCCTGACAGGGCCTTAGCCGGCCTGCGCTGTCAACGACCAGCCGAATAAACGGTAGGCGTTTTCGCGGCTATGTTGCAGCACTTCTGACACCGAAACTCCTTTAACGTCTGCCACCTTTTCAATGATGAAAGGCAAATATTTGGGCTCGTTTTCGCGCCCTCTGTAGGGTGCTGGAGTCAGGTAGGGGGAATCGGTCTCGACCACCAATTGGTTTAGTGGTGTTGCCGCCAACACCTCCCGCACATTTTCTGCCTTGTTAAAAGTGATGATGCCGTTAAAGCCGAGCATAAAGCCCTGTTTCAGGCAGAATTCAGCCAATGGCAGGCCAGAAGTGAAGCTGTGGATCACACCTTTTCGAGCAAGCTGTGGCGCATATTCCTTGAGAATCGCCTGGGTATCGGCATCCGCCTCGCGGGTGTGAATGACCACCGGCTGATCCAGCTCACAAGCAATGGCCAACTGTTCGGCGAATACGCGTCGCTGCACGGCTCTGTCGGCATGATCGTAGAAGTAATCCAGACCAATTTCACCGATGGCGACAATGCCCTTGCCCCTCCCGTGCTGACGGATTTCCACCCCGGTCTCTGGCAGATATTTTTCGGCATCGTGGGGGTGAATGCCCTGGGTGCCGTACACCGTTTCATGGTCTGCGACCAGTTCACGCACCCGCTCCAGATTATCGGGCGATACCGCTATGGTGACCACCCGCTCGACCCCGATCGCCTGCGCATTGGCCAGCACTTCGACCAGTTCGGCATCCTTCAGATAATCGAGGTGACAGTGCGTCTCCACGATGGGGTAGTCAAAGACGGGGATGTCACGTTTCTTGCGGCTCATGCTTGTCTCCGGGGGCCGAGTCTCATTCGGGCGCCAGTGTAGTGACCAGGCCCCGGCTTTACCAGTCGTGATGAGGCAAAACTATTCCTTCCTTGACGGTAAACCATAGACCGTCGGTGAACATGTGGGGTTTCACTCAGCAACGCTTCGGCGGCCTTGCTGATACTGCCATGCACGATGTAGCCGAGCAGGTGAAGGGCATCGCCATTAGACTATGTAGTTCATATTCATATAGTATTTTTATGCCTTGTAGAAAGGCTGTTAAAGTCGATTGATGAATGCCTATTGGGAAAGGAGAGCAAATTGAACACTGCCACCGCCAGCCAGACTTGGCTGACCAACGAGCAAATTACCGCTTACCAGCGCGATGGGGCCATCGTCATCAAGGGCGTGTTCAAGGACTGGATTGAGCCCCTGCGTACCGGCTTCGAGCGAGTGCTGGAAAATCCCAGCGAGCATGGCCGAGAAAACGTCACTGGTAATGATACTGGCCGTTTCTTTGAAGATTACTGCAACTGGCAGCGTATTCCCGAATTTCGCGATTGGATTGAGCGATCTCCCGGTGCTGCGATTGTGGGTGAAGCCACCGGCTCGAATGCCGTTCAAGTATTTCACGAGCACATCCTGGTGAAGGAGCCGGGCACCTCCAAGGCCACCCCTTGGCACCAGGACAACCCCTATTACTGCGTGGACGGCGAGCAGACCGGCAGTTACTGGATTCCGCTTGATCCCATTACCCCGGAAAACGCTCTGCAGGTGGTGCTGGGCTCGCACCGCTGGCCCAAGCCGGTGCGCCCGAGCAAGTGGTCCACCAAAGCCTCCTGGTATGACGACGACAGCCCCTATATGGAGATGCCAGACATAGACGGCGGCGATTTCGAGATTCTGATCCCGGAGCTGGAACTGGGTGACGCCCTGCTGTTTAACTTCAAGACCGTGCACGGCGCACCGGGCAACCAGACCCAAAACCGCCGCAGGGCGTTTTCCACGCGCTTTATGGGCGACGACGTGCGTTATGTAAACCGGGGCGGCCCCACCTCCCCGCCCTTTGATGGTATTAGCCTGCAAACCGGCGACCGCATGCGCGAAGACTGGTTCCCGGTAGTGTGGCGGCGTTAATTCAATCACTGGAACCGTTAATGCAAAAAGGCCCGCTTGTCAGCGGGCTTGTTGCATCCGGAGATTTTCCTGGATGCATTGCGGGTAGGCCACCGGGCACCGTTGAAGCTTAACCTCCCATTTCATACCGCCCGGGCCGTATTTCCCCGAATGGTTCCAGGCAATGAAGTCTGACGCCTCTCAATCAAACAAGGACATGGACAACACTTATGCAACCTGGCTCAATCAAACACCTCGTTTTCGATATGGGCGGCGTGCTGCTCAACATTCACTGGCATCAGCAGGTCAGCCGCATCCTGGGTAAAGACATTCCTTTTGAACAGGTTCACCAACTCTGGGCCGATTCCAAAGCCACCCATGGTTTTGAAATTGGCGAACTGGATTTTGAGCAGTTCACGGCGATGTTTATCGACGAGTTTCAGTTGGACCTGAATCGAGAAGATTTCCAAGAGCAGTTTCGCGCCATTGTTGCGGAGGACTTTCCGGACTCTGTGCCTTTGCTGAAACATCTGCGGCCACATTTCCAGCTAAGCCTGTTGAGCAATACCAACCCTTGCCACTGGGCGATGGTGAAAGCGCGCGAAAGCTTTTTACCGTTGATTCACAACCCCTTCACCAGTCTGGATTTTGGTGTAATGAAGCCCGACCCGACTATCTATCGAAAGTTACTGGAGGCACTGGATGCGCCCCCGGAAACGGTGCTCTTTTTCGATGATGGACTGAAGAACGTCGAGGCTGCTTTGGCGTTAGGTATTGAGGCGGAGCGGGTTTACAACCCAGAGGGCGTCAAGGCGGCCTTGGTCAGACGGGGTTTATGGCCGGTGTAACGACATCCCTGGACATTCCCTGAAAATTGCTCCTGCATTTTCAGGATACCGTACATCCCTGTACAT
>JAIUML010000056.1 GCA_022565595.1 Saccharospirillum sp. | reverse complement strand
TCCACAACCCCCCACCCTTTCTGTTCGGCCCCGGTGTAAATAAACCGCGGCCCCGGTCCCAAGGGTCTTCCTGAATTCCCCCCGCCAAATTCTTCGGGCCCGGGGGGGGGGGGGGGGGAAACCAGGCCAGGAGATACAACCAGACACACCAGACAAGCTCAACCCCTCCTGCTCAACCAGACAAAACCAACGGACACCCCCCCAAACAACCCCAATAATACCACGACATTGACCATAACCGCCCCAAAACTGATCTCATTCAAATCAATAAAGGGATAGGGATAAAAGCCGGAGTAGGCACCTCGAACTAAAATGTAAACCAGATAAATCAACGGGTAAACAAGCCAAAAAGGAATCACCTTCCAACCCAATACCCCCTTGGGTACAAACAGGAACCAGTAAGCCAGGAAGTAGAGAGGAATCACCGAATGAAGCAGCTCATCCACAACCCTTTGCAACCCTGTCGGGTCCCAGTTGGCACGCAAGACAATTTGATACACCAGGCCAACGACAAGGATGTAAATGGAAACCCCCGTCAAAACCTCTGCACGCGAAACAAAAGAGTAGAGCCTTGACACTTTACCACTGCATAAAACCGTAAAGCACAGAGCCACGAGACTATTGGTAAGAATGGTGAAATAGCTGAAGAAACGTATAGTGGTTTCTACAACCGATTCCACCCGGTTATCGAGAATCAAATAGTACTGCAGCAATACCGCCAACCAGGCGATAACCGCACCAACAAGCAAGCACCAGAATTCAGCACCATTGTGGTTTACTTTCATCATCTACACTTTACTGGCAAAGCGAACAGAAACAGTACCACTTTGCGGATGAACCTCTAGTCATCCATATCCTCTGCGTTCTCCCAACCCTTGCGCTCTTCCTCTTCAGCCAGAATAGAGGCAATTTCTCCCAGAACGCCATCGACATCAGCAGAGGACTCATCGATCTCGAACTGACCGGTCAGTTCCGTCCCCTCGCTCAACTCGCCAGCCTCATACAGCGCCCAGAGCTCTTCGGCATAGTGAGTCTGATTCAACTCGGGGGCAAACTGAGCGTAGTAGCGGGTCATATTGCCGACATCCCGTTTCAGCATGGCCTGAGCATTGTTGTTTGCAGCGGCGTCAACGGCTTGCGGCAGGTCGATAATGACCGGGCCATAGTCATCAACCAATACATTGAATTCCGACAAATCGCCGTGAATCAGCCCCTCAACCAGCATCAGTTTGACATAGTGCATCATCATGGCATGGTCTTCCCTCGCCTGCTCCGGTGTCAACACCACCTCATCAAGCCGGGGCGCGACACTGCCCTCGTCATCGGTCACCAGTTCCATCACCATGACGCCGTCGATGCAACCAAAAGGCTCTGGTACTCGCACACCTGCTGCAGCCAGCCGATACAAGGCATCGACCTCTGCATTCTGCCACGTCTCTTCCTGTTGTTTGCGACCAAAGCGGGAACCCTTTTCCATCGCCCTGGCGCGGCGGCCACTGCGTTCCTTGCGGCCTTCTGTGTAGGTCGCTGCTTGCTTGAAACTGCGTTTCCGAGCCTCTTTATAGACCTTGGCACACCGAACTTCGTCGCCACACCGAACCACAAATACATCGGCTTCTTTGCCACTCATTAGAGCACTAAGCACTTCATCGATGACACCATCCTCAATCAGAGGTTGCAGGCGTGCCGGGGCTTTCATGCAGTCATATTCCTCTTTTTAAAACCAATAGGGTAAATCCGTTGAATTAGGCGACCAAAACCCCAGAAAGCGCTGTTGGCCAGATAACTGGCTGTTTTAAGGGGTTGAATCAGCGATGGGGTTGGTCGATGTCATCAAAAACAGCTTATCACGGAGCCGACAGTATGATGGTTTCCCGAGTCAGTCGCAAAACCTATTGACCGTAAATACTCCTTGTCCTCTGTCGGGTAAAAAGCCAGGGCAAAGGGTAGAAACAGCCATCTCAATACCCCACGCCTTGTCCGTGTTCTTCCTGGAGTTTGGTATGATAAAGGCCGCCAAACTAATCGAGCTTGAGCAAAGTGAACATAGTGAGCAAAACTGCCTGGGTAATCGTCTTGTCGGTACCTCTACTCGGAGTACCTCGGTTGGCCGGTATGGCTGCAGACACCCTGAACTATAGCGCTATTGACCCGGACGGCGCTTTTGCATGGATCTCGGTACACCACATCATACAGGCACTTATCTTCCTGATAATAATGCTTATTATTACCAAATTCACGTCGATTCGCTTTGGCTTCGGCTGGGGAGACTGGAGAAAAGGCATACGCTGGGTTGGAATCTTTTCTCTGTTTTTCGTCTCCTATGTCGTCGTCTCGATAATCATTGTGCTTATGGCAGGCACCTTTCAGGCTTTCCCCTACCCTTTGGAGACACGCAATATAGTCGGCCAGTTGGGCTTTCAATTGATGCTGTCCGGTCCTTCCGAGGAGCTGATATTCCGGGCCTTCGCCATCACCATGCTTACTCTACTGATAAAGGGGCGATTTCGCGATGGTCCATTGAGTCACGCTTGCATCATTGCCGCTATCATCTTTTCCTTGGCTCATGTCAGCTTCACAGTGACTCCCTTCTCGGTCTCTTACAATGGCTTTCAGCTACTCTATGCCTTTGGGCTGGGGTTGGCCTATGGTGCCTGCTATGAGCAAACAAACAGTGTCTATTATCCGATGCTGATGCACAGCATCAGCAATGTCGTTGCTGTCGGAGTCTCGGTCGGCGCAGGGTTTTGGCTAAGTTAAGGTTACAGGAGGCCGACATGAGGCGCCCCTTCCCTTTGCCGATCTTCCCAATGTTCAGGAACTAACACCAGAGGATCAACAACTTTGGCGAATTGAACGCGCTCGCGCTCAGGATGACTTCGCGGCGCGCCTGAACTTTAATCAATTGGCCGCCCTGCCAGTACTCAACACCCGTCACCCTTATGCCTTCCAACAAAATTCGGGTGGTCAAGGCATGCATTCTGAGAACACGATTCTCACGGCAAAGTGCGTGCCTGAGATAAGCATTGGCCAAGGGAGGTCACTTAAAACCCGCTGAGCGACCTTTGCTTCTATCACGATTTTCTCAGGAATGGGCATGTTTTCTGGTAGATCTCGCTTCACAAGATCAGAAAGCAGAGCACCCATTTAAGCTATGGGCAAACAGTAAGCTACCCCAACATTGGCAATGACGGATTGAGGCATATCGGGGTATAGCGCATCTTCTGGATCTTGAGCTATACCGGCATTACCACATCGCTTTAACAAGCGCTTCACCGGTGGTGTGCGTACCCATATGGTTAACAATGAAAATGGGCGCTGGAAAGTCTTTCGGCAGTTGTGCTACCAGGGTTTTTAAAGCGTCCATGCCACGTGCGGACGCACCAATAACTATGAGCATTGAATCTGTGAATGTATTCATCACTGTCTCCTTTGATGGAGCGGGTATGAATAGTCGGCTCTATACAGTCATCAAAGCTGCAAATACTCTTGCGAAACCGAGATTCATAAGATACTTCCCTGTTTCAAGCGTCTGTCATCCACTCTACTCCGCCACCGGGCTGGTGTCATCTTCGTGTGTCTCCATCTGGCGTAAAGAGCGCCGCTCATCGTTACTTAATCATTACTCTACTGCAATTGCCCTGACGTACCCCTAAGACTAGTCTGAACACATTATGAAAATCCCTTATCTCACTCTCACCGCATGGATTGCGGTCTATTTTTTACTCACCTTGCTGCCAATGGGCTTGGCAATTGCCTTTGAGCGACCTCCGGCCAGAACATTGGCAGTTGAAACAGGTGCTTTACTCGGCTTCCTTGGCATGGGAGTTCTGGCAACGCAACTGGTGATCTCAGGCCGCCACCGTTGGTTTGCCAAAGGTGTCGGGCAGGACAACCTGCTGCAGTTTCATCGGCAAATGGGAATCTTCGCCTGGCTTCTGGTATTGGCCCACCCAACCACCCTGCTGATCGCCGAGCCCGCCTATCTGGAGTTTTTGCACCCCGGGGATGAGCCGCTGCGTGCCTTCGCCTTGAGCGGGGTTCTGGTCGCCACTACCTTGCTGATCGTCACTTCCTTGTGGCGCCAAGGCTTGAAGCTGCAATACGAATGGTGGCGAGCACTGCACGGCCTGCTAGCTCTATTTGTAGTCAGTGCGGGCTTTGGCCATGCCTTAATGGTCAATCATCACACGACAGGCTGGCCAGTCAAAATCGCCCTTGCACTCATCGTTGGTGCTGCCCTTTTGCTGCTGGTTGACTCTCGCCTGTTACGCCCCTGGCGGCTTAAAGGAAAACGCTGGACAGTAACCAAAGCAGAGGAGATTAACGGCGAAGCGACTCACCTGGTAGTTGAGGCCGATAACCATGAAGGCTTGCTGTTTAAGCCAGGTCAATACGCCTGGATTACGCTGGGTGACTCGCCCTTTTCTCTGCAACAGCATCCTTTCTCGATGAACTCGAATCCCCATAACTCCAGGTGTCTGGAATTTACCGCCAAGCACTCTGGCGACTTTACCAGCTCGCTCAGCGAGATCAAAAAAGGCACTCGAGCCTGGGTTGAGGGTCCCTACGGTGTATTCACACTGGACCCAAGCAGCAATCGGGATGCCGTCATGGTGGTTGGTGGTGTGGGAATCACTCCCATTATCAGCATGTTACGCAGTTGTGTCGCTTAAAAAAGCCAGAAAAACCTCCTGTTGATCTACGCCAATGAGGACCGAGGGTCGGTCCTGTTCTGGGATGAACTGGTGGAGCTCTCCAGACAGATAAATCTTGACGTCGTTCACGTCCTGCAGGCGCCACCAGAAGATTGGAGCGGGGAGGTAGGGTTAGTGGACGATGCGCTTTTAGCCAGGTACCTCGATAGTGCCAGCAGCGACACCGACTATTTCGTTTGTGGCCCACCGCCGCTAATGAACGTAGTGGAGCAAGGTTTACGAGAACGACGTGTGCCCTTGCAACATATCCATTCCGAACGCTTTAAACTCGTCTAATAAATCAACAGGAGGGGCCATGTTACATCTTTTTGCAAAACACGCAGGCACTGTCATGGCAGTTGCTTTGCTGGCGGCTACGTTGGCGATAGCATGGCAACTCTTTGGTTAATATTTATCCAAACCTACTCAGTGATGTCTATTGGCTAAAGAGTCACG
Organism: Saccharospirillum sp.; assembly: GCA_022565595.1. Classification (GTDB taxonomy): domain Bacteria; phylum Pseudomonadota; class Gammaproteobacteria; order Pseudomonadales; family Natronospirillaceae; genus Saccharospirillum. The sequence continues at coordinate 4,364 of JAIUML010000056.1, read as the reverse complement.
GAACCTGGAAGACTCTTTCACCCTCCGATCTGCTCGTCCCCGTCCAAATGGTCGTTGAGTCAAGCCCGCCGATGGGCGGTTTTTTTACTAGTACCGAGCGCTTTATCCACCTAAACTGAATAGGCACCCATTACAACGCTAACCGCAGAAAGGCCTAAACCGGGCAATCGCCTAAGACTGTCGCGGCTAGCGAAAAACATTAACCCGGAGGGTGGGAATGCCAACCGTTTTAAGCTTTGAAGATCTCGACAATCTCATCGAAGGTGCAGCCTTTATGGGAAGCGGTGGCGGTGGCCCCTTACCACTGGCGCGCAGCCTGCTGGCCACCATGAAACAGCAGGGCATGCAACCAACCCTGGTAGAATGGGGCGAACTGCCCGCCAATTTTCGAGTGGCAACTACAGCGGGTATAGGCTCGCCTAACGCAGCTGAAACCGTACAATCGCCCTTTACCATCGCGCCCAAGCGCATGATCGAAGCGCTGGAGAACGCCCTCGGATACTCAATCGAATGCCTGATCCCCGGGGAAACCGGCCCAATGAACAGCCTGATCCCGATGATGGCGGCTGCGCAACTGGGTAAGCCAGTCTTGAACGGCGATGGTGCGGGCAGAGCGATGTCTACCCTGGCGATGAGTACCTTCAATGCGGTTGCCTCAATACAGCCATACCTGCTGGGCAATGAAACCGAAACCCCAAACGACCAGGTCACCGCCAGCTTAACGGTTCATACCCCCGAACAGGCCGACGCCCTCACCCGTGGCATTGTCAGTGAGGCCAGTTTCGGCTCCAGCGGTGCCTTTGCCACCTGGCCTTCTACTGTAGGGCAGCTTGGCAAGGTAGCGGTGCAGGGGTCAGTCAGTCAGGCCATTAGTGTTGGCCGCCTGCTGAAACAGGTACGTGCCCAGGGAGCAGACCCACTGCCCGCCTTACAAAGCTACTTTGGCCAGAAAATGCATTGCCTATATACCGGCACACTCACCCAAGTAGACAGCCACACAGCTCAGGGCTTCGACATCACTCAGATTCGAATGGCCAGTGAGGGTCTGCCCGGTTTAACCCTCTATGCCCTGAATGAATCAATGATGGCCTGGCGAGACGACCTTCCTCACCCTCTGGCTGTAGGGCCAGACAGCCTATGCTGGGTGACCGAAACCGGTATGCCTTTCACCAATGCCACCCTTGACGACTACATGGGCGCATCCGCGCCAAAACTTCATCTGATCGGGCTCAGTGCCGTTCCACAGTTGCTCACTTCCGACATCTTGTCGGCCTACAGAGCCGCACTAACACCGCTCGGATACCCCGGCCCCTACCAGCCACTGTCGTACTGGAAAGAGGTAGCCTATGGATATTGAACAACTTTTCTTCCGGGGCATGTGGCAGAACACCAAAGACACCATGTTCATGATTCTGGTGAAAGACGATGACTTTTTCATTCACAGCATCAACCCTATGCTCGAGTCCGTGGTTGGAGTCTCCAGCGATCAACTCAAGGGCACCAGGGTGGTCGATTTTTTACCAAATCACGAAACACAACTAAAGCGCTATCGGGCATGTCTGCGAGAAAACAGAACCATCTACTACGAAGAAGAAGGCATCGCACCCGATGGTACCATCCACTACTTCCATACCATGCTGGTGCCAACTGAGCATGAAGGCCAACAGTACCTTCTCGGCTCCTCACGTAACATAGACGACATAAAAGAAGCCGAAAACATTCTCGCCCATGCCAAGGAGGAGGCAGAATCGGCCAATAGGGCCAAGAATCTCTTTCTGGCCAACATGAGCCATGAATTGCGAACCCCGTTGAACGGCATTGTTGGAACGGCATCTTTGCTGCGCGCCAAAAGCCAGGAGCCAGAGTTGCTGGAGCACCTGGACTTGATAGAACGTTCTGCTGCTGCCATGGAGCGACTCACAGCGGATATCCTGGATTTATCGAAAATTGAAAACAACCGGCTCGACATTGACCTCGCCCCCTGTAACTTGCGCGAACCGGTTCGTGATTCCATATTGCTGCTCCAACAACAGGCCGAAGACAAGCAGCTCATTTGTAACTGGGAAATCGATGACAACCTGCCGGAACAGGTTCTGACCGATGCGGCCCGTATTCGCCAGATATTGACCAACCTGCTGAGTAATGCCATCAAGTTTACCGACAACGGTAAAGTGGAAATGGCCGTACAGTACGAAACCAGATCGCCAGATTCAGGCACGGTGACCTTCACCGTCAGCGATAGTGGTATCGGCATCCCCAAGGACAAGCTCGACAATATCGGAGTACCGTTTTACCAGATCAGCCCTGAACGAAATCGCGGTCATGAGGGTTCCGGCATTGGTCTTTCTGTGTGCAAATCGCTGACCGAGTTGATGGAGGGCCGGTTTCACATAGAAAGCAAGAACGGCATCGGTACCCGTGCCAGTGTTTGTCTGCCAGTCAGCATCGTTGATGGAAAAACAGGTTTAGACCAGACTCCGCAACTGAACATTCCACAGGAGTTGACCATACTGGTCGCCGAGGACAACCCGGCCAACCAGATCATCATAAAGCGAATGGTTCAGTTTCTTGAAGCAAAAGTGGACCTGGTAAAGAACGGGCTGGAAGCACTGGAAGCGATTCAGGCCAAACCCTACGACCTCATTTTGATGGACATCAACATGCCAGAAATGGATGGCATCACAGCGACGCAGAAGATACGAGCAGATGGCTATACCCTACCCATTATTGCCCTGACAGCCGCTGTTATCGAAGAAGAACGCCGGGCGTGCTTTGACGCCGGCATGAATGGTTTCATCGCAAAACCGGTTAGATTAGAAACGCTCAGTTCGGCGATAAGGGAGGCGCTGTTCTGAATAAAACGCAGTGGCAATGAATACTCATAAATGGCCGATGCACTGTTAAAGAAAAGGTTTGATATCAATACCCAGTTGGCGAGCATCCAGGGTTCCGACCAGGTCGTAAGTGCACCCTTTATCGGCGAGATCCACAACCACAGGCTCAACCTGAAGCCGATTGGTACTACTGTAAAAGATACGCACAACCGGGTGTCTGGGGCTGCGGCGGTTTGCCTGAATGATCACGCCAGCTCTGTTTCTGCTTAACTGCACCAGGCTGCCAACGGGATAGGCCGAAAGGCAACGAATAAAATCGTAAACCAGGTTTTTATCCAGGTGAAAGATGCTCCACTCGATCAGCTTCCTCAACGCCATATCCGGGGCCATGCCTTCGTGATACACCCTGTCTGCTGTGATCGCATCATACACATCACAGATGGCCGCCATCCGACCGAAGCGGTTGATCTCGGATTCTTTCAAGCCGTGCGGATAGCCCGTTCCGTCCAGGCGTTCATGATGTAGCCGGCAAATGGACCGACTCAAATCACTCAAACCCGCCGTAACATCAAGGATTTTCTCGCCATAGGTGACATGGCGCTTCATTTCTTCCCATTCGTTACTTTCGAGTTTTCCGGGCTTATGAAGAATGGCGTCGGGAACCAGTATTTTACCAATATCGTGAAGAATTCCGCCAATGACCAATTCTTTCAGGATAGAGTCTTCCAGGCGCAAAGAGCGCCCAAAAATACCCAGTAATATTCCGACATTGACCGAATGTTCCAGTAAGTAGCTGTCTTTGGATCGAATGTGCGACAGACAAGCCAACGCATTCTCATTGGACTCCAACGACTCGAGAAGAGCCTCAGAAGACGCCTCGACAGCAACCACGTCTATGGATTGATGGTTTTTAACATCGTTCAAAACACCGTCAAGCACGTTTCTGGCGGCCAGGTAACGCCGACTGGCTCTATCATGCTCTTCTATGACAGAAACCCGCTTGCCAACACCCCCAACATCGGACTGCACCTGAAGAGAGTCGAGTTGCTGAGCCTGTACTTGCTTCTGCTCATCAGCAGGAAGGCCTTCAGGGCAATCCAGCCCCTTCTCAGTATCAATAAACAACTCCTGGATCCCCAGCTTTTTGATCTTGTCGATCGTTGCCTGGCTGCCAATCTTCCCGCTACGAGTTGCGTTGTTCTTTGGTACCCAGTGATTGTGCAGATCCGAGACATACATACCGGGCCTCAGCATCTGGATTGTAATTTTCTTGATCATTTGGGTTTCAGCACCAACAGCTTTATCTGAAAAAGCAGTTTAGAACATAGTGGTACAGATAACACTCACTGAGAGGCAGGAAAAAGTGGCGCGGACTGTTATATGGGCAAAAAATAATGAAGAAACGTAAGCGTCCGGCCATCACACCTTGCCAGAGATAACCGGCTGCCAGTTGTGAGGCAACAACTCGTCGATGGCGTTGTTCTTCTGCGTCGGTAACCGCATCAGCACATCCTTGAGATAGGCATACGG
>JAIUML010000055.1 GCA_022565595.1 Saccharospirillum sp. | reverse complement strand
CTCGCGGTGAGATAACTCACCGGGTTCAACCGCCGGATGCGGAAAACCGCACGTCCGGTGGTGTGGGAGGAGTAGCAGGCGCAATCCTGCTACTTCGACCCGATCAGTGTTTGGAGCGTCGATCTTGTCAGGGTTAATGACTCAAAGCGACTCCAACTGAGCCAACTGCCCCTGAAGTTCTTCGATATTGGCGACCAGTGCATCCGCCTTTTCGCGTTCCTTGGCGATGACGGCTTCCGGTGCCTTGGCGACGAAGTTGTCGTTGCTCAACTTGCCTTCAATGCGCGCCAGCTCACCGCGGGCTTTGTCGAGTGACTTGCCCAGTCGTGCCTGCTCGGCGGCAACGTCGATCAGCCCCGCCATGGGTACCAGCACCTTGAGGTTGCCGACCAGTTGGGTGGCAGACATGGGTGCTTCGTCGCCGTCTTCCAGCCAGGTGATGGACTCGAGCTTGGCCAGAGTTTTCAGAAAGCTTTCGTTCTCCTGGAGTCGACGACGGTCTTCTTCGCTGCCTTTCTGGAACAGCACTGGCAGCGCTTTGCCCGGTGCAATGTTCATTTCACCGCGAATATTACGAATGCCGACGATCACACCCTTGACCCAATCAATGTCAGCTTCGGCTTGTTGATCCATCTTGCTGGCTTCGGCCTCCGGGAAAGGCTGTAGCATGATCGTCTCACCAGTGCGGCCTGCCAGATCGCGAATCGACAGCCAGATTTCTTCGGTGATAAACGGCATCACCGGGTGCGACAAGCGCAGCAAAGCCTCGAGCACTCGCACCAGGGTACGGCGAGTGCCGCGTTTGATGGCATCGCTGGCTGCTTCGTCCCAGAGCACCGGCTTGGACAGTTCCAGGTACCAGTCGCAGTACTCGTTCCAGATGAACTCGTAAATGGCCTGACTCATAAGATCAAAGCGATAGTTGTCGAAGTAACGCGCAACGTCGCTTTCCAGACCCTGAAGCCTTGAAATAATCCAGCGATCGGCCAGTGTCAGTTCGACTTCGCCACCGTTCTGGCCGCAATCCTGACCTTCGGTGTTCATCAATACATAGCGTGCCGCGTTCCAGATCTTGTTGCAGAAATTGCGATAACCTTCGAGGCGTTTGACATCAAAGTTGATGTCGCGGCCCTGACTGGCCAGCGAGGTCAAGGTAAAACGCAAGGCGTCCGTACCGGTTGCCTGCATGCCTTCCGGGAAAGACTTGCGTGTGCTTTTTTCGATTTTTGCTGCCAGCTTGGGCTGCATCAAACCACTGGTGCGCTTGGCAACCAGCGCGTCAGCGCTGATGCCGTCTATCAAATCGAGTGGGTCGATGACGTTGCCTTTCGACTTGGACATCTTCTGACCGTTTTCATCACGAATCAGGCCGGTCACATAAACCTGCTTGAAGGGCACCTGGGGTGTGCCGTCGTCGTTCTTGATGAAGTGCATGGTCATCATCATCATCCGCGCGACCCAGAAGAAGATGATATCAAAACCGGTCACCAGGACATTGGTCGGGTGGAAGGTCTTGACCAGGTCTTCGCGTTCAGGCCAGCCCAGAGTCGAGAAAGTCCAGAGTGCAGAGCTGAACCAGGTGTCGAGTACGTCTTCATCCTGGGTCAGGGCGATGCTGTCGTCGAGTTTGTACTGTGTACGTACTTCAGCTTCGCTGCGCCCGACAAAGATATTGCCTTGCGCGTCGTACCAGGCCGGAATCTGATGGCCCCACCAGAGTTGGCGCGAAATACACCAGTCCTGAATGTCGCGCATCCAGGAGAAAAAGGTGTTTTCCCATTGTTTGGGCACAAATTCGATGTCGCCGTTTTCAACGGCTTTAATGGTGGGCTCTGCAAGGGGCTTTGCCGACACATACCATTGGTCGGTCAGCCAGGGCTCAATAACGGCGCCACTGCGATCGCCACGGGGGACCATTAAAGTGTGATCCTTGATGCTGTCGAGCAGGCCCAGGGCATCGAAATCGGCAATGATCTTTTTGCGTGCTTCAAATCGGTCCAGACCACCATAACCTTCGGGCAGGGAACCGTCATAATCTTCAATGCGTTTGCCATCGTATTGGTAGGCTTCGGCCTGGTGTAACACCTGCGCATCCTGATCAAACATGTTGAGCAGAACGGAGCCATGGCGTTTGCCGACTTCGTAATCGTTGAAATCATGAGCGGGGGTGATCTTGACACAGCCAGACCCGAATTCGCTGTCGACATAGTCGTCCGCAACGATGGGCAATTTGCGCCCGAGCAGAGGCAGCACCACATGCTGGCCAATCAGGCTGGTGTAGCGCTCGTCGTCAGGATTCACGGCTACCAAAGTGTCGCCAAGCATGGTCTCTGGCCGGGTAGTGGCCACGACCAGGTAATCCTTGCCATCTGCGGTTTTGGCGCCATCGGCCAGCGGGTAGCGAAAGTGCCAGAGCGAGCCTTGCTCCTCCTTGTTTTCGACTTCCAGGTCAGAGATGGCCGTGTGAAATTTGGGGTCCCAGTTGACCAGGCGCTTGCCGCGATAGATGAGCCCATCCTGATAGAGGCGAACAAAGACTTCGCGTACCGCATTGGACAGGCCGTCGTCCATGGTGAAACGCTCGCGCGTCCAATCAACCGAGTCGCCGAGGCGACGCATCTGTGTGGAAATAGTACCGCCGGACTGTTCTTTCCATTCCCATACCCGATCGATAAAGGTTTCACGACCCAGGTCATGGCGAGTCAGGTTCTCACGCGCCAGTTCACGCTCAACCACCATCTGGGTGGCAATGCCAGCGTGGTCTGAGCCTGGCTGCCAAAGGGTGTTGCGGCCACGCATGCGGTTGTAACGAGTCAGAGCGTCCATGATGGTTTGCTGGAAAGCGTGACCCATGTGCAAACTGCCGGTCACATTGGGCGGCGGAATCATGATGCAATAGGATTCGCCTTTCCCCGAAGGGCTGAACCACTGGTTTTCTTCCCAGCGCTTGTAATGCTTGCCTTCAATCGCTTGAGGTTGGTACGTCTTCTCCATGGGGTCACTTAACTCGCTTTAGGCTCTGGCTCTGGAGCCGGGAGGCAAACCGAAACACAGCCGGCCCTCTCCGGGGTTCAAGGGGCGCCATTATACATGGCTGGAGGGTCAGGCGCTAAGGGCTGTCGTCGCTGTTGTTCATGTCGGACCGTGGCTGAAAGCTTTCGGGCAAAGGCAGGTTGTTCTGCTGATACCACTGGCCGACCAGGGTACGTACATCCTGTTCCAGGCGCACTCTCAGTTCCTGCTCGAACACCTCAACGTAGTGATCCAGTGCCTCATCCACCCAACTGGCACAAAGCTCCTGGAGCTGCTGGGTAATCTGATCCGGATCGGGCGCTTTGGGTTGCTCTGGCTGTTTTGTCTGCCTGATAGGTCGCAATGGTGCGAGCCGAGCCAACTCCTCCGCCGACTTGACCTCAGCCTCATTGCGGATACGGATCAACTCGGACAGCGAATGACTGGACAGAAAGGGGTTGTTCGGATTGAGGTGTCTGGGCGTCTTCTTGTCTACGATCTCTTCCAGAACCGGTATCACCGGTTCGGATTGAGCGATACGATCCAGGCTTTTGCGAATCGCCTCCAGATCGTCAATCAGGCTGCCAGGGTTGGATGGCTCACTCATTCAGACGCGGTCTCTCAAATCATGTCGATCGAGTGGATAACCTCGGTCCTGGTAAAAGCGGTAATGATTCCGCCCCTGTTTCAGCACATCCGGATCCTGGCTGACCACCTCAAAGACGCGTTCAAAACGGGAAAAATAGTCAGGAATGGCCTGGCCAAGGTTGATCAGAATATCGTGATGCTCACCAGGGTGCGCCTGCCAGCCAATCTGAATCGCCTCATCCTGGTCATCAAGCAAAGAATGCGGAATAAAACTTTCCGGCGTCGCCGCCCAAAGCTGCTCACTCAGGTGCTTCGCCTGGGCTTCATCATCCACGGCCAATAACACCCGATGCTGGCGTTTGGTCGCCTTGATGACCAGGCGTGCCGCATAATTGAACCGATCGACTGCTTGCAGAGCAGGAATAATATGAAAATCGACTTTGGTCATGATGTCAGGGCGTTACGATGAAGCTTCATGTTAGCGAAAGGCAGACAAGAGGGAAACAGGAGATGTGACTCAAGTTCAACGGTTCGTTTTGTGACTATGGTCCGCGCCGGCTGCCGGCGGTGCCTCTGCGGGGTCGGCGTGGATCCATCCCTGGAGCCTAGGCCGCAGGAGATGAATCCCATCCGCGGGATTCACCCTTCGGGCTCGCTGCGCTCATGCTAAAACGCTCCCGGCGTTTTAGTCCCTGCTGCGGACTCCCCCGCTGAGGCACCACCGGCATCCGTCGCTCGTGCTGTACCGAACTTGAATAAACCCTATATTCCTTCGTTCTGGATATAACGAAAGAGAAGTGCAACTGTTCTTGAATTAAGTTTCGGAGTTCACTAATGGCTAGCACTGGATGTCGGGTAGGTCCGTTCGGGGATGTCGGCAGCCTGGACGGCTGCCGTCAAGCCCCCATGGATGGGTTTACGGCGACCCCGAACGGACCTACCCGATAGCCGGTGCGGGTTTAGGCTCCAAAGTCAGATTTAGCTCAAACGATCCAACAGGTACTGGGTCAGCATGCCCACTGGCCGGCCAGTGGCACCTTCTTTCGCCGTGGTCCAGCCCGTGCCAGCGATGTCCAGGTGAGCCCAGTTGTAGCCCTTGGTGAACTCCGCCAGGAACATGGCCGCAGTGATTGAACCGGCCGCGCGACCCTGACCGATATTGCGCAGATCGGCATAGGGGCTGTCTAGCTCCTCCCGGTAATCTTCCCACAAAGGCATCGGCCAGCCTCTGTCCCAGCAGGCTTGCCCCGCACTGACCAGTTGCTGCTGCAGCGTCTCGTTGTTGGCGTAGACCGCCGTTGGGTGATGACCAAGGCCAATGATGACCGCGCCGGTCAAGGTAGCGATATCGATCACACTGGCTGGCTCGAAACGTTCAACGTAAGCCAGCGCATCACACAATACCAGCCGACCTTCGGCATCGGTGTTGATGATCTCGATCGTCTTGCCCGCCATGCTGGTTACCACATCGCCTGGGCGAGTTGCGGTGCTGGAACACATGTTTTCGGCTGCGGCAATAACACCAACAACATTGATAGCCGGCTTCAGTTCGGCCAAAGCGCTGAGTGTGCCCATCACACTGGCCGCCCCCAGCATGTCGTACTTCATGTCTTCCATACCCTGAGCGGGTTTGAGCGATACACCACCGCTGTCAAAGGTCAGGCCCTTACCGACCAGCACATGGGGCTTTTGATCGCTGCTGCCACCCTTGTACTGAATGACGATCAGCCGGGGAGTGTTGGCGCTGCCTTGAGCCACGGCCAACAAAGCACCCATGCCGAGGCTTTCCATCTGGCCTTTGTGGAGCACTTCAACGGAGATTTCATCATAAGCATCCGCCAGGTTTTCCGCCTGTTCAGCCAGATAGGCCGGGTTGCAAATGTTGGCTGGCAAATTGCCCAGTTCGCGAGCGACATTCATGCCGTGAGCCAGAGCTTTGCCGGTTTTGATGGCCAGGTCCAGGTTCTGCTCTTTGGCCAGAAAATCCACCGCTTCGAGCAGGTTCTGATCAGCCTTGGTCGACTTGGTGGTGTCGTACTGGTACAGGCTGGTCAACAGCAGCTCAGTGGCCTTTTCAGCACACCATTGCACCGTGCGTTCGCCTGGCTTGATGTCATCCAGCGCCAGGCTGGCCGAGCTTGCCTTGGCCGTCTTCAAAGCGGTTGCTGCGGCCCGTATCACCTTCACAAAAGTATTTTCATTGAAGGCTTCTGCTTTACCGGCCCCCACGACCAGGATCTGTGCAGCGGGTAAATCGGCGTGACCCAGCAAGGGGGTTACCTGACCGGGTTTGGCGCTGAGAACGCCTTTGTCCAACAGCGCGCTGAACAGGGTTCTGTTTTTCTCTGCCAGGGCTGACAGGGCAGCGGTGTCCTGGTCTTCAAACCGGAATACGACCAGGGCGTCGCTACTGATATCGCTGATGGCACCCGAGTTGACTTTGAATTGCATAGTGACTCCTTGATGATTAGCAAACCGCCTCATCATAGCCGAAGCCCCTCCACGTTCAAGCCGCGTCGGTCAGGCTTTTTTCTTTGGGGTGTAAACCAGCTGTGTCTGACTGTACTGGTCATGCCAGCAAAGGCGTTGAGGATTGAAATAGCGCCAAAGCAGCCCAGCCAATACCAGACCCCATGAAGGAATGGCGCAAAAGAAGCGAAGCGTCACATGTTTCCAGGACAATGGCGTTGCGTCGGTTGTTGCGAGGTGTATACGCCAGGCTTTCATGCCCACAGTCTGGCGTTTGCTGATCCAGAAGCCGGCAAAGTACAAATAGATAACACCGATATTCCAGGAGAGAAAGGCTGGGTTCCCGGCTGAGATGGCGTCTTCGCCGGTAATCAGCTTGTTGACGCCCACCGCCAAGAACCCCGCCAGCATCAGCAACCCTATAACGATGAGCCAGTCATAAAGGACGCAGCCGATCAATCTGAGTAAGCCTGGTTGGCTGATTGGGGTGTGATTGGTTGGCATGGACGACTCTTGCGATCGAGGCAGTGGTTGGGTGCGCGAGGTTAATGGATTGTTGTCGCGCTGCCAAGCCCCTAGTCCGGCACCGGAGGGGCTGTGACGGGAAGCTCAAGGCCAGCCTGCTGGGCCACCTCTTCCCAGAGGGTCTTGTTGTAAGCCCGCTCGAGGAGGCTGGTTCTGTCGATGCCATTGAGTGGCAATTGATCCTGAGCCAGGAGTTGCTCGAGTAGCCAGCGACCGTGACTGTGAAAGGGGTAGCTGGCAAAGTCGCGGAAAAATATTTTGCGCCAGCGCGGCAGCCCATCTCGCCAGGGGGTCTGCATGGCCCGCAACAGCAGGTCGGATGAACAATCCAGGTAGTTGGGCTGCGCTAACCAGTGTGCCAGGGTCGCTGTTCTGTCCGGTTGATCCAGCCATTGGCAGGCCTGCATCAGTGCGCGGACCAGGCTGGCATGACTCTTTGGGGCAGAGGCTGAAAAATCCTCACTGACGCCAAAGACCTTGTCTGGCGCTTGCGGCCAGAGGTCGGAACCGAGCAGCAACAATTGCCCCTGGCCACAGCTCGCCGCTGCGCTGTTCCATGGCTCGCCGACACAATAACCATCGACTTCCTGGTTGGCGAGTGCAGAGACCATTCGGGTGGGTGGCACGACCTGAATGCTGACATCCTGGTTCAGGGTCAGCCCTGCCTTGCGAAACAGCAAACGCAGCAGGTTGGTGTGTATGGAAAATGGGTAGACGGTACCAAAGATCAGCGGCTTGCCTTCCATGATGCGCCTCTCAGCGGCCCTGGCCAGGCCTTTTGTCACGGCTTCCAGGTTGCCGGGTTCGGGTTTGCCCATTTGCTCAACCAGATCATTGGAAAAGGTCAGTGCATTGCCGTTTTGTCCGAGCGCCAGTGCTGTCGTCAGTGGCGACACTCGTGTTGATGCCTTGCCCAGATGGCTGGCCAAAACCATGGGCGCGAGCAGGTGAGCCCCGTCCAACAGGCCAACCATGAGTTTATCGCGCAGGCTGGCCCAACTGCCTTCTTTTTGCAGCCTGACATTCAACCCCTGGCACTCAAAATAGCCCAACTCGTGGGCGGCAATTAGGGGGGCACAGTCCAGCAATGGTACGAAGCCCAGCGTCAAATCCGATTGTTCGGGTGTGGTGTTAGAGGTCATAGAGATTCTCATGTTTCAAACAGGCTCAGCACGTCCTGGGCAACTTCCGCCAGGCGTACCTTCTTCTTCATCGCCATGGAGCGCATGGCCCCAAAGGCCTCGGCCTCAGTGCATTGGCGATGCTGCATCAGCAGGCCCTTGGCTCGTTCAATGAGTTTGCGGTCAGCCAGTTCAGAGCGGGTTTTTTCCAGCTCTCCCCGCAGAGACTGGTGTGCATTGAAACGAGAAATAGCGACCTTGATAATGGTGTTGACCCGTTCCGGCTTGAGACCGTCGACGACGTAGGCGCTGACCCCGGCTTCTATGGATCGACGAATAACATCGCTGTCGTCGTCTTCGGCAAAGAAGATGATGGGTCGAGGGGTGCGGTCTGACGCCAGGGCAACGTCTTCCAGCATGTCCCGGTCCGGCGACTGAGCGTCCACAATGACGACATCAGGGCTGAACGAGAGTACCAGTTGATGCAGACTGTTTCGTCCAGGTGGTCGAACCACCACCTGATGGCCTATGTCTGTCAGGGCGCGCTCAAGCACAACCGCACGTTCGGGTTGATCGTCAATGACCAGGATATTCATGAATAGCGTTGTGTCTCGGATGAAGTAGAGCGGTGTATATAGAGAGGTTCAAAGCAGTTGTCGTGCCAGTTGGTTGGATCCCGAAATCAGCGCCAAAGGTGAACTTTTCTGCACCAAAACAGCGCTAAAAGGGAGTTGCGATGCCCTGATTAAGGGCGGCATAGAGGGTTGCCTTGGCAAATACCGGCGGTAGGTTTAAGCTTTACGCTGATGGGGAGAGTATTATGTGGTTAGGCGGCCAGAGTCGAATAGTAGAAATGCCACTCAGTGGCGACCGGCATCATCACCGCCATCATCAGGTGGTGTTGGGCTATGTCGGTCAGGCAGACTTTGAACTGGAGGGTACCGGCCACGACCAGGTAACACTTGGGGCAGGGTGCCTGGTGCCAACGGATTGCCAGCATGCCTTTCAGGGGCTGGGTGACAACCGTATGCTGGTGCTCGATTTCAACCGCGACGCTATCGCCGATAGCCGTATCGACACCGAAATGCTCGATCGCCTCTTCGACCATCCACATTACTTTCACCTCGATCAACAGTTCGGTCAGTTTCTGACCACCATGGCGGCGGAAATGGAGCGCTATGGCCACGACTCCCACATGCAGCAGCACGTCAGTGCTTTATTGCTACACTCTCTCTATCAGCGGCTGGTTGGTCAGCCAATCGGCAACGCCTCTGCTCAAGGTCGCCTCGACCTGCAGCGCATTGACCAATTGATCCGCCAGCGCTTGTCTGGGGATTTGAGTGTCGCCGAGCTGGCCGATTGCTGTCACATGAGTCTGAGCCAGTTTCACCTCCGCTTCCGTCAAACCACCGGCCTGACCCCCTATCAATATGTGATGCAACACCGCCTCGATCAGGCCGCCTGGCTGCTGCAGTGCTCTACACACAACATCGCCGACATCGCCGCCGAGACCGGCTTCAGCAGCCAGAGTGCACTGACACATGCGGTCAAAGCACGCTACGGCGTCTCTCCCGGGCAGCTCCGCAAGCAAGCTAGGTAATAAGACGAAATTTGCAGGCTCACAATTGACTTGGCTGGTTTTTTGGCAGTGGCCTGCAACAACCGTCTCACACCCAAAAAGTGAACCCATAAATCGGGTAATGCAGCGCTATCACCATTAGGTTCAATAGGCCGTCAATGTTTCTGAAAGTGACATCTTTCACGGTTTTATGAGTTCCGCTTTGGTAGTCTCCCCGCACTCGTAGACAGAGCTATCGAAACGCAGGTTCACGGTAGCACCATTAGAACATTTGATATCCCCGCCTCGATTGCTGAAGGATGCAGTGCCAGTAACACGGGCTTACACAACGGGATTCCCAACATCGCTCAAGGAGAGCTGTAACCATGCCTTATACACTGTTCACGTTGACCCTCTCACCCTCGCTTTCGCAGTCACCTTCGGTTTTCCGCATCACGGACTGACCACCGGTACGCTGTGTAAACGCGAACCCGCAAACTGACCGGGAAGTACTCTGTTTGCCGGGTTTGGCCTTTGTCCCCATAACACCCCAGGGAGTACCGTCATGAGCCTCAACCTCACCGCCATTAACCGCCGCCTGAACGACTTTGGCCTGGCCGATACCAGCCAGTTCTTTTTGAACCTGGAGCAGGAAGTCGACGACGCCTTTCTGGTGGTAGCGGTAGCCACCGACACCCAACAACCGATGGCCCTGCACGCCGATTTTTCGATCAAACTCACCGTGCTGTGCAGCCGCCCTATGGACATGCAGCCCCTGATCGGCCGCCCTGGGTTTTTTTCGGTATTCAGCAAGGGTGATTTGATCCCGACTCACGGCCTGGTCGGTTCTCTTGCTTCTGCGCCTGCGGTGGGCGACCACCCGGCCTGGAACCTGACCTTCAGTTCGCCCTTGTCGCTGCTCAAGCAACAACGCCATAACCGAGTTTTTGTTGAGCAGGATGCCCTGGCCGTCGCCGAGAAGGTACTGAACGAACGCCTCGGCGACCTGTGCACCATCGAAGCCCAGGCCAATACCCCGCCCACCCAGGCGATGATCAGCCAATACCACGAGACCGACTACGACTTCCTGCGCCGCATTCTGGCCAAGGAAGGCATCACCCTGCATCTGGTCGACGGTGAAGACCAGGCGAAGGTGCTGCTGATTGACGACCTGTCGCAATCCCCTGTAGCGGCAGACCCAGTGGTGCTGCCGTTCATGACCAATGCCGGCAACACCAAGGATCAGGACCACATTGCCGCCGTCCACTTTGCCGCCAACCTGCAACCGGAGCGACTGCACCTCGGCGACCACAACAGCGACCTCGGTTCAGACCTGAGCGCCACCCACCGCCACAGCACCGAAGGTCAGGCCGGCACCACCGAACTCTGGGGCCTGAACTACACCGACAGTGACCAGGGCGAAGCCCTGGCCAACCGCCTGGCCGAGCACCGCCTGT
>JAIUML010000054.1 GCA_022565595.1 Saccharospirillum sp. | reverse complement strand
GCGCCCGTAGCTCAGCTGGATAGAGTACCTGGCTACGAACCAGGCGGTCGCACGTTCGAATCGTGCCGGGCGCGCCATTTCTGCTTCTTCAGTTCCTCGAAAACTCTGACGCCCTCTGTCGTTATCTATTGGCTTTGCATAATGCCGATAGGCACCTCTGAATATCGATTGTTGTTCGTTTTGTCTTATGACCCCCTGTTCAGTAGCATCGTCAGTCTCTTCGGATCTGTCTCTGTGCGTACGCACTGCCATAGCTGTTCTGCTTCCGGATAGGCCTGCCGCAGGTGATGCAGCCACTGCTTGAGGCGCCCCGCACAATAGCGCTGCGGCATCTGCTCGGTAATGTCTTTCCAGAATGCCTCGACCAGCCCAGCCAGGGTGCTCCAGGGCATGGGTTGAGCCGCTTGAGACCTTATGCGCTGAGCCAGGTCTGGAAAGCGAATAGCACCACGACCGAGCATGGCATCCTCGCAGCCAGACACTTCTCTGCAGCGTTCATAGTCCGCAGGTGACCATATTTCGCCATTGGCAATAACGGCAATGTTCAACGCTTGACGAATATCTTCGAGGCAGTGCCAGTGAGCTGGTGGGGTGTAGCCTTGTACCTTGGTGCGAGCATGAACGGTGATTTCGTCAGCACCGCCGTCCTGGAGGGCCAGGGCGTTCTCGAGCATCAAGGTGGCATCTTCGTAACCCAGGCGCATTTTCGCCGAGAGAGTGGTGCCCAAAGGCAGGGCTTGCCTCACCGATGTCACGATGCGGTACAGGCTCTCTGGTTCTTTTAGAAGGATGGCGCCGCCCTTGCTGCGGTTGACGGTTTTGCTGGGGCAGCCGAAATTCAGATCAATGCCATAAGAGCCCAGTTCAATGGCTTTGGCAGCGTTCTCGGCCATGGCGCTCTGGTGATTGCCAAGCAGTTGTATGCGCACAGGCGTGCCCGATTCGGTCTGGCTGGAGGTCAGCAATTCAGGGCAGCGTAACCAGAATACGCGGTCAGGCAGAGGCTGGTCGATGACACGAATAAACTCGGTGACCGCCCAGTCAAAGCCGCCTTGTGCGGTTATCAGCCGGCGAAGATAAACATCAGCAAGGCCTTCCATGGGCGCCAGTATCAGTCTCATTTGGTCGAGGCACTCGCAGTGCAAAAATAGGTGGGCCAGTTTACTTCGAAAGAGAATCCTGGCAAGCCCGGCTCAGGATAATGACTTAACCGTTTAAGCCGCTTGTCAGGCTACAGAGCGGATGGAAAAGACTGGAAATTCAGTGCCTTGCAACAGTTTATTGCATAAATGCGACCTTTGACTCTGTTGCGCCAATTCTCCGCTTTAGGGTACTCTACCTCGCCTCGAGGAGGGTGTATTTTCACCGATCCGCGGTAAAATGGGCGTAAACACCAATATAAATGGCAGTCTGGGGTGATAATTGACTCTTTGGTCAAAGTATCACTGCAGACGTCAGTCAGGTGAAACAAGGGTATAACGCTATGTCTGATCTTTTACAGGAAGGCCTCAACCTCATGCTGATGGGCATGGGCACAGTGTTTGTCTTCCTGACGGTTCTTGTTATTGGCACGACTTTGATGTCCAAACTGGTTGGCCTCACCACCAGCCAGAGCGATATCGACAGTAAAGCCAGATCACAATCAACAGCGGCTCGTGAAGATCTGACAGAGCTGGCTGCAGTTGCAGCAGCCGTCAAGGTTATCCATGAACGTTAACGACCACCCCCGAATTGATTCACCCAAAGCTTAAGGGTCACAGCCATGAGTGCCGATAAAAATCCGATTAAACTGACGGATGTGGTATTGCGAGATGCCCATCAGTCATTGTTTGCGACACGTTTGCGCATTGACGACATGCTTCCCATCTGTGAAAAACTGGATCAAATAGGGTATTGGTCCATTGAATCCTGGGGTGGCGCAACCTTTGATGCCTGTATCCGTTACCTCGGTGAAGACCCCTGGGATCGTATTCGTGAACTGAAAAAAGCAATGCCCAATACCCGTCAGCAAATGCTGCTCAGGGGGCAAAATCTGCTCGGCTATCGCCACTACGCCGATGACGTGGTGGATCGCTTTGTCGAGCGTGCGGTCAAGAACGGTGTCGATGTCTTTCGCGTTTTCGATGCAATGAATGACCCGCGCAATCTTCAGCGCGCCATGGCGGCGGTGAGAGAGAACGGCGCCCACGCACAAGGCACCATTTCCTATACCACCAGCCCAGTGCATAACACAGAAAACTGGGTAGACCTTGCCAAACAGATTGAAGACATGGGTGCTGACTCACTCGCCATTAAAGACATGTCTGGCATCCTGACGCCATACGACGCTTTCGAGCTGGTGACTCGCCTGAAGAAAACCCTGGATATTCCGATTGCGCTGCATTGTCACGCAACGGCCGGTTTGTCGTCGATGACCCTGCTGAAGGCCATTGAAGCCGGTATCGATCATGTGGATACCGCCATTTCTTCGATGTCCATGACCTACGGGCACTCGCCGACGGAATCCATCGTATCCGCATTGCAAGGTACCGACCGTGACCCGGGCTTTGACTTGCTCAAACTCGAAGAGATAGCCGCCTATTTCCGTACTGTCCGTAAAAAGTACGCCAGTTTCGAGGGGCAATTGCGAGGCGTGGACTCTCGCATCCTGGTGGCTCAGGTGCCCGGGGGCATGCTGACCAACATGGAAAGCCAGCTCAAGGAGCAGGGGGCAGGTGACAAGTTTGATGAAGTGTTGAATGAAATTCCCAAGGTGCGTGAAGACCTCGGCTTTATACCGCTGGTGACACCGACTTCCCAGATCGTCGGAACTCAGGCCGTATTGAATGTTCTGACCGGTGAGCGTTACAAATCCATCTCAAAAGAAACGCAAGCTATCCTGAAAGGCGAGTACGGTTCTGCCCCAGCGCCGTTCAATGAAGCGCTGCAGGCGAAAGTTCTCAATGGCGCAGAGGCGATCACTTGTCGTCCCGCCGATATGATCGACTCTGAAATGGACAAACTCACCGACGAGTTGGCTTCCCTTGCCAAGGAAAAGGGCTTCAAGCTTGCAGATGAGACGGTCGACGACGTCTTGACCTATGCTTTGTTCCCGCAAATCGGTCTCAAGTTTTTGCAGAATCGGGGTAACCCCGATGCTTTCGAACCCGTGCCCAGTCAGGAAGTGGCTACAACCGAAAAGGCGACCACCTCTGCTGGCGGTGCCTATACGGTCAAGCTCAATGGAAGATCTTACCAGGCGAAAGTCGACGACAGCGGCAAGATCAGCGTCTCAATCAATGGTAAAACCTACCAGCCAGACATCAGTGAAGGCGGCGACGATAGTTCACCTGTTGAAGAGTCCACTGGCGTTGAAATCCCTGCGCCCCTGGCAGGCAATATCTTCAAGGTATTGGTCAAGGAAGGGGATCGGATTGAGGAAGGCCAGGTGGTAATGATTCTGGAAGCCATGAAGATGGAGACAGAAGTGAGTGCGGTTCAAGGTGGCACCGTTAGCTCGGTGGTGGTCAAAGAAGGCGATTCGGTATCCGTTGGTGATACCTTGCTGACGCTTTAAGGAGCCTGACATGGAACAATTAATGCTCCTTCTCTCCCAATCGGGGGCGGCAAACCTGAGCTTTGGCCAATTGACCATGATTATTGCTGGCCTGGTATTGATCTACCTTGCCATCAGCAAGCGCTTTGAGCCTTTGCTGCTGCTGCCAATCGGTTTCGGTGCCATTCTTGTCAATATACCCGGTGCCGGCATGAATGCAGCGCCAGTGTATGACGCCGCTGGCGTAATGCTCAGTGGCGGGGGACTCCTCTATTATATTTCAGCTCTTGGTCTGGATACCGGTATTTTCCCGTTGCTGATCTTCCTCGGCGTCGGGGCGATGACCGACTTCGGCCCGATGTTGGCCAACCCGAAAACACTCTTTCTTGGCGCTGCTGCTCAGTTCGGTATTTTTGGGACCATCATTGGTGCCGTCTGGATGAGCAGCATGGGCTGGATGGACTTTTCGCTGACCGATGCAGCCGCTATTGGCATTATTGGTGGTGCCGATGGGCCGACCTCGATCTTCATCGCCAGCCAGTTGGCGCCGCACCTGCTCGGTGCCATTGCGGTTGCTGCCTACAGTTACATGGCACTGGTACCGATGATTCAGCCACCCATCATGAAGGCGTTGACGACCAAAAAAGAGCGCGCCATCACCATGACTCAATTGCGTGTGGTCAGCAAAAGAGAGAAGATCATTTTCCCTCTGGTGGTTCTGGCGTTGGTGGCCCTGTTCTTACCGTCTGCGGCACCCTTGTTGGGTATGTTCTGCCTGGGCAACCTGATGAAGGAATCCGGCGTGGTCGATCGCTTGAGTGATACCGCGCAAAACGCACTGATGAACATCGTCACCATTTTTCTGGGTCTGGCGGTTGGTTCCAAACTCAGTGCCGAGTACTTCCTGAACATCGAAACGCTCGGGATTCTGGTGCTGGGGCTGGTCGCATTCTGCATCGGTACCGCCTTTGGCGTGTTGATGGCCAAGGTAATGAACCTGATGTCGAAAACACCCATTAACCCGCTGATTGGCTCAGCCGGTGTCTCTGCCGTGCCCATGGCCGCTCGGGTGTCCAACAAGGTGGGTCTTGAAGCGAACAACCAGAACTTCCTGTTGATGCACGCCATGGGGCCGAATGTTGCTGGCGTCATCGGTTCTGCTGTAGCAGCGGGGGTGTTGCTCAGCTTCCTGGGTTGAGATTTCAACGACTCGGTTAATAATACAAAAGCCGCCTTCCAGGGCGGCTTTTTGTTTGGAGCGTCGATATCATCATCGACCCAGCAGGCGTTAGCCTGCTGTCCGAGTTGAAAGGCTGAGCGTGCTTATGCACGCAGCGTCGAGTGCAAGTCGTCCCTCCATGGTTTGTGGGTGGCGACGGGCCAAACTTTGAGACTGTTACCGCCAGATGGCATACTGCAGAATGATCGAGTGCTTAAGGGCCTGTTATGGAGATTATTGAGTCGTTTTCGACCCTGACCTGGTGGTTTGTCGGCGTCATAGGGGTGTTATTGCTGTATTTTCATGGTCCGGTCTATTCCGCTCACACCGCCAACTATACGCCCAGTATTCTGACCAGTATCGGCATCTTCGGCACCTTCCTCGGTGTTGCTCTGGGCCTGGCAGAGTTTGACCCGGCGGCAATCGAAGCCAGTGTGCCAGCCCTGTTGGAGGGTCTTAAAACAGCCTTCTGGACTTCCATTGCCGGTCTCTGCGGCGCCTTGACCATTAAGTTCCGCTACGCACTTTCGGCGATGAGAGTGCGAGCCCATCGAGAAGCCAAGCAGACCGCCACGCTCGATGATGTGGCATGGCATCTCGAGCGCATTTCCAATTATCTGGGCAGGGAGGAAGACACCACGTCCGTTGCCGAGCTTATGCAGAGTCAGCACAAGGCCAGCCTGTCGCAACAGAAGGCCTTGCTGCACTCCCTGCAAAGCTATCAGCAGGATATGACCGAGGCCAACCAGACGGCGCTTGAGCGTGCCATCAGCAACGTGATGCGCGAGTTCAATACGCGCATAGAAGAACAGTACGGTGAGAATTTCCGCCAGTTGAATGAGGCGGTTGCCACCATGAGCGACTGGCAACAGCAAAACAAGGTTCAAATCGCGGAATTGGTCGCTGCCCATGAGCGAAATGCCGAAAGTGCACGCCAGGGGGCTGAGTCTTTTGAACGGTTGATTGTGCAGACCCGATCCTTTACCAGCGTCGCCGAAGATATGGAAGCCTTGTTGTCGACCTTGCAGACACAAAGCGAAAATTTGCGAGAGTACCTGTCGACCTTCTCAAACCTGGTGGTCGACGCCCAGCAGGGGCTGCCGCAGTTGGAGAGCCGTATACTTCAACTGACCGATGGCATGAAGCAACTGGTGGAGGTGCAGAATCGCCAGATGCACTCCCTGCTCGAGGAGGCCGCCAGTGGGATCAGAGATACCAGCGCACTGGTCAGTGATGCCTTGCTGACCGGAACAGATAGAGTGCAAACCAAAGTGGGTCTGCAACTTGAGCAAATCCTCACGCGCAACGATGCTCAGTTGGCGAAACTGGAGCAATCCATGGAGGTGGAACTGAACAAGGCGCTGATGTCTTTCGGGTATCAATTGACGGCCCTGTCCGAGAAGTTCGTCAATGATTACACCCCGCTTACGGATCGGCTGAGTGAGCTGGTTCGGCTGGCAGAGAAAGGCAAGTTATGAGAAACATTGAGGAACACATCGAACAGGAGGAGCATTGGGTCTCAGTCAGTGACTTGATGGCTGGCCTGATGATGGTGTTCCTGCTGGTCGGCATTGTTTTTATGGTCAATGCCGAAATTCAGCGCGAACGCGTCCAGGAAGTTGCCATTCTTTATGATCGTCTCAGAACCCAGCTTTATGAGGAACTGAAGCGGGAGTTCGATCCCGACCTCGAACGATGGGGTGCAGAGATTACCCCGGAACTGGTCATACGCTTCAATCGTGAGGAATTAATCTTTGCGCGTGGCGAAAGCACCCTGAGCCCAGAATTTGAAGTCATACTGGCCGAGTTCTTTCCGCGCTATCTGGGTATCATCACTTCGGAACGGTTTCGTGAAGACATTGCAGAGGTGCGTATCGAGGGCCATACCTCCAGTGGCTGGCTAGGCCGGAGTGAGGACGAAGCCTATATTTTGAATATGGGCCTGAGCCAGGAACGCACACGATCGACACTTGAATACATCCTGAATCTCGATTCGATCGTAGATCATAAAGGTTGGCTAAAAGAGCAAATGACGGCCAATGGGTTGTCGTCTTCCAAGCCCATTCTCGATGAACAAGGGAGCGAGGATCCGGGGCTCTCTCGTCGAGTGGAGTTTCGATTGCGGACCGATGCAGAAAGCCGCATTGCCAGTCTGTTGGAGCTTTGATCGGCATGAAACTTCAGGATTTTAAAGCCTTTGACCCCTTCAACCGCATGCGGGAGCGGATGGGTACTGAACACTTCGGCTTCTTTGAGCTCTTTGATCCTGAGCGACACCTGACCGGAGAGGAGCGATCGCTACTGGCACGCAAGGGTGTTAGCGTGCCTCAGGCAATGCTGGGCCGTCTTCTCGATTTTACCCTGGTGTACAAGAACAGCCGGGTCGCGTTGATCGATGATCATCATTTTCATGTCGCAAACTGCGAGCATTTAATCTCGAAGGCGACTGTGCGCCTGGGTACCGCCTCCAGGGCTTTTGGTCCATCCTTGACCGTATGCCCTGGTTGCCTGCAACTGTTGAGCTATAAAGGCTATGATGAGCAAAAGGCGCGCAAGGAAGGCTATAATCGGTCCGTGTTGGAAAGGTTCACTCTGGACGCTTTCTGGCGCAGCTTTCCACCTTATCCATTAAAGCTGGGGCGAGAGTTGGTCAAGCCCCTGGAATTTCCCCGTCCTGCATCATCAGCCGAGCCCGAGTTGGCTGGTGTGGTGGCGACTAGAGAGGCTTGATATGCGTACCATCCCGGTGGCACTTTTACTGGTAACCTTGATGAGCGGT
Organism: Saccharospirillum sp.; assembly: GCA_022565595.1. GTDB lineage: Bacteria > Pseudomonadota > Gammaproteobacteria > Pseudomonadales > Natronospirillaceae > Saccharospirillum. The sequence goes on along the minus strand of JAIUML010000054.1, from coordinate 3,812 downwards.
TGTGCGACCACTCGACTGCCCGACAACCTGGCCAGTTCAATACTCGACAGCGACGACTTGAACACGGTGCAGGATGGGTTGCCCAGCTATCTGTTGATGCTGGATGCCCTGGTTGAGACCTATCCACGCAGAGCGTCTTTGCAACGGACCGCTGCCAGTCTGAATGGTGCCTACGCCGGTGTTTTTATACCGCCCGAGCAGTTGGAGCGCCGCAAGGCCATGTCGTCCAAGGCGCTGAATTACGCCTTTGATGCTTTCTGTACCTACGACTCCAACGCTTGCGGTCTGCGCGATATTTCACCCCGCGAACTGCCGGAAACCCTGGCACGGTGGCAGCGTGAGAGGGATTTACCCTATCTTTATACATTGGGAACCAGCTGGGCCACTTACATACAAAATCACAGTGATGACTGGCTTGTAGTGGCACAGCTGGGCCAGGCAGAGGCTGTGTTGCAACAGTCCGTTAGCATTGATCCGGCTTACGAGCACGGCACTGCCTTGCTTTATTTGGGGGTTATGAACAGTATTCTCCCGCCTAGCCTTGGCGGAAAGCCGGATGTCGCTCAGGGCTATTACGAAGAGGCCATGGCGGTGTCTGAAGGTCGCAATCTCATTGTGCCCCTTTACTATGCTCAGCAATACGCCCGACTCATGTTCGATCGTGAGTTGCACGATCGATTGCTTCAGGAGCTGTTAAGCCAGGACCCGTATGTTGAAGGCTTGACGTTACAAAACGTCTACGCACAACAGGAAGCCCAGCGCTTGCTGTTGCAGGCAGATGAATACTTTTAATGGTGTGATGATGCGTTTAAAACTCTGGATAAATGGATGGGTTGCTGGGTTGAAGCAACCAGTCAATGTGCTAATGGTCGGCCTGACGCTGAGTTTTGCGCCAATGCTTCAGGCAACCGAGCTGAAGATATCGACCCAATACCCTGATGGCAATATGGTCCTGAACGAATTGCGTCGCGCAGGCCAGGCCATCAAGACCGAAACCGAGGGCAGGGTGGATGTGCGTTTCTACCCCGGTGGTGTCATGGGCGATGATCAGGCGGTGCAACGCAAGATTCGTATTGGTCAATTGCAGGGTGCCTTCATACAGAGCGGTGCTCTAGCCACTGCGTTTCCCGATGCTCAGGTCATGAATGCCCCTCTGCTGTTCCGCGATTATGATGAAGTGGATATCGTCAGGGCTGCTCTTGCAAATCAGATCGAAGCCGGGCTTGCCAGCAGTGGTTGGCAAACCTACGGCATCATTGAAGCCGGGTTTGCGTACGGTATGAGTCAGCAACCCATAACCAGCATTGACAGTCTCAAGGCACAGAAGATCTGGCTACCAGCCAACGATCCTTTTTCCGAGCAGATTGCCAGAGCATTCGGCATTAACCCCATTATTCTGAACATCGGTGATGTATTAACTGCCCTGCAAACAGGTGCGATCGATGCCATTGTCGCGCCGCCCGTTGGTGCCATAACCTTGCAGTGGTTCAGCCGGGTCAATCATTTGACCGATGCCCCCTTCATGTACACCTATGGTTTTGTCGCACTGTCTGATCGCGCTTTGCAGCGGATTTCAGAGGGTGATAGAGCCATAATCGATGCACAGTTCAGAGCGGCCAGCGAGCGCATTGACCGGCAGACACGAATTGACAACCAGCGAGCTCTTGATGCTCTTGAGCGTCTTGGCCTGAACATCATTGAGCCCGATGCTCAGGCGCGTGCGGATCTCGAGCGGGAGTCAGAGGCTGCCACTCGTCGATTGATTGCCCAGCGCCAGTTTTCCAATGGTATTTATGAGCAGGTGCTGGACTTGCTGGAGACGCATAGAGCGAATGGATCATGAAAGCCTGGTGGTGGCTGGATGATCGGGTTGCCATGCTTGAGCGCGCCCTGCTGATCGCCACCCTGTGCGCCATGATTGGTTTGAGCGTCCTGCAGATTCTGTTGCGCAATGTGTTCAGTACCAGTCTGTTCTGGATAGATCCATTTACCCGTTTGCTGGTGCTCTGGCTGGCGGTTCTCGGTGCCATGGTGGCGACTCGCAGTGGCGAGCATCTCTCCATGAATGTCATCCAGCATTATCTGAAGGGATGGCCGGCAACTCTGGTCGAGCGTCTCACCCTGGCCGTTGCCACTTTCGTTTCGGGGTTGATGGCGTGGCATTCGGTTCGTTTTGTTTGGGATGAGTACAGTTTCAATGCCACCGCCTTCGCCGGTCTTCCCGCCTGGCCATTCCAGTTGATCATGCCTATTGGCTTCGCCTGGATGGCCATTCGATTCCTGGTACAGACTGGCCAGGGAGTACCCGCCAAAAATGAATAGTCTTGTTTCAGGAGCCCTGGCCCTACTGGCTGTACTTGGTACGCCCTTGTTCATCATTATACTGGCTGCAGCCGCCTGGGGGTTCTGGGTATCTGATATCAATTTGATGGTGTTGCCCATCGAATTGTATCGTCTCACCGAAAGCACCCTGTTAATGGCGTTGCCATTGTTTGCCTTTGCCGGTTACCTGCTCAGCGAAAGCAAGGCTGCCAATCGCCTGGTGCGGGTTTCAGCCGCGGCCCTCGGTTGGTTGCCTGGTGGTATGATTTTGATCGCCTTGCTGGCCTGCGCTTTCTTCACCATGTTGACCGGTGGTTCAGGGGTAACCATAGTTGCACTGGGTGCATTATTGCTGCCTGCACTGACACAGGCTGGATACACAGAGCGCTTCTCACTAGGCCTCATTACCACTTCAGGCAGTCTGGGGCTGCTATTACCGCCCGCCATCCCGCTGATCCTCTATGGCATTGTCGCCCAGCAAATGGACATACCCGGTGTCGATATACAGTCGCTGTTTCGGGCGGGTTTGATTCCCGCCTTGATCATGATTTTTGCGCTCTGGATATTGGGCCTCTGGCATCAACGTCATCAGGCTGTGCCATTAATTCCCTTCCGCTTTGGCGAACTGATGTCGGCACTATGGGAAGCCAAATGGGAATTGGGTATACCGGTCATCGTCATCGGCGGCCTGTTCAGCGGTTGGCTGGTTGTCTCGGATATTGCTGCGATAACGGCGTTGTATGTGCTCTTTGTCGAAGTTGTGGTTTACCGCGAAGTGCCACTCAGACGATTACCAGCCGTTGCTGCCGAGGCCATGAAAATGGTTGGCGGTATATTGCTGATTCTGGGTGTGGCATTGGCGTTTACCAATTTAATGATTGATCTCGAAATTCCTTCACTGGTGTTCGCCTGGGTGACTGAGCACATAGACAGCCGACTTGTCTTTCTGCTGTTTTTGAACGTTGGCTTGCTTGCCCTCGGGGCTGTCCTGGACATTTTTGCGGCCTTGATCATCCTGGTGCCCTTGATTTTGCCAGTGGCGATGGAATACGACATCGATCCTGTTCACCTGGGGATCATCTTCGTGGCCAATATGCAGATCGGCTATTTCACGCCACCAGTGGGTATGAACCTCTTTATCGCCAGTTATAGATTCAAGCGCTCGATCACTGAACTCTATGTCGCAACCCTGCCAATGATGGTTGTGTTAATGGCCGTTGTCTTGCTGATTACTTATTGGCCGCAAATGGTGCTTTGGCTGGTTTGAAAAAAAAGTTCGCTAAACGTTTGACTTCATTGGGAAAATCGATAAAATGCGCATCACTTTCGAGGCAGGTCCAAGGGTCTGGCTGGGAGGGTTACCAAAGACGGAAGTCTCTAAATTCAGCGTTTTGGGTGTGTAGCTCAGCTGGGAGAGCATCGCCCTTACAAGGCGAGGGTCAGCGGTTCGATCCCGTTCACACCCACCAAAACGCGGAGCGGTAGTTCAG
>JAIUML010000053.1 GCA_022565595.1 Saccharospirillum sp. | reverse complement strand
TTCCTCACGAAGTGCTCACGGCCGATCGGGCCCGCTTTTCGATTACCGGTTGGTTCCGACACAATAACAGCATTCAGGGCGTGATTGATCCTGGCCGTTAATAATCTCGATGCCCGCACTTCAATGCCTCAAAGCGTTGCGCAAGGGGCTGCCACAGGAAAACGCGCACGATATTGTGCTCAGGCACGGCCTGGAAGTTTCGGCCGATTGCCTCTGCTTCGGCAGCACGACTGGTAATGCCTATGTATCGGAAGACGCGGCGACACTTGGCACTGTCTGGGCAATAATTTCCCGCCCATTTATTCCGTCCGCTTCGGGTGACCCCATGCCAACGGTAAAAATGACATCGCAGCTGTATCGGTTCTTTCCGCAATTGCAGAACCAGAACATTGAAGTACCAGCCGGCTCGGTCGCAGAGGCGCTGCACAGCATCAACGACCTTGCCCCTGGCTTCACCGATTACATCATCGATGAGCGGGGCGCTCTGCGACGGCATGTAAAAGTCTGCATCAACGACACCATTATTATCGACCGGAAAGCGTTATCCGATCGACTTAAGGAAAACGATACACTCTTTGTGTTTCAGGCCTTGACTGGGGGTGAGCCAAGTCATCCCATGGCACACAAAAACAGCTAGACTGCAGGTCCGGATTCACAAAAATCTCAGGTACTTTCAACACCGCGGTACGACAATATCTCGTCCCCATTTTCCAACACTTCGCCGGTAGGACGCCAACCCAGAAACCGGTAGAAACCATGCGCTCTGATGGACGGGTTGCTGTCAGCAGCCAGCCATACGGAATTCAGTTCGCTAACCAGCAACTGATCGACTACTCTGCGCAGCAATTGCTTCCCAATGCCCAGGCCTTCGAAATCTGGCAGTACGGCCAGCACCAGGACTTCACCTGTGGAGGTATCACCGATACAAAAACCGACAACGCGCTCATCGCTCGTGCACACCCAACTGCACAGCAGCCCGGATTCCAGGCCATCGGTAAGACTGGCGTGAGTGACGCCCATTTGAGCTAGCCGGGCTCTTGAAATGGGGTTTTCTTGAGTTTTACTTCGCACGTCGAACAGGTCATTAATATCTACTGTTCGACTCTTCCTGTAATGTAAATCCATGGTTAATAGTGACCTGATAACTACTCTAACTCGAGTGACTTATTACTTGAACCCGGGACTTTTCAGTAAGCGCCGTTTTGTAGATACATTAACAGATTGAAACGAATTAGTCGCTGTAGCGCCATTGAATTATCTGAGATGTGTATTAACCTGACCACGACACGACGTCATAACAAAATCAGTCGTACGTGATTTTACTCCTGACCAGTGCCTTACATGGCACTTTATAAATTCGAGTAAGTCTTGAAAGGCAATAATAACTATTACAGCCGTTCAGCTTTAAATCCACAATAAGGAATCAAAGGATTATGAATGACTTGCAACCCAGTTCCTTGTCGTCGATAAAGGCAGTCCTCACCCCCCGCATCCCCACCATCTGCAAAGCGTTATTCGGCATTTTGTTAATCGGACTTTCTGCCTGTAATAGCAGTAGCAGTGACAATGACTCCGCAGCAGATACCAACGATGTCAATGACAACGGAACACCCGTTGCCGAAGCACCAGAAAAACCCGTGCTATCAATGACAGCGCAAAGCATCAAGACCTTCGCGTTCAGTTGGACGGATGTTTCACCCGATACCGAATACAGGTTACTGGAGAACCGGGATGGCCTTTCCGGCTATACCGCCATTGCCAGTTTGTCGAAGGATGCCACCGAACATGACCTCGAGGTTTTTTTACCCGGCCGTCTCAACGCCAGTTACATCCTTGAGGCCTGTAATGATGAGGCTTGCAGCGATTCCGACCCGGTTTTCGTCAGTGGTAACCTGGCGGAAGCGGTGGGTTACTTCAAGGCCTCCAATACAGGCGCGGGTGACACCTTTGGCACCTCTATTGGCCTATCAGCCGATGGCAAAACTCTGGCTATGGGGGCATCAGGCGAAAACAGCAGTTCGAAAGGTATTAATCAGGATCAGACCAACAGTGGCGCCGATAACTCCGGAGCGGTTTATGTGTTCACCAAAGAGGATGGCCAGTGGTCGCAACAAGCTTACCTGAAGGCCTCTAATACCGACAATGATCATCGATTTGGCTGGAGTCTCGCCTTGTCGTCAGACGGTGGTACCTTAGCCGTGAGTGCCCGCGGTGAGAACAGCAACTCTTCAGGCATCGACGCTACTCAAAACAACAGCGGTGCGCAAAACAGCGGCGCCATATACGTATTTTCCCGAAGTGGTGCAGACTGGACACAACAGGCATTTATCAAGGCGTCCAACTCGTCGAGTAACAGTTACTTCGGCTCCGACATCACGATTTCGGCGGACGGCGATACTCTAGCTGTTAGCGCGCCTTTTGAAGACGGACTCTCAACCGGCATTAATGGCAATCAAAGTCTAACCGATTTCAATGCTCAAACCGGTGCGGTCTATGTTTTCGTTCGCGATGACGCTGACTGGTCCCAGCAAGCTTACGTCAAGGCTTTCAACACGACCAATCAAGACAATTTCGGGCGCAGTGTCAGTCTCTCGGCAGATGGAGATACACTGGCAGTGGGTGCCTATCGTGAAAACAGCAGTGCGACCGGGACCTGCCGATTCGACGAAGAAGACTGCAGCGACGCCTTTTCCAACAACGGTGCCAGTAACAGCGGGGCTGTCTACGTCTACACTCGGGACGATACCACCTGGGAAGAGCACTCTTACATCAAGGCATCCAACACTGACTCTAATCAGCGATTTGGTTACAGCCTGGCTTTGGCGGGAGATGGCCAAACGCTTGTTGTAGGGGCCAGACGTGAAGCCAGTAATGCCATGGGTATAGATGGCGACCAAAGCGATACCAGTGCCAGCCAAAGCGGTGCTGCTTATGTATTTGCGCTCGATGACGACGAGTGGTCTCAGCAGGCCTATATCAAGGCATCAAATACCCGAGCTGGCGATCGATTCGGCCACAGCGTTGCCCTGTCCGGCAACGGCAATGTATTGGCGGTGGGAGCCTATCGCGAAGGCAGCAGTGCGATTGGCCTTGACGGCGACCAGACCAACACGGAGGACTGGAACATTGGTTCTGTCTATGTTTTCTTCCGTGACGGCACCCAATGGAGCCAGGAAGCCTATGTCAAAGCCTCCAACACAGTACTTGATGATACATTCTTCGGAGAGAGTGTAGCTTTGTCAGTGGACGGAGGCACCCTGGCAGTAGGTGCGAGCCTGGAAAACAGCAACGCCACCGGCGTCGGAGGTGACCAAACCAACAGCGACGCCAGTAGCAGCGGTGCCGTCTATCTTTACTAATATGAATTTGTCGGGCCTCAGCTAGAACTGCGGTTCGACAATACCTCTATACCGATTTCTACCCTAATAAGCCAATCTAACCTGACCCAGAAGCGTCCTTAAATCATTATGTTGCTTTCAATTGGACTCCGGCATCAATACTGGATTAAACGGCAGAATTGAGTGTGGGACCGCTGAACAATGGGAGCAGTTTTCAATGGTCATTCCCATTTGGTGTGCGGTATCAGCCGCCAGTATGAAGGCCGGCAATGTCCGGGAATGCAATGCCTTTTCCAGACCACACCATGAGGCATCCTCATGCGTTTCGTAGAAACGTGGACGGCTAAAATTCTTCATGTCGAAACCGACCAATAGCATCCGCTTAACTCGTAGATGAAACCCTAGCTGTACCCCTGCGTACATGACCGTGCCACACCCGAAATGCCCCTGCTGAAGGTTAAGACTGAGCCGAGCCTCACCATCGATCCGATAGTCCGCTTGTGGCACTTCTTCCAGTGTTCGCTTCGGCTTCCCGTAGGGTGTTTCAAAACCGTCCAGGAAATACAGGTTAAAATGCTCAAACAGAGTCGGGTCCATCGCGCCCAATGCCTGAACAGCACTACCGACCAGGCACAAACGAGTGCCCTGAGGCAAACAACGCAACAACTCACCTTTTTCCTGAACAAAGCGGGCGTCTTCTATCATGACGGCATAGGGCTGTTTTACAACGCCATCCCTACACAGAGTCACTGCTCCATTAAGCAACACGCAAGCAGCGTCAGCCAGGGGCGTTAGGCACTGCTTACGAACCGATGGGCCGCTTCCTACAATATACAGTTTACTCGGAGCACTTTCGCACCATTCGGACCAGGAATGGGTTTCCGTTATAAACTGGCCTTGCCAATGGATTCTCCATACATCGCCATTGGGTATCATGTTCAAATAGGGCAAGGTCCTGGCGATGTGGTGCATGCTGGGTGGGTGTGTCAGGCGATATACCAGCCGAACCAGCCCTGTTAGTGGTTTGAACGGCTTGTAACGTGCAGGCGATCTGGGCGCAGGAAACATGACTGTTTCACCAGAATTTGGTATTCAGCTGACATTTTGACGATGAAGTCTTACCGTTTAATGACGATTCTTACCGTTTAATGACACCCGATTCTGAGTTCTTTCAATTGGGCGCCGCACAGTGCGCAAGGCAGCAGCAGGCTGCCGATCGGCCAATCTGATCTCAGACTTCATTGTACCACTTCTTTCAGTCAAAGATCCGGTCATCGCACTAGAGGACCTTAAAACATCGTTACCCTGGCCACCCAAGCCCTTTCTGCGTTGTCAGGGTTTGAATCAGCGTTTCTCTCAACCCAACCACTAATAAAAAAGTTGATTTGTTCGTTAGCGCACCGAGCCCCACTATCCGATGTGGTTTATTGATCAATATGCAGTAAGAAATTGAAGTGCATTCTTTTCGAACGGATACGAGATATTGAAACCACTAAGAAAGTGGTACTTCAGTAAAAAGTGCAAACACGGAGGAGTAAATCATGCATAACATACAACCTATCGCTGAACAGTCAATCAGGCACCTTTTCTTGCCGATCACATTGACTCGATTCTTCGTAGCTGGATTGCTTGCGATGGGTCTCGCGGCCTGCGATTCCGGTAGTGGTAGTGCTACTAGTGGTAGTGGTAGTAGCAGTACTCAGTCCCAACACACCATTACTTCTTCGGCTAGCAGCAACGGCAGTATCAGTCCAACCAGCGGACAAGTCTTCAGCAATGGAGATCGTGTCGAATTCACCCTTTCCCCTGACGATCTTTATGCAGTTACTTCGGTAACAGGCACCTGTGGCGGAAACCTTTCCGGGAATATTTATACAACCAACCCTTTAACCAAAGACTGCACCATTGAGGTCAACTTTGGTCCGCCTGATCTTGAACTGACACCGTCTGCGATAAAAAACTTTGGCTTCAGCTGGCGATCGGTTTCTGCCGCAACAGAATACCGCATTTTGGAAAATCACGATGGAATGTCTGGCTATACAGAGGTCGCAGAGCTTGATGCTGGCCATAACCGTCATGATCTTCAGGTTTTCCTGCCCGAGCGTATCAATGCTAGCTACTTGCTGACAGCCTGCAACAATAACGGATGCACGGAATCAGCACCGGTATTCGTCGCGGGCACACTCGCAGAGTCGGTTGGTTACATCAAGGCCTCCAATCCTGGGCCGGATAATCATTTCGGTATGAGCGTGGCACTCTCCAATGACGGCAGCATCCTGGCCGTTGGTACCCCAGCCGAAAGCAGCAACGCCGTTGGCATAGACGGCGACCAGTCTGACAACACAGCTTATGGCGGTGGTGCGGTGTATGTATTCGCCCGCAACGGCGCCGAGTGGGTACAACAAGCCTACCTTAAAGCCTCCAACAGCGATGAAGGAGATGGATTCGGAGAAAGCCTGGCAATCGCCACAAGTGGCAGTACGCTCGCAGTGGGTGCCCCCAATGAAGCCAGCAATGCAAGGGGCGTTGATGGTGACCAAACAGACAATTCCAGCCCAGGCAGCGGAGCGGTCTATCTGTTCACTCGCATTGACGGCAACTGGTCGCAACAGTCCTATATAAAAGCTACCAACACCGAGTCGGACGATCGCTTTGGGCACAGTGTGAAGCTTTCGGAAGATGGCAACACCCTGGCGGTGGGCGCAATAGGCGACTCCAGCAATGCAATGGGCGTTGACGGCGACCAGACAAACAATTCCGCCAGCAATAGTGGCTCGGTGTTCATCTTCACCCGAGATATCGACAGTTGGTCACAACAGGCCTACCTCAAAGCCTCCAATACCAGAGCAGGCAACGCATTTGGTTGGGCCGTTTCTCTTGCCAGCGATGGAGACACCCTGGCGGTCGGAGCTGTTGGTGAATCCAGCAGTGCAGTGGGTGTTAATGGCAATCAGTCCGACAACTCAGCTCCTGTTAGCGGCGCGGTGTATATCTTCCAACGAGACAACACCATCTGGTCACAGCAGGCTTACATAAAAGCATCGAACACAGGGGCGTTTGAGCGGTTCGGTGGCGCTGTTGCTCTGGCTGGCAGTGGCGATACGGTGGCAGTAGGAGCGTATTTTGAGAGCAATGGTTTGGCCCTCAGCGGTGCGGTCTATGTATTCAATCGCAGTGGCTCCGACTGGTTCCAACAGACCTACCTGAAAGCCTCCAATCTCGGCGCCAATGACCGCTTTGGTGCGTCCCTGGCAATCACTGACGATGGCAACACCCTGGCCGTAGGCGCATTGTTTGAATCCAGCAATGCCACCGGTATCGAAGGCGACCAGTTCGATGAATCTACCTCCAGGAGCGGTGCGGTCTATCTGTTTAAGCTTAACGGTACCAACTGGGTCCAGCACGCCTATATCAAAGCGTCCAACACTGGGGTGAACGACCACTTTGGGAATAGTGTTGCTATTGCAGGTAACGGCTCTACCCTGGCGGTTGGCGCATACCAAGAAGCAGGTACCTCCCCTCGAGCCATTGGAGATCAGTTCGATAACTCACTTGAACGCAGTGGAGCCGTATACCTGTATTAACCCAATGATTTCGTAAAACCGGTTCAATTAACAAGGGACAGATCCGGTTAAAGGAGCTCAACCAGCAGCACGACACCGCATAGTGACTGCATTAATAGCCGACACTGTGCTTGCTTGAAAATGAAGGGTTTCAGGCCAAACCTGCTGTGAAGCGGGGGCGGAAAGCCAAGGATCTTGTGTATTTTGTAGTTGCATTAACAAGATAGCCCGGCTGCAGCCTAACTAATCTTTGAAGGAGATACATCATGAACTTTACCAAAGCATTATTGGCAACAAGCCTGATCACTGCATCAACCTTTGCAGTCGCCATGCCGATCACCGGGTCTATTAGTTTTACAGGCAGTGTTATTAACGATGACGCCAGCAGCACCCTCAGTTTTGCCAATGTCAAAACTGGTCCAATCAACACTGGCACCTATGAAGGCCTAAATAACATCGAAGCAACCATGAGCGATATTGTTTATTCTCCGCTTTTCAGCGCCTCCAGTGATACACTCTGGTCGTTCATTTATGGAGAAAACACCTATTCATTTGAAGTGTTGACTTTGAGTGGTAATTCCCAAGAGTTGGATATGATGGGCTCCGGCGTTCTGAAGGCCACCGGCTTTGACGATACCGAAGGTTTCTGGGAGTACTCAACGCAACTGGGCAACACCTTTTCGGCGGGCAATATACCAGTCCCCATCCCAGTTCCAGAACCAGCAACCCTTGGTCTCCTGGGTATAGGTATTGCTGGCCTTGCACTGGCACGTCGTAAGCAGGCCAACAAGGCTTAATCAGAAATCCCGCTTCCTGAAACAAACAAACCGGAGCCCTGTGCTTCGGTTTTTGCTTGTCACCGAATTACATATAAACCAGTTTGGCTCGTTCATCACTGCTTTATTTGGCTCATCCTCATAAGATAAAGCGTTTCCTACTGAGAGTATTTTTACTTACGGGAGCGATCAGGCTGGACAGGCGGTCTAATTCAGGCTATATCCCTCTGCTAGCCTTGGACTATTGGCCCATAAGGTAATCAACACAATAAAAGGGCTTAACATTGCTTTTGCTGGTGAGTGGCATCGGGCTTGGCTGCTTGATGCAATTAATAGTCATTATTTATCGAGACTTTCGGCATTTGCTGGTTGGTCGTGTATTTCTATTAGCGCTGTTCGTTTCTGGTACTTACCTTGTTCATCCTATAGTCCCATCACCCTATCGCTGGATGACGTCAATCCTTCAAACAGCAGTACCAGGCGTTTTCTGGCTTATTTGTCAGCTGGTTTTTGCACACCGTCCGAAATTGAAAACCCTTTGGGGTGCGATGGCGCTGTACAGCTTTGCCGCTCCCGCTCTGGGAAGGTTGTTTCGGGAATTCAGATCGTTAACCCCGATAGAGACCTTTGCACTGTGGGATCTGGCGCAATATTTCGAGTATGTTGTGGTCCTGCATGGCTTGTACTTTGTTATTTCTCACTGGCGAGATGACCTGGTGAAGTCACGCCGCACAGCACGGTTGATCTTTCTGATGGTGTTTGGTGGTGCGGTTGGTGGGGCTGCACTGAGCCTCAACCTCGGTATTTACCACGAATTAACACCTGGGCTTATCACCAGTGTCGCCTCTCTGGTCATATTGGCTTGTGTGGTGCAGGCCAGAGAAGGCATTTTTTCTCTTGTAGGAGAAAACGCAGCAATCAACAATGTTGGATCAGCGACAACCAGTGACCCTGAAGCCAGTACCCAGGCTGAATCAGCTGAGGTTTGGCTTGAAATGCAAGCTTTGGAAGAGCTGATGCAGTCAGGCTTCTATAAAACCGAAAAGCTGACCTTGAAAAAGCTGGCGGGCGAGGTTGGTATCCCCGAGTATCGCCTTCGAAGCCTGATCAATCAGAGACTGGGCTACCGCAACTTCAATGACTACATCAACCAACTAAGGATCGCAGAAGCGTCTCGCCGGCTATCACAGGATGCAGATATCCCGATTTTAAACGTGTCGCTGGATGTCGGTTTTCGCTCACTCAGTTCCTTCAACCGGGCTTTCAAAGACATCGTGCATTGCACCCCGACAGAGTTTCGTCAGCGCTATTTCAAGGCCGCGCAGACTGATCAAAAACTCTAATACTCCCTGTTTCAAGAATCCGTCAGCCAGGAAAGCTCACCAGCGAAAACATTGTGCCATGGGCCATTCAAGGATTTGCACAGTGTTTTTATTATTTGAATATCGCTTGTTCTCGCCTTGATCCCCACCCAGGACTAATCTCGCTCCGGCATGCCGTATTCCAATGAGTACCGCCTGCGACCATAAAATAATAAACCAGCAGGGGGCACCATGCGTCACATGACATTTGCAAAAAGTCTCGCCTTTTCAGCAATGATCAGTAGCGGCATTTTATTAACTGGCTGTAATGTAGAAGACGGAAAAGATGGTAAAGATGGGGCAGATGGCACAGATGCTGTCCTCCCGATTGGCAGCACCGTTATCAAGACTACACCATCCGGATTCGCCATCACAGACGATGCCATCCTGGTCGCACCCGACGCAGCCGAGGGCGACAATATCACTGAAGCGCTCTCAGAAGCCCTATTTACCATAGGCGATGATGCCCTGATCGTATTACCCAAAGGTCGTTTCGTCGTAACAGAGACCATTGCCATTAACAGTGCCAGCGGCTTGACCATTACTGGCCATGGCATTAATGAAACCATTCTGGATTTCAGCACTTCAGTCGGCGATGACGCCATTCGGTTTACGGGCGGCAATGGTATTACCATTAGAGACCTTGGCGTTTACGAAGCCCCGAAGAACGCCATTAAAGCCTTGAACGTCAACGGCATACACATGACCTATACCGCCACTGTATGGGAAGGCGACCTTGAAGCCGACAACGGTGCCTATGGCTTGTACCCGCTGCAAAGCCAGAATGTCCTGCTGGAGAATAACTTTGCCTTTGGTTCCGCAGATGCCGGTATTTATGTCGGCCAGTCCGAGAACATCGTCGTACGCAACAACGTCGCCAAGCAGAACGTAGCCGGTATCGAAATTGAAAATTCCTCCATGGCCGATGTGTACAACAATATCGCCATCAATAACGCGGCTGGGATTCTGGTGTTTGATCTGCCAGGGCTGAACAAGGCGTTCGGCAGTAATGTTCGCATTTTCAATAACAAAGCGATCAGTAACAATGCCGAAAATGTGGGTGCTGGTGTGGTTGGTCTGGCCCCGTCTGGCACGGGTGTATTGGTTCTGGCGACCAGTGACGTTGAAATCTACTACAACCAGCTGACAGATAACGACACCACGGCTGTTGCCATCTCCAGTTATTTGCTCGTGGACGATGAGCTTGCAGACTACCCAACCAAGTTCGGAGCCACCATTACGGCCGGTTGGAGCCCAACAGTGAAAAATGTCTACCTGCACAACAATACCATTGCTCGCAATGGCGCCAACCCTCAAGGCGTCCTGCTTGAACCCATTGCCGCCGGGTATGCCTCAAACATGAACAGCAAAGGTGAACCGCAGACCTTTCCGTCCATTTTATATGACGGTGCTGGGGAGCTGTTTTCCAATCTGGGCGAACTGGATGGTTTCAACGCGCTTCTCGGGCCTGACGCCCAGGCCGCTGGTATCAGCTACGGTGCCTATACCGCCGGAGATTTGATATGTGCAAATAGCAACATCAACGCAAACCCGGCACCGCAATACGATGAGGTCAACACGGGCCTGGTCTACCCGACCAACCCGGCCGACATCACCATAATGGATGATGGCGTACCCCAGCCACACCTGCTGATTGACCAAATGGTAAACAACACCTATCTGAATTGTGTGCAGCCGCGCCTGCCCGCAGCCGTTGTTATTTTCAGAAATACGCTTTACGGCTGTACCGGGGATGACCTGGCCGAAGAGGCATGCGCCCTGTAACGCCAGAGTTATTACCCGGTAATCAACCTGACCCAGTATTGCGTCGAGCCTGGAAGCCTTGACGCAATACAGAACCCCAAGTAACAGCGCGAGAATTCCAGATGAACCCCTTCAAGGCAACCATGGCAACGATCATATTATTCTCTTTTGCCCTGACAAGCTGTGTCGATAGCGGTGATGCTCGATCTGACAATGATATCGGCAACGAAAGCCGCGCCATCACCGCAGGGGCCGGGTCGCCCAGTGGAGAGAAAGGTGATTGCAACGCGAACACGACAGGTGTCAACTGGGATGCATTGATGACGGAAACCTGCAGAAACCTCTCGGACTATAAGCTGTTTACTCAGGCCAATGACCCCACCAGCGGCCCAAGTCAGGGTGGGCTGCCATACGATCTGACGACTTCGCTGTTTTCCGACTACACCAGCAAGTATCGCTTTGTCTTTGTACCCGAAGGAGAAACGGTAGGCTACAGTGAATCGGAAGTTCTTGAGTTTCCTGTGGGCACTGTCATCACAAAGACCTTTGCGTTACCGGCCAATACCGCCTTGCGAGGCGATGACGAGTTGGTGATTGAAACCCGACTGCTGATCCATCGTCATGAGGGTTGGATTGGCATTCCTTACTATTGGGATTCAGACTCCGACGCAACCCTCGCCATTGCCGGCAAGCGCCTTGAGGGGCTATCAACCATTAACAACCAGGGCCAGCGAATAGAGTTTGACTATTCGGTGCCCCAGGCGGCCGACTGCACCTCCTGTCACTCGATTGTGCCTAATCTGACCGGACCGAATGATTCCCGTAAACAAATATTTCTACCTATTGGCCCTAAGGCACGTTATCTGAATACAAACTTTACCTACGACGATGGCACGCTATACAACCAGCTTCAGTACTGGGAAAAAGGCAAATTGCTGAAGGATTTACCCGTCGATTTTCAATCCGTTGAACGGGCTCCCGAATTTACCGACCAGACGCCCATTGACTCACTCACCAACAGCGAAGTGAACAACATGGCCCGCGCCTATCTCGACATGAATTGCGCTCATTGTCACCGTACCGGCCTGACTTTGCCACTGAACTATGCCGGGCCGGCGGGAAGCAGTGGCTTGCAACTGGAGTACAACCGCAGCTATGCAGAAGCGCCAAGCAAGTTTGGAGTTTGCAAACAGCCCATTGCAGGCGGCAAGGAAGGTTACCCATATGATGTCATTCCCGGTAACGCTGACGCATCCTACCTGTTATTCCGTGTCGAAACGAACGACAGTCGACACCGAATGCCAGAACTTGGCCGCAACATCAAGCACTACGAGGGCGCGCTCTTGCTACGACGTTGGATAGTACAGTTGCCAAGTGCTCATTGCTCACCGGGAGATTGAACCAGCAGCCCAGGCTATACAGCGGACTGATTGCTCCTCTCGATTAATATTTTTCGCTTTACCGAACTCGATTAATCGTTATGGTCTGCCCTCCCCTCCGGAGGCTGACCCTTGCAAACCGATTTTGCTCTTGACCCCACTCCTTTACTGGATGACCTGGCCGATCAACTGCGTGCTC
>JAIUML010000052.1 GCA_022565595.1 Saccharospirillum sp. | reverse complement strand
TTTGCTACGCGCTTCTTTCAGGCTGGCCTCACGGCTTCCCCCTTGCGTTTCGCTACGGTTGTCGTCACTACTTCCGGTTACCTCCTTTCAGGTAACAAGTTCTGGCCCATGCCGGGCACACGAGTGAGGGACCAGGTCCCTCGGAGAGGCCCCTCACCCACTCCCACCAGGAGGCAAACTCTTCTCCAACTTCTGAATATGCTCCGTCAAACCCACCGCCTTATCCACATCCAGCATCAAGGCAATGCCCGTTTCCAGACTTTCGTCCATCCTGCCTGCTTTTTTAACGGCGTCCAGAACCGCCTCTGCCCGACGCTCTTCTACCAACACCATCACAATCTCTCTCGGCGCCAGAATCTCGAACCCAAAAATACCCTTGACCGGTTCAAGCCCCTGCCCCTTGGCATTGGAGATCACCGTCGCCCCAGTCGCACCGGCTTGACGAGATGCCTTCATCACAGCATCGGTCAGACGATCATCAACAAAGGCAATCATCAGTTTGAATTGCATAATCTTGCTCCTGTGCCATCGAAAGCTGGTCGGGATGACGTTCAACTGGCTAACGCATCTCTTTTGTGCCCTCAAGCTCAGGTTAACGCAGCCTTTTGAAAACTGCTATGCTCTACGTCATCCCTGCACAAGTCATCACAGGGTTTCATGATCAACGTCATGGAAATGCCACGTTCATCAATCAAGGCAGTCGATCACCAGTGCCCTTTGTGACTTCCATATTTCATCAGGTACTCAGCAGCGTCAGAGATCTGTTGCCGGTCGTGCTGGTCATACTTTTTTTTCAGGTTGTGGTGTTGCGGCAACCCCTGCCGGAAACCGTTGCGGCCAGTCAGGTAGTGCTCGGTTTACTCTGTGTGGTGGCCGGCTTGACCTTTTTCATTCGTGGCCTTGAACTGGGGCTTTTCCCAGCAGGTGAAGGCCTCGCCAACGCCTTTGTGCGCAAGGGCTCGGCATTATGGTTAATGGTGTTTGCTTTTTCTCTGGGCTTTGGCACCACCGTCGCCGAACCGGCCCTCATCGCCGTAGCAGGCCAGGCCGAACGGGTATTCCTGGCTGAGGGTTTGATTACTGCAACAGACCTGTCTCCGGGTACGACCGCCCTGGCCTTGCGAGGCATCGTCGCCTTGTCTGTCGGCTCGGCGGTTCTGCTCGGTGTGTTGCGCATTCTCAAAGGCTGGCCGCTGCACTGGTTGATCATTGGCGGTTACCTGCTCGCACTGGCTCTCACCGCCATAGCACCCGCGTCCCTGGTCAGCATTGCTTACGACTCGGGCGGTGTGACCACCTCGACCATTACTGTGCCTCTGGTGACAGCGCTTGGCGTGGGGCTGGCATCCACCATTCGAGGGCGCAACCCAATAACCGATGGCTTCGGCCTGATCGCCTTTGCTTCGGTCATGCCCATCATTTTCGTGCTCGCCTTCGGCAGCCTGGGCTTATGGTGGCTGCATGGCTGAGTTTTCTGGCGGGTTAACACTGTTAATCGGCGATCAATTCCTGGAGACATTGCGTGACCTGTCGCTGATCGTGCTGATTGTCTTTGGTTTTCAGTATCTTGTGATTCGCCGCCCTCTGAACAAACTCAGACAGGTGCTGACTGGTTTTTTCCTGGCCCTGATCGGTTTAACGCTGTTCATCGTCGGCCTGGAATTGGCACTTTTTCCGATTGGCACTCTGATGGCAGAGCAACTGGTCTCGAGCGACTTTTTACCCAGCCTGGCCGAAGGCACCGAGCGTCACTGGCGCGACTATTACTGGATTTATCTCTTCGCTTTCATGATCGGCGCCAGCACCACCATTGCCGAACCGGCATTGATTGCAGTATCTGAACGAGCCCACCAGGCCTCTCACGGCATTCTCAACCCACTGGTACTGCGCCTTGTTGTTGCTATTGGCATGGCGTGCGGCATTACTCTGGGAGTTTGGCGCATTGTCATGGGGTGGCCGCTGACCTGGTTTATTGTCAGCGCCTACCTGGTGGTGATTGCACTGACCTTGCGCTGCCCCAAAAACATGATTCCACTGGCGTACGACTCTGGCGGGGTGACCACCTCAACCATTACCGTACCCATCATCACTGCTCTTGGCCTGGGCCTTGCCACTCAGATTCCGGACCGCAGCCCCTTGCTGGATGGCTTCGGCATGATTGCCCTGGCCTGCCTGTTTCCCATCATCAGCGTCATGACCTATGCCATCGCCGTGCAGCCAAAGCACAATACCTGAAGAGCTTGCCGCCGAGTGGTTACATCCAGTAACTTAGGGAATACGTTCACAACAGAAACCACTCACCATGATCCGAGCCCTCTGGCTAAAACAAGACGGCCGCCCTGAAATCGGCGGTGCCGAACTGATCGACCAGTGGCAGGCCCACCCCGGTACCCGCCTATGGCTAGACGTCCAGGGTGAACCCCAGTCCACCGAAAAAGCCCTGCTGGATCGCTTCCACTGCCACCCAATGGCGATCAACGACGCCCACAAGGACCGGCACCCGCCCAAGGTCGAAGAATTTGAGCACCATACCCTGATCCTATACCGTGGTATTTCCAGTTTCGACGGCGAGTTGAACTACCAGCCACAACAGATGGCCTTCTTTCTGTTCGATCACTTATTGATTACCCTGCACCCCGGCAAGGCCGACAGCATAGAACGATTGTTTGGCCCCGATGGCATGCCCTATTTGACCAAATCCAGCGGTCAATTGGCGTTGCGCATCATGTATTACTCGGCCGGCTATTACCTCGACAGCCTGCTGGAATTCGAAAACCAGCTCAGCGACCTTGAAGACGAGATTCTCGACAAGCCGACCGACACGGCCATGAAAAAAGTCATCATGTTCAAATCCAGGCTGGTCAAGATGCGCCGCCTGTTCAACTACCACAGAGGCATCACCCAGGAACTGTTCGCCTACGACTACCGCCACCTGTTGCGTACCCACAGCGAGCACAACCACGCCATTAACGACGTGCACGAACGCTTCGAACGCCTCTACACCCTGACGCAGATGTACTATGACATCAGCAGCGACCTGCTCGACGGCTATCTGTCACTCTCGACTCACCAACTCAACCTGACCATTCGAGTGCTCACGGTCATCACCGCCATCTTTGTGCCGCTCGGTTTTCTGGCCGGCATTTACGGCATGAACTTCGAATACATGCCCGAACTGGAATGGCGCTACGCCTATTTTGTAGTGCTCAGCATCATGTTCAGCGTCGCCATCGGTTCCTTTGCTTTGTTTAAATGGAAGAAGTGGTTGTAGTGAAGCCTGAAAGATGAGCTCTTAACCAAGCTGATACCAATGCTTGCCATCGCCAGCGGGCTTCCACCCCATGTCTTTCACTCGACTTTCGTCTGTAAATGGGTATTTATATGCGGCATTGTTTGATTCGTCTATCAACTTCAGTAGGGTTTCATCATCCATGTTCTCCCAAAGCTTGGGCGGCCGGCCGTGCTTTTTGTCCCACTCGATGGTGGTCGGATCAAGCTGGCGATAAGGCTCAAACTTGGGAATGTCGGGCAGTGGTCTGCTGACGTCCATGAAGTGCTGCCAGATTTCCCAGTTAATGGCGTGTTTAACCTGAGCTCCTGGGTCAGCGGGTTGGCCCGACAGGCTGTACCAGACTATCCTGTTGGTTTTGGTGTGGCGCAGACTCATCACCGTATGGATTTGGCCATGGATGGGGTTGGTAGACAGGGTGGTTTCCAGCTCGTCGAATGGAATTTCCTCTACCGGTTTTTGCTTCTTGTAGCGCACAAACACGCCTTTATCTCGACGCAATGCCCCCCCAATCTTAGGGTTAAAGAACAAGCGGTGAAGGATGCGAGATTCGTAAATGATTTTCATGATGCAATACAGCAAAAGTGGAATGCTTATTACAGATATTGAAAATAACACAAATATATGAAAATGCTTGAGAGTCTCAACCAAACCAGCAACGTATATAGTAACTGGAAATGAAATTAAAAACGTCACCGTCAGTACGAAGAAAAACATGCCATAAATCGCATAGCGACTTAAAACCATAATTAAAGTAAATAAAAAGATGATGCCTCCGCCACCGTTGTGTTGAATGTAGGCCGCAGGCAGGTCAGCCTCCAAAAGGTTGTCGAACAGCTTGTCGTCCTCATACTCACTGCGGGTTCTTGGCCCATATAGCTCTTTCTTCATTAAGCCACCCATACCCGCTGCTTCGTGAGCCAGATACTCATGACATCGTGTGCCATCGGGCAGTCGACGTTGCTGAAAAATGTCCCACCCCCGGCCCAGTGCCAGCGCCTTTTGCGAGGGGGCTTTGGGTCGGCGCAAGGCACTCTCGAAATAGGTAATTGGCTGCTTGAGTGCCAGTTGCTCGGCCCTGGTGGGCACCGTTTCGTCGTGTCTGGTGAGCCAGGGTTTTTCCAGGGTGTGTGTCACCCAAGGCGCGAACCGGTGCCAGAACCAGTGATTAAACGCTTTGAGCCGGGTTTTCCATTGTGGTTCTTCGGTGTTCTCACTCATTACCAGGCACCGTGGGTATGTTGTGAATGAAGCTGTATTTGTTGTCTGTAAACCATGGGCCCTCCTTCTCGGAGGCTGGCAGTGTGAGGCCATTTCCCGTGTGGTGCTTCAGTCGTAGTCGCCAGGCAAAGCCACTGTGAATCCGCATCTGGCGTCGTAACCAGTTTACCGAGATATCCCAGGGCAAATGGTAGCGCAGATCAATCACCATGGAACCGTTTTCGGTATAGCGTTGCACTTGTTCGGTGGGCGGGTGGTTCCAGTTGAGGGCCAGGGTGGTCAGGCTCATGTTCTCGTACATGTCTTCCTGCTTGAACCCGAACACATCCACACTGTACTCCAGTTCGCTGTTGGCGCCCACTCCGGGCACCTCGACACGGAGGTTCACCACCAGTTGGCTATTGCCATTGGGGCGCTCGATCTTGAAGCTCTCTATCTCGGTAATCCTGGGTTTGAAAACCAGGTCGGCCAGGTAATGCAAAGCCGATTCGGCGTGGCTGAACTTGTCCGGCCGGAAGCGGTGAGTCAGGTCCGTCGGGAAGGGGCCAAAACGCGCCCATTCTTCAAGTGGGCTGGGTTTAAACCACCAGGCTACAATAAAGGCCGCCACGGCGCCCGCAGCAAAAGCCCAGCCCAGCCAGGCGAACAGTTTGACAAAGACGACCGCCGTCACAGAACTGCTGGCTAGAAAGAGAATATCGGCTGCCAGGGCGGCGAGTGTTCCCACCAGTATCGCGGAGCCCATTTCACGCTGACCAAGCTTCAGCGCCTGGACACCGGACATCAGGCCCAGGGAGGCTGTAACCGTCATTAAACCAGGCAAGAGTGTGAAGCGGTAGAGCGGGGCCTGGAAGACCAATCTTCCTATTTTTATAGGGCGCTCTATCGCCATAGCTTGCAAGAACGGGGTATGGCTTTGATGCATCAGTGCTGCCGCTCGCTTTGGTTGGAGCAAGGCTTCTGTGGCAATGAGGGTGGCGGCGGCTAATACCAAACCATAATAGAGGTTTACCGGGAGTTGCTCGTATAAGGTACGGTTACTTAGTTGATCTATTCCATTCTTGAAATTCTGCAACTCAAAGCACAACAACGCCGCCGGAAAGGAGCGCACAACAACAGTACTGCCTGCACCGACCTGCTTCGACAGGGCGTGATACCGCTGTTCATGCTGGCGCGGCAAGGCCACCAACAGAGTACCACTGACCGTATGAATGCTCTGCTGAGTGCCGGTTTTACCGTAGGTCTTGAAAATATCGTCAGCTGTCATATCGGCCGGGTTTACCGGGTTGCTCCCACTGTAGGGTGTCAGATCCGCCAGATTGTTGCTGATCAATACTCTGCCCTGGTCGTTGCTCAGGTGTGTCGATGTTTCGCCGCGTTGGTGAGCGGCTTCACTGGCGTTGGCCGCAGACTTGCGGGCATCCCTCTTGAGTGCCGGGCCTATATGCAATTCTTCGATACGCTGGATGCCTTGCGCAACCCGGTCGTTGCCGAGCACGAAACTGCCTTCACGCGGGTTTTCGTTGAGCAGGTGCAAGTTGCGTACTATCTCGATGTCGGTGCTTTTCATGAACCCGATAATGGGCTCCTGACGGAAGGTGGGAGCGTCCGGGCGGTCTGTGCTGGCCGTATTGGCGATACTTAGAAGGTTGGCGGTTTTTTCAAGTGCGTAGCCAATGTGTTTCACCAGCGATGCGGGTGCGCGGGGGTTGGTTTCTTCGTTCACGCTGTCGCGCAGTCGGCTGAAGCTGAAACGAGTGTCGTAGGCCGGTTGGTCTCTCTCAAACAGCGCTCTGTCGACGGGTTCAGGCGAAAGCACATCCACTTCGCCTTCCTCCGGGAACAGCATGCGATTCAGGTTCTCCCAGCGTTCCTCTTTTTCACCGTTGATGATGTTGGCCAGCAGCTCCAGCCCTGGTTGAGCGTCCTCGGCTCTTTCTTCTCGAACCCTAGCGGGCAAATCCAGATGCTGGTCGGCCGTGTGTGGATCCAGGACGGTGAGTTCAATCAGGGCACCAAAGCGACTCCACAACTCGATGTAACGCGGAGCAGGCAACACACTGTAATCCGTTAGTGCTTGCAACCAGTCTTCGGGGCCGGTTTGTTCACTTTGCAGAAATTCGACCAGAGTGTTGCGTAAAAACCGAATGCGCTCGCGCAGCAAACGACGATCTTCCGTGTAAAGCCACTGTTCCAATTGTTCCTGGTCGGTCTGATCCCGAGCTTTGTTGATGGCGCGACGGGTGTCGAAATCCGCCTCTTCAAATCCTTCTCCCGAGAAAAAAAACGAGTTAGCAATTTGCGCCATGTTGGTCATGTTTTGGCAGTGTTCGCGCCAGTGCTCCCCGGGTTTACGCGCCTCGGGTAGGGTAGGGAACTTCAGCCTTCCAGCGTTGGCTGTTTGCCCCTCTTGACCGTCCTGGGCTGAATAGGAGATCCAACTGGGTGGGATGGGCACCATCGGGTTGTCGATATCGGCATCGGTGTCTCTCAGGTGTTCGCCTCTCATGGCGGCCTGAATATTCTGCTGGCTGAGCAGGTGAACGCCGATTAAATGGTTCAACTGCTCCACCACCCCCAACGGATCCGCAATAATCAACTCGAAGTCCAGCGCTTCCGCTTCATCAAAATCAATGGGCTCACCCATGCGTTGGGTGCGTCGCTCATCGGCGTCTTCCGGGGGTGTCAGAAGGTCACGTACTTTCAGCAATTGCCCCACTTGTATCTGATTCGGGTCGTCCAGGCCGTTGAGTTCGGCCAACTGCTCTACGGTGGTATCGGGGTAGTAGCGGGCGATGTCGGTGAGGGTTTCGTCTTCTTCGACCTTGTGGAGCAGCCTGGCGTCGTCTTCTTTCATACCGCCAAATTCGCTGATGCGTTCCCAGCTCCATTGCACTTCCGAGAAGGCGATTTGCACTTCAACCGGCTCACCTTCCAATCGATGCGGTACAGTCAGATGGTCGTTCAGGGTGCCGGTGGCGGGGCGTTGCTGGTGGTCGGGGCCGTCGGTGCCGTGCCAGGTGTGGAGGTCGACGTCGCGGTAGCCGTATGCGGTCACCTGTTGCTCTCGCCACAGGTGGCCGTCCACATAAACATAGAGCCAGCCTTCACGCAGGGCGTCGGTGTTGTCCGCGTCTGGCTCGGGTGATAGGTAGCGCTTCAGGGTCAATGCGTGCAGGGCGATGTCGTTGTGTTCGGCTTCTTCGCCTATGCGGCTGTGTCGGGCTTCGCACAGGGGGATCAGAATACGGTCGTTGGGCTTGTGTTCCCAGGGCGTTGCTTCCTTGCACACCTGCGCCATGTGGGTGGCTGCCCGATGCAGGCCGCTCAGGATAATCTCGCCGGCTTCACTTAAGGTGAAGGCTTCGTGCTCGGGCTGGCTGTGTGGGTCCTCCAGGCTGGCGACCAGTTCTCGGGTGCGCAGGCCGCTGCGGCCATCCTGGATCACCGGCTCAAAATAGGGGCCTTCAAAGGGGGCCAGGGCGTCTTCGCTGGCAGCCTGTTTGGGCAACGGTGGCAGGCCGACGGCTTGCATCAAGGGGGAAGGTGGTGTGTTGCGTGCGTTGGAGACCATCAACTCCAGAGCGCGTACCGCCGGGGTGCCTTCGAACTGAACGTTGGCACTGCCCATAATAAAGGAGGCGTAGTCGCCCTTCTTGCGGGAGCGTATGCCCTTTTTGTTGCCGGGTTCGTCGCCCCGGCTTTTGCTGAAGGTGGAGTCCTTGTGGCAGGCGGGGTTGCCGTCGATGAAGACGCCACCGGCGGTTTTGTCGGAATCCGAGCTTTGCGCCATGTTCATATAGGGGATGGGGACGGTGTATTTGCCCACCTTGGTCAGGCACACATCGACAGTCAGTACCTTGCCATTCGAGTCTTTATGCACCGCTGTGCGGCCATTGATCAATACAGCCATGTGGTCATTGCTCCTTTTTGCAGTGTTGATTCAGTCAACCAGACGATACTGATTCCATTCGTCTGACATGCCGCAAGCGGCCTACTACTGTAAAGAATTTCTGGCATTTGCCAGAGTTTGATGCTGGCAAGACAGGCAAAAAGGGCTTTCAAGGCAGGGGGCAGCCATCCTGCAAAATACAGAATGGGCGGGAAATACAACAAACGCCGACCTGGTCGGGCATGGCTTATCCATCACCTTTTTCCTTTTTGTCACTTCAGGGCGATTTTACACGTTGCCCATCTTCGTACTTCGCTCCGAATGCTATGTAGAAGGGTTACTGAAGTAAACGTATGAACCAGACTTTGAGCAATTTTTTCATCAGAATGTGACTGAGAACACGCTAAGCAAGCCACTGAGTAAAAGTCGAACAACACGGCCATAAAAATCATCGACTTCAAAGCAAGGCTGGTAAAAATGCTTCGTTTTGTTCACAAGGAAAAAATGGTCGTAACCCGGCTTTCACCAATCCCGCTACAAACTGATACACTGCCCTGAACTGACGCCCGGATGCTTGCAAAATGATCCACACCCTGCCCGGCAACCAACTGGAAACCCTGATCGAGCCGCTGGCCACCCTCCTCGCTGTACCGGTGGATAACCCGCTCGAGCCGGATGTGATCATGGTGCAACACCAGGGCATGCAGCACTGGTTGAGCATGAAACTGGCCGAACACCCGGACCGTCAGATCAGCATGAACCTCGAGTTTCCGCTACCGGTGCAGCACTTCTGGACGCTGATTCGCACCATCCTCGGCCCCGATACCGTGCCCGAGCAATCCCCCTGGCGGCGCGAAGTGCTGGTATGGCGGATCGATGAACTGCTGGCCAGCGACGACCTGCGCAGCGACCCGGACTTTGCCGAACCCAGCCGTTACTGGCAAAACCAGAGCCCGGGCCAGCAAGCCTTGCGGCGCTTCCAACTGGCCGAGCAACTGGCCGACCTGTTCGAGCAATACCTGATGTACCGGCCCGACTGGATCACCGACTGGGACCAGGGCAAAACCGACCTGGCCAACCCCAACGCCCTATGGCAAGCCAGGCTCTGGCAACAACTGACCCGGGGCGATGCCGACCACCCGGTCACGCTGATAGAAAAAGCACTGGCGCAATTGCACGCCCCGGCAAAACCCTTGCCCGAGCGGCTCTTTTTGTTTGGCATCAACAACCTGGCCCCGCTCTGGCTCGACTTTATTCAGGCCCTGGCCGATGCCGGCGTGCAGTTCCATGTGTTTTATTTGAACCCCAGCGACGATTACTGGGGCGATGTGGTCAGTGAAAAGCAGGCCGCCAAACTGCGCGCCCAGTGGATCCAGCAAAGTGACAGCGACGAGCCGCTGGCACTGGAAGTCGGCAACCCCCTGGTCGCCAACCTCGGTCAACAGGGTCAGGCCTTTGTGAAGCTGCTCAGTGAGCACGCCAGCATCGAAAGCCCGGTGTTTATCGAGCCCGAAGGCGACACTCTGCTCAACCAATTGCAGCGCGACCTGCTGCACCTGCGCGACGGCCGAACGCAGCCCTACACCAAAGCCGATGGCGTAAGTGACCACTCACTCTGCATCCGCAGCGCGCACAGTGCCCTGCGCGAAGTTCAAGGCCTGCACGACTGGCTGCTGCATCAGTTCAATGAAGACAAAACCCTGACCCCGAAAGACGTCCTGGTCATGTGCCCCAATGTCGAGGACTACGCCCCCTTTGTCGACGCCATTTTTGCGCGCCGCTTCGACGACCTGACCGAGGAAGTGCCGCCGCTGCCCTGCTCCATTGCCGACCGCAACCTCAAGGACGCCGACCCGACCGTCGCCGCCTTTCTCGACCTGCTCACCTTGCCGGATGCCCGCTTCCAGGTCACCCAGGTGCTTGGCTGGTTGCGGGTGCCGGCCATTCAGATGCAATTTGGCTTAAACCAGGACGACCTCGACCCACTCGCCCGCTGGCTGGAGAACGCCACCGTGCACTGGGGCCTGGACGCCGACCACAAGGGCCAGTTTGTTCAAGCCGAAGTCAGCCCTTACTACAGCTGGAGACAAGGGCTGGAGCGGTTACTGGTCGGCTTCGCCTGGGGTGACAGCGGAGAAGTGGTCAACAACCGACTGCTGTTGCCGGATGTCGAGGGCAGCGATGCCGTGCTACTCGGCAAGTTGATGGCCTTTCTCGATACGCTCAACCAACTGGCGCGCGACCTGAATCAGCCACGCACCGCCACCGACTGGCAGCGCTTCCTGCAAGACCGATTGCGCCTGGCACTGTTCGCCACCGATGCCCGCTTCGAAAGCGCCCACGACGACCTGCGCGCGGCCATTCGTGACCTCAGCCAGCACAGCCGGGTGGCCGCTTACCCCCACGCCATACCATTGACCGTGGTGCGCCACGTGCTGCAAAACGCCGTGGCCAGCCCAGCCAGCACCGGCCGCCAGTTTCTGACCGGCCAGATCACCGTTTGCTCCATGGTGCCGATGCGCTCCATTCCCTTCCGGGTGTTGGCGATACTGGGCCTGAATGACGGCGAATTCCCCCGCCAAAGGCCGCCACTCGGCTTCGACCTGATGGCTCAGGACAAACCCAGACTCGGCGACCGCTCACGCCGGGGCGACGACCGCTACCTTTTCCTGGAAGCCCTGCTCTCGGCGCGCGAAGCCCTGTACCTGAGTTACCAGGGGCGCGACATCAATACCAACAGCGAGCGCCAGCCCTCCCTGGTGCTGGCCGAACTTATGGCCTACCTCGAACAGGCCAGCGATTGGCACCCGGAGCAGATCGACCACCTGCCGTTGCAACCCTTCGCACCCAGCAACTACAAGGGCACCTGGCCCAGTTTCGACGCCCACTGGCTGCGCCTTGGCCAGCCCCTGCCCGGCCGGAACCAGGTCGCGGTGTTGCCCGAACCCGAATGGCCCGAACAACTGAGCATCGACGACTTGCTGCGCTTTTCCGAACACCCGACACGTGCTTTCGCCCGCAGCCGACTCGGTTTATTCCTCGACCTGGCCGACCGGCCCGAACTCAGCGACGCCGAACCCTTTGCCGCCAACCACCTCGACCGCTACCTGCTGCAACAGAAGTTGATCGACGCTCGCCTGCTGCCCGAGACGCCCTCGGCAGACCAGGTTCTGCTCGAAGCCCAACTCTCCGGCCGCCTGCCGGACAACCCATTGATTGAGGAAGCCCTCAAAGACTGGCAAGACCAGGCCGACCACTTTGCCGACCACCTGGGCCAACTCGGCGCCCAGCAACTGACTCTGGACACCGCCGAACTGTCCATCGACAACCTCAGGCTCACCGCCACCCTGCCTTGCTTGGGCAATGGCGACCTGTTGTTCTGGCGGCTCGCCGACGCCAAAGGCCGAGACCTGCTGCGCCTCTGGTTGCACCACCTCTTCGCCAACTGCCTGAGCCCATGCGCCACCTGGGGCCTCTACCGCCAGCCCAAAGAAGACCAGGTGTACAGCCTGGAACTGACGCCCATGGAGCAGAGCACCGCCGAAAGCGAACTCAAACATTGGCTCGCCACCTGGCGACGCGGCCTTTGCGAACCCCTGCCCTGGCACTGCGAAATTGGCGTAGTCATGTGCAAAACCCGCGAAAAGCGCGACTACCACCAGGGCGACTTCGAAAAACTCTGGCAGGGAGACGGCTACTACAACGCCGGCCTCGGCCAGGACGCTTACCTGAACTGGTTCTGGCCAGAACAACCTGAGCACGCCCCCCTCTTCGAAGCCATCACCCAACTCTACGAACCGCTCTTCAACCACCTCAAACAGGAAGTCGTGCAAGTCGACTGACTCTGAGGTGTTAACAGCATCGCTGATCGGGTCGAAGTAGCAGGATTGCGCCTGCTACCCCTCCCACACCACCGGACATGCGGTTTTCCGCATCCGGCGGTTGAACCCGGTGAGTTATCTCACCGCGAGTACATCCGGTGTCACTATGCC
>JAIUML010000051.1 GCA_022565595.1 Saccharospirillum sp. | reverse complement strand
GGCATAGTGACACCGGATGTGCTCGCGGTGAGATAACTCACCGGGTTCAACCGCCGGATGCGGAAAACCGCACGTCCGGTGGTGTGGGAGGAGTAGCAGGCGCAATCCTGCTACTTCGACCCGATCCGTGCAACTTACCCCCTCACCCCGACCCCTCTCCCCCAGGAGAGGGGAGAAAAAATGGGAAGAGGATGGGCGGTCCGACGTCTCGTTGAGGGGGCTTGTGGTTAAGAAAAACCCTAAAACCTGCCTTCCTCAGCCGCAAAACACGCCACTCTCGAATCCATAACCTCTGCAGGTTTGGGAATTTCCTGCTTGCACCGATCATTCGCGAACCGGCAGCGCGGATGAAAAGGGCAGCCGGATGGCGGGTTGATGGGGTTGGGTATTTCCCCGGTTACCGGTGTGCGGCGGCGGCCTGTCATCTCGTGATCCGGAATCGCATCCAGCAGCATACGGGTGTAAGGATGCACCGGCTGTTTGAATAATTGCTGGCTTTCGTTCACCTCCACCAGACCACCGAGGTACAACACCCCAATGGTATCGGCCATGTGCTTAACGACGGACATGTCGTGGCTGATAAACAGATAGGTCAGGTTGAATTCATCCTGAAGGTCCTGCATCAGATTCAGAATCTGAGCCTGTACAGACACATCCAAAGCGGACGTCGGTTCGTCACACACCAGAAACTCCGGGTTGGCGGAAAGGGCCCTGGCAATGGCGATGCGCTGCCGCTGGCCGCCTGAAAACTCGTGCGGGAATTTGTAGCGGTCACGCGGGCCAAGGCCTACGGTAGATAATAGTCTTTCTACTGTGTTTCTTACCTTCTGGCTGTCTTTTTCCAGGCCAAAGGCGTGGATGGGTTCAGCAATGATGTCGCCTACTCGCCAGCGTGGGTTCAGGCTGGCAAAAGGATCCTGGAAAATCATCTGTACCCGACGGCGCAAGGAGGTAAATTCTGCACCCTTGGTCTTGCTCAACTCTTTGCCATCGATATAGATGTGACCACTGGATGGATTGAGCAGGTTGACCACCATTTTGGCGATTGTGGATTTACCCGAACCGGATTCACCCACCAGGGCAAAGCTTTTGCCCTTTTCAACGTCAAAGGAAACCTGATTGACCGCCGTCAGAATCTGCTTGGGTTCACGTTCGATCACCCGGTTCAGCCAGGGTTTGGAGACATCAAAACGTCGGGTGAGGTTGTCCACTTTTAACAAGGGTTGTTGGCTCATGCGGTGGCCTCCTCTGCGTGCAGCCAGCAGGCGGCGAGGTTGCCTTCTACGGCGATGAGGTCTGGTCGTTCTGTTCTGCAGCGGTCAAAAACCTTGTTGCAACGGGGGTTAAAAGCACAACCAGTGGGGATGTTGTCGAGCCGTGGCATGGAGCCGGGTATTTGTACCAGTCGATCCACCTGGTGTGCCAGGGACGGAATCGATCCCATCAATCCAATGGTGTAGGGGTGCTTGGGGTGCTTGATCACTTCACGCACCGGGCCAATTTCAGCCAGGCGACCAGCGTACATTACTGCCACCCGGTCGCAGGTTTCGGCGATAACGCCCATATCGTGTGTGACCAACATGACGGCGGCACCATGCTCTTTACAGGTATTTTTAAGCACATCGATAATCTGTGCCTGAACAGAGACGTCGAGAGCGGTGGTCGGCTCATCGGCAACGATCAGCTCTGGCTCACCGGCCAGTGCCAACGCAATGACCACGCGCTGACGCATGCCACCAGAGAACTGGTGCGGATAGTCGTCGATGCGTTTACTCGCAGCGGGAATACCAACGTCATCCAGCAATTTGATGGCTTGTTTGCGAGCCTCCTTGTCGGACATTTTCAGGTGAACCTGAATGGTCTCGATCAGTTGGTCGGCAATGGTCAAAATGGGGTTCAGGGAGGTTAGTGGATCCTGAAATACCATGCCGATTTTACGGCCGCGTATCTTGCGCATCTCGGCTGCGCTGATGTTGTCGATGCGACGACCATCGAGCTCAATGGAGCCACCAGCAACATGGCCAGGGGGTTCAAGCAAGCCAATGATGGCCGCACCCGTCAGAGATTTGCCCGCGCCGGACTCGCCAACCACACCGAGAATCTCGCCTCGGTCGATGTTGAAGGAGATCTGATCCAGGGCACGCAAGTTACCGCGTCGGTGCGGGAATTCGACCACCAGGTCTTTTACGGAAAGTAGTGTGTCTGCCATATCAACGTAACCTTGGGTTCAATGCATCGCGAAGCCAGTCACCCAGGAGGTTGACTGACAGGGCCAGAGTCAGCAGCGTTAACGCCGGGAACAGAGTGATCCACCACTCACCGGAGAACAGGAAGTCCTGGCCGATGCGGATCAAGGTGCCCAGGCTTGGCTGAGTCGGCGGAATGCCCACACCCAGGTAGGACAGTGTGCTTTCCAGAATAATGGCCAGTGCCAGGCCGATGGTGCCAATGACCAGTACCGGGCCCATGACATTGGGCAGAATATGGCGCAGCAGTATCAGCGGAGCCGGTACGCCAAAGAGGCGCGCCGCCTGAACGTACTCCTTGTTTTTCTCGGCCATGGTCGAGCTGCGGACGGTGCGGGCGTATTGTACCCAGTCACTGAGGGCAATGGAGACGACCAGTACCCAGACCGTGGCTTCATCCATCACCCTGGGCGGTAGTATGGACCTCGCCACCCCGAAGATCAGCAGAGCCAACAGAATGGCCGGGAAACTCAGTTGAACATCGGCAATACGCATGATCAGGCCATCGACCCAGCCGCCCTTGTAGCCGGCGAGCAGGCCGAGGGTAATGCCAATCAGCGCGGCCAGACCGACGGCGGCAAACCCCACGAAAAGGGAAATACGCGTGCCATACATGATGGCCGAGAGAATATCCCGGCCCTGGTTGTCGGTGCCCAGCAGATACTCATTGCCGGTAAATTCGTTCGCCGTCATCGGTGGCGTAAAGCCGTCCATCAGGTTGAGGCTGGACGGGTTGAAAGGGGTGTGAGGTGCAAGCCAGGGCGCAAAGAGAGCGATGGCAAAAATCAACAAGGTAATAATAGCCGAAGCCACGATCACCGGCTTGCGGATAAAGGAGTTGAACAGATCGCTGTCGATGATACGAAACCATAGTGAGGCCGGTTTGATGTCATCAACAGGCGTTTTGCTTTCAGTTGACATAGGGTTACTCATTACTCAATCAGGTTCAGGGTGCACTGGCTCAGTGGCCACCGGATTTTTCTGCGCGCAGGCGTGGGTCCACCAGGAAATAGAGCAGGTCCACGATGAGGTTGATGATCACAAAGATAAAGGCAATCAGGATTAGATAAGCCGACATCATGGGAATATCAACGAAGTTGATGGCGGTAATAAACAGCAGACCAACCCCGGGCCACTGGAAGACCGTCTCGGTAATGATGGCGAAAGCAATGATGGAGCCGAGTTGCAAACCGGTAATGGTGATAACAGGCAACAGTGTGTTTTTAAGAGCGTGGTGAAAATGAATGGCTCTTTGGCTCAAGCCCCTTGCTCGGGCAAACTTGATGTAGTCGGTTCGCAGTACTTCCAGCATCTCGGCGCGTACCAGACGCATGATCAGTGTCAGCTGAAACAGGCCCAGAGTAATGGCTGGCAAGATCAGGGATTTGCGTCCGGATTCCGTGAGCAGGCCGGTGCGCCAGTTGTCGGTAATTTGTACCAGCTCACCGCGGCCAAAGGAGGGTAGCCATTGCAGTTCTACCGCGAAGAGGTAAATCAGGAGAATACCAATAACGAAAGTCGGTAACGAAACACCAACCAGAGAAGCGGTCATGATGAAGTTACTGAGCCACCCATCCCGTTTCAAGGCGGTGTAAACGCCCAGGACGATACCCAGTGTCAGTGCAAACAAACCGGAAACAAAGGCCAATTCCAGAGTGGCGGGCAAGCGTTCCATAATAACAGTGCTGACCGGACGAGCCATGCGGTAGGAGATACCGAAGTCACCTCTTACGGCATTGCCAACAAAACGTACAAACTGAATGGGGACAGGGTCATTCAACCCCAGTCGTTGCCGCAGTTCTGCGCGATCGTCCCGTGATGCTTCCTGCCCCAGCATATTGTTGATCGGATCCCCTACAAACTGGAATAGGGTGAAAGATATCAACGCCACGGTCAGCATAACGGCGATCGATTGAATGAGACGGCGTATAATAAAAGCCAGCATGAGGTATGCCTTTTTAGTGTCTTGTGCCAGAGAGAGCGTTTGGCAAGAATATGCCAAAGTAGGCTTATTATAGTGTATTAACGTTAAAAAAAGGCCGGTTTATACCGGCCTTTTTTGCGTCGAGTGTTGTAAACCCTCGAGCTTATTTGAAGGTCATGTACATGAAGTGCGGCTGGTCTTCCGCCTGTACATTGAACTCGATGTTGTCTTTCATGGCCCAGTTCAATACCTGGTGGTGGATCGGCAGGTACATCATCTCTTCCTGAACGATTTCCCAAACATCGGCGATCATCTGGTTACGAACGTCCAAGTCGGTTTCAGAGGTCATGGCCTGAATCATGGCATCGACTTCTGCGTTGGCGTAGTTGGTGAAGTTGAACGCGCCGCCTGAACCACTCTGGCTTTCAACCAGGAAGGTGAAGACATAGTGGGAATCCAGTGTGGGAACACCCCAGCCTAGCATGTAGAAGTCGAGCAGGTGGTTCTCCAGGTCCGCAAAGTGGATGCTGCGGGTTTTGGATTCCAACCGGATGTCCAGGCCGATTTGACCGAACATGCTCACCGCCGCCTGACAGATGGCTTCATCGTTGATGTAGCGATCGTTCGGGCATTGCAGGGTGGCACTGAAGCCATCCGGGTAGCCAGCTTCGGCCAGCAGGGCACGGGCGCGATCACGGTCTACCGCTGGAATGGCATCCAGTTCTTCGGTGTAGCCATTGACAAAGGGCGGTGCAATCATGCCGGCCGGTACAGACTGACCACGCATTACAACACGGCGAATGGCTTCGCGGTCGATCGCAATGTTCATCGCTTCACGAACACGAACGTCCGAGAAGGGGTTGGCACCGGTCACGTTGGATTGACGTAGTTCGTCACGAGCGATGTCCATACCGAAGAAGATGGTCCGGTTCTGAGGCGCGCTGCGAACGGTAATGCCCGCTGCGTTTTCCAGGCGCTGCAGATCCTGTACGGGTGGGTCGAGCAGGAAGTCGATTTCACCGGACAGCAGTGCCGCTGCACGAGTGGCCGCTGAGGAGATCGGCGTGTGAATGATGCGGGTGACTTCCAGCGGGAACATGCCCATGCCCCAGTAGTCTTCGTTACGCTCCAGTTCGGTACGAATGTCTGGCTCACGGCTTACCAGACGGTAAGGGCCGGTACCATTGGCGTTACGTACGGCGTAGGTTTCTTCACCACCGGCGAAGTCCTGAACCTGGGTTACGTTGTTGGCCTCTGCCCAATCCTTATCCATCATGAAGAGGTTGGTCAGGTTGTTCGGCAGCAGGGGGTCTGGGCCGTTGGTTACAAAGTGCACAGTGTGGTCATCTACAGCGATCACATCGGCGATGGTGCCCAACAGGCCACGCACGCCAGCGTTGTCATGTTGTGCACGCTTGATGGAGAAAACCACGTCTTCAGCGGTGAAGGCTGCACCGTTGTGGTAGGTAACGCCCTCGCGAAGTTTGAATTCCCAAACGGTTGGGTCATCAGTGACATACCAGTCGGTGGCCAGACCTGCGGTCAGTTCCATGTCCATATTGCGGAATACCAGAGAATCGTAAATCTGGTGGGCAAGGGTATGGGTGGGGCCTTCGTTCTGGGCGTGGGGGTCAAGGGTCAGTGAGTCACCAGCGCTGGACCAGCGCAGGGTTTCAGCAGCTGCAGTAACAGAGAGCGCCAAAGCGGAGACGGCGACACCTGCGACCACATGTTTGATCAAGTTGCTCATTGAGTTCGGTCCTCTGGTTGATTTTTTTTTCCTGTCAGCGAATCTGGCTTATAACCGGATTCGCCACGGTGGGTCCGTCTTGCTATAAGACTAGGATGTTTTTGTTTCGTCAAGCCTTGTGAGCAAATTCACACTCCGAAGAAAGAGTGAGGGGGTGTTGCCCCGGATTTACAGTGGCACAAGGCCTAATCAGTCCACACCCCCTTCAGGTCCCCTGTCTTCAGGGCCTTCAGCTTACTTCACGAAGACGGCCGTGGTGAGCGCTGGCACGCTGAACTCACCCCCACTGAAGGCCGCTCCCTGTACTCGCAGATCGGCACTGTCGACCAGCACCGGATGCAAAGTGAAGCCAGTTGCATGGTTCAGGTTCAGCGTCTGCTCCTCCGTGGTGGTATTGAAGATCACCATCAGCGCGTCGTGGTTGGGGTCCAGATTGGCGGCGGTGTCGGTCAGTTGCATCATGATGACACCCCGGACCTGGTCCGGGCCGGTATTGTGGAAGCTGACCACATCCTGAACCTGATCGGCACTGGTCAGGCGGAACAGGGGACTGGAATAGCGAATTTCCAGCCAGTCACCGAATTGCTCGGCGGTCAGGGCGATGTCCTGGGTGCTGGGCTGAGCTTCGGGGTCATTGAGGATGGGCTCGATGACGGACCAGTTGTCGCCATCGACATTCTGGCGCGGTAGGCCGACATTCCAGTTGTTATCACTCTGGTCAAAGGCAACTGCGTTGAACCAGTCGCCACTGTCGTAGCTGTCGCGGGACATCGACTTCGAGCGCAGCAGTTCCGACCCCATGTGGAAGAAGGGAATGCCCTGAGAGAAGGCCGGAATGCTCAGTGCCAGGGCCTGAAGGCGAGCCCGGTCCGAGGCGCTGATGCTGCTGGCGAGCTTGTACTGATTGTTGTCCCAGAGTGTTTGATTATCGTGCTTGGAGACATAGTTCACCACGTCCAGAGGTGAGTCGGCGTATCCGGCCGGGCTGCCATTGTAGTCAACCTGGCCGCCTGTGACGCTGCTGCCATCATGGCCGATAAACTGGTATTGCTTGAGGTTGCCGGCAAGGCCCAGGCGCACGATGTCTTTCAGGCCCAGTTGCGTCGCATGAAAGGCGCTGGGGTCAGCCTGGTTCAACTCGTTGGCCACGGCGGCATTACCAAAGCCCTGGTTCTGCCGCAGAGACTCGCCACTGTCGAAGGGGCCGCCACCACGCACACCATCACGCAGGCGATCGGTAAAGGTGCTGATGCCGGTGCCGGGCAGATTGGTCTGGCTGGCGTTGACGCCGCGTTGATTCTGGCCTACTTCGCCATAGTCCCAGCCCTCACCATAGAAATAGACATGAGGCCGGACCTTGAGGACTTCCTCCAGCGCCAGTTCTAGATTGGTTTTCATATGGTGACCCATCAGATCGAAGCGGAAGGCATCGATGCGGTAGTCACGCGCCCAGATGATCAGGCTATCCACCATGAACTTTTCGAACATGCGATGTTCGGACGCGGTATTGTCGCAACAGGTGGACGTTTCAACAGCGCCGGAGATCGGGTCACGACGGTGGTAGTAACCGGGCACCAGCTTATCGAAAACCGATTTGGGGTGTAAGCCGCTGGCGTTGGTGTGGTTGTAGACCACATCCATGAGCACCCTCAGTTCCATCTCGTGCAGGGCTTGCACCATGGTGCGAAACTCCAGAATACGCTGCGAGCCTTCCGCATCGGTGGCGTAGCTGCCTTCGGGTACGTTGAAATGCCATGGGTCATAACCCCAGTTGAAGGCATCGAGATCCCGCACATGGGCATTCAACGCCTGAACTTCTCCTCCTTGAGCTTCTGGCAGCAGGCTGTCCATGACTTCAGCGACTGTTTTGCCGGAGGCACAGTCGTCGCTGTATTGAGTGGCCACCGCGGCAACGGCTGCGCAGAGGTCGCTGAACGGTTGGTCGATATCAACGCGCTGGTTTGGGTCTTCATTGATGGTGGCGATGTCGAACACCGGCATCAGGTGCGCGTGGGTGAGGCCGCGATCACGCAAGGACAACAGATGCTGCACGCTTTCGCGTTCGTTGTTGGTGAAGGCAAGGTACTTGCCACTGTGGTCCGGGTTGCCCAGCGTATCGCTGATGGAGAAGTCACGGACATGCATCTCGTAGATGCTGATGTCCTGGTAAGATAATGCCGGCAGGGTGTCCGAACTGTCCCACCCCACCGGTTTCAGCGCAGCGTCGTCAAGGTCAACCACCTGGCTGTAACGGCTGTTCATGGCCAGGCTCAGGCTGTAGGGGTCGGTCACTCTGAGTGTTTCGATGGCTTCGGATTCCGGGTGGTACAGGCTGACTTCATAGAGGTAGTAGGCGTTGTGTAACGCCTCGGGCACGCTGACCGACCAGGCGCCGCTGAGTTCGTCGAGCGCCATGTTATGAAGGGTTTCAGTCTGGTCGGGGTGGACGACCAGTTTGACCGACTGAGCGGTTGGTGCCCAGACCCGAAAGTGGGTTTCGCCCCCCTGTATGTTGGCACCATATTCCAAAGGTGTTGCAGCATCGGCGTAGACATCATCCAGTGCGCCAGCTGTTTGTACCGCAGTAGCGTTAATCAGATCACCCTCGGCATCATATTCTGTCAACCAGAGTTGCTGCTTCAGCCAGTTACGTGCTTCACTTTCACTCAGGTTGAGGGTCCAGCCTTGCCAACTGCTTAAATGCGGAAAGCGTTGCAGAGTGCTGTCTGGCACATCGGCTGGAAGCAGGGCGTTTGCCTGGCCGCCGGTTACACTTTTTTCCGTTGCATCCAGAGCGAGCTCGGCATTGCTGGAGCGCCACACCTTGATGCTGTTGTTCGGTGAGTGCGGGCTATACACCCAGTGTGTTTGATCCAGCCAGTGTGCCGCTGCGCCTGTTCTCGCAACGGGTGGTTCGAGCAAGGGTTCGGTGTAAAGTTGATCGACCCCTTCAAACAGAAACAACCGATCCCCCAGGGTGGCACGATCATAGAGCCAGTCTCTTCCGCCAACATCTTTTTCATCGCCCTTGTGAACGATGAACATGAAGTCCTTCCATTGCGCAGAGTTCATCGGCACCACGAAAACGGCGCCGTAGTTGGGGTCGATGGCACTGCCATAGAGGGGGCTGGACCAGTCGGTTGTGATAACCAGTTCATGTTTTACCTCAACCCGGTCGTCGTCATCCCAGAGGTGCAAGCCCCAGCCGGAATAGGCTGCGACGTTGACGTTCCCCTGGTCATCGAAATGGTCATTTCTTTTGTAGTAGATGACGGCTTCGTCTGGCTCAGGGCTGTATATGGGTTCGGGAAGCACAACCTCTTCTGTGGGTGGTTCTTGAGTGTCGTCTTCGGGCGGTGGATTGGTGTTGCCGTCACTACGGGAGTTGCTGTTGCATCCCAGAAGCAGTAGCGCCAGTGACAGCGTGGCTGCGGTAATCCAGGTTGGTCGCATGACAGAATATCCTCATTGTTGTTGTTAGGTGGGTACGCACTTTGACGGAAGCGGCAGCAGTAGTAACAGTAGGAAAACGGCAGGGGTAGGACTTTGCATGGAGACTTCCAGGGGGTGGAAAAAAATCCGGGAGGATGGAGGGCGTCACTCAAGGGGGGTAGGCAGGGCTTCCGGTGCTGCTATTTTGCCGCTGGTCGATAAAGGCTGCGAGGTGTTTGGGTGTTTTAAAAAACCATTCAGTAGAGTGGTGTTTGAGCTGCTGCAGTGCCATTGCAAAGCCCTTGGGGCGGTTTTCGCAAATCAAGCCTTGCAGTTTTAATCTCGGCCTTGGTTGACTCCGCCCTGCGCAAAAACCAACCCATGACCTTTTCAATCTCCAACCCCGAGGCAATAGCCCGCACACTGCTTATCCCGAAGTGGCATACCGCTTACATACTTAAAAATCACGACTCACAACAAATACAATAGGGGTTGGCAATGTTTCTCAATCAGAGAAAAGCCTGGATGGCGTCCGCCTTGGCCGTCGCCATAGCCTTGGCTGGCTGCGACAATGGTGGCAGCAACAACGGCAATAATAGCGGCAATAACGATAACGATACCCTGCCTGATCCAATGCCGGAGATTGGCTGGAAAAGTTTTGATCAGCGCCCGGTAGAGGACGATGTTTTCTACTTCGTCATGCCGGATCGCTTTTACGATGGCGATCCGAGTAACAATTACGGTGGCCTTGGAGGCGACCGATACACACATGGCTTCGACCCAACCGACCGAGCGTTCTACCACGGCGGTGACCTGGTCGGCCTGATCGATCAGCTGGATTACATTGAAGGCTTGGGCGTGACCGCCATCTGGTTGACCCCCATATTGAAGAACAAGGCCGTGCAAGGCTCACCCGGTAATGCGAGTGCGGCTTATCACGGTTACTGGACACTCGACTTCACCCAGGTAGACCCGCACCTGGGTACCAACGAAGATCTGCACGACCTGATCGAAGCGGCGCATGAACGAGACATAAAAGTCTTCTTCGACATTATCACCAACCACACGGCCGATGTGATCAAGTACGAAGAGTGCCACGATGCAGACGGCAACCACCTTGGGTCCATGCCAGTCGACGGCAGTGGCGCACATTATTGCCCCTACAAGTCACTGGAAGACCTGGCCGATGGCGACACCTATACGCCTTTCGTTCCTGCCGGTGAAGAAAACAGCAAGTACCCAGAGTGGTTGAACGATCCTCAGTACTATCACAACCAGGGCGACAGCACCTGGTCTGGCGAAAATGCCATCTATGGCGATTTTGTCGGCCTGGATGACCTTGCCACCTCCGATCCTTTTGTGATCGACGGCATGATCGACATCTTCAAGGACTTGATTACCGAGTTCCGCCCGGACGGGTTCCGTATCGATACCGTCAAGCATGTTCATACCGAATTCTGGCAGGCTTTCAGCCCAGCCATTATTGACCACGCCAAAGCCGAAGGAATCGACAATTTCTTCATGTTTGGTGAAGTCTACAGTGGTGACCCGGAGTACCTGAGCTTTTTCACCACCGAAGCCAAATTGCAGTCGGTGCTGGACTTCGCTTTCCAGGGTACTGTCCAGTCGACGGTGGCCGGTGGCGGCACGCCCGAATCTCTGCGTAATCTGTTTCTGGCCGACGACCTCTATGCGGATCACGATAGCGACGCTTCTACGCTGATGAACTTTATTGGCAACCACGACATGGGCCGAATTGGCTATTTTCTGGGTGGTCAGGATACGGCGGCCAACCTGAAGAAGGCCAAGCTGGCTCACTCCATGATGTACTTCCTGCGCGGTGTGCCTGTGATTTACTACGGTGATGAGCAAGGCTTTACCGGCTCTGGTGATGGTTCGGACCAGTGGTCGCGACAGAACATGTTTCCGGCTCAGGTTGCGGAGTATCAAACGGAAGTGCAAATAGGCACCTCTGCAACACCGGCAGATGACAACTTCGATACAGAGCACTCTATTTACCTTGCACTGGCTGAATACGCTCAGGTTCTGCGTGAACATCCAACGCTGCGCCAGGGTGTGCAGCACGAGCGCTATGCTCAGTCCGGAACCAAGGGTGCCTATGTGGTTTCGCGCGTTCACCCCGAGTTGCAGATCGAGTATCTGGTTGCCTTTAACACCAGCAACATCCCGACCACGGTGTCCATACCGGCTGCCTCCAATGGTTATACTGCCGTTTACGGAGCAGAAGGTGATGCCCTTATCACCGATGGTGACGTCGAGTTGAGTATTCCCGGTTTCGGTACGGTGATTTACAAGGCCGACGAGCCATTGGCGTCCTCGCCCAAACCGGTCATTGAGTTGACAGGTATCCAGGCCGATGCGACCTACACCGGTACCCTGGAGATCGGTGTGGATATCGACGGTCTGGCAGGCCTGGCTTTGCCCGGCTACAGCGCTCGCTTTGAGTATTCAATCGACGACGGCGCCAACTGGAAGCTGATTGCCGACGACCACAATGCTCCCTACCGGGCCTACTTCCGTCTTGGTGCCTTCGACGATGGAACCGACATCAGGGTACAGGCGACGGTGACCAATGCCGAGGGTGAAATGGCTATCGCCAACACCCAATTCAGTGTGGACAGCCGTTACCCGGAAACGGTGAATGTGACTTACGCCAACCCGAACAGCCGAGATGCCTTGTTTGTCATCAGTGACGGTGGGCAGTTCCGTGGTCCTATAACCGCAGACGGCATGCAATACTCTTTCGGCTGGGGTGAAGACGACAATACCAACTTGCTGATCTGGGCGACGCTCGATCGCGTTACCGGCGAAGCGCAGATGGACCAGCCCTATCGCATCAGTCGTACCGACCTCTTTGCCGCTTCTGAAGAAGATGGCGAAGGCGGCCTGGTTGCCAACCTGAGCGTAGACAGCCAGATGGCCGTTGATCTGACACTGACCGGTGATGACCTGATCGTCGAAGCAGGCAAGGCAATAGACGCGACCATCGATGGCCTGAACCTGCGCGGTGGCATAGTCGGCTGGGGTGCTGAAAGTGCTGTACCGATGATCAATACCGAGCGCTCCACCTACCACGGTCAAGCCCTGGTTGTGCGTGGTGATGGTGAATTCAAGTTCGCCGACAACGCCTGGGCGGCGATTAATCTGGGCGGCCCGATTACCGAAGCAGGCCTGACACTGGGGAACAACCCATCCAACCTGATGAGCTTCTTCGAGGCCAGTTCTGTATACGATTTCTGGATCGTGGGTGTTGATGTCGACGGCGATGGCAACCTTGACCGGCGCCTGCCACTGATCGAGATCAATCACGGTGAGCTGGGTCGGCTGGTTTACTTGAGAGGCGACATGAATGCTTGGGAAACCCCCAATCAACTGGTGCACCAGGGCGACAGCATCTACTCACTGACGTTGCGTAACCTGGAGCCTGCCACCTACCAGTTCAAGATTGCCGACAGCGAATATGAAGACGTCAACCTGGGTTTTAGCAATGTAACTATCGATCCGGCTTCTGCGCCTCTGACCAACACCAGTGGTAATATTACACTGGAAGTGATTGAAACCAATGACTACAGCTTCACGCTCGATGCCAGCAACCCTGCTGAGCCAGTGCTGCTGGTCGAAGGTGGCGAAGTGCCCCCTTACGGAGCGGGTGTCGTGCCCTTTATCGCGGGTGACGTGCACAGCGAAACCGAACTGACTTTTGTTGGCAACTCTCGGTATGAAGGTCTGGTTCTGGCTGACCCTCATCAGGATGGTAATTGGAGCAACCCGGGCTTTATGGACTTCAAGGTCGTGATTGATGGCACCTACTACGGTGGTACCTTTAATGCTCTGGATACCGAGATCGCCCTGGATGATGGTTCCCCGAACATCGCCATTGAACTTAACGGCATGGCTCTGTACCGGATGACGCTCGACGCCACCGAGCCGGCTGCTCCAAAGCTAACGATCAACCAGGTCGATGCGGTGGTGGTGCACTACTACCGCGCCGATGGTGACTACACTACCGACGCCTGGGGTATTCATGTCTGGGGGGCTGGTATCGACCCTGAGTACATTACCGAATGGGATGATTACCGAACCTTCGAATTCGAGGACGACTTCGGAGCGCTGATTTATGTGCCCATTCTCGATGATACCGAGCCGTTCAACTTCATCGTGAAGTCGCAGACAGAAGACAGCGGCGACCTGGTGGATAACATCCTGGACGATGGCGCGGACGTTGTAACCGAACTCTGGTACAACCAGGGCGGTACAGAGGTCTACACCACCCGTGAGGCTGCTGAAGCCGCACAGTAATTTTGACTCTCTACTCTCTGTAGTTTGGCCGGCAATTGCCGGCCTTTTTTATGTACAGGGATGTACGGTATCCTGAAAATGCAGGAGCAATTTTCAGGGAATGT
>JAIUML010000050.1 GCA_022565595.1 Saccharospirillum sp. | reverse complement strand
TAATTTCTTGAGAACTGTGGCTTTACGCTCTTGCGAATAACGTGGCATCAGGTTGTCCATTCCACCCACTCTCTGAGTTAAGATTTGGCGTAATCGCCAGCTGGACAACTATGTTGACAGAGTGGGCTGTTCCCAGTCGATGGTTTCTGCCAATTGCACCAGTTCGTGACGGGTATTGATGATATCGGCCAGTTCCGGGAGAAAGGCATCGCGCTGAGGGCTGATTTCGGTCGGTTTTGGTTTCATTTTCTACCAGGTTTTTGTCGGTTAATTGGCAAAAGCTTGGGGAAGAATTTTATCAAATCAACCGCTATACCGCATGCTTTCTGAGTTGATCAGTTTTGCAGGGCGAACGACATAGATGCACTGCTGCCGTGGAATATCGAACTAAACGCCCAGTGAGCCTATGGGGTTAATGGATCGCTTACCTTTATCTACGCAAACAATTTCTTCTAAGCATACATCCAATCCTCTCAGCAAAAGTGGAATAGCAAGGGAAGGTTGTGCCGGATTTCAGTATTGAATCCACCTAGGTATAAATCCGCTCTATTAAGATTTAAATCCTGCATTAGTGGTCCCATCTAATAAATGTAATAGCTCACCGCATAAGAATTTCAGATTTTCTAATGCCAAAAACGCTATGTAAAGCTGAAAATATAATCTCGTGAGATGCTTACAGGATCATGCATTTTTCTTGATTGCAATGAAAAGTAGTCATTAGAGAAATCCAAGCTATTCAATTGAGACAGAGTTTTAGCAACAGATTTGGCTTCGTACAAATCAAATATTACTCCTTCATTGAGCGCTAATACGAATTCCTCACATCCGTGCTTAGGCCCAACAATGGGAATAACCCCATAGGCACTACTTTCAACCAAAATATTTGGCCAATTATCGTCTAAA
This sequence comes from Saccharospirillum sp., assembly GCA_022565595.1. Classification (GTDB taxonomy): domain Bacteria; phylum Pseudomonadota; class Gammaproteobacteria; order Pseudomonadales; family Natronospirillaceae; genus Saccharospirillum. The sequence continues at coordinate 13,973 of JAIUML010000050.1, read as the reverse complement.
GATGTAGAAAGCAAATAGTCACTTTGACAATATACATCCACAATATCTGAGTGCTCTTTTAGATGTCCATGATTATGGACTTCATATCCATATGGCTCAAGCTGCTCAAGAACTTCGTGATCTAAGCGACCAACCAAGTGAATTACAAAATCGCTTACTTTCTCCGGTGAACTTAAGGCAAGTTCTTTGAAACCATCTACAGCCAACTGTAACTGCTTACGAATTTCAAAAAAGGAGTCGGCAATAATTAATACACGGGTTTGATGAGTAGAATAATTCTTTCTCTCAACATCTACTATTGGCTCATAAGCATTACGAATTGTGATTGCACGTTCTTTTGGAACCATATTTGAAGCCAGTGCTTTATTGACTAAATATTCACTTGGTGCAGTAAGTATCACGTTCTCAAAAGAGAATATCTTTCTTTTAAGTTCATGCGAGGCCTCAACATCCTTCTGCGACATCATATTGGTATTTACTTGAGGACACAATCTACATGATTTCATATATTGATCACAGCTTGACGGGTAATGACAGCCCCCAGTTAAATAATAAAAATCATGTAACGTGAACACTATTCGCATACCATTTTTAGCTAATTCATATATTTCAGCTATAGAAAGTAGGTAACTAGACCATTGAATGTTCAAGACGTCATACTCAGAGAGCGTCTTAACAATATATTCTCTTACATCAGACGCAAAGTCTGTTGTGTAGTGAGTATTGCTAATCTTTCCATTGGTAGCACTACCCGGTGGGGAAACATCATCGGCTACACGACCTAATACTTCCATATCTATAAAGTCAACTTCACATTTATCAGCCTGATATTTCTTTAATGCTTCATAAATTCGATAAGCAGCAATCCCTGCGCCCCCACCAGACGCACTCGATAAAATAGCTACTTTCATGTTGTTTCCTCAATGTCCTTATTTATTAGAGTTTTCTGTTTATTTTCTACAAGCTTTTTGATCTGATCTAATTCTGCTTTGACTGCTTCATACTTAATCACCAAGCTTTCATGCCCTGGAAGTTGATCTAACTTTGATTGAGCATCATTATAAAGTTGAGATAGTATACTAAGTGTATTCTTTGCTTGATTTACACCTCCGTACTTTGCCTGCACAAGCGCTAATGCACTAATAGACTCAGCCCTGGCACCACGCGTCTTACAGGCTTCATGATATACGCTATAAGCAATATCTAGTTGAATATGGTGGAACTCAAAAATTTTTGCCATGCCAATAAACAGATCTGCATCCATTGCATAATGATCATTTACGTCAAGTGGGCCAGCTCTATCCCAGGCTTTACGCGTAAAAAATACACTTGGCTGAATTAAATGATTCTTTGCATAATCCAGTAGGTAGTCAAACTTCAACTTTTTCTCACTGAACAAGAAATGATTTATCGGTTTAAAATCTATCTCTGTCATGTACGCATCACCAACCAATACCTCACAGGTTGGATTTTGATCGAAATACTTTCGAACTTTAATAAGTGTATTGGGTAATAGGATGTCGTCACCATTCAGCCAATAAAGAATATTCCCTGTTGCTTTTTCATAACCCTTATTGATTGCATCGGATTGGCCATCATCTTTCTGTGAGTAAATTTGTGCAAACATTTTTTTGTAACGATGAATAATTGCGTGAGTATTATCAGTACTCCCCCCATCTTGCATAATTATCTCTACATTGCTCAAATCATTGCAAAGAAGACTTCTCAATGTTTTTTCAAGGAACTGCCCACTGTTGAATACTGGAATAACAATGGAGACCGATGGCAATTGCTTATCACTTAATATTACTCTCTCATCTTCCCATGGCAGTCTGGAGGCTTCATCCAATGGCTCAATATCATAATACATTCTATAACTCTCCTACCAAATCTTTAATTCGCGTTAAAATATTCAACTGTTTTGAATCGCTGCATGTCCAAACCAAATAGTCATATAACCGCGTATTGAATATGTTGTGATTTACCAATTCAGTTGCGAAGACGTCAAAAATCGCCATATCTCGCTCAATAGGAACCAGACTCATACAGTTTTTTATAGCAACGGCGTGCAAATTTCCAGGTGGATATTCTAATATTATATTTGGCCTTTCATTCGAAAAAATTTCTAAATAATTCCACAATGAAAATAGCTTTGCAGTCAGTATTTTTGTACGAACAAAACACCCAGCAACAAAATGATTGGCTAATCCCCAATCACCTTCTTCTTTAACTTTTGCAAGCATTAATTGAAGTCTAGATCTGTCTGCATTTGCCAAAATTCCATTAGTATCCCTAAGCTCGATATATGAATATGTCAGCGTTTCCTTTACATCTTTTGATCCGTTAGAGTGATAGAAATTTGCTAGCTTGTTACGAATTACAACATTCTTTGAACACCGAAAGATAATATGTCGTGAAAAGTGCTCTGCCACAAAATAAGGGTCAGACGATTCCAAGTTAATTGCTTTTGCTATACCAGGTGCATAAATAGCAAATGCGTCTAGTCCCGAGTACGTATTTTTATGGTACTTATGACCTATGACTGCGCCATCGCAAATAATTCCATTGAGCCCGCTATCAATGATTGCCCCCATCAAGTAGTCCCAACCTGGGATACCAAAGGCCATGCTATCTGCAGCCTCGAAATTCTTTAATTCAGCCACAAGCAGAGTATTTGCTTGCCCAGATATATAGAAAGCATCAAGACCGCCACGGTAGTATTCATTGTCGCGGAGGTCAGTTGTTTTAAATGACAGAAGCTCCCTGCGTGTAAATGCGAAAGCGGGTGCGATTGATTTTAAAACTTCACCTAGTGGTAGTGAATGAAATGCAAATATGTCTGAATTAGTCAGAATAAAATCGGTACTTGTTTCGACTAGCTGCTCAATTATTGGTAGCACTCTAGGTAGGTACTTCTTATTAATACTGTAGGTTGTATCAGAATCCTTCAACAATACAATATCTTTTTTAGAAAACCCTTTCTCTATCAGTAAATCAGCTTCTACCTTTGCATTATATGATTTAATTTCATAGCCCGCTCGCTTCCAAGAACTGAAACATTCGAACTGATTTTCAATATCACCAAATGGATTGACGGTAGTGACAACTACTCCCTTAATATTCATAGACTTTTTAAACTCATTATAGAATACATTTTAATGTCGCTTTATGACATTCAACTTGGAATTTTTTAAGTAGTAAAACCAAATATTTTAGCTTAACAGTAGCCAAACCGTTTAGATATTTTCTTGAATTGCAATGAGCTATTGATTTCTTCTGAATACTCTTTATCAATAGTTTTTCGGGGTCTCGACTTAATTTCCGCACCAGAACGCCCACTGTCTCCACTTACCTTGAATATATCTATATAGTCAAAGGCATTATTGACTGATGGTAAATCCAGTATTTCCATACATAGTTTTAAGGTGCCTTCAGGATCTGATACAAAATCCTCATATTTAAGGATCCGATCTGACGCAAAAGCATCGAGAAAAGCAACTAATCTTCGACAATATTCATCAAATGCGTCTGGTTTAAAATGTACCCACTTGTTTTGCCTAAGAGACAGAAACGAATCAATCGGGTTTCGAACTGTTACAAGTTGTTTTACGTTAAATGATGGTTCTAGTAGTCGCGTTACTGTATCGATCTTTGGTATAGGTAAGTTCATGCAATAGTCAGCATGGCTATGAGCCCTAATGACTAAATAGCCTCCCATCTCACGTACATGTTTTTCAGTTTTTAAGATATCCTGTATGAATAACTCTTCAGCCAATTTCTCTGCTTGTGGTATCCCACCATATATGGCTTGAGTAATAATATCCCGTGGCGTATATACTGCCTGCCTCCAATCAGTACCATGTCGAGTAGTAGGGTGCAGTTCACTCAAGATAAATACGTTAGGTTGAGCAGCTATACACTTTGATATTAACGTTCCTCCACTGCAAGCAAAGTGATGAATAACACGTATTGTAGGCTTCTCTTCTTTTACCTGGCTTACAATAGCTTCACACCTACCTAGCAGGCTTTCAGCATTAGTCAGACCTTCATTATCGAATACGGTCTGTTCTTCGTTAATCGATTCGTGCGAATTGATAAGATCCAATGCTTTTTGCAGTTCCTGCCGCATGGTATTCAAGCCACTTAACCCTTTCTCATTAGCAACTATACTATTATATTGAATTGTGCTTTGAGATTTCTTACGAGAAGTGTGTTTTTTAGCCATGCAAACCTCAGTACTTTTCAAGTAATTCTGGATGCTCTTGTTCAAGCTGCCGGTAGAACTTTGAAGCCGAATCCAGTTTACTGTGAAGCTCTTTGATTAAATTTCTAAGGTTCCGCTCACTTTGAATATTTTCTGCGTATTTCTTCCGTAATTCTGAAAGATCAACTTCAGATTTGGCCAACATTTTGGTACTAAGCTGTGCTGAACGCTGCTGATCTCTCAATTCCTGCGTGAGCTGGTTTAATTGCTTATCCAGCTTTTCTACTTGTTCTTTTTGAGCATGGCAGTATTCAGATTCTTGGTCTCGTGAATGCACTGCTGCATCCAACTCTTGCTTCAATTTATCCAACAACATGTTTTGTTCATCAACCTGTGCTTTCAGGTTGTGAGCCCATTCTATGTGTTTCTGTTTTTCTTCTTCAGCAAGTTTTAGCTCATTCTCCTTTTGTACTAACAGTTCACTACTATTTGCTAGTTGCTTCTCTACTTCGCTGAGCTTATTCTGCAACTGGTCAATCTCAGATTTCGCATAATGTGCTTCTGTTCCTTTTGCATTCACAGTTTCGGTTAACTCATTGACTTGATCACTTAGCGTTTTTTCTGTGTCATGCAGTGATGAAAAACTTGCCTGTATCTCTTCATTATCTTTGGCTAAAGAGTCGCGCTGTGCACTAATTTCATCAACCTTTAGAGTAAGTTTGTCTATAGTACTTGATTGCCTCGCCTTTTCCTCTTCAGATTGTTGCAGTGAAGTTCTGAGTGACTCTATCTCTGACTCCAACTGCTGTTCTCTTGCTTTCCAATCTTGTTTACTTTGTTCCAACTGCTGCTCTGCTGAGCTAGCTCGCCTTTGCTGACTTTCCACGCTCGATGTCAAATCTTCAAGTTGGCCCTTAAGTGTTTGTTCAATATCGCGTTGAGACGTGAGACTTTCCGTTAACTCATTAAGCTTTCTTTTTGTTTCACTCTCTAACTGGTGTGCTGTATTTCTGTATTCTTCAAAACTTTTTCCTGTGGCGTTAAGCTCTTGTTCTGTCTTAATCAACACCTCCTTTAACGAATCTCTTTCTTTGAGCACGTCTTCCAGTTGTTTTGCTTGTTCTTTGATATTCTGATCGAGGTCAATATTCTTTTGCTCTAACTGTTTAGCAAGTTGTTGCGCCTCCTGGTTGGCCTTTTCCTTTGTATCTCGTTGCTGAGTAACACCTGCAAGTTGTTTATTAAATGATTCTCGCTCACTTAACAACTTTTCCACATTCTTTACTTTCTCATCACGCTCTTTGCTAGCTTTTTCAAGCTCTTGCTTCTGTTCTGTATAGACTTTTTGTAACGCTTTAATTTCTTCTTGTGTTTTTTGCAGTTCTTTCTGTAGCGGGTGGCGCTCCAATATATAGCTCGCCTCCGGAAGGGTGAGCCCGGGTGGCGCTTGTTTAGCATTATATAATGTGGCAGGTACTTCTATTTTCTGTTTTTCACGGTGAGCAGGTAAAACAGCTAGAGTATTAAGCTGTTTTAACACTTCACTTTTTTCTAGTGCCCTCAGCAAGGTATTGTTTTGAGATCCTACATCTAAAAGTAAGAGATGGTTCTCATCGGCTTCATCTCCCTGAGGTAGACACTGCTTAATAAGGGAGTCTATCGCAATCGTTTGTTGCTGAGTTCGGTTAAGGCAGCGAAGGCCTGGGTAGAGGCGTTGAGTAGCTTCATTGACTTCACTAATGCCGCTCGCCCAACCGAGGTTATATTGAAAAAAGGTGGCTTGCCTTTGCTCGGTATCTACCAGGGCTTGCAATACATGCACCCCAGGCGTGTCGGCCCACTGCTCTTGCAGGCCTTCTACTACTTTTTCGTCTGCGTCGATCAGCCAGACTTCTTTGGCCAATTGAGTGTAAGCCAAAACATCGGCTTTTGGGCCGCAACCCAAGTGTATTAATGTATGGTACTGCGTCATTGTTTTACTCTTGGGCATTGGCCAGGGTTAATTTCAAGGCATTCCATTCTCTGGTTTGCATATAGGGCTTTACGAGGTTAAGCAAGTAATTGCGTTTTTCCTGGTTCAACCGGGTGCTCTCGCTTTCGCGAAGGTAACTCAGCAGCCAATGGCCGGGTGCACTGCCCTGGTGCCGTGCCAACACGGCCATACCCTCCATGGCCACTCGCTCTCTTTGCCTTGAGGTGATGCAGGCTTCGTGCAGGCGGCTTTGGGCTTGCACAGCGGGTAGGTAGCCTATGCGGTTTTCAAACCCATTGTAGGCTCGCAGCCAGTAATCGAAGTCGAACGAGGCACCTAGGGTCTCGTCCAGTGCGCCTAGCAGGGTATGCGCTGCCTTTTTAAAAAAGACGGTTGGCTGGCAGATAAAGCAGCCATCCTGAAAGGCTTCCTTCGGCGCATTGGCTTTGGTCGGGTAGCGGTTTAATGTTTTGCCTTCGGCATCGATGTGTTCTCCCTCGCCGTAGCAGAGTAGCCAGTTGGGGTTCTGTTCAAAGGCTTGCACGGCTCGTTGTATGGCACCCTGGGTGTAGCGGTCGTCCGAGTTTAGCCAGCCGATCAGGTTGCCTCTGGCTTGCTTCAGAGCCCTGTTCAGGGCCTGGGCTGGGCCGCTGTCTGGCTCGCTGTGCCATCGCAAGCGGCTATCCTGCTGCGCTTTGGCTTGCAGTATGGATTGGCTGCCATCGGTGGAGCCGCCATCCTGCACAATCAGTTCCAGGTGTGGCCAGCTCTGGCCGAGAACGCTGTCTATGGCTTCACCCAGAAAGGCCGCCTGGTTGTAGCTGGGCATCACCACTGATACAAAGGTGCTGATGCCTGAGTTGTTTTTCACTGACACTGCTGCACCACTACTTGGCTGTTTTAGCAGTGTGTATGCGTTGTATATCCGCTATCAGCTTTTGCCAGTCTTCCCAAGGGCGTTCCAGCCTTCTGCCCTGTTGTTCAAGATCAGCGAGTATGGCTGGCAGTTGCTGTACCAGTGCCTTGAGCAGGTTCTGGTCTTTAGGGTCCAGCCGCTTCCAAACGCCCATATCCATGGCGTTGGGCAACGCAAAACGCAACTCGAGCTTATTGCCGAAGTGGTCCTGGCTTTCCTGGAACCAGCTTTCAAGCAGTTGGGCTTCTTGGTCGGGGAACTCCAGCTTAGGTTGGTTGCCAAATTCGTTTGGTGTAATGCCGGCACAACTGATGCGAAAGCTCCAGCTATCCAGGTGGGTTTGGTTGAAGCTGGGTTGTTCAAGTGTTAGCCAGAGGTGTTCGTAATCCGGGTTGACCTGTTCACGCTTCAGCCGTACCGCCTTGTAAACGAGCCTTGGTGGCTGGGCATTAAGGTGGTGCTGAAGTTTTTCCAGTGCCTTGTGCCAACGCTTTTTCTGGCGCGGGCTCAAGGGGGCGTGCTCAAGGGTGCATTGTAAGGCTTTGGGTAAGGCCTCAGCCAGGGCCCATTGGGCGTTGGTCAGGTTCTTGCCCTCAGTTTGGGTGCTCAGCGTCCAGGGGGTGCCTGGTTCACCGGTGTTAACGGTCAGCTCGGTGCGGGTTAAGCTACTCTGCCCTTTAATGTGTAATTGTGGCCACTCTTCGCCGCCCAGTTGCGCATCGTTGAGTACCCAATTGACTTGGCCACTGTCGGTTTCGCTTACCTGGGCGGCACTGTAAACGGAGTTGCCCTGGCGTTTAAAACGGTCGAGCTTCTGTTGCAGCTCGGTGATTTCCTTTTGCCGGTTCTGATGCTCCAGGAAGTAGTGTTCGAGCTCCTCCTGTACCTGGTGCAGTTGCAACAACAGGAGTTCGTTTTCCTGTTGGGCGTCTTCCAATTGCTTGTGAGCCGCCTCGGCTTCTGTTTTTTGTTGCTGAATCTGTTGCGGCGCCGCTTGCGCTTGGTGGTTGGCCTGCTGGCTTTGCTGCAGGGCTTGCTCCAGTTCTTTTACCCTGGTCGCAGATGCACCCTGGGTTTTGGCGTCTTTCAGTTTTTGCTCCAGCTCTTGCTTAGCGAGGAAGGTACTTTCCAGCTCTTCCTGTACCTGGTGCAGTTGCAGCAACAGGAGTTCGTTTTCATCCTTGCCTTCGGTCAGTTGTTGTTTCAGCTCTTGTGCAAGGCGTTCTGCTTCGGCGCTTTGGTCGTGTTGCAGCGTAAGTAGCCGTTGGGATTGGCTGGCCGTGCTGTGCAGGGTATGGAAGTCTGTCAGCAGCTTTTGCAGCATGGGGGCATCGATGTCGGCGCGCAGCCAGTTCATCAGTTGGCTGCTGGCGGGCTCTGCTGTGTCGTCCTGATTAAAGGGGTATTGCGCGGCCTGCATCTCGGCGTATAGGCCGGTTATGTCTTTTTTCGAGTTTTTGATCAGTTCGCGTACTATCAGGCTGGCCAGGTGGCTGCCGGGTTGTTCGGCTTGTGTGCTTTGCTCTCCTGGCTCGTGGTCTTCCACTGGTGCGGCATCGAGCGGCAGTTGCCAGTGCTCGTGCGCCAGTGCCAGTTGGCCGTTGAGGTGTTGGCGGGCATCAACGGCGTCTACCAGTATGCATCGTTCCGGGTTTTTCAGGTAAAAGTCGAGCATGGTCTGGTGGCGCTGGTGCCATTGCTCCAGCCAGCGATGCGCCTCGGCATCCGGTTGGGTGTGTGCCATTTTATCCGCCAGTTCCTGTTCCGGGCGGGTGCACACCAATAAAAAGTGTATGTTGGGTTCCAGTTCGGCCCAAAAATCCAGTGCGTAAACGCTGTCTGCCTCGTACCAGCCCCAGCAGTCGCTTTCCAGGTTGGCGAGTATCAGATCTGTTGCCATGTTTTCCCAGAGCTTGCCCATGGGTTGGTTGTTGGCAAGGGTGCCATTAACCTGCTGGTGCCAGCGGGCGAAGTCGATGGTGCTTTCCCGTTGCAGGGGTTTGGGCCGTTTCATCCCGGCCTGGTAAAAGGGTGCGGCTATGTCGGCCAGGGTGGTGTTGTCGGCGCCGGTGATGCAAAGTGCTTTCATGTTTGTTTACCTTGGTGCTGAACCGTGCTCAGTTGAGCCTTTGGCATAGTCGATTGAATATTCGTTAAGCTTATTGCGGGGCGCGGCCGTAGCCATCTTCAAAGCGGACGATGTCGTCTTCGCCCAGGTAACTGCCGGATTGCACTTCGATGAGGTGCAGGGGGACTTTGCCGGGGTTTTCGAGTCGGTGGGTTTCGCCGATGGGTATGTAGGTGGATTCGTTTTCGCGTAGCAAAGCGGTTTTTTCGCCATTGGTGATGAGGGCAGTGCCGCTGACCACTATCCAGTGCTCGGCGCGGTGGTGGTGCATCTGCAATGAGAGCCGTTCGCCCGGTTTAACAGTGATGCGTTTCACCTGGTAACGCTCGCCAAGGTCTATGCCTCTGTAGCTGCCCCAGGGGCGGTGCACGGTGGTATGCAGCAGGTGTTCGCCCCGCCCTTCTGCCTTGAGTTGGTCGACGACTTTTTTCACATCCTGGGCGTTGTTCTTGTCGGCTACCAACACGGCATCGTCTGTGGCGATGACGATGATGTTGTCTAGCCCGGTTATGGCCACCAAAGGGTGGTCCGTGAGTACGTAGCTGTTGTGGGTGTTGTGGAGCAACACTTCGCCTTTGCTGGCATTGCCGTTTTCATCTTTTTGCTCGATGTCCCACAAGGCGTTCCAGGCACCCAGGTCGCTCCAGCCCATACTCACTGGCACTATGGCGGCATCGGTGGTTTTTTCCATGACGGCGTAGTCGATGGAATCCGACGGGCATTCGGCGAAGGCGTCCTTGTTCAACCGGCAGAAGCTGAGATCCTGCTCGGCCTGCGCCAGAGCCTGTTCGCAGGCGTTTACCATGGCCTGGTTGTGTTTTGTGAGCTCTTCCAGGTAACGCTTGGCACTGAATAGAAAAATGCCGCTGTTCCAGGCGTACTCACCGCTGTTGAGGTAGGCTTGGGCGGTGGCTTCGTCGGGTTTTTCGACAAAGCGCATTACGTTGAACACTCCTGGAGCTTCGGCCTGAGCCTGGCCTTTATGGATGTATCCGTAACCGGTTTCGGGTGTGGTGGGCTCTATGCCAAAGGTGACCAGTTTGCCTTGCATGGCGGCGGATTTGGCCTGGTTTACAGCTTTTAAAAAAGCCTGGTCGTCACTGATGACGTGGTCGGAAGGCATGACCAACATCAGGGCGTCTTCCTGGTTCTGGGTGAGAGCCAGGGCGGCAACGGCCACTGCGGGCGCTGTGTTACGGCCCAGGGGCTCGAGCACAATGCGGTCGGGGTTTATGTTCACGGTGCGCAGCTGTTCGGCGACGATGAAGCGGTGGTCGTCGTTGCAGACCATTAAAGGGGTGGTGAACCCGGGCTTGGCTACTCGCAATGCAGTGGCCTGGAGCATGGTGTGCTCGCCATTCAAATTCAAAAACTGCTTGGGGTAGCCGGCTCGTGATAGCGGCCACAAGCGGCTGCCTGAACCACCAGAAAGAATAACGGGGTGAATAAGGGTATCAGTCATGTTCGGTCCTTTGTGACGTTTCCAGTCTTTGTGCAATTTGGGTTAATCGGGTTTTGAACCTCTGGCCGCAGTATTCCGGGCCGAAGCGTTCGGTCTTGTAAGGTTGGTTTTGCTTGTATTGGGGGTCTTTGGCGCAGCGGCGCATGGCGGCTGCGGCTTCGTTCAAGTCTGGTTCTGCCCACTGTTGGCCATCACCAAAGAAGTATTCGTTGGGCTCAAGTGCCTTTTTGGTATAACCGACAGTGATTGTGGGTGGCAATTCGCAAAAATCCATATTGCCGGAGTAGCCTGTTGTTATGAGTGGCTTGCCCAACAAGTGGGCCTCGGCCAACATGCGGCCAAAGCCTTCGGAACGATGCAAGGACACCACGCAGTCGCAGGCATTGTATAGCGCCAGTACGTCGGGTTTGCGTAGCTCTTCACCAACAAGGTAAATACGTGGGTCGTTGTCAATGTGTTTGGCAATGCTGCGCCACTCTGGGCGGCTGCGGCTCAAGTGGCTGACCTTGAGTACCAGGCCAACGGTTGTGTCGGTTTTATCCGGAAAGGCCAAATGGAAGGCGTCGATGAGGCCTTCCGGGTTTTTGCGGCTCAGGGTGGAGTTCATGTCGAAGGCGAATACGAACAGGTAGGCGCTTTCAGGCAAATTCCAGTGAGTGCGCTGCAGTGGGCTGACCTCTCCCAACTCGGCTGGCAGGGATATAGGGTGAACCGGTACAGGGGCTTGTTCATAGGCTTTGGCGGCGTATTGACTTATGCCCCAAAGTTCATCGACGAGGCTCCAGGCATGGTGCCATGCTTTTGGCCATTGGGGTAACTCCCAGGGCCACAGGCCTATGGTGTAACGGTTTTCGAGTGCTTTTTGGCCATGAATGCAGACGTAGCGAGCCATTTCTATGCCGGTCATGCAGAACAGATTGATGCTGTAGAGCGGTAAATTGCTGATCCAGTGTTCGGCGGAACGGTCGTGCTGGCTGACCTGGTCGCCCAGTTCGATATTGATGATGCAAAAGGGGATGTTGGCGGCTTTGAGGGCTTTGGCCATCATCCGCACATCTTCACCGATGCCCAGTTCGCCTCTGGCGTAGCCGTAGAGGTTTACACCGAAGGGGTAATCGGAGTTTTGGTTCGTGGTTCCAGCGCGCCTGGTTGGGCTCGGTATGAGTTCGGCTATGCTGGTTAGCTCGGTTACCGTTGGTTTTTTCCGGCCCTTGTACCACCAGGGCAGCATTTTGTTGGTGAAGATCGGCAAGCTACGGCTGAGAATGTTGCTTGCCGGATTGCTTGTTGGTACCGGCTTTGCGCCTGGTGTGGTATTGCCTTCTGCACCCCAGGCCATGGCGATGTCCTGGTTCTGGCGGCGAATTTCAGTTTGTTGGCTTTGATCGTCTTTTGGGAGCTTCAGGTGTTGGTTGAAGGCTTCGAAGGTTTCAAATTGACCACTCAAGGCATTCAACTGCCACTGGGGTACCTGGGTCAGACCGATCATTTGCCTGCCCTCGCGGAAGAACCAGCGTGCAGTGCGATGCCGTATTTTGGTACTTGTGAGTATTTGGGCGTTCCAGTATTTGGCTCTGTGCAGGCCGCAAAGGTACATTCCGACATTAAAGGTGGATTGCCATGCATCACTATTGGTAATAGCGGGTAATGCGATTGGATTGAGCAGTTCTTTGTTCCAGGCTTCTATGTCTCGCAGTATCTGGTGTTCTCTGCGACCTATGGCGGTGCACCAGCTCAAGAACTTCAGATAGATTCTGGGGTTTGCATTCTGCAAGGGAAACCGGCGCTGTAAGTCTGGTCGGAGCAGCCATATCACCAACATGGCACCGTAGAGCCTGGTGGGGAGTTCGAATGGCAGTTCGATGGCCTGGTGGTAAGGGTGTTGGGTGCTACTGGATTGCACTGGGTTTCCTGTTTTTCGGGAGAGCTTGCCGGGACTTTAAAGCGTAGAGACACGCTACCGCCACTGGATTGGTGACGTCTTTTTCCAGAGAACGTGGCTTTAGCGGGCGTGCTGAAGCCGTTGTCGAGGTTTAATTCGCATTCTAGCAGGTTTGGTGGGGGTGTCTGTAGGGGGGTGGCGATTTTGGGTTAATTGGGTGGTTTGTTCTGGTGGGCCGCTCAGATTCAATCGGGTTTACTGGCTTTATCCGAGCAATTCATCAAGGCTCTCAGCCGTGAGGATTCGGGTTACCCACTCATCCAACTGGGCATCGCTGGCTGAGGCCAGTTGGTGGTCTGCCCATTTCGGTATCGGGCCGAACTTCAGGGCAATTTGTTTTCGTAGCGTTGCTTCTACTCCTTCGTGCATGCCTTGCTGTTTTCCCTGTTGCATGCCCTGCTGCATGCCTTTTTCCATGCCCTCGGCACGCAGCCTTTCGCTTAATGTGGCCATGGTGTTGCTCTCCTGCGGGTATTGCTGTTGATACCGTATCATTTCATTATCGTCCAGGGCTGAATAAATGTCGACGAAATCCAGATACTTGAGTTGCTTCTCCGGATCTGCCTCCAGTGTGCTCAGCCCTTGAACCGCACTGGCATAGACTCTCAGTTTTTGGCTTTGAGGCCAGTCCATCAGGCTCAGGCATAACCGGGCGATGAGGTTTTGGCTACTCAAGTAATCCAACGCTTTCAGCTCAGCCAGAGCACAATGTATGTATTGAAACGCCAAATAGGTATAGCGCTCGCTACCCAGTTCCAGGCTTAGCGGCTCTTTTCCGTTGCTGTGGAGGAACACAACCACCGGCACCACACCTTGTGTCTGGCACAGGTCCGACAGGTCCAGGCAATAATGCGCAAGACGATGGATCGAAAAGCGCCTGGGGTTGGTTTCTGCCTCGAAAACAAAGAGGATGGCTTCACGACGGCCATTCGGCCACTCTGCCATTAGCGGTACATCAAGCTCCCGAAAGCGCTCACCCAACCGCTCTTTCAACTGCTCCTGCCTGATTGGAGTGATACGAACTGATTCGTCTAACGCTGCGGCTTCTTGAGGGCAGAATAACTCTATGGCCTGAATGGGGTAATCCAGTATCAGGTTTTTGAAATTCTGGTCGTGACTTATGTTGGGTTTTTCTCCCGCCATGGTTCGGTTCCTTGCTGTATGAGCAAAGAGGATCATGCTGCAGAGAAAGGAATGATGTCAATAAAATACTGTGTTTATTTGGGTCTTCCACTGTTCGAGTGGGAAACTAGCATTTCCCCGTTGCCTTCCATATCCTGAGCGCTGTTCAATCACGCTTTTCAGGTGCCTATGGACGAATCAACCCTATACGAGCATATCCTCTCGAT
>JAIUML010000049.1 GCA_022565595.1 Saccharospirillum sp. | reverse complement strand
TTCCTCGATAGCTCAGTTGGTAGAGCAGTAGACTGTTAATCTATTGGTCGCAGGTTCGAGTCCTGCTCGAGGAGCCAAATTCCATAAAAAAAAGGCGTGCCGATGTGCACGCCTTTTTTTATGGCTGACAAAGCATCCCCCGGCAAAGCCAGGGGCGACGCTGAGATCAGTTGCCAATCACTTCCAGCAATTCGACTTCAAATACCAGTACCGATCCCGCAGGAATGGCCGGGCTTGGGCTGTTTTCGCCATAAGCCAAGTTCGCCGGGATGAAGAACTTGTATTTGTCGCCTTCGCTCATCAACTGAACCCCTTCTGTCCAGCCGGCGATGACACCACTGAGTGGGAACTCAATCGGCTCACCACGATCAACAGAGCTGTCGAACACATTGCCGTTGATCAGAGTACCGTGGTAATGAACGCGCACGGTATCCTGAGCGGTTGGTGAAGCGCCGTCATCTGTGGAAGACATGACTTCATATTGCAAGCCGGACTCGGTAACGGTGACGCCATCGCGTGTGGCATTTTCCTCAAGAAAGGCGATGCCTTCGGCGCGCGAGCGTTGCTGAGTTTCTTGTTGAGCCGCCATTTGCTTGGCTTGCAAGGCTTCGATAGCCGCATTGATGCGCTCGTTGCTTACTTCGCTTTCTTCGCCCTCAAAGCCCGCTCGAACACCCGCCAGCAGGGCTTCGATATTGAGTTCAAGTCCCTGGGTCTGTTGCAGCAGGTTGGCGGCAAAGCCGTAACCAATGCCGTAGGAAGCCGCTTGCTCGTCACTGTCGAGGTCGGCTGCCCAGGTGGTGCCAATCATCATAACTGCCGCGACGCCCGCGACCATACCCTGTTTTAATGTCATAAATGTTGTACCTTGCTTGTTACATTGACAACGACCGGCCAGTCTCATGGCCGACGTTCTGTAGATCGGTACCCAGTCGAACCAGGCCGCAGGTGTGTGCCCTGCACAATACCGAGTTGTACTGGCATTCGCTACTTTACAAACGCCACTTGATCGAGACAGTCTACCTATTGTAAAGACGAGCGACCACCCCGGATAAGGCTGTTTACCCTCAGTTGACCCTGGTCAGCTCCTCGGAATAGCTTTTGCGCGCAGTCAGGCGTGATTCAATCCACAGTGGCAGGCTGATCAACAAATCATAGGTTGCGCCGAACAACAGCAAGAGCTGCCGGCTCAACAAGGCGAGCCCCTTCAAGGCACTGGCCAGCAACACCAGCATCGCCACCAGAAACAGAACCACCAGCACTCTGCTGGCATCGAGCCAACGTTCCAACGGCAATACCAGGAACACCAGAATGAAGGGCAAAATAAACCCCAACAGCATGGTCGCACCCAACTGCAACCACTCATCCAGTAGCGGACTCTGCACGACGATCACCGGGTATTGAATCAGTTGCTCGTACAAACTGAGCGACTGGTGATGCTCCCGCAAATACAACAGCCCTGCTTGCGCCAGGGCGGTGAGCAACAACAGCGTCAGCAGAAATCCTGCCAGGGCGCGCCGCTGTAGCGGACTCAGTGCCGAAAAGCTGTCCAATCGCTGCGTTAATTGCAGGGTCTCGAGCAACAAAGCACCCAGCAGCAAATAGACGAGGACCATGGCATAAGCCGCCACCTGCGACAGCGGCCACCCTGCCAATACGGGGCCGTCCCCCATCACTGCCCTCATCGGTGACTGCATCAATTCGGTATTGAACCAGGCGACACTCAGCCCAGCCATCAATAACAGTGAAGCAAAGAACCACTGGCTGGTTTGAGACAATAACAGGCGCCGAAACACCTGGTCCGAGCCGGTTTCGATGCTGTGGTAAGTCGCCAGATGCCGGTCGAGCAGATGAGTCTGATTCGCCAATTGCTCAATGATGTGGGCCAGCCGATCCAGCCCATGATGCAATCGCCGCCACTGTGGCAAGAGCCCATGCAACAGCCGATGGCGATGGCTCATCCCTTTGCGATATTCAGCCACAGCTTGTCGATGCTGACGATTCAGGCTGGTTTCCATGTCGCGAAGCAATCCAGCGACTATGGGGTGCCCACTTTGAGTCTGCCGCAAGCGTACAACCTGGTCGATCGCATCCACCCAATCCGGTGCGGACAAGGGATGATCGGCACTTTGATGGTAGTCCGACTCGAGCTGATCCAGGTGTACACGAATACGCTGCTTCAATTCAGGCAAGTTGGCGAGATCGCGATCTGCGGTAATCACCAGACGGTGAAGATCCCGTTCGATCTTCATCAACAAACGTGCTTTGGCTTGTTCCAACAAGACAGCCCGGTTTCTCTCCCTCAACAACTGGGCCAGACTCAGCAGCGCATTGGCAGTGACACGCAACAGTGACACCACCGCCAGACTGAGTCGGCGAAGCAGGCGATGCACCCAGGTACGAGCCACATAGAGTACAGCCAGCGCAACAGCCAGCCATATCAGTGCCGACAAGAACGGCTGGTCATCCAGTATCATCCAATCCACAGTAACCCCATATCCGCTTTAGCGATTTGATCCGCGCTGAGTGTAGCCGATTATTCCTGTACAGTGCGAATATCGCTCAATAAAGCGACAAAGCGGTCGATACCATCCATTGAACAAGTTGCAGCGAACATTCATGAACGTCCACAAACCTCTGGCTTTACTGCTGAGTACCCTCTTCCTGGCGGGCTGCAGCGCCTTAGACGACGGCGACTCGGAGCCGGAAAACAAGCGAATCGCCGGAACCGTTGCCCAGGGTCGGCCGGGTAGCTGGTCCGAAGTCTGCCTGGGCGACCATTGTACCCGCGCGAACCGCCAGGGCGATTTCCTGTTGCTTGCGCCCTTGACCGAGGCGACGCTGTTGCACGCCGTTATACCAGAGGTGGATGGTACAGAACGCACTCTCTACAGCCTGGTCGACCACGACGATGAACAAACGACCTACCTCGCCAACGTCAACCCGACCACACACGCTCTGATTGATGCCTGGAGTCGCTTTCAACAGGGCTTCACGCTGGAGGAATGCCTCGCCGATAACGGTTGTGCGTCTTCCCTGGCGGGTGAACTGGATGAAACAGTGCGGCAGAATGCTGCGGATTTCCTCCGAGCCTGGCTGAGACCGGTCTGGCTCACGGAGAGAGACCCCTTTCACGCGCCCTACCGAGCAGACCCGACTCAGGATTGGCTGGATCGATTCCATGACCACTTCCGCTTCGCCAACGATGCCACCAGTCTGTCGCTGCTCAACAATAACAATGCCACGCTGTCCATCGTCAGCCATCAGGATCTGTTTGATGCGGAAGCGGACCCAGAACCTATTACTCAAGCCACGGCCGATGCCGCTCTGGCGATCGCACCAGTCAACCCGACGGCAGCCAGCCCGATCACCATTCGATGGCAGGCAGACCCGGGTTTGACTCTGGACGCACCAGAGCGCTTTACCCTCAATGCCAGTGCCAGCAGCTCGCTTGAACCCGGAGACCTGTTCATACGGCTGGATTGGGTGTCGCCTCAAGGTGAACTGACGCGCTTTAACCAACCTCAGGCCAGTGTCGACATCGAGCAAGGCGGCAATCACCTCTGGGTAATCACCGTCACCGACAGTGCCGACAATCAACTGAGCCAGGGGCTGACACTGGAAGCCAGACGGGCCGATACAATCACCGACCCACAATACGGCGCCGATGGCAGTTGCCAGACAACCGCCATGACATCCAACTCCGCCAACATCTGTGAGGAAACGGTAGATGGCGGTTTGCTCGGTGCTTGCGAACCGACGATCAGCGGCCAAACCCTGACGCAGAAGACGCCAGCTCCCTGCTCACCCATTGCCCAGAACGGTGGCGCCTTCCTCGGCATTTGTACTTCCGTATTCAATGAGTTGAGAATCTTTCACTACGACAACCCCCTGCGCGATACTGGTGAAACGCTTGACGAGCAACGAGTGCGCGAAGCGGAGCGTTGTGCGGCCATTCTGGGGAGCAGTTGGAGCACCGAGCCTTGAGCTTACCCCTTGGGATTCATGCGCAGGCCATGGATCACATCACTGGCCAATACAATGCGCTGATGACGAGCCAGGTTCGCCGCCAGGCGAGCATGCCGATCGGCTCCGGCGATGGCCGCCTCACGGGCTGTTAGCCCCTGTGCCATCAGAGCCGCTATCATGCCTGCCAGGCAGTCGCCCATGCCGGGTGACGCCATGGCCGCAGTGCCCGGATGCACCACCACCCAACCCTGGCCATCCGCCACAATGGTGCCCGCCCCTTTCAAAACCGTGGTTGCCCCATAAGCCTGATATATGGCCTGGGCAGCGCTGTAACGATCCGCCTGGATGTCTTCCACGGTGCAGGACAATAACCGCGCCGCCTCTCCTGGGTGGGGGGTCAATACCCAGCCCGGCAATTGAGCCGATTGGCTGGCCAGCCAGGTTAACCCATCGGCATCCAGCACGCCTTTAAAACCAGCGCCAACGACCGCTTCGTAATGGCACAAAGCCATCATGCTCTGGCCCAGCCCTGGCCCGACGACATAGGTGGCTTCCGGGTCGGCCAGGGAGTCTTCCAGATCAGCCGTCATCAATTCTGGCTGAGCCACCAGGGCCGCCAGACGATTCTCTGCAAGGCTATGCCAAAACACCCGCCCGGCGCCTGAATGCAGAGCCGCCTGGGCGGCCAACAACCCTGCTCCGCCCATCATCTCGCCTCCGGCGACGACTCGCACCGTGCCGAACCGCCCTTTGTGGGCGTCCATGGAGCGCTCTGGCCATTGCGCGGGCGCAGCTTGATAACAGACCTCGTGGATACCGGCAATGGCCACTTCAAGGGTTTCGAGTGTCAGGGCACCACTAAAACCCGGCCCCTGGGCCGTCAACAAGCCGGGTTTATGGGCGATAAAGGTGAGAGTGTGGTCGGCACGGACAGCACCCGGGCTGGCAAGGCCTGTAGTGGCATCCAGACCACTGGGAATATCCACCGAAAGCGTATGGCGGCCATGCTTCTGTAAGCGCTGAATCGTTTGCTGCAACGGCTCACTCAAGGTGCCACGATGCCCCGTCCCCAGTAACGCATCGATCAACACCTCTGCCTTGCCTTCGGGCGCCTCTGACAGAATGGTGCCGCCCTCATTCATGAACTCGCTGTATGCTCTTCTGGCATCGCTGCCCTCGCGCGGCGCTCCCAGTGGTGCCACCACCTTGACCTCGATTCCGTTTCGAGCCAGCGCGCTGGCGGCGATATACCCATCGCCACCATTATTGCCGGGGCCACATAGAATCCAGACAGCAGTCGTCTCCGGCCACAACTGCACCATTTTCGTCACAACAGCTTCACCAGCGCGCTGCATCAACGGCCAGGTCGAGCCGCCATGTGAATCTGCCCAGGCTTGTTCGCATGCCTTAACCTGAGCCACGGACAATACCGGACACCGGGTTGTCATTGACTGAGCCTTCATAGCCGAGCATCTCCTCGTTCAGTTCCAACCAGAACTGGATAAGCAAAAAGTAACGATTTTATTAATGGAGTACGTTACCACTGACATCGGTAAATAGCATTTGATCCAGCCGCGGTTTAAAAATCACGCTTTATCACTGAGCGATGCCAGGGATCTTGCAAAGCAGGATCGTTCAACTGTTAATGAAAACCAAATAATGCACAATGCCTCTCATTGATAGAAAGAGTCAGACGATGAAACGAGCACGCGCACCAGAGCAGAAACTGGAACGGCGCCAGGCTTTGCTGGACGCCGCCGCCCAATGCTTCCTCAATAACGGCCACCGGTTACCTTCGTGCGCGGAAGTTGCGCGTTCGGCAGGCGTTGCCAAAGGTACGGTTTATCTCTATTTCAAAACCAAGGAAGCCATATTTCTGGCCCTGTTGGGCCATCAACTGGTTCAATTGCTGGGCCGACTCGAGGCGCTGGCGGAACACCCCCTCAGCGACGATGCAGGGTCGACAACAGGAAAACGCCTGGCACAACTCTTTCTGGAATTTTCGTCAGAGCAACCCAGTTTTTTGCCACTGTCCGCTCTTTTGCAAAGCGTGCTGGAACAGAATCTTGATCACGACACCCTGATTGCTTTCAAGCTACGGGTGGCTGAATCCTTGCATCGGGTTGGTTTGACTCTCGAAGGGCACTTTCAGTTGGCACCCGGTCAGGGAAGCCGAGCCTTGCTGCACAGCTACGCCAGCCTGGTTGGCCTGTGGCAAATGGTGCAATGGCCGAGGCAATTGGAAGAAGTAAAGGAGGCACCCGAGCTGGCACCATTAAAGCGGGATCTGGAAGAGGAAGTGACCTGGGTTCTCGAACGCATTTGGCGCAAGGAGCGAGACTGAAGGTTACAAGCATCAGGCCATCCTGAACGTCCGGGATGGCCTGATGCTCTGCCAATAGCGACGATTGCGATCAGAAGCTCGCAGCGGCGCCCAGGAAAAAGCCAGAGAATCCAAGCTCTGTCTGCAGATCAGAGGTATCTGCCCCCAGAGTTGACTCGCCAATGCTCAGACCATAGTGACGGTAACCGGCCTCTACTCCAAACTTGACCAGCATGTTGGTGGGCAGCGGTGCAAACCAGGTGCCCTTGACTTCCCAATCGGTCACATTTGTGTCACCCAATGGCAGGGTCTTGATCTCCGCACCCAGTCGAACATCTGCGACAGGCACATTGAAGGTACCAGCAAGATACAACATGGGAACGATAATAGGATTGCCGCCACTGTAGGCAAAGCGGGCATCCAGTGATTCGCCTGATCCAGTGGTTTCTTCCATTTTTAGTCCACCCAGAAGCGAGCGAAGATTCAAGCCGAAATCAATGGAAGCCATGGGCAGTGGTATACCGTAGCTCAGCGTCAAATCCAGGTAGCTCATGTCTAGTTCAGAGTCGATTTCGCCGCTGAAGACGGTTGGGTCTCCACCACCATAATCGACTGCTCCATTGATTTCATTGGTCCCGGAACTCACCAGCCGCTGATACTTGAGGCCAACATCCGGGAAGATCGGGACCGAGATTTTAGACCACAAATAAACGCCACCCTCAGCTTCCTGGTTTAAACCGAGGGGTTCACCGCTGGAATTGGTTCCAGTCAGATCCAGGGAGCCATTGCCCAAGTCACCGCTGGTGATCGAGTTAAAACTGTAGCCAATGCCACCATCGATATCGATCAAGACGGCCGCTGAACTCAGCGGTGCTGCTGCGGCTATAATGGCCGCTGCCAATAATTTCTTCATCTGTGCTTCCCCTTTTTGCGAAGTCCCTGTCGAGTCTGATCAACAGGTTAACAGTAGAACACCTGAAAGGTGATTGCATTGCTCAGTCTAGAGTAAAAAACCTTTACTCAAACTGAATACCAATGCGTTGCCCCACGTTTTCATAACTTTCTATCACGTTGCCCAGATTTTGTCGAAACCGATCCTTGTCCATTTTCTCCAGTGTCTGAGCATCCCAGAGCCGGCAACCGTCTGGTGAAAACTCGTCCCCCAACACAATCTTGTCCTTGAAGCGACCGAATTCCAGCTTGTAGTCCACCAGAATCATGCCGCCGTTAGCAAAGAGTGCCTGCAACACTGAGTTGACCTGCAAGGTCAGATCTTTCATCTGCTGCACTTCGTGTTCACTGGCCCAGCCAAAAGTTGCTATGTGAGAATCATTGATCATGGGGTCATGCAAAGCATCGTTTTTCAGGAAGAACTCAAACACCGGCGGCGTCAACTCCTGCCCTTCTGCAATGCCCAGGCGGCGACACAACGAGCCCGCAGCACGATTCCTGACCACACACTCTACCGGAATCATTTGCAGATTGCGTACCAGACTTTCATTCGGTGACAACTGCTTCACAAAATGCGTTGCCACTCCGGCCGCCTGGAGCTTCTCCATGACATATCCATTGAATTGATTGTTGACCCGACCTTTGCGAGCCAATTGTTCGACCCTTTCACCGTCGAACGCAGAGGTATCGTCGCGAAATTCCAGGACCAGCAAGTCCGGATCTTCTGTGGTATGAACCGTTTTAGCCTTGCCGGCATACAATTCACCTGTCTTTTTCATTACCTGACCTCTATCACTGGATAATGGGATTCGTCCGGAATGTCGCTTTGAACAAGAGCGTTCGGCTGCAACTGCAGCCAGGGGCTACCATCCTCCTGACTGAGCACTGTAATTTCAGGATCACAGTCACTGTGCTCCAGCACGGAGGCTAATGCCGACAACGCAATTTCCGGGTGATTATTCTTGTCGCTGATATGGGACACCAGCAAATGCTGTAAACGCTCAGTCGCGATCTGGCTCAATAACTGCGCCGCTTGCTCATTGCTGAGATGCCCCCATTGACCACCAACTCGCCGTTTCAAGCTGGGCGGATAAGGCCCTTCAGCAAGCATTTGCACATCATGATTGCACTCCAACAGTACGGCGTCACAGTGTCGGTAGGCGTCAATGACCAGCGGAGTGATTGAGCCCAGGTCGGTCAGTACTCCCAACCGGCAGGGCCCGCAATGGATCACGAACTGGCTGGGTTCACGGGCATCATGGGGAACCGTTACCGGCTGGATGGTGAGATCCCCCAGCGAGAACCTCTGGTGGACATTAATGGGCCGAAACTGGGGCACAGGCCTATCGAATGACCTCGCCGTACCTGGGGTCGCATAGAGCGGCACCTCATATCGACGGGCCAGCATTGGAGCCCCTTTCAGGTGATCCCCGTGTTCATGAGTCACCAGAATAGCAGATAGCTGTTCCGGCCGAATGCCACGGGCCTTCAGGCGAGCTTCGGCTTCTTTTAAACCAAAGCCACAATCGATCATGATCAGGGTCTCTTGCGACTGCACCAGGGTTGCATTGCCCTTGCTGCCGCTCCCCAGAGATGTGAATCGCACCGTTAAGGTTCCTGCAACAACTCCGCTTTCAACTGTGCCATTAAACGCTGATTCTCTTCTGCAGGTAACACCTGTTCATCCGGGTAAACGGCCGAAATGCCGGTGGTATCAACTCTGGGCACCAGAATCAGTTGTACCTGCTGTTGCCGTGCAGAGCCTTGCTGGCTCAGCCAGCCAAACAGCCCGCCACGGCGGTCCGGGTTTCGCAACACCAGTTGATACTGATTCCGGTTGCGATCGGCTACTTCCCAGTCCAGTCGGCTCACGGCCGAATCCAGCAGTTCCCAGGTGAATTCTGCGTCTCGATTGATCACAAGGCTGGTGTTGCCAAAACTGTCGACCGTTTCAGTAACACTGAGTCCATCGCCATTCGTTGAAAACAGCGGTTCACTGACGCGCAGCGGTGGACGCTCTACTCGGCGGTCTGCCGAGGTTACCTGGCGGCTTTCGGCGCTGGGCACAGGAAACCAGTCGTTGCCTGTGTTTGCCGCTTCTGCGTTGTAGTTCACATCAATGGCTGGGCTGCCACAGCCTGCAAGCAGCACAATGGTCGTTAGAGTCGCTAGGTGTTTTATCACGTTAAATGACACCTGATTCCATCAATGCCTTGCGCACGATATCGTGCATAGGCTCCGAAAGTGGGGTTAGTGGCAAGCGAATACCCTCTGGAATCAAACCCATCAGGTTCAAGGCCCACTTGACGGGTATCGGGTTGGCTTCCACAAAGAGATTGGTGTGCAATGGCATCAGCAAATCGTTCAGGCGGCTGGCCAATTCCCGGTCGCCGGCGATGGCTGCAGCACAGAGATTAGCCATGGCTTTGGGGGAAATATTGGCCGTCACAGAGACGTCTCCGTGCCCGCCCAACAGCATCAGTTCCATGGCCGTTGCATCGTCACCACTGTAGATGGCAAAGCCTTCTGGGGCGTTTTCGATGAGGTAACGAGCGCGTTCGAGGTCGCCAGTGGCTTCCTTGATACCGATGATGTTGCCGATCTCGGCCAGCCTGAGCGTGGTGTCCGGCTGCATATCGCAGGCCGTTCTACCCGGAACATTATAGAGAATTTGCGGGATATCGACGTTTTCCGCTATGTATCGATAATGCTGATACAAGCCTTCCTGCGTTGGCTTGTTGTAATAGGGTGTCACCAGCAAGGCCGCGTCGGCTCCGGCAGCCTTGGCGGCACGTGTCAGATGCATGGCCTCGCGGGTCGAGTTACCCCCCGTCCCGGCAATGACAGGGATTCGCCCTGCGCATTTATCGACGGTGAAGCGTATCACCTCTTCATGTTCTTTCATGTCAAGGGTAGACGACTCGCCGGTAGTACCGACTGCGCCGATGGCGGCTGTCCCATTATCTATATGGAACTCAATCAATTGCTCAAGGCTCTCCCAGGCGATGGTGCCATCACCGTGCATGGGGGTTACCAGGGCAACAATACTGCCTGTGATCATGAAGTACGCTTCTCCCGCTGTTCTTGAAGGTGGCTTTGGTTCGCAGGAACCTGGGCTCCGCTATAAACCACACCAAATATCGATTCGTCCTGGGCGCTCAAGGCTAATCGCGCCGCACACCAGAGGCTTTTCTGGAGACGGGCCGGCGGTCCAGCAACGCTGACACCTCCTGAATCGGCAATGGTACTGGCCACCCTACAGGGACACAAGCCCGTTAAGGCTCTAACACTGGAAAATTATCAGTTATGTACGATACTAAAGAATTCTGTGAAAAGGCAAAATGCCATTTCAGGGTGGAAGCCAGCCAGTACTTTTTCAGGAGATAAGGAGATGACACTCGAAATAGGGCAACAAGTTCCGGATTTCGTTGTACCGGCAACCAACCACAAGAACGTCCATCTCAGGACCCTGCGTGGCTATCGGGTTTTGCTGTATTTTTACCCGAAGAACCACACCCCTGCGTGCACCATAGAGAATCAGGATTTTGGCGCCAACTACAAGCGTTTGAACAGCCAGAACATCCTCGTTTTCGGTGTCAGCAGAGACACCCTTGACAGCCACGAACGCTTTAAACGCGAACAAAGTCTGCCATTTGAACTGATTTCAGACAGTAACGAAGCACTCTGCCACCTGTTCGGCGTGCTGCGCCAGAAAGAGCTGTTTGGTAAAACCATTGTCAGCATGGTGCGGAGCACCTTCCTGGTTGACGAAACCGGGCGCCTGGAACAAGCCTGGAGAGATGTAGACGCACGAACGCACGTCCACAAACTGCTTCAGGAACTGGAGGGCAGCCGCCGACAGACCGGCTGAACGACCTTCAGGGGGCATCTTCATCCACTTCAAGGGAGAGTTCTTCCTGCTCCATATGCTTTGGCCAGGCATTCAGCACAGCCTTGACCAAAGTAGCCAATGGAATGGCGAAGAAAACTCCCCAGAAGCCCCAGAGGCCACCAAACAGCAGCACTGCTACGATAATGGATACCGGATTAAGATTGACGGCTTCAGAAAACAGCAGAGGCACGAGGACGTTACCATCCAGTATCTGGATGATGAAATAGGCCAACATGATGTAGTACAACTGATTGGTAAAACCGAATTGAAAGGCTGCGATGGCGAAAATCGGTATCGTTACAACGGTAGCGCCAATATAGGGGATGACCACCGACAAACCTACCAACACAGCCAGCAATGCGGAGTATTCCAACCCGAACAGTTCGAAGGTTGCAAAGCTTACACTGCCAACAATTAATATCTCGATGACCTTGCCACGGATATAGTTGGCAATTTGCTGGTTCATTTCCAGTGCAATCTGGTTCATCAGGGCGCGACGATTGGGCAGCAAACTCTTGACACTATCCCACAACACGACCCGGTCTTTTAACATGAAGAAGACCATCAAGGGTACAACGATCAGATAGATCAACAATCCGACCACGCTAGGCAAGGTACTCAAGGAAAAAGTCAGTACGCGCGGAATCATGCCCGACAATTGTTGGCTGATGCCTCTGAGGTCAAGACCCAATAGCCATTGCTGGGCCAGTTCAGTCGATATCGTATCCGGGTAGCGATCAGGCAACGCCTGTATCTGATCCTGGAGCAGGCGCAACATGGTAGGCATATCGGTTACCAGAGTAGTAATCTGGCGCAACAGGGCTGGCACTATGATCAACATGCCAGAAACCAATACACCAAAAAACGCCAGACACACCACGGTCACAGACAATTTATGGGGGATACGAAGATTGTTCAGACGATCGACAAAAGGTGAAAGCAGATAGGCCAATATAATGGCGGTGAAGACCGGCGCGAGAATTCCGCCCAACCCTATAACCAGCAGCCCTATGATGATCAGCAGGAATGCCAAAATAACGGCTTCTTCATCGGAAAAATATCGATGAAAGAAACCCTGAACGACTCGGTAGAGCTTCAACTCAGCCTTCTCCCTTCTGAATTAGAAAACGGTAGTGTCCAGACGTTGTTTCAGTTTGCTCCAGCAATTGATGCGAAGTCATGCCGATAAACGCCGGGATATCACGCAATGAACCCGGGTCTGTCGCCAGTACTTCAAGCAATTGCCCCGCCTCCACAGCGTTAAGGGTCTGCTTGGTGCGCAACAATGGCAAAGGGCAGCGCAAGCCTGTGGCATCGACCAACTGCACTTCCGATGTTTTACAAGCCAATTACACCCCCTTTCTGACAAGATTCCGCGCCGCTCGTATTATAGAGCAACCCTGACCGACTGTATGGAGTCGAAGTGCGTTTCTGCAATGTGCGTCAACAAAGCCAATGTTTTTCACTGATTGCCTGTATTCTGACGGTCAGCCTGCTCTGGAGCGCCGCCCCTAAAAGCCATGCTCAATTCGCCGATCAGTCCATGGGATGGACGACCGAGCAGGAAAAGGCCGTATCGGGCTATTTGACTCGAAGGTTACAGCGGCAAGGGGTGGTGATCAATGATATATGGCTTGAATACTGGACGAATGAGCGAGCGGAGCACTTGCGAGCTGCATCCACCGCGCCCATGAGCCACCTCAGCACCTTGCTGATTCGAGAACAAAGCTTCAATGCCTTTGCCTTGCCCGGGAACATTACCGGCTACAACATCGGCCTGTGGAAAACAGCCGAGACCGAGGCCGAGTTTGTTGCCGTCATGGCACATGAGCTGGCACATCTTAACCTGCGGCACTTTTCTCGGCTTGCAGATGCCAACCGTCAGCAGGCCTGGCTGTCCATCAGTGGCGCCATTCTGGGTATCGCGCTGGCAAGCACCAACCCGGATTTGGCCGGAGCGACCTTCTTTGGCTCCCAACTTGGCGCCGCGCAACAAAGGTTGGCATTCAGCCGTGCCATGGAAACCGAAGCCGACCGCTTCTCTGCGCGATTGCTGAGCGAAACCGGCTATGACCCGGGCGCTGGTGCACGACTGTTTCAACGACTTCAAGCACAAACGTCTTTTCAGCCCGGTTTGTCTGATTATTGGCAAACCCACCCGCTGACATCAACTCGCATCGCCAACATGGCACAGCTGGAAGATCAGAGAAACGGCAGCGAACCGGCACCCGATCACCACTATCCGGTGTTGCGGTGGCATCTGAACAAGGCGCACTCTCGGGGTGAGAGCTTCGCCACTGCCCCTGCTGTCTACCGCGAAAACGCCCCAACCAATGACGATGACACCACCCTTTTCCCCCCTGCTCTGCTGCAGAATGCAGAACCCAACCTGCTGTTCGGCTGGTTGATCTATTACCAGAACGAATTCAGCCTTGAACAGTACCAGGCACGCTTGAGCATGATTCTCCGCCTTTTTCCAGACTTTGACCCAGCCTACTTCTACCTGGCAAAAGCCCGATGGCAACAGCAGCAAGATGCCAATACGTGCAGACAAGCGATAGAGGACCTGGGCTCTATAAAGGCAACTTACATGGAAGTTCTGGAGTTCAGGACGATACTAACCAAGACCTGCCAACCGGAGCGAGAAACTGAGGCTCTGGCCAATTACTATTGGTATCAGGGGGAAGAATCCAGAGCGATGAGCCTACTCAGGGGCGCCATCAGCAATCCGAGCGGGGCTTCACAACTGGCGCGCCAGAAACAACTGCTGACCACCTTCGAGCAACAACGTAGCCTGCTGCCCAGGTAGGATGACCAGCTCTGAAAGTCGTTTCGGGTCGAGCTTACCGGTTCAGCGCTTTAGCTGAGCAGCGAAATCCAGCATCCGGTCGAGTGGCACTCTGGCCTTGCAAATCAACTCTGGTGGAACGTCGATGACCTGATCCGACCGCTGCAGGACCTGCTTCAGACGCTGTAGATCGTTCATGGCCATCCACGGGCAGTGTGCACAGCTTCTGCAACTCGCTCCCTGGCCGGCCGTTGGTGCCTCGATAAAGGTCTTGTGCGGCGAGCGTTGTTGCATTTTGTAGAAAATACCACGATCCGTCGCCACAATAAACTGCTGGTTGGGCAATCGCTCTGACGCCGAGATCAACTGTGTTGTTGAGCCAACGACATCCGCCAGGTCCACGACCGCCTCTGGTGATTCCGGGTGCACCAGGATCGCCGCCTCGGGGTACATGGCCTTCAGATCCAGAAGACCCTTGGCACGAAACTCTTCATGAACAATGCAGCTGCCATTCCACAACAGGACATCGGCTCCGGTCTGTTGCTGGACATAGCGCCCCAG
Source organism: Saccharospirillum sp. (assembly GCA_022565595.1). Classification (GTDB taxonomy): domain Bacteria; phylum Pseudomonadota; class Gammaproteobacteria; order Pseudomonadales; family Natronospirillaceae; genus Saccharospirillum. Next base: position 799 of record JAIUML010000049.1, on the reverse strand, counting down.
GTGCTGGTCGGGCGCCCATAGAATACGCTCCCCCTGGCGATCGAGGTAGTCCACTACATCCAGTGCGATACTGGAAGTCACGACCCAATCCGCCCGGGCTTTTACCGCAGCCGAGGTATTGGCGTAAACAACCACGGTTCGATCCGGGTGCTGATCACAAAAAGCACTGAACTCATCCACCGGACAACCCAGATCCAGGGAGCAGGTCGCTTCAAGGGTCGGCATCAGGATGGTTTTCTCGGGACTGAGGATTTTTGCGGTTTCGCCCATAAAGCGAACGCCAGCTACAACAACGGTTTCCGCGTCTACATCACGTCCGTAACGGGCCATTTCCAGAGAATCGCCAATAAAACCGCCCGACTGCTCTGCCAAAGACTGAACCAGAGGATCAGTGTAATAGTGCGCAACGAGGACGGCATTATTCTGTTCAAGAAGCGCCATGATCTCTTCGTTTAGAACACGAACCTCGGTATTGCTGAGCGTTGATATTCGCTCGGCAACGGGAATTTCAAAATCAACTGTCACTTCAGACAGCGAAGCGGAACTTGTCATAACCCACTCAGTCATCAAAGGCTCACTGCAATACTTTACCCTGAAACGTCCTGCACCCCAAAAAAGTTCCTCAAAACGCTATTATCAAGCCTGTATTCATTCTGGTCCCTCAGTAACATGGGGAGGGATCAAAAATAAAAAAGGGAGCCGTAGCTCCCTTTTTCTAAAAGATGGTGGGTCGTGCAGGATTCGAACCTGCGACCAATTGGTTAAAAGCCAACTGCTCTACCAACTGAGCTAACGACCC
>JAIUML010000048.1 GCA_022565595.1 Saccharospirillum sp. | reverse complement strand
CGGGGGGGGTCGCTGCGGGGGCGTCTAAAATACAACCCTGTAGACTAGACCCCCCCCGGCCAGGGTGCGGACTCCCCCGCTGAGGCACCACCGGCATCCGTCGCTCGAAATAGTGCCAACTCTGAAATTTGAATGAACAATTCCAATGATAATACACTGAAACCACTCCCCTTAGCGAAGGCTGGCCAGGCATCTGGACAGCACCACTTCCGGTGAGCCTGAAATATCAATAATGCGAGCCTCATTCGCTTGTGGCTCTTCAAGCTGACTGAACTGGCTGTGCAGCATATCTTCGCCATGAAAATAATGCTGCTCACGCTGCTGCAACCTCGGCCAGATGACATCAAAACTGCCCTTCAAATACAAGAATCGCAACCGAGGGTCGGCGGCTTTCAGTCTCTCTCGATAACTGATCTTCAATGCAGAGCAGGCGAGCACAAGTCCAGACTCCCGCTGGATCAACCCGGCCAGATCGTTCAGCCAACCTTCTCTGTCAGCATCGTTCAAAGGAATGCCTTGCGTCATTTTGGCGATGTTCATCGGGTTGTGAAAATCGTCTGCATCATAAAACGCCAAACCCAGAATCGATGCCAGGCGCTGCGCCATCATGGTCTTACCACTGCCGGATACGCCCATCACAACAATTTTCTGAGTACTCGTCATTACTGTGCCTACCGGTTACACCTGTCTCTCGGATCAAGGTGAGGAAGTTCAACGGGTTCGGTTAGAACCCGCATGCTGTATACCTCAGGTATACGAGTATTTACTTAAGTTGGCCTCTCAAAATGCGAGCAGCGGATGCCGGTGATGCCTCAGCGGGGTAGTCCGCAGCAGGGCTGCTGCGGTCTAGGCTCCAGGGAGGATTCACGCCGACCCCGCAGAGGCATTACCGGTAGCCGATGCGGACCACCGCTATAGATGCCCCTTGAGACTCAAGCAATTACAACCGCTGAGTTGACTCAGCATCGAAAAGCGAACCCCGCCCCGGGTTGAACCCTAACAGTATACGTTGCCCCGGCTCCAGTTGTTGATCGCCATCGCAACTGACTGTCAGGCTTCTGCCGGCCAGCTTTGTCCAGACCAGGGTTTCCGACCCCATGGGTTCCACAATATCGATGTCGACTTCGACCTTGAACGGCATCTCCTCCGCAGCGCTCCCCGTCACAATGTGCTCGGGTCGAATGCCCAGCACAGCATTCGTGTTGCCGTTCAAGGGTTGCATAAAATCGTAGGAGGCAACCGGGATAACGGTGCCGTTGTTCGTGATGAAGACATCTTCATCGCCTTGGCACAACTGCCCTTCGAGGAAGTTCATCGACGGTGAGCCAATAAAACCCGCCACATAAAGATTCACCGGTCTATTATAAATGGTATGAGGGTCAGCCAATTGCTGGATTACACCGTCCTTCATGATGGCGATGCGGTTGGCCAGCGTCAGTGCCTCGATCTGATCGTGCGTCACGTAGATCATGGTGTTTTTCAAACGTTGATGCAGCCGTTTGATTTCAACACGCAGGTCTGAACGCAACTTGGCATCGAGGTTGGAAAGAGGCTCGTCGAACAGAAACACATCCGCTTCTCTGACCAGGGCTCGGCCTATGGCCACACGCTGGCGCTGCCCACCCGAGAGTTCAACCGGCTTGCGCTGCAGCAATTCCTGGATCTGCAACATATCAGACGCTTTCTTCACACGCCTTTCAATCTCGTCCTTTTTAAAGCCAGCCACCTTGAGACCAAAGGACAGGTTTTTCTCCACAGTCATTTGCGGGTAAAGCGCATAGGACTGAAACACCATGCCGATGCCTCTGTCCTTGGGTTCTTCCCAGGTGACATTACGATTGCCTATAAATATTTGCCCATCGCTGATATCGAGCAAACCGGCAATGCAATTCAACAAGGTGGATTTGCCACAGCCGGAAGGCCCGAGCAGAACGATAAACTCACCTTGCTCAATGTCGAGGTTCAAGTTTTCCAGCACCTGAGTATTGCCATACTGCAGGGACAGGTCTTTAATCGATACACTGTGTACTGTCATTGTTCTACCCCTTGACCGCGCCAGCGGCAATGCCGCGCACAAACCACTTACCTGAAATAAAATAGACCGCTAATGGAACAGCGGCGGTGAGAATTGTTGCCGCCATGTGCACATTGTATTCGCGCACACCTGTCGTGGTTTGCACGATGTTATTCAATTGCACCGTCATCGGCATATTCTGACGCCCAGCAAAGACGGTTCCAAACAAGAAGTCGTTCCAGATACCCGTCAACTGCAGGATGACAGCGACCACGGTGATGGGCACCGCCATTGGAACCATGATGCGGAAGAATATCTGCCAGAAACCAGCGCCATCGATGCGTGCCGCCTTGAACATTTCCATTGGTAAACTGGCAAAAAAGTTCCGAAAGAGCAGCGTCAAAATCGGCATACCAAAGATGGTGTGAATAATGACAATGCTGGCAAGAGTCGAGAACAGACCCAGCTCTCGCATAACGATGATCAATGGATAAATAACCACTTGATAGGGTACAAAGGCACCAAACACCAGAATGCCAAAGATGACATTGGCATAGCGGTAGCGCCAGAATGAAAGCGCATAGCCATTGATGGCCGCAATGGTAATTGATAATACCGTTGCAATAGCGGTGATCTTGACCGAATTCCAGAAGCCTGGGCGCAAACCATTGCAATCGCGCCCGGTACAGGCATTGAACCAGGCATTGATCCAGGGCTCTATGGTCAAGTCTCGTGGCCAATTGAACAGGTTGCCTTCGCGGATTTCCGGCAAGGTTTTTAAAGAAGTAACGATCATGACCCAGAAAGGCATCAAGAAAAACAAAGCAGACATCACCAGAAAGGCATAGATACCTATTCGGGCAATACTGAGTTGATGTTTCCTGGGGCCACGCGGCCCGGACAAAACCGATTCCATGTTGCCTGGAACAGGTGTTCTTACGCTGAGAGTCATGACAGCTTCTCCTTCATACGCTTGCCTCGCCACTGCACAAAACCATTCAAAGCGAGTAGCAGAACCACGGGTAGCAACATCATCATTGCTGCAGCCATGCCCAAGGCAACGTTAATTCGACCGGTAATGTGCTCTATCACAAAAACAGCCGGCATCTGGGTGGCAATGCCAGGCCCGCCCTGAGTCATGGCGATCACAATGTCATACACACGAACGACGCCAACGCATTGCAAAACAAAGGCAGTAAACAGAGCCCCTTTCATCATCGGCAGTACGATAAAGAAGTAGGTCTTCCAGGCGGGAATGCCATCAATTCGGGAGGCTTTCCAGATCTCGCTATCAATGCCACGCAACCCGGCAAGAATGATGGCCATGGTGACGCCGATGCTGTTCCAGATGCTGCCAACGACCAGGCCATAGATGGCCGTATCGGCATTGACCAGGGGAGCGAAATTGAAATTCTCGAACCCCCAGGCTCGCACAGCGGCCTGAATACCAATACCAGGGTCCAGAATCCAGCGCCAGGCCAGACCGGTAATCACCAATGACATGGCGAAGGGGTACAGAAAAATGGAGCGCAACAGATCTTCGCATTTAATGCGCTGATCCATGAACACGGCCAATATAAATCCGAAGATCATGCTCAACCCGATTGAGAGCAAACCAAACAACCAGATATTGTTGACCGATACCATCCAGCGGCCGGTCGACCAGAGTCGTTCGTATTGTCTCAATCCAACAAAATTGAAGCTGGGAAACATGCGGGCATCCGTAAAAGACAGCAGCCCGGAATAGATAATGCAAATGACAAAAACCCCAATGGCGGTAATAATCATCGGCGTGGTGCCGAGGACACTCATAAAGGTAGACAGCCGCAGGCGACGGGGTTTTGGGTAACGGGTGGCTTGCCGTTTGGGTACAGTCACACCATCGGCAGATACAGACTCAGCCATAACTCAACCCTTTTTCAATAGTTCTAGTTTCGGGGATTATTGCGAGACCATGGTCCGTGACGGCTACCGGTGATGCCTCTGCAGGGTCGGCGTGAATCCATCCATGGAGCCTAGACTGCAGCATCCGACGGCCATGGATGGCCTAGTGTCGCTGTTGCAGGAGCAATAAAGGCGACCATGCTGCAGACTCCCCTGCTGAGGCATCACCGGCATCCGCCGCTCGCTAATACAACAACTCCAAAACTCGAATCAGTAAGATCAGATGCAGGTAGCAACTACTATTGACTACCTGCAGGGAAAGCAATCAGTCTGCTGAGGCAACTATGTTGACAAACCGACGCTGAATCTCTTCTGTAGAGAGGTTAGGGTTCGCCCAGGCTTCAAGCCAGAGGTCATCCATTTGTCCCAGAGTATCTTCAGTGAAGTACATATTGGGAGAAGGCAGAATACGGTTCGGATCCGCGAGGATTTCCAGACCGGCTTTCATACAGTCATCCGCGATGGACATGTCGACATCATCACGCACGGGCAGTGAGCCTTTGGCATTGTTGAAACTGGCTTGTACTTGCGGGTCAAGCATCATGCCTGCCAGCGCGAGCTGTGCTTCTTCCATTGCGGCATCAGACTGTTTCGGGAACACGAAGACATCCCCACCCGTTTCCAGGTAGGGGTTTTCTGAAGGGCCAGCAATACAGGCATAGTCAACACCCGGGGTTTGACCTGCGAGTGAGAACTCACCACGAGCCCAGTCACCCATGATTTGCATACCCGCCTGATGGGTCAACACCAGATTGGTGGTGTCGTTCCAGTTACGGTTGGCAGAGCCATCATCGGTGTATTGCTTCAGGCTCTTGAAGATCTCGATGGCATCGCGGACTTGCTGCCCACCTGCCACGTCCAGATCGCGGTGTTCATAGATGGCGTCATAGCCGGTTTTGCCCAGTTGAGAAACCAGTACCACCCGTGCCGCACCACTGATCTGCCAGCCTTCACCACCAATGGCGAAAGGTGTAATACCCGCCGCTTGCAGTGCTGGAGCCGTCTCAATGAACTCACTCAGGTTGCGTGGCACATCAACGCCTGCCTGGTCATACGCAGGAATGGAAGCCCAGCCCCACTGCCAGCTATGAATGTTGACCGGAACACAGAAGATTCTGCCATCGTATTCACAGACTTCAAGAATGGAGGAAGGGCGAATAACATCGCGCCAGCCTTGCTCTTCCGCCAGGTCAGTCAAGTCGAGCAGCATGCCGGCTTCGGCCAGCTCTTCAAACTGTCGAGAGATGTTGAACTGAGCCGCTCCAGGAGGGTCACCGCCCAGAATGCGCTGCAAAGTCGTTGAGCGGGAATTGGCACCCCCAGCAATGGCGGTATCGACCCAGTTGTGTGGCGTACGCGCATCGAATTCATCGGCGAAAACCGTTACAGCCGCTTGCTCACCACCCGATGTCCACCAGTGAATGACTTCCAGATCTGCTGCCTTGGCGGACGCCAACCCCAGCATTGATGCAGCCCCGACGGCTGCCAATTTGGTCAGATGTTTCATTCTTGTTCTCCGTCTGTTGTCAGGGTGACACCGGGCAAACCAGTGTCGGTTAAAAACCCATCTATGCGTTGTCTATCGCTGATAAAGTTACCGGTAACATAGCAAGCGATGTTACCGGTAACTTTTGAGAGTCTAAGCCAATCTGTAATCGGTTACAATTACACCAGGGCTCACTTCTTTGGTTTTTTGGTCGTTTCTGGTAATTTTTTGTAACACCAACTCAGCAATGGACGTCCACCTGATATTGCTGACCTGGCTTGAACCGAGAGATGATATTACCATTCAGTCGTTGCCCATCCACCCATATTTGCAGCCCTTCTGCAGAGGACTGAGGGTGGTACAGCACAACAAAGTCCGCCCCTCGGAAACGACGAATAACCCGAGCCGTTTTCCAGAAGGTTGGCAATTGAGGGGCAATGCGCAAGCCTTCTGAGGTTCCCTGCAAACCAAAGAGTTGCTCCACCAGGGATCGATAAACCCAGGCGACGGTACCGGTATTGAACAGCTGACTAGAGCGGCCTGCCGTGCGCGGAAATTGGAAATAAGCACCGCGATAATAGTTGGGCAGGTAGACCGGCATTTGCCCGCGTTGACGGTAATCCTTGGGGCTGTCGCCTGGGATCATCTGTCGCAACAGACGAAAAGCTCGATCAGCCTCACCCACTTCAAACAGGCTGTAGATATAAAAAGCAGCCGCGTGGTTATAGACAGAGCCATTCTCTGCAGCACCCGGATGCTTCTGCGTCACTCGGCCAACGTCATCGCGCATGGCGGTGTAGGCTGGCGCGAACATCATGACGCCATAGGGCGTTTCCAGTTGCTCAGCAATGGCTGCAACCATTTGTTTTTTTTGCAGGTCATCACAGGTTCCCGCCAGCATGCCCCAGCTTTGAGGATTGAGGAAAATTCGGCCTTCGGGGTCTTTGCTGATGCCAAAAAGTACTCCTGCATCGGTAATGCCACGTCCATACCATTGGCCATCCCAACAATGACGATTGACTGAGGCGTTAATGTCGCTGGCTCCAGCCAGACACTCCTCTGCAATGGTCTGTTCACCAATACTCATACAGATGTCGGCCCACAATTTCAGCGCATAAGCGGTAGCGACACTCAACCATGCTGAGACACCTTTGCCCTGGTAGCCCACCATATTCATCGGGTCACACCAATCGCCCTGGGCAATATAACTGAGGCCGCGTTCATCGCGCGCGCCGAGCAACCAGCGCATGGCGGCTGTCATGCGTTCGAACACCGTGGAGTGACTCTCGCCTTGCCATTCAGTAATGTCGGCACGCAGAAAATCGGTGTCTCCGGTTTCGTTCAAATAGGCTTGCAGTACGATGGGCAGCCAGACACAGTGGTCGGTATGGGGTATCTGGTTGATGTACTTCAGCTCGACATCGGGCAACAACCTTATGCCATCCGGCATGGCGCCGCTGTCTTCCTGTTGGCTCAGTGCGAAGGCGATGGCTTCTCGAGTTTTCTCCGGCTGCAGGTACACCATGCCCATGGTGTCTTGCAGGTAGTTGCGCGTTTGAGGGTCGGTGCTCAATCGGTTGACATCGCCATGATAAAAAACCTGGCGTGGCAACCAATGATTGACCACATCGTTCAAATGCAGATCCGGGGTGTCGATCTGCAATACGCCCTGCCCCTGTGCCATATAGGCTTCGTACCGAGCCCGCGCCGCGGCAAAGTGAACATCCGGCAGGTAACCTTGCGACAGTTGTTTGATGCCTTCGTCGTCTTTTACCGGGCCCAACAGGAATCGAAAATTCTCTTCTGCGCCAGGCGCCAGGCCAAGGCGATATTGCAAGGCTGCCACCGGGCTTTCATAAAGTGATTCGCCTCCGGCCAGAAACTCTTTACCCAAGGCATCGGGGTTGTGCAAACCACCTTCGCCTTCAAAATGTTCACGAATGGTTTCAAAGCTATCCGGTTTCCGATCGTAAATCAGGCAGGTTCTTTCCTTGAATTCTTTTTGCTTAAAATGATCTTCAACTTTTTGATAAGGGGTCACATAGCTTGCGACAATGGCACTCAATTCTGGGCGATGCAGCGCGGACTGGTTCATCCAGCTCATGTAGCCGAAGGGTATGTAGGGGTAAAGACTTACAGTTCGTTCCCGAGGTGACTCATTAATCACCTTGACCTGCCACAGCTCAACAGCGTCCTCGTCACTCAGGCTCAAACACAACTCCAGACGAATACCACCTTTGCTGACCTGCCAACGAATGTCGCTCTTGCCTACCGAAAACACATAGTGATCGGGTTTCGCTCGAACCGGCTCATAGGGAGCCGAAAAGAGATCCCCGCTGGCTTCGTCTTTCAAATAGAAAAACCGACCAGGATGATGCGCGTAGTAGGGCTGTTCTGGCTGCATAAAGGTTTTGGCTTCCAGATTGGGCGCAAAGGTGTACTTGGCCGGCTCCGGCTGCATGAACTGGGCGACGGCAAAGCCACGGCAGTTCATCTGAATCATCATCTGGCGGTTCCACAAGAACCCGCAGGCCCGAGGCAGTTCGGTGGGGGAGTGCAATTCGAACCGTTGCCCGCCCTGAGACGCCCTGATCATGGCGTATTCTCCTGTTGTTTGTTGTCATTATTTTCGGTTTTTTCGCTATCGAAGCGGAATATCCAGCCAGTACGGCTTGATATGTTACCGGTAACTCTCTAGACTGAACTGTAAATCATCGTCTGTGGCCACGTCAAGGAGCCTGAACATGACCACCAGGGAGAGCCCTTTGCAATCGGTACAATGGTTCGACGAGCGGCCTTGCCGTCTGGGAGAGGGCCCATTGTGGCACCCTCAGCGCCAGCAGCTGTTCTGGTTCGATATTCTGAACAACCGGCTGCTGAGCCGCTTCGGACAGCAACGTTTTGAATGGGTTTTCGATCAGGCCGTATCGGCTGCGGCCTGGGTCAATGAGGGCCGCCTGCTGGTCGCCGCTGAGCATTCGTTGCTGTTGCTTGATATCGACAGTGGCGAATACCAATCGCTGCTGCCCTTTCCAACCACGGGCACTGCCACCCGCTCCAATGACGGCCGGGCAGACCCCTGGGGCGGCTTCTGGATCAGCACCATGGGCTGGCAGGAAGAAGAGGGCGCCGGAGCTATTTACCGCTATTACCGTGGCGAACTGCAGTGCATTGAAGACCAGTTGACCATACCTAATGCCATATGTTTTGCACCGGGAGGCACCTGCGCCTACTGGGCAGACACGCCAACCGGCATCATCTGGCAACAACCACTTGAACCTCAACACGGCTGGCCCATTGGCCCCAAACGCCCGTTGATTGATCTCAGTGGCACTAATATCCACCCGGATGGCGCCTTCGTCGACAATGATGGCTTTATCTGGAACGCTCAATGGGGCTCAGGCAGAGTGTGCCGCTACACGCCCAAGGGTCAGCTCAGCCAGTCGTTACGCTTCCCGGCAAGCCAGACCACCTGCCCCGCTTTTGGTGGCCAGGGTATGAAAACTCTGTTTGTTACCAGCGCAGCCAGAGACGTAGAAAAAACAGAAACTCATGCGGGCTGCGTATTCAAAGTGGCGGTTGGCGTCCGCGGTCAGGCAGAATCGAGAGTATTGCTGCCTGCTCAATCCACTGGAGACGCACCTGTTCGGCAAGCCAAAATCCAGGTCACTCACCATGCAGTAGATCAACCCGGGCATTGAACGCTAGAACAATGCGATCCGTGTGGCCAAAATAGGGCAAGGCAGAGTGCTTCAGGTAGGAAGGGAAGAGTATTACCTGACCTTCTACCGGCAAAAAATCCCAGAAGCCCTGGTTCGACAAATAGAGGCTGCCTGCATCCTGAAACTGATCGGCATTGGTACGTGGGTCATAAAAACGGTTAACACCGCTGCGGGTTGCCAGGTCAGATTCGCCCGCTTTCAGATAGTAGATACCACTCCAGGAACAGTTCGGGTGTGAATGCGCATCGTGGTAACCACCGTAGCGGGTGACGTGATACCAGCTCTCGACCAGAGTGACCACCGGGTCGGCATCTTCTGGCCAGTACATCGCATTCACATCCCCAGCCACCTGCAGCACCAGGTCAGACAACCTCTGGTTCAGCAACTGGATGTCTGCATCATCCTGCTCCAGAAAATCGAGAGGGCTCTCCAGCAATTGGTGCTTTGCCGTCATGGCTACCTGGCTGGCAATACCGTCAGTCTGTCGATTCGACTGCTTTACGATCAAATCCAGCAAGGGTTGCTTGATTAAATTGTGTACTGAGAGAGTACAGAGAAACAGGGGGCTCTCCCACAGCGGGCAAGCTTCGATTTCGGAATCGGCACAGGCATCGGGATCAATCCAGTTTTCGGTCATCATGAACTCGCAAGGGGCCAGTAATAGAGAACAGTCTGCAGATTCTGGTCGAGATACGAAAAATAACAACCTGTATTTGTCAACTTCCTATACTGAAAACCGGAAACGGATATTCCGCTCTGGCAGGAGTGGTTAGAAGTACTGTCTCCCCATAAAAACCATAACACGGAGGCAGATTAGAATGTGGACCTTCACTTTTCGGCAAACCTTGTTCGCTTTGTTGCTGAGCCTCGGCTGGGCACATGCCGCAACCATCACTGTAACCACCACTACCGACGTCACAGCCAACGATGGGCAGTGTTCACTGCGTGAAGCCATAGCCGCGGCCAATAGTCAGACAGCCTCTGGCGATGCCCAGGGGGAGTGCATCGCTGGCAGCGACGGGCTCAACACAGTGGTGGTGCCGGAGGGCACCTACAACCTGACCAGTTCTCTCGCCATCTCCAGCGACATCCGCATCAACGGGGCTGGCATGAACGAGACGCTGATCGACGGCGGCAACAGTGTCCGGGTGCTGTACCTGAACAGCGGCTATCGCTTGACGCTCAATGGCGTTCGCATCATTGGTGGCAACAGTGGTGGGGCTGGCGGCGCTGGCGGTGGCCTTTATATGGAGACGGGCAGTTTTGCGAGAATCGAAAGCAGCCGTTTCAGCGCCAATTCGGCAAGCAGCGGTGGTGGTGCGATCTACCTGGGCTCCGAGGCCTTTCTGGATGTGTTCAGTAGCACTTTCACTAACAACAGTGCCAACAATGGCGGCGCCATTTTTTCCGACTACGGTATGGTAACGCTGACTGACGCCACCCTGTCCGGCAACTCGGCCAGCAGCACTGGTGGTGCTCTTTACCTCTATACTGGCAACCTGACCATCCGCTCATCCGAATTCTCCAACAACTCAGCCGATAGCGGCGGAGCCATGTACGTCTATTACAGCAGTCATGCCCAGTTGGATGATGTGAGCATCACCAACAACACCGCTAGCAGTAGCGGTGGGGGTATCTATATTTTCGAATACTCGTTGATGCGCATCAATGGGGGGAACATCAGCAACAACTCGGCCAGTAGTGGTGGCGCTATCTATCTGTATCATTCCAGCATCGAACTGGATGACGTGACCGTTGACGGCAATTCAGCCACGGTCGACGCCGGAGGCATTTTCCTGGATACAAGCTTTGCCAACATCCTGAACAGCAGCCTGGACACCAACACAGCAGGTTCCTATGGTGGCGGTTTTTACCTGGACTACCCCAGTGTCCTATGGTTTGCCAATACCGACCTGGTTGCCAATCATGCCGACGGCCGCGGTGGTGCAGGCTTCGCTGACTATTCTCAATTGTTTATGCGTGACGGCCGCATTGCCGACAACACTTCCGATGACAAAGGTGGTGGCTTGTACCTTGAAGGCAATCCGGCGCATCTGGAACGTGTCGCGGTGATCAACAATAGAGCCCAGGGAAACGGAGGCGGCCTCTATATCGTGGACGATTCGGGTATTTATTTACGCAATACTACCCTGAGCGGTAACGAGTCCACCTCAGGTTCGGGGGGCGGGATCTACATCTACGACAATGCCTCACTCGAAATCGCCCACAGCACCATTACCAACAATGAAGCAGCCAGCGAAGGTGGTGGCATTCACCTCAATTCCGGGGGCAAACTCGCCTACCACGCCAGCATCATTGCCGGTAATCGCGCCAGCGATGGTGAAGATTGTTACTTCGACAGCACGGCATTGTCTCGAGGGTTTAATGTACTCGGTGACGAAACCGGTTGCGTTACCGAGGCCAGTGACTTGAGTATCGCCAGCAGCGCCGTCACCACCAGCCTACTCGCCCCACTGGCCGACAACGGCGGCCCGACGCCCACTCATGCCCTGCGCTCCGGCAGCCTGGCGGATAACGCCGCCGACAACGACTACTGCCCGCTGACCGATCAGCGTGGTACCGCTCGCATGCAGAACGGTTTTGATTGCGACATTGGCGCCTACGAGCGTGTCAATGAACAACCCTCAGACTCACCCGGCAACAACAAGAAAAAAAGCGGAGGCAGCCCGACCTTCTGGGGCCTTGGGCTGCTGAGCCTGGCACTGCTCTGGCGGCGCAGAGCAGTGGACCCGCGCAGCACCAGAATGCTCCGTTAGGACTACCAGAGCTCAACCGGATCAGGAGGGGTCAGCCCAACGGGTTGCTCCCTCTCCTGCTCTGGCGTACCCCACTGCCGTTGCAGCGGCACCACACCGGCCCATACCGGCCAATCCACATCCTCGGCATCGTCATTCACCCCTTCGGCGCGCACCTTGCACGAAGCTTCAGTAATGCGAATGCGTGAGACGCCAGTGCCTTTCAATTCGGGGCCATTCATGGGCCTCAGTTGCGGCCAACGCCCCGGTGCAATCTTGTCGACAAAGCGCTCCAGTTGGCGGGCTTTTTCATCTGGATCCGTTACAGCTTCGGCCTGCCCAAAAAGCGTGACCGAGCGGTAGTTCACCGAGTGATGAAAGGCCGAGCGCGCCAACACCAGGCCATCAAACTGGGTCACATTAATACAAACCGGCTGCCCTGGTGCCAGGTTCCGAGCCTTGGCATGGCCGTGCCAGTAGAGGTAATCCCCATCGCGCCAATGGCAGGTTGGGGTGGCAAAGGGCTGCCCTTCTATACTCTGTGCCACCGTGCAAAACAGGCTGGCATCGAGAATCTGGTCGACCCGGTCCCGATCATAATCGGCCCGGTTCGGCCCGCGTTTAACGTGGCTCCTGTCGGTATGCAATGGGGATTCATGGTCGGCAGTACGGCGGCTCACAGAGCATCTCCTTTCTCATCGGTTGCGTGACTTTCGTGATCAAGGCTGCCAGCATAGGCGCATCTGGCTTGCCAAAAAACAGCCAGTTTTTAATTATTTTTGCAGGCCAGATGATGAAACACAGCCTCGCCAGCCTGGCGCTCCACCTGGAAGTCGAAGGCCCGTCTTACTACCAGCAATTGATTGACCAGATCAAAGCAGCGCTGACCACAGGCCGCCTGAAACCAGGCGACAAGCTGCCCTCTTCCAGACAACTGTCGATGGCGCTGGGTGTGTCGCGCAGCACCGTCAGCCGAGCGTACGACCAGTTACTGGCCGAAGGCATAGTGCTCAGCGAGTCCAAACGAGGGCTCTTTGCTACGGAGCTGATACAGAGCCAGGCCCCACAGAGACCGGCTCAACCAGGAAAAGAAGCAAAAGCTCACCCCTTGTTGCGTTGCGATTCCGGCGTCGATACCGAGGCCTTTCCGGCCCGCGAGTGGGCGGCCAGCATGAGGCGAAGCTGGCTGAAACCCGACAACCGCCTGTTGGCCGGCGCCTATCGTACCGGCTACCCGCCCTTGAAGATTGCCATAGCCGACTACCTCTATCGCCTTCGAGGGCTGCACTGCTCGCCAGAGCAGGTGTTCGTAACGGGTGGCAACAGAGATTCGCTGACCATAGTGCAACACTGCCTCGACAATCTGGCACCAAAGGCCCAGTGGTGGCTCGAAAACCCGACCTACCCGCCCATCAGAGCATTGCTTTCAAACCGGCAGGGCGGCCTGGGATCACTGACAATAGACGACGAAGGCGCCCTGCTGCCCCCTGAGCGCTCTACCCCCCAGGTTGCGCTGTTGACGCCCAATCGCCAATACCCGCTCGGTATCAGCCTCAGTACCAATCGCCGCCGGGCCTGGCTCCGCGCCTTGCAGGAGCGCCCGTTGTGGTTGATTGAAGACGACTACGACAACGAATTCGTCTACCAGGGCCGGATGGGCATGCCGCTGATGCAAGCAGACAGCAATGACCGAACCTTTCTGGTGGGCAGTTTTTCCAAGGTGATGTTTCGCGGCTTGAGGCTGGGCTTTGTGGTCGTACCCGCCTCCCATTTCGATGCCTTCAGCAAAGCGCAGCAACAGCTTGGCGCCTCGGCATCCTTGCCCATTCAACCGGCGCTGGCCGATTTTATGGCAAGCGGACAGTTCGACCGGCACCTGAACCGCATGCGGCGGCACTATCGCCTTAAGCGGGACAGGCTGGTGGCTTTGCTGGAAGCGCACCTGAGTGAGAGTCTGGACTGGGCCACGCCGATGGGCGGCATGCACATCAACCTGTTCTTCAAACCCGACCGGGCAGCTCAACAACCGGCCGGCCCTCGCGACCAGGCCATCGCTGACCGGCTCCATCAGCAAGGAGTGGATGTAGAAACCCTGTCAAAACACTACGGCTCAGCCGAAACCGCCCAACAGGGCTTCCTGCTGGGCTTCAGCAACCCGGATGAGCAGACCATGCTCAAAGTCATCGAGGCGCTGGCTGCTGAACTGAAAGGTGGCTCAGCGGCCAGCGGCTAACCGGCCAAAGATGGGCTCAAGCTCATCAGTGCTCTGCACACCGCTGATGGTTTGCACCCTGCGCCCTTGTTCATCGAACAGCACCAGGGTGACGTGGCTGACACCATGGCGATTGGCGAACAGACGCCCCTCGTTGGTGCCAATATTGGCGACGCGCCACTGCACTTCATCATTGTAGGGCCGTAACGCCGATTTGGCGTTGCGTTGCAACTGCCGACAGAGGTGGCAATCCGAATCCAGCACCTGAACCACAGTCGGAGCGCCATTGCCGATCACACTCAGATCCCGCTCTTCTGCCGCCAATTGTGCATAAAATGCCAAGGCAGTACCCACCAACAGCATCACAGCCAGGCCGATCCCCCAGCGCTTGAGGGTTCTCATTCGTAACTTTGGCCTGGCCTCACTTTTACGGTTCGACGTCTGGTTGTTTCTTGCTTTTCTGTTGCGCTTGGCCATAGTGAAGCTGTGCCTCCTGGAAGAGTGTGACTTATGATGACTCTCGATGAACCCAATAGTTCCAAAGGGTATCAGCCGCAACGAGTATCAACAAAAGACTTGACGCACATCACAAGGGCGATTTCACGGGGGGTGTAGGCTGATACCAGACCTGTAGGGAGGGTGCCGCCATGACCAAGCTATATCAACAACTGCGTGACGATCACAAAAACCTGGTGAAAGTACTGGACGTTCTGGAGCGGGAAATCGCGCTCTATGATGTCCGCGAGGAAACCGGCAGCGAAAAGCCGGATGTACTGCTGATACTCGACATCATGGACTACATCCAGCACTACCCGGAGCGGTTTCACCACCCACTTGAAGAGGCCGCCTTCGACTACCTCAACGAACACAACCTCGGGAATGCCGAAGAAATCGCCGCCATCCGAGCAGAGCACAAAGACATTGAAGCCGGCTCCAGCAAAATTCGAACCCTGATCGACTCCATCAACCTCGGAGAAGCCGTCTCACTGGATTCGCTGCACAGCGCCCTGACTCAGTTCCATATCGACCAACTGGAACACCTGCGCAAGGAAGAAAGAACGGTATTCAAGGACATCCACGCCCTGGACGACAGCGCCAGTGAAGACATACTGGGCCGAATAGAGCACCGCCAGGACCCGCTCTTCGCAGAAGCCGCCACCCAGCAATTTGAAGCCTTGCTCAAATATCTGGAGCATCGTTAACCCAGATGCCTGATCATCAGGGATGATGACGCACCCTGGAAGACTGCCTATTCTGCCAACCGGGTGAGACCAGGCGCACGCTTTCAGCCTGTGCGGTTGTCGCGCGGCCTAATTGATGCTTACATAGGCGTGAATTCACTTCGACAAACAGACTGATCATGAACGAAGTCACAGTAATCGCCCAGGGCGGTGGATATTTCGTCGGCTGGGGAACCCTGGCCCTAATCAACGCCGGACTCGCCCAGGGCAAAGGCCGCCGCGGCCTGGTCTGGTTCCTGCTCTCGCTATTGCTCGGCCCCATCGCCACCCTGCTTATCGTCGTACTGGACGCCAACCCAGGCCGCAACATCCTGCGCTAAAACCCGAGCCGTTTTGCCGACATACCAATGGAGCGTCGATACCCCAATCGACGCAACCTGCCCAGCCCCTCTGGAGTGTCGTCCCCCTGATCGGGTCGAAGTAGCAGGATTGCGCCTGCTACTCCTCCCACACCACCGGACGTGCGGTTTTCCGCATCCGGCGGTTGAACCCGGTGAGTTATCTCACCGCGAGCACATCCGGTGTCACTATG
>JAIUML010000047.1 GCA_022565595.1 Saccharospirillum sp. | reverse complement strand
TTCGCTGGCGGCTCGGTTGAGCCATTGGCAGAGCCATAGAGCTGAATTGAATCTCGCGGCCACCCGGGCCTGGCCCCTGGGCATACGAGATTCCGCCTCAAGGGTGGTGCGCGTCATTAACGAATTGCAAGTGGAGCAAGCGGCATGACTCGATTGGATCTGAACAACGACCAGGAGTTTCCGATACCGGAAATGCGGCGCATCCGCCGTATTCATTTTATCGGTATCGGCGGTGTCGGCATGTGTGGCATTGCCGAAGTGTTGCACAACCAGGGCTATAAAATCAGTGGCTCGGACCTGAAACACTCTGCTGCAACGGACCGGCTGGAGCAATTGGGGGTCAAGGTATTTATTGGCCACAGCGAAGAGAACGTCGCTGGCGCCAATGTGGTGGTGGTATCGAGCGCCATCAATCCAGAAAACCCGGAAGTCAATTGGGCCTTGCAGCAGCGCGTGCCGGTCGTGCGTCGGGCTGAAATGTTGGCGGAGCTGATGCGTTATCGCCACGGAATAGCGGTGGCTGGCACCCATGGCAAAACCACCACGACCTCATTAATGGCATCGGTCATGGCGAAGGGCGGCTTTGATCCGACCTTTGTGATTGGTGGCAAGTTGAACAGTGCCGGTGCCAATGCGCGCCTGGGCACCAGCCGTTACCTGGTCGCCGAGGCCGATGAAAGCGATGCGTCTTTTCTGCACCTGCAACCGATGACGGCAATCGTCACCAACATTGATGCGGATCATATGGACACCTATGAAGGTGACTTCGAGAAGCTCAAGGATACCTACATCCAGTTCCTGCACAATCTGCCGTTTTATGGTTTGGCTGTTTTGTGCAGTGATGATGAACATGTTTGCTCCATATTGCCGCAGCTGGCGCGTCAGTTTGTAACCTACGGCATTAATGAGGAGGCCGACTATCGTGCGATAGACATTCGCCAGAAAGGCATAAAAACCGAATTCAGAGTGCAACGCCCGGATGGTCTGGCGCCACTGGATATCACCTTGCATATGCCCGGCCTGCACAATGTGCTCAACGCCCTGGCGGTGATTGCAGTAGCGAGTGATGAAGGCGTTGCTGATGCGGATATTATTGCCGGACTCAATGGGTTTGACGGCGTAGGTCGACGCTTTCAGGTTCAGGGTGAATACCCGATCAAGGACGGCAGCGTCATGCTGGTGGATGACTATGGCCATCACCCGCGCGAACTCGAAGTCACCTTTGACGCCATTCGTCAGGGTTGGCCGGAAAAACGCCTGGTGGTGATGTTTCAGCCACACCGCTATAGCCGTACGCGCGATCTCTATGAAGATTTTGTTGATGTATTGTCGAGGGTGGATGTACTGCTGTTGCTTGACGTATACCCGGCCGGGGAAGAACCCATTGCTGGCGCCGATGGGCGTAGCTTGAGCCGCAGTATTCGTTTGCGAGGCCGGGTCGACCCCATTTTTATCGAACACAAGAACAAGGTGCTGGACATCCTGCCCGATGTCCTGAAAGACGGTGATTTGCTGTTGACCCAGGGGGCGGGTGATGTCGGTGCTCTCTCGGCAGAAATCGCCAAAGCCGGGCTGGGGTATCGATCATGAACCTGACACTGAGAAAACCCTTTCAACGGGTCGCGGTGTTGTACGGCGGCCGTTCTGCCGAACGCGATGTCGCCCTGCGCAGTGGCGAGACCGTTATCCGCGCACTGAACACCGCAGGCTATGACGTTCTGCCATTGGATGTCACTGATCGCAATGCCCTGGTGGGCTGGTTGCAGCACAACGACATCGATGTGGTCTTCCCGGTATTGCATGGCCGCGGAGGAGAGGATGGTGTCTTGCAGGGCCTGCTTGAATGGCTCGGTTTGCCCTATGTAGGCAGTGGCGTCATGGCATCGGCTCTGGCCATGGATAAATTGCGCAGCAAGTGGGTATTTGGCAGCGCCGGTATCGCCACCCCCAACTTTGCGGTGGTGCGCTCCATGGATGAATGTCAGGCACTGGCCAACCAGATGGATTACCCGGTGATGGTCAAGCCGGTTCATGAAGGATCAAGCATCGGCATGAGTCGAGTGGATGAACCGGATCAACTCGAAGCGGCTTGTGCCAGTGCCTTCGAATACGACCGGGAAGTCATGCTGGAGCAGTTTATCACCGGTGCCGAGTACACTGTTGGCATTGTTGGTGATGAGGCCTTGCCGGTTATTCGGCTGAAGGCTGCGACCGGTTTTTACGACTACAACGCCAAGTACGTGGCCAATGACACTGAATATTATTTGCCGTCAGGTCTGACGGACGAACAGGAACGTCGCCTGCGTCGATTGTCTTTGCGAGCCTTTCAGACCCTCGGCTGTCAGGGTTGGGGCCGAGTTGACCTGATGATGGACGAAGCGGGCAACCCCTATGTGCTGGAGGTGAACACCATTCCTGGCATGACGGATCACAGCCTGGTGCCCAAGGCGTGTGAGGCGCACGGCTGGAGTCTGGCGGAACTGATGCACCAATTACTGGCAACGGTACCGGAGTATCGGTGATGAGTGCACGCCAACGCAAAGCGCCAAGGCGAGGTGCCACAAAAAGGCGTCAGCCACTGGATTGGCGCACACCGCTCAAAAGAGCCGTGGTGTTGGTCGCTGGCGTGACAATGATGATTGGCCTGCTGCTCGGAGGGCACTGGCTTTGGCAACAAGGGTGGCACCAGGACATGCAGCCGTGGATGCCCCTGGCGGAGTGGGATCTGGAGTCACCGCTGATTTACCAGGATCGTGATCGGGTCGCTGCGGTGATGGCGCCTTACCTGGGGCAAAGTCTGTTGACCTTGTCGCCGGCCGAGATGAAGCAACAACTGGAGGCACTGCCCTGGATTGATCAGGCCAGAGTCGACAAAGCCTGGCCCAACCAGGTGCGCATACGTCTGGTCGAACACGAACCGGTAGCGCGCTGGAATGGCGAGCAGGTGCTGAACAGCATGGGTGAAGCACTGGACCGCCCGGTTGCGGAACTGGATTTGGCGGACCTCAGTGGCCCCAACGGTCAGGCACGACGTGTGATGGAGCAGTATTTGTTGTTCTCGCGCATCTTCGTCGGCAGTGGTTTTCGACTGGACGGCGTGGACATGCATCCACGCGGCGCCTGGGACCTGAAACTGAACAACGGCATAGAAGTGGTGTTGGGATCAAGAGACATGCTGGAGCGAACGCGCCGAGTCGTGGCGTTGCTGGAGCGTGCCGAGTTGGATCTCGACAGCATTGAATACATAGACGCTCGCTACCCCAACGGCCTGGCTGTTGGCTACCGAGAAATAACCGAACCATCGGCATGAGGTGAACCATGACATCGCCTTTACAGGGAAAATTGATCGTCGGCCTGGATATTGGAACATCCAAGGTTGTGGCCATTGTGGGCACAGTCACGGCGGACAATGGCATAGAAATCGTCGGGCTTGGCTCGCACCCCTCTCGTGGGCTGAAGAAAGGGGTGGTGGTGAACATTGAATCCACCGTACAGAGCATTCAACGGGCAGTGGAAGAGGCCGAACTGATGTCGGGCTGTGACATTCACTCTGTCTATGTTGGCATAGCCGGCAGCCACATCAAGAGCCTGAACAGCCATGGCATAGTCGCCATCAAAGAAAAGGAAGTGATAGAGGCTGATCTGGAGCGAGTGATTGACGCCGCCCAGGCGGTGGCGATACCGGCGGACCAGCGCATTCTGCACATCCTGCCGCAGGAGTACATCATCGACTCCCAGGAAGGCATCAAGGAGCCGCTGGGCATGTGCGGTGTGCGCCTGGAGGCCAAGGTCCATCTGGTCACCGGTGCCCAGAACGCCGTGCAAAACATTGATAAATGCGTGCGTCGTTGTGGCCTGGATGTGGATCAGATCATTCTTGAGCAACTGGCGTCGGCGCAGTCGGTATTGACCGACGATGAAAAAGAGCTGGGTGTGTGTCTGGTTGATATCGGTGGTGGCACCACGGACATGGCCATTTTTACCGAAGGGGCAATTCGTCATACCGCAGTCATTCCCATCGCCGGGGATCAGGTGACCAACGACATCGCCATGGCCTTCGCTACGCCGACCCAGCATGCCGAAGAGATCAAGATCAAATATGCCTGCGCCTTGTCGCAACTGGCAGGTGAACACGAAACCATCAAGGTGCCCAGTGTGGGGGATCGTGGCCCGCGTGAGTTGACGCGTCAGGCTTTGGCCGAGGTCGTTGAGCCGCGCTACGAAGAGTTGTTCAACCTGATCAAGGCGGAACTGCGCCATAGCGGGTTCGAAGACATGATTCCAGCGGGCATCGTGCTTACCGGCGGCACCGCCAAGATGGAAGGTGCCGTTGAACTGGCCGAAGAAGTCTTTCATGTACCGGTACGCCTGGCCAGCCCTCAGGGGGTGAGTGGCTTATCGGATGTGGTGAATAACCCGATTCATGCGACCGGAGTTGGCCTGCTGCAATACGGCCTGCGCCAGATGCAGGGCGGCAAGCAGCCGGCGGTTGCGAACCGAAAGCAAAAAGACAGCCCGGGTGGCTTGAAGCGACTGAAGCAGTGGTTTTCGGAAAACTTTTAACAACATTCAGGGCATTGGCCGTAAGGCCTGTGCAAACAACGGAGAAGGAGCAGGAAGATGGCTAACTATGACCCAGAGCTGAACGGAGGTGATATGTTCACGCTTGTTGACGAACAACCGCAGTCGGCGGTGATCAAGGTCTTTGGTTGTGGCGGTGGTGGCGGTAACGCCGTACGCCACATGCTGGAGTCACAGATCGACGGAGTTGAGTTCATTTGCGCCAACACCGATGCCCAGGCATTGCGCGGTGTCAACGCAACCACTCAGCTGCAATTGGGCAATGGCATCACCCGTGGTTTGGGTGCCGGTGCCAACCCGGAAATCGGCCGTCAGGCGGCCCTGGAAGACCGTGAGCGCATCGCGGAGGTGTTGAAAGGCGCCGATATGGTCTTCATCACAGCTGGCATGGGTGGCGGTACCGGTACCGGTGCGGCACCTGTGGTGGCAGAAATCGCCAAAGACCTCGGTATTCTGACCGTTGCAGTGGTGACCAAGCCCTTTCCCTTTGAAGGGCGTCGCCGTATGAAGATCGCGATGGAAGGTCTGGACTTGTTGCGTGAGAACGTGGACTCCCTGATCACCATCCCCAACGAGAAGCTACTGACCGTCCTGGGTAAGAATGTGACGCTGCTGGAGGCTTTCTCTGAGGCGAACAACGTTCTGCAGAATGCCGTTCAGGGGGTTGCTGACCTGATTGTCCGCCCCGGCACCATCAACCTCGACTTTGCCGATGTGCGCACGGTTATGTCAGAAATGGGCATGGCGATGATGGGCAGTGGCATTGCCTCGGGCGAGAATCGCGCCACTCGTGCTGCCGAAATGGCCATTCGCAGCCCCCTGCTGGAAGACGTCGACCTGCATGGTGCCCGTGGCATCCTCGTCAACATTTCGGCTGGGGTTGATCTGGGCCTGGACGAATTTACCGAAGTGGGTAACACCATTGAAGAATTCGCTTCAGAAGAGGCAACAGTGGTTGTTGGCACGGTTATTGATCCGGAATTGAAAGATGAGATCCGGGTGACCGTTGTGGCGACCGGCATTGGCCAGCCAGAAGTTATGGCAGCCAAGCCCAAGGTGGCGGTAGACAACACGCGCAAAGCCGATGGCAGTGTTGACTACAAGAAGCTCGAACGCCCCACAGCAGTGCGTAACGCCAAGCCGGCTGAACCAGAAACGAACGCCAAGCCAGTGCGCACCGCCAAGGATCTCGATTATCTCGATATACCGGCGTTTCTGCGTCGTCAGGCTGACTGAAATGTTACAGAACAAGGATAGGTTCTTGGCTTGACTTCTGGTAGAATGCTGGGCCTTTGAAATTTCGACGGCGCTTCGTCGGGCTTGTCCGACGCTGCCCAAAGTAGGACTATTTACCCATGGTAAAGCAACGCACACTGAAGAACACCATTCGCGCTACCGGAGTAGGCTTACACTCCGGCAAGAAGGTGTATCTGACCCTGAAACCGGCCCCTGTGGATACCGGTATCGTCTTTTGCCGGACCGATCTTGATCCGGTTGTAGAGATTCCTGCTCACGCCCTGAATGTGGGCGATACCACCCTGTCTACTACGTTGGTCAAGGGTGATGTGTGTGTTGATACCGTCGAACATCTGTTGTCTGCCTGCGCCGGTCTTGGTGTCGACAACGCCTACATAGAGGTCAGCGCTCCAGAAGTCCCCATTATGGACGGTAGCGCTGGCCCCTTTGTGTTCTTGCTGCAATCTGCTGGCATAGAAGAGCAGGCCAAGGCCAAGCGCTTTATCCGCATCAAGAAGACGGTGTCGGTTGTTGATGGCGACAAGGAAGCCCGATTTGAACCGCACGAAGGTTTTTCGGTACGCTTCACCATCGATTTTGACCACCCTGTGTTCCGGGATCGTTCCCAGACTGCCGAACTGGAGTTTTCCAGCACGGCCTTTGTCAAAGAGATCAGCCGGGCACGCACCTTCGGTTTCATGCGCGACTTCGAGTACCTTCGAGCCAACAACCTTGCTCTTGGCGCAAGCTTCAATAATGCCATCGCAGTTGACGACTACAAGGTTCTGAACGAAGATGGTCTGCGCTATGAAGACGAATTCGTCAAGCACAAGGTGTTGGACGCCATTGGCGACCTTTATTTGCTGGGCCACAGCCTGATTGGCCGTTTCATCGGCCACAAGTCCGGCCATGGCCTGAACAACCTGTTGTTGCGTGAATTGCTCAAGCAGGAAGATGCCTGGGAATTTGCCACCTTTGAAGATGATGCCAGCGATCAGGCCGTCCCTATTGCCTATTCGCCCGTATTGGCAGCCCAGTAACAGGCTCAATGCGCCGATGACTGCATCGGCGCAGCCTTGTTCGTTCGTCCAGTATTCATAGCACGAGAAGTAACGCATCTGGAGCGAGTGCCCATGAATATTATTCTGGTCAGCAGACGCTATGGCCACAGCCGCACCCTTTCTTTGCCAGCTTTGCTGGTTTTGTTGTCTTTGGTGCTGGCGGTTATAGCGTTTTCAGGAATTGGCTTGTATCAGTGGGTTGGCAAATCAGAAACCAGTCTGCTGGATGGTGAAGCCATCAGCGCATGGCAACAACGCCTCACACAGCAATCTTCCGAAATCGATCGTACCCGTGCCTACACCGAAGATCAGATTCGTGCCCTCACGGTCAAATTGGCCGAGCTCCAGGCACGCCTGACTCGGCTGGATGCCATGGGCGAGCGACTGGTTGAGATCGCCAACCTGGAAGGGGGGGAGTTTGACTTTAGTTTACCACCCGCTGTAGGTGGGCCGGAAAGCCAGTCAGCAGACTTCAACCCGCCCGATTTTGTCCGCGCCCTGGATGAATTATCTGCCTTGATCGAGAACCGTGAACAACAACTGCAAGTGCTCAATGCCTTGATGGGCGATCGCCAGATTCAGTCCGCGACCTTTGTTGCAGGTCGCCCCATTGAGCGGGGCTGGCTCAGTTCACGGTACGGTTACCGTAACGACCCTTTTACTGGCCGCCTGACGTGGCACAACGGCATTGATTTCGCCGGGCCTGAAGGCTCCAATGTCATTGCCGTAGCCTCGGGCATTGTTACTTCGGCTGAACGCCGCGGTGGTTACGGTTATCTGGTCGACATCAACCACAGCAACGGTTACGTCACCCGTTACGCCCACGCCAAGGAGTTGCTGGTTGACGTAGGTGATATCGTGAAAAAGGGTGACGTCATTGCACTGATGGGCAGTACAGGGCGCTCAACAGGCCCACATGTGCATTTTGAGGTGCATTATCGTGGCGAAGCGGTGGATCCGGCGGAGTATATTCACCGGGTTGTGCATAATTGACGACTCTTGAACTCCTTCTCCCTTCGGGCGGTCCGACGCTTCGGGAGGGCTGGGGTGAGGGGCAGTCTACATAACCAGTAGCCATTTCTCCCATGCACAACAGAGCCCTTTTCCAAAAAGAAAAAGACAAAAGCACTTGCAGTCAGTATAGTTGACCACCACTTAAGTCCTTGAATCGAATCCAAAAACGACACTTTCCTATGTTCACCACCATGATCCGAAAAGTGGTCGGCACCAAAAACGACCGCGAAGTCAAACGCCTGAATAAACTGGTACAGCGCATCAATGCGCTCGAGCCAACCATGGAAGCCCTGTCGGACGACGACATCAAGGGCCAGACTCGGCTATTCCGGGATCGACTGGAGCAGGGTGAGAAACTCGACGCTCTGTTGCCGGAAGCCTTTGCACTGGTGCGAGAGGCCAGCCGCAGAACCCTCGGCCTGCGCCATTTCGATGTGCAGATGATCGGCGGCATGGTGCTGCACTCAGGCAAAATCGCTGAAATGAAAACCGGCGAAGGTAAAACGCTGGTGGCCACTCTGGCGGCCTATCTCAATGCCTTGCCAGCCAAGGGTGTGCACATTGTCACCGTGAACGACTATCTGGCTCGTCGAGATTCGGACTGGATGCGTCCCCTTTACGAAGCTCTGGGCATGACGGTTGGCGTGGTTGCCTCACAGCAGAACCCAGATGAAAAGCGCGTTGCTTACCAGGCCGATATCACCTACGGCACCAACAACGAATTTGGCTTTGATTACCTGCGTGACAACATGGCGTTCAGCCTGCAGGACAAGTTCCAGCGCGGTCACCTCTTTGGCATCATCGACGAAGTCGACTCCATTCTGATCGACGAAGCGCGTACCCCGCTGATTATCTCGGGTGCTGCAGAAGATTCCAGCGAGCGCTATATTCAGATCAACAAGCTGATTCCCAAGTTGAAACCTGGTTCGCCAGCCAATGAAGGCGAAGAGGAAATACCTGGCGACTTTACCGTCGACGAAAAGAACCGCACCATCGAACTGACCGAGCAAGGCCACGACAAGGTCGAGGATCTGCTGCGTGAAGCCGGCTTGTTGCCCGAGGGCGAGTCACTGTATGCGCCCAGCAACTTGTTATTGTTCCATCACGTCACAGCCGGCTTGAAGGCACATCACCTGTTCCAGCGCAACGTCGATTACATTATCGAAGACGGCCAGGTGGTGATTGTTGATGAACACACCGGCCGTACCATGCCGGGCCGACGCTGGAGCGACGGTTTGCATCAGGCCGTCGAAGCCAAAGAAGGACTGAACGTCCAGAAAGAAAACCAGACACTGGCCTCGACCACCTTTCAGAACTACTTCCGACTCTATGAAAAGCTCGCCGGCATGACCGGTACGGCCGATACCGAAGCGTTCGAGCTGAATCAGATTTATGGTTTGGACGTGGTGGTGATTCCCACCAACAAACCCATCACGCGTAAAGACTTCAACGACCTGATTTACCTGACCGAGGCCGAGAAATTCAACGCGGTGATTGAAGACATCAAGGTCGAGCGCGACAAAAAACGCCCAATTCTTGTCGGTACGGCGTCGGTAGAAGCATCCGAGCGGATTTCTGGCGCGCTGGAAAAAGCCAAGGTGCCGCACAACGTCCTGAACGCCAAACAGCATGATCGCGAGGCCGATATCATCGCCCAGGCCGGTCAGCCTGGCGCCGTTACCATTGCTACCAACATGGCCGGTCGGGGTACGGATATTGTGCTCGGTGGTAACTGGGAGAGCGAACTGAAAAAGCTCGACAACCCGGATGAAGCCACCATCGAAAAGCACCGCAAGGAATGGCACGCACGGCACGACGCTGTCATCGAAGCCGGTGGCCTGCACATCATCGGTACAGAGCGCCACGAGAGCCGACGCATCGATAACCAGTTGCGCGGTCGTGCTGGCCGTCAGGGTGACCCGGGTTCATCGCGTTTCTTCCTGTCGATGGAAGACAGCCTGATGCGCATCTTCATGCCTGAGCGCATGAAAGGCGTGATGCAGAGCCTTGGCATGAAAGACGGTGAGGCTATTGAGGCCAAGATGGTGACCAATGCCATCGAAAAAGCCCAGCGTAAGGTTGAAAACCGCAACTTCGATATTCGTAAGCAACTGCTGGAATACGATGACGTCGCCAACGATCAACGTAAAGTGGTTTACCAGCAACGCGATGATCTGATGGAACTCGAGTCCATCGAAGACATCATCGGCAATATCCGCGCTGATATCGTCAATGCCGAAATCAGTGAGCACCTGCCACCGCAAAGCTTGCCTGAGCAGTGGGATGTCCCTGAACTGGAAAAAAGTGTCGAAAAAGAGTTTGGCGTCAAGCTGCCGATTCAACAGTGGCTGGATGAAGACGACCACCTGCATGAAGAAGCATTGCGTGAGCGCATTCTCAATGCAGTAGTGGAGCGTTATAAAGAGAAAGAGAACGTTGCCGGTGTTGATGCACTGCGCAAGTTCGAAAAGCAGGTCATGCTACAAGTGCTCGACCAACACTGGAAAGAGCATCTCTACAACATGGATCACCTGCGTCAGGGTATTCACTTGCGCGGTTATGCTCAGAAGAACCCCAAACAGGAATACAAGCGCGAGTCTTTCGAACTGTTTCAGACAATGCTGAATCAGGTCAAATCGGACACCATTCGCATTTTGTCGCACATTCAGGTTCGCACACCTGAAGAAGCCGCCGAGGAAGAGCGCAAACGCCGTGAAGTTGCCATGGCGAGAATGCGCTTTCAGCATGCTCAAACATCAGCCCTGGCCGAGAGTGGTGAAGAGGGTGCTGCACCAGCCGCTGCTCAGCCTCAGGGTAACAGCGGTCAACCTCTGGTGCGTCAGGGCCAGAAAGTCGGCCGGAACGACCCGTGCCCTTGTGGCTCGGGCAAAAAGTACAAACAGTGTCATGGTAAATTGAACTGAGGGTATCGAATGGCTGTGGGTGAAGCGTTGCAGGGGCCTTTGTTGCCTGTACCAGGGGTAACGATCGGAGTTGCCTGTGCAGGTATCAAGAAGCCGAACCGTCGTGACCTGGTCGTCTTCCAGTTGACCGAAGGCAGTAGCGTTGCCGGCGTCTTCACCACCAATGCGTTCTGTGCGGCCCCCGTAGTTGTTGCCAGAGAGCATCTGGCCTCCGGCGAGCCGATACGGTGCCTGGTCATCAACACTGGCAACGCCAATGCAGGCACTGGTGAACAGGGCCTCGCTGACGCTCGCGAAACCTGTGCACGCCTTGCTGCCCTGCGCCACCTCGAAACGGAACAGGTGCTGCCTTTTTCCACCGGGGTGATTGGCGAATATTTGCCGATGGAAACCCTGGCCAATGGCTTGCCCAATGCCCTGGCCACTTTGATGGCCGATAACTGGAGCGATGCCGCCCACGGCATCATGACCACCGACACCCGCCCCAAGGGGTGTTCGCGCCAGTTTGAATTCGAAGGCGAAACCATCACCGTCACCGGTATCGCCAAGGGCTCCGGCATGATCAAGCCGAACATGGCGACCATGCTCGGTTTTGTGGCAACCGATGCACCCGTGCCCCAGGCGTTGCTGCAGAGCCTGTTGAGCGAGGCTAACGAAGCCAGCTTCAATCGCATCACCATCGACAGCGATACCTCCACCAATGATGCCTGCATGCTGATGGCCACCGGTCGAGCCGATGTGAAACCGGTCACCAGCGCGGAAGACCCGCTGTATCGGCACCTGCTGAAAACGGTGCGAGAAGTCATGCTCGACCTCGCCCACGCCCTGGTCCGGGACGGCGAAGGTGCCACCAAGTTCGTGAAAGTAGCGGTTGAACAAGCTGCCAGCACCGAAGAAGCGCTGGCCGTAGCCTACACCATCGCTCACAGCCTCCTGGTGAAAACCGCTCTGACCGCCTCGGACGCCAACTGGGGCCGTATTTTGGCCGCCGTGGGGCGCAGTGGTTTAAAGGATCTGGACGTTGATGCCGTCAACATCTGGCTGGATGACGTGCAAATCGTCGAGAACGGACAGCGTGCATCAGGCTACACAGAAGCAGCCGGAGCCGCCGTCTGTGCCCAGGAAGAACTGACCATCCGAGTCAGCTTGAGCCGAGGCGAAGTCAGTGATCGAGTCTGGACCACGGACCTCTCCTACGAATACATTCGCATCAACGCCGAATACAGAACCTGATATCAAGCAATGACGGCTACCCCAAAAAAACACATCCTCGTCGCTGTGGGCATGGTGCTCAACGGCGACCAGGTGCTCATCGCCAAACGCCCGGACCACCTACACCAGGGCGGCCTATGGGAATTCCCCGGCGGCAAAGTGGAGCAAGATGAAAGCGTACCAGTAGCCCTCGCGAGAGAACTGAAAGAAGAAGTAGACCTGGATACAGACCCGGAAAGCATGATTGCACTCACCCGGTTGGACTTCGACTACGGTGACAAAGCCGTCTCCCTCGACACCTGGATAGTTCCAGATCACAATGGAAAGCCATGGGGCAGGGAAGGGCAGGAAGTGAAATGGGTAAGCATCAACGACCTGAACAACTACAACTTCCCCGCCGCCAACACAGACCTGATCAAAGCCCTGAAAGCCTACCTGAGCTGATTGAGTGTCGATTGGTTTAATGGAGCGTCGATATCATCATCGACGTAGCGGCCCAAAGGGCCGCCAAAAAAGAAGCCGAAAACCCTACTCCTCCGGCGAACCAAGCCCCTCAAGATCCCCACTCATCATCTCATCCACCGCCGGTTTACCCGCAATCCGATGCCCCTCACTAGCCCACTCACCCAAATCAATCAACTTGCAACGCTCACTGCAAAACGGCCGAAACGGATTTTTGGTGGAATAGACAACCGCTTTCTTACAGGTAGGACAAGGAACACGCGTGGCACTACTCATGAAAACTCCAGAAAAGACAAATCACTTTTTCTCCCTCTCCCTCAGGGCGGTCCGACGCTTCGGGAGGGCGGGGGTGAGGGGGCCGGGGGTGAGGGGCTCTCGGTTTCTAAACATCTCAACCAACCCCTCATGCAACTCAAAAACCTGCTCCCTCAACCCCTCCAGGTTCCCACTATTATCCAACACATACCCAGCCCGAGCCAGTTTCTCCCCCCGAGCCATCTGACTCGCCATAATCGCCCGAGCCTGCGCAGCATCCACCCCATCACGAGCCATCACCCGCTCAGTCTGAAGGGCTTCCGGCACATCCACCAAAACAGTCGCATCACACAAGGCATCCAGACCATTTTCGAACAACAAGGGCGCCACCAACAACCGATAGGGCCCGGAAAGCGCATCCAGTTGAGCCATCATCCGCTCCCGAATCAAGGGATGTAAAAGCCCCTCCAACCAGGTCTTTGCCTCAGCATCACTGAAAATTCGCCGCCGCAACACCGCCCGATTCAAGGCACCCTGCTCATCCAGAACTTCAGCACCAAAGTGCTCAGCAATAGCCGCCAAAGCCGGCTCACCCGGCATCACTACCTCACGAGCCACAACATCAGCATCAACACAACCAACACCCTGTGCCTCAAAAAAGCCCTGAGCCGCCGACTTGCCGGAACCAATGCCCCCGGTCAGGCCAACCAGCGCACTCACAGCGTTCCCAGATACCAGTTCATCAGCGCCTCACCCCAGAAGACATACACCAGAGCAGCGCCGCACAGATAAGGCCCAAAAGGAATCGGAATCTGTTTATCCCGCCCCATCAGCACAATCATGGCAATGCCCACCACAGCGCCAACCAGAGACGACAACAAAATAATCAACGGCAGCGCAGACCAGCCAAACCAGGCACCAAAGGCCGCGAACAGCTTGAAATCGCCATAGCCCATGCCTTCCTTGCCGGTCAGCAACTTGAACGCCCAGTAAATGCTCCACAGTGATAAATACCCCGCCACAGCACCAATCACAGCGCTCGACAAGGGCGTAAATACTTCAGTCAGGTTCAGCAACAGCCCCAGCCACAACAGGGGTAGGGTAAGGCTATCCGGCAGCAACTGATGGTCCACATCAATCATCGTCAAGGCCACCAGAGACCAGACGAACACCAGCAAAGCCGCCGTCTCGATACCAAAGCCAAACTGCCAGGCAATCAGCGCCGACAACAGACCCGTAACCGCCTCAATAATCGGATAACGCGGCGAAATACGAGTCTTGCAGTTCGAGCACCGCCCCCTCAGGAACAGATAGCTGATAATGGGCACATTTTCCCACGGCTTGATCTTGTGACCGCATTTGGGGCAAGTGGAATTAGGCGTGACCAGATTAAAAGGCACGGGTTCTGCTTGAGCCTCTTCCCCCGAATCAACCGCCTGCATTGCTTCAGCCTCACGCTGCCAGGCGCGCTGCATCATCACCGGCAACCGATAAATGACGACATTCAGGAAACTGCCAACCAGCAGGCCAAATACTAAAACGGCCGCCATAAAGGCGGCCGGGGAGGTTTGAAAGACTTCGAAAGGCATTAGACAACCTGACCCATCTGGAAGATGGGGAGGTACATGGCAACAACCAGCCCGCCTACCAGAATACCGAGTACCGACATGATTAAGGGTTCCATCATGGACGTCAGGCCATCCACCATATTATCGACTTCCTCCTCATAAATCATCGCAGCCTTGGCAAGCATGTCATCCAGGGCGCCGGATTGTTCACCGATGGATACCATCTGCAACAACATCGGAGGGAAGAGATCCTGGCCTCGCATTGAGACAGCTAATTCAGTACCAGCTTCGACTTCTTTTCGGACATTGTGAATGGCTGTCTCATAAATAATGTTGCCGGATGCACCGGCCGCTGAATCAAGTGCATTAACCAGCGGCACACCAGCTGCAAAGGTGGTTGAGAGTGTCCGAGCATAGCGAGCCATGGCCGCCTGATAAAAGATTGGACCAAAAATAGGGAGCTTGACCGTGATTCTTTGCCAGCCATGCCTTACCTTTAAGGATCGCTGCATACTTTGCTGAATGAGTACGCCAATGGCTAAAACAGCGGCACCTAGTAGTATTCCATTTTCAACCATCCAGTCGGACATATCGACGGCAATCTGAGTGGGTAACGGCAAATCCGCACCAAAGCTTTGGAACATTTCACCAAATACGGGTACCACTTTAACCAGCAGAATAACGGTTACAATAATTGCGATCACTATAACGGTGATGGGGTACTTCAAAGCACTTTTAATCTTGCGCTTCAAGCTTTCTGACTTTTCCTTGTATAACGCAACCCGGTCCAGCATGGTTTCCAGCGCACCTGCCTGTTCGCCTGAATCCACTAGGGAGCAATATAGATCATCAAAGTATTTCGGATGCTCTCTCAGAGCGCTGGCAAAGGTGCCACCACCGGCGACGGTATTCTTTATCTGCAATACCATCTCGGCCATTTTGGGGTTCTCAAGCCCTTCCGCCACAATCTCAAAGGATTTCATCAAAGGCACGCCAGCTTTCATCATCGTCGCCATTTGACGAGTAAAGATGGAAATATCCTCAGATTTAATCTTGTTGCCAAGCAGGCTGATTTCGGCTCGCTTCTTGGCGAGTTTCACCTGAGAGATGCCCTGACGGCGAAGCTCTGCTTTAATTAAAGCAGGATTGGCGCCTGAGATTTCACCTTTTTTAACCTTTCCAGTGCGATCTTTGCCCTGATAAGTAAACATGCTGACTTTCGGGGCCTTGGCAGTGGCCATAATTGCTTACCTCAATCTGTAGTGACCCGGTTAACTTCTTCCAGGCTGGTAATGCCTTTGGCGGCTTTGACCAGGCCGGAGCGTCTCAGGTCGTTGAAACCTTCTTCGCCGAAGGCCTCGCTTAGCTGAATGGAGTTGCCTTCTTCCATGATAATACGTGAGATCCTGGGTGTGATCTTAACCACTTCATAGATACCGACCCGCCCTTTATAGCCTTTATTACATTGATTGCAACCTACTGGCTTGTACAGGTTCGCATCCTTGAGCATGGTTTCGGTAAATCCTTCTTTTAACAGGGCCTCCTTGGGTATTTCCGCAGGGGCCTTGCAGTTATTGCATAGCCTGCGCGCCAGTCGCTGAGCAATGATGAGCTTAACTGTTGTTGCCAGGTTAAAGGAGGGAACCCCCATATTGAGCATCCGTGTCAGGGTTTCTGCCGCGCTGTTGGTGTGCAAAGTCGACATCACCATATGCCCCGTTTGCGCTGCCTTAATGGCTATGGAGGCCGTTTCCAGGTCGCGAATCTCACCCACCATGATGATGTCCGGGTCCTGACGCAGGAAGGACCTCAAGGCTGCAGCAAAATCCAGGCCGACTTTATTGTTCACGTTGACCTGGTTAATCCCCTCCAGGTTGATCTCAACCGGGTCTTCGGCGGTTGAGATATTGGTACCTTCCCGGTTGAGGATATTCAAACCGGTATAAAGAGAAACCGTTTTACCCGAGCCGGTAGGCCCGGTTACCAGAATCATCCCCTGCGGACGTTCAAGGGCAGACATATAGAGTTGTTTCTGGTCATCCTCATAGCCCAGAGCATCAATGCCCATTTTAGCGGCCGCAGCATCGAGGATCCGCATAACAATTTTTTCGCCAAAGAGCGTAGGCAGGGTATTCACCCGAAAATCGATGGATTTTGTTTTGGATATTTTCAGTTTTATCCGGCCGTCCTGAGGCACCCTACGTTCCGATATGTCCAGATTGGACATTACCTTCAAACGGGCAGCAAGCTTTGGCCCAAGCCCAGAAGGTGGCTTGGCCATAGTTTGCAGAACGCCGTCTACTCGAAAACGCACCCTGTAGGTCTTCTCATAAGGCTCAAAGTGCAGGTCGGAAGCGCCTTTCTTAATGGCGGACAACAACATCTGGTTAATAAAACGCACAACAGGGGCATCATCAGCGCCATCTGTAACATTAACGTCATCATCTGCTTTCTTGGTATCAACCACGTCAAGGTTGTCGAGCCCTTCTTCATCACCGAGGTTATCAAAGGCGTCGGCAGAGTCGTCCAGCAAGGCTTCCAGCGCAGTAGCCAGTTTGGCCTCTTCAATCAACACTGCCTCAACACTCAGGCCTGTGTGGAACTTGATCTCATCGATAGCGACCAGGTTGGTTGGATCAGAGACACCAATAAAGAGGCGTGTACCGCGTTTGACCAAAGGAATAACGTGATGGGCCTGCAGCAAATTGTTCGAAACCAGGTCTCTTGGAATCACCTCCGGGTCAAAGGCATCCAGATCAAGCACAGGTGTGCCGAATTCTTCGGAGGCTACAGCTGCGAGTTGAGTGGAAGACACCAAATCGTTATCCACCAGATAAGCAACCAGGCTCTTGCGCTCTTTCTGCGCGTCACTTGTTGCCGTTATCGCCTCTTCTTCATTGATTAGCTGGTCTCTGACCAGTCGTTTGGCCAAACCACCCAAGGATACTGCCATCGTCGTGTCACTCTGCCTTGTTTGGCTCTAGCTTAGACAATTTCAGACAGCGGGTGAATGCCTGCAGGGCATCTATACTCAAATTTGTCAGCGAAGGTGACCAATTTGGGCACTTTTTGTGGGTTATTTGGTGGGAGATTGTGATGAAGCGCACGAAACGATGAGCTAAGCCATTGAAACTCAAGGATTCAAAAGTTGGCACGCGGCATGCTTTGGATAACTCAGAGTGGTGAGAAGGCTCGCTACCAAATGAAATAACCCCAGTCGTAACTCAGGAGTTCTCGACCATGAAGAAGCAACAAGGTTTTACATTGATTGAATTGATGATCGTTGTAGCGATCATTGGTATTTTGGCAGCTGTGGCGTTGCCAGCTTATCAAGACTACACAGTACGAGCCCAAGTAAGTGAAGGCCTTAACCAGTTAAACGCAGCTCGAGTTACCGTTACTGATAATTTTTTGTCTAACCGCACAGGTACCGAGTTGTGCACAGGAGTAGATGCTGGAGCTGGTAATACAGCTATCGCATGCGATGAGGGTGAGCTAGAAGCAACAGTAACCACAACTGGGAATGTAGATGTTGTGTTGGATTTTGTTCCAGATGCTGCATATCGAGTATGGACCTGCACAGTTGCTGATGCCAATCAATCTAATCTTGTTCCTGCTTCTTGTCGCTAAATCTAAAGACAGATCTAGATTAGACTAAAGGACACCCACCGTCCTTAACCGAAGCCCGGCACCTGCCGGGCTTTCCTTTTTCAAGTGTCTTCAGAAAGGTCTTCAGAACCACAGACTCAAGGACACCCAACGTCCACATGTAGTAGCCCCCATTTAAACCAGACACCTTGGTAAAAACAAAGACCTAGGCATAGACCTAGTGCAAATCATCAAGGGACACCCACCCTGAGACGAGAGACTAAAGGACATATATGCAAGACCTAAAAGGACATCCAGAGCGCCGGGTCAAGCCGGTAGATGATTGAAGGTGAAAGCCCTCTGCCTGGTAAGGGCTAGCGACCCGCGAGGACCTCGAGTCATGGGCCGCTGCTAGGCACCGCCAAGGGACACCCACCTAGGCACCGCCAAGGGACACCCACCTAG
>JAIUML010000046.1 GCA_022565595.1 Saccharospirillum sp. | reverse complement strand
GATACCGACATACCAGGATGATCACATTCCATTACAATAGACGCTTTTTCCTGAGCGGAATACCTGCGCCGGCGCTGAACGCCCGTTATGACTTCGATTCTCTCCACCTTGGATACTCCTTTGCACGAGGGCTATGCCTAGGTATTTTTTTTTACCAATGTGTGTGGTTTAAATGGGGGCTACTACACTTCCATTTTGAAGACTTTGTTCAGCAGTTAAGTGCCAATAACCTGCTCTATCAGGTCGTGCAGCGGTTCGCCAGTATCGATCTGAGCCCGGCGACCATCAGCAACTTCGGCATGGGCATCATCTTTGAGGAGCTGATTCGCAAGTTTGCCGAAAGCTCCAACGAAACTGCCGGGGAGCATTTTACCCCGCGAGACATCGTTCACCTGACCACCTCCCTGGTGCTCACCGGGCAGGAAGAGCGGCTCAAGCCCAATAGCATTGTTACCATTTACGACCCCACCGCTGGTACGGGCGGCTTTTTGTCCGAGGGCGACGAATACATTCAGCAGATCAGCTCCGGGGTGACAGTCTCCCTGCATGGGCAGGAGTTGAACCCCGAGTCCTACGCCATCTGCAAGGCCGACATGCTGATCAAGGGCCAGGAGGTCAGCAACGTCAAGCTCGGCAACACCCTCTCGGACGACCAGTTGGCCAGCAACCGCTTCGACCTGATGCTCAGCAACCCGCCCTTTGGCGTGGAATGGAAGAAAGTACAGAAGCAGGTTACCGACGAACACAAACACCGCGGGCACGACGGCCGATTCGGCCCCGGCCTGCCTCGGGTGTCTGATGGCTCTCTGCTGTTCCTGTTGCACCTGGTCAGTAAAATGCGCGACCCACGCGAAGGCGGCTCTCGCATTGGCATCATCCTTAACGGCAGCCCGCTGTTTACCGGCGGTGCCGGCAGCGGTGAATCCGAAATCCGCCGCTATTTGCTGCAGAACGACCTGGTGGAAGCCATCGTCGCCTTGCCCACCGACATGTTCTACAACACCGGCATATCCACTTACGTCTGGGTGTTGTCGAACAACAAGCCCGCACAGCGCAAAGGCAAGGTACAACTGATCGACGCCAGCGACCGGGCCTCCAAGATGCGTAAATCGCTCGGGAGCAAGCGGCAATTCATCAACGACGAAGATCAGGACGCCATTGTCTGCCTCTATGGCGACTTCGAAGCCACCCAAAAGTGCAAGATCTTCCCCATTGACGCCTTCGGCTACCGGCGCATCACCGTCGAGCGCCCGCTGAAACTGAACTTCCAGACCACGGAAGAGCGCATTGAGCGGGTGCTGGAAGAAAAAGCCCTTCAGAAGCTGGAGCCGGAAGAGCAGAACCGGTTGATGGCCGCCTGCCGCGCCATGGATGCCAGCACCCTGTACCGCAACCGCAAAGCCTTCCAAAAGGCACTGAAGGCCGCCCTGGCCGAACACTACGTGAGCCTGAGCGCACCCCAGCTCAAGGCGCTGCTCAATGCCCTGAGCGAACGCGACCCCGAGGCCGACATCTGCACCGACAGCAAAGGCCAGCCCGAACCGGATACCAGCCTGCGCGACAACGAGAACGTGCCCCTGGGCGAATCCATCCATGACTACTTTGAGCGCGAAGTCATACCCCACGTACCGGACGCCTGGATCGACGAAACCAAGCGAGACGAAAAAGACGGCGAAGTTGGCATCGTGGGCTTCGAGATCCCGTTCAACCGTCACTTTTATGAGTTTACGCCACCCCGGCCGCTGGAAGAGATTGACGCCGATTTGAAGGAGTGCACAGATCGGATTAAACAGATGATTGAGGGGTTGTCTGCCTGATGTTGCAGTTTCAACAGGTAACCTTCAATTCCCATTTTGTAATCTTGACATCTGGGCAGGTGCCTAATAGTGTTTGGCGTAACACACCCGCCATGCCTCTCGTTGATGCACACTTTGGCGGGTTTTTTGTTTTCTGGGAGGCCGAAAAAGCAGCGGGATACTTGCTGTCCGGCCAAAATGTATGTATATTTTTCTTAACAATACCCGCCAAGGCTATGCTCTACGGAGTACCCTCAAACCGGCGGGTTACTTGTTTTTGGGAGACTGAAAATG
Source organism: Saccharospirillum sp. (assembly GCA_022565595.1). GTDB lineage: Bacteria > Pseudomonadota > Gammaproteobacteria > Pseudomonadales > Natronospirillaceae > Saccharospirillum. Next base: position 16,675 of record JAIUML010000046.1, on the reverse strand, counting down.
GACTTTAGTAAGCCAGCGACCCAACCAGCCTACCATATGGACCAGGGCATTCTGAAGAACGTTGCCTGTCAACTGATTTATGTTCAAAATTTATGCGCTCACCAAAGCCGAATGTGGAATCGCAGACTGACGGTAACCATGCCGCAGCCCAGAAGCAAAGCGGCCGGGCTGAAAGACAGCATGAACACAACCAGAACCCGTAACATTTACAACACCCTGGTCATGCTTGCCCATTTGTTGCGTGTGATCAGCCCAGGAAACCATTGGCAAAATCGACTGACCGCTTTACTCGAAAAGCATCACATTGAAACATCGAAGATGGGATTTCCTGCGGATTGGAGAGCACTGCCCATTTGGCAGACATCTTTGGAGGAAGAAAATGGAAACCCTTAACGGAAGGCATGCTGAGGATATCCTTTCTGATTCGAAAGAGTGCACGGACCGGATCAAACAGATGCTTGGGGGATTGTCGGCATGAGCTTCAAAGGATATTTGCAATATAAAAATTCAGGAGTTGATTGGATAGGTAATGTTCCAGAACATTGGGATATTTCACGTCTAAAAATAATCTTTATCATTCAAAAACGGATTGCAGGGAAACTTGGACTAGAAGTGCTCTCAATTACCAATAAAGGAATTAAAGTAAAAGATATTGAAAGTGGCGACGGCCAGCTCTCTAATGACTACAGCAAATATCAATTAGTTTTAAAAGGCGATTTCGCCATGAATCACATGGACTTGCTAACAGGCTATGTGGATATCTCTGCTTTCGATGGTGTAACAAGCCCAGATTACCGTGTGTTTAGTGTTAGGCAGCCCGGCCGGGATGATCCAAGGTATCTGCTTCGACTACTCCAAAATGCCTATCACCAAAAGCTATTTTTTCCATTTGGGCAAGGTTCTGCACACCTTGGGCGATGGAGATTACCGGCAGAGGAGTTTAAAGATATTTTCTTCCCTCGACCGCCATTTTCTGAGCAACAAATAATCGCTCGCTTCCTCGACCACGAAACCGCCAAAATCGACGCCCTGATCCGTGAGCAGGAGCGCCTGATCGCGCTGCTTCAGGAAAAGCGCCAGGCCGTGATCTCCCATGCGGTGACCAAAGGGCTTGACCCGAACGTGCCCATGAAAGACTCCGGGGTGGAATGGCTTGGGGAGGTGCCGGCGCATTGGGTGGTTGGAAAGTTCAAGTGGTATCTAGAAACAACCAGCGGTGGCACCCCGCCTTCTAATAATCAATCGAAATACTATGATGGTAACATTCCTTGGCTTAGAACCCTGGACTTGAATAATGGTGAGGTCGTTGATTATGAGGTTGCAGTGACTGAAAAGGCTATTTCTGACACTTCTTGTCGGACAGTACCCAAGGATTCTGTTCTTATTGCCATGTATGGCGGTGATGGGACTATAGGAAAAAATGGCCTTTTGCAGTTTGATGCGGCAATCAATCAGGCTATTTGTGCATTTTTGCCAAATCCAAATATCTGCCCGAAGTTCCTGCATTTTTTCATTCAGTTTTATCGGCCATACTGGATGATTGGAGCTGAAAGCTCTCGGAAAGACCCAAATATCGGTCAAGACAGAATCGGTGATCACACGTTCGTGATTCCTCCAATCAGGGATCAGCGCGATATAGCTACTCAGCTGTCGGAGCATTCATCTAAATTCGATGACCTTATTGCTGAGTCAAATGCAGTGGTTAATATTTTAGCCGAACGCCGCTCCGCCCTAATCTCCGCCGCCGTCACCGGCAAAATCGACGTCCGCAATTGGCAACCCCCAGCCGACGAAAGTGCCTTTCCAGAAGAGGTTCGACAGGCTGGCCTGGAGGCTGAGGCTGAGGCATGAGTCAGGGGCGTGGTATTCGTTTGTTTCTCGTAGACGGCTCGCCCAATGGGCTCATCACCGCCGAGATCATGAACTGGACCGGCCATGCGCTGACTGGCCCACGCACCAAATTGACGGAGCTGGTGCAGCGGCCGGAGTGCGGGCGCACGGGCATTTATTTTCTGGTCGGCACGGACCCGGATAACGCCCTGCGGCCACTGGTTTACATCGGTGAATCCGACGATGTGGCCAAACGCCTGAAACAGCACCACCGCCCGGAGGCTCAGGGTGGCAAGGATTTCTGGGAGCGGGTGTGTCTGATCACCAGCAAAGACCAGAACCTGACCAAAGCCCATGTGAAGTATCTGGAAAGCCAATTGTTAGCGCTGGCCAAACAATCTGGCCGATGCGGGCTGTTGAACGGCACCGCGCACGATTACACAATTTTGCCCGAATCCGACCAGGCCGACATGGCCTTTTTTATGGAACAGGTGCGCATCATTCTGCCGGTGTTGGGGTTCGACTTCCTGCGCGAGCGGCAAAAACTGTCGAAACCGGCCAGCCCGTCAACCGAGCAGACGCCCGTGGAAGCCATCACCTTTACTCTGGAAATTCCAAAGTACGGCATCACTGCCGAGGCGCGTGAAGTGGATGGCGAATTTGTGGTGCTGGAAGGCAGCAAAGCCCGGGATAAGTGGGTCAGTGGCAGCAGCTATACCAGCTATCGCCCGCTCTATGAGCAATTGACGGAAGACGGCGTGCTGGTCGCCGATGCAAACGGCATGGTACGGTTCAGCCAGGATCAGGCCTTTTCCAGCCCCAGTGCTGCCGCAGCCGTCGTCTCCGGGCGCCCGGCCAATGGCCGAACTGTCTGGTTTGAAAAAGCCAGCAAGAAAACTTATGGCGATTGGCAAAGTGAGCAAGTCGAGCAGGTAACGGATGCCACAGAATAAGGTATTCAGCCTGATGGCATCGCTTTAGTCTAAAAACAAAAAGCCCCGACGCATTCGCCGAGGCATTTTGCCGATCGAGCATTCCCGATCCAAGGCAAGCACTTTAGTCATTGTCTGGGGGCGTTTCAACCGGGATTGGAACCGTTACAGAAGTTAAGGAGCCAACATGGCAGACAGCCGCGAAAGAGTCTTTCAAAACGACATCCTGTCAGCGCTGGCCCAGCAGGGCTGGTTAGTGGGCAAGGCGTCCGGGTACGACACCGTGCATGCCCTCTACCCGGAAGACCTGATCGGCTACTTTCAGGAAGCCTGGCCCGAGCGCTGGGAGAAGTTCTGCAAAGGCAACCCGCAAAACCCGGAGAAGGTTCTGATCCAGAAAACCGTTCGGGAGCTGGAAAAGAAAGGCACCCTCGATGTGCTGCGCCACGGCTTCAAAATCCCCGGCGTCAAGGTCGACCTGTGCAGCTTTAAACCCGACCATGGCATGAACCCGGACACCGAACGCCGCTACCAGGCCAACCGCCTGCGCGTGGTGGAAGAGGTCTCCTACTCGCCCCACGCCCGCACTGGCGACTACAACCCCCGGCTGGATCTGGTGCTTTTCGTCAACGGCATTCCGGTCGCCACGCTGGAGCTCAAAAGCGAGTTCAAGCAGACCGTCGAACACGCCAAGCGCCAATACAAGAAAGACCGCCCGGTCAAAGACCCTCTGACCCGCAAACCCGAACCGTTGCTCACCTTCAAACGCGGTGCCCTGGTGCATTTCGCGGTGAGTCAGGACGAAGTGGCCATGACCACCCAGCTCAAAGGCCAGGATACCTTCTTCCTGCCGTTCAATCGCGGTACAGCGGAAGGCGGGGCCGGCAACCCGAGGGCAGAAGACGAGCACCACTACGCCACGGCCTACCTCTGGGAGCAACTGTTCCAGCCCGATGCCTGGCTCAAGGTGCTTGGCCGCTTCCTGCATCTGGAGAAAAAAACCGAAGAAGACTTCCACGGCAACCGGAAAATGAAAGAGACGCTCATCTTTCCGCGTTACCACCAATGGGATGTCGTCAACCAGCTCATTCAAACGACTCAGGCAGAAGGGGCCGGCAAGCGATACCTGGTCCAGCACAGTGCCGGCTCGGGTAAATCCAACTCCATTGCCTGGGCGGCACATCAACTGGCCCAGATATACGACGACACCGGCAACAAGCTGTTCAGCTCGGTCATCGTGGTGACCGATCGGACGGTGCTCGATAGCCAATTGCAGAACACCATCTACCAGTTTGAACACGCCCAGGGGGTGGTACGCCCGATCAACCGGGATCTGGGTAACCAGAGCAAATCCGAACAACTGGCCGAAGCACTGGCCGAGCAAACGCGCATCATCATCGTCACCATTCAGACCTTTCCGGCCCTGTTCGATGCGCTGGAAAAATACCCCAAACTGGCGTCTGGCCGCTACGCCGTGATTGCCGACGAAGCGCATTCCTCCCAGACCGGCTCCTCCGCCACCAAGCTCAAGGCCATACTCGGAGGTGAACTGCCTGAAGGTGAAGAGGTCAGCGCCGAGGATATGCTGGACGCGGCCGTCTCGGCCCGCAAACCGAACGACAGGATCAGCTACTACGCCTTTACCGCCACCCCCAAGGCCAAGACCATCGAACTCTTCGGCCGCGAGCCCGACCCGACACAGCCGCGCAGCGATACCAACAAGCCCGAAGCGTTCCATCTGTATTCCATGCGCCAGGCCATTGAGGAGGGCTTTATCCTCGATGTGCTCAAGCACTACACCACCTATGCCGTGGCCTGGAAGCTGGCACACCCGGATGAGGAAGACGCCGAGGTCGACTCCAAAAAAGCCCGAACCACCCTGGCCAAATGGGTGCGGCTGCACCCCTACAACATCGGCCAGAAAGTCGAAGTCATCGTCGAGCACTTTCGTGAAAACGTCCGACACTTGCTGGATGGGCAGGCCAAAGCCATGGTGGTCACTAGCAGCCGCCAGGAAGCAGCGCGTTACCAACTGGCCATGCAGCGCTACATCAAGGATCAGGGCTATACCGATGTACACCCCCTGGTCGCCTTCTCCGGCAGCCTGCCAGCGGATGACGTGATTCCAGAAGAAGTCACCGAAACCAGCGCCAAGCTCAACCCGGGCTTGAACGGCCGCGACCACGCCAAAGCCTTTGATACCGGCGACTACAATGTCATGCTGGTCGCCAATAAATTCCAAACCGGGTTCGACCAACCCAAGCTGTGCGCAATGTATGTGGACAAAAAGCTGAAAGGCGTCGAGTGTGTGCAAACACTCTCGCGCCTGAACCGACTGTTCCCGGGTAAGGCGACCTTTATTCTCGATTTCGTCAACGATGCCGACGAAATCCTCGAGGCATTCCTGCCTTACTACAACAAAGCCGAACTCACCGGCATATCCGATGCTCAGGTCGTCTATGACCTCCAGGAAGCGCTGGATGCCGAACAAATTTACCAATGGGACGAAGTCACCAACTTCGCACAGGCCTTTTTTGACCCCAAAGCCGAGGCATCCAAACTTGGCTATTACTGCCAGCCAGCCCGAGAGCGATTCAACAAACGCTACAAACTGCTCCGCGATGAACGCAACGACACCCGAGCCGCTCGGAAAACAGCGGAAGCGGCCGGCAATGAACTGGGTGTGAAACAGTGCGATGCCACCTTAAAGGAAGTTGGCGAAGCCCTCGACCAGCTTGACCTGTTCAAAAAGAACCTTGGCAGCTTTGTACGGGCATACGAATTCCTCTCCCAAATCGTCCATTACGAAGATCCAGAACTGGAGCAACTGTGCGTCTATGCCAAGCACCTGCTGCCCTTGCTACGCCAGGAAGCATTGGACGACGACCAGATCGACGTCTCCGAGCTCGCGCTCACCCACTACCGCATCACCAAACGCAAAGAACACCAACTCAGGCTGGAGGACGAGCAGGAAGAATACAACCTCGACCCCATCACTGGCATGGGCTCGGGTAAGCCACACGACCCCGAGAAAAAGCGACTCGCTGAAATCATTGAAGCCCTGAATGATATTTTTGGAGCCGAGGTCAGTGATGAAGACCAACTGCACTTCGCCAACGGCATTGCCGACCGCGTTCGACGCGATGAGGACGTTATGGCACAGGTCAACAGCCATTCAACTGAACAGGTAATGCACGGGTTGTTCCCGAAACGACTCACCGACCTGGTTCTGGATGCCATGACCGACCATGAGAAGATGGCCATGGAGATACTGGACAGTGACGCCAGTCAGCGCAGATTCGCCTTGGCCATACTGCGGCTATTGGCCGGACAAGAAAGAATCCACACGGGCCAATAGAAAGAGGGATACCTGCATGAGAATCGTTGGCATCGACTGTGCAACTGTTCCAAAAAGTAGTACTTACCCTAAGTCATTTTAAAGTCGAGGGAATGGTTCGTAATGTGCATTGTTGAACCTCGATGATTAGTGGTCTTTGTTGAAAAGAAAGGCAGGACGCCGCAGATAACTGGATGGTTAGGAGTCAATCACTGATGCCCCTGAGAAAAGCACCACTTTGGACAGATATCTACTATCAAGCTGTTGAGGAGTACTTCTGGCGACCTCAGGTGATCGGGCGGATCTCTAACCCAAACAAGCCGTCGAAGCCATGGAGCTTTTGGCGTTCTAGACTCGCTAAACAAGAAGTCCCATTGAATCACATTCTTGATTTTCTTTTCCACATAGCACCTCAGGCTCTTCTCGATGAAGTGTTAGTTGCAATGCTCGGTGAGTCTATGAGTGGCTTTGAGTTGGTTGCTCCGTCTGAAGGGCTAATAGATGATAACGTTGTTCAGCCTGACATAATGTTTAGTAACGGAAAGTCATTGGTTTTCGTGGAGATGAAAGTTGATAGTAAATCCAGTATTGATCAGTTCGTAAAATATGCGATTGCTGCTCTTCAAATATGCGCCGACGAGCCGAGCCTAGAGCGGGTCGACTTGGTTATATTGAGCAGGCACAGCGAGCACTCTAAAGTCTGGAGCCGCGCAAAAAAGTTCGAACTTGATTCAACATCTGCGTTAAAGGCGACGGCAATACAAGGCTTGAAAGGTGATGCATTTGTATGGACACAACCTGGCGTACGAAAATTCACGTCGAAAAATCCTGAGTTAGTGCCTAAACTGATCGAAAAAGTGGAAAGTATGGGTCTAACGCTAATCGATTACCCGTCATTTTCCGGCGTGCTAAGGCAGTTTGCATCTGAGGAACCAACGGTCAGCCGGCTCGTCGGAGGGGTGCTCGATGAACTCTCACGGCGAGGCTTAATAACTGAGGATAGACACAGTGAACTTGCCCCGTTTCTGTGGGCCCCTTGAACTTGATCCGGTTAAGTGGACATTGCAGACTAACCTATATAAGGGTTTCGATTTAACCAAGGTACACACTCATAGCATTCAAATTAGAGGGAACTAAATGCAGTATTTCCAAAGATTTATTGAGTTAATTGGTTGGGTAGCTGCCCTCTCGGCTATTTTGGTTATTTTTGTTGTTTTCGTTGTTCCATCGGAAACGGAAGATATCGGACCATTGACCAACCTCGCTGTCTTTGCCTACCTTCTGTATTCGGGATGGTATATTTGCTCTCGCTTCGTATCGTTAGTAATGGGGAAACCTGTCAATCCTCCATTTGGTAAGGCCAAACCAATTTCTGCTCAGGCAGAGAAAAGCACTTCCACCAATAGGCTGGTATCTAAAAGAGCCCCTCAGACCAACTCCACTATAATGGGTCGATCGGTCGAACAATCTAGCTCTGGGGCCGAGGCTCCCGTTCGCGAGGGAGTCGATGATTCGTCGCAGCCTCTTGTAGAGAACTCCCTGTTTAATCAGCCCCAGCCGCCACAGTCTGCTAGCCGAGACGATGCCGACCTCAGAGCTCGCGTCACCTTGAAAACGCCTGACTATAAACCCAAACTCCTGGGCTCAGAATCATTCGGAATTGCTAATACCACGATCAAGAGGCCAAAGAGCAGCCAAAAACCCCGGTTCATCATGCCTGACAAGGTCACAGAGGTGGTAGGAGCTTCTGTGACAGGACCTGTCTATGTAGGTCGAGCAGCGTCGGGTAATCGTGGGGTGATAGATAGCAGCCTCCCAGTCAAAATGAACTCAAACAGTGTTGACGCCCTCCCGTATTGGCCGGACTATACGCAGATTTCACCCCAGCAGCGAGGGAAGTACCTTGCCTGGCTTACCGAGGGTCGGGGTTTCATTGATGAAACAGGCTATGCATTCTTGTATTTTTATGGGTTTGAGCGTTACGCCATTGTTGATGCTGAAAAAGACGACCCCGACACCCGGCGTGAACGGCTGCTGGCAATTATTTCTGAATGTGAGCGTTTGTCAGGACTGTTGGAAAACCGAAGTTTCTCCATGTACAGCGCAGATTTCGTTGACTATCTGATTATCCGGTATTTGCCAGATCTTATAGATCAGCGATTACAGAAGCCATCTGCAGGCAACTGTAATGTTGCCCGCTACGCGATCAGCAAGTTTGTTGATGAGAACCCCAAGGTACCCCTGCCCGGGAAATTGGCCATTCACTGGTTCTTTATTAACAAAAAACTTCGACCAAAGGACTTTGCCGAGCGGAGTTTTAAGGATTTTGCCGACTTTTTCATTAATAACTACGAAAGGGGTCAGGGAGGCAGTGTAGTCGTTAAGAAGAACGCTAAGAAGTTGGAAATAGCCTACAACGTCGCGGGTGCGTCTTATGGCAGTTCATATCCTAGAGTTTTGACAATCCCCACTCAACTACCATCTCCTTTTGAGTTGAAAGGGCCCAATCAGGCTCTCAACATTATTCTCACATTTACTAAAACTCGATACAAAGTGCTCCAAAAAGCAAAGGAGGACGGCCCTCTATCTCATTTGGCCACGTTGTCTGATGCACAGCCTGTTCCTGAAGAATTGCAACATATCAAACGTAAACTGGATTTGCTGGTGCCGACAGGAGGTGAGGAACAACCACATGCGGGAGCTGTTGTCAGCCGGTCGGCTCTAGGCGAGCTATTCAATACGGATTGCAGCGTGAGATTAAGTGCAGCCCAAGGTCGTACCTTGGCTTCAGCATTGGAGCGGTTGGGCTATTGTCTGGTGCCGGATCCAGAACATAAGAACCCGGTGCCCGGGGCGGACGATGATTACCTCATTTTCAAAGGGAGTCGAGTTAGAGAGTTGTCCGCTAGTGGAAGGATGGTTTATGTGGGTATACGCCTTGGCTATATGGTCGCTGCCGCTGATGGTATAGACGATGAAGAGGAATCGATCATATCAAAATTGCCTGAGACACTGCCTAATCTTGACGAAAAGCGTTTTATGGTAGCGTTTGCCCGTTGGGTGCAATCGTCCGGAGCCACCTCTAAAGCGGGCCTGAAGGATCAAATCGAGCAACTATCCAAAACTTACCGTAAAGGCCTGTTCACCGTACTGGAAGAGGTAGCCTTGGCTGATGGGCAGCTATCCAGGAAAGAAGTTACCCAACTCTCGAGAATGCATGAATCATTAGGCTTGGGTGAATTCAAGCTGGAGGACTATGCAAAGCTGGCAGAGGCGCCCGCACCAGTAAAAGGAAAGGCGAAACAGAAGACTAAAGCTATAGTAGAGCCCGATAAGTCCGCGAAGTTGGTACTTAATGCAGAAAAACTGGCCGAAATAGCGGCTTCGACTCAGGGGGCTCACGAACTTCTCGGTGAGATTTTCAACGAAGACGATAGTGATATCGATGAAGGGGCAAAGTCGGCCGCCGGTGCAGAGCAGAAGGGTAGCACCACTGATGATGCTATTTCAGAAACATGGCACCATGGTTCTCTGAACGCGATTCAGGAGCAAATCTTCGATGAATTGATACAACAAGAAGAGTGGGCCATGTCCGCCGTCGAGAGTCTGATCAAGGGATATGGCCAAATGGTGGCCGGTACCATTGAGGCCATCAATGACGCAGCCATCGATCGCTATGGTGAACCTGTTCTGGAAGAGGCAGACGGATCGCTGATAGTCTATGGGGATATGGTTGAAAGTGCCTGGTAAGTTTTGTATCCGGCCGTTGTTGTGCACACGTGGCGGCACTAGAACAAACAACTTTAGGATGAAGATCGCATGACCCAAAACGCAAAAATTCGACCGCGAATTCGTGATTCCGTTGTTCAAGCCCTTAGCGCTGGCGTAGCTCCAGCACAGGGTATTCAGTACCTCCAGGTTGGCCGGCATAAAGAACTGGAAGCGATTGTCAAGGATATGGACCGGATTACGGATGACGGTGCCTCGTTCCGGCTGATTTCCGGGGAATACGGGGCCGGCAAGACGTTCCTGCTGCACCTTGCTCGGCAAATCGCCCTGAACAAAAAGATAGTTACCATGCATGCGGACCTGAGCCCAAACCGTCGACTTGTAGCATCTGGTGGCCAGGCGCGAGCTTTGTACAGCGAGTTAGTTAGTAGCATGGCGACTCGATCAAAGCCGGAAGGCGGGGCCCTCGCCAGTATCATAGAGAAGTTTGTAGGTGAGTGTTTACATGAAGCGGAGAGCGCTGGTTTCTCGCCTGACGAGTTGATTCAAAAAAAGCTGGTTCCTCTTCATGGGTATGTCGGGGGCTATGAGATAACAAACGTTTTGCAGAAATACTGCCTTGCCCACGAAGTGGGCGATGACACACAAAAGGAGTCAGCTATGCGCTGGCTGCGCGGTGAGTACCGTACGATGACTGAGGCTCGGGAAGCCATAGGCGTGCGATCAATCATTGATGACTCAATGTTGTTCGATGCCCTCAAACTGCTTGGCCATTTAATGTCAATCGCGGGTCATGCAGGCATCTTGGTGATAGCCGATGAAGCCGTCAACCTCTACAAGATAGCTCACACGCAGAGCCGACAGGCGAATTACGAGAAGGTACTGCAGATGCTTAATAGCACCTTGCAGGGCGAAGTTCGAAACCTGGGATTTATGTTCGGTGTCACACCTCAGGCGGTCGAGGACCCTCGCCGGGGCCTATTTTCCTACGAAGCCCTGGCAAGTCGGCTTAGACCAAACGAATTCGCTAAACAGACCGGTGTGACCGATTACAATCACCCGGTCATCTCCCTGCCGTCATTAAGTCCCGAAGAGCTCTACCAGCTTTTATGCAATATACGTAATGTGTTTGCATGTGGTGACGAGAAAAAGTATCTGGTGCCGGATGAGGCTCTGGAAGCATTCATGAATCATTGCCACAGTAAGATAGGTGCAGCCTACTTTAAGACTCCGCGGGAAACCGCCCGCCAGTTTGTGAACCTTCTCAGTATCCTGGAGCAACATCCGGAAATGCCGTGGGACTCAATGATCGAAAAAATCGAGATAGAACAAGACACTGGAGATCAAGATGAAGTTGCCGCTGAGTTGTATGGCGAGACAGGAGGTGAAGACCAGCCTCAAACGCCTGACACTTGCGATGACGACCTGAAGAGCTTCAAGCTGTAAGGGGCGGATGATGGCCGATCCCTTTGAGTTGCTTAGTACCGGTGTCCAGTACTGGGTGCATCGCCAGGAATGGCCGTCATTAAGGCCGGTTCAAGCCCTTTCCATACCGGTTATATTGGCCGGTAAAGAAGACGTAATGATCATGGCGCCCACGGCGGGTGGTAAGACGGAAGCCGCCTTCCTGCCTGTGATCAGTTGGATAGAGGACAATGATCCTGAGGGGTATGGTGCGTTGACCATCAGCCCGCTCAAGGCCCTTATCAACAACCAGTATGATCGGCTGGACCTGCTATGCGACAGCGCCGGTACCAAGATTACTCCCTGGCATGGTGACGTGGCTCAGAGCATTAAGAATCGCTCATGGAAAAAACCAAATGGCCTACTCATGATCACCCCCGAATCGCTTGAGGCTATGATGGTTAAGCGGCCCCTTGAGCTCAAAGCCCGTATCCAGAATATCGGGTACGTCGTAATCGACGAATATCATGCGTTCATCGGTGGCGAGCGTGGCCAGCAGCTATTGAGTCTTTTGGCTCGAATTGAGGTCATGCTCGGCCGTTCGATTCCACGTATCGCGCTTTCTGCAACCATTGGTGACGCGGAACTGGCGTTGACCTGGCTGCGCCCGGGCAAGGAGATGTCTGGCCGTATCATAGCTCCCGGCGGAGAGCAGTCAGACCTCGAACTGGGAATCTTCAACATCCAGCCGGACCCGGCCAATAGTCAGTCGTTTGACTGGCTAACGGCGCGGGATATATTCAAAAGACTCCGTGGCAGGAATAACCTGGTGTTCGCAAACGCCCGGCGCACCGTAGAATCCTTGACTGACCAACTGGGCCGGATGAGTGAAATACAGGGGGTTCCCAATGAGTTCTTACCACACCATGGCTCATTGTCTGCAGAGCTCAGGCATGAGGTTGAGGATCGTCTCAAGGAGGGTCGATTCCCGACTACGGCCATCGCCACTTCAACGTTGGAGCTCGGGCTTGATGTGGGCTCGGTCCACTCTGTCGCCCAAATTGCTGCGCCTGCAAACGTCGCCAGCCTGCGCCAACGTCTCGGTCGGTCCGGGCGCCGAGGCTCCCCTTCTAAACTTAGAATCTATGTCGAAGGGGAAGGACACCTGCCTGATTCTTCCAGCATCGACCGTCTGGAAATGGACCTGGTTCAAACGGTGGCTATCGTCAATTTAATGATTGAGGGATGGCTAGAGCCGCCCAGAGCCGACTTACTGCATACATCTACGATGGTTCAGCAGGTGCTGTCGATGATCGCTTACACCGGTGGCGTGTACATTCCCATGGTTCACAAAGTGTTGGTCGACAAAGGCCCCTGGCAAGGATTGGCCAAAGAAGACTTTTTCCGGATCATCAAAGGCATGGGCAAAGCGGATTTGATCGCACAGGAAACCACTGGAGAGCTAATTGTCGGCCCGGTGGGAGAGCTCCTACTGAGCACTTATGAATTCTACGCTGCATTCAAGACGCCGGAAGAGTTCAGCCTGCAGAATAACGGCCGTACGATCGGACAAATCCCAATCGATAACCTGGTCATGCCAGACATGCTTATACTGTTCGCTGGTAAGCGATGGAAGATCAAGAGCGTGGAATACGAGCCGAATATCATTCAACTCGAAAGGGCTTCAGGCGGTGAGCCAGTGAAATTCAAAGGCGACCCGGCACCGGTACACAGAAGAATCAGAGAAATGATGAAGGCCATATTCAACGGTCATGGAGAACTTGGGTTCCTTGATGAAGCAGGGTACAAGTCAATTGAGCGCGCCCGAGAGCTTTATAGCGATCTCAATTTGAATGAAAGACCATGGATCGGTGTTAAAGACGGGCTCTTGCTGCTTGTGTTTGACGATGATCGTGTCCGAAATACGCTTTGCGTCGGGCTGATTCTGTTGGGCATGAAGCCGTTTGGCTCTGGTGCTACCATCGAGATAGGATGCCAACCGAGCGATCTAAAAGGGATATTGGAACAGCTGGAGACGATATTCATTGACTCAGACCTTGAAGACATTATCGAAAAGTTACCTCCAGAGCCATTAGGTAAGTTTGACGAGTACCTTCCGCCCGATGTTCAGCGGTGGGGATCGGCCAATGCAAGGCTCGATATTCCCGCCACATTAAAGTTTTTACGCTACATAACTCGGTCGATTGCATAGTCTGAACAAAGCAGCATATCTCCAAACCTGGATGGACCTGGATCGGGGCCAAGGTCATCTGGGCGCGACAAGCCAATAGCTGCCTGCACAGTCCTAAGTGCTTTTACAAACTTTTTGCTACAGGGCTTTGCCTTTCGTGACATACTGAGCTTTTTGAGGGCTGCTGTGGGAAATTTCGAGTAGGGAGATTGGATAATGGCTCTCAACAACCTTTACAGGCGTGTCAGATGCGGGCTTGGAAATCGGAGCTCGACGCCGAAGGCTGACCATTAATGCGCTTTGTCGTCGATTCAAGCAGTGTCGAACAAAGACATCAAACCAAGATGGGTGATTTGGCGACATGCTTGATATGCAATAGCAGTTTCTTTCTCAACCTCCACTGTCTATAGGACCTTATTCATAGCTTCGGGGACGTTACATTTTAAACGTCATGACGTGCCAGCCAGCCCGTATGTCAGAACTACTGGCATGAACACCGCAAATTCAAAGCTGAGTTCGTTAAAAACGGCGTACTCAGGATACCCATCTTTTTGAGTATAATGTGCAATACTTTATAGTGTTAGTAATGCAGTTGAATCACGACATCCTTCGGCGGTTATATTTTGCAGACCGAACAATTGAGACCCCCAGCTTTCGTCCGACATCGACATTGGGGTGTATGCCAAACAGGGGGTAATACCAATTGTCCTGTTGGTGCAGTGCTCTCACCAGAATTTTTGCACTCTCGTTCCAGTTGATCTGAGTGACCTCGCCAATTGCGATGTTGGCATAATAAGTTGACTTAATCCATTTGAGGTGTGATAACCGAATTTGTTCTGGATACCGCACTTTTGGGAACTCAGATTGGATCGCTTCAATAATGCGGTTAATTCGATTTTTATGACGTCGGGCTGTTATGGAATCCGGACGGGCCCAGCGGATTCTCTTTTGGACTATTTGATCTGTCGTCATGAATAACCCTCGATTTCCACTTAATTGCTATTTTCCAACATAGGCATTCGAGACCGATAACCGACAATGACCGGCTAATCGAGCTACCTCACGACGCCCAATTTCGTCCAGCGTATCGTCCGTATTACTCTCGATCATTGGGATTTTTTTACCGGTAACCCGTTCATATGCATCACAAAGGAAGCAGGCACGGAGTTCTCTGAGTGTTCCTAGTCCGTTGCGTTCTAACATCGCATTGGCCATTTCCAGAAGATGGTTTCCAGCAAGATGTTTCACCTCATTTGCATCCAATAGATTAAAGCTGTTGCGCGGCCGAACACGTGCAATCAGATCCAGTACGCGCTTCTGCTCCTCTCCAATAGCAATAGCTCTTTCTCGGGAGCGGCGCCCACCTTTGCAGCCCTCCAGAATGGCTGCTTTACCGATTGCTCGAGCCTCCCCCATTATTCGGTCAACATCGGCAAGAAGAGCCTCTTGTGACCTCATCCCGAAAAAACGGGCTAAGCCGATGATGGCGGCGACGCGTGGCTCTTCTCCCCCCAGGGAGTCTTCAATGACGGCCCACACGAGCTCTTTGTCACGAATTGGCTCCACCTCGCGAATACCAGAAATTCGACCGGAATATTTCATTGGCGTAATGTAGAGCACGTCGTCGCCTCGAACTGCTCTCGTCACCACGTTCCAGGTTGAAACCAGGTTTTTCCTGTACCTCGGTGAAAGTTCACTACATGTTTCTGAGAAGAAACGCTCGGCCTGAGTCAATGTCAGGTGCCTTAAATCTGAGACAGAATAGTTCGCCTCAATCCAGGTAAAAATCAGTTGGAATCTCGAAATGTGCGAGTGAGTCGTACCGTAATGGCCGCCTGAGTAATATGCCTTCAATGCGCACTTCACCGCATACCTGGGGCTTTTGCCCCAGCCAAAGTTACGTTTTCTTTTACAAATCATTCTCATCTCCTAGTTTGAAAAAAAAGCGGGTCAGTCTGCAGCCTCTGGCCAGAGTGTACTGCCCGCACACAGCACACTGGCCGCTGCTGCAGTGAGTGTTTGAGCGTTAACATGTCGCCCTGTTGTGTACTGTTCCATGGATATACCTCATGTCTTTTGTGATTCGATCGGCAATGCTGTACGCACGCGGCAACCCAGACCTCGTTGCCGTGAGGTCAGAATCACAGTTGTAATTTTCCCCAGGCTGAATACTGAATCACGACGATGGCGCGCCGTTCGTTCCATTGTTGTCTTGACTCCTTTGATTTCAGTTCATGTTTCAGTTTATCTGGGTGGCGGGGATATGCCTTGAGACCCGCATGTATTGGCGGCTCTATCTAACCAAGCCCTTTTCATCTCTA
Organism: Saccharospirillum sp.; assembly: GCA_022565595.1. Lineage (GTDB taxonomy): Bacteria > Pseudomonadota > Gammaproteobacteria > Pseudomonadales > Natronospirillaceae > Saccharospirillum. Next base: position 931 of record JAIUML010000046.1, on the reverse strand, counting down.
TTCCAAGCAAGTTGGAAAACTTCAACATGATGTTGCTATTTCGGTTCATTTTAAGCGCTCCTGATTCGGATTTTAGTTACGTTTTTTTGCTCTTTATGAGTCCGCCTGAGCCGGGCTGACCGACGGCGTCGGATTGAGTGCATATCATCGCATGGGGAAATCAAAAATGTTTGACGTCAAAACGCAGATTTTACGCAATTAGCCGGGATGGACTGCATTTAATCGATGTTGTGTGTTAGAAAAAATCATATTTTTATCAGGACTCATGTCAAATTAATTTCATCAAAGCCTAAAGCTATAGGATGAGTTTTCATGGACGATTTTGAACATTCTGTATTACAAATGAGGGGGGTAGTTTGTAATCTTTGAATACCTATTGTGGGCGTTCTAATTATTACTTCTCTACATAGTTATGTGCTGTGGTATATGAGCCCAAAGTACCATCGAACTCCCATACTGATGGCTCTTTTACGACTATTGCGTTCGGCTGATTAAAAGCGTGTCAGAAAAGTACCACCGATCTCCCATTCTAGTGTCTCTTTTTCAACTGGAGTATCTGTCTGGTCGTGTAATTGAGCTCAAAGTACCACCGACCTCCCATTCTAGCGGCTCTTTTTGGCTGGAATATTTGGCTAGTCATGTAACTGAGGGCAAACTACTACCGTTCTCCCATTCTGGTGGCTCTTTCCTGTCTAAATGAGGCTTGTAGAGATCAAGCAAGTCTAAATGAATTTCACTGCCGCTAATTTTAAGGATGAGCGCTCAATCTTGTGGTACATTCCAGCGTAAAAGAATAAAGCGAAAAGTGAAGTGGTCTAATGATCCCGGACACCATTTTAGGTGGTATTCTACCACCATAGAAGAGGTGCTCCATGGCAAGACAACGTCGTACATTTTCAACTGAATTCAAGCTTGATGCCGCTCGGCTGGT
>JAIUML010000045.1 GCA_022565595.1 Saccharospirillum sp. | reverse complement strand
CGCCGCCTCCACCACATCCAAAAGGCCACCCGAAGGGGTGGCCTTTTTTTTTGAAACTGGTCCAGCCTTTGCGGATTCAGCATAAGGGGGTACTCTCAAGCCAGCAGTTATGTTTGTGAGCTCATGCATTCGTATTTGTACCCGTGTATCCTTGTAGTGGTTCCCGCAAATCCCGTTCAATCAAAAAGTGAGGTTTGAAAATGAAAATTGTACGAGTACAAGACATTATTGGTACAGAACGCGAAGTGCACGGCCCAGGTTGGACCAGCCGCCGGATGTTGTTGAAAAAAGACGGTATGGGCTTCTCGTTCCACGAAACCATTATTCCGGCCGGTGCCGAGCTTAACCTTTGGTACAAGCACCACCTGGAAGCGGTTTACTGTGTCGCTGGTAACGGATCCATTACCGATAAGGCTACTGGTGAAACTCATGAAATTTCTGATGGCACACTTTATGCGCTTGACAAGAATGATCCGCATACTCTCCGTGGTGGCACCGAAGACATGCGTTTGATCTGCGCATTTAACCCACCGGTTACCGGCAGTGAAGTGCACGATGAAGATGGCGCCTATTTGCCGGACACCAGTGAAGACTGAGTAGTAGTTCCAGATAGCTGAATGGCGAGCCCGGCTTGATGCCGGGCCCATCCAGATGCGTGGGTTGTATACCCACTCTTACAGGTTTATTTATCCGGTACACTTAAACGTAGAAGTCCAGCTCCTCCTGCGCTTTCAGCAGATCCCGCATCTTGATTGGATCATCACCAAAAAAAATATCAGGCCCCAATGGGTGCCGAATGCGGAGCGGTCGGGAACGGTCTCTTCTGCTGGTGCGGATCATTCGGTGGCCGAGACTGCCAGCTTTATCGAAAGCCTTGACGTGAATCGGCTCATCCGGATCGCCATCGAGTTTGAGCAAGGTTTGGTTGACGCCTTTCTCTTTCAACCTATTGGCGATCTCAATAGACCGATAATTCAGGCGAATAAAGTCCCACGGTATAAAAGGAATGCTGTTTGCGGTGCAGAAATCCGCAGCCCATTCCAGGGCAACAACAATATAGCGACGCTCCAACCGAGTAGAGCGATGTAGCCTTTGTTGGGATCCTTGGGGGTTTCGGTGCCTTGAACCGAATCCATGGAAGGATCGCGCCAGGACAAAACTTCTTGAGACATTTTAGATTCAGGTGCATTTGACATATATGTTGCTTCGGTTTTTTTAGAAAAAGAAGACTATTGCGACACTAGGACTCGCAAAGCGGAAGGAGCCGAAAAGCAGTGTTGTACAGAAAAGGCGAGTAGACGACAAGGATGGAAGTATTCAGAAAATCCCGATACTCACTCTAAATATAGTGCAAATGGTGAAATATGAAAGTGAGGCCGCTGATCTAATGTAACAGTACAAAAAACCTTTCTGCAATAGTGTCTGAATCCGTTATAGTGAGCGCGAAACAAAAGATCGAGGAATAGCAGTGAACATAGGAATCTATATATACAATCAGGCGGAAGTACTCGATTTTGCGGGCCCGTATGAGGTATTCAGTACGGCATCAAGGGTCAGCAAGAATGAAGAAACTTTCAATGGCTTTCTGATCGCGGAAACGCTTGAGCCTGTCACGGCCAGAGCCGGTTTTCAGGTATTACCGCACTACAGTATTCACAACCACCCGAAGCTGGATGTTCTGTTGATCGTCGGGGGTGTTCATACCGAAGAGATGAACAACCCCACCGCGTTGCAGTGGGTTGAGCAGCAGGCATCGGAAGTCGATATTGTGGCAACGGTATGCACGGGTGTGTTCATCCTGGCGAATGCCTGCCCGGAGCTCTCGGGGCAGGTAACCACCCATTGGGACGACATTGCCGATCTGCGCAGCCGCTTCAAACATCTTGATGTAGTAGAGGGTGTGCGTTGGGTGGATCAGGGTAAGCGGATTACCTCTGGCGGTATTTCTGCTGGCATCGATATGAGCCTGCATCTGGTTTCTCGCTTGCATAGCCTGGAACTGGCTGAAAAGACAGCCCATCAAATGGAGTTTGTCTGGACAAGAAACCTTCAGAGTTGAGGTGCCCCCCTTCAGAGCCGCTCTATTTGGACACTCTAACTCAGCCTGGTTATTCTCCCCACTTCTATAAGCATTGACTAATTGACCTGAGGCCTACATGCCGTTGCTTTACTACCTGGCCCCACTGGGCACCGTCCTGATCTGGTCAGGCAATATGACCATTAATCAGCTGACGGTAGGCACTATTGCACCCAGCAGCATCGCTTTTCTGCGTTGGGTGTTGGCCTTGCTGGTGCTCACGCCCTTTGTGTTGCCCAAAGCCTGGCAATATCGGGCTACCATTCGTAAGGAGTGGCATAAACTGGCGGCCCTCGGGTTGCTGGGGATGGCGCTTTGGCAGGGGCTGGCCTACCTGGCGGCGGAAACCACCTCCGCCACTAACATGGGTATTCTGGCGGCCATGGTGCCTTTGCTCACGGTGCTGCTTAGCGCTCTGATTTTACGGGAAGCGCCGACGCTGGGCGGCACTCTTGGTGGCCTGCTGGCGCTGGCTGGTGTGGCGGTGCTGCTGGGCAGAGGCAACCCCTTGTCGCTGTTGTCGCTGGAAGTTGCCATTGGTGATGCCTTGATGGTGGTCGCAGCGATCTGTTACGCCCTCTATGGTGTGATGCTCAAGCGCTGGCCATTCGACCTGCCGCCCTGGGTGTTGCTCTACGCTCAGGTGTGTTTTGCAGTGCTGTTGCTCTTGCCTGGCTATCTGCTGGGCCCCATGACGCCTATCAGCTCCCAGAATGTCGGGCTTATTTTGTATGCAGGCATACCGGCTTCGATTGTCACAACCTTTTTGTGGATGCTGGCGATTCGGCAGATTGGGGCCAGTCAGTCGAGCATATTCATCAACCTGATGCCCTTGTTCAGCGCCATCATCGCCATGGTGTTTCTCAATGAACGAGTCGCCGGGTTTCATTTGTACGGCGGGGTGTTGGTGTTGGCGGGAGTGATACTGGCTCAAACCGTGACACGCCCGATTCGGTCCCGAGCGTCTATTTGAGTTGATGTGCAGGCCCTCCCGATGCAGGGGAGGGCATTGCTTTCAAGATGGTTATTCCAGGGTGGTGATGACTCGGGAGTAACGGGCGATGTAGCGCCTTGCTTCTCGCACCAGGGTGTCGCCGTCTATTCCCGAAGTAGCCACATCTTCAATCCAGCGTGAAACGACCAACTCGCTGAGCGCTTCAAAATCGTAGATGGTGTCCAGATTCAGCCGGTTGACGCGCTCTCGGTGGGTGCGAAAACCGGGCGCTTCCAGGTCGTCCCATGCCAGGCCCATATTGCGATAGAGATCCTGACCGATCTGATCATCGATGATTTGACGCAAATTAGCGGGCAGAGACTCATAACGCTCCTTGTTCATTAGCAGCAGAAAAACCGAGGTACCAAAACGCGAGCCATCGCTGCCTTGAACGGTCTCGGTCACCTGGTCTTCCAGGCCCAGGGACGAGAATATTTCAAAGGGAATCAACGCCGCGTCTATCTCGTTGCTCGCAAAAGCACCGTGAATGCGCGGTGCAGGCATGGATACTTCCTGAGCACCCCAGGCCTCCAGTAGCCAACTGCCTGTTCGAGACGGTGTGCGAATGCGCAAATTCTGAACATCTGCAGTGCTGTGAACGTTTCGGTTCTTCAGGTGCAAGGCGTTACCGCCATGCACATGCACCAGCAAAGGTTTGACCTCTGTGTAGTCGGCTGCTATCAGATCAAAATTGGCGTAAATGGCGCGATTGGTTGCGTAGGCGCTGCGGAAGTGCACGCTGGGCAGTTCGAACACCTCGGTGCGTGGGAACTGCCCCGGATGATAGCCTGCCAGCGTCCAGATCAGGTCGACATCACCGTCGATCAACTGTTGATAGAGGTCGCCTGGCGCTCCCCCGAGTGACATTGCAGGGTGAATGTTGATATCCAACTGGCCATTGCTGGCTTCAAACAGTTGCTGTGCAAAGGGTTCCAGCAAAACAGTCTGCGCCGGAGAAGTAGGCCCCAAAAAGTGATGTAATCTGAGGGTGTGATTCTCGGCAAGGGCGAAGGGTACCATGCCCATGCCAGCTAAAAGTCCGAACCAGAATGAGTGAATGCGTGCAAGCACGAGGGTGACTCCTTGTTGTTAGGCTATGGTTCCAGGGCGTCCGGATACTGCTACCCTTTCCGTTGGCGGGAAAGTGCCTCGGGTAGCGAGCCGGAAGTCTTTTTAGGGTAAAAAAAACCCTGTAACCCTAAAGAGATACACCGTTCTGGTCGATATTCATTAGTGAGAAGCTGTGTGCGAGAGCTGGAACAGTCGAGAATGTGTTGTGCAGGAAGTCATGCCCACAAAATAGACAGATTTGCTAGAAAAGGGGGTATTTCGCTACTTTTACAGCACTAATCGCGGTATTCTGACACCATGAGTTGGACAATAAAACAACAAATAACCTCCGCATGATGCTGGTACAGAACGCTAGTGCCTCTCTCGCACCCGCAAGAGGTATCCGATGTTAGAGTTGCTGCGAAAGAATTTTCAATTGGCCATGGTCGTTTTTTTATGCAGTTGCGCCATTGTCGCCATAGCGCCTTTTGCCGTGATTCGCTTTCTGGCGGGTGATTATCTGATCGCGATACTTGATTCTGCCATTGTGGTTTTTATGGTGGCGTTGCTGGTCATGGCATTCAAGTCTGTCAGCCTGGACCTGATCAGCCTGATCCTCGCTGCCAGCTATACGGTGGGTGCCATTGCCATCATTTATTTGCGCACTGAAGAAACCCTCTATTGAGTGTATCCGGTGATCATGGCCAACTACTTTGTGTTATCCATTCGCCTGGCAGTCACGCTGAATGGTCTGGTGCTATTGGCTGTTATACCGCTTTATCCGTATTTTGATTCACATTTCGAATTCCTGGGATTGGTAGTGACCCAACTGTTGGTCAATGCCATGGCCTCGATCTTCTCCTGGAAAACCAGGAGCCAGAACGAAGAGCTGCAAATTCTGGCTACCAGAGATCCGCTAACCGGTATTCTCAATCGCCGCAGTCTGGATGATATCGTTTCCAATGCCATAGCGCGCTTTCAACGCTATGGTGAGCCGGCCTCACTGATTTTGATCGATATCGATCATTTCAAGTTTGTGAATGACACTTTCGGCCACGAGAAGGGTGACCAGGTACTCTGCGACGTAGCGGCCTTGTTGACGGATTATACTCGCTCCGCCTCTGACAGTGTTTTCCGTATGGGTGGAGAAGAGTTTCTCGTACTGGTCGGCCGAAGTGAGTTGAGTGAAGCAGTACAGGTGGCCGAGAAAATACGACAGGAAATACCGCGCCGCCTGACGACAGCGGATGGCCCAATTCAGGCATCTTTTGGTTGTGCGCAGTTACGATCAGGAGAGAACCAGGATGACTGGATTGGCCGGGCCGACCAGGCGCTTTACCTCGCCAAGAGTGAGGGGCGTAATTGCGTTCGGCCGCTGTTGCCAGAGAACACTCCTGCCAAAGAGTCGCCCAGAGTACTGCAGTCGTAGTTGAAGGTGTCTTTTCAGGGCAATATTGTGACTCCTTTCTCATTTAGGCTCTGGATGACAAGAAATAACCTTTCAATAGATCAATTATAAACCGCCTGAAAGTCAGGTTCTGTTCTGTGCCAATGGCTCAACAATAGTGGATGAATACAGAGCTATGTTGAGGTCTGGATCACAGTTTTTGGAAGTGGCAACTCTAATTTACGTGAAAAATCCGAATAAACCCTACTTTTCCATTCTTCTGTCTACTCTGCTGCTTCGAATTCAAAATAAATGCTGTTAGTTTAGTCATCCTTATGTGGCTGGTTGAGTACATACAATCAACACATAGGCAGGTGAATGTCGGAGTAGCCTTTGCTGAAGTATCCAGACCTGTAAACCAATAAAAGCAACATGGAAAAGGTCTCCTGACAATGCTGAATAGTAAAAAAAGAAACGCGGAAACGCGACGAAGGAAGCATCTCTCACTATGGTCCATTGGGTTTTCATTGTCGATTCTAACCCTACCCGCCTGGAGCTCTGCTACGCTGACCGAACGATCGGTACAATCAGAGCGTGGCGTTATTGAAAAGCGGCTCGAAGAACCCCTTGCAGTCATGCCTTTCTCTGCCTTTGGTGCCATGGCTGCTGAGCCAGATCGCTTTATTGTTACTCTGGAAAACTCCGCAGTAGCCCATTATCGCGGTGGTGTACAAGGCTTTGAGGCGACATCTACAGAAGGTCGTGCGCGGCTTGACGTGCAAACGCCTGAGGCCAGAGCCTATGGGCAGTTTCTGGAGATAGAGCAAACCAAACTGCTGCAAGCCATCAACCGGACCCTGGGCCGCACCGTTGAGCCGCTGGATCAATACACTACGGCGATCAATGCCATGGTGTTGCCGATCACCCAGACGGAAGCTGAGCGGCTGGCTGGTTTAGCTGGTATTCGCTCGATCGTAAAAGACGAACTGTATCAACTCAACCGCATTGATAGCGGTGTGACTCAAGGCTTTGCGACACCAGGCACCAGCCAACAGGCTGCGCCTCAATGGCCCTGGCTGGTGTTGGCCGGGGTTTTGGCTGTGGCCGTACTGGCGTTGCTATGGGCTATTGCTACCCGGCGTTTGAACCGGCGTCATGGTGTGCTCGCCTCATTGTTAGCAACGCTGGGTCTGGCTGGCTGCCTGTGGGAAGGTGGCTTCGCCTGGATCGGCGCGCCCGAAGTCTGGCGTGGCGTGGGCAACAAGCCTGGCACCATGGGTGAGGGCATAGTGGTTGGCATCATCGACACGGGTATCAACCCGGTCAGCGATTCCTTTGCAGCGGTTGACGCAGAGGGTTACCGTCACCACAACCCGGCTGGGCGCTATTTTGGTGTCTGTGACCCAGGGCAGGACGTCTTTGACGCGAGCTTCCCCTGTAATGACAAGCTGATTGGTGCATGGGGCCATCCACTGGTCAATGACGGCAATGCGCGCGACCTGAACGGCCATGGCTCCCATGTGGGTGGTACTGCCGCCGGGAATATCGTACGCAAGGCGACAGTAACGGCACCATCCGGCTTTACCATTACCAAGGACATCGCCGGTGTGGCACCGCGAGCCAACCTGATCTCTTATGCGGTGTGCGGTGAGGCAGGTTGTTACTTGAGCGCCATTCTCTTTGCCATCAACCAGGCCATTGAAGATGGCGTCGATGTGATCAACTACTCCATCGGCGGTGGTTCCAATGACCCCTGGGGTAATCCCAGTGCCATGGCCTACCTTGCCGCCATGGACGCCGGCATTTTTGTGGCGACCTCGGCCGGTAACTCGGGCCCGAACTTTGCGACGCTGGGCAGCCCGGCCGATGCACCCTGGATTACCTCAGTGGCGGCCAGTTCACACAACTACCTCTACAAGAACAGCCTGGTCGACATGAGTGGCGGCATGCTTTTGCCCCCTTCCGATATTCTCGGCCAGAGCATCGCCCCCGGATATGGGCCAGCACTCATCGTTGATGCGGCCGACTACGACAACCCCCTCTGTCTCGAAGGTGAGTTCTCGGCGCGTTTCGATGGCGAAATTGTGTTGTGTGAAGCCGGTGTTATCGGACGAGTTGCCAAGGGCGCCAACGTCAAGGAAAACGGCGGCGGAGCACTGGTGCTGACGCGTGAACCGACGACACCGGATGGCTCCGGGTATCTGGAGGCCGATACCCACGTACTGCCGGCAACGCAGATCACCTTCAGTGATGCCTTGCGTGTGCGCCAGTGGTTGGCATCTGGCCATGGCCATAGAGCCCGCCTGACAGGCACTCAAACCGTACGTGCCGATGACTATGCCGATGTATTGGCTTACTTCAGCTCTCGCGGTGTTAATCCCTCAGTACCCAGTGTGGTCAAGCCGAATATCACGGCGCCGGGCCGTGCGATCTTTGCTGCCTTCCATGAAGGCTTCAGCGATGCTGACCAGGATTACAACATCATTCAGGGCACGTCCATGTCCAGCCCGCACATTGCTGGCGCGGGTGCGTTGATGAAATCCCTGTATCCACATTGGTCTCCGATGCAGATTCAGTCTGCCATGATGACGACAGCCGTTTACGAGCACTATAAGGAAGATGGTCGCCGTCAGGCCGATGCCTTTGATGTCGGCTCTGGCCGCATTGATTTACCCAAAGCCGTTCAGGCTGCTCTGGTTCTCGATGAACAGCTGGATCAGTTCCTGGCTGCAGATCCTCTTGTCGGTGGCGACCCTTCTCAGCTCAACCTGACCGGCATGGGGCAGCATAACTGCGTGGTCAACTGCAGTTGGGTGCGCACTCTGACCAACGAGGGAGATCGATCCGGCTTCTGGCGTGTCGAGCCGCAACCGGGCGTGACGGTCACACCTCGTCAGTTCCGCCTGGCACCTGGCCAAAGTGTTCAGATGCAAGTCAGTGTGGATGTCGTCGATCGTCCTGTGAATGAGTGGGCGTTCAAGCGCGTGAAGTTACGCTCGATGACCCGTGGGCTAGCCGATGCGCACTTCCCGATTGCTGCCTTGTCGACCTTGAGCAACCTGCCGGGAACTGTGAACATCACTGCACCATTGGCCAGCGATACCGTCGAACTGCCCGGCTTGAGGGCGATAGAGATAACCGCTGCTCATGTGCAACTGAGTGGTCTTGCCAAAGCGAGTCTGACAGAAGGCGCCCTGGTTTCAGACCCAACCAATAGCAACCCCTTTGACGGAAGCTTTGACCCGGAAGTGGACGGCACTCAGTTTATCGTAGTGGATGTACCAGAAGGTGCGACCCGGCTGGTGGCTGAGATCACAGCGTCGGAATCAACCGATCTTGATCTATTCGTAGGTGTTGGTGAAGTGCCCAGTTTCGGTACTCTGGTAGATTACGCTGCCACTGCAGCAGCGCTGGAGTATGTCAATATTGATAACCCGCCTGCTGGCAAAATGTGGGTGCTGGTGCAGAACTGGCAACCGGGTTATGACGAGCCGCAAGCCTTCAGCCTGCATACAGCCGTTGTCGGTGGTGAAGTAGGTAACTTCAATGTCGATGTGCCCTACAGTGTTCCTGCTGGAGAAGCCTTCTCGGCGCAGATCGGGTTTAACCTGATCGGCTCTGAGCCCGGTGATCGCTACTACGGAGCCTTTGCTCTCGGTACCGACAGCAGCGCACCTGGCAACCTGGGCACAGTGCGGATAGACCTGGTTCGGGAATGAATGAAAACAGTCCTCGCCAATTCTTGACATAAATTGGCCTTTACCGGGGAGGAGGGCGACTCTTCCCCGGTCTTTTTGCTCAGGTGGCAGAGACCCCTGGTTTGTTCAGCAGGCGCTTGATGGTTTCTTCGGCCATGCCAATGCGCTCTGCAAGCTGACGGTATGTCCTGCCAATGTGTTTCAAGTGCTGTTTGAAGCAGTCCAGCAGTCTCTGGGCGTCTCTTTGTTCTGACTCTGTCATGGCGGGTAGGGTTGGTCATTTCATTATTGAGGCTGGCACTATATCCGCCTCTGACGTTTCACGACAACGAAAGTGAGCCAGGAGCGAGCCAGGCGCGTAACCCGTCGCAAAGCGGTATTTACAGTCTATTGTCTGGCGCATGTGCCAGTATGATGTACATTGATATCATGCTCTTGACTTGGTAGGTGAAAAGCTGTCCTGATGTCTCATCGTCCTTCTTTTACTGTTGGCATCTTGTCGCTGGTTGGTCTGATCTTTTTCGGTGCCCTCAGTTATCGATTATGGGTAGCAGAAACGAGCAGCCTCCAGGAGTCTTTTAGTAACGAAGTTGCCCGTCAGGCGGCGAGTTTTGAGCGCGAGGTTTTGTTGAATCTGGAGATTCTCTATACCCTCAGAACCGCTGCGGAAGTGCGTCCACCACAGTCCCAATCCGATTTTGACCAGATGACAGCCAGCGTGCTTGAACGTTTGCCGGCTATTCAGGCATTTGCCTGGGCACCCTGGGTTAGCGCAGATCAACTTGCGTCCTTTGAATCCCGTTTTGCCGAGCCCGGATCGACGGGTTGGCTATTCGAAAATTCACTGCTGGGTGAGAGGCAGCCGGTAAGCGAGCGCCCCTGGTATGTTCCTGTAACCTTTATTGCTCCGTTGGCGGCTAATCACCTGGCGGTTGGTTTTGATCTGGCCAGCGAAACGCGCCGCTTGAACGCGCTCCTGGCTGCGCGTGAAAGTGGGAAAATGGTCGCGACGGCTGCTATCCGGCTGGTGCAGGAGCCAGAAAGCCAACGGGGCTTTCTGGTGTTCAGCCCCATGTATGAGCCTGGTGGAGCGGGAAACGGTGAGCCTCAGTTTTATGCCTTTCTCAACGGCGTGTTTCGTGTTGGACAGCTATTTGAGCAGTCCATTGGAGTCAGTACCCCCGGCAACATTCTTTTTCAGATTGTTGATGTAACGGAACCGCAGGAAGAAGTCATGTACAGCAGTCACCAGCCCAGTGAAGACTCCTGGCAGGTCGACTTCATTGACACCGTAGCCTTGAATGAAGTCGCAGGCAGGCAGTGGGTGGTCAGAGCCACTCCATCCAAAGGCTTTATCGCCGATCAGAGGGGGCATTTGCCACTGATTGTACTGGTGTCGGGCATTGGCCTGGTCAGCCTGATGTTGACCAACACTCTAATAACGCTCAAGCGAAATCGAGAACTGCATGAAGCCAAACAACAACTGGAAGCCATTTCGCTGACCGACAGTCTGACAGGGCTCGCCAATAGACGGCATTTTGATCAACACTTGAAAGACGAGTGGGCTCGGGCGAGACGTAGCAAGAGTTGTCTTGCTCTGATCATGATCGATATTGATTTCTTTAAGCCCTACAACGACGAATACGGCCACCCCGCTGGCGATCAGTGTCTCAAGCAGGTGGCGCAGGCGTTGCAGGGTGTTCCCAAGCGAGAAGTGGATCTGGTTGCCCGCTATGGTGGTGAAGAGTTTGCCTTGATACTGCCGGGTGCGGATGACGCTGAACAGCTCGCGGAGCAGTGTCGTGCCACCATTGAGTGGCTACGAATACCCCACGAGTATTCCGATATTGGCGATGTCATCACCATCAGTCTGGGTGTGGCGACAGTGCGACCCGGACCAGGAACCAGCATCGAAGCGCTCTCCGAACAGGCAGACAGTGCGCTCTATGAGGCCAAAGAAGCGGGTCGGAATCGGACTGTCATCGCTGCATAAGCGTTCTGGACTGGACGTTCAAGCTGCCTTTTTTTTAACAGCATGAATGCCAGTTTTCGGTGCAGATTCCACGAAAGTCTGTACCTGTTTCAGGGGAATGTGATCACTGGTGTCACGACCATACCAGCAGTCTTCAATATGGCCTTTTTCATTGATTAAAAAATCTGCCGGTACCAGCTTAACGTTGGGGTTTTTGGCAGGGTAGCCGCCGGTTTTTACTCCCATGAATATGCGGGGTAGTTTGAACAGCAGCGCCTTTAATAGAGCAAAGCCAGAATGTTCTACACCATACTGGTTGTAGATTTCCAGGGTCGGGTCGGCCACCAGTCGAAAAGGCCGCGGGTGACGCGCCACATAGTTGCGGACTTCTTCATTGGTAGAGCTGAAAACGGCGATGATCTCAACATTCTTCTGCTGCCATTCCTTGTAGCGATGTGTCAGCTCATAGACCCGGAAATTGCAGAACGGGCAGGCAGCATCGCGGAAAAAACACAGCATCACCTTCTTGCCCTTGAAGCCACTCAATTGGATTGGCTCACCGTAAATATCCTGAGTTTCGAAGTCGATGATGGCTCTGGGTGGTTGAAGTCTCATTGTTCATCTCTTGGTTGGTTGTTGAAATGTGCTCATGAGTACTACTACTCTTCAGGCAGCACTAAAGATGCACTGCGAGTCACATTTTTTTGATACCTTTAGCAAGACACCCTCTGTCAGTATAAGTTCCCTTGTCAGGCCCCCTTTACTCACCAGTGAAGGCGGTAATGCCCTGTGATTGGTGCTAATCTGGTTGCCAAGTAATTGATAAAAGAGAGAAAAATGTCGCCATACAATCCAGTTCTAGTTGAAGTCTCCCGCAGTGATGCCGTCGAAAGTGAGCATCGTGGTCGGGCCCTGGTGATGAGCAGCGAGGGGGCGGTGCTCTGGTCTACAGGGGATACCGATGCCCTGACCTACCCACGTTCCGCAATCAAGGCGTTTCAGGCCTTGCCCATGACAGCCTCTGGCGCCGCAGACTCGAAAGTCCTGAGTGATGAAGAACTGGCCCTGTGTTGCGCATCGCACAACGGCGAAGCCAGGCACATAGAGGTCGCCGATCGGTTTCTGCGTCGACTTGGTCTGGAGGAGGCCGCTTTTGAGTGTGGCACCCACTGGCCCATGGGGCAGCAGGCGACCATTGATCTCGCCTGGCAACAGCATAAGCCGGACGCACGTCATAACAATTGCTCGGGAAAACACCTGGGCATGCTGGCGCTAGCGGTACACGAGGGCTGGCCTGTTGAAGGCTATGTGAAACCGGAACACCCGGTACAACAGGCCATTCGCCGTTGCATCGAAGAGTGCTGCGATACCAGCCTGGAAGGTTTGCCGCTCTCACCCGACGGTTGTACTGCACCCACCTGGGCCATGCCATTGCATCGTTTGGCGCTCGGCTTTGCCCGTTTTGCCGACCCGGAGCAGTTGCCGGAACGCTATCGTGACGGTGCGCAGCGACTCTACAAGGCTGTGGTGAAACACCCCTTCATGGTGGCCGGCACGGATCGTTATTGCAGTGAAGTGATGGCTGCCCTGGGCGACAAGGCGTTCTTGAAAGTCGGCGCGGAAGGCGTCTATGTGGCGTCTATTCCATCGCTGAAAGTCGGTGTGGCGATCAAGATGGATTCCGGCTCTGCACCGGCGGCCGAAGTGGCGATGAGCGCCATTCTGATGAAGCTGGGGCTGGAAGTGCCAGCCAAGTGGCAAGCACCGGAAATTCGCAACCGCAACGATATTCTTACCGGACATATGCGCCCGGTGACGGGTGCGTTCGAGGGTATTGCTGGGGTGCATGGCAGATAATGCTCAGGTCGGCGTCAACGCTTTCAGCGCCGTCCAGTATCCAATGGAATCGCTATGACAGGAAAAGTGAGATCCGGTATAAAACAAGACGTAGCTGTAAACGAGCATTCTTCAAGGAAACTGCTCGTTTACAGTGATCATTCTGTGGAGGTGTCAGTTAATCATGCTGGGTAACCAGGTGGCGATTTTCGGGAAGGCGATCATCAATGCAACCAGCAGCATTGAGCAAAGAATGTAAGGGATGGCTGCCATGTAGATTTCTTTCATGCTGGTGCCCGGCGGTGCGACCCCCTTCATGACAAACAGCAGTAGCCCAAAGGGGGGTGTGGTAAAGCTGATCTCCAGTGCCAGCAACATGATGATACCGAACCAGATCAAATCGAAACCAAGTGTCTGTGCCAGTGGAAAAAAGAATGGCACGGTCAGCATCATGATCGAGATCTGTTCCATGAAGGTGCCCAGCAGCAACAGCACACCAAACATGGCTAGAAGCATAAGGATGGGAGCCAATTCATAGGATGTCGCCCAACGAATCAGGCCACCGGATGCGCCCGAAAATGCCAACAATTGACTAAAGGTCGCCGATCCGAACACGATCAGATATGCCATCAGAGTGACTTTCAGTGCACCACTGACGGACAGGCGAAAAACTCCCCAACTCATTTTGCGATAAACAAAGGCCAGAATTATTACGCCCAAAGCGCCAAATGCAGCCGATTCCGACGGCGTCGCCAGGCCTGTCAGCATCATTAAAACGATGATGACCATAACGCTGACCATGGGCAGAATGTCGGTGAGAATCAACCGTACTTTCGTTAACCATGACACCGGCTCCATGTCATAAGCGGGTGCTGCGTCAGGGTCGAGTTTGGTGCGAATCCAGATGGTGCCGATGTAAAACAGGGCCAGCAGCAGGCCGGGTATAATGCCCGCAATCAGTAACTTGGCGATATCGATCTTGGCGAGTGTACCCAGTAATACGGCCAAAGCGGATGGGGGAATAATAATGGCGAGGCCACCGGTACCCAGAATCGGGCCAATGGACATGTGCTTCTTGTAGCCACGTTTGTTCATTTCAGGGACGAGCAACGACCCCATCAGTGCGGTAGAGCCCATGGATGAGCCGCTCAGCGTGCTAAAGGCAGTACCGCCGACGACGGTGACGTAAGACAACCGACCAGGTACACGCCCCATAAGTTGATCAATGGCATTGAACATTTTCATGCCAAGGCCGGAACGAAAGAACAGTTCACCCATCAACAGAAACAAGGGGATGGGCACCAGGCTGAATTTGGATAAAGAACCAAAGCCGTTATTGAGTAACTGGATAACCCCATTCTGGCCGCCCATAAAATACCACGAACCAATGACGTTCGCGGCCAGAAACGCTATAGCAATGGGCGTTCCTATACCCATGAAAAAAATAATCAGGGACAGCAGAAATGCCAGGGCCAAATACCATTCCATCATTCTTTGATCCCCGCTTCACCGCTGTGCAGAATGTCTTTACCGATAACGAATTTGAGAAATTCGGTAGCCATTAAAAAGAAACAGATGGGAAACACGATGGTCAGTATCCATTTCGGTACAAAGTGTGCCCGCACATCGTAATCGTTTCGCTCCAGGTTCATACTGACCAGGTCATAGCCTTTCCAGGCCAGAACCAGGCACACAACAACACAGAACAGTGAGACTATTCGACTGTGAATATTGAGCGCTGACTTGGGCAGTGCTGCCGTGAACAGCTCGATGTAGACATGGCCTTTTTCCCGGACAAGCCAGGGGGCTCCAAGCAGAGTCAGATAGAACATGGCGTACTCTGTGGACATGAAAAACCAGGCTGAGGGTTGCAGGCCCAGATTGCGCAAGCCTACGGTGAGAACGATGGCCACCATCAACCAGACCAGCATGGCACCGGCGATAATGGCCAATAAATCGATCAGGGCCTTGTAGGCCTTGCTGGCAATACTCATGGAGTCCACCTGTTGACATTAAAAAAACAGGCACAACAGAGATGTTGTGCCTGTCAGATCTTAAGGATAGATCAGAGCTCGTTGAACATCTCAACCAGTGAGTCGTAATGCTCCAGGCCCATGGGGTGACGCTCCATCAGGCCGCGCATCCGATTCCAGGTGGCTTCACGAGCGGATTCGGCAAAGGTATCTCGCACTTCACCTTGTAACTCAACGATCTGCATGCCAGAGGCAATCATTTCTTCGCGCTGCTGCTGAGCATCTGCTTGCAAAGTCAGGGCGCTGTCGCGCTCGTGCTCTATCGCTACTTCCTGCAGAATGGCCTTGGCTTCGTCGCTCAACCGGTTCCAGCTGTTCAGGTTAATGATGACACCCATATCTGTGGAAAAGAAAGACGGTTCGATGCGATAGTTCAAGAAACGATCCCAGTTCAGGTCGGCCAGCCCGATTTCTGTCCAGCCAGTTGCGTTGACGACATTGCGCTCCAGTGCTGAATAAACATCGGTAGTTGGCAAGCTGATCGGTTCTGCGCCCAGGTAGTCGCGGAAAAAGGCATCGTAGACGGGATTGGAACGCAACCGAAGACCTTGCACACTCAAGCGGCCATCCGCGCCAATGGTGGGCTCGTTAACGGTGTACAGGTTGTAGCTGACTCCGCTTTCAAACCAGCCCAGGTAGTAAACCCCCATTTTTTCCTGGTGGATCTGGTTCAGCAGATCAATACCGCCACTTTCGCGAGCGAAAATGGCATTGGTGTTTGAGGCAACCATGATGTCGCGCTCGGGAACCGTGCCGCCGTAGAAGCTGGCTGCCGTATAGGCCATATCCACGATGCCGTTACGAACCGCATCAGGCTGTTCGCCCAGGCCGATGACTTCCGGCCCACCGCGCACGTCTATCTGAATAACACCCTGGCCCCGCTCGTTGACCTTGTCCACAAAGGACAGGAAGCTTCGTGTGTAAATGAGTGATGTATCAAAGGCATGAACAGCGGTGATGCGTTCCTGAGCGGAAGCGACCATCGCGGTAGACAGTGCTGAAACCAGGCCCAGTGCCATGGCGGTTTTTTTAATAAATGACTGCTTCATTATTATTACCTCTCGTTGGTGTATTCCATCAGACTAGGCCAATTCCGGATCCTTTGCCCTGACAGCTTTTTGCCAGGCGCCGTGCTGAATGGATTGGGGTCTTGCGTCATTGATTTACGCGCTCGATGCTCGCATCTGCTCCTTGGGATTGTTGTTCTGTCCAGGGGTAGGCCTGGCGGTAGTGATGTATAAACCGGTCGATCTCTGTGCGATATCCCTCGGTCAAGTCGATATCATCCCAGCCATTGAGCAGCCTGGTTCGCCAAACCGGATTAATCGCAAAGGGAATGCGCACCGCGTTGCATTCGATCCTTTGTTGTTCGAGGTCAACGCTGATAGGGCTCGTTTTCTGGTGCATTGCGCTGAGCAAGCGTTCGCAGTCTTCTTCACTCACAACAGCGGGTAGCAGGCCGTTGTTGACCGCATTCGATGAAAAAATATCGCCAAAGCTGGGTGCAATGACGCAGCGGAACCCAAAGTCGACCAGTGCATAAACGGCAGCTTCGCGTGACGAACCGGCCCCAAAGTTGCGCCGAGCCACAAGAATCTGTTGATGTTCGGCCTCAGGTTGGTTGAGAGCGAAGTCGGCCACGGGTTGCTGCGTTGCGTCGAAGCGCAGGTCATAGAGCAGGAATTGGCCATAGCCGACACTGCGTGGTTCTTTCATAAAGCGCGCAGGAATCAGCTGGTCGGTATCGACATTACTGAGCCCGAGCGGGCAAGCGGGAGCAGTGAGCTGAGTAAAGGGTCTCATGGCGTGACCTCCTCAGGTAGCAGCATGCGCACATCGGTCAGATAGCCGGTAATCGCCGCGGCAGCGACCATGGCGGGAGACATCAGATGGGTGCGTGAGCCTGGCCCCTGGCGTCCCTTGAAGTTGCGGTTCGTTGAGGACGCGCTGCGTTCGCCGGGCTGCAGTTGATCGCCGTTCATACCGACACACATGGAGCAACCTGATTCGCGCCATTCCAGGCCCGCCTCGATGAAAATCTGATCAAGACCTTCCGCCTCGGCCTGGCGTTTGACTTCGGTGGACCCGGGTGATATCAGCCCCGGGACTTTCGATTTGTGGCCCTTGATAATGCTCGCAGCGGTACGCAAGTCCTCGATTCTGGCATTGGTGCAGGAACCAATGAATACACGGTTTATAGGGATATCGGTGAGCGCCTGGCCGGGTGTCAGCCCCATATAATCCAGGCTGTCTTGCAGATGTTTGCGCGCCTCGGCTGACTGTGCCTGCGCAGGGTCGGGCACCTTGCCGGTAATGGGCAGAGCCTCTTCGGGTGATGTGCCCCAGGTGACCGTTGGTGCTATGTCCTCTGCAGCAAGGTGCAGTTCCAGATCAAACCGGGCGTCGGCATCGCTGGCCAGACTTAGCCAATAGGCGCTGGCCTGCTCAAATGCTTTGCCTTGTGGTGCCATCGGTCGGCCGCCTATGTAGTCGAGCGTTTTCTCATCGGCCGCAATCATGCCGCAGCGTGCTCCGCCTTCAATAGACAGGTTGCATAAGGTGAGTCTTGCTTCGATGCTCAATTCGGCAATAGTGGACCCGCTGTATTCTATGGCATAACCGCGTGCGCCATCGGCACCCAGTCGTGCGATCCAGGCCAGGGCGATGTCCTTGGCGGAAACGCCCGGTGCCAGTTCTCCGTCGATGTGAATGCGCAGGCATTTTGGCTTGCTTTGCCACAGAGTTTGTGTGGCCAGCACATGGGCGACTTCGGATGCGCCAATACCAAAGGCCAGTGCGCCGAGTGCGCCGTGGGTCGAGGTGTGGCTGTCACCGCAGACCATCAACAACCCCGGTTGAGTGAGGCCGAGCTCCGGGCCAACGACATGCACAATGCCTTGGCGTGGGTCATCCAGCCCGATCAGGGGTACATGATGCGCCCTGGTATTATCAATAAGCTGCTCGATCACATTGCGCGTTTTGGCGTTCACATTGATCAGGTTGCGCGCATTGGTGGGTACATAATGGTCCGCAATACCGAGCGTCAGTTCAGGGTGGCGTACGCTGAGTCCTCGTTCCGCCAACTTGTTAAAGGCATGGAAGGATCCCTCATGTGCCAGGTGCCGGTCGACCCAGAGGAGGCTTTGGCCTTCTTCGTTCTGGCAGATTTCATGCGTTTGCCAGATTTTGTCGAACAGAGTCATGCCACCCATTGTTCACCCACTGAAGCCCGTTGTCGTGTCGTTACCGGAGGCGTTATCAACGTCTGATGTCGCCCGATAATGATCCATCATTGTTCTTTTTAAATGTATTATTTGTAGTACAAATAAAGGTATACCAAGCTTTTGTTTGATGTCAACACTTTATCTTCAGTTCATCCTTCACCCGGGTTTCAGGCTTCAGGCGGGTCTATGGTTTTCCAGTATCGGCTGTCCAGGTCACCGGCACGGTTCAGGTCAATTTCGATTCGATATCGATCAGGGCGATAGAGCGCATGCAAATGCTCAACCCCATTGCCGTCTGTGTCGAACACAATTCGGGTCAGCGAAATCAGTGCAGATCCCACAGGTACGTCCAGTGCATTGGCGACCTCTTTGGTTGCCAGAGTGGCAGATATGCTCTGTGATGCATGGTCAACGTGGACGCCGCTGCGCTCGAGCAGGGCAAACAAGGGTGTACTGGCCAGGTCGCTTTCGCTGTAGTGCAGGGCAATACGCTCGGGAACGTGAGTAATGAGATAGGAGAAAGGTTTGTCTTCGGCAAGGCGAACGCGGATCGATCTCTGGGTGCGCTCCGATTCTGTCAGTTTCAGGCGTTCCTTGATGGTTTCGGACGGGTAGTCGTAAACGAATTCAAGCAATCGAACCCGCGAATTTTCACTCATTTTGACCATGTTGGGCAGCAGATTGGAGACGCTGGCCGTCATCACGGTGGCACCGATAGGCTGCTCACAAACCCGAGTGCCGATACCTGGCTTGCGGTAAACCAGACCCTCTTCGGTGAGTGCTTCCATGGCCCGACGAACCGTCACTCGTGAGACGCGATGTTCTTCTGCCAGTTTCAGTTCCCCTGGCAGCTTGGTGCCCGGAGGCATCCGGCCATTGACGATGGCATCCTTGAGCAACAGAAATAGCTGGTGCGACTTGGTGCCTCCCGGCCCTGCAGAGCGGATGGGTGCATCCATTGATAGTTCCTCGTATTAACCCGAGCTGTTTGGACTTGACAGCTCATAGGTATAGCACATATAAATGTATTAAGTATAGGACAATAAATAACTCAGTCGACCGCCTCGAACTACTTATCGACGGTCTTAGCCGAAGAGAATCCACTATGCCCATGCTTCAGGTCAACCTGCTGTCCGGATACAGCTCAGCGGTAAAGAAACGATTGATGCAGTCACTCACCGCCGTGATCCGCGGCATCACCCAGGCAAAGCCTGAAGCCATCTCGATCTGGATTCACGAAGTTGAATCCGATGCCTACAGCCGTGGCGGCGTGTCTCGGCAACCAGGTGCGGGTGCTGACGATGCGACACAACTGGTTCAAAAATACCTGGCGGCCATGGAGTCGCGTGATCTTGAGGCGGCCCAAAATTATTTGGGTGAAGGCTTTGTCATGACCTTCCCGGGTAGCGAAGAGATGACCTCGTTGGCGCAGTTGGTTGAGTGGGCCAAGGGTCGGTATCGCTACGTCGAGAAAGCGTTCACAGCCACCAGCGTTGCCTATGAGATGGATCGAATCGTGGTTGTCTGCCATGGCACCTTGTCCGGTGAGTGGATGGAGGGTACGTCGTTTTCAGACATCCGCTTTATTGACCGTTTTGAAATACAGAACAACAAAATAATTCGACAGGATGTCTGGAACGACCTGGCTAACGCTCGTTAACTAACAGTATGCGTTAACGGGGATTCCTGTTGGCGCCGATATGCAACTCAGGATGGATAATCCAATGAAAGCAGCTTCGAAGCTCGGCCGATCGATAGCATTGAAAGACCGATTGCATCAACCTGATATCGTTGTCGCCCCCGGCGTTTATGACGCACTCAGTGCCTCACTCGCACAGCAGGCCGGTTTTGACACCGTATACCTTTCGGGTGCCAGCCTGGCCTACACCAAGCTTGGCCGCCCAGATATTGGTTTGATGAGCCTGACCGAGGTGAACGATACGCTGGGTCATATTCGTGAGCGCAACGATGTGGACATTGTTGTCGATTGCGACACGGGCTTTGGTAATGCCTTGAACGTAATGCGCAGTGTCCGCTTGCTCGAACGCTCCGGCGCTAATGCAATTCAATTGGAGGACCAGACTTACCCCAAGCGCTGTGGACACCTGCGCGGCAAGACGCTGGTCAGCGCCAATGAAATGACCGGAAAAATCAAGGCGGCTCTCGATGCCAGGCAACATGAACAGACCCTGATCATCGGCCGAACCGATGCCATCGCGACCGATGGCATCGACATCGCACTTGAGCGAGCCCACGCCTATTACGAAGTGGGTGCTGATATGGTGTTTGTTGAAGGCATTCGCTCAGCGGAACAGATTCAGCGTGTCATGACCTTGTTTGGTGGTAAGGTGCCCGTTATGGCCAACATGGTGGAAGGCGGTGACACACCGCTTCAGGATGCGGCGACTTTGCAACAGATGGGATTTTCCATGGTGATTTTCCCGGGGGCACTGGTGCGTGCCTTCACCCATATGGCATCTCACTTCTTCGATGTCCTCAAGCGCGACGGCACCACCGACAACTTTCGCGATCAGATGCTGAACTTTACCCAGTTGAATGATTATCTGGGCACACAGTCTATGCTGGAGCTGGGTCAACAATACGAAAACGGGAACGGTTGAACGTCCACCGAATAAAACGATCAGGAGGCGCACGATGATCACCACAGATAAAACCGCAAAAGAGATTTTCTTCGACGTCATGGCGAACCCGCAGCGGGTGCCCTTTGGTTTTGGTAAAAAAGCCGTACTGGTGAATGTCGACCCACAAAAAGCCTATACTCGAACCGATCTGTTCAAGACGGCCTATGAGCATGACCCGAACCAGATGAACTACGTCATGGATCTGGTCAAGCGATTCCGTCAGCTTCAATGGCCGGTTGTCTGGACTCATGTAGCCTTTATGGAGAATGCAGATGACGCCGGTATCTGGGGAACGCGCACCGACACGCCGGACTCACTGCAAAACATCAAATTTGGTTCTGAGAGAGCGGAGTTTGATGATCGGCTGGACATCGATCGCGCCAATGAACCGGTGTACACCAAGCGCATGCCGTCTGCGTTTTTTGAGACGCCATTGCAGTCTCTGTTGGTCTGGCATCAGGTCGATACAGTGATTATTACTGGTGGCTCCACTTCGGGTTGCATTCGGGCTACGGCGGTAGAGAGTCTGTCCCGGGGTTATCGCACCATCGTCCCTGAAGAGTGCGTGGCCGACAAACACGAAAGCTACCACTACGCCAACCTGACCGACCTGCACCTGAAGTACGCCGATGTGATGCAGGTGGCTGATGTCAAAGCCTGGCTGGACCAGAAAATCGCCGAATAAGAAGGGGCTGGTTATGATGGAATCGCTGAACGCCTACGATTATTACGCCTACGAAAACCGCCCGAAGATTGAGTGGCCCAATGGGGCTCGGGTAGCGTTCTGGGTAGCACC
Source organism: Saccharospirillum sp. (assembly GCA_022565595.1). GTDB lineage: Bacteria > Pseudomonadota > Gammaproteobacteria > Pseudomonadales > Natronospirillaceae > Saccharospirillum. The sequence continues at coordinate 3,877 of JAIUML010000045.1, read as the reverse complement.
GAACATTGAATTCTACGAGCTGAATCCGCCAACCAATCCGTCGCGCAAGGCCTGGCCACAACCCAATCCGGCGGTGCCAGGCTACAGTATTCGCGACTGGGGCAATCGGGTCGGTCACAAGAGACAGATGGATCTGCTCGAAAAATACGGCGTGCGCGGTTCGGTATCGTTATCGGTAGCACTGTGCGACCACCATCCGGAAATTATCGAACAGTGCAAAGAGCGTGGCTGGGAGTTTTTCAGCCATGGCATTTACAACACCCGCTACACCTACAATATGAGCGAGGAGCAGGAGCGGGCGATGATCCGCGACAGTATCGAGAGCATTTACCGCCACACAGGGCAAAAATGTGCGGGGTACCTGGCACCGGCCCTGTCTCACTCCGAGCATACTCTGGATTTATTTGCCGAAGTGGGTACAGAACTCTTTGGCGACGAAGCGGGTTTCTACACCTGCGATCTGTTCCATGATGACCAGCCGACTCCGGTGAAGGTACGTTCTGGTAAACGCTTTATTTCCATGCCTTACTCGCTGGAAATGAACGACACCATTGTTTATGCGGTGAACAAGGTGGAACCGCGCCATTACCTGACCATGCTCAAACGGCACTTTGATCGTTTGTATCAGGAGGGTGCCGAATCCGGCACGGTGATGTGCATTCCAACCCATAATTACCAGATCAGTTGCCCGCATCGCATCAAGGCGTTTGAAGCAGCGCTGGAATACATCACAGGTCATTCGGACGTTTGGGTCGCCACCGGGCGAGAAATTGCGGAACACTACCTGACCCATGGTTACGATGCCGCACAAAGTGCCATTGCACAGCAGAACGGAGGGCAGGGCGCATGAGTTTGCCAGACGACTACCTCGAATACCCCTGGCGTCAGTACGGCATGGACCATGATCGTTACGACTGGTCGATGCTGTCAGACCGGCCCAAAGTCCATTGGCCCGATGGCAAGCAGTTGGCGGTGTGGATCAATGTATCGGTCGAGTTTTATCCGCTCAATCAGCGTGGCGTGCCGTTCAAGGTGCCCAATGGCATGACCATGCCTTATCCTGATCTGCGCCATTATTCGCTGCGCGATTACGGTAACCGGGTGGGTATTTTCCGTTTTCTACAGGCGTTTGAGCGCCATGGTATCAAACCCACCTACGCCATCAGTGCGCAGTTGGCAGAGCTCTATCCATCCTTGATTGAACGGCTGGCCGACACCGGTGCCGAGTTTCTGTGTCACGGCTGGAACATGGACCACTTGCATTATGGCGGGCAAGACAAGGCCGAAGAAGTCGAGCAGATCAAGCGAGCGCTGGATACTTTGCGCAAACACAGTGGTCAGTCGATTGAAGGCTGGCTAAGCCCGGCCAAGAACCAGAGTGAGAACACGCCCGACTTGCTGACGGCCGAAGGCATTCGTTATTGCGCAGACTGGGTCAACGATGACATGCCTTATGCCCTTAAAACCGCTCATGGCGATTTGATGATGATGCCCTTGCCGACAGAAATCGAAGACCAGTTTGTGCTGGGCAACAACCTGCACTCCGAGGATTCCTGGGTGGAGCAAGTCAAGGATGCCTTTGACTTTCTGCTCGAAGAAGCCGCAACCGAAGGTGGGCGTATGTTGGGATTGAACATTCATCCCTGGTTGATGGGGCAGCCCCACCGCATTGGCTGCCTCGAGTCGGTACTGGAATACATGATGTCCAAAGACGGGGTGTGGCAAGCCTCTGCCAGCGATATCCTGAAGGCTTTTCAGGCCAGCAACACAGGTCGTGCACGATGAGTGTGATTCGTGTTGATGAGGCCGCCACAGAGTTTGATTTCAGCTTGCCGATGGTCATAGTGGGTGCCGGAGCCTGCGGGCTTGTCGCGGCGCTGGCGGCGAAGGAAGCCGGCATCGAGCTGGTGGTGCTGGAGCGGGATGCCTTCCCCAGAGGCAGCACCTCCATGTCGTCCGGCTTTGTTCCGGCCGCTGGTACGCGCTTTCAAGCGCAGGCAGGTATCGAAGATTCGGCGGCGATTATGGTTGCAGACATTCAAAAGAAGAATGGCCACCAGGCCGATCCGGCCATTGTTGAAACCCTGGCACGCAACAGTGCCGCTATAATCGAGTGGCTCGCCGACCAGCATCAGATCCCATTTGAACTGGTCCGGGGTTTCTTGTACCCGGGTCATAGCGCCGAGCGTATGCACTGTACCCCAAGACGTACCGGCGAAGAACTGATGGGCGCTTTGTTAAACGCGGCCGAGACGGCGGGCATTGATATTGTCACCAGTGCGCATGTTACCGATCTTTATGTAGATCAGCACCAGCGAATCCTGGGGCTTGCTTACCAACAGCCGGATGGCGCGTGTGAAAAACTGGGTTGTGAGGTTTTGCTGCTGGCCTGCAACGGCTATGGTGGCAACAAAACCCTGATTCAACAGCATCTGCCGCAAATGTCCGAAGCACTCTATTATGGCCATGAAGGCAACCAGGGCGATGCCGTCCTATGGGGCGAGCAACTAGGCGCCAGCCTGAAAGATCTGGGTGCGTTTCAGGGGCACGGCTCCCTGGCCGACCCACCCCAGACATTGATTTCATGGGCCGTGATGATGCAAGGCGGGGTACAGCTCAATGTGCATGGCGAGCGCTTTTCCAACGAGCACGGTGGTTATTCAGAACAGGCCGCCAGGGTGCTGGCGCAACCTACCCAGTATGCCTGGAATCTCTATGATCAGCGCATACACGACTATCTGGCACAATTCGAAGACTACCAGAATGCGCTCGAAACCCGATCGGTAAAGACCTTTGCGTCTGTTGCTGAGTTGTCCGCAGGGTTGAACATGCCACTCGATGCCCTGCAAAAAACCATTGACGACATGCAAGCGCTCGCCATCAGCGGTGATGCCGACCTCTTTGGTCGAACGTTCTCGCCAGATACCTTGCTGAAGCCGCCTTACTACGCCATACGTGTTACCGGCGCTCTGTTTCATACTCAGGGTGGCCTGGAGATAGACACCCAGGGCCGCGTCCTGGATGCCTCGGGCAAGGCCTTGCCCAACCTGTTGGCGGCAGGGGGCGCTGCACGCGGCGTATCGGGCTCCGGTGACAGTGGTTACCTGTCCGGGAATGGCCTGTTGCATGCGGTGGTGATGGGTGGCATAGCCGGCCGGACCGCAAGTGCGCAGCTCACCGCCGCTGCCGGGGTTGCGTGCCATCCTGATGCAACAGGGCCTGGACGTACCAGCTAAATGGCAAGCACCGGAAATTCGCAACCGCAATCAGTAACTCACCAGCTATATCCAGCCGGCAATGAGCGTTTTCGACGGTTTGACGCCGGTTTAAGCTCCCGGGTGCTCAGCCAGCCTGGAATATGCTGGCTGAACACCGTTTTTTACCTGTCTATCGAGACCACAGGGTTACAACAGAGGGCACAGTACCTGAATATCACGTCACAGTTCAATAATTGTTGCTCGAAACTTGAATCTACTCCCAGAATCCACCACTCGCAATCGCTATTGATCATACCTGGCCCTGGCCCCGGCCCGGCATTGGGGTCCATCCCGTGACCTTTAAACGATACTGGAATACCCTGAAAAACCGACGAGTTGGCCAAGGGCTCCACTATAATTGGTATTGTTGGCTGATTAATAACGTTTACGATAACAGCAGAAGCCCTGACATTGCCTGCGCTGTTATTGCTGGCCGCAATGATGGTCTGTTCACCGGGGCTAGTGTATTTGAACTGTGCACCACTGGTGATCGATGGGTCTTCATCTATTCGTGTGGGTGAGGAACCATCTGTAACCCGCCTAAATGGAATAGTATGGCTGTTTTCATTCGCTCTTTGTTCCGGAACCCCTTAGCGCGAACCTTAATCAACTTGATCTTG
>JAIUML010000044.1 GCA_022565595.1 Saccharospirillum sp. | reverse complement strand
TTATTTTGTCACCTTTATATTCGTAATTATAATATTAATTTTCATTTATCCCGCTTCAGTTTTTTTTTTAACGGCGGTGGCAAACAAAATCTTAACCCTTTTCTCCCCCCCCCCCCCTCAGCGTCAGCAAAGTAATCGCCAAGTGTTTAGCCGACTCTTGTTATACACATCATCGCTTGGGCCCAAGCAATAGCCACAGAATAAACCCGAGAAAAGGAAGCAACAACATGACAAGTATCCAAAGCACCTTGGTTCCAGTGCCTGCGTTACTCTGCGCCGTCTTCAGAATGCCGTAAATTACACAGACCAACAAAATCAGTCCAAACAAACCGCCGACTTCAATAGACATGGGTATCTCCTTTAATACTGAAATTCTAAACAAAAATAGCGCAATGGATGTTCCAGTTACAGCCTTTCAGTTTCGATGCATTACACTCAACCAGACTATACTGCCCAGCACCACAGCGCCACCGAAAAGTTGAACCGGTGCTAACACCTGCCCTAACACAACAAAGCCCAGCAACAGCGCCGCCACTGGCTCCATATTCATAACCGGGGCGTTGCGGGCCATATTCAAACGCGGCACCAGCACAAATAGCACAGTAAAGGCCGTGCCATAAAGAATCGCCAAGCTGATCAATCCAACCCAGCCAATTGTGCTTTGGGGTAAATCCAGACCACCCGGCACGAGCCCCAGAGCACCCCCGGCGGCCATTAACAACAGCACCGTCATCATGGTAAAAAGGCTGCGCACCGCACCGGGCATTTGCGACAACCGGTTTTCCGTGACCCAGATGGCCACCGCAAAAAACAGCGCTGCTGTGGACGCCAGAATCACCCCTAACAACCAGTCCGGGCCCATGGCTGCAGGATCAGCCAACCAGGCTCCCAGGTCCAACACCATCACCAGACCGAACAAAATGAAGGCCATAATCACAGCTAACCTCAAGGTCGGCCGACGCCCGCCAAGCAACCAGGTGAGCAGCGCATAGAGTATCGGCCAGGTGTTCACCAGCAACAGAGCCACGGCGATGGGAATGCGGGCAACGGCTGAATAGAGGCAAAAGCTTTGCCCGGCAATCATGACACCCAGTAACAGCTGCCAACCGCCACTCTGTCTGGGTATCACCAGCCTGTGTCTCTGTGCGAGCACAAGGCCAAACATCAACAGAAAAGCGAGGCTGCCGCGCGACAGTATGGCCAGCAATACACCAACACCATCATCAAAAGCCACCCGAGCGGCGACATGGTTTGCCGCGAACAAACAGGCCGTTATCATCAGTACAGCAATGGCCAAAGGGCGGGTCAGGGGTTTCGAGGCATTCGGCATGGTGTGAGAGAGCATTAATGGAATAGCGGTCAGACTAGCATTTTCAGCAGCCGGGTGACATCCGGCAAGACACCGGAATCCGGTATGATGCATACTGTCCTGACGCCCACTAACAACTCAAGGAGATAGGTTATGACTCACATAGATCGCAATGCCCCGGTCATGGTCAGCGGCGCAACCGGCTATGTCGCGGGCGTACTGGTGAAAAGGCTGCTTGAGGAAGGGCTAACCGTACATGCACCGGTACGCGACCCGGATAACCTGAAAAAACTGAAATACCTGAACGCGATTGCCGACAGCACCACCGGAACACTGCGCTTCTTCAAGGCAGACCTGCTGGAGGCCGGCTCCTACAGCGAAGCGATGCAAGGCTGTGAACTGGTGTATCACACCGCCTCGCCCTTTTTCACCAAGGTGCGCGACCCACAAAAAGAGCTGGTAACACCCGCGCTGGAAGGCACTCGCAATGTACTCGAAACCGCCAACCAGACACCCTCGGTAAAACGTCTGGTGCTCACCAGCAGCTGTGCCGCCATATACGGCGAGTGTGCCGACCTGGCAAACACACCCAATGGTGTGTTCACCGAAGACATCTGGAACACCACCTCAACCCTGGATCACAACCCCTACGCCTACTCGAAAACAGTGGCTGAAAGAGCCGCCTGGGAGATCGCCAACGCCCAGTCTCGTTGGGATATGGTTGTCATCAACCCGAGCCTGGTGATTGGGCCCGGCATCAACCCGAACGCCACTTCGGAAAGCTACAACATACTGCGCCGCTTCGGCGATGGCACCATGAAGGCAGGTTGCCCGAGATACGGCATCGGTGCGGTAGACGTCAGAGAAGTGGCAGAAGCCCACTTCCAGGCGGGCTTTCGGCCTGAGGCCAATGGCCGTCATATCCTGTCTGGCCACAACACCAACCTGTTCGAAATGGCTCAGACGCTGCAGCCTCGATTTGGAGACAGTTTCCCACTGCCCCACCGATCCATGCCAAAGTGGCTGGTCTGGCTGGTGGGCCCGCTGGTCGACAAAGCACTAACGCGCAGCAGCATCGCCCGTAACGTCGGCGTCCCCTGGATCGCCGACAACACTAAAAGCCAGCAATCCCTTGGCATAGAATACCGGCCTCTGGCTGACTCGATGAACGAATTTTTTCAGCAGTTGGTGGATAGTGGGCAGTTAAAGCCACGGGCTTAGCCGCTGTCAATATAGATTTTTAGGGTAGTGGAGTGTTGAGTTATGTCCACACCTGACTTTCATTTAGAAACCGATAATGCTTCCAGACTATGAAATTACAAGCGCTCATTCTCGCCATTATTATTTAAATTCAACATGCGAGCTGGATGATGCGCTGAGAGCAGAAGGCCTTGCTAGTGAAATTGTGAACCGCGTCCAGAAAACCCGTAAGGAGCACGGGTTCAATGTTGACGACCGCATCAGCATCCACTATGAGGCCGGCTGGACGCCCGCCAGAGACTCCACAACACCAGCCAGTAAGTAACTCCGATGAGTGCCTACCCTTACCTGGAGCTCTCCAGTTCCGCAATCTCCTGATTCAAGTAGCGGGTACGGTCACGTATAAACCCATCGGGGCAATTCACATAACCATGGCCTTCGTCACAACTGGAGTCGCGGAGTCGCAGCCATTCACGTTGCTCATCTTGAAAAGCCGTGCGCTCGCTCTCCGATGCCAGTTCACGTAAAGAGCGATAAGCCTGATCCAGTTGGAGGTCTGCATCCATCAGGCGATCGTGTCTGCAGATGGCATTTTCGGAAAGGCTTTTTGCAGCGCCACAATTGAACGAAGGCGCCAGCTTTTCAATAGCGACCCCCTCTATTACATCACAATGCGAAATCGTCCGTTCAGGCGGTCTAAAACTTAATTCACACTCCCAATGTGAGTATGGGAATGAATCCAACAGCATCAATCGATAGCCGACCCAGTCGGCTCCGTCAGGCTCAAGCAATGCCACTATCCGAGTGCCCTCCTCTATCAGAATCACCTGATGGATATACCTCGGCACATTCACCTCCGGGTACAGGATGCCCAATTCGGATAAAAAGTGAGCTGACTTTCCGCTCATCATGCGGTGCTCTTCCATGAATAATCGAATGGGGGCGATGTACGCCAACGCGTTGCTGGCACGAGCCAACTGTTGATACTTATCTACATCAGCATTGGCAAAAGCCCCTAAGGATAAAAACCCCAGCATCACTAACATCCAGCGCATACTTTGTTCCTTGTCCATCACGAAAAATAGGCCATAAAGGTAGGAATCAGTATCGGCAAGTTACCCAGTAAATGAAGCAACATCACAGCCACAAGATTTCTTCTCCAGAGATAGAACACGTAAAGCAAGGTTGCACCGAACCCGTGGTAAAGCAACCAGGAAAGACCAAAGAACTGAACATGTGGAACCAGAAACATGATATAGCTGATCAATACGCCGAGCCCGATTCGGCCCGTCAATTCCTTGAAACGCTCTATAAGATAGCCACGAAAAAAAAGCTCTTCAACCGTGGAAGAAGTCAAGATAATCCCCAACACGATCAGAGGGTGAAAATTGGCAATGGTACTGACACCCTCACTTTGTTCTTGAGGAAAAATGAGACTGACAACCCAATACCAGGCCATCGAAATCCCCCAGAAGTAGAATGCCCAGTTGATGTCTTTTTCTGAGGGGCGCCTGATGTTGATCGATGCCAGAGTACGTTTCTCGAACAGCCAGATAATGCCAAGAATAAGAACGGCTGCGACCAACTTCCAGAAAATGGTCATTGCAGGGCCACTGACAGCAAACCCGACGCCGAACCAGCGAAGAACCCCCTCCAGGTAATAAGCGATGAAAGCCAGGATTAGACCGACGACTATTTTTAGTGACGCATCAGGAAGAGCCATCTTCACGCCTCTCCATGCCTCTGAGGAACAGTGCTATCAGTTCATCACCGTACGCATCCAGATCAGTTTCAGGCCTGTAGGCCCACTCGGTCAGTGCGCTCTCGATGGCTTTTGAAATGGCCGCTGCCATCACTCTTCGATCAAAATCGCGGAAAATGCCTCTTCTCTGCCCTTCAGCCATCAAGTCGGCGAGGAGTCGCGCCTCTTCCTGCGCTGAGGTAGCCATGTAGTCCGGCCCCTCCTGCCGGCCATGACTCATCGCCAGTTGCCCTATCGCCAGCAATTCGTCACGGTGCTCCTTCATATAGCCGATCTGATTACGGATGTAGGTGGCGATCATCCCGCTCGGGCCTTCTTCGGTCTCCATCAACGGGGCTATATAGGAGCTGGCGGAGCTTTCCACCGACCGATAAACCGCCTCAAACATCTCATCCTTGCCGGAGAAATGATAAGTAATGATCGATTTGGAAATCCCCGCCTCCTTGGCAATGCGCGACAGGCTCGCGCTGGCATAGCCCTCCCGCGCCAGTACAGAGATGGCGGCTGCAACAATCTGCTTATGTCGTGCCTCTTCGATAAAGCTTTTCATCCACACAACCTATTATCAGTCCGATCGGACTGAAAATAGTCCAAACGACCTATTTTTCAAGCTGACATCGGAATCGGCTTAGGAGCCACGGAATGATGAGGCTAAGGATGAAACTCAGATTTGAGAATCTATTGCTGACTGCTCGCCAACTGCTATGGGTGTCCTGGCAACTCTGGGTGTCCTGGCAACTCACAGCCTACTCACCCCATGTGGCCTCTATCCTTGGCTGCTCCATCGTACATTTGCACTATAGTTTGACCACTAAATAAGCCGTACTGTTAGGCATAGTTCCTCACCTCAGGGATTAAGCACCCTGCACACCTTGAATGCCCAAAAGGAATAAGAATGAACACTGTCGAGCCATGGACCCATCATCATAGACAACCCACTTCCTTCTTCGGCATTTGTAGCCGCATCCTTCTGGCTACCTTGTTTGCAGCAGCCCTCGGTGCCTGTAATGGGAGTAGCAACGATGATAGCGGTGACCATACGGATGGTGACGATCAAAACGGCGATGGTGATCAAGTCGATGATAATAATGAAGTCGATGACGACAGCGACGATACCACCTCGCCAGGTGTCATGCTGTTCAAGTCTCCCGCTCCAGGGGGCACTGGCAATGAACTCTGGATATCCGATGGCACCGCTGAAGGAACCCGTGTCTTGAAGGATATCAACTACGCCGGTGGCGATTCCGAACCCGGGCCATTCACCGCCGTCGGCGACACCATATTCTTCGCCGCGACGACAGACGCCGACGGCCGGGAGCTCTGGAAGACCGACGGCACCGAAGCCGGAACCCTTCTGGTCAAGGATATCCACCCTGGCCCCGGTGGCTCTGAGCCAAGGAACCTGACTGCTCTTGATGGAGAGCTCTATTTTACGGCGGATGATGGCAGCACCGGACGAGAATTGTGGAAGTCCGACGGTACAGCAACTGGTACAGTGCAGGTCAAGAATATCAATCCAGGCAACGAGGACTCTACTCCCACTGAGCTAACCGTCTTCGACGGTGCGCTCTATTTTGCGGCTTACGACGGCACGGAAAATCAATATTCTCAACCGCTGCAGGCTTTGTGGAAAACCGATGGCACCGAGGCCGGGACGCAAAAGCTCAAGGATCTCAAACTGAGCGTTGGCATTCCGGGTCGCGTAATGGTGGTGTTCAAGGGTGCGCTCTATTTCACAGCAGCAGAAGGGTTCAGCGCTACGGAGATTTGGAAAACGGACGGTTCAGTGGATGGGACTGTGCAAGTGACGAAAATCGTCGATGAAACGGAGAGCTCATCGAACCCCATCGGACTCACTGTGTTCAACGACAAGCTCTATTTTCAGGCGAAAAGAAGAGAAACCGGTGCTGAGCTTTGGAAAACCGACGGCACGGAAGACGGGACTGTAGTGGTGACAAATATCAACCCCTGCGATCGTTGCTCAGCCGGCTCGTCAAGTGATTCGCTGCCGAGAGATCTAACCCCGCTTGGCGCATACCTGTATTTCACCGCGACTAACCCCGAACACGGACGGGAGCTCTGGAAGACCGATGGTACCCCAGGTGCCGAGCAGTTAGTCAAGGACATCCGTGAGGGTGAACAAGGCGCCATAAGCTCTGTAAATACCCACATGACAATATTTGACAATGAGCTTTATTTCACCGCGGACAATGGCGACACCGGACGAGAGCTGTGGAAAACCGACGGTACAGAGGCCGGAACACGCCTGGTAAAAAACATCAATGACCGGACCGCAACCTCCCAGCCAAACGAGCTGACGGTTTTCAATAATCACCTGTATTTCGTGGCAAACAACGGGTCCAGAAGAGAATGGCACAAGTCCGATGGCACTGAAGCTGGGACCGAGCAAATCACCGACATCAATTTCTTCAGCTTCAACCCCGAGCACACTTTCGTGACCCCATGATGCAACTGAACCAGGCTGTAGAGGCCTGGTCTGGAAGTCAATGTAAGGAAGGTGCCCACATTCCGATGAGTGTCTACCCGCACATGGCACTTTCCCACTTTTCATAGGACGCCCATCCTTTGGCCGGAGCCAAATAGTTATCAAACTGGCCTCGCCATGTCGATACTCACTACCAGAATCAATTATAAGAAAGTCGCAGTAGGTACAAGCTTTACCCGGCGACGGGTGGCTAAATTGATCGGCCTTTTTCGTTGCCATTTCCATGTCTATGTGACCTGGCGAACAGAAGACAAAGCACAATGAACATAGTATTGAACCAATAGCCTATGCGGCTGGATGGTGTGTGGCTAGCCATTGGACCATACAGCAAACCCAACAGTAACTTTCAAAAACAGTGAAGTGACGTTGGGTGCCCATATTACTTTCATGCTTTTCATTGAGGGCTCTATGCTCCACAAACCGCAACCCAATCAGAATCATATTCTCGCTGCATTAACGCCTGAGGTTCAAAAACGCTTGTATCCGCACTTGGAACTGGTACCAATGCCCTTACGAGCCGTTCTGTATGACTGCGGACAGCCCATGCATCACGTTTACTTCCCAACCAACGCCATAGTTTCGATGCAGTATTTGCTGGAAAACGGCGCATCGACTGCCATCTCGGTTGTAGGCAATGAAGGGTTACTTGGTGTTTCTTTGTACATGGGTGGCGGAGAACTGACATCCAGCCGATCGCTGGTACAAAGCGCAGGACACGCCTACAGGCTCCCGAAGCGCAAAGTGAGAGAGGAGTTCGACCGACACGGGGAACTGTTATTGCTGATGCTTCGCTACACACAGGCCTTGCTCACACAAGTCTCGCAAACAGCCATTTGCAACCGGAATCACCAGATCGACAAACAACTATGCCGTTGGCTTCTGCTTTCTATGGATCGACTGGAAGACAACCGTTTGACCATGACACAAGAATTCATCGCCAACATGCTCGGCGTTCGCCGCGAAGGTGTCACTGAGGCCGCGCTTAATTTACAACGCCTGGGTGTGCTTTCGTATCGGCGAGGAATTATCGAAGTGTTAGACCGGCCGAAACTGGAAGAGCTCAGTTGCGAATGCTACGAAGTAGTTCGTAAACAAACAGACCTGTTGCTTGATCACAAGCCGCAGCGCCAGGTGATCAAGAAACCGGAAAACATTGCCACGGCGATGCTTTAAGCGAATAGGGGCAAGGTGGTCATACAGGATTGGCGCTCAGCCAGTAACTTGCACCATTACCCATTGCAATACAGGCTCCGGGCACGCAGTTCGATATCTGGACTACTTGTTATGGGTGTCCGTGCAAGTCCACATACGCTTGACACCTTGTTATAGAAAATCTCTTGCGGCTGCTCACCTCTTCGAATGCCCTCATCCAGGATGAGGGCATGCAAATCCTTTGCCAGGACGCCAACCCTATATCTCCATCACATCAGCGATGGGGCTGGCATTCAAATACTTGGCTAAAGCCGCTAAAGCTTTGCCTTCCTGAGTCGAAACAACCTAATCACTACCCCATTTTCCGAGTCGCTGGCGCAATGTCACCAAGGCCTGGCTGGCTCGGCTTCACTAGATCGAGGATGCAGTTCGATGCCTGGCTTACTTTCACGTCTACGCCCCAGTTCTAAACATACAGAGACCCTTGAGAACGCCCCTCAGGCCGTTCTAGTCATAAATGAGCGAGGGGTAGTCACGCTCTTCAATGCTGCCGCAGAGAAGCTCTGGGGGCACAAGAAGGGCGATATCATTGGCCAGCCATCAACCAGGCTGATTGCAGAGTCCAAAATCAAGGATGCAACCAAACAAGAAGGAATTCTGCACGAAACACAACTGGCTCATGCCAGTGGCGGCATATTCTGGGCTGAATTGGCCGTTTCAACTGTAAAGTCCAATGGTAGCGCTCAGCACACCCTTTTTGTGCGCGATGTGACCCAGGAGCGATTTGGGCGTGAAACGATGAGCCAAAGCCTGGAACAGTCGATGGATGCGGTGGTATCCATTGATGAGCACAACAACGTCACCGCCTTCAATAAAGCGGCCGAGAAAATGTGGGGTTACCACCGAACTGAAGTGATAGGCAATAATGTAAAGATGCTGGTCCCGCATGACATTCAGCTTCAGCACGACGGCTTTGTAGACCGTAACCGAAAGACAGGAGAGAACCGTATAGTAGGCAGTTACCGAGAGGTGACCGTGCCACGTAAAGATGGCACCAGTCTTTGGGGGCAGGCAGCGATCAGCAAAATCGACCTGGATGGGCACATCACCTACACAGCCTTCTTCAAGGATGTAACCGAAGAAGTCGAAAAGCGGGAAAAAATGGAAATGCTGTCACTGGTGGCTGACAAGGCTAACAGCGGCATTCTCATTACAGATGGCGATGGCAAAATCGAGTACCTCAATGCCGGTTTCGAGAAACTGACCGGCTACAGCCTCAACGAAGCCCGCGGAAAGAAACCCGGCCCTATGCTACAGGGCGAGGATACAGACCCCGAAACCGTCAAGACCATTCGCTACCACCTTGACCGCCAAGAGCCCTTTTATGTCGAGATCCTCAACTACCATAAAAATGGCACACCCTACTGGGTCTCTCTTTCCATAGCCCCAGTCTTCGATGAGCGAGGGCGTGTTGAGCACTTCATTTCCGTTGAGGCAGATATTACCAGGATCAAGCAGGAAACTGTCGACTTCACGCGACGCCTCGAAGCCATTGAACGCTCCATGGTAACCATGGAATTCAACGCCGATGGCAGCTTCTTGTCGGCCAACACACTCATACAGAAAAAGTGTGGCAGCAAAGATAAAGTTGCGCAGGTCGCCAAGGCTTTGTGGTCGAAGTTGACCAGAGAAAACCTGGACACGCTGCGCAGCAAAGCTGAATTCAGCGGCAAGGATTCGATCGAACTGGATGGCATGCCACCTCTGGCATTGGATTACCAGATCGTTGCACTAAAAGACCTCATCGGCAATGTTCGTCGCTATGTGCTCTTTGGCATAGACATTACCGACCGCCACCTGGCGCTCAACGAAACCCAGGAAGCCATGCAATCGGTACTTCAGGTCAGCAGCAAGATCAGCGGTATCCTTTCGACCATCAATACCATTTCTGATCAAACCAACCTGCTGGCATTGAACGCCGCGATCGAAGCAGCGCGAGCAGGTGAAGCCGGACGTGGATTCGCCGTAGTCGCCGATGAAGTACGAACCCTGGCCCAGAAATCGAGCGTCTCGGCCGGAGAGATAGCAACACTGGTGGCGGAAACCAACCAGCGAGTTGAAGCATTGGCTTCTTCTTTGGCCAAGATTGATGGGTAGCACCGTCTAAATGACCACCTTTATAGCAACCGGGAATGGCAAACGTCGATCAAGTTTGACTTAAGACGGGATGCCGTAGCGTTGTCAGCTATGTGCAATACCGAACAGATAGAACAGCGGATAATGATAAAATATATCAGTTACGAGTTTGCAAAGTTTCTCATCGAGTACCGCAAGAAACTTTGCGAAAATAATATACGGAGTTTCATTACCGTAGTTTAGTCCTCCGAGCTGTTGGTACTGTCTGGAAGCATAAACCTCCTAAGGAGCCTTAAGTGAATGCCCCGGTCAGTACTCTCAGACACATTCAAAACATAGTTTTTGATGTGTAGTTCCTTGCCTGGTTTTCCGAAGCAGTATCAATAGGGCAATCTACATTTAAATACTGGCGGTCAATGAACCCTATCATTTTCCCCCAAGTTTCCACAAGGATGCCTTATCGCAATGAAACTGTCTAAATTTATCCGGTCAAGGATGGAGCAGTTACTCAACGATTGGGAGGAGGCAGTTTTAGAAATCGCCCCAGAGTTGAAAGGAGAAGACAGTCTTGTCCTGAGAGATCATGCCCGTGGAATGCTGGATTTCATATCCAGAGACATCCTTACCCACCAAACCCGAAAAGAGACGGCAAACAAGGCACTTGGCGAGAGCAAATCCCCTGAATTGGGTGCCGGAGGAAAGCATGGCACGGAACGTCTCAGCCATGGTTTGTCCATAGACCAGTTGACTCAGGAGCTTCGGGCCCTGCGGGCGCGAGTTACTTTAGCCTGGAGCTATGAACAAGGAGGCCTCACCACAAAAGACATCGATGAGTTGGTGCGCTTCAACGAGGCAATTGATCAACTAATTGCCGCTTCAATAGCAAGCTTTTCAGCCCTCAAAGAACAGGAAACCCGCCTGATTGAAACCATGTTGAACACCTCTGTCGACCGCGCAGCCATATTCAAACCGGATTGCACCTTTCTGTATCTCAATAAGGCAATGGCCGACCTGACCAACGAGACTACCCGGAGCATCGTTGGCAAAACTGCGGGTGAGCTGGGCCTGGACTTCGCTGAGGAGCTGTACGACGAAATTGCTCTAACCGTTTCCTCAGGCAAGTCACGGCGCAGAGAAGTACGACACTGCTTCCCCTCTGGCCGGGAGATGTTCCTTGAATGCCATTTTGTCCCGGTTTTCGACGACCAGAACGAAGTAGAAGCAGTCGTAAATACCGCTTGGGACATTACTGAGCGCAAACAAAATGAGCTCAATACCTGGCGAAACGCCAATTTTGATGAACTCACTGGCATTCCTAATCGGCGGCTTTTTTTCGATAGGCTTGAGCAGACTTTGCTTGAGGCACAGCGAAAGGAATGCTCTTTTGCCTTGCTATTCATTGATCTGGATCGATTCAAGCAAGCTAACGACCAGCTTGGCCACGAGGCTGGTGACCAACTTCTGACGCTGGTGGCCGAGCGGCTAAGCTCCAGAGTCCGTGCCATGGACACTCTGGCCCGTCTCGGTGGAGACGAGTTCACCGTAATTCTGAAGGAAACCAATAGAAATGGTGCGATACAAACCGCCAAGGCACTTGTCTCGTGTCTTGAACAATCGTTCGATGTCGATTCACATGAGGTATACATATCTGGCAGTATCGGACTGACACTCTTCCCTGATGACGGCAATACTATAGCTCAACTGATGCACAATGCCGATCAGGCAATGTACGCAGCTAAGAATAATGGTCGCAATCAAGTTCAGCTCTACGAGCAATGGATGGCGGAGAGCGAATCAAATCATTCACGATTAAACAGAGAACTGGATATAGCCCTCAGGGAGAACCAGTTGGAGGTATACTACCAGCCTATAGTCGATACTCGTACTGGAGCCATTTCCAGGGCAGAAGCATTACTCCGCTGGAATCATCCGTCCAAGGGGCTGCTAATCCCTTCCGACTTTCTCAGCATCACTAATCAAAACGGCATGACAGATAAAATCACCGCCTTTGTACTGGATCAGGCGGTGACCTGCTCCCATAGGTGGCGTAATCAACACAACGAAGCCTTTCCCATTAACATCAACGAATCACCGGCTTCCTTTGTGACACTAGGTCTTGTGGACAAATGGCAAGATTTGCTGAATCGAATGGGTCTTGAAAACAGCTTGATCACTATGGAGCTTACCCCAGAATCTGTTAGAAACATTAGTGCCTTCGGTTATAAGCCAATCAAAAACTTGGGGCTGTCAGGTTTACGGCTACATCTGGCATTTAACGATTTTGGCGTCGAAACCTTCTCTCTATCGGACCTTCAGAGTTTCGGGATGGAAAGTATTAAAATAGACCGCGACCTGATAAAGCAAGCGGGCCAAGGAGGCGATGTCGATGAACTACTGAAGTCGATCATCGCTATGGCTCACGCAATAAACGTCCAGGTAGTGGGAGTAGGTGTTGAAGAAGTAGAACAATTGCAATTTCTTATGGGTGTCGGTTGCGACTATGCCCAAGGCTTTCTGTTTTCTGAACCTCTCAGCCAACGTAATTTTGAGGAATTGTTAACACGACACCGTCAGATAGATTCGTCTTGAACCCATTCGACTGGAATTGGTTCTTTACAACCCTTGCTACAGCAAGCAGCTGTACATCCAGGATCAATAGAAAATTGAAGATGTCCATCCACACCTTCCTGCCAAATTGCGTTAGATAGCCATGTCAACTTTGGCGCATAACACTCAACCAGACGATGCTACCCAACACCAAGGCCCCACCGAAAAGTTGAACCGGCGCCAATGCCTGGCCTAGAATCAAAAAACCCAGAAACAGCGCCGCAACCGGCTACAGATTCATCACCGGGGCATTTCGGGCCATGTTCAAACGCGGTACCAGTACAAAAATCGTCGTGAACGCTGCGCCATAAAAAACTGCCAGGCTGATCAAACCAACCCAGCCAACAGAGCTTTGAGGCAGATCCATCCCGCCAGGTATGAACCCCAAACCTCCGCCGATGGCTATCAAAAACCAGCACTGCCATCATGGTAAATAGACTGCGGACCGCACCTGGCATTTGCGACAAGCGATTTTCAGTGACCCAAATTGCGACCGCAAAAAACAGGGCTGCAGAAGCTGCCAAAATCACACCGGTTACCCAGCTAGGGCCCATAGCCGCGGGATCTGCCAGCCAAGTGCCGATGTCCAGCACCATCACCAGGCCGATCAAAATAACGGCCATAATCACAGCAAGGCGCAATGTCGGCCGCCGGCCACCGAGAATCCAGGTCAGCAATGCATAGAGTATGGGCCAGGTGTTCACCAACAACAGCGCCACTGCGATGGGGATACGCGCAAAAGCTGAATAGAGGCAGATGCTTTGCCCGGCAATCATTACCCCAAGTAATAGCTGCCATCCTCGCTTGTGTTTAGGGATCTTGAGCCTATGACTTTGCGCAATCACAAGTACCAGCATCATCAAAAAAGCGAGGCTACCGCGCGCCAGAATTGCCAGCAATACACCTGCCCCATCATCAAAAGCCACCCGAGCCGCGACATGGTTGGCCGCAAACAGACAGGCAGAAATCATGAGTATGGACATGGCCAGGGGGCGGGCCAGAGGTTGCGGAGAAAATGGCATGGTCTGAGCGCTACTTTATTGAAACGCGACCAGACTACCATCTTCAGGAAGGGGTAAACATCATACTGTTGTCAGCCAGATGACAAGGCCGCATACCGACACTCGAACCCAAGGGGGAAGTTGCGTTGGATATCCACGTTGCCGTGTTGCACTGGTCAATGGTCCGTTGTAAGTTGTGATGGGTGCCCGTACTAGTCTAGAAGTGACTGAACCATGAGCTACGCTTACCAATCGAAAACCGTTCCCCGACACCCCGTCCGCCTGGTGTTGCCGGCTGTGGTCGCGCTGGCAGTACTGGCTGCCTGCAGCGAGACCACGAAAGAGATTCCGTTGGCGACGCTGGTCGCGCAGCAGGCTGAATACAATGGTCAAACCCTGTCAGCCACTGGTATTGTCCGGACATTTGAGGAGCCCCGCCATTATTGGATTGAAGACGATGACCTGAATCGGGTTGCCATAGAACCGGACGAAGCGGTGTCAAACTATGTGGGCGAGCGAGTCCGGGTAACCGGAAACTACCGAGCCGACCGCGAAACAGGCCGTATTCTGATGGCTACCGAAGTTATTGTGCTGGATTACGAACCGAACTAACTCTGCACAGCCATCTCTATATCATCTCATTAATTTAGAGATTGCCTTGGGTGTCCATACTCGCCCTAATAGGACAACAACACACAACAGCTGGCGCTTACCTGGAATGGCTAGACTTTTCGCGAATGCAGCAATTATGTAAGCCGGTTGTGTGTTTCGCATTGTCAAAATCCTCGACGGGATCGCGCACGATTGCGCAAAATCTCGTACTGCTCGTCACCGTCCGGCGCGCACCAACCGAACTTTGTATGCGCCGGTCTTGAGTTGCGGGTTGATTTCGCCACTCTCGAAAGATAAGAGCCACGCTTGATTGCTACTGCGAACGGAGGGCGTCGACGACCAGAAATCCATGGGCGATTGCATGTTAGGAAATATAGCCTCATTGACCGACGGCCCGCAGCGCTCTTCGACGATGGACGCCAGCTCGTTTTTGTTAGGTAGGCGCCAATCGGCATGTCCGGCAAAGCCTGGTGCAAGGTCGTGGTCCGCATTGGAGACACCGCTATTGATGGCCTGTGCCACCCATAAGGCCGATTGCCAGTCGTAGATCATGGCCGCCCTGACGCAGGAGGTGCCAGCGTGCCATTCCTTACCCAAAGTGCAACGCATCCACATCAGGCCGGTGGTGGTGTCCGTCACCGTACCGTCGCCGTGGTCCTCGAAGTTCACCGTCGGCGTGGTGGCCGGTATGGCAGTATTGTTGTAGGCCCTGCAGGTCACGTCGGCATGGGCTTGTTGCCAGCACGCCAGCATCGCGATGGCATAAACGGTCAGGGCGGGCTTCATGGCGCTCTCCTTTCTAAATGATTCGTTGCAGTTGTCTAGCAGGGCGCCGCGTCACTCTCCCGAACGCACCAAACGAACGTTCAGGTCGCTGCCCTTCCAGACCTCATTAACACGGCCATCAAGGGAATAAACCATCCACAAGCCACTGGGAGCGCTAGGCACCGTCGAAGACGTCGAATACAGACCCAATGGCGGAGTATTCGGGAACCAGTCGGTATCGATAGCAGGCTCAGAACGCCCGCTGTGAGTGATGGAAAGATATTCCAGACGGGTTGGCAACCGCCAGTCGTGGGCACCGCACAACCCTGCACCATTTACCGCCGCGGCAAATTTTTCGGTATCGCAGTTGGTCTCATCAGGGCAGGCAACACCTGGTATGCCACCGTCGTTAATGCCGGTCGAGTTGTACCAGGTGTAGGTGTTGTCCTTATCCCGCAGCCCACCATCGGTAGTTTTCACTTCCCAGATCAGGCCGGTGTGATTATCCCGAACACAGTCCCAAGGGGTAGTGGCATAGTCCGCACCCTGATCAGCCAGTGGATTGCCGTCTGCATCCAGCTTGGTGAAGTCGAAACCGGCATCGCCTCCTCCTATTTTGACCAGATCGGGATCGACATCGCGGCCGTGTTCTCCGTCCTGGCCGAGGTAGCCTTCAACCGGACAAGCATGGAAGTTGCTAAGGGCGGCGGCGCACCAGGTAATGCCGGTGTCATTGAGGGCGACTGCTTTTGCTTCAGGCGTGGCCGATACCTCATTACTGGCCACACTTTCCATGCTGTCGTTGCTGGCGGTGACGACGAAAAAGTATTCGGTTCTGTTGGTCAGGTCCGTTACGGTATAGGAGGTGTTGGTGTTGCCCAGACATGCTGACAGGTTCGTGTCGTAGGAGGCCGCGGTATGCGGGTGGATATCTGGGGTCTGACTTACATACACACAGTAGTCCGTGGCTGTGTTAACGCTGCCCCAGCCAAGGGCTACTTCTCCACTCCCTGCTGTTGAGGTCAGGTTTTGCGGGGCTGGTAAGCTGTCGACCTGCGGCTGTTCGTCACCACCACCACCACCACCACAGGCCACCAGGCCCAGGGACATCAAACCCAAGAGGGCTATACGGCGGTGCGAAATAATTGATTCAAGAAATGAGTTGATCGGTGTTTGGTGCAGCAAAGCGCTCGTCATGTTGCTCCCCCTGCCCCAGTTTTTTATTTTCACCTACAAGCTAAAGTAGCTTAAGGGGGAACTCTGAGTCAATTTTAAACCGGTTACGCGTGTTAGGTGGGCAATACCTTCCTTACCGGGCATCTGTCTCCAATTCGTCCATCGTATCCGTCATCGATTCGAGACAGTCATCGCACATCCCATGCGTCAGCTGCGGCAGCCGTTCAAGCTCAAAAAGGTGCAGTCGCTCCGTTGCGACCTCTACTTCGACCCAGTCATTGGAGCCTAACCCAACGTCCATCCGATTACACCAGGCACAGATCCGAAGCAATTCAGTCGAGCGCGGCATCTTCCGCGATAGCAGAGCCATCGGCTCGCGATCTTCCACACTCATGGTGCGCGACTCAAACTCCACGGATCCGTCTGACACTGCGCTGATCTTCATTTCCAGCAGTCGCCGACACTCCGGGCCATCGCACCGAAGGGTAAACTTTGCCAATTTACCTTGCCGAACGCGGGAGACGATCTTCTGATATATGTGACAGGTTACCGGATCGGTGATGCTATTCCACAGAGATTGACCAAGGATCTCCGGGCGCACCAACTCCGCTCCGTCGTTCGCCTCTGCGAACTGGGACCACCCTTCCCCCACGAAAGAAATATTGTCCTCCGCGTCAATCCTGTACCGAACAATCGATTCATTGCTCATGCCGTCTCCAAGTGGAACCACATTCCGCATCAAATTACCCTGTCAGGGGATAATCATGCATCGATTAATAGACAATTGTCTGCCGGTAACCAATTACTCATACTCTAGCTTGCTTCGCTAGCCGGCGCCAGAATACAGTCGCCATTTAACGCCCTTTACGTCACCAATACACCTTCCTCTATATCTCCACTACATCAATACCGGAATTGCGATAGGTGTCCGAGTATGACTATGGGTGTCCGAGTATGCCTCAGCCTAAACGGAGACCCCGGCTCATAATGATGAAAGCTAAGTCAAGTTAGTTACCCGCTACTGTCAGTAACAGATTGAAACGAATTGATTGCCACTGAGCCATTGAAATCACTGTCAATTATACTAATCTAGCTTTGTTTAACGCATAAAATATAAAAGGCGTTTTTGTCTTGTTCTTGGCATATGCCTTACTTGGCAATATTTCTTTAGATACATCTAGTGAGGAAATCTAAAACCTTCAGCGCCCTACCGTTCTAAATCCAGAAAAAGGAAGCAAAGGATTATGAGTCAGTTGCAACCCACCTCCTTACTGTCAATCAAGACAGCCATCACCCCCCGCATCCAATTCATCTGCAAAGCGATACTGGGATTTCTGATCATAAGCTTGGCTGCCTGTAATGGCAGTTCCAGTAATGGTTCAGCAGGTACCGACAACGGAAACGGCAACGGAACACCTGTCGCCGAAGCACCAGAAAAACCCGTACTATCGATGACAGCGCAAAGCATCAAGACCTTTGCGTTCAGTTGGACGGATGTTTCACCCGATACCGAATACAGGTTACTGGAGAACCGGGATGGCTTGTCTGGTTATACCGCCATTGCCAGTTTGTCGAACGATGCCACCACTCATGACCTCGAGGTTTTTTTACCTGGACACATCAACGCCAGCTATATCCTTGAGGCCTGTAATGATGATGCTTGCAGCGATTCCGACCCGGTTTTCGTCAGCGGTAACCTGGCGGAAGCGGTCGGTTATTTTAAGGCCTCAAATACAGGCGCGGGTGACACCTTTGGCACTTCTATTGGCATATCAGCCGATGGCAATACTTTGGCTGTGGGGGCATCAGGCGAAAACAGCAGTTCGAAAGGTGTCAATCAGGATCAGACCAACAGTGGCGCCGATAACTCCGGCGCGGTTTATGTGTTCACCAAAGAGGATGGACAGTGGTCGCAACAAGCTTACTTAAAGGCGTCTAATACCGACAATGATCATCGACTTGGCTGGAGTCTCGCCTTGTCGTCAGACGGCGATACATTAGCCGTGAGTGCCCGCGGTGAGAACAGCAACTCCTCAGGCATCGACGCTACTCAAAACAACAGCGGTGCGCAAAACAGCGGCGCCGTATACATTTTTTCTCGAAGCGGAGCAGACTGGACACAACAATCATTTATCAAAGCATCCAATTCGTCGAGTAACAGTTACTTCGGCTCCGATATCAGCATTTCAGCGGACGGCAATACTCTAGCGGTTAGCGCACCTTTCGAAGACGGACTCTCAACCGGCATTAATGGCAATCAAAGTCTAACCGATTTCAATGCTCAAACCGGTGCGGTCTATGTGTTTGTTCGCGATGACGCTGACTGGTCCCAGCAAGCTTACGTCAAGGCTTTCAACACAACGAATCAAGACAATTTCGGGCGCAGTGTCAGTCTCTCGGCAGATGGAGATACACTGGCCGTGGGCGCCTATCGTGAAAACAGCAGTGCAACCGGGACCTGCCGATTCGACGAAGAAGACTGCAGCGACGCCTTCTCCAACAACGGTGCCAGCAATAGCGGGGCTGTCTACGTCTACACTCGGGACGATACCAGCTGGGAAGAACACTCCTACGTCAAAGCATCCAACACTGACTCCAATCAGCGATTTGGTTACAGCCTGGCTTTGGCGGGAGATGGCCAAACGCTTGTTGTAGGGGCCAGACGTGAAGCCAGCAATGCCACGGATATAGATGGCGACCAAAGCGATACCAGTGCCAGCCAAAGCGGTGCAGCCTATGTTTTCACTCTCGAAAATGACGAGTGGTCTCAGCAGGCCTATATCAAGGCATCAAATACCAGAGCTGGCGATCGATTCGGCCACAGTGTTGCCCTTACAGGTGACGGCGATATTCTGGCGGTGGGAGCCTACCGAGAAGGCAGTGATGCCATTGGCATCGGCGGCGATGAAGCCAACACTGAGGACTTCAACATTGGTGCCGTCTACGTATTTTTTCGCGATGGCACTCAATGGAAACAGGAAGCCTACGTAAAGCCAACCAACACCGTGCTTGATGATACTTTCTTTGGTTACAGACTCGCTCTAACTGCAGATGGAGGCACCTTGGCAGTAGGTGCCGACCTGGAAAATAGTAATGCAACGGGCGTCGGAGGTGACCAAACCAATAGCGACGCCAGTAGCAGCGGTGCCGTGTATCTTTACTAGAAGATGATCACCGGGCGTCAGTGTGGCAGCTGATGCCCGGCAACATCCTCCTAAAAATTAATGCCCTACCTGCGCTGCGCTCAACTGCTGGCTAGACGATACTGTTCGTTTAAATCCCCACCAGAACAACCAGCCGATCAACAAAACCTCGCCAACAAAGGTAAAACTGGCGAGACCAAGATCATACTGACTGATCATCAGCGTGCCCAGAGTATCGACCAGATAACCTAGCCCTGCGATCATAACCAAGCCACCCAGTAGCGATGGTAGCAACCTGGTTCGAATGATCAGATACCCCAAAACTATCAGGTGAAACCCAAAAACCCCGAGCCCGAAATTGAATACAGTGTAGAAACCACTAAACTCATGCTGGATCAGCAAGCGCCACTGCGAGCTGCTCGGGTCAGCCACCTCCAACAGGTTGAGGACTTCAACCAGTGACACCACCGCCACCAGAAGTACAGCGGTATAAATAATCCGAAACCAGGCCGCGAGCAGCGATAGGTGAGAGTTTAGCGGAGAAAAAACACCGTGCAGCCCCCAGGCCACCAGTATGTCCAAAACGGCTACCGTGAAGAAGATCAGAATACTGACCCGGAACATCGTGCCAGACGTCAATAAGGCGCTTATTTGGGCATCGGTATCGCCCGCTGTTCGGATTGGCTCTAAAACAAAAAAATACGCAATGGGCGCTAGCAGGGCCATCGCCAACAGGGAGGCCCCGGCCACTAAAGCAGCCCGTTTTTGATCAGTGTAAAAACTAGAATTTGACATAGCGTTGGCCCCATTGGAAAGTTGTGAATGTTGACAGCCATCCATGCTAATGCGCCAATAGACTTGGTTTTTGATAATTTGTGCGGTTCGAGTGTAACTGGAGGCAACCAACAGCAATGACGGTTTACCGATACTATGGCTTCTTACAAACGCTAGTCGACGATATCGAGGCAAACCTCGCCGAAGAAGTCAGTGTTTTAGCGCTTTCCGAACGCAGTGGCCTGTCTCCCTGGCACTTCCAGCGCTGGTTCAAGAGTCTGATCGGCGACACTCTTGGCTCCTATATTCGCGGTCGCCGTTTGACTCGAGCCGCCCAACTGTTACTGGAAAGCGATATGGGCATCATCGACATCGCCGTTAGCGTCGGGTTCGGATCACACGAAGCTTTCACACGTTCATTCAAGGCCTACTTTTCGATGTCTCCAAAAGCCTTTCGAAAGACACGCCCAACTGTGCGATTGAACGAAAAGCCAGTTCTAAACGAAGAGTTATTGCATCATATTGCCCATAGGGTAACGCGAGAGCCCATCATTCGGGTACGGCCAGCGCTCAGCATTGTCGGTCTGGAGACCAGAATCCCGTCTCCCTTCGTAACCGATCAAACCAGTTGTCATCTGATGCAACCTGCCTGGATGCAGCTGTTCGAACGAGAGGAAGCAATTGCCGGTGGTATTACCAAAACATACTACGGCCTGACGCTCAGCGAATCCGGCCATTTTACCGAAAACGAGCTGTCACACCTGGCTGCCATCGAGACGACTGAACCCGAAAATGCTCCAGAAGGGATGAAGGTTCACCACCTGCCTGAACAAAGGGTCGCAGTATTCTGTGTTTCTGGAGTAGATGCAGAAGCAGTAAACCGCACCATTGATTACATCTACGGGTACTGGCTACCTAAATCCGGGTATCTGCGTGGCGAGGGCAGCGATTACGAATGGATGGAGCAAGTCGAGCAATTCGACTCATCGATCGCTACAAAGTATGTGATTCCCTTAAGATGCAAATAAGGTGTCATGTCATTACTACCACAACTTAATCGGCCCCTCTTGCTTGCGTTATAAACCTATTGCATCAGTTCCAACTTGCGTGGGGCAATGGCAAACATTGGTGGAGCCATTGAGGACACACAACTGAGTGCTGCCTTCAGGAAAATTCTACCTCCCTGCCCTCTCGGTCCTTGACCAACCCGAATTCATACTGCTGTTTATCCGGTATGCCAGGTGCAGTGAATATCAGGGTCAGACACAATGCCAAAGCCGAGGAAAAGCCTCATTTCACTCGAAGCCACACCCTACCACCACGGCCTGTCTCGCTGCATCTGCAGAGCCTTTCTCTGTGGGCGGGACCAGCACACCGGCATGCGAGCTTTTATGTTGCTGGCGGAGCCCTTCCTGGCCACCTGGTTTGTATCGACTGCCTGACACCTCAGGCCCTCGGCAGGTAACTAAAGTTCACCAGCTCCTCAGAGACATCCCACAAGCGTTTTGCTACTGCTTCATCGTAAGCATGCGGCTTTGCTTCTACCTTACCCGCCTTGCCTTTCATCTCCTGAAAACCGGTTGGCCCTATGTAGTCACCACCGGCTAGAGAGCTATCCAGAGCGGCCATCAGCGTAGGTTGCGCCCCTGCTTTGGGCGAGTGAGTGATCAAGACGGTGACCATCGACATCAGTGTCTGCATCCAGCCGGGTATGTGTTGGCTGAGATTGGTATTTGAGACACCGGGGTGAGCCGCAACAGACTTGACGTCAATGCCTTGCCGACGCAGCCGCCGGTCCAGCTCATAGGCGAACATCAAGCAGGCCAGCTTGCTTTGTGCATAGGCCTTAATCGCCGAGTAGCGATTTTCAAAGTGCAGATCAGAAAAGTGAATCCGCCCAGAACGGTGAGCGATGGAGCTTAAAGACACCACCCGGGAGTGTTGAGTAGCCGCCAGACGTTCCAGCAGCAGACCCGTCAGCAAAAAGTGACCGAGATAGTTGGCACCAAGCTGCGACTCAAACCCATCTTCGGTGAGCGAAAAAGGCGGAACCATGATGCCTGCGTTGTTGATCAGCAGATCCAGACGGTCAAACTCTTCCAAAAACGCCTGACTAAAGGCACGAACGGACGTCAGGCTGGTTAAATCCAGCTGACGCACCATGAGATTTGCTTCAGGCATCTGCCGGAGCAGCGCGGTTCTGGCCTCTTCAGCTTTCTGGATATTGCGACAGGCCATGATTACCAGAAAGCCCTCACAGGCCAGACCAGCACAAGTTTCATAGCCAATGCCAGAATTCGCGCCGGTAACAATGGCGACGCGTTCAGCTTGATCTGAGGCAGTAGCAGAACTATTACTCATATTTGTTCCCTTAAATCTGGTGTATTCAATCTATTCTTTTAAAGTTACTACGTACTTTTACGTACACCCTAGCATACAGGATTTATTCTAGCAGTCTGTTATCGGTAGTTTTATCGCTGCTTCTTAATGGATTCTTTAGGGTAAGTAGGCTGCAAAGTGAATTCAAATTCTTGATAAAGCGAAGACTCATCTATCACCAGGATGTCACTATGGGCTAACATGATTACCAGGATGAGTTTTAACGGGACACCCAACTCTATATTTCCTTCACACAAATATAGAAATTGTGATGGGTGTCCATGCAAGGGGTGACATCCATTTTCCTAACCAGAACCCGCCCAGCCACTGCCCTCTGTACATAGCCCTTCTAACTACCAGTGATCTTAGCAACCACAGCCGGATTAATAACTGCGCCGTGAGTTCGGCAGCGAACAGAGACCTCAGCATTATAGGGGTAGGCTAATAGAGCAACACAGGACCACGGTGGCTGATCTGATTCCAGCCAAACCAGTCCGGGAAATCTCGGAACGGCTCTGAGGCTACCTCAGCCCTTCATAAACAGGAGAAGCACGATCATGAAACTGATTAATACTATATGGGTATCATTGTTCTCGATACTGCTGATAACCACCACTGTCGCTGGGTGTGCTGGTAGCGCGACTCAGGAAAGTACTGGTGAATACATAGACGATACCTGGATCACAACCAAAGTCAAAGCGGCCCTGATTGCAGACCCGGTGGCCAAAGCCCGAGACGTTAAAGTTGAAACCTTTAAAGGCGCGGTGCAACTGAGTGGTTTTGTCGACTCAAGAGAGGCCATGGACCAGGCTATCAATGTTGCCCTCGGTATTGAAGGTGTGCGTACTGTAGAAAATAAGATGACGATCAAGTAGTACGGATAGTAAACCGCTTCTATCAAGAAATGGTTTTCTGCCAGTTATAAACATAGCTACTGGGGCACCAACTGCTGGTGCACTCACCACGACATTTCAGTTCTACTATTATTTAAATAATGATGGGTATCTGCCCTATAAGTATTACAATCGTTATCTCGACAGGCCGTTACAGAAGGATTGCCTTCAGTAATTTCCTTTAGAACGCTTGCAAGTTCTTTATGATGACTTGGTGACACACTAGCTGCTTTTTGAGATTCACCCCTGCCACACAGGCGAGTAACTTGTTGCCAGTCGAGCAACCAAAGGGTGCGGTTGTACTGGCGATTGTTAAACTCGCTCTTCGGCTCTGAGCGTCAGTACCTCGTAACCATCTGAGGTAATGGCCACAGTATGCTCCCACTGAGCAGATAACTTCTTATCACTGGTGACAACGGTCCAACCGTCTTTCTTCAACTTGACCTTAGCCTTACCTTGGTTAATCATGGGCTCAATTGTAAACACCATCCCTTCCTGCAGAGCCAAACCTTTACCAGGGTGGCCATAATGCAGAACATTTGGCTCCTCATGCATTTCTCGCCCAATCCCATGCCCGCAATACTCGCGAACAACAGAATAGCCGTGCTTCTGGGCGTGGCTCTGAATGGCATTACGCCTAACATGGACACCCACCACGACCAAAATTATGGAAGCTTCCTCCCCAATTCATGGGATACCCAAACAGCCTCTTTCTTGTAAGGATACTAGTAACCATTAACGCGTTGCTGGCCTTGCAGTAAAACCCTTGGGAGGGGGGGCAGGATGAACATTCGACTTTCGATCAGGCATGCTCTACCTGCTCTGTTTACCGCTTATCTGCTGGCACAGCCATTAACGGTTCAGGCCGATACTGAAATGAGAGCGGATGCGGGTGTATCAAGGTACGGCTATGATAGCGAGGGTAACTTTGAAGTAAAAAATGAACGCGAAAGACTGGATAGCCCCGATTCTGCTGGCATCGTGTTAGACCTGCTGAGCACAACACAGAGTGCATCTGGCGCGATCTACACGGCGGGAGGGCCTCTTAACGCAACAGCTCTGGCCAGCCAGGGCTATTTGATTGTTGATGTCGCCCTTGGTGGAACGGTCAGCCAGGCTTTTGCAGGCATCCTGACCGAAGACTTTACTGGAGAAGTCGGGGCGAACGCCACGGCTCGTTTCGAGGATGATGAGGTAATTATCGATGCGCCCGGCTTGACGGGTACTCAGGGCACAGCCACCTTCCACTACACTCATGATGCATATGCTGTGCTGGACGGCTTTATACAACCCGATGATGTCCCCCCTACTTCAACCGTGCCTAAACTGAGTATAAATATGGAAATGGGTGTAAGAGTAGCTGATTACAGTGGGGTCTTTTTTTCAAATCGCTTGCTGAGCCCTGCTGGAGACAGCGCCTTCGATAGTATGCCCGACGAAGTCATGGCAGAAAGCTTTACCTTTACCTACGGCACCCCATTCAGGATTAGAGCGAATCTCCGTGCTTCTGCCTTGCTCGAGGCTGAAGGCTTCCAATTGGCCCAGGGCCGAGTTTACGGTGGCTTTCCAACGGGCTTCCAATGGCTTGGTATGACCGGCCTGCCAGCCGATGCCACCGTCACCGGCGCCATAGACTGGGCCAAGGCGGCTCCCTCACCATTTACCGGCGACACACCAGACCCGGCGCCCATAATCGGGACACCCAGCGGCGGTACTACAAGTGGCAGTACTGGGGGTGGAAGCAGCGGTGGTTCACTCAGCGGTTGGCTTATAGGCTCGATACTAACCCTAATCGCACTGTACCGCCGGTCAAGCCTCCTCGGTTTTGTTGCTTATGCACCAACAAATGTTAGTTTTACCAAGACACCCGCCTCTATATTTCCGTCACATTAATATGGAAATTGCGATGGGTGTCCATGCAAATCTGCCACTTAGTTTGTTTGCAATCTTACTTTCAGGCTAAAAATAGTTTTACCAGGACACCCTCCTATATATTTCCGTCACGTTAATATGGAAAATGCGATGAGTGTCCATGCCAACCCGCATGCCAACCCGGCATCCAGGATACACACTGCAGGGACAGCTACTCAATTAATCGGCGTCTGCGTCCACATTGTTTGTCTAACCGGGTTTCATTGGGCTACCCTGAACAGCTCATCAAACCTTTCAACAACATTCAGCGAGCACGACCATGCCGGAAGATCCCTTGGAATTGTTATCTGATGCAGTCAGCGACGCCCATGCCCGCATCCAGGCCAGTCACGAACACATCAACCCAGTCATTGAGGTCCGCCGCAAAATGCGTGACGCCGGAATTCCGGCCGATGTACTGACCATTGACTGTCATCGGACACGCCGCCGTATCATGCTGATTCTCCATGACCAGCAGCCCGGCCTGTTGTTGTATCAATTTATTACCATCGAACAGGAGGCCAGCGATGATTTTCAGAGTATGGCGTTGTCCGAATTGGACACCGGCAAACTGGTAAAGTGGATGGAGGACTATTTTGGCTGAATCTCCTCTTTGAATGAGAGGTTGCTTTCCAAGTCGAAGGCTAGCTGCCGGCCTCAATCAACAGCGCTCTGGCCACCGATTACAGGCAATAGCATCGGCCTATGAACTTTTAAACTCTGATAGTCGGCTATTGTGCATGTCCTGTTAGCCCCGCTGTTAGCCCTCGGTGTTTGAGTATTCCGGTGAGGTCTCGCCACATTGAGGGCCAATACTGACTACACTTGGCCACTGGCCATAACCAACACTAGCCATCGAGGACATCCACCTTAGTGCTACCTCCCCACCAAGAAGATTCTGCCTCCCTACCCTCACGGTACTTGACCAACCCGAATTCATACAGTAGTTTATCCAGCATATCGAGAACTATGAATATCAGGGTCAGACACAATGCCAAAGCCAAGGAAAAGCCTCATTTCACTCGCAGCCACACCCTACTACCACTGCGTGTCCCGCTGCGTTCGCAGAGCCTTTCTCTGTGGGCGAGACCAGCACACCGGCATGGACTACGAACACCGCCGAGGCTGGATCGAAAGCCGTATTCTGGAGCTCTCCCAGATTTTCGCTCTGGATGTATGCGCTTATGCCGTGATGTCCAACCACTACTGTAGTAGCCCCCATTTAAACCAGACACCTTGGTAAAAACAAAGACCTAGGCATAGACCTAGTGCAAAGGAGTATCCAAGGTGGAGAGAATCGAAGTCATAACGGGCGTTCAGCGCCGGCGCAGGT
>JAIUML010000043.1 GCA_022565595.1 Saccharospirillum sp. | reverse complement strand
CCCGCCCCAAAAAACTGCCCCCCCCCGCGTTGCCCGCCTGAACCCCCACCGCTGCCCCCCCGCCAACCCCCCCCCCCCCAACCCCCCCGCCCCGCCGCCCCCCCCCGGGGTGCGGCCCCGCCACGATGGTCTGTTATCTGTGAGGGAAGTTCAATTGTGCATGCAAGGGCAAGCCACGCTGGATCAGCTATTTGAAATCGAACCTTATTAAGTCTGCTCCGTTGGTACAAATAGAGCGGCGGATGCCGGTGGTGCCTCAGCAGGGGAGTCCGCAGCAAGGATGCTGCGGTCTAGGCTCCATGGATGGATTCACGCCGACCCTGCAGAGGCACCACCGGTAGCCGACGCGGGCCAATGCCGCTGAACGAACCCTGAAACTTTAGTTATAACCGACGGTGCTCATGCACCGGCAACTGAGTGCGGATCTCGCGGACCCGTTCCGGGTCAGTGCTGACGCACAAGCCACCCTCACCTTCTGCCAACTCGGTCACCTCACCCCAGGGGTCGCACATCAAACTGTGCCCCCAGGTTCGGCGTTTTTCATCATGCTGGCCCCCCTGGTTGGCGGCCAGCAGATAACAACCGTTCTCTATGGCACGAGCTCGGCACAACACCTGCCAGTGCGCCTGCCCAGTCACCCAGGTAAAAGCCGAGGGTGCAACCAGGGTCTCGGCACCGGCATCGGCCAGGCGGCGATAGAGCTCCGGGAAGCGCAAGTCATAGCAGACACTGAGCCCCCACACCCCCCAGGGCGTTGAGACAGTGACTACCTCGTCTCCGGGCTGGTAGTGGCGGGATTCTTGATAGCGACGCTGGCTGTCGGACACCGAAGCATCGAAAAGGTGAATCTTGTCGTAACTGGCCCTGAGTTCGCCCTCAGCATCCAGCACATGCAAGCGCGCTCTTGGGCGGTCTTCCTGCGGCAGTTGCACCGGTACGGTGCCCGCCACCAGCCAAAGGCCAAATTGGCGCGACCAGTCACGCAGCTGTGCTCCTATTTCACCGTTGAAGTCGGTCTCTGCCCTGGCGATGACCTGGTTCTCTGCCAAACCGAAGGTGGCAAACATTTCCGGCAATTGCACCGCATCGCACCCCTGGTTGGCCGCCTGTTGCAAGTGCCAATGCACGCGCTCCAGATTGTCCTGGAAGTGACGGGAACTGATCATCTGCGCCAGATACCACTTCATAAGGAGACTCCTCAGTTGTTGTCGCTGGGCACCACATTGCGCAGCCTGTCACCTACGCTGGGGTTCTGGCCGCCCGTACCTGATGCATCATAAACCCGGTAAAAACGCACTTCTGGCGAGTCCAGAGTCCCGGTCACATGCATACGGGCCGAACTCAGGCGCTCCAGTTCGTTGTTGAACACCCGTTCTGTGACATAAATGGCCGCTGCCGCCTGGGGAGACACCCCCGCCAACAGGGCCACCAAAGGAAAGGTGCTCGACAAGGGTACCGTCATCACCATATCGACATCCAGCGTATCGCGTACCAGGTCAGCATCGCCACTGAAGCGGAACTTGGTTGCCGGACCATCGATGATCAACTGCTCTCCGACCCGAGCAAAACCTCGATCGAACAACAGCTCACCTTCGATCACATCAAAGGTAATGCCGTCCCGAATCAGGTCACTGAAATCCAGAGCCAATCGCCTTAATACGCGAGTAAAGTTGAGCAAGCCGATCAGCTTGACACCCTCATACTCTTCCAGTTCCAGTATAGCCCCGTTGTTGAGCCGTAAATTGATGGCACCCCGCAAGCGGCTGAAATCGAAAAAAGCGGGGCTGCCCGGCCAGTTCAAGTCCAGATCAAAACGACCGCTCTGGCTGTTGAGCACCGGAGCATAGCCCCAACTGCTGAGCAGGGTGTTGATGTTGCCAAGAGCGACCTGACCTTGCAGCTCAGTGGCCAGACGCTGGTTGTCCTGTTGCCGCCAGGCGAGGCTACCGTTGAAGTTCGCTCCCGGAAACTGCCCTTGAAGTTGACGCGCCGTTACTGCTTGTTCTGTCTTGCGCACCTCAGTACGCCAACTGCCCAGTTCCTGGTCGTTGTAGGACAGGCGCGCCAACTGAATATTCATTTCAGGGATATCCCAGGGCGACAGGTCTGCGAGCGGATCTGTTTGGGCCTCGGACGAATCAACCACATCGGGGTCTGCTTCATTGGTAAGCGTGAGGAATTCGAGGTTCACAAAGAGAGGCTGATCGTCATGAGGGATCAGCACCTCTCCGGCCCCCTGGGACGCATGGAAATCCAGCAACCAGGCTTCCTCACTCCAGCGAACCAGCAGATGTGGTTGACTCCAGGGTAAGCCAAGATACTCCCACTCATTACCACTGAGGCGAATTTCACCCAACCACGAAATATCGGCTGTGGTGCCACTCACCTCACCGTCTCCCGTGCGCTGGTAGAGCCCCACGGTTTCCTGAATCCATTGCCACCAGTGATCCGCATCTGCCTGATTGATGTGTGCGTCAATAAAAACCCCTGGCTCAGGCAAGTCTGGCAAGGCCTTCTGATAGGCCACACGGCCGGAATCCACCTGCCGATTATCATCCAGGTCAAACTGCCAACTCAGCACCTCATCCAGTGAACCAGAAAGCGACAGCGCCCCTCCGGGAAACAAACGCATGAACATATCCAGATTACTGGCCTGCTCGGCTGATTTGCCAAGCGGGGCCGGCATCGCCAAAGCAACGCCCAGCAAGTCTGAGCTCATATCAATATCGGTGCTCTCACCGGTAAAACGCAAGCGCGCTTCGAGCGATGCAACCTGATCCTGCTGTGACAACCAGGGCTCATTTAACCATTGTCCCCAGTCCGCAAGGGGTGTTTGCCCTTGTGCCAGAACTTCCACGGAGACATCTGTGCTGTCAAAATCCGATATCAGTTGCGCCGTCAGCGGCTCACCAAAGAGCAATGCCTGCAACCGTTCCGCGTATAGCCCCTGCTCAGGGCTGTAATTCAGATCACCAGAGACATCCGTCAGGTTCAGATCAAAGTCATTGAACAGCACCTCGACCCCGGCAAGGCTGCCGGCAAAGTGGACCACAGGCCACTCATCGGTAAAGGGCACTTCCAGATTGAGCTGCCCCTGGGTGCGGCCACTGGCTTGCCAATCATCGACAATGCCGCTACCGATATTTGCCAGTGGGCCACCTGACTGAAACAACGACAGCGCCACATCCGCTGGTGCCTGAACATCCGCTTGCATCGCCAAAACAGGCTCAATAAAGGGCAACCCTAACTGCCCCTTGTTCAACGAAGCACCAGCCATTTGTGCCTGATCGGCCAATACGGTCAAACCGCGGTTGTTGAGCCAGAATCGGCCCCTTCCCTGGTCGACCTCAGGCCATTGGTCATCGAAGGTGAGTCGCAATTGATCAAAGTCGCCGCTGAGTGCCAGGCCTTCATGCAATTGTCGACCGCCGCTAAAGGACGTACTGTATTGGAAGCCAACTTGAGCAAGTTGGCCAGCCAGCAGGTTCTGGACGATCCAGGGCTTCACTGGTTCAGGAAGCTGGGTGTCTGGCGTCATACGCTTCGCCCAGGCGAGACTGGTTTCCTCTACCTGAACGGCAAGGCGAACATTCAGTTCGCGTTCACTGAGCGGACGCTGCCCTCGAATGGGTAAATCCACATGCCATTGTGCTCTTGCTTGAAGCGGGTCTGAGGAATCTACCCACTCATCCGGCTTTACGACGACAGGGTGATCACCGCCCAATTGGACGCCTCGCCCCGTCCACTTCAGGTTCATGGTGCCGCCGACTTCGGCGAGATCAAAGCCCTGCCGGTATAGATCCGGCAACAGAAGCGCCGCATCCTGGCTTTCCATATGAAGCGCGCCAACCTGGCCTTCAAGGCGCAAACGACCATCAATTCCGGCGATGCCGGGAATGCCGGCATAAGGGTCCATGCGCGCTGATTCGACTTCAGCGGTTAGCCGTAAGGAGTTTGCGTCGCTCCCCATAATGGAGCCTTTGCCCTGCTGCACCAGCCCTCTGGGAGCCGCATTGCGCCAGAACCCGGTACCATCAAACAATGCCAACCAGGCCGCCAGTGGTTCAGTCGAGAGACTATCCCACTGCCACTGCAAATACTGTAGACGTTGCGACAGCAAGGCTCGCGTCGGCCCGCCCGGAGTGATATCCGGAGAGTGGGAAGTGGTCAGGTTATGGCCCAGATGGTTGATCCACAGGTCGAAACCGGTGTCCCTGCGCTGAGCCTGAAATTCGGTTTCTGCATCCAGTATTGAAAAGCTGGCCGAATTGCCCTTGAAGGTCACCCTGGGGGCAAACAACCGAGCTGTAGCCTCCTGCCAACGCTCACCCCGCAACCCGATCCAATACTGACCCGACATTGTCATTTCATCGAGCTGCGGCAAGTCATCCGCCAACCAG
Organism: Saccharospirillum sp.; assembly: GCA_022565595.1. GTDB lineage: Bacteria > Pseudomonadota > Gammaproteobacteria > Pseudomonadales > Natronospirillaceae > Saccharospirillum. The sequence continues at coordinate 22,464 of JAIUML010000043.1, read as the reverse complement.
GGTGCGTAGTCGAGCCGCCCATGGCTGGCGTAGAGGTCAACATCGTAATCGCCCTCACGGCTGATACTTTCTACTTGCAGCTCAATGGGGACTTCGAAGTCTTCATAGAAGACGGTGGCATTGGCCTTGAGCCAGTTCTCCTCGCCAAAACCGGTCAATTGGCCAGACGACAGATACACCGTAATTTCAGGGAGGTCTCTGGGTTGAATGTGCAATTCGGTATTGCGAAACCGGACTTCACTTTGCTGACGAAGCAAGCCCAGAAAAGCTCTGAGATTGAAATTAACGCCATTGCCGGGCGCGGCGCGTAAACCGGAGAATTGCCAGCCGCTCTCTTCCTGCTGCACATTGGCCTGAACATCCTCCAGTTCAAACTTGTGAAACACCGGCGACAAGGTCACCAGCGACTGCAACACTGAGGGCTCGAGCAACAAACGATCGATATAAAGCTGCGCGCCTACCTGGACCTCACGGGCTTCGATAATGGGATTGAAGCGCTGCCAGTCTCCCGACAACTCACCTATGGTTACCTCCACCCCAAGGTAATCGCCCAGAACAGTGGCCAACTCGACATTGTAGCGCTCAATGGCCGGGAAAAACTGGCGCCCCAAAGCCAGATAAGCAGCCACCAACAACACCCAGAACGCCAGCACTTTCAGCAAGGCGGTCATCAGCGAACGGGTGGTTGTTTTCAAGGCCATGTGACTGCTCGGTTGGCTAATAGCCAGCGTAATAAAATATCGGCGCCCTTATTACACGCACGGCATTACCATGCAAGGAAATTTGATCAGACTTACTGAAGAATGACATCAAATTGCTCCTGACTGTACATCGGCTCCACCTGGAATCGAATGGGCTTGCCAATAAACTCTTCAAGATCTGCGACATTGGATGACTCCTCATCCAGCAAGCGATCGACGACCTCCTGAGAGGCCAGAACCAGATATTGATCGTTCTGGTAAGCTCTGTCTTCGCGCAGTATTTCACGAAACACTTCATAGCAGATGGTTTGCGGCGTTTTCAGGCGGCCGCGGCCTTCACACACCGGACAGGTTTCAGTCAGCATGTGTTCCAGACTTTCTCTGGTACGCTTGCGCGTCATCTCAACCAGACCCAGTTCGGACACGCCTGTAACCTTGGTTTTAGCGTGGTCTTTTTCAAGGTGCTTTTCCAGCATACGCAACACCTGGCGCTGGTGCTCAGTCTCATCCATGTCGATAAAATCGATGATGATGATACCACCCAGATTACGCAACCTCAGTTGGCGCACTATAGCAGTAACGGCTTCCAGATTGGTTTTGAAGATGGTCTCTTCCAGGTTGCGATGCCCCACAAAAGCGCCCGTGTTTACATCGACTGTGGTCATGGCTTCGGTCTGGTCAATAATCAGATAACCGCCCGATTTCAATTCCACCTTACGGCCCAGTGCCTTGCCAATTTCATCTTCCACTGCGAACAGATCAAAGATAGGCCGCTCGCCCGGGTAGTATTCGAAAACGGACTCAACTTCTGGGGTGTACTTGCGCACAAAGTCGATAACCTTACTGAAAGTTTCGCGTGAATCAATGCGAATTTTCTCGACATCGGCACGCACCAGATCGCGAGCCACACGCAGATACAACGGCAAGTCTTCGTAGATGACCAGCGGGCCTTCATTTTCCTTGACGCGTTCACCCAACACGCGGAAAACGCGCTTGAGATAATTCATGTCCGATTGAATTTCAATATCGGTAATGCCTTCGGCCGCCGTGCGCAGGATGTAGCCCCCCTGCTCTATGCCTTCATCGGCCTTGACCTGTGCCACCACCGCCTTGAGACGCTCTCGCTCGGCCTCGCCTTCAATGCGTTGCGAAACGCCAATATGATTGCTGGCTGGCATATAGACCAGGTAGCGTGAGGGAATCGACAACTGAGTGGTCAGGCGCGCACCCTTGGTGCCGATAGGATCCTTGATGACCTGTACCGTCAAAGACTTGCCTTCATGCACCAGCGACTGAATCGACCGGCTTTGGTCAGAATCGCCCCGGCCGGTATCGATATCCGAGGCGTGAATGAAGGCCGCTCGGTCCAGGCCAATATCGACAAAGGCGGCCTGCATACCCGGCAATACTCGCACGACCTTGCCTTGATAGATGTTCCCCACTATGCCTACATTTTGTATTCGTTCTATATAGATTTCCTGCACGGCACCGTTTTCTACCACGGCGACCCGAGTCTCCATGGGGGTGACGTTGACCAGTATTTCGGCATTCATCCTCAAAATTCCATTGAAGTCATCAATTTATCATCATCTTATCCGACCAGCGGCTCGAACGCAGCTTTAAAACCGGGTTTGACTGGTACACACTGTTAACCCATGTAAAGAAGTGCCGAAGATTGGACGCCCCAGCAGGAGCCTGAATGGACGGTCAACACAAAGAAATGCGCGAGGCCGAGGATCATCGTCTGGATGCTGTTTTCAGTGTCATGGTGACCGGACACCGCAAAAAACGACTGCAGCGACTGGCGGCAATCGGTAAAGATGAGCACCTGAATCGGCTTTTGGGCGCCTTGCTCGATGATCTTGCGCATCGCAGCCGGAAACTGTTTGAGCAATTCCCCGAGATATATCGACCGTCATCCCATGAACCCCGCTTGCTGACAGGTGTTGCCAGCGGCGCAGACGAACTGGCTGCCGCTACCGCACGCGAACATGGCTATTCACTGCATATGATCGCACCCGGCCGCGCCGCCGACGCCGATTTCGAGGAACCACAACCAGAGCGTGCCATCGCCCTGGGGATGCGACCAACCGGAAAAGGGCAAAGGGGCCTGCGCCAATCCGACTACAGTTTTCGCGATCGGCTGGCAATGAGCTTCGCCGACCTGCTGATTGCTATCTGGGATGGGCAGGAATCCTTCCCGATGACCAGCGGCACTTCTCTTTGCTTGAAGGAGAGCCTGTTGCGGCGCAATCCTGTTATCTGGATCAGACCAACACAACCCGACCAGCCACCAGAACTGCTCGTTTGCGACCCCGCTCGCCTGACTGACTCTGCGTTGGCTGAACTGGAAGTGCTGGGAGCAACACCGACCATGGTCAAGAAATTATTTATCCAGACGGAAATGGACTCGCCAGACTATCAGCGGCTGATGAGCGCGTGGCTCTATGGTTTGTTGGCGCCTTTCGCCGATAGCCTGAACGATAACAACCAGGAACGTAAGCTTCGCCAGCGCATCTCCAGGCAATCCACCAGCCTTGGTTATTGCAAGGACTGGCTGACCTGGTGGAGCCCCTTGCCCCGGCACAGGAGCTGCCAACGTCCTTTGCCACTGCTCACCTGGCTCAGCGGCGCCATGCTCTGGTTTCAAGTAATGATCAACCCGCCCCGCACCAGCGCTAGCCTACAAATACTGGAGTACCTGACTTCAGAGCCCAGGCCCCTGAGTTGGCGAGAGCACATGGTCAGCCGCCTGCATGGCTTCTTTTCTGGCCTGATCAAACTGACCTGGACCGGCGCCATTAAAGCCTTGCGGCAACAGCCGGTGATTGAACCTGCCGAGGAACCCAGCCTGGAACCTGTCAACAGCCCGATCAAAGCCGGCAGGATAACGCAATGGTTTCAATGGGCCGATAATCAGGCGAGGCTGAGTGCCCTGCGCTATCGGGATGACACCTGGATCGTCTACTACGCGGCGGCTCTGGCGGTATTCTGTGCGGTGGCAGGCGCCACCTACTTGTGGCCCGCCAATCAGCCTGGCTTTTCCATGATCTGGGTTATACTGGAGTTTGTACTGTTACGCTTTGTGGTGGGCAAGGTGCTGGCGGCACGCTTTATGGGCTGGCATGCCCGCTGGATGAGCCTGCGCTACATTGCTGAGCACCTGCGCATGCTGCGCATCGGCTTTCCCCTGCTGGTGTTGCCGCGCAGCATGCATCAGCCTATTTGGGAGCCGAACCAGCAAGAAGAACAGCAGCCGATCAGACTGACTCACCCTGAAGCCTGGATTCTACAACGTGTTCTCATCGCCGAAGGCCTGCCTCAAAGCACGGCCAACAAGGCTTATTTCCGCATCACCCACCATAACGAAGCCATTCTTCAGGGGCTGAACGAGGGGCTCAGTGTTAACCGGGAATACTACCAACACCTTTACCACCAGTTGCACCGAGACCACCACCACTTGCATCGATTCTCGTTAATACTGTTCGGATTGACCTTTCTCGCTGTGCTCAGCCACTTCGTCACTCATCTGCCAGGCATACTGTTCTTTACCGCTTTTCTGCCCGCCTGGGGTGCGGCCATACACGGCATACTCAACCAGAACGAGGTCACAAGGGTATCGGCCATGGCCGCCAGTACCTGGCAACGCCTGAATACCCTCAGCACTGCCCTGGAATGGCACAAAACGATCAACGATTCAGACATCGACATTAACGACCACGCACGAGCCTGGGCTCGTACTCAGGAGATCAGAGGGGTGTGTAGAGCCCTGGTGGATGTACTGGATGAGGAAAACAAACAGTGGGTAGCCCTGCTGCAGCACAACCACCCTGAATTGCCGGGTTAAGAATTACCCAGTGGATACTCAAGTCTCGGAGTTGAGCGTCGGATGCCGGTGGTGCCTCAGCAGGGGAGTCTGCAGCATGGCCGCCTTTTTTGCTCCTGCAAAGGCGGCACTAGGCCATCCATGGCCGTCGGATGCTGCAGTCTAGGCTCCATGGACGGATTGAGTGGGCGGCACACCGCCCGACCCTGCAGAGGCACCACCGGTAGCCGTCGCGGACCATGGCACCTGATGAACCCAGAGACCTGAATTAATTGAATTCGAAGAGTGTACCATTCCAGAGTGGGAAGCCCGCCTGACTAAGCAACAACGCCGTTTCGCGCATGGGCAGCCCGACCACGGCGCTGTAACTGCCTTCCACCTTGCTGACAAAGATAGATGCCAGCCCCTGAATGGCATAACCACCCGCCTTGTCCTGCGGCTCACCGCTGCGCCAATAGGCCTCGAGTTGCGCCTCGGACAGGTCTGCGAAGGTCACATCGGTCACCACCAGCTGATTCAAGCACAGGTCAGTACTGACCAGCGACACCGCCGTCATCACCTGATGCGTGCGGCCCGACAACAACCTCATCATTCGGCGAAAATCATCATAATCCAGCGGCTTCTCCAGAATTGCCCCCTCTGCCACCACAGTGGTATCAGAGCCGAGCACCCAGACATCAGCATCCGCCGGAGACAGCAGCGCCAACCCCGCCCGCGCCTTGGCCAGCGCCAACCTCGAAACGTAATCTCCGGCGTCCTCGGCCAACAACGGCGTCTCATCCACTTCGGTTGCCAACGCCTCGAAAGGAACACCCAGTTCAGCCAGCAAAGCCCTGCGACGAGGTGATTGAGATGACAAATACAACTTCATTGAAGGCTCCTGTTGATCCAATACAGCCGATTACTGCACCCGAAACCGAATCTGCACAGCACGCAGCATGACAAAGATCCAGGGCCAGAGAAAAGCACTGACCACCGAGGGCAACAGATGCATCTGGCCGGTGAGGCCGGTACCGAAGAGTTCCTTGGTCCACTGCACCAGTACCTGCCCCAGCGCAATAAACATGAACACCACAAGCGCCTGTTGCAGAATAGGGTACATGCGCAACCGCTGATGAAGCAGCAACACCAGATACGCCAGAACGCTGTAGGCAAAGGCAAAGGTGCCGAGGAAGGTGCCCATCAGCACATCCTGCAGAATACCCACAAAAAAGGCGACAAAGACACCGATGCGTTCAGGCAGAATCAACACCCAGAAGATCAGGCAAAGCCCAACCCAATCTGGCCTAGCCAGAGCAAACATTTGCGGCAAAGGCACCGTGGCCAGCAGATAAGCAACAAAGAAGCTGAGCGCCACCACCCAGAGGGCATTGGAGGGTTTAGGTCTCATTCGTCCCCCCGTTCAAACACTAATAACAGATTACGACTGCGCGATAGCTGCGCCAGAGGCCGCGCACGAATGCGCGCGAAGGGTTCACCACGGTCGCGCTCGATGGCAATGACCTCGGCCACTGGGTAACCCTCCGGAAAGCGACCGGCAAGGCCCGAGGTAATCAGCAAGTCGCCAATGCGAACATCAGCGGTATCGGGCACATATTCCATTTCAAGGGTGCTCAGATCACCCGTGCCGACAACGATACTGCGCATGCCATTGCGGTTGATCTGAACGGGTACGGCATGGTTGGCATCCGCCACCAGCAGCACGCGTGAAGACAGGGAATTGACCTGAATCACCTGGCCAAACAGGCCCGTCGCATCCAGCACCGCCTGACCGACGAAAACGCCGTCCTGAGCGCCACGGTTAATGATGACTTGTTGGGTAAAGGGGTCCGGATCGACACTGATCATCTCTGCCGTCAGGAAGGAGGCATCAAAACGAGGGGTCGCATCCAGTAACTGACGCAACCGCTGATTCTCGGCCTGAAAAACGGCCAGCTGTTGGGCTTTCTGTTGCAGCACCAATAACTGGCTGCGAAGAGAACGGTTCTCTTCCAGCAATTCATCGCGCTCGGCAAACGTCCGGCTCGACCACTCAACCATGTCACTGGGCAGGCGAATCAGGGATTGTACTGGAGAGACCAGATACGACAACGACTGCCGTATGAAATCCACCTGAGTAAAACGAGCGTCGAGAGCCATCAGCGCAAATGCAAAAATAGCCGCCGCCAGCATGCGATAGCCATGCTGGGGGCCAGCCGAAAAAAGCGCCTTGATGACGAATCTCCTCTTGCCAGTTTAGTCGCTGAAAAAGTCGAAGACGCGCTCGTCCATCATCTCCATGGCTCGACCACCGCCACGGGCAACACAGGTCAGCGGGTCTTCAGCAACCAGCACAGGCAGGCCAGTTTCTTCACTCAACAGCTTGTCGATATCGCGCAGCATGGCGCCGCCGCCGGTCAACACCAGGCCGCGTTCGGCGATATCAGAAGCCAATTCGGGCGGCGTTTGCTCCAGGGCGCTTTTAACCGCCTGAACAATGGCAGACAGGCTTTCCTGCAACGCTTCGAGCACTTCGTTGCTGTTCAGCGTAAAACTGCGCGGAATACCTTCGGCCAGATTACGGCCGCGTACGTCAATTTCGCGAATTTCGGTGCCAGGGTAAGCACAACCGATTTCGATCTTGATGCGCTCGGCCGTCGCTTCCCCGATCAGAGAGCCGTAGTTGCGGCGAATATAGGCAACAATGGCTTCGTCGAAGCGATCACCGCCCACACGAACGGACTCGGCATAGACCACGCCGTTCAGTGAGATCACCGCAATTTCAGTGGTACCACCGCCGATATCGACCACCATGGAGCCGCGGGCTTCTTCGACCGGCAGGCCAGCGCCAATGGCCGCCGCCATGGGCTCTTCGATCAGGAATACTTCACGAGCGCCAGCGCCGTAGGCAGACTCACGAATGGCCTTGCGTTCGACCTGGGTCGACTTGCATGGCACACAGACCAGCACACGCGGGCTCGGCGCGAACCAGCTGTTTTCATGTACCTTGGAGATAAAATGCTGGAGCATTTTCTCGGTGACATGAAAGTCGGCGATAACGCCGTCTTTCAATGGTCGAATGGCCTGAATGCTGCCAGGTGTACGACCCAGCATACGCTTGGCTTCCTCGCCAACGGCCGCGACGGTTTTCTGGTTACCGGTCAGGCGCACCGCGACGACTGAGGGTTCATCCAGAACAATATCGCGATCACGCACATAAATAAGGGTGTTAGCAGTTCCCAGATCGATCGACAGATCACTGGAAAAAAGTCCTCGAATCTTTTTAAACATGTTGAATGGGTCCAATTCTGAAGCGTGCATCTGGAGGATGAGTAGGCGCTGACCGATCACACCTGTCAGGATGAAACTCGCCCCATTGACGAAGCTGTCACCCCCCTTGAACAGCAAAGCAATGTATCAATGGCGGGGATTTTGGGCAAGCTGTAAATATGATAACTTATGGGTATTCAACAATTTATCGCCACTTTTTTGGGTTTTGGTTGAAACATTACACTTTTGATGGCGCAATCCGCCCCCACTGACAACGCTTTCGCCTGATCCCCCGGGTTCACTTCCCGGCCGTGGATCGGATTTAACTCTGGATGATCCAAGGAGATCCACACGCATGAGCCTAGACCGCTCCCAGGTGGAAAACGTGGCCCAATTGGCCCGTATTCAGATCAAAGAAGACGAAATGGCCGATACCCTGGCCAGCCTGTCGAACATCATGAGCCTGGTCGACCAGTTGCAAGCGGTCGACACCGAGGGCGTCGAACCCCTGGCCAATCCGCTCGATGCACAGGCGCTGCTGCGCGCCGACGAGGTAACCGAGAGCAATCACCGCGACGACTACCAGCTCATCGCGCCTCAGGCCGAAAAAGGCCTTTATCTGGTACCCAAAGTCATCGAATAAGCCAAGGGATTCATCATGCTCGACAAGACCATAAAGCAACTTTCCGAAGGCCTGGCTGCTGGCGAATTCAGCAGCGAGGAACTGACCAGAAGCTATTTAAAGGCCATCGAGGCGAAAAACCCCGAGATCAACGCCTTTATCACCGTAACCAGCGAGCAGGCTCTGGCCCAGGCCAAAGCGGCCGATGCCAAACTGCATGAAAAGCAGGCTGGCCCGCTGACTGGCATTCCCATTGCGCACAAGGACATCTTTTGCACCCAGGGCGTGCGCACCAGTTGCGGCTCCAGAATGCTCGACAACTTCATCGCGCCTTATGAATCCACGGTGACGCATCGTTTGGCAGAAGCTGGCACCGTCATGCTGGGCAAGACCAACCTGGACGAATTCGCCATGGGGTCTTCTACCGAATCCAGCTTTTACGGCCCGACCCGTAACCCCTGGCAACTGGATACCGTGCCCGGTGGCTCCTCTGGCGGCTCTGCCGCAGCAGTTGCAGCCGGCATGGCAGCCGCAGCCACTGGTACCGACACCGGCGGCTCCATTCGCCAACCGGCGGCTTTTTGCGGCCTGACCGGCCTGAAACCGACCTATGGCCGAGTATCGCGCTGGGGCATGATTGCCTATGGCTCCTCTCTCGACAGTGGCGGCCCGCTGTCCCGAACCGCCGAAGATGCCGCCATCATGCTGAACGCCATTGCCGGGCACGACCCTAAAGACGCCACCAGCATGGATCGGCCAGTGGATGATTACACCAGCCGCCTGAACGAACCCCTGAAAGGCCTGCGCATTGGCCTGCCAAAAGAATACTTTGGTGAAGGCCTCGATTCCGGTATTGCCGATGTGGTGCACCAGGCCGTAGCCGAATTGAAGCAGCTCGGTGCTGTGGTCAAGGAGATCTCCCTGCCGCGCACCGAGCTGTCGATTCCGGCTTACTACATCATTGCCCCGGCAGAGGCTTCGACTAACCTCTCCCGCTATGACGGCGTGCGTTACGGCCACCGCTGCGACGACCCGGCAGACCTGGAAGACCTGTACAAGCGCACCCGGGCCGAAGGCTTTGGTGCCGAGGTCAAACGCCGCATTCTGGTCGGCACCTATGCGCTTTCGGCCGGTTATTACGACGCCTACTATCGTAAGGCCCAACAACTGCGCCGCCTGATCAAGGAAGATTTTCAGTCCGCTTTTGACCAGGTCGACGTCATACTCGGCCCAACCACGCCTTCGGTCGCCTGGAAAGTCGGTGAAAAAGACAACGACCCGGTATCAATGTACCTCGAAGACATCTACACGCTGTCGGTCAACCTGGCGGGTTTACCCGGCTTGTCTGTCCCCTGCGGCCTGTCTCAGGGCTTGCCGGTGGGCCTGCAGTTGATCGGTAATTATTTCGACGAAAGCCTGCTGCTGAACATCGGCCACCAATACCAGCAGGTCAGTGACTGGCACCAGCGTCGCCCGGCATAAGTTGTCGATAACCTAATAGTGAATTGAGGACCCAACGATGGAATGGGAAACCGTAATCGGACTGGAAATACACGTGCAATTGTCGACCCAGTCCAAGATTTTTTCCGGCTCCAGCACCCGTTTCGGTGCCGAGCCCAACACCCAGGCAAGCCTGGTCGACCTGGCCATGCCCGGCGCCCTGCCCGTGTTCAACGCAGAAGCGCTGCACAAGGCGGTCGCCTTTGGCCTGGCCATTGACGCCGAAATAGGCAAACGCTCGGTGTTCGACCGCAAGAACTACTTCTACCCGGACCTGCCCAAGGGCTACCAGATCACCCAGATGGATCACCCCATCGTCGGCAAGGGCCAAGTGGAGATTGTGCTGGACGACGGAAGCACCCGCACTATTGGTGTCACCCGTGCTCACCTGGAAGAAGACGCCGGTAAATCCCTGCACGAAGAATTCGAAGGCCAATCCGGCATCGACCTGAACCGGGCCGGCACGCCGCTGCTCGAAATTGTCTCCGAGCCGGATATCCGCACCGCCAAGGAGGCCGTCGCCTACCTGCGCAAGATCCACAGCATCATTACCTACATCGGCATTTCCGACGGCAACATGGCCGAAGGTAGCATGCGCTGCGATGCCAACGTCTCCGTGCGCCCGAAAGGCCAACAGGAGCTCGGCACCCGCACCGAAATCAAGAACATCAACTCCTTCCGCTTTGTCGAAAAGGCCATCAACCACGAAGTGCAGCGCCACATTGATGTGATTGAAGACGGCGGCAGCATCGTCCAGGAAACTCGCCTGTACGATGCCGACAAGAACGAAACGCGCAGCATGCGCTCCAAGGAATTCGCCAACGATTACCGCTACTTCCCCGAGCCTGACCTGCTGCCGGTCATCATCGACCACGATTACATCGAGCGTGTAGCCGAAGCCCTGCCGGAATTGCCGGCGGCCAAGGTTAAACGCTTTATGGCCGACTACGGCCTCTCGGAATACGACGCCAATGTCCTCTCCGCCAGCCGAGCCATGGCCGACTTCTACGAGGCCGTGGTCAAGACCTCGGGCGATGCCAAAATCGCGGCCAACTGGTGCATGGGTGAGTTGACCGCCTACCTGAACCGCGAAGAGATAGAAGTCAGCGCCAGCCCGATCAGCGCCGACCACCTTGGCCAATTGATTCAGCGCATTCTCGACAACACCCTGTCGAACAAGATTGCCAAGCAAGTGTTCGAGGCGATGACCCAGGGCGAAGGCGAGCCAGACGCCATCATCGAAGCGCGCGGCCTGAAGCAGGTGACCGACAGCAGCGCCATCGAAGCCATGATCGATGACGTCATCGCTGCCAACCCGAAACAGGTCGAAGACTATCGCTCGGGCAAGGATAAACTCTTCGGCTTCTTCGTCGGCCAGGTGATGAAGGCCTCCAAAGGCCAGGCGAGCCCGGCCCAGGTCAACGACATTCTGTTGCAGAAGCTCAAGGGCTAAAAAAGCCCGCTGGCAGAGCCCGCCAGGGGCTCTGCCTTTCTCCCCTACCCCTTTAGAGACAATTCCCCTGCCCTCGATCAATTTCTTGCCGAATTAACATTTTCCCGTGCAAAGCAGAACGGCCTTGCGACGCCACTCCCAGCCATCTAGACTGTTTTTTAACCAATCTATCGGCTTGTCGACACTACATATAGCGCTTTAATATGGATCAACCAACCACATATTGTAGTCACTGACTTGAGCACGGATACCCCCATGACCAAATCGGCCACACACACAGCCCACAACGGATTGAAGATTCCCTTCCAACCTGCCTCCCTGGACATCTGGGACGGCAAATACCGGCTGAAAAACGGCCGGGGCGAGCCCGTGGACGAGGACCTGAATGCCACCTACGCCCGCGTCGCCAAAGCGCTGGCAGAGGTCGAGGCCACCCCAGCGGCGCGCAAAACCTGGGAGAAAAAATTCCTCTGGGCACTGGAGCAAGGCGCCATTCCAGCCGGGCGTATTATTGCCAACGCTGGCGCCCTGGCCTATAAACCGGCCACCTCCACCATCAATTGCACCGTCTCCGGCACCATTGAAGATTCCATGGACGACATACTGCACAAGGTGCACGAAGGCGGCCTGACGTTAAAAGCCGGCTGCGGCATTGGCTACGAGTTCTCCACCCTGAGGCCACGAAACGCCTTTGTATCCGGTGCTGGCGCTTACACCTCGGGCCCACTGTCCTTCATGGACATCTACGACCGCATGTGTTTCACCATTTCATCCGCCGGCGGTCGGCGCGGCGCCCAGATGGCCACCTTCGATGTCAGCCACCCGGATGTACTCGACTTCATTCGCGCCAAACGTGAAAACGGCCGCTTGCGCCAATTCAATCTTTCGCTATTGATCACTCAGGAATTCATGGAAGCCGTGATCAACGACAGCGACTGGCCGCTGGTGTTTCCCGTCACCGAAGCGGAAATCAAACGCGACCAGCTCAACACCCAGGACCCAAGCCAGATTCTCTGGAAAGACTGGCCCATCAAGGAAGGTTACTGCCTCGACGACCAGGGCCGAGTCGCCCACAGGGTGTATCGCACCATCAAGGCGCGCAACCTGTGGCACGTCATCATGACCGCCACCTACGACTACGCCGAACCCGGCTTTATCCTCATTGACAAAGCCAATGAGATGAACAACAACTGGTTCTGCGAAAACATCCGTGCCAGTAACCCCTGTGGTGAACAAATGCTGCCGCCCTATGGCAGTTGTCTTCTCGGCTCCATTAACTTGACCCACTTTGTCGATGCGCCCTTCACAGAAAAGGCGAGCTTCCATTGGGAGCGGTTCAGGGAGGTCGTCAGCGTCTTCACTCGCATGCTCGACAATGTCGTAGAAATCAACGGCCTGCCCCTGGCCGAACAGCGCGAGGAGATTACCAGCAAGCGTCGCCACGGCATGGGTTACCTCGGCCTGGGCTCGACCATCACTCTGCTCGGCATGACCTACGGAGATGAAAAATCCGTCGCCTTTACCGAAGAAGTCACCCGTGAAATGGCCCTGGCAGGCTGGCGCACCGCACTCGAACTGGCCAAAGAAAAAGGCCCGGCACCCATCCTCGAACGTCAATTCGAAATTACCGCCGAGATGGCCCGACTGCGCCCCGAACTACTGCAGGACGGCTACCAGGTGGGTGATCAGTTGCCCGGCAAGCTACTGCACGCCAAATACAGCCGCTACATGCAGCAACTCGCCCAGATCGAACCAGAACTGGTCGACGAACTGGCGCAAGTGGGCGCTCGCTTCACCCACCACAGCTCCATTGCGCCCACCGGCACCATTTCGCTTTCGCTGGCCAACAACGCCAGCAACGGCATCGAACCCAGCTTTGCGCATCACTACAGCCGCAACATCATCCGCCAGGGCCGCAAGACCAAAGAAAAAGTCGATGTCCTCTCCTTCGAACTGCTCGCCTACCGCACCCTGATCAACGACCAGGCCATGCCCTACAGCGAAGCCCCCGAAGCCCAGTTACCGGCCAACTTTGTCACCTCGGACGACATCACGCCCAAACAGCACGTCGACATCCAGGCCGCCGCCCAGAAATGGATCGATTCCTCCATTTCCAAAACCGCCAACGTGCCGACGGACTACCCCTTCGAAGACTTCAAGGACATCTACCTCTATGCCTACCAGCAAGGGCTCAAGGGCTGCACCACCTTCCGCTTTAATGCCGCGGCCTTCCAGGGCGTGCTGGTCAAGGAAAAAGACTTGGAAAACACCCGCTACCAATTCACCCTGGAAGATGGCAGCACCCTCGAAGCACAAGGCAACGAGATGATCGAATACGACGGCGAAACACACAGTGCCGCCAACCTTTATGACGCCTTGAAAGAAGGCTACTACGGGAAATTCTGAGGATGACGACCATGAAAAAGATTCATCAGAAAATCGTCGGGTTCGACGTCATCACACCGGAAAAACAGACCGAACTCGACCACCAGGCCGAACAAGCGCGCAGTACCGACATCGTGCAAATGCACGAAGCCGTGCAACGGCCCGAAGTGCTGATGGGCTCCACCTACAAGATTAAAACACCTTTATCGGAGCACGCCCTCTACGTCACCATTAACGATATGGTGCTCAACGAAGGCACCGAACACGAAGTGCGTCGCCCTTATGAGATCTTCATCAATTCGAAGAACATGGAGCATTTTCAATGGGTGGTGGCGTTGACGCTGCTGATCTCCGCCGTCTTCCGCAAAGGCGGCGACATCAACTTCATCGTCGATGAACTGCGCGCCGTGTTCGACCCTCAGGGCGGCTATTTCAAACGCGGCGGCAAATTCATGCCCTCCCTCGTTGCCGAAATTGGCGAAGTGATCGAAACCCATCTCACCTCCATCGGTTTGATTGAACCCGTGGAAATGAGTGAACATCAAAAAAAACTCATCGCCGAAAAACGCGAACAATACGAAGCACTAAAAAGCTCTACCAAAACCAATCAGAATAACAGCGACTTCCCCGCCGATGCCCAACTGTGCAATAAATGCCTGACCAAAGCCGCCATCATGATGGACGGCTGCCTCACCTGCCTGAATTGCGGAGAATCGAAATGCGGATGAACCCTGTCAGGCCAGGCAAAGGACGGTTTTCTATGCTCGCATTGTACCATCTGAAGTCAGCATTTGATTTTGTGCATTTCAGGGTCGTACAGTGCGCGCAAGCTCACCTCAACCTCGTACCGGACGGTGGCAATTTCAATCTCGTACTTGCCCGCTTTCACCCACTCGGCAGTGACGCCTTCGTCGTTACGCACATACCCCATGGCGACATTGCCACCAATGGCGTGACCGTACATGCCTGAGGTAGTGCGACCCACGATTTTTCCATTTCGATAAATGGGTTCTTCGTGGTAGCTGGTGATCATTGGGTCGAGGAATTTAAACAACGCCATGCGCTTTTTAATGCCCTCGGCCTTCTGTTTAAGTAAGGCTTCTTTGCCTATAAATCCGCCCGTTTTCGTAAAGTCTGAGGCGAATGACAGGCCTGCTTCAAGGGGCGTGTCCTCCTCTGTGACGTCGTGTCCAAAGTGACGATACCCCTTTTCGATGCGCAGGGAATTCAAGGCATGGTAACCACAGAGTTTCAAGCCATGGGGTTCACCCGCTGCAACAATTCGGTCAAATACATCCGGTGCGAATTCGGTTGGAATGTACAGCTCCCAGCCCAACTCACCCACGTAAGTAATGCGGCTTGCACGCACTCGGGCATAGCCGAGCTCTATTTCTCTGGTCGTGCCAAATGGAAAGCCCTCATTGGATAAATCGTCCGTGGTGAGCGACTGCAAAAGATGACGGGCATTGGGGCCCATCACGCTGAGAACGGCCATGGACGACGTGACATCAGTAAATACAACATTGGCCTCAGCCGGCGTGTTACGGCACAACCAGTTCAACTCGCGGGTCTGGGTCCATGGGCCAGTGACAACCAGAAAGGCGTCCTGCTCAAGACGAGAAACCGTCAGATCGGCCTCAATCCCACCGCGCTCATTAAGCCATTGGGTGTAAACGATGCGACCAGGCTCCAAATCGATGTTGTTGCTGCAAATGCGATTCATGACCGACATGGCGTCGCGCCCCTGAACCAGTATTTTGGTGAAGGAGCTTTGATCGAAGAGGCCAACCCGGTTGCGCACAGCAAGATGCTCACCCGCCGACCACTCGAACCAGTTTTGTTTACCCCAACTGTACTCATACTCTGGTGTCTTACCTTCGGGCGCGAAGAA
The DNA here is from genome assembly GCA_022565595.1 of Saccharospirillum sp. Classification (GTDB taxonomy): domain Bacteria; phylum Pseudomonadota; class Gammaproteobacteria; order Pseudomonadales; family Natronospirillaceae; genus Saccharospirillum. Next base: position 6,837 of record JAIUML010000043.1, on the reverse strand, counting down.
GTTCGCCCGCTCCCAGCCAACCACCTCACCAAAACAGGCATTTGCGGCGGCTAGACGATCATGCAGAATGCTTTTACGCGCGTTTCGAGCCGTCTCGAACTGCCGAAATGGCCAATGCATGGCATAGAGCAACCCCAGGCCTTCCGTCGTGCGGTCGTACAGGTACTGTGAGTTACCCTGGAATGGCAGGTTGCGCTTGATATCCACATCCCAAATATCCATCGGTGCATGGCCTCTGGCGATCCACTCAGCGAGCACCTTGCCAGCACCGCCTGCGGATTGAATGCCGACAGAGTTAAACCCTGCAGCCACAAAATAATTCCGCAGTTCAGGCACCTCACCAAGGTGATAACGATCGTCTGGAGTGAAACTCTCTGGGCCGTTAAAGAACAGCCGCAACCCGGTTAGTTCAAGCGCGGGAACGCGCCGGATTGCTGCCTCTAGATAAGGCTCCAGGTGATCCAGATCGGGAGGCAACTCATCAAAACTAAAGCTGTCGGGAATGCCTTCATGCCCCCAGGGTTTCGCATTGGGTTCAAAGGTACCAATCAACATTTTTCCGGCATCGGTCTTGAAGTAGTTACAGCTATCAAGATCCCGCATCGTAGGCAGCATGATGCCATTGATTTCCGCCATGGGCTCTGTCACGACGTAATAGTGTTCTGCCGCATGCAGCGGAATGTTGACGCCCGCTTTTTTACCGAAATTACGCGCCCACATGCCGGCGCAGTTCACCACGAACTCTGCATCAATATCGCCCTGGGCAGTCACAACACCGGCCACCCGACCATCCTTGATTTTTATGTCCAGCACCTGGGTATTTTCGATGATGCGCGCGCCGCCCATTTTGGCGCCTTTGGCGAGCGCCTGAGTCACATCAACCGGGTTAACCACACCGTCCATAGGCAAATAGATGCCACCGACGACATCATCAATATTCAACATGGGCCAGTGCGCTAGCGCTTGCTCCGGCGTGACAACCTCACATGGAAAACCGCACAGTTTGGCCATGGACGCACCGCGCTTCAATTCAGTGAAACGCTCTTGATGGGTGGCAATGGTGAGCGAGCCATTACGCACAAACCCGGTCGCCTGGCCTGTTTCTGCTTCGAGCCCGTCGTATAGATCAGCACTGTACTTGGCCAACATGCTCATATTGTATGTCGCACGAAGGGTTGGCACCAAACCGGCAGCATGCCATGTCGTACCGCACGTCAGTGTTTTGCGCTCCAGCAGTACAACTTCGTTTATTCCCAACCTGGTCAGATGGTAGGCAACGCTACAGCCAATAACGCCACCACCGACAACCACAACGCGAGCCGAACTCGGTACCGAATTGTTCATATTCAACCCCTCACCTGGCAAGGACAAGCAAAAACACCAGTACTGGGACGCCAGGCGTTCATTTCCGGAGCAGACCAGTCAGCAAATTCACAGAAGGAATGGGTAGAGATTACGACAGGCTTTAAATCGACGCCCGATTCATTTGCCTTGGCGCGATTTTTAACAGTGGCTTCTGCAACTCGTTTTACCGTTACCAGCACCTTCACTCCAACCTCCCGGCCAGGTTAATCCCGATTTCTGGAATTCGATGCTACAACCCCTCTATACCTGACCACAAATTATCGATAGCGGACTTATCCATAAGCCTAGCTTATTAATACAGAATGGTTGAAGCGGATGTTACTTCAACTCTGTTTCCAGCCAGCTACAAAAGACCTGCGCAGCACCCGATAATGGCTTATTGTCTGGCTTTAACAAATAAAATCCAGCCAGGCTCTCGATATTCTGATCAAGTGGTGACACAAGTTGCTCATGTAGCCTGGACTTCTGCACAAGCTCTTCGTTCAGCAAACAAACGCCTGCGCCTTCAATAGCCATGCTTGCAGCAATGGCATAGCTATCAACGAAGAGCCGCCCGTGCTGATCAAGTTCACCTTGTCGATACGCCTGCAACCAGTCGCTCCAGCCGTTGGGGGTTCCCAGCACATCGATTAACGGAATGCTGAGCAAACCACCTGCACTGCGCAGCCTCGAGGCAACGCCTAAAGAGCAGTATGGTTTCAGCTCCGTCGAGAGCAATTGCTCAGTGTCGTATTGCGGCCAGTTGCCACTGCCGTAACGAATTTCCAGCTCTGCGCTGGAGGGTGGCTCATCTGCCTCCCAATTGATACCGTACATGCGAAGAGAAATTTGCGGGTAAAGCTCGATAAACCGCTCGATTCGTGGCGCGAGCCATAACTGCGCGAAGGAATTATTCACTCTCAACTCAAGCACGCCCTCGGCGACCGAGTTGAATATAGAGTTCTTTCCTTGCTCAATGTGCCAAAGGCCTTCCCGAACCACGGCCAGGTAAGCACGCCCCGACACCGTTAGCTGGATGGATCGTGTTTGCCTGAGAAACAGCGGCTTACCCAACTTGTGTTCAAGCAATTTTATCTGTTGGCTAACCGCGGACTGACTCATATTCAACTCAACAGCCGCAGCCGAGAAGCTCAAATGTCGTCCGACCGACTCAAACGTCCGCAGCCAATTGAGCTGTATATTGGTCAATGACACAATGCCACCTCTACATAAGCCTCGCTGGAAAATACACGGCCTTTGGCTCGACAGCAGAGACCTTTATGCACCGGATAGAACAGACGGGGTACGGCAGGTCCTGCTAAACTAGCCACCGTATTGCAGCCGCCACAAAAATACCGGCGGAAATCGCCACCATGGGCTTTTTGACCACCAGCATCACTACCGCCGTTGCCACCAGTGCCAGACGCGCCCCAAGGTCGCCCTCTGCTGCTATGGGTACCAGGATGGCAATGAGCACAGAACCCGACATCGCGTTAATAAAGCTTTCTACGCGGCGGTTAATGGGAATGAAGGACATGATCAACACACCGCCGTAGCGGGTCAGCAATGTCACCAGCGCCATCAGTCCAATGATGATAAAGCCGCCTATACCTGCTGTACTCATCATTTGCGGGGCTCCTCCAGCCAAATGGCACCGACCAGGCCGCCACCGAGGGCCCCCGCCACCACATGAGAGTTTTCCGGTAGCCAGAGATAGGCTGCGTAGGCACTCAGCCCACCCACCAGCCAGGCGGTAAGAATGCGCGGGTTCTTTCGGCCACCCAAGGCCATGCTGAGCATGAAACATCCCAGCACCATATCAACACCAAAGGCTTCCGGGTTGGTGATGCCACTGCCTACCGTCATGCCCAACACCGTGCCCGCCAGCCAGGTCAGCCAGAGCGCTATGCCACCACCCAGCAACAAGCCGAGGTTGGTTTTGCCGTTGTTGAAATCGTTCAGGGTCATCGCCCAGTTGGCATCCGACATCAACACCAGAATGCCATAGCGTTTACGCGCAGGTACCTGACGCAGCCAGGGGTATAGGCTGGCCCCCATAAGCAAATGGCGCGCATTAATGGCGAAGGTGGTGAGTAGCAAGGGAACAATGGGGATCTGTGCGCCCCAGAGATCAACCGCCGCAAACTGGGCCGTGCCAGCGAAGACCAGCATGCTCATGATCACGGTTTCGGTACCACTGAGGCCCGCCTGTATGGCCGCGAGCCCATAGGCCAGGCCAAAAGCGATGACAAAAAGCGATAAAGGCAGGAGACGCCAGAAGCCTTGGCGCATGCCGGCAAAGGTCAACTCTGGCACTTTGTATTGAGACATTTCTGATGATCAACCCGGAATAAAAGGGGATTAAATCAGCTTTTCTGACGGCTTCCAAGGGAGGGAGACGAATAAAACGTCAAGAATTAGAGACAATTTCAATGGCTCGGCAATATTGTCTCCCTCATCATCGTAAACCCAATCCTGGGCATTGCCTGTAGCGGACAATTACTATTTAGCCACTTGTCTAAAGTTGGAACACAGAGCCAATGCGCTTGCAGCCAAGCTTCTCGTAATACAGGTCTTCGTCCGACAATACATAAACGTCCTGTTTCGGATGCGCTTGCTTTAATCTACCCAACAATGCTTTCCCGTAGCCATTGTTTCACCAGCAAGTCAGCTTCGTATTTCTTTTCGTATCTCTTGATGTTACTCATAGGGACTCTTCACGCTTCGCTAACGCCTGCATTACAGTACCTGACTGCAGCGCACCTGTTCGGCACTTTTCCCGGTATTAGTGGACCACTACAATGGCATCAACCTCCCCCTTCTTTCACGCCATCGACCAATTCCCGATGCACACACACCGCCGTGCGTCTGGGCCGCACGGGCAAGCCCCTGGCTTCGAGGTGCGCCCGCGTAAAGGCCGCCCCAAACAGGAGGATCATAGAGGAATAGTTGACCCAGACCAGCAGCAGTGCCAGGGAGCCGGCGGCGCCATAGGTCGATGCCGTTGCAGTGTAGGCCAGGTAGATGGAGATTAACGAACGGCCTACGGTGAACAGCACTGAGTTGATGAAGGCGCCGAGCAGGACGTCCCGCCAGGAGAGCAGCACATCGGGCAGGATCTTGAACATGGCTGCGAACAGGAGGGTGACCACGAACAGCGACAGGATCAACTCCATACCCACCATTGCCCAACCCGGCATCGGCAGCCATCCCTCTGCGAACGCCATGACGCCACGCAAAGCTACCGACAATACCAGCGACACCAACAGGGTAAAGCCGATGGCCAGAATGATGGTCATGGACAGTACCCGGCTCTTGACGAAGACCCAAAGGCTGTTCCTGGTAGGGCGCGGCACGACATCCCAGATCTGATTCAGGGAGCGCTGCATCTGGGCGAAAACCGTGGTGGCACCGATAATGGTGGCGGCAATACCGATCAACGCCGGCCAGATGCCACTCTGATCGACCTGCGAATTGATTACCGCTGTTTGTACCATCTCTGCCGCTTCCGGGCCGAGCGTCCCCTCAAGCTGCTCGAAAAGCCGCCCCTGAACAGCGCTCTCGCCGATCACCAGCCCGACCAGAGTAACCACCACAACCAGAATCGGCGCGATGGAGAACACGGTAAAAAACGCCAGGGCAGCAGCGTAAATGAAAGCCTGGCTCGCCAACCAATTCTGGCCCGCAGACGCCAGGATGCCAAGCCAGTGCCTCACTGGCGCGGGGAGTTTGTCGTAGAACTTGAAAGCCATGGGCCGAAATGCCTCATCCCTGGAGTGAATGTCAAACAACAAGGTCCCAGTATAGGTGATATCCGACCTAAAAATCGGTGCCACGGTAATGCTGCCGCAAAGCCGTGGCTGGCGAGTCATTTAAATGGCGATCCATTGTCGGCTACCCTCGCCTATTCGACCCGGGCAATAGTGACCAACCAGCGATCAGGGAAGTACGAGGTCGCGGACTTTTTTGCTTTCGTTAACCGGAATGCTGCTGCCACTAAGGTACTCGTAAAATACCTCGTAGCTGCCTTTTACGGCAAGCAGACTGGCAGGCTCGAAAAAACTTCTGCCAAGGAAGACCTCATTCCTCTCGTCACTTTCACGCATGACGAATTGCGCGTGTTCGCTCATTGTTGCCGGAAACGCAAAGCCGTTCAGCCAGAAGGCCGGCTTGATCCGGGTGGCTTCTACATCGACATCGATGCCTGTGGTTTGGCTGACAATAGCACCACTGACAATGGTTGCGTGCTTGTTGCGTGGCACCTGGCCTCCGGCAAGGTGTTGGTAGACTACATCGTAGGTGTCTGGAATGACTCGAACAGTGCCACTGCCATCGTAACTGTTGCCCAGAAAGAAGAAGTCTTCCACTTCTGAGCCCTGCAGGAAAAACTGACCGTAGTGAGCCTGGCTGGTTGTGAAGGATTCCTGATTCAGCGTAAAGCTTGCCGTTGCTATCGCGGAGTGAACAGCGACCGGTAAGGTAGTGGTGTTATCGAGCAAAATGGCTTCAACAACAACCGCATTAGTATTCTGCGGAACCAGATTCCCCGTCTCATGTCGATAAATCACATCGTATGTACCCGGTATCATGCGCACCGCTGCAGGTACGGGGTCGTGAGTGTTGCCAAGGAAAAACAGATCGTTCTGGTTAGCGCTTCGAAGGAAGATGTTCGCATCCTGATACTCGCTGATCGGGAAGGGCTCGCCGTCAAGTGTGTAGACTGGCGTAATCAGAATAGTCTCTATATTGGTTATGACTGCGGGAGTGCTCTGATTGATTACCTGGCTACCGAGAATGATGGCTGCAGTATTGGCCGGAACGTCCGCACCTGTTTCGTGACTGTAGATAAGGTCATAAGTGCCTTCGATCACGTTCACTGTGAAAGGCAGATTGTAGCTATCGCCCAGTTCAGCTATGTCACCTGTCGACGAGTGCAGCAAGAAGTTGCCATCATTGTACTGGCTCTTCGGAAAATCGGCTCCATCAAGATCGACCGATAAACGAAACTCCGTTGCATTTACATCAATGGCCACATTGATTGCCTGATCGATCACGGCTAGATCGCCGACAATGGCGTTCTGATTCAGCGGTACCGTCGGCCCCGGCGTCTGTAGTTCATAGATCACATCGTACTCACCGGGCATCAGCATTACTGGTGGTATGGCAGCGTGACTGTTACCCAGAAGAATTCGTTCGCCACCACCCTGTGGCTGCAGGTAAAACAAAGCATCATCGTATTCGCTGGCCGGGAATGTCATGCCATTGAGCGTAAAGGTCAATGCCACCTGGTAGGCTGTGGCATTGATATCCAGCTCCTGGTCTTCCAGCAGTGACAGCCCCGCTGCAATGGCGCTGCCCCGATTAACCGTAAGCGATCCATTAACCCCATAGGCTCACTGAGCGTTTAGTTCGATATTCCACGGCAGCAGTGCATCTATGTCATTATCGGTTTTGGCCAATGGCAGCAGTTCAAAGACTCGCTTCAAGTAATGG
>JAIUML010000042.1 GCA_022565595.1 Saccharospirillum sp. | reverse complement strand
TCCTGCGCGAACGCGGCTGGGAGCATGAGGCTGAAGACCAGGGCCATTGCGGTAATGATGTATTTCATCGTTAATTATTCCTTTGGTTGGTTTGTTGGTGGTTATGTCCATGCCGTAACTGCTGGCGGGGTCTAATGTAACCTCTTGAATGATAGGTTCAATGGGAATCTTCAAAGTATAAAAAAGCTATACGAGCAGTAGCGCTATAGTGAACTTTCAATAGCACCCGGCCGCATTCTGTGCTTTTGGTCACATTTTTCAGAGTGGTTGCGTTAAGGGTTGGCTGGTGCCGATTTCGTCGATGGGGACATCGACGATCCAATGGTGGAGTGAGCCGTCCCTGGCTCGGGTGTCATCCTTCTCGGCTTTGTTGGTCGTCCTTTACTCGGCGAAAGCTGTTATTCCTGCATCCCTGCTGTTACTGCTCCCTATCGGTGCTTGCCTTGCTTGCCACCGTCCTGATGGCGTGAGCCTGCCCTGGCTCGGTCTTCCTTGATGCTGTCCCTGGAATGTGAGTGCTACCATCGAGTACGGCCCTCTTTGTTGACCAAAGTGGCTGGGCCAATTCCGTCTCTGCTGGTGAGGGGTAATGTAACCTTGTGGGTTATTAGTGCAATAATAATATTTAAAGTATATTGTGCTTATACTTTAAGTATATTAAAAGTATCCTTTTTTCATAAAAGCGTTTGTTACCGGTGTATGCCGGGAATACCGGTGGGCCTCAATTGAACCGGGTTTGCGGCGTTCATGGTGAGAAAGAACGGTCTTCAGCTACAGACTTCGTTTATCTATCTGGCTCCTTTAACCGGAATTGTCGCTAATGTTGTTCGTCCAGATGCCGATATCTGTACTCAATTGAGTCATCTACAGAATACATGGAGCATCCTATGAACGTGGTGTCGAGCTTTTTGTTTAAGGTCCTGGTTTTAGCAGGCACTCTGCTGATGGCTGGTTGCAGTTTGTGGCCCTTTGGCGGTAATGATGATGCCCAGATTGACGCCATCGTTGCTGAGGTTCGTCAGATCAATGAGAAGCTGCCACCAATGGAGCCAATGGTTTTACGCGCCTCTGGCTTCGGTGCCATCAACCCTCATTCGCGTGGCTTGACGGAAGTACAGCAACGTCTGATCGCCATGCGTGCATCACGGCTTGACGCCTATCGGACTCTGGCTGAGCGAGTCTACGGTACGCAAATAATCGGTAGTTCTTCTGTTGAAGACATGGTGATACAGAACGATCGCTATAAGGCCTTTGTGGATGCCCACATCCTGGGCGCCCGGGTAATCTACCAGGAGCGTCTGGCGGATGGCAGCTACGAAACCATGGTAGAGATGGTGATTGATGAGGGTTTCCGAAACTGCCTGGCAACCATGAACAACGGCCGTCAAAACACTCGCTGCGCCTCCCAAATGGTGCACGATCTGGATTCGATCACACGAAATCGCCTCAGCCAGCAGGGGCTGGATTCAGCCGGTTCTGGCCTGTATTTCATCGAGTAATTGTCAGACGCGTTCCAACGAGGAGGTTCCCATGTTTAGCAGAGCACTGTATGTCGGCCTGATCTGGCTGCTGTTGATTGGCGGTGCTCAGGCAGAATGGTCAGCCAACCTGATTCGAGTGGATGCCGAAGGTGTAGCGGAGATCCGCTATAACGACGAAAACAGTGCACGCATGCGCGCCCTGCGCCAGGCAATCGAACAGGCATCCATGCAGGTCAGCGCTCAGGTGCACAGTACTCAGGTAATGGAAAATGGCAATCTGACAGTAGATTACTTGCGCATTAATAGTGCTGCACGGGTCACTGACATACATGTCATGAGCGAGGGTCGTGAAGGGGATGTCTATCGGGTGTCCATTACGGCGAGAGTGTCGTCCGAAGAAGTCTGTGCCAATGTGATGACCAACCATTATCGGAAATCTGTTGCGGTGACTGGCTTCGCCATGGAACACCCGGATCAGGCGAGCATGGGGCATTTAGGGTCTGTTGATCGTGAGTTGGCATCTTTTCTGGTGAATGGCTTGAATGGCATGGCTGGTGTGCGTGCATTGAACGCAAACTCCATGACGCTGTACCCGAACAACGCACCAACAGCACCGACACAGCTGTCGCCTCGCATGGCACTCACCAGTGCGGTCGATGCGGCGAAAAGCCTGGGCACCCAGTTTGTGATCTCGGGTGTGATTCGGGATCTGGCGATGGAAAATCCGGATGCGCCACGCTCACGTAGTTGGGATGGCATGCTGTCTCGAGTCGGTATCGAAAAAGCCTCACGCACCCGTCATTTTGTGTTCGATGTGTTTATTCACGATGGTTACTCTGGTGCTCTGGTGTACCAGAGCCGTTACAGCACCTTTGGTGAGTGGAATGAGCCCAGAACGGCACGGGTTGGTTTTGCCACAGGCAAGTTCTTTGGCACCGACTATGGCCAGGAAGTCCGTCTTCTGCTGAATCAGGCGATGGCCGATATTCAGCAAACCATACAGTGCCAGCCGTTCATGGCGACCATTACTCAGGTGGAAGGCCAGCGCATCTATGTTGATACCGGTGCCAGCAGTGGTTTGCGCCCGGGTGATTTCTTGAGTGTGTATCGCACCAGCCAGCAGTTTGATCGACAAGGTGGAAGCTTTTGGCAGCTAAGCGATACCAGGCTGGTAGCCGAAGTCAAACAGGTCCAACCGCATTTTGCCATCGCTGAATTGGCCATTGGTGCAGACAGGTTGAACCTGCAAATGGACGATCTGGTCATGGGCTGGTAGTCAAAGTGGGTCAGCGTGATGATGTTGCCAAAAACGCCCCCGCGGAGACGAACATGCCACCAAATATTCGGTTCTGTAAGCGCAGCATGCGGGTATTTTGAAACCAGTTGCGAAAGCGGCCCGCGAGCAAGGCATAGGCAGTCATTATGACGACGTCAACGCCTACCATGGTAGCGCCGATGATCAAGTATTGTGGTAGTTGCGGCGCACTGGCATTGATGAATTGTGGAACCAGAGCAGCGATAAAAATGACGGCTTTGGGGTTTGTCAGATTGACAAGCAACCCTTGACGAAACAGTTTGCCATTGGTGGCAACGCGAACCTGGTCTGTATCAACCGGCTCGACTGTCGCACGCCATTTCTGGATGCCCAACCAAACCAGATAGGCAGCGCCGATGATCTTCATTACCAGAAAAGCGGTACTTGAAGTCGCCAAGAGGGCGCCAAGCCCAAGAGCGATAATGCCGAGGTGCACCAACAAGGCGACCTCCAGGCCGAGAAGGGCGCGGGCGACAAAGGTGTAGCGGTAACGCAGACCTGTAGCCAGCACAAGAACAGAGCCAGGCCCGGGTGTAATGGCAATGACAACGGCGGCGGCAACAAAGGCCAGCCAGAGGCTGAAACTCATTGAGAAAGGCTCTCCTGCAAGAGGGAAGTTCGATTCTCAAGGTAGCGATCTATGGCGTCAACCGTTTTGTCATCCAGAATGCCCAGTCTCGGGCCATTAAAATAGCCTAGCTGCTCCAGACTCGATTGTACTGTTCGCAGTTCCATACGCATACCTACCCGCCCCAGGTTGGCGCCCACTTCACCTTGCTGGTATTCGAGGCGTTGCAAGGCGTTGTCCAGCCGTAAGATCAGTGCTTCAACACTCAGGTTTGTCAGATTCGATTCAACGGGTTCTGGACGCATATTGTCGCAACCAGTGAGCAGTAGCATTGCGATCAGAATCAGTAATAGAGGGTTACGCATGGCCGCTGGTGCCTGATTTGAATAGGAAGAATGGGGGCGCGTCCTTGCGCCCTGCAGACTTATTTTACCCTTTCAATCTCGCCACTTTCTATTTTGGCCCAATACTTGTTCACTTCGCGTTTGACGACGGGCAGTAACAAATAAATACCAATGATGTTCGGTATGGCCATGGCAAACAGCATGGAATCCGAGAAATCAATAACGGGCCCAAGGCTCATGCTGGCGCCGATAATGATGAACAGGCAGAAAACAAAGTTGTATGCGTTTTCCTTGGATTTGCCTTCACCAACCAGGTAAGTCCAGCTTTTGAGGCCGTAGTAAGACCAGGCAAACATGGTTGACAGTGCAAACAGAACAACGGCGACGGCCAGCACTATTGGGAACCATGGTAAAACGGTTGCATAGGCTGCAGAGGTCAGTTCAACGCCGGTCAGATCTGTCAGCAGCGCGCCGCTGATGATAATGACCAGTGCGGTCATGGTGCAGATGACGACGGTATCGATAAAGGGTTCTAGTAAGGCAACGAATCCCTCAGACACAGGTTCACTGGTGCGTGCTGCAGAGTGGGCGATGGCTGCAGAGCCAATACCGGCTTCGTTGGAAAAGGCGGCACGTCTGAAACCCTGGATCAAGGCCCCGAGCACTCCACCGACTACGCCTTCACCAGTGAAGGCGCCGCGGAATATCTCACCGAATGCCCAGCCAACCATATCTATATTGGCGCCTATAATGACCATGCCAGCAATAAAGTAGATGCCGGCCATGGTCGGGATCAGTTTTTCGGTAACCCGGCCAATAGATTTGATACCACCGATAATCACACTGCCAACAACGACAGCCATCAGTAATCCAAACAACCAGCCTTTGCCGACCCAGAAACTCTCGGCGCCACCGGTGACGTTGACGATTTGAGAGTAAGCCTGATTGGCTTGAAACATGTTGCCACCGCCGAGTGCACCGCCAATGCAGCATATGGCAAACACAATCGCAAAAAACTTGCCCAGGCCGCCCAGGTTACGCTCTTCGCGCAGGCCGCGCTCCAGGTAGTACATGGGGCCACCGGAGACTTTGCCATCGGGCAATTCATTACGGTATTTCTGACCGAGAATACACTCGGTGAACTTGGATGCCATACCCAGCAGACCAGCGAGAATCATCCAGAACGTTGCGCCTGCGCCACCGATAGAGACTGCGACAGCAACACCTGCGATGTTCCCCAAGCCAACGGTGCCAGAAAGCGCTGTTGTCAGGGCTTGAAAGTGGGATACCTCACCGGCATCACCCGGTTTCGAGTATCGCCCGCGCACCAGATCAATGGCGTGTTTAAAGCCGCGAAACTGTATGAACTTGAAGAAGAGAGTCGCGACCAGACCACAAATCACCAACCAGCCAACAATGAGTGGGAATTGCACGCCGGCGATAGGAACAGAATAAAAAATAACATTGACGATTGGGTTGGCGATGGGTTCAAAAATTCGACTAATGGTTTCATCAAGTCCACTGCCTTGAGCGAAGCTCTGTGTCGACAGGCCGAGTAGTGTTGCAAACGCAATGATGCGAGTTAAAAGGCTATGCATCTGGGTATCTCCAGTATTGAGGTTGGTCCGGGCTTGAAGTTGATAGCCCGCCGATATCAAAGGTGTCAGGGATCAGGGAACAATGGTGACGGGCACCGGTGAACTCTGAATCAACGACATGCCAACGCTGCCAACCAGAAGTTTGGTCAGTTTGGAGGCACCTTTACGGCCCACAAAAATCTGAGAGTCGGGTTTTTTCTTGGCGATTTCACAGATGATTTCGGTGGGGTTGCCGTAGCGCACTTCGCTGGTGATTTCGATACCAGCACTGCGCATCTTTTCAACTACCGGCTCGATGAATTTCTCGGCGCTGGCCACTTCCTGCTTCTTCCGTTCGTGGCGTTCACGCATTTCATCGTGGGACATGAATTTGTAAGGAGACCACTCCAGAACATGCACGAGGTGGAGTGTGGCGGATTGGTGTTTGGCGCAGGCTACTGCAAAATCCATGGCTCTCTGGCACGCATCGGTGCCGTCGAAGCCGACAATAAAGGTTTTAACCATGACTTTTCCCCAAGTTCTTTTTTTGATTAAACGGGGACACCCGACTTCAGGACAAAGGCCTACAGCGTCAGTCTGACATCCATTCCATCGAAGGCCGTTGTCGACTTCACGTTATTGGCCTCTTTTGGCACCTTAATCCCGGCGGGAATGGCTGTAAAGTACTAATTTCGTTGTCAATGCGACGATGGTTGTAGCAACAAGCCGTTTTTGCGAGGGAGATACTTTGGGTTTGGCAATCAATTTTCTCTCAAGAAAACGACGCCCGCTGTATCGCATTGCCAGCGCTGGCCGCTGTCCAGGTTCATTAAAGTCAGGTAGTTCTGCCAGACGTAGCCGGTATCCAGGGCGATAAAGTCATCGTTGCCGGTTTTGCCCATCAGGGCCGCCCAATGGCCAAAGACCAGGGTATGCTGGCGCTGAGCTGGCCATTCAAACCAGGGTTTCATGCCCGGCGGCGCTGTACTCGGATCTTCCTTGTTGTCGAACTCCAGTTGGCCATCTGGCCCGCAGAAACGCATCCGCGTGAAGGCGTTGATGATGTAGCGCCAGCGATCCATGCCAGTCAGGTTTGGGTGCCAACGATCGGGCTGGTTGCCGTACATTTGATTGAGAAAAGCGAGGAAATCGCCCTTGTCTGCAAACACAGATTCGAGTTCGTGCGCTCGGTCAATGGCATATTGATCGGACCAGTTGGGTGGAATGCCGGCATGGGTGCAGAGCAACCGGCGTTGCGAATCCTGTAATAACAATGGCCGCTGGCGTAGCCAGTCGAGCAGTTCCTCGGCGTCCGGGGCGTTGATGATCGCATTCAGGCCCGGGTTGCTCTTTGCGGGTTTATCCGCCCAGGCCAGTGCCAACAAGTGCAGATCATGATTGCCCAGGACAGTACTGGCCGCGTCACCGAGCGATTTGACCAGCCGCAAACAGCCCAGTGAATCCTTGCCGCGATTGACCAGGTCGCCCACCAGCCAGAGGTGATCCTGTCTGGGATTGAAATGAACCGTGTCGAGCAGCAATTCCAATGGTTCGCGCGAGCCCTGCAGATCGCCAACGGCGTATAAAGCCATGTTACTCCTCAGTACTCTTTGTTGCTTCGCCCAGAGTGTTGGCGAGGCGAACGTAGTCACTGATGCTTCGCTTTTCAGCTCGATCACCAGGGTTGATGTCCAGCGCCAATAGCTGGTCATCTGTGAACAATCCCTTGAAATTGTTGCGCAAGGTTTTGCGGCGCTGATGGAAAGCTCTGCGCACCACGGTTGCCAAATGATTGGTGTCTGTGGCAACTACATCGAAGTGGCGTCTTGGCGTCAGCCGGACGATTGCGGATTCGACCTTGGGCGCTGGTGAGAAAGCGCCAGGCGGCACGGTAAATAAATAACGTGCTTCGCAATAGTACTGCATCATGATTCCCAGCCGGCCGTAGGCGCTATCGCCCGGGGCAGCGCACAAGCGCTGTACCACTTCTTTTTGCAACATGAAGTGCATGTCGGTGATGTTATCGGCGTAATTGAGCAGGTGAAACATCAAGGGTGTGGATATGTTGTAGGGCAGGTTGCCGACCAGACGCAGTGGGCGCTCGTCGGTTATCAAGGTGGTGTAGTCAAACGTCAGTGCATCCGCTTCGTGAATACGCAACGCTTCATGGCGGAAAAACTGCGCCTTCAGAATGGGAATCAGATCCCGGTCCAGCTCCACCACATCCAGTTCGCCGGCCGTAGCTGCCAACAGTGGTTCAGTCAAAGCGCCACGACCGGGGCCAATTTCAACCAGATGCTGGCCCGGCTTGGGGGCAATGCTGCGCACGATGCGGTCGATGACGCCTTCATCATGCAGGAAGTTCTGGCCAAAACGTTTGCGGGCTCTATGCATGGTGGTGGCTCCGGTGGTGAGCCATTTCAGCCGCGGTGTTCAAGGCCACTTGCAGAGAGCCAGCATCGGCCTTGCCGGTGCCAGCCAGATCCAGGGCCGTGCCATGGTCGACCGAGGTACGAATAAAAGGCAAACCCAAAGTAATGTTCACGGCTCGGCCGAATCCCTTGTACTTGAGTACCGGCAAGCCCTGGTCGTGGTACATGGCCAGAACGGCATCTGCCTCGTTCAGGTAGTGCGGTTGGAACAGGGTATCGGCGGGCAAAGGTCCGGCCAGGTGCCAGCCGAGTTGTCTGAGCTCGTCCAGAGCGGGTTCCATGATGTCTATCTCCTCTCGGCCCAGATGACCACCTTCCCCTGCATGGGGGTTCAAGCCACTGACGAGAATGCGTGGCAGGGCACAGCCGAAGTCCTGCTGCAAGGCGGCGTATAGCACGGCTATTACACGTTTTATTCGAAGCGGGGTGATGGCTGCCGGAACCTGAGCCAATGGCAGGTGAGTGGTGAGCAGCGCCACCCTCAAACCTTCAGTAGCAAGCATCATCACCACCTGGTCGACTCCGGCTTTGGCCTGAAGGTATTCGGTGTGGCCACTGAAGGCGATGCCGGCATCGTTGATCACGCCTTTATGCACAGGCCCGGTAACCATGGCGACTTCGCCTTTCAGTGCCCGTTCAGCGGCGAGATCCAGGCAGTTCAGAACGTAACGGGCGTTTCCGGGATTCAGTTGACCAGCCTTACAGGGTACCGCCAGGGGAACAGGCCAGACTGCAATGCTGTTCTGATCAATCTGACGGGCCTCTTCCACATTGCTGACCTGGGTCAATTGAATGTCCACGCCCAACTTTTGCGCGCGCTCAGTCAGCAATTGCGGGTCGGCAAAGACGACCGCAGGTGGCAGTTGCCCCTGGTGGGCCAACTGCAGAACAAGGTCAGGCCCGATACCGGCAGGTTCGCCCGGTGTGATGGCCAGCAGAGGCGTCACAGCCTGACCTCGACAAAGCTTTGTGCCCTCAGTTCTACCAGCCAGCGCTGCAAGGACTCGTTGTACTTGCGTTCGCCAAGAGTGTCTCGAACCTGGTCACGCAGCACGTCAAGAGCGATGTCTTCGGTCCGCTCACCTTCCTGACGCAAAATGTGAAAGCCAAAGTTTGTCTGAAACACTGGGCTGACTTCACCTTCCGGCATGGATCGAACCTGTTGCGCGAAATTGGAGGCAAACTCGTCGGCCTGGCGCCACCCCAGGTCTCCGCCTGTGCCTCTCGTGCCAAGATCATCGGTGTACTGGTTGGCCAGTTCGGCCATGTCCGCACCTTGCTCTATTTGCTGGCGCAGCTCGTTGAGCAGGGCCTGAGCCTGTTCGTCGTTCAAAATGGCGTTAGGTTGGATCAGAATGTGGCGTATTCGATACTGTCGAACCTGGACGGCCTGACGCTCGACCTTGTCTGCCAATTGCGCCAAATGCAAGGCACCTCCCTGTTCGATCAGCACGCTTTCGCCTTGATCAAGTACAGGGACAACGGTGCGGAAAATGCTGGGCAATTCGTCGACTTGCCTAGGGCCCAGGTTGCGGGACTGGTCGTCATCGGCAAGGCTGGCACCTGAGTCCAATTGCGCCTTGAGGGTTTCGGCGATCTCTCTGTCTTCAAGATCAAAGCGTCGGTAAAGCAGTTCGAATCGGGTTTCCTGGAGGCTCTGGCCAGACAGGGTGCGCAGGTAACGATCGACTTCACCATCAGAGACATTGATGTTGCGGCCAACGAATTGACGCCTCACCTGACCGATGGTGATTTCATTGCGAATCTGCTGGCGCACACTGGCATAGTCATCACCGCTGTTCTGCAAGGCGTTAACAAACTGCTCCAGGGTCATGTTCTGCTGTCGTGCCAGGTTGTTGATGGCCTGGTTGACCTGGCTATCTGTAACGTTCAGGTTAATGGAGCGAGCCAGTTGCAGTTGCAAGCGTTCCAGGATCATGGCGTCGAGTATTTGCCTCCTGAGCTGATCAGCCGGAGGCAAAACCTGAGGGTTGTTCTGGTATTGTTGACGAACCATGGCGGTTCGTCTGGCCAGTTCATTGGCTGTCACAACGTCTTCGTTGGCGACAGCCACAATGCGGTCCAACAGTTGTTCACTGTAGCCTGGTAGCGCCGTCAGTATGGCTGTTGCGAACATCAGAACCCTTAAACACACGTTGCGCACTCTGTACTCCTGCCTGTTTTAGCTCGCCGATTCAGGGTGAGCTGGAAATAGATGGTGATCAACCTGAATGGGCAGTAAGCCATGTCAAGTTGAAAACCGGTTAACGATATCGAAACAAACGGCCACGATAGCCGGGTACCTTGCTGATCAGCATGTCCTCAACATTGCCGGCACTGCCACCGAGGCCTTTCAGTGTGAATTCGAACCTGATACCCCGGTCATCCCGCGTCGGGAATAAACCGGTGTTGTCAGCCTCGGCATCCTCATCAATGACGCTGTTGTAACCAACCAGACGTATGTTCCAGCAACAGCTGTCATAATCAAGCCCATAAACCAGATCGGTGTATTGAAAGTCGCCACTGGGATTGTCATCAATGACCGGGCGAGCCCAGTTGGCGTAACCAATAAAGGCCAGGTTTTCGCGTAATGTCCAATAGCCAGACACGCCAGCACTTTGGCGGTCCTCGTTGCGGGTTAGGCCAAAACGCACAAAGCGTCGGTCTCTTGGCAAAAAGGTGATGTCCGCCGAATAACCTTCCAGTTCCCAGCTTCTGTGCGCCCACTGGGCGGCCGCATTAACCTGTATGGTGTTTTGGGGCGACCAGCGCGCATCGAGATAGGTTGAGCTGAACTCTGGCTGGAAATTCGGGTCATTGGCATCGGGCATCGTCTCTGTAATACGCTCCTGACTCAGTTTGACCCCTTTGCTGATGCCGAGAAACCATCGTTCATTGCCGCTTTCGCGGTCCCTCAGGCGAGTATCCAATGCCGCACTCAGGCGGTTCATATCACCAATTCGATCAAGCCCGGTAAAGCGTTCTTTGGTAAAAAGCGCGAAATCATTGTCGACGGCCTCGGTATTGAGGTTGGGCAGACGGCGTTGATTGACGTAGGGCGTGTAGGTGTAATGCAGGCGTGGCTCGACGGAATGCACAACCAGGCCATCCCGGCTCATGTAAGGGCGCTCGGCGATGACACGGCTGTCAGCCGTGAAGCGCCAGTTGGCGACTGCAGGGCTACGATCGAAACCGTCGTTGGCAAAGCTGAAATCGGAGTCAAGTTCATTGCTCTGGTGGTAGGCCAGGCCAAGGGCTTCCAATTCCGGTCGAAAGTAACCCCATTCAACATCCAACGGATGGCCAAGTCCGGTGTTCATGAAATAGCGGTGGCTGTTGGTGGCAAGTTCGGGTTGGCCGTTGGCATCGGCTTCAAACAGGCGGTCTGTATCCAACTGTCGTGTAAAATAGCTATAGGTACTGCGATGGTTGAGCGTCCATTCTCCCGGCAGGCCCAGGGGTCTATAGCGCAGCGTCAGTTCCGGTAGGCGCCTTAACTGATGGTCCTCAGCGCTGACCTGGCTGTCCTTGGCAAATTGCCATTCGGCCAGGGCCGAGGGTGACCAGTCGTCTATTCGAGTGTTGCCGCTGAGTGTGGCGCGATGAAACTTGGCTTCGGTACTGTCCTGTACGGGGGTGCGGAACCGGCCATTAAGGTTCAGTGTGCCAGTAGGAATGCGTTGTCTCAACGCCAGGTTAAGTTGCTGTTCGTTGACGGTTTTTCCGCCGCTGTTGAAGTTCTGATCGTACTGTATATCGCTGACCCACCGGGTATCGAAGCGATACCCGGTGTTGTCACCCAGTTGGCCTGATTGGCGGTGGGCAATGGCGTAGCGTCGGGGGGCTGTCTCTTCCGCGTTCTGGGTTTCGGCTTCCTGGGTGAGCTGCACGTCAATGTCTGAAATGCCGTTGTGGTCCGGTGTCAGAAAACGGAATTCGTTGCGTGCCAACAAACCGAGGCCACTGAAATAGTGCAGTGTCAGGGTGTCATCGTAGTTGGGTGCAAGGTTGAAGTAGTAGGGCACCGCCAGCTCGTTAAGACCGCCGTCACCCAGCCCATAGGTACCCGAAAGAAAACCACTGCGGCGCCGATCGTCGATCGGGAAGGAAACGTAGGGTACGTAAAGCACTGGTACAGAGCGAATGTGAAAGCGGGCGTGCCAGGCTTTGGCGATGCCGGTTTCCTGGTCCACTTCAAAGCGCGCAGCACGCAACGACCAGTCCGGGTCTTCGGGCATGCAACGGGTTACGACGACTTGCTGCGCTTCGACCCGATTTGGCCCATCGCGAAGCAATTGGTTGGCATTGCCGTGGACATCCTGTTCATGCAATGCAAAGGCTGCCCGGCTGACCTGGGCGCTCTGACTGGGAAGATCCAGATTTGCCTGGTCACCGGTTACCACCAGACCCAGGCTACGCAGTACCACCTCACCACTCAGTTCCCCTTCACCCAATTGATGGCGATAGAGGATCTGGTTGGCCTCGGCCTGAAAGGTGTTCTGACTCACACTTACCTGACCACTGAAACGCGCCTCGTTCAACCCTTCAATGGTACTTTCATTGAACCGAAAGGTAAGCGGACTTTGGCTGTTGGGGGTAAGCGGGTCGACGCTGTCGTCATAGCGAAGAGGGTCGACAAAGCCACCTGGACAGTAAGGGGCGATGCCTATTCGGTCAGCTGAGGGCAACTCGTTGTAGGGGCGCCAGTCAATCAGAATCGCCGCATTTCCTTGCTCTGCCAGCACTGGCTTTGCCGCCAGGGCACATAACAACAGTGCCGAAAGAGTGATGCGATGATGAGAAGATAGCGACATGAGTCCCTGTGGCATCGATGATGAATAAAGGCGGGATAATACCCTAAACCACCCTGGCGTGACAGATGCGTGGCGGTAGGCAAAACGGGGCCATCGGGTTAAGCTGTTGGGCTCTGGGCCGGCCAAGGCGGCCGCGGGTTGAATGTCGAGGGTGATTATTGGTGCGCTGGGTAGGAAAAGTCGTTGGTGGGGCCATCGGGCTCTATGCAGGTGGGCCTGTTGGCCTGGCACTGGGTGTGCTGTTGGGCAACGCCGTAGACAGTGCCCAGAGCAAGCGCGATATCGAACTCGACAGCGGTGACAAACGTGGCGTGTTGCAGACAGTTTTCTTCCAGGCCACCTTTCGAGTCATGGGGAAGTTGGCGAAAGCCGATGGTCGTGTGAGTGAGCAGGAAATCGAGCAGGCACGTCAGATCATGACGCGCATGCGCCTCGACGAAAGCCAGCGACTTGAAGCCATGCGGCTTTTCAACGAAGGCAAATCCCCAGGCTTCGACATCATGCCCATTCTGGAGGAGTTGCGGGAGGTCGTAGGCCGTCGTTCAACCCTGAGCCAGATCTTTCTGGAAATTCAACTGCAAACCGCCTACGCCGATGATGACTTGAGCGCCAGTGAGCAGCGCGTCATTCAGTTGATCTGCAAGGCGCTGGGCATCAATACCTTGCAATTTGAATGGATCAATCAACGCATTCGCGCGCAAATGCAATTTGCTCGTAAAGCCCAGGGGGCTCAAGGGCAAAATGGTTCACGTCTGGATCAGGCCTATCAGGTATTGGGTGTTGCACAGCAGGCATCGGACGCCGATTTGAAAAAAGCCTATCGGCGATTGATGAGCCAACACCACCCGGACAAACTGGTCGCGCGTGGCCTGCCCGCCGAGATGACCGGTATTGCCAAGGAAAAGACCCAGGAGATTCAGCAGGCTTATGAGGTTATCAAGGCTGCACGTAAAGCCTGAAATACTGTCAAATGAAACCAATTGAGAATTAACATGCCTATCCCATCAGACGCATTGAAAACCGGCACAGCCGGCATTCCCCTGAATGTTTTCACCCGCACTGAATACGACATCTGGCTCGAAAAAGCGCCATCCACTCAGGCCAACTGGGTGCGAAATCAGGGTTTCAAGGGCAAGGGTCATTGCCTGATTCCGGGTCCAGAGGGCGAGCTGGCGGCCGTGCTCTGCGTGTTGCAGAACGAACACGACGCCTGGCCTTTGGGTGAGGTGGCAACCCAACTTCCCGCAGGTGACTACCACCTTCACGCGCCAGAAGCCCTGCTGGAGCGTGCAGCGCTGTCATGGCTGCTGGGTGCCTATCGTTTCGACCGGTATCGTACAGCACAACCCACCGAGGCCACTTTGTGGGTTGAGCAGGCGGCACTGGTCAAACGTGTTAGCCGTCTGGCAGAGGGGGTGGCCCTGGTTCGGGATCTGGTCAACACGCCAGCCAGTGACATGATGCCGGAGCATCTGTCGGAAGCAATGATCGAGCTGGCCAACCAGTTTGGGGGGCATGTTCAGGAAGTTGTGGGTGATGATTTGCTCACCCACAATTATCCGACCATACATATGGTCGGGCGAGCATCAGTGCATGCACCACGATTGCTGGATATGCGCTGGGGCGACGACAAACATCCCGGTGTCACCCTGGTAGGCAAGGGTGTTTGTTTTGACAGCGGTGGTCTCGATATAAAGCCCGCCAATGGCATGCGGTTGATGAAAAAAGACATGGGCGGTGCTGCTCATGTGCTGGGCCTGGCTCACATCATCATGAGTCTGGAGTTACCCATCAAGCTGAGAGTGTTGATACCCGCAGTCGAGAACGCCATTTCCAGCAATGCCTTTCGCCCCGGAGATGTAGTCAAGACACGTAAGGGGCTGACGGTCGAGATAGACAACACCGACGCTGAAGGGCGCCTGGTGTTGTGCGATGCCCTGGCCGAAGCGGACACCGAACAGCCCGATCTGCTGATAGATTTCGCCACCCTGACTGGTGCTGCCCGCGTCGCACTGGGCACCGAATTACCCGGCTTTTTCAGTGACAGCAGCGAGATCGCGCACGCCCTACAGGACGCTGGTATAGCGGCCCACGATCCGGTCTGGCAACTGCCCCTGCACGAAGCCTATAACGATTTTCTCAAGAGCGACGTAGCCGACCTGGTCAATTGTGCTCCAACACCCTTTGGCGGCGCCATTACCGCTGCTCTTTACCTGAAGCGTTTCGTCGAGCAGAGCCCCTGGGTGCACTTTGATGTTATGGCGTGGAATCAGCGTGCCTTGCCGGGTCGACCCGTCGGTGGTGAAGCCATGGGTATTCGCGCTGTCTTTGAATTGCTGGAACGTCGCTATCGATGAGCCGCTGGGCTATTGCTTGGCCCTAACTGACTTGCGAGCTCGCTGAAATCGGATAGGTATTGGCTGCCGCCATCAATGCGTCGAGTGGCTGCATAAAGGGTGCCATGCAATCCCTGTGAGCCCAGGGGTCTCGAAGTCAGGCTGGATGGCTGGGGCGAGTTCAACAGCACCCAGTCAGGCAGGGCGGCAACGCCCTGGCCGCTGGCGACCAGCAGCAGTATGACGGCCGTCAGATCTGACTGGCGTATCTCTCTGGGTTCTACACCAGCGGGGCTTAAAAAGTGCTTGAAAACGTCCAGCCGATCGCGCGCAACGGGGTAGGTGATCAGCCGCTCGGTGCGCAGGTCATCCGGTTCTATGGCGGTTTTAGCGGCGAGGGGGTGCCCGTTGGACATGACCAGCCTGCCTTCGTATTCAAACAGAGGGGTAAAAGTCAGGTCTTCTCCTTCGACCGGGTCTGAAGAGATGACGAGGTCCAGATCACCTGCTCTTAACGCGCTGATGGAATCAAAGCTCAGGCCCAGCTTGATGTCGATCTCAACGCCTGGCCAGCGCGTCTTGAAATGCTCCAGCACCGGCATCAGCCACTCATAGCAAGCGTGGCACTCAATGGCGATGTGCAGTCTGCCCAATTCCCCACTGGCCATGCGTGACAACTCTTCCTCGGTATCGCTCATCAGCGGCAGCACCTTGTCGGCCAGCAACAAGAGCCTGTGCCCTGCCGGTGACAACCGTATCGGCTTGGTGTGTCGCAAAAAAAGCGGTACCTCGAATTGATGCTCCAGCGTCTTGATCTGGTGTGACAGGGCCGATTGCGTCAAGTGCAAACGCTCGGCAGCCCGTGCCAGATTCCCCGCCTCGGCGATGGCCTTGATGCTCTGCAGATGTCGCCGTTCCAGAAACATTATGAATTTCCTTTGAATAATGTGTGAAAAATATGAGCTGGAATTGAATTCTAACCACCTTCACACTCCATCATCAATCTTTTCCGCAATAACCGCTTATTCAAAGTAAAGGAGTGAAACATGACAGTGGCACACAGCCTTGGCTTTCCCCGCATCGGCGCACGCCGGGAACTCAAGTTTGCACAGGAAGCCTATTGGAAAGGTGATATTACTCAGCAAGAACTGCTCGATGTCGGCGGGCAATTGCGACGTCGTCATTGGTTGCAACAAGAGGCTGCGGGTCTGGACCTGGTCAGCGTGGGTGATTTTTCCTGGTACGACCAGGTGTTGGATACATCGGCTTTGCTTGGGGTGGTTCCCGAGCGCTTCGGCGCCGTTGACGGCCAGGTAAGCCTGGACACCTACTTTCGCATGGCACGTGGCCGGGCGCCCACGGGAGAGCCCGCCGCCGCCTGCACGCTGACCAAGTGGTTCGACACCAACTACCATTATCTTGTGCCAGAGGTGAAAGCGGATCAGACATTTCAACTGTCCAGCAACGCGTTGTTTGAGCAGGTTGAGGAAGCGCTGACGTTGGGGCACAGCGTCAAAGCCGTGTTGCTCGGACCTCTGACCTGGCTCTGGTTGGCACGACCAGCGGAAGAGCCATTCGATCGTCTGAAGCTGTTGCCTCAGGTACTGGATGTTTATGCCCAGGTGTTGAACAGGTTGGCGAAGCAGGGTGTTGAATGGGTCCAACTGGATGAGCCGGCATTGGTACTGGATTTACCGCAGCCCTGGCGCAGTGCCTTCGAGCAGGCCTACCATCGCCTGCAAGCAGCCCCGATAAAGATACTGCTGGCAACCTACTTCGGTGGGCTCGAAGACAACATCACTCTGGCTTGCGAACTGCCTGTTGCTGGCTTGCATGTGGATGCTGTCAGCGCACCAGGAGAGTTGATCCAGGTTGCCGACTGGCTGCCCAGCCACAAGGTGCTATCGGTTGGCCTGGTCAGTGGACGCAACATCTGGCGCACGGATCTCGGGGCCGCCATCGAACAACTGAAGCGGGTTCAAGCCAAGGTTGGCGATCGACTCTGGTTGGCGCCTTCCTGTTCGCTGTTGCACGTACCGGTGGATCTGGATCAAGAGTCCGAACTGGATGAGGAACTGACCTCCTGGCTCAGCTTTGCCGTGCAGAAGTTGGACGAAGTCGTGCTATTGAAGCAGGTATTGGACCAACCTGAATCCGCTGCTGTGCAGGTACGCCTGGCCCAGAGTCTGCATTCGGTGGCATCGCGATCCGGTTCCTCTCTCTTGTACAACTCCGAGGTGCGCTCGCGCCTGGCACGCTTGAACGAACTGCCGCTGGATCGGCCAGCCCCCTTTGCCCAGCGCAAAGTGCAGCATCAGGCACGCTGGAAGTTGCCTCTGTTCCCGACCACCACCATAGGCTCTTTCCCCCAGACTGACGCGGTTCGCCAGGTGCGCAGAGACTACCGTGCTGGCGTGGTCAGCCAGGAAGACTATGAAGCCCGCATCCAGGATGAGATTCGAGCGACCATCTCTGCTCAGGAACTGCTGGGGCTGGATGTGCTGGTGCATGGCGAAGCCGAGCGCAATGACATGGTGGAATACTTCGGTGAGCAACTGGAAGGCTTTGCATTCAGCCGTTTTGGCTGGGTTCAGTCTTATGGCTCACGTTGTGTGAAGCCGCCGATTCTGTTTGGCGATGTCAGCCGACCCGAGCCGATGACAGTAAACTGGGCCCGCTTTGCGGCACAACAGACTGAAAAGCCGATGAAAGGCATGCTGACCGGCCCGGTAACCATTCTGAACTGGTCCTTTGTGCGTGATGATCAGCCCAGGTCTGTTACCGCCCAGCAGTTGGCCCTGGCATTGAGGGACGAAGTTCTGGACCTGGAGGCAGCCGGCATTGGCATTATCCAGATTGACGAAGCGGCGCTGCGTGAGGGGCTCCCTTTGCGAAAGCGCCAGTGGCAGTCCTATCTGGATTGGGCGATCGATGCGTTCCGTCTGACGGCCAGTGGCGCCAGCGCGGACACCCAGATTCATACCCATATGTGTTACTCCCAGTTCAACGACATCATCGATGCCATAGCGCGTATGGATGCAGACGTCATCACCATTGAAACGTCGCGCTCCAATCAACGTCTGCTCGAAGCTCTGAAGGGTTTCCATTGGCCCAACGATATCGGCCCTGGTGTCTATGACATTCACTCGCCCAATACGCCGGAGGAAGCCGAGGTAGTGACGTTGCTGAGGACAGCGGCTCAAGTGATACCGGCCGAGCGCATTTGGGTCAATCCGGATTGTGGTCTGAAGACTCGACGCTGGTCAGAGGTGACGCCAGCACTGGAAGTGATGGTGCGTGCGGCGCGACGCTTGCGAGCGGAGCACCGTGTTCGCAAGGAGGCAGTAACTCAAGCCTCCTAGGAGTCAGTAAGGCTCCAGGGCTTGGCAGCGGCGTATCGGGCGGGTTACACTGCTCGTCCCGGTACGCAGTCTGGTATCCTCGTCAGCTCACCGGTTTCATTAATCTGGTTCAGGCAGCAATGTCAGTGTCGGAGTCGCAGGTTCGCCCTCGGCCGGCTGGCTGTATTGGTGATGTCGCTTACCGGCGGCCTCGCTTGAATACGGGCTGAAGATCACCCCAACTTCGGGAAGGGTGTCGTTCCTGGGTCCTAAGCAAAGGTGCTTGTCATGACACAACCTGCCTCTGAACCGGAGATGCTCTCCGGTGGCGAAATGCTTATCCGCTCCCTGAAAGACCAAGGCGTTAAATATTTATATGGCTACCCCGGTGGGGCTGTGCTGCATATTTATGATGCCATCCATAAGCAATCTGATGTTCAGCACATCCTGGTTCGGCACGAACAGGCGGCCACGCACATGGCGGATGCCTACGCCCGTGCTACAGGCAAGGCCGGAGTAGTACTGGTCACTTCCGGCCCTGGCGCGACCAATGCCATTACCGGTATTGCCACCGCCTATATGGACTCCATTCCCATGGTCGTCATTACCGGCCAGGTCATGAGTCACCTGATCGGCGGAGATGCCTTCCAGGAAACCGATATGATGGGACTCTCTCGTCCCGTTGTTAAGCACAACATATCAGTGCGAGATCCGAAAGAAATCCCGAATATCGTCAAAAAAGCTTTCTATATCGCCGAAAGTGGTCGACCTGGTCCAGTAGTCATTGATGTCCCCAAGGACATGACCATGCCGAACGAGAAGTTCCCCTACGAATATCCGGATCGCATCAAGATGCGTTCCTATAACCCGGTAAAGAAGGGGCACAGCGGGCAGATTCGCAAGGCCGTCAGCACCCTTTTGCAGGCCAAACGTCCCATTATCTATACCGGTGGTGGTGTTATCCTCGGCAAAGCCAGCAAGGAATTGACACATCTGGCCCAACAGTTGAACTACCCGGTGACCAACACTCTGATGGGGCTAGGCGCCTACCCTGGTACCGATCGGCAGTTTGTTGGTATGCTCGGCATGCATGGCTCCTATGAAGCCAACATGACCATGCACCATGCAGACGTCATTCTTGCCATTGGTGCTCGCTTTGATGATCGCGTGACCAACAACCCCGCCAAGTTCTGTCCTGATGCGACCATCATTCATATTGATATCGATCCGGCATCCATTTCCAAAATAGTCACGGCGGATATCCCTATCGTCGGTCCGGTCAAGCCGGTACTCAAGGAAATGCTGGAGCAGATCGATCAAGCGAAAATCAAGGTGGATGAAGAAGCCCTGGGGCTCTGGTGGGAGCAGATCGACGAATGGCGCCAACGTCATGGCGGACGCTATCGTACCGACGATGCAGATCGCATGAAGCCTCAGCATGTCATAGAAACCTTGTGCAAAGTAACCAGAGGCGATGCTTACATCTGTTCTGATGTTGGTCAGCACCAGATGTTTGCCGCTCAGTATTATCAGTACAACAAGCCCAACCGCTGGATCAACTCTGGTGGTCTGGGCACCATGGGTTTTGGCTTGCCAGCAGCCATGGGCGTGCAATTGAATTTCCCGGATGCTGATGTCGTCTGTGTGACCGGTGAAGGGTCCATCCAGATGAACATTCAGGAGTTGTCGACTTGCAAGCAGTACGGATTGCCGGTGAAGATTCTCTGTTTGAATAATGGTTATCTGGGCATGGTTCGTCAATGGCAGGACATGAACTACGAGTCCCGTTACTCAAATTCCTATATGGACTCATTGCCAGACTTCTGTGCATTGGCCGAAAGCTATGGTCATGTCGGTATCAAAATTGAACATGCCAGTGAACTGGAAGCCAAATTGGAAGAAGCCATGTCGATCAGGGACAAGGCGGTCTTTATCGATGTGTTAATCGACCCCGATGAACATGTCTACCCCATGCAAGTACCCGGTGGCGCGATAAACGATATGTTTCTCAGCAAAACGGAGAGGACTTGATCATGCGGCACATTATATCGGTATTAATGGAAAACGAAGCCGGTGCCCTGGCGCGGGTCGTTGGTCTGTTTGCTCAGCGAGGCTACAACATCGAATCCCTCAACGTGGCACCAACGGAAGATGCGACTCTGTCGCGTCTGACGCTTGTCACCAAGGGGGAAGACAAGGTCATTGAGCAGATTACCAAGCACCTGAACAAGCTGATCGAAGTTGTCAAACTGGTGGATTTGACCGAAGGCGAGCACATAGAACGCGAGTTGATGATGATCAAAGTGCGTGCAACTGGTGCGCAGCGCGAGGAAGTCAAACGCACCTGTGATATCTTCCGCGGACAAATCATCGACGTGACGCCAACCACCTACACCATTCAGGTCACCGGCAACGAAGACAAGGTTAACGCCTTTCTGGATGCCTTGTCCGGTGCCACCATTATGGAAGTGGCCCGCACCGGTGTCTCGGGCGTTGCCAGGGGTGACAAGAGCCTGAGCTTGTAAAAAAAATCGAGTAACACCAGGGCGGGCTTGACCCGCCTTTTTTGTTGATGCCCGTTATTCCATTGGGTGAGCGTAATGAACAAGAGGTTTGTTGCAGCGCGTGCCAGTCAGTTGACAGAATTGAAAAATCAATTGATACAGGAGCTGGATTGGCTGCAACAGTCTGCGGCACCCATGACTCTTGATCACACTCAGTTTGGTCGCTTGAGCCGGATGGACGCCATCAGCCAGCAGGAAATGCAGAAAGCGGCGGTGGAGCAAAGTCGTCAGCGATTGATCTTTGCCTGATCTATACTGAGTGTATAAATTCTCGTTACTGAGGTCAGCGACCACAGGAAGACGTATGCCCGCCAACGATTGGAGTAGTATCGATGTTCACCATGGTAAAACACCCGGATAATTGGCTTGTAGCGGTGCAAGCCCACCAGATCCGGTGTTTGAAGCAGGTGCCGGGTGCGGCCGATGATCATTTCCAGCTTTCACGGGGAGATTTGCCCCTGCAGGACACCCGCAATTGGGCATTGGTGCGCCTGACCGAAGGCGTTGCCGGCCTGGCAATCGGTGAGAACCGTCTGTTGGCGCTGGAAAGCGGCGATTGCTGGCAAGGACATCTGGGAACCTATTTGAACTGGTATCAGGAAGGCGCCATTGAAATGGATGTCTGGTATTGGCCAAGCTTGCCAGACGCTTATACACCTGAACTGATTACCGGTTTTCAGGATGCCCTGCTGGCATTGCTCGACTTTAACGCCCTTTTGCCACAGGACCCGGCACCGGGCTTTGAGTTTTTCCGCAGTGGGGACGTCATCATCAAGGAAGGCGAGCCCGCTGATTGTGTATTTACTCTGATTCAGGGTAGGGCAAAGGTCGTGCGTGATGAAATGGAGTTAGGCATTGCCAGAGAAGGAGAAATACTTGGCCTGCAAGCCATGTTACTGCATACGACCCGAACCGCTTCAGTGATTGCCGATGGCAACTGCACGGCCGTCAAAGTCACCTATGACAAGTTCCAGAGCCTGATCGCCACTCGACCAGAGCTGGTCATGTCGACGCTGGAAACCATGGCCCAGCAGATTGAACGCATGAATCAAAGGTTGTTGAGTGCTGACTAAGTTGTAAAGCTCCGCATGGAAGAGAACAATGCATAAAAAAAGCCCGCCGATGGCGGGCTAATGCTCACTCCCTTTTGGGGACCTCACTGAGATCAGAGCGTGGCTAGCTTGGTTGCTAGCCACTAGCATTCAGGCTTCAACCAGACGCTTCATGTCGGTCATGTAACCGCGCAGTTCTTCACCTATCCACTCAATCGGGTGGTTGCGAATGGCTCGGTTTACGTCAATCAGTTCAATGTTATCCACTTCATTGCTGGCGACGTCCAGACCTTTGCCAATGACATCGGCGCTGACCCTGGGCATGAAATGTTCAGCCAGCAGAGGCACGGCAGCATGGGCGAACAAATAGTTGCCATACTCTGCGGTATCACTGATGACCACATTCATTTCATACAATTTTTTACGAGCAATGGTGTTGGCGATCAAGGGCAGTTCGTGCAGAGACTCGTAGTAGGCGCTTTCTTCAATGATGCCGCTATCAACCATGGTCTCGAAGGCGAGTTCAACACCGGCTTTGACCATGGCAACCATCAGAATGCCGTTATCAAAGTATTCCTGCTCGCTCAGGTCGTTGCTGACCAGAGGGGCCTTTTCAAAGGCTGTCTGGCCCGTTTCTTCGCGCCAGCGCAGCAGGTCTTTGTCGTCATTGGCCCAATCGGCCATCATCGTTTCGGAGAAATGACCGGTGATAATGTCGTCCTGATGCTTCTGAAACAGAGGTGCCATCAAGCCCTTCAATTCTTCTGACAGTTCAAAGGCACGCAGTTTGGCAGGGTTGCTCAGCCGGTCCATCATGTTGCTGATGCCACCGTGCTTGAGTGCTTCGGTAATGGTTTCCCAGCCATATTGAACCAGCTTGCTGGCGTAGGTGCTGTCGACGCCCTCGGCGATCATTTTGTCGTAGCACAGCAAGGAGCCGGCCTGCAGCATGCCACACAGAATGGTTTGCTCACCCATCAGGTCGGATTTGACCTCAGCAACAAAGGAGCTTTCCAGTACACCAGCGCGATGACCGCCTGTTGCAGCAGCCCATGCCTTGGCGATTTCAAAGCCATCGCCTTTGGGGTCGTTTTCGGGATGAACCGCAATCAAGGTGGGTACACCGAAACCGCGCTTGTACTCTTCGCGTACCTCGGTACCGGGGCACTTGGGAGCAACCATCACAACGGTGATGTCCGAACGGATTTTCTGGCCGACTTCGACAATATTGAAACCGTGCGAATAGCCAAGTGCAGAACCTTCTTTCATCAGCGGCATCACAGCTTCAACGACACTGCTGTGTTGTTTGTCAGGTGTCAGGTTGACTACCAGGTCTGCTTCAGGAATAAGCGTTTCGTATGAGCCGACTTGAAAGCCATTCTCGCTGGCATTTTTCCAGGACTGGCGTTTTTCATCAATCGCCGCTTGACGTA
Source organism: Saccharospirillum sp. (assembly GCA_022565595.1). GTDB lineage: Bacteria > Pseudomonadota > Gammaproteobacteria > Pseudomonadales > Natronospirillaceae > Saccharospirillum. Next base: position 4,213 of record JAIUML010000042.1, on the reverse strand, counting down.
AAGCATAAGAGACGTCCAGGCCCGAATCGCGCATGTTCAGGCCCTGGTTAAGGCCCTGAGCGCCGCAACCTACGATGACGACTTTCTTGCCTTTAAGAAAGTCACAACCATTGGCGAACTCGGACTTCTCCATAAAACGGCATTTGCCTAGTTGGGCCAATTGCTGGCGGAGATTCAGGGTGTTGAAATAGTTACTCATGAGTGATCCTGTGCAATAGGGATGGTGGTCCATGCCACCGTTAAAAAGAGTGTAACTCACCGACTGTGTTGCTAAAAATGAATTGTTTGGAATGTTCTGTTGCAGAAAAGTAAACACACTGAGTGCGTTCATCTGGTGAATCGGTTGGCACTGAATGTTGCAAATGCTGCAATAAAAAAAGCATCATGTCATAATCCCTGGCCTGTTTGAGGAGGCATATAATGGACTTGAGGGCGTTAAAACAATTCCTGCATTTATCGCAGACACTGCACTACGGTAAAACCTCAGAGGCCATGCACGTCAGCCCGTCCACGCTCAGCCGCAGCATTACGCGCCTCGAGGAAGAGCTCGGTGCAACATTGTTTGAGCGGGATAACCGCACCGTCGTGCTGACCCAGGCAGGGCGACAATTTCGCGAGTTTGCCGAAGCCACCCTGGCCCATTGGCAAGAGTTGCGGCATAAACTGCAAAACGACCCTATTGAGCTGCGCGGGCAGATTCGACTCTACTGCTCTGTGACCGCGAGCTATAGCTTTATGCTGGGTATGTTGACCGCCTTCCGTACCCGCTTTCCCAATATTGAAGTGGTACTGGAAACCGGCGATGCAGCTCAGGCCATCCAGAAAGTCATGGACGACGAAACAGACATTGCGGTCGCGCCACGGCCAGACCATTTGCCCAACCCGCTCAGCTTTCAGTCCATCGTTGAAACACCGCTGGAATTCATTGCGCCGATCATCGATTGCCCGGTCAAGGCTCAGTTGAGCCAAAACCCTGTCCCCTGGAGCCAGATACCCTTTGTGGTCTCCGAATACGGCCTGGCTCGAAAACGTCTGGATCACTGGTTTCGGTCACACAGCCTTAAGCCACACATCTATGCCCAGGTGGCTGGCCATGAAGCCATTGTCAGCATGGTTGGGCTGGGGTTCGGTGTGGGGGTCGTGCCTGGGCTAGTGATCGAAAACAGCCCACTGAAAAACAAGATTGAGCGGATACAAACCGACACCGTGCTGGAGCCATTCGACGTAGGACTGTGCGTGCTGAATCGCCGTCTCCAGGACCCGCTGGTTAATGCCTTTTGGCAAACCGCCAAGGATCTCGGCGATCAGGCGCATTAACTGCTACACTGGCGTCTGACACGGCCCTGTTACCCGGCCAATTCAAGACACATATTGTAAAGGCACCCGATGAGCTCCACCGAGACAAAAGACCCCACAACCACGCAGTTGCCTGCTCAGCAAACGCCACCTCACAGGAGGGGGGTGTACCTGCTGCCCAACCTGCTGACCACCAGTGCACTCTTCGCTGGTTTCTACTCCATTATTATGGCCATTGACGGCGATTTTATCCGTGCTTCCATTGCCATTATGGTGGCTCAGCTGCTGGACGGGTTGGATGGCCGAGTCGCCCGTATGACACATACTCAGAGTGAGTTTGGTGCTCAGTACGACAGTATGTCCGACAACATCGCTTTTGGTATCGCTCCGGCCATACTGGTGTTTCAGTGGTCACTTTACAGCCTTGACAAGCTCGGCTGGGTAGCCGCTTTTATATTCGTTGCCGGTGCCTCATTGCGGCTTGCGCGTTTCAACGTACAGATCAATTCAGTCGACAAAAAATTCTTTGTTGGTTTGGCTAGCCCGGCTGGCGCCGGTGTGATCTGGGCAACCGTCTGGGCTTTTGCTGAAGCCGGAATTGACGGCGAGTCCGTGGCCTGGCTCATGGTAGTTCTCGTACCCGTCATAGGTGCGCTGATGGTGAGCCCAGTACGTTATTATTCATTCAAGGACTTGAGTGATCGCGGCCGAGTCCCCTTTGTTGTGTTGCTCGTGTCCATTGCTGGCATCGCTGTTATAGCGCTGGATCCGGCGAATGTTCTGCTCTTCATTGCAGTACTTTATGCACTCTCGGGCCCGTTCTTCGAAGTCTGGCGGCGTATGCGGCAGGTAAAGAATGCTCGCAAATCGGAACCTTCAGAATAGCAAACCAGTCGAAGGGTGCTGACGTATCAATTCAACGCTATTAACCGGTACCCGAATATGATCATTCGCCAACGCCCTGAATTGAACGAAAACGATGTAACCCCAAAGGCTTCCTACCTTAACCGGCGGCAGCTGATTCAAGCGGCTGCCGGTGTCTCACTGGTTGGCATGGCTCCGGCTATTTCTGCTCAGGCAGAGAACGTACCCGGGTGGCTGAGCGAGCAGATCAGAACTGCCAGTAGTGGGCTTGAAGATACCTCTCAAGGCATTACTGATTGGGATGATGCAACCCAGTACAATAACTTTTATGAGTTCGGCACAGGCAAGTCGGATCCGGCCAGGAACTCAGGGGGGTTCAATCCACACCCCTGGGAAATAGAGGTCGATGGTTTGTGTGCCAACCCGGGTACACTGAGCCTTGAAGACATGCTCAACTCTCGTCAACTGGAAGAGAGAATCTATCGATTGCGGTGTGTGGAGGCCTGGTCGATGGTGATTCCCTGGACGGGGATAGAGCTGGCCAAACTTCTGCAGCAATTCGAACCCACATCCGACGCCAAATACGTTGCATTTCAGACGGTTTATCGACCGTCGGAAATGAGGGGGCAACGCAGCTTTTTCTCCTTTATTGACTACCCCTATGTGGAAGGCTTACGCATGGATGAAGCCATGCACCCGTTGAGCTTTATGGCGGTAGGGATGTACGGAGAGGCGCTGCCGAACCAGAACGGTGCCCCAATCCGACTGGTTACTCCCTGGAAATATGGCTTCAAGTGGATCAAATCGATCGACAAGATCACCTTCACCGATGAAGAGCCACCAACAACCTGGAACCTCTCAGCCCCCAGAGAGTATGGCTTTTATGCCAACGTTAACCCGGAAGTCCATCATCCGCGCTGGAGCCAGGCAACGGAAAGGCGCATTGGTCCGAATGGCAACATAGAGCGCATTCCTACCGAGATGTTCAACGGATACGATGAAGTGGCATCGCTGTACCAGGGTATGGACCTGAGTCGATTCTTTTAATGATTCGCAGCCAGCCCCTACAACAGCGGTTTATGTGGTGGGCACTCTTTATAGGTGCCTTGCTCCCGGCGCTCTATTATTGGTCGGCATTTTATTGGGATCCCCGCAGGTTGGGGATCGATGCTCTTGAAGTTGTGCTTGGCGAAATGGGGCGCTGGGCGCTGTGGATGCTGCTGATTACATTAAGTTGTTCAACCTTCAAACGCAGAGCAGGGTTCAAACAGGCCATTCGCTACCGGCGCATGCTGGGGTTGTTCGCCTTTTTCTACGCGACTCTGCATCTCTTAACCTACGTCATAGGCTGGATAGAGCTCGACGGAGCACAGTTCATCGACGACCTGCTGCGCCGACCTTTCATCTACCTGGGCATGATTGCATGGCTGTGCCTGCTGGCGCTGGCGGTAACATCCCCCAAATTCATGGTCCGCAAGCTTAAGCGTAACTGGACAAGGCTACATAAACTGGTCTACCTCATTCTGTTGCTGGTCTTGATCCACTTCTGGATGCAAGTCCGGGTGTCGTCCATGGAGGCCTGGTTGTATACGGCGATTGCTTTACTGTTGATGGCTGATCGTGTGGTTGCTGGCAAGAAGCGCACTCTTGGTAAGGTTGTCGTTCGTTGAACTTTTGAGGCGACGTTATCGCTCTGGCCTTGTAGCGCTACTTTCTACGTTATAACTGCCCATTGATAATTTCAGTATAGATGCTGGCTTGCTTCGTTCTTGTGTGTTGATAATGAACTGTCTTGAGTCGGTCCTTTAATGAAGTGCTGTCGGGATATCAAGCGGAGGTGGTGGGGCAGGCCCCTGGAGGGCGTTAGCTGCCAGGGAAGGCAGCTCCGAGCTTACAGGGATGTATCCACAGCGTCCCTCCAGGGGCCTGCCCCACTACCTCCGCGAACCACTGCCCAAAAAACCAACCTGGCCAAAAGCCAACCCAACCGCTGCTCCAGCCACCCAGAATCACAACAAAGTGAAGTTTTCATGAATTACCCCTTGACCGGGGC
>JAIUML010000041.1 GCA_022565595.1 Saccharospirillum sp. | reverse complement strand
TAGTGTTAGTGCTCATGATCATGATCGTTGTCGTGGTCATGATCGTCATGGCTGTGGCTGTGTCCACCATGGCCGTGGCCGTGGCCGTGATCATCGGTATCAAAGGTTTCCGACTCAATATGGACACTTCTCAAGGAGCATGCCGCCGCAGCCGTCGGCATCAATACCTGCTCACCATCTCTCAAGGCAGCCATCCCCTGAGCTACGATGGTCCGCTGCACATCGGTTGATGGAGCATGCTCAAAACCAAAGAGGTTATAAGCTGGGGAATCAAGCGCTACGAGAAGGTCGTGGCCTTCTGTAGACACCATCAAATTGGCGGCCCCATGAACGTGGGCACCGTGCTGGCGTACTTCGTCAGCCATGATCGAAAGGGGGAAAGCAATCAGTGTCGCTGCCAGGCAGATTTTTTTCATTGGGAGACCTCATTAGCGGGAAATGAACAAATGGCGATTCGATATGTTACATCATAACATTAACATTCTAAAGTCATAGTGCCAGTTGAAGGCAAAACCAGTCGGCTTTCGCCGACCGTGTCGATGGGGATATCGACACTCCAAAGACACCGCACACATCGACACCCCAGCTATTGGAGCCTAGATGGCTTACTCGAATGGGTACTTTACGCCCGCCTGCGCCCGAATCTCATCCATCACCGCCATGATCTCCACACTCTCCTGCCAGGAAATCTGGTCACTTTCCAGCTTGCCAGCGCGCAGGCAACGCACGACTTCGGCTACCTGGTAGACAAAGCCGTTGTCATCCTGCTCAAACTGATACTCTTCGGTTTCCAGCACCTCTGGCCCGCCCTTGTGCCGGTTCAGGCGAAAACTCGGGCCGGATTGGAAGTTGGGGTACTCAATAAAGGCCTCACTGCCGTAGAGCATGGCTTCCTGCTTCATCTTCAGGCAAAAACTGGTGGAAACCGAAGCCGTGGTGCCGCAGGGAAAGCGAAAGTGGTAGGCCGCCAGTTCATCCACACCAGCTTCATTCAACTGATACTGAGCCTGAATCTCGCTAGGCCGCTCGCCGATGAGGTAACACAACAGACTGATCGGGTAGATACCCATATCCAGAGTGACGCCTCCGGCCAGGGCCGGGTCGACCAGGCGCGGCAGGTACTGCGGCGGAGCAAAGCCACCAAAGCTGATGGTGGCATGCTTGAAATGGCCAATGCTACCGCTCTGAATGCTTTGCTTCAGTGCCTGCACAGCCGGCAAATAGCGCGTCCAGATCGCCTCCATCAAAAAGAGGTTTCGCTCCCTGGCCAGGTCAACCAGCACTTTGGCCTCGGCCGCATTCACGGTAAAGGGTTTTTCGAGCAGCACCGGCTTGCCGTGCTCAAGCGCAAGGCCTGTGCATTCGGCGTGAAAGTTGTGGGTATTGGCGATGTAGACCACGTCGATATCGTCTCGACGCAGCAGGCTTTCGTAATCCGAATGGGCTTCGATGCCTCTGCCTTCGGCAAAGGCTTCTGCTTTGCCTTCCGTGCGCGAAGCACAGGCAATAAGAGTACTGTCGGAATCGGTTTCGACGGCTCGAGCCAGTTTGTCGGCGATGTTACCGGTACCCAGAATGCCCCAGCGAATGGGTGTTGCGCTCATGATGAAAAACCTCCGGGAAATAGCCCTCCACCATAGCACAGTCAGCCACTATCAACAGAAGCAAGCCCTCACACTGAATCAGGCAAATATTCCAATAGCACACGCCAGCGAAGGGCTTTTTCTTCACGGCTCATGGCCGCATGAGCCGGGCTGGTAGAAGGCAATTGAATCACCGGTAAAGCCTGCCAGGCAGGGGCCAATTGCACCTGAACATGCTTGCGCCAGGCATTAAACGCCGTACCGCCATTGCAGAAAACCGCTCGCGTTTGCGGGTGACGCTGAAACCAGGCATTAAAATCGTTAGGCGCCATCGACTCCGCCTTGATGTCGGAATCCAGACTCGATTCTCGCTCACAGCTGTGCAACACATCCCACAAACCCACCCCCGCTGCTTGCAATGCCTGGGTGCGCTCCGGGTAGGGAATATTTGCCGAGAACCCCAACAACTCCGCCATGATCGGCCAAAAGGCATTGCGCGGGTGAGCGTAGTATTGCTGTGCCCGCAGCGAGGCCTTGCCGGGCATGGAGCCAAGAATGAGGATACGGGCAGAAGTTGGCTCGATCGGAGGGAAACTCTGAATTTTGGTCATCTCAGTAGTGGTCCGTACGTGAAGTTCTGTACTAAGGAGCGACGCCAGCATGCTCAGAACGAGGCGGAAAACCGCAGGAATAGCAGCGCTATTTCAAGGTTTGACAACGAAGGTCTGGGCTTGCTGGCAAAGTGAACAGTACAGAACTTTGCGTATGGACCACTACCGTTCACAACCCCTCCAACTTCGCATACTGCACCATCAACCACCGCTCACTGCCATCATCAAAACTCACCTGCACCCGCGCCTGGGCACCGCCACCCTCGGCATTCAACAGGGTCCCTTCACCAAACATCGGATGACGCACACGCTGGCCGAGGCTGAGGCCGGCGTGATCGATCGCCATGTCCTGTTGCAAACCAAAGCTCACCGGGCGGCTGACGCTGGAGCGCAAACGCACTTCGCTGAGCAGTTCGCCCGGTATCTCGCGCACAAAGCGAGACACCGAATTGAAGGTCTCGGAGCCAAAGAGCCTGCGGCTTTCGGCGTAAGTGAGTGTTAACTGATGGCGCGCTCTGGTGATGCCGACATAGGCCAGGCGCCGCTCTTCCTGCAGCCCGCCCGGGTCGTTCATCGACATCTTGTGTGGGAACAGGCCTTCTTCCAGGCCGACCAGAAACACCTGATCGAACTCCAGTCCCTTGGCGCTGTGCAGCGTCATCAGGTTGATGCTGTCTTCAAATTCATCGGCCTGGCGGTCGCCGGCATCCAGGGAGGCTTCACCCAGAAATTGCCCGAGCAATGCCATGGGGGTATCGGCCTCGTCGTTGCCGGCAAAGCTCTGCACGGCACTGACCAGTTCCTGCAGGTTTTCGACCCTGGCGCGGCCTTTCTCGCCCTTTTCTTTTTCGTGGAACTCGATCAGACCGCTGGCCTCGTTGACCGTTTTGACCATCTTGCCGAGTTCATCCAGATCGGTAATGGCTTCTTCCAGGTCGGCGATCAGCAGCATGAAGTCTTCCAGCGCATTGGCCGCGCGTTTGGTCAGCACCGAGTTTTCGATGGCGAACAAGCCCGCCTGCCAGAGTGAGCAGCCCTGATCCCGAGCGACCACACGCAGTGTTTCGACAGTCTTATTGCCAATGCCGCGCGTCGGCACGTTGATGATACGCTCAAGGGCGGCATCGTCCTGGCGGTTCAGAATCAGCCGCAGGTAGGCAACACTGTTGCGGATTTCCAGCCGTTCGTAAAAGCGCTGGCCGCCGTAAATGCGGTAGGGAATCTGGCTGTGAATCAGGGCTTCTTCCAGCACCCGGCTCTGGGCGTTGGAGCGGTACAGTATGGCAATGTCGTTCGGGTTGGTGCCGCCGTCGATCAGGCGTTGAATCTCATCGGCCGTGAAACGGGCTTCATCCTGTTCATTAAAGGCCGCATAGAGGCGGATCGGGTCGCCTCGCTCGCCCTCTGTCCACAGGTTCTTGCCCAGCCGCGCCGGGTTGTTGGCAATAACGGCGTTGGCGGCATCCAGAATGGCCGCCGTGGAGCGGTAGTTCTGCTCGAGCCGCACAATATGGGTGCCGGGGAAATCGTGCTCGAAGGTCTGAATGGTTTCCACCTTGGCCCCGCGCCAGCCGTAAATGGACTGGTCATCGTCGCCGACAATGGTCATGCTCAGCTTGTTACCCGCCAGTACCTGCAGCCAGGCGTATTGAATGGTGTTGATGTCCTGGAACTCGTCGACCAGCAAGTGGGTAAAGCGCTGCTGGTAATGCGCCAGCAGTTCCGGGTTCTCCAGCCAGAGTTCATGGGCCCGCAGCAGCAACTCACCGAAGTCGACCAGGCCACTGCGCTGGCAGAGTTCCTCGTAACGGACGTAGATGTCTTTCAAGGTATCCTGATACCAGTCACCGTGGGAGGTTACATACTGGGCCCGGCGGCCTTCGTCTTTTTGCTGATTAATGAACCACTGCACCTGCTTCGGTTGCACCCGCTCATCGCTGATGTTCATTTCGCTGAGTATGCGTTTGATCAGGCGCAGTTGATCGTCACTGTCCATCACCTGGAAGTTGGCTGGCAGCTTGGCGGTTTCGTGGTGCGCTTTGAGCAGACGGTGCGCCAGGCCGTGAAAGGTGCCTATCCAGAAGCCGTGAGAAGGCGTTTCCAGCAACTCCTCAATGCGACCCCGCATTTCACGAGCCGCCTTGTTGGTAAAGGTCACCGCCAACACACTGTATGGCGACGCCAGACCAGCGGCGATCAGCCAGGCGATTCGGTGCGTCAACACCCGAGTCTTGCCACTGCCTGCGCCAGCCAACACCAGCAAATGCTGAGCATCGCTTTCGACGGCCTGGCGTTGTTCCGGATTGAGCTGGTCGAGCAGGTTGAGCACGGTCATGGCAGGGTCACTGTATAAAAAAACAGCGAAATTGTAGCAGATACCGAGAGGCGTACCAAGGTGGGAACTCCATTGGCGTGCCGATATCCCAATCGACACGGTCGGCGCCTGGCCGACTGGCCAGGCCGGTAGTTCAAGAGGTGGGCTGACGCCCACTACGTCGATGGTGATATCGACGCTCCAGGGAGGGGTTGGAGTGTCGATATCATCATCGACACGGTCGGCGAAAGCCGACTGGCTTGGCCGGGGAGTAAGAGAAGTGGGCTGACGCCCACTACGTCGATGAGGACATCGACGCTCCAATCACCGACGTCGACTTGGCAATGGACTGACGTTGTCTTCGTGGGAGGAGGAGGCGCTTTGAGCATCCAGCAAGCGCTCGAGTTTGTCGTCGATGCGCTCCAGGGCTGTGGCAATGCGGTTCAAGGCGTTGTTGCCCGCCAGTTGAGGCTCACTCGCTGCCGTCGTATTGCGCTCCGAAGCCGCTTCAGGCTTTGGCTCTGTCGCCATTTGCGCGGCACGGGTTTCTTGCGCATGGGCGGATTGGGTTTCTGGCGACTGAGTTTCATCCTCTGAAGGCACTTTCTTGTCTACAAAAGCTTCACCCAACAGGTCGTGCCGTATTTCGATCAGGTCTTCTACCTTGATCGCATGCCGGTCTTCCGCATAGGCACACAGCATCAGGCCATCGCACAGCTTGTTGATCAGGCGCGGCAAACCCTTGCCCAGGCTGTACACCTGCTTGACCGTCTCGGCATCAAAGAGCGTCTCACCCTCGTAACCGGCAACAAACAAACGGTGGTCGATGTACTCACCGGTTTCTTTTTCTGTAAGGCCAGTCAGGTGAAAGAACAGCTTCACCCGCTGCGAAAGCTGAGGAATGCGCGCGATGCTGCCCTTCAACTCCGGCTGTCCCAGCAGTATCACCCGCATTACCGGGCCGCCGGAGCCTTCGAGACCGGCCAACATGCGGATGTCTTCCAGGTTCTCGTGCGAGAGGTTCTGCGCCTCATCCACCGCCAGTACTACCGGAATGCCCTTCTCCGACATGGATTGCAGGTAGTCGTTAATGGCGAACAGCATGCCGACCTTGTTGGCCTGATCCGCCGGCAAACCCGCCTGACGAATGATCAAATGAAAGAGGTCGTCGTTTTTCAGATTGGTGTAGGAGATGTGAAACAGCCGCAGCTCGTTGCTCAGGCCGCGCATCAGTTTTTTCAACAAAGTGGTCTTGCCCGAGCCGATCTCACCGCTGATGACCACAAAGCCCTCGGGGCTCCAGACGGCGGAATCCATATAAACGAAGGCACGGGAGTGCTGCTGGCTCATGTAGACAAAATCGTCTTCCGGTGCCATGCGGAAGGGGTGTCGTTGCAGTTCAAAGTGTTCCAGATACATAAGGTTTACCTTTTACCCTGCTTTACGATGTGTACCGTGCTGCACATAGTACCCGTCCTTGGTTCAAAGCCAAATACTGCTATGAAGGCCGATAATCGAGCACAAGCGGGGTTCATACAAGATGGCTGCCTGCTAAAAAAGCGTAAATTCCTCATGTCAGCCGTATCATCTCATCCTGCCTGACGATGATTTCTTCTGTTTCCGGGCGAGCCTGATGGTAGCTTTCACTAACGGTACCAAACTTGAAATCCCCCAACAGACGTTCCAGCCTCTGCTCGCATTTATCCAGGTTGGTGTAATGGCGAAAGCGCGAAAACCAGCTGGCGTTGTTGAACCGGGGTTGGTCCGGGTCGATCTCCCAGGGGTGCAGATAGAACATCTGCGGCTCGCGCCCGCCCTTGCTGGCATTGTTGAACAGATAGCGGAACAGCGGATACGGAAATTGCCGGAAGTAACCGCCGCCCGCTGCCGGAATGCTCATGCCGAACAAGCGGGCCGTGGTCAGGGGAAATTCTTTCAACACCTGGCCATTGCGGGTTCGAATGGTGTAAGGGGTGCGTGGGGAATCCGGAATGCCGTAGTTGTCGTGCCGGACCGGGAAGATGCTCGAATCCCACTCGAACCCCAGGTCCGCCAGAATGTCCAGCGCCCAGAGTGAATCCCTGGTAATGGAGTAGCTCGCCGCTCTGTAGCCCGTAACAGGCCTGCCGATGATGTCTTCCAGCAACGCCTTGGACATGCGCGTCTCCTCGGTAAAGACTTCCTGGCTCTGTTTATAAATGAGCTGGTGGCTGTAGCCGTGCGAGGCGATCTCATGCCCATGGCTGGCAATGCGCCGTATCAGCTCCGGGTAGCGCTCTGCCACCCAGCCCAGCACAAAAAAGGTGCCTTTGGTATCGGTGCGGGCGAAGAGCTCCAGCAGTTTGTCAGTGTTGCGCTCCACGCGAGAGGGCATGCTGGCCCACTCGTCCGGGCGGATAACCTTGCTGAGCGCTGCTACGTGGAAGTAGTCTTCGACGTCTATGCTGAGGGCGTGGATGACTTGGCTGGCGGGTTGGTTGACTTCCATTGTCTGTCCTGTGGTTGGGCGCTGTTTAGCCAAAAATCATACCCAACCCACCCCCAAATTTCATCCCAAATTCATCAAACCCCTCTAATCTTTGCATAAACTTTGTACTGTCGGTTTATTTAACACCTTGAGATTCCACCACTCTCGGCGCACAATAAGCACCAGTAAAGGATGAGGTAACCGGCTCCTTTATTGCGCCTGGTTATAACCCTCTAAGTCGTTACCGAGTTTGGCAAGGAAGTTAGACGTGTCTTATATCCGCTTTAGAAAACACTATCTTCACACACCATACTTGATACTGGGCTCGCTCGAGTTCGGCCTGCTGTTCATGACCTTTTTCATGCTGCAGTGGCTGCAATCCAGCCTGGGCATGACTGGCACTCAAGTTGTGTTCAACCCGGTCACCGCTTTGGTGTTCGCGGCCGTGCTCAGTTGTGGCACTCTGGCCATGGGTGTTTACCTGGCCATGGTGCGCGAAGGCTTCGCCGCCATGTTTTTTCGAACGCTGGTCGCCTTTTGTTTTATCGGCGGCATCGGCCTGACGATTATTTACCTCCTCCTGCCCAATGCCGACCCCGGCAGCTCCAACCTCTTCTATGCCGTTGCGCTGGCCACATTTATTGTGGTGTTACTGCGCCAGGGCTTCGTACAACTCGTCGACTCCGACCAACTTGCCCGCCGGGTAGTCATCTTTGGCAGCGGAGACATCGCGCGCCAGTTGATGGATGAATACGAGACACAGAAAAATGCCCTGGGCATCCGAATAGTGGGGTGCATTGCCGATACAGACACCCCCAAGGTTGAAGCCGACCACCTGCTGCCAACGCCCAGCAACTGGCAACTTTTCAACAAAGAGAACGACATTACTGAAATCGTCATCGCGCCACAAGAACGTCGCCGTGGCGAAGGCAACGGCCTTCCCATGGAGCAACTGATGGAAGCCAAGCTGCGCGGCGTTGAAGTCACCAGCGCCCTCGCTTTCTATGAGCGGGAGCTGAAAAAAGCCAAATTGAACCTGGTCCAGCCCTCCTGGATACTCTATTCGGATGGTTTCAAACAATCCAAGAGCCGCAACGCCACCAAATGGCTGGTGGACGTCAGCATCAGCCTGACGCTGGCCATCATCATGCTGCCCTTCATGATTCTGACCGCCCTCGCCATCTTCCTCGAAACCGGTACGCCCATCCTTTATAGCCAGGAGCGTGTCGGCAAAAACGGTAAAACCTTCAAGATCTACAAATTTCGCTCCATGCGGCAAGACGCCGAGAAAGGCGGCAAAGCAATCTGGGCCGCCGAGAACGACAACCGCATTACTCGTGTAGGTGCCTTTATTCGCAACACTCGTCTGGATGAGCTGCCACAACTGTGGAACGTGATCAAAGGCGAGATGAGCATCGTCGGCCCAAGGCCCGAACGCCCGGAGTTCGTCAGTGAACTGAATGAAAAAATTCCATTCTACGATACCCGCCACTACGTCAAACCAGGGCTGATGGGCTGGGCACAATTAAACTATCCTTACGGTGCCTCGGTTGAAGACGCCCGAGGAAAACTGGAATATGATCTGTATTACTCAAAAAACCACAGCTTCCTGATGGATGTACTGATCATGATACAAACCGTGGAAGTCATTCTGCTAGGTAAAGGAGTACGCTAAATGAAGTTCCCCCTGATTATCGCCCTGTTCATCCTGGCCATTCTGTCTGGCTGCGCCTCTCAGCAGGGGTCGGTGCAAAGTAGCGCTCCGCCAATTCCACAAGACAGCAGCACCCCCTACCGTATTGGGGTGGGCGACAGCATCTCCATTAATGTCTGGCGCAACCCTGAGCTGAGCCAAACCAGTGTGGTTCGGCCAGATGGCTATGTCTCAATGCCCCTGATGGGCGACCTCAAGGCAGACGGGCGCCGACCAGAAGAGTTGGCCATGGAGATCAACAACTCGCTTTCCTCTGTGATTCGTAACCCTGAGGTAACAGTGTTGGTGAACAACCCCACCAGCCAGGAATACATGAACCGGGTACGCGCTACAGGCCAGGTGGGTAACCCAACGTCTATCCCTCACCGACCAGGCATGACAGTGATGGATCTGGTTCTGCAGTCTGGTGGCGTTTCCGAATTTGGCGCGGGTAATCGAGCCTCCCTTCAGCGCATCGTAAACGGTGAGCCTCAATGGTATGCCATCAAGCTGGAAGATATTTTCAGCAAAGGCGACATGTCCACCAATTACCTGGTATTCCCTGGAGATGTCGTTAACGTACCCAAAAAGCGGTTAATAAGGGGCGAGTTCTAATGAATTTCGGGTTCATTGTCGACATTATCAATTCTGTCGTCCGAGAACTGTTTAAACATAGGGTGCTCGCTGTCCTGGTTTTTATGGCAGCCACCTCTGCTGTGCTGTATCACGGCTATAGTGTGCCTAAATCCTACACCTCACGCGCGGTACTCTATGCGGACGCCACCAGTATTCTACAGCCCCTGTTACGTGGCCAGGCCGAAGTCACCAGTGTTGAGCGCGTCAATGAAGCCAGAGAAATCATCCAAAGCCGCGGCGTTCTTGAACGTGTCGCCATTAACGCTGGTTTACTCACAGGTGCCGAGACCGATGCCCAAAAGGAAAACATCATTGCCAGCATTCGCCGCAGCACCGGTATTAGTGTTTCCAGCCGCAACTACATCAACTTGACCTACAACAGCGGCAGCCCAGATGACGCCTTCAGAATACTCAGCACTTTGCTGACACAATTCATTCAGGAAACGCAGCAGCGCAAGCGTTCCGAGAGCCGTGGTGCCTTTGAATTCATCGACTCCCAGGTACAAACCTACAAACGTCAGCTCGAAGCCGCCGAGGAAAACCTGAAGAACTTCCGCGCCAGCAATCTGGATGGCACCGAAGCCAATGTTCAGAACCGCATACAAAGCTTACGCAGCAGTGTCGAAGAGTTGAATCTGCGTATACAGGAAACCCAGGCACAGATCGGCCTGATCAATGAGCAGCTTGAAAGCGAAAGCCCGTTCCGGGAAATCACCCGCAGCGGCGGCGCTACCGAGCTTGACCGTCGCCTGGGTGGCATGCGCGACCAACTCGACAACTTGCGCCTGCTCTACCACGACACCCACCCGGACATTATCGCCCTGAGAGACCAAATTCGCGAACTGGAAGAGCGTCGAGCCCAGGGACTGGAAGCCGATAGCGCCCCCGTGGTGACCGATGTCGTCGAAAACCCCGTATACGAGAACCTGCGCCTGCGCCTGGCGACAGCCGAAGGCGAATTGCGCGCCCAGCAAAACCGCATGGCCTCTCAAGAGCGTTTGCTGGAGACCGAATTCAACCGTGCCGAACGCGTCGCCACCAACCTGGCGCAAGAAACCGAATTGATGCGGGATTACAACGTCACCCGCGAAGTCTACGAAGAAATGCTGCGCCGGCGCGAAAATGCCCGCCTCTCCATGACGCTCGACGTCGAAGGCCAGGGCGTTAACTATCGGATTCAGGAACCCGCCAGTTACCCAACCCGCTGGAATGGCCCACAAATGATCCACTACGGCGCGGCGGGCCCTGCTGCAGGGGTAGCACTGGTGTTTGGCCTGCTCGGTGCCCTGGTGATGTTCGATGGCCGCATCCGCTCTGGCCGTATGCTGCAGAGCCAGCTATCCGAAGAAGTCGACCTGTTGACCAGCGTACCGCACTACAACAGCTCGATTAAATCGCGACTGTTGCGCTTCGATGTTCTGGTCCTGGGCATAGTACTGTTGCTATTTATGACGCTCTACAGCGCTGTATTGCTGTTTAGCGTCATTGGGGTACAACCAGAGCACCTGCTCGATATTCTTGCCAGCCGACTGGGATTGGAGTAATTCATGGATCAGAACAAACTCTACAATGCTTTGTTGAAGACCCAAACCCAGCAGCGTAAAAAAGCGGAAGATTCAGGCCAGGTTACTGACGACTATAAAGTAGAGCGACCGTACGCCAAACCAGTGGATGCAGTATTGCCCGACCAACTGAACGACGGTCATCCACCCTTATTGTATGACTCATCGATGTCATTAGGGATGATCAACAATCCCTACCCCTGGTCCAAAAAAGAACTCAAAGCAAGGAAGATCATCTACCCCAGTATGGCCAATAAAGCGATTCTCAATGCCTACCGCGAAGTGCGCATCAAACTGCGCAACCTGAGCGAAGATAAAAACTTCAGCGTAATGGTCACCTCGTTGAGCAAGGCCAAAGGCAAAAAAAGTACCGAGAATGTCTTGCTGCCCGCCTTCAACCTGGCCGCCTCCTTTGCCATCGACGCTCAAAGCTCGGCACTGTTGATCGATTGCGACCCATACCACAATCAATTGCAGTCGCTCGTCTCTACCCGGATGGGCCAGGGCGTGACCGACTACCTGGACGACCGTTCAATCAATGTACAAGACATCATATACCCTTCTGGTATCGATCGGCTTAGCGTAGTACCTGCTGGCACCATAGATGTCTCCGTTGTCGAGCTGTTTTCCTCTTCAAGAATGAAAACGCTGATGACCGAATTGAAAGAGCGCTACCCGGATCGCTACATTGTGGTGAACGCACCGCCTTTTAGAGTGAGCACCGAAGCCCGTATTCTGGTCCGGTATTCTGATCACGCCATCATGACCGTGCCCTTCGGTGAAATCACCGCCGAAGACATCGCCAATGCCATAGAAACCCTGGATACCGATAAATTTGCCGGGTTGATCTATCAGGAGTAAACAGGCTTATGGATAAGCACTCGGGCAGTAAAGTCCGAAAACTGTATCAGGGAAGTGTCATTGCCTTTGTGTGCAGTATAGCGCTACCAGCGCATAGCCAACTGGCGCTGAGCACAGAGGTATTTGGTGCCGCCTCTCATCAGCAACAAGAGGGCGAAAGCGGCTATAGCCTGCAATTGGGCAACACCACCAATCTGGGCTACCAATACAGCACCGGACCACATCGTTTCAACACAGGCTACAGCATCAGCCTGCGCCGCACCTATCTCGACAACTTTGGCCGCGATACCAGCTACACCGGCACCACCCGTTACAGCTACAGGCCCATCCCCCTTGTGGATGCGAACCTGGGCCATACCGTTCGTGCCGCCAGCACGGAAGAATCCTTGTTATTCGACTTCACCGACTACGATCTACGTCACAGCTTGAACGGTGGTATTGGCCTTAACCTGACCCCCGGTGAGCGAGTGCGTACCCGCATTGAACTTCAGGGCACTCAGGCGCTGGATGAAGACCTGGATCGTCAAGGCCACCAGGTCACAGGGCGAGTGATCAACAGCTACCAGGTCTCATCGATCGCCTCGGCCCGTTTAACGACCGGCAGAGCCATTCAATGGGATGCAAACAGCAAACGCACCAGTACCAACGACAGCCTGCAACTCGGCTACCAGAGGGTGCTGCCCAACGGCAATGCCAGTGGTAACGTCGGCCTGAATTTTTATGAAGCCGGCAATACTCGGCGTACCCTGGTGAGCGCTGGCGTTAATCGCAATTGGGTGGGCGATATAGCGCAAACCAGTGTGAGCTACAACCGCGCCATTTCAGATACGCTGACCGAACTCAGCTTTGAAACCATAGACTTTGACCCGGACAACCCGCCTGAAAGCCCGGATGACCTCGAAACAGAAACCGAAGTCGTACAGTTGCAACAAGCCACCCTGGTAGATGCCATTAACGTGGCCTATCGCTCACAAGGTTTATGCGAGCGATGCAGCTACCAACTGAATGCGGGGTTCTCAACACAAAGAGTGCTATTCAGTGGCCCCAGGACCTTTGTTTATACCGGTGGAGCCGGACTGGGCTTTCGGTTATCGAACCGAGAAAACCTGAATGCTCGCTACCAATGGCGAGCGAACGCAGAGAAACTGACCGGCGGCCCCGACGAACAACAGCACAGAATTAACCTGAGTTGGGATAGGCGCCTGGCCAGCCAGGTTCAGGCCAGAGCCTCACTGGAGCATGGCTGGGCCAGCGAAAGCGACAACAACAGAACAACCGCCAGGCTGGGGGTAAGAATCGGGTTAATCAATTAATGCCGGCTTCGTTGGTTGAGGATCAGGCACTCATTGAAGAACGCCAACCCACTCTGTTTCAAACAACCGCCTGGGAACAGGCCTGGCTGGAAACCTGGGGCCAACAGGGTAGCAAAAGCTCAAACATTCGCCTTGACCACAAGAGCCATAGCTACCATCTAACGCGCCGCTTCAAAGGCTGGCTGCCCATACCCACGGCCACAACAATCGGCTGCTCTGAGCGCAGCCTCCCCTCCATTCGTCGAGAGTACTACCAGGCCAGTATTCGTCAGATCACCGCCCAACTAGACGACACCAAAGGACAGCGCCTGTTCAGTGATGTCATCCTCGGTTCCCCAACTTACCATCACATTAAATCGTTGGCTCAGCAACAAGGCTTACTGGTACTGGAACAGGATCACACCCTTGCCTATTCGGTTGACACCAACACAAAAGACTACCCGACTTACCTGGATCAACTCAGTGCCAACACCCGCTTAAAACTGCACAACCGCCGCAAACGTTTGCATGGCAGCGGCACAGTAACGCAAAACGACCTCTGGCCGGATGTGAGCACTTTCATAGAACAACTAAACGACTTTCATCAGAAGCGTTGGGGAAAACCCTGTTACGAAGGTATGAACCTCGCCTTTATTAAGCGGTTGCTACCACTACTGAACGACGAAGGGCACGGTGTAAGGCTTAACTGTTTGACAGTCGATGGAAAGCCCGTCTCGTTGTTGCTGGACATCGAAGTTGGCCAGCGCGTTTACAACCTGCAAAGCGGTTACAAGGAGCAGTATAGGCCAGGGCTTTCATTGGGTACCTTGCACTTCGGGTACCGCATAGAACACGCCTTCAAATCCACACACATTCAGGCCTATGATTTCATGGCAGGCGAAGGCAAAAACAGCAACTACAAAGCCAGCCTGGCGACCCAACAGTGCCAACTCGTTTCTCTGATAGCGGTTAAACCCCTGTGGCTAAAATGCCTCTACTGGCTCAAGAACCCCAACCGCTAACGCCTACCAGGGAAGAACTTCTCCTTACCGTTTTCCAGCCAACTGCAGTACTGCTTAAAATCAACAAAGCGCTCCGGAAAGGCAAACCGCTTCATTGCAAACAAACCCGGCTCGACAGAAGCCCCCAGGTTCACATAACCCGGGTCTGCCGAGAACGCCGCCTGCAACCCTGCTCGCTGCACCAGCTTTTGGTCTCGTTGCGTGAAGTCCTTCCCGAAACGACCGTTGGGATAACAAAACACCGGCACAGGATGCTTCAAGTGTTCGCAGAGTGTTGCCCAGCTTTGACGAATCTCCGCCTCTGCTTCGTCTTCCGGCAATTGAGAGAGAATCAGATGTTGGCGACTGTGCGGGCCAAACTCAACCACATTGGATTCCAGCCGGGCCGCCTGCCCCCAGGTCATGGGCTGATAGGACGGTGGCGCAAACTCGGGCACATCCACACCAACCTTGAGCGCCAAATCTCCCATGGAGTCAGCAACCTGCTCGAGATTCAGACTTTTTAACGCAGCGCGTGCCTGGCGGATGGACAGTCGCTTCTCGGCTCGGCTACCCAGCATTAAGGGTAAAACCTCAGAGCCAATTTTAAGCTCTAAAGAGCCTGCATTGGCCTTGTTTAACAGGTATTCCACCTGGTAATCCCACGACCACTTTTGATGATCGAGCATATCCGTTGCCAGAAACACCGTGACAGGGGCCTGATAATGCTCAAACAGAGGCAATGCCATGGAGGCCTGATCATAAAAACCATCGTCCATGGTGAATGCAACGGCACGCTTCGGCAGGGGTTGGTGATTCTGTAGCGCAACGACTAATTCTCTTACCGAAACAACGTTGTAATCATGGTCTTTAAGGTACTGCAGTGCGCGTTCGAGAGAGTCGACACTATGGCCGGGTACGGCACGACTGGCATCCTCCATGCGATGCAGCATGAATACGGGTACCACCTGACTGCGCAATGGTTGCATGACCCAACTGAGCGTCCGGCTGGTCAACAAATGGATGCCAAAGTCCGACAGGGCCTTACGAAGCAAAGGCATTAAAATACCTCCGCTTTGTGGCAGGTTTGACGATGATGGCAGAGTTCAGGGTACATTCTTTATCACCCCCGGCCCAATAATGCGCGTCAGCCAAACCGGCAGCCGCTTCCAGGTAGCGATCATCAGCTTGTACTTGGGGTTATCCGGGTTGGTATCCGCCACAGCCTTTCCGGATTCGGACAAGTAATACCAGTAATGCTGCACTGGCCTGGCGCCCCACTGCTTCTTGAAACGGTAAGTGCCTGCACCTTCGGTCGATCGCCCAAAATCAAAATGGTGGTAACCCTGATCAATGGCAAAACCCAGTATCTGACGATACAGCCACATGTTCATATCCTGACCATTGGCCTGGCGCAGTGTTGACGCCCAGGGTATTTCCAGCAGCTTGCGATGCCCCAACAAAAAGCCAGTACTGACCGGTTTGCCATCGAGATAGGCCACCGCCAAAGTCGTGTTCAACTGTTCATCCGCCAACAAAGCACGGAACCAGCCTTTGGCATAGACGGGCGTACCCAAATCGCGCATGTTGATCGCAAAGATGTGATAAAAATCGTCCAACAACTCGAGGCCACCAAAGCGGATCTCAGGCCTTTGCGGCTCCGCTTTTTTTGTTTGTGCTCGCACCTTGGCGCCCAGTTGGCTATCCAACTCGCCCTGGCTAGCTGGCAACGCCAGCAACATGGAAACTTTTTTGGTCACGCAGGGCCGCGGCAGACCCGGCAGAGTCGTCCGCACTTCTACGTGGCTCAGTTGCTCCTGGGGAACCAGTGAATCGGCCGCCTCAAGCAATGCCTCGATCACATCCTGGTATTCACTCAAGGGCCCACCGTAATTGAAATAAGGTACTGATACAGCAAAGGCACCAAACAAGCGGCTGCGCATTATCGTCAGAGGCAGCCCGCCGACCAGAGAGCCACGATCAAAGGCCGCCAGTATCTGACCTGGGTGACCAAAGACTTGCTGGATATGCATTAAAAATGCAGGGTGGTGGTAGGCTGAAGCATGAGCATGTTGTTGAACAAAGGCTTGCCAGAGCTTTGTTTCATAAGGGAGCAAGGGGCGAACCTCAACCGAGCGGCCAAGGTTCGCGGTTGCCGGCAGGAATTGCCCCGGTAGTGGCGGAGGTTCGGAGTGGGAAGGTGCTTCAGACGCATTGAGCAACTGCTTGAGCGCCGCTTGTGCCTCAGAAAGAGTTTGACTCACCCCTTTCATGGCGGTTTTCAGCTCATCACGCTCTGCATTGGTGAGCTCAGGCCGCTTGAATTGCCGAGCTACCTCGCCTTTTTTGGCCTGCAGCCGCTTCACCCGAGCCTTGAGCTCAGCAATAGAGGCTGAACCATCGCTCAGCAAAGGTTGAACCGCTTCCTGAACTGCACCAGACTTATCCATCAGTCGTTATTCCATCCTGGCAACCTGATTACGTGAGCTTCATTGTACAGAAGCCAACACCCTGAAAGAAGCCCCCTCACCCTGACCCACGCCGTCGGTTACAAACCGACGCCCCATAAAAACCTGCTTCACCAGGCCGCCATCTTCGCCAAAAACCGCTGCTTCGTCCCGCTTCCATCCTCATGCAACCCAATCCGCAGCAACTCATGCCAATTGCCCTGCCCAGCTGTATTAATCCCCTTGCGAGTCGTCACCGCCGCCTGGTAGGTCTTCTCAACCGCGCCCAGCGCCGCCGCATCGTAATCCCCATTCGGAAAGCAAAACAACGGCACTGGCCGCTGCAGCCAGGCCTCCAACTTGACCCGGCTGGCCTCAACCTCTTCCGCCAAAGCCGCCGCATCCAGGCCTTTATCCAGGCGTTGATGGGTACAGGTATGGCTGCCTATGGTCACCCAGCCACTGTCCGCCATTTCCAATAACTGCGGCCAATCCATCAAGGGTGGCTCCGAGGCCGCCAGTGCCTGCTGCCACCCTATTGCCTCAAGCGCTGCAAAAATCTCAACCTCAGAATACTGCTTCAACCCGGCAATCACCCGAGCAATGCCTTCGCGATCAAAACCACGCTCAGCCAGGCTGGCGGCCTCCTGAAAATAAGGGTGGTTTGCCAACTGTGGCGCTCTGGCGGCCACCAACTCGCTGACAATATTGGGCCAGAACCGAAAGTCTGAGCCTATTTTATCCGCTACGGCAAACAACGTCGCCGGAATCTGGTGCTCCCGCAAAAGAGGCAACGCAAACTCATAGTTATCCCGCCAGCCGTCGTCAAAGGTGATGGCGCACGCTTTATTAGGCAACGGCTCACCCTGCTGGGCTTTGCGCACCCAATCTTGCAGGTCCACCACCTCAAACTCCTGCTTCACCCACTCCAGGTGCTGGCTAAATGTAGCCGGAGTGACCAACATACCCGGCTCCTCCAGGGCAAAGCGCGGGTCATCTTTGGGCAAAATGCGGTGGTACATCAACACCCATAAACGGGGCTCGGCCTGGTGTTTGCGATGCGCACCAAGACGCGCGGCCGCCTGGGTATAACCCCATTTCAATCCCTGTTTGATCGGGTTCATGCCTTCCCCCTTAATGCGGCGATGTATTGCTTGAGTTCAAACCAGGCCGGCTTTAAATCCGACCAGCGGTTTACTTCATGACGCTGGCCAGGGTGGTACGCCAGAAAAGCCAGCAACCGTTTCAGTTTGCCAAGGCCAGAGCCCGGTCGTTTCATGGTAATATAGAGGCTATCGAGATCGCCCAGCAACCAGCGCAAGCGTTGGTTTTTTTGATAATCGGCATAGCTCGGCAATGGCAAGCCAAGTTCTGCACAGGCCAAAAGTGAAGGGAAATCCACACCGGAATCGACCGCCAATTGCAACGACCCCCAGAACCGGGTATTCACTTCCATCAAGTAAGGCTTGCCCTCGGGGGTTACCCGAAACTCCACCATGGCCACCCCATGCCACTGAACCGCTGAGAGTAATTGCTCGGCATAGCCGCGCAACTGATCATCCACCGGCACACTTCGGCTGAGCACACTGACACCCCCCTCGGGTGGCTTTTCGCGCAAACGCTCATGGGCAAAAAACCGCACCGACTGCCCACCCTTGAACAAACAAAAGACGCCAGCACCATGGCCAGGAATAAAGTCCTGCAACATAAAGGGATGGTGATGGAGGTAGGGCGACTCGCTCAAGGCCTGATGCCAATCCGCCTCACTCTTGAGGATGCGAACCTGAGTCGAAATCCACCGATCACCCAGAAAAATTCGAGACAATCCCGGCTTGAGCACCACAGGGTAATCCAACTGACCTGGGTCGACCTCTTCCGCTGACTGTACCACTCGAGTGCCTGGCACCGGCACACCCAGAGATTCCGCCAGAGAGACCAGGGCTACCTTGTCCGCCAATTGCATCACGGTTTTAAAATCACTGAACGCCAACCTTACCCGGGGCAGTTGGCTCTGGTGTTGCAACAGTAGCTGACTCGTGACCTCGGTGGTCGGCATCACCAGATCGTAATGGACCTGATCACACTGCTGACTCACCCACGCCAAAAAGGCGAGCGGCGCCTCGGCTGGATCCGGGTATTGCAAATAGGTACCGGAATACCGAGATTGCCCCGCCAGCGCCATGGGCAAGGCATCTGCAGTCGTCACCGTAAAAGCGGCGGTAGTGCATCGCCCAAGAGAGCGAGTCACCGCCAGCGCACTGCGCTGGTTGGCATCGAGTACCAGGATATGAGGCATAACAGAATCCATTCAGCCAGGGGCGGACAAGAGTAAAACACCAGAAGTGACAAGCAAAGTAAAACACCGACCAATCGATTGCAACCACCCACCCCCGGAACGTCGATGCCCCCATCGACGCAGGCCAGCAACGCCGGCCTTATTATCTCCAGGCGACCTCGGTGCCCTCCTGGCCAACAAATAATTGACGAACCAATACCCGGGATTTTATTAATGTCGCGAATTACTTGCGCGACATAATTAATGTCGTAATACTCATATAGCGACACATAAACCTGCTTTAGTGTCGCTATATGCATACTGCACGACAGGAGCAACTATGGCCAGACTCATCCCGACAGAGGCTTACGAGGCAGTGCTCACTGCCATTGCTCGGTTTCCGGACGGCGCCAGTATTGAGAAGATTGAACAAAACCTGTCTGCGCCTCCTAACCGCCGAACACTGCAACGCTGGCTTAACAGCTTGATAGCTCAGCAGCGAGTCTGTCGTGAAGGCCAGGGGCGCGCTGTTAAATATCGGCTTGGCGAGTCGAGAAACACAGAGGTAAAAGGTGACTTGGCCGAACACGCTGAAGCCCTGATACCCCTGTCACCTGAGGCAAGAGACATTGAAAAACAGGTTCGACAACCCGTACCACTGCGTAAACCCGTTGGCTACAATCGGGCGTTTCTGGATAACTACCGACCCAACGAAACCCATTACCTGAACGATGCCATTCGAGAGGAGTTGCTGTCACAGGGGCAGGTGGTCGGCGGCAGTGAGCCTGCGGGAACCTATGCCCGGCAACTGGCTAATCGCTTGCTTATCGACCTTTCCTGGAACTCCAGCCGCCTAGAGGGCAACACCTATTCCCTGCTTGAAACAGAGCGACTGATTTCCGCAGGAGAGTCAGCCGCTGGCAAAAACGCCCAGGAAGCGCAGATGATTTTAAATCATAAGGAAACCATTGAGTTTTTAATCGACTCGGCCGGTGAAGTTGGCTTCAATCGCTATACTCTGCTTAATCTTCACGCTTTATTATCAGACAACTTGTTGGACGACCCTGCCGCCAGTGGTCGATTACGCACCATTGCTGTCGGCATTGGCCAGACCGCCTTTCTGCCACTGGAGGGGCCGCAACGAATCGAGGAGTGCTTTGAGCAGATTCTGGATACGGCGACCGCAATACGAGACCCCTTCGAACAGGCGTTTTTTGTCATGGTGCATTTGCCTTACTTGCAGCCATTTGAAGACGTCAACAAGCAAGTCTCCCGCCTGGCAGCCAACATTCCACTTTTTCAGCGCAACCTATGCCCTTTGTCTTTCGTTGATGTTTCACAGTCTACGTACATTAATGCCATGCTGGGTATCTATGAACTGAATCGTATTGAATTATTGCGAGACGTCTTTGTTTGGGCTTACAAACGATCCTGCGCGCGTTATTCCGCCGTGCGACAGTCTTTGGGAGAACCTGATCTTTTCCGAATGCAGTACAGAGACCTTATCACTCAGGCGGTTGCAACGGTGGTACGTGAAAGATTGACCAAGCACCAGGCAATTAACCATATTCAGCGCTTTGCGCAAGAACAGATCAAGACGGCGGATCGCCAACGCTTCATTGAAGTAGTTGAAACCCAACTGCTTAGCCTTCACGAAGGCAATATTGCTCGATACCGCCTACGGCCCAGTGAGTTTCATGGCTGGTACCAAGTCTGGAGCTAAATAAAACCAAAGGGATCTCAAGCATCTTTGACATCCACTACAAATCCACCCTCTTGGAGCGTCGGTTTACAACCGTCGACTTCGGCGTCAGCCGGCCAGAACCCGCCCCGGAGTGTCGATGTCCCCATCGACATTGGCCGGCAACGCCGGCCCCATACAACCCTGGTGGCCTTTCGACCCATCATGTCGGTGAGGACACCAACACTTCAACCCCCTGGAGCGTCGGTTTGCTACCGACGCAGTCGGCGATAGCCGGCTCCAAAAAACGACCAAGCCACTGCCCAACCCAAAGCCAACCCACAACAAGCGGCCCTTCGGCCCGCTTCGTCGGTTACAAACCGACGCCCCAGAACCCCACCAAGCCACCCTGGAGTGTCGATTTCCCCATCGACGCAGGCCGGCAACGCCGGCCCATCACTCTAGAATACGCCCATCTTGTTGCATTCTTCAGAAAGCTGTATAAAAATACAGTATCACAAAAAGGAGCCCAACCATGCAACAGGAATTACTCGACCCCAAAAACGATTATGTGTTCAAACGCCTCTTCGGCCAGGCACCGGACCTCCTCATCTCCCTGATCAACGCCATCCGCGATCCTGAGCCCGACATCACCTGGCTCGAAGTCCTCAACCCCACCATCACAGCGGAAGAAATCAACGGCAAAACCATCGTTCTGGACCTCCTCGCTGAAGATGCCGATGGCCAGCGCTACAACATCGAAATGCAAGTAGCCCGCTATAAAGCCTGGAGTGCTCGCAGCTTGTATTATCTCTCCCGCATGCTCTCCAACCAGATCAAAAGCGGACAGGACTACCCCAAACTCAAAGCCGCCATTGGCATCCACCTGCTGGATTTTGATCTTTTTCATCAACCCGACCAGCAGGATCGAGCCAGTTGGTGCTTCGAAATGCGCGACAGCGAGCGGCCAGACATCCGCCTTGGCCGGGAACTGCAACTCAATGTACTGGAACTTAGAAAAGCCGACCGGTTAGGCATATACTCTAAAGAGTTGACGGCATGGATCCGTTTCATCGAGCACTGGCAAGATGAAGCCGACCTGCAAACCCTGAACTATGAACCGGTGACCAAAGCCATGGGTAAACTACGAGAAATCAGTGCAGACGAAAAAGAACGCTGGGCCGCCTTCTCCAGAGAGCGTGCCCTGTCCGACTACAACACCCTGATGCTGGAAGCCCGAGAAGAAGGCCTCGAGCAAGGCATCGAGCAAGGCATCGAGCAAGGCATGCACGAGGGCGTGGAAGCCATGCTGAGAAAACAGATTGTCCTGAAGTTCGGCGATATACCGGATTGGGCAGACAATCAAATGGCGTCAGCCAATGATGCTCAACTTGAAGAGTGGGTAACGCGAATCCTGTCGGTTAGCAGCCTTGATGAGTTGCTCGGCAAAGACCAGTAAACCTGACTTAGCCAAAATTACCCTGGAGTGTCGATGTCCCCATCGATGCAGGCCGGCAACGCCAGCCCCGCACTTAAAAAGGAAACACCAACGGCGTAATCACCAGTACCGCCACCGAATAGGCCACACTCACCGGCAAACCCGTCTTTAAGTAATCCACTAACCGATACCGCCCCGGTGAATACACCATCAAATGCGTCTGATACCCAAAGGGAATCAAAAAGCAGGCGCTGGCCCCATACGCCACTGCCATGATGAACGGCATCGGGTCCACATTGAACGCCTGGGCGGTCGAAAGCCCAATAGGAAAGGCCAAAGCCGCTGCGGCATTGTTGGTAACCGTCTCGGTCAATAGCAGCGTCATCAAAAACACCCCAACAAACGCCGCATAAACGCCGTAATCATTGAACACCGCCTGCATCGCCCCGGCAATGACATCCGCCGCGCCAGACGCCGTGAGCCCCTGGGCGATGGCCAGGGCCGAGCCAATCACCAGCAATAACTGAAACGGAAAGCGCCGCCGCATGTCCTGAACACTCAACAATCGCGTTACCAGAAACAGCGCCAGCAGGCACAACAACGCCTCAAACAACGACAACCAGCCCACACTCGCTGCCGCCAGGGCCGTCAAAAAGCCCCCCAATGCAAAAAGGCTCTGCCGAATGCTCAATTTGGGCCGCTGCAGGCTGTTGCTGAGCAGCAGGAAATTCCGATCCAGGTTGCGGTGCTGACTGAAGTTACTGCCCACCGCCAACAACAAGCTATCGCCCACTTTTAGCGGAATCTGCCCGAGTTGCCCTTCCAGCCGTTTTTCACCTCGGCGGATGCCCACCACACCCGCATTAAACAGCGTCCTGAAGTCCATCGACTGCAGCGTTTGCCCAGCCAAAACAGAGCCATTGGCAATCACCACTTCGACCAGATTGCTGGCCAGCAGTTCTCCCGCGCTTTCGCCCATCAAGCGCAAACCGGGAAACCGTTGCAGCGTTTGCACTTTGTCTACCTGGCCGGAAAACACCAGCACATCACCGGCCTTGACTCGCTCGTCCGGGCTAACCGGTGTTCTCAACCGCCCATCCCGCTCTATTTCCAACAGGAACAAACCATCCAGATGCCGCAGGCCATTGGCCTCAATGCTTTTGCCCACCAGAGGCGAGCCGGCCTCAACCTCTGCCGAGAGAAAATAAGACGATAACCGCGCCTCAGCCGCCTCACTGTTGTGCCGCGGCAGCGTCGAGGCACTGAACAGCAACACCACCATACACACCAGCGCCACCGGAATACCCACCAGACTGAACTGGAACATCCCCAACTCCGGCAACCCCGCATTCACCGCAAAAGAGCTCACCACCAGGTTGGTCGAGGTGCCCACCAGGGTGGTAATCCCACCCAGAATCGAGGCATAGGACAACGGAATCAGTAAACGCGACGCCGGAATGCGCTTTTGTCGCGACAAGGTACTCAAGAACGACGCCACCACCGCCGTATTATTCAAAAACGCCGACAGCACCGCCGTCGTACCCATCAACTTCAACAACGCCGGTTTCTCCCGCCCCGATACCAGGTATTGCGACACCCGCTCCAGCAAAGGCGAACGCTCCAGCGTCAGCGACACCAGCAACAGCAGCATCAAAGTCGCCAGCGCCGGGTTGGTGTAACTGTTCAACAGGGTCGGCAGCTCAATCACACCCAACAACAAAAACCCACACGCCACCGCCACAAAGGCCGGCGCAGGCGGCACCCGCCCACTGGACAACGCCAACAGCAACCCCGCTACCGCCAACAAAACCACCCATTCCATGTCCAGCCCTTCCCAAACGGTTGCGTAAAAAGTCTTGGCATTCTAGCCAAAGGTTTAATAAACTGTCGAATAATTAAGCAGAATATATTTAGAGCTTTCAGTATATATCTCTATATTTCAATAACTTAGGCTATTTTGTGACTGTTAAACATTTATCGCCAGAGAACATGAACCAACGCCGCAAGCACGCCGTCGAACTCCGGCTGGCCGGCCAGACTCTGGCGCAAGTGAAACAGGCAACCGGCCTTTCCGCCCCTACCGTCATCAAAGCCTTCAAGGCTTTTGAAGCCGGCGGCTGGCAAGCCATCAACCTCAATAAACGCGGCCGTAAAAAAGGCCAGGGCACCGAACTGACCACCGCACACCAGCAAGCCCTGAAAGACTGGATGCTCTCCGACCAGGGCCAACAGTTCTGGAGCCGCGACACCCTGGCCAGCGTCATCGCCGACCAACACGGCATACAGGCCTCAGAGCGTGCCATCGCCCGCCTGCTCGAAACCTGGGGTCTGACCTTGCCCGAACTCGCCGTCAAGCGCCCCAAGGGTGTTCGCAACGCGGCCGCTCAGTGGTACCGCTACCAATACCAGCCCCTGCAGGAATGGGCCGTGCAGCACAAAGCCGAACCCTTGCTGGGCACTTGCCGCGCCATACCCACCTGGCCGGGCATCTACCAACTGGGCATACAGACCCCCCAGCGCAAACAACTCAGCTGGCTCAGCAACCAATGGCCCACAGAACACTGGCTCATCCAGGCCTGCAGCGCCTTGCAGCAACAGCACGGCACAGTCGCACTCTGCCTCGCCGGCCTCGACCTGCGCCGCGCCACTACACTAAACACCTGGCTAGAAGCCAATACCACCACCATACGACTCATCGAGTGGCGGCAAGAATATTGAACGAAAAATTTGTAACACAGGGGTGTTTTGGTTTAACCACCATTACACGGAGATCTACTCACGCTATTGCTACCAAGGCTGGCTAGTGCCGGGTACCGGGGTTGCGCATTCAGGGTGGTCTGCAGCAGGGATGCTGCAGTCCAGGCCCCATGGACGGGTTCACGCCGACCCTGGGGGGACACCCCCGGCAGCCGTTGCGGGTTCTCGGCACCAAATACAGCTATAACGCAAAATTCAGTAACCACGGAAAACAGACAGTAGAGGAACACAATGTCACTAACGCACCTGAAACGGCTGGAAGCCGAAAGCATTCACATCATGCGTGAAGTCGTCGCCGAAGCCGAAAACCCCGTCATGCTTTACTCCGTCGGCAAAGACAGCGCCGTCATGCTGCATCTGGCCATGAAGGCCTTCGCCCCCTCGAAGCCGCCCTTCCCGCTGCTGCACGTCGACACCCGCTGGAAATTCCGTGAAATGTACGAATTCCGCGACAACCTCACCAAAGAACTCGGCGTCGACCTGCTCGTCCACATCAACCCCGACGGTGTCGCCAAAGACGTCAACCCCTTCACCCACGGCTCCGCCCTGCACACCGACATCATGAAAACCGAAGGCCTAAAACAGGCCCTCAACAAATACCAGTTCGATGTCGCCTTCGGCGGCGCCCGGCGTGACGAAGAAAAATCCCGCGCCAAGGAACGCATCTTCTCCTTCCGCACCGCCCAGCACCAGTGGGACCCAAAAGGCCAGCGCCCCGAACTGTGGAAGCTCTACAACGCCCGTAAGCGCAAAGGCGAAAGCATCCGCGTGTTCCCTATCTCCAACTGGACCGAGCTCGACATCTGGCAATACATCTACCTCGAGGGCATCCCCATTGTCCCGCTGTACTACTCTGCCCCCCGGCCCGTGGTCGAACGCGACGGCACCCTGATCATGGTCGACGACGACCGCATGCCGTTAAAAGAAGGCGAAGTCCCCATGATGCGCAAGGTCCGCTTCCGCACCCTCGGTTGTTACCCGCTCACCGGTGCTGTGGAATCCGAAGCCGACACCCTGCCGGCCATCATTCAGGAAATGCTGCTCACCCGAACCTCAGAGCGCCAGGGCCGCGTGATTGATCACGACTCCGCCGCATCCATGGAAAAGAAAAAGCAGGAGGGCTACTTCTGATGGCACACACCTCTGATTTGATCGCCACCGACATCGAACAATACCTGACTCAGCACGAGAACAAGGGCCTGCTGCGCTTCATTACCTGCGGCAGCGTTGACGACGGCAAGAGCACCCTGATCGGCCGCCTGCTGTTCGACTCCAAAATGCTGTTTGAAGACCAGCTTACCGCCATGGAAGCCGACTCCAAAAAATACGGCACCCAGGGCGAAGGCATTGATTTTGCTTTACTGGTCGACGGCCTCGCCGCCGAGCGCGAACAGGGCATCACCATCGATGTGGCCTACCGCTTCTTCTCCACCGAGAAGCGCAAGTTCATCGTCGCCGACACCCCCGGGCACGAACAGTACACCCGCAACATGGTCACCGGCGCCTCCACCGCCGACGCGGCCATTTTGATGGTCGATGCGCGCAAGGGCATCCTCACCCAGACCCGCCGACACAGTTTTTTGATGTCGTTGATTGGCATTCGCAAGGTCATCGTCGCCATCAACAAGATGGATCTGATGGACTACTCAGAAGCCGTCTACAACGCCATCCGCGATGAATACCGCGCCTTCGCCAAACAACTGAACCTTGAGGATGTAACCTTTATCCCGATGTCCGCCCTGAGAGGCGACAACATCACCCACCACAGCGAGAACACCCCCTGGTACCACGGCACGACGTTGATGGGCTACCTGGAAACCGTCGAAGTGGATGACGAACGCCTGCAGCGCAACCCCTTCCGCCTGTCGGTGCAATGGGTCAACCGGCCCAACCTGGATTTTCGGGGCTTCTCCGGCACCCTGGCCAGTGGCATCGTACGCCCGGGCGATGAAATCCGCGTGCAGCCTTCCGGCAAAACCAGCAAGATCGCCAGCATTTACACCTACGATGGCGAGCTCGACCAGGCCGTAGCCGGCCAGTCCGTCACCCTGACGCTTACCGATGAAATCGACATCTCGCGCGGCGACGTCATCTCCACCATCGACGCACCCGCCCAAACCGCCGAACAGTTCGAAACCACCATCGTCTGGATGCACGACGACCCGCTGTTGCCTGGCCGCCCCTACCTGTTCAAGCTGGGCACGCGCACCGTTACCGCAACGGTGACCGACATCAAATACCAGATAAACGTGAACACCCTGGAGCACACCGCCGCGAAAAAGCTGGAGCTCAACAGCATCGGCATCTGCAACATCAGCCTGGACCGGCCCATCGCCTTCGACCCCTATACCGAAAACCAGGACACCGGCGGCTTCATCCTCATCGACCGCATGAGCAACAACACCGTTGGCGCTGGCATGATCCACTTCTCGCTGCGGCGCAGCCAGAACATCCACATGCAGCACGTGGACATCAACAAAAGCGCCCGCGCCCAACAGAAGGGCCAGAAGCCGGCCGTATTGTGGCTAACCGGCCTCTCCGGCGCTGGCAAATCCACCATTGCCAACCTGGTCGAAACCCGGCTGCACGCCCTGGGCCACCACACCTACCTGCTCGACGGCGACAACGTCCGCCACGGCCTTAACCGAGACCTGGGCTTCACCGACGCCGACCGCGTAGAAAATATCCGCCGCGTGGGCGAAGTCGCCAGACTCATGGTCGACGCCGGCCTGATCGTACTCACCGCCTTCATCTCCCCCTTCCGCTCCGAGCGCGCCCTGGCCCGCAGCATGGTAGAAGACGGAGAATTCATCGAAGTGTTCGTCAACACCCCACTCGACGTCGCCGAAGACAGAGACCCCAAAGGCCTCTACAAAAAAGCCCGCCGAGGCGAACTGAAAAACTTCACCGGCATAGACTCCGCCTACGAACGGCCCGAAACCTCGGAAATCGTCCTCGACACCACCCGACTAACCCCGGAAGACGCCGCCGAACAAATCATCGACACACTAAAGGCCAGAGGCATCATCCCATCAGATTAAAAAACACCTCAATATTGAGGATGCAATGAAGACTAGCTCCGGATGCCGGGTAGGCCTTTCCGGGGGTGTTGGCAGCCTGGATGGCTGCCTTCAAGCCCCCACGGACGGGTCTACGGCGACCCCGGAAAGGCCTACCCGGTAGCCGGTGCGGGTTTTGATACTTTAGCAACCAAGGCAAAAATATGACCAACAAAACCCTACTAACCCAAATAGAACACCTCGCCCACAAAGCCGGCGAAGCCATCATGGCCATCTACCAACGCGACTTCGAAATCGAAACCAAAGCTGACCAATCCCCCCTGACCGAAGCCGACAAAGCCGCCAACGACATCATCGTCGCCGGCCTCAAAGCCCTGCCAGAGGCCATCCCCATCCTCACCGAAGAAGCCGTGAGCGACTTCGCCGGCGCAGACGCCCAGGGCCGCTATTGGCTGGTAGACCCACTCGACGGCACCAAGGAATTCATCAAGAAAAACGGCGAATTCACCGTCAACATCGCGCTGATCGAACAAGGCAAACCCATACTCGGCGTCGTTTACGCCCCCGCACTCAACGCCACCTACACCGGCGGCGAAGGCCTCGGCGCCTTCAAAACAGACCAGAACAATCAGCGCCAACCCATCACCGTAAGCGAACACCAACCAGAAGAGCCCTGGCGAGTGGTCGGCAGCCGCTCCCACGCCAGCCCGGAAACCCAAGCCTGGCTCGACCAACTCGGCAATCATGAACTCATCCCCATGGGCAGCTCACTGAAAATCTGCCTCGTCGCCGAAGGCGCCGCCCACCTCTACCCCAGGCTCGGCCCCACCTGCCTATGGGACACCGCCGCCGCCCACGCCATCGTCAACGCTGCCGGCGGCAAAATCACCACACCAGAAGGCCAACCCCTAACCTACGCCACCCCAACCCAAACCCTGAACCCCTGGTTCATAGTCCACAACACCCAATAATCACTGATCGGGTCGAAGTAGCAGGATTGCGCCTGCTACCCCTCCCACACCACCGGACATGCGGTTTTCCGCATCCGGCGGTTGAACCCGGTGAGTTATCTCACCGCGAGCACATCCGGTGTCACTATGCCGTAGCGACGTAACGTCTCATTGCTCAGCGCTTTGTGCATGGACGGATGTCGCGC
>JAIUML010000040.1 GCA_022565595.1 Saccharospirillum sp. | reverse complement strand
TGTGGGGTTATCCACATGGGTCCGCTAAGGCTACTGGGTTTGCCTCTGTGGGGGCGTCGTGTATACGTCCCTGTAGACTACACCGCCGCCATCCAGGCTGGGGACTACCCCTCAGAGGCATACCCAGCATCCGTCGCTAGTCATTTACAACAATTTAAATTTAGAACACTGCTGATTTGGAACCATTTACTTAACTACAAAGACGAACGTAGTATGGCCGAGTAGTTCAATGCTTATAGTGTTTAAAGGCAGACTTTGTCGAGATGGTCAGCAGTCGGTGTCTGGTGTGCCTTGGCGGGGGCGTCTGAGACATGGATGTCGAAGTCGAGCCTCCATGGAGGGGTTGAGTGGGCGGCATACCGCGCGACCCCGACAGGGCATACCAGATGGCGACTGCGGATTCTGCCACGGACAAAAATCTGGCCGACATCAGCCCTTGAACCAACCCTTGCGAGAAAACCGCGTTGGGTCGAAGGGTCTGGTGTTGAAGTCTGGCGGTGAGCCGGCGATTTGTTGGGTGAGTAGCGCGGCGCTGCCCGCCGCCATGGTCCAGCCCCAGGTGCCGTGACCGGTGTTGAACCAGACATTGTCCTGCATGCCCTGGCCTATGGCTGGTGGGCCATCCGGCGTCATTGGGCGGAAACCCGCCCAGGGTTCGGCTTCTGACCAGTCCACCGAGTCAGGGAAACGGAAATCGAACCCTTCGCGCAGTACAGACAACCGCTTGTCTGGCAGTGTTTTGTCGTTGTCGACCAGCTCGGCAAAGCCAGTGACTCGCACTCGCTTGCCCAGACGGGTGATGGCCAGACGATAGCGATCGTCTATAACGGCAGAGACGGGTGCCCGCTCTGCGGCCGTCACCGGCAATGTAATCGAATAGCCCTTGACCGGGTAAATGGGTAACTTCAAGCCGAGCGACAGCCCGAATTCTCGGCTCGCACAGCCAGTACAGAATACAAAGGCATCTGACTCCTGCCAGTCTTCTTTGCCGTGCTGTCGGACGTAAATGGCTTCCAGTTTATCCGTGTAGGTGCGAAGACTGAGGACTTCGCTGTCGTAGTCGAACACCACACCCGCATTTTCGCAGGCTTTGGCCAGTTCCACCGTGAAGCGGTGGCAATCACCGCTACCATCGCCCGGAATATGCAGCCCACCTAAAAGAGGCGCTTCGGAATTCAACCCCGGTTCTGTATCCAATGCCTCCTGGGCAGAGAGCCAATGATGGCGAATATCGCAACGCTCCAGCATCGCAGCAACGCCCATCAGCTCCTTCTTTTCAGCGGCGTTGCTGGCCAGTTTCAGCATGCCGTTATGGTGACCGTCATACTTAAGAGTGAAATCGGACTCCAACTCTTGCAAGGCTTGCTTACTGAATTGCCCAAGCTTCAGCATCGCCTGCCAATTGGTTTCATAGAATCCGGGTTTGAGGGCGAAGCGGCCCATGGAGGTCATGAAGTGCCAGGTCAGCAAGGAGGGAAAGAGCGGCAGTTTCAGGGCGCCTGCGGGCTTAAAGAGTGTTTTCAGACTGGAGCGAATCATCGACATCGAAGCCCAGGGAGCTATGGCGCCGTAGGCCAGTTGACCGGCGTTGGCATAACTCGTTTCCATGGCAGCGGACCCCTTGCGCTCGACCACCCGAACCTCATGCCCCGCTTGCCTCAGTGCCCAGGCGGTACTGACGCCAGCGATCCCTGCTCCGATGATGGTGATCTTCATTCTGCTCCCCTGGGTAACAATTCCGGTACAGTGTTTTAATAACCCTAGAGTAAGGCGGATAAGGCTGCAAGCCATCTGGCTAAAAAGCAGGACCAAAGCAACTGAGCCGAAACCTCGCCATTGCCGTATGCTGTTGAAACCAAATTGCAACGGTAAGCCAAATGAGCAATCGCCCTACCAAACCTATCCGCACCAGCCGCTTGAGCCGAATGAGCCAACTTGGCCGACTGGCCGGCGGTATGGCTGGCAGCA
The DNA here is from genome assembly GCA_022565595.1 of Saccharospirillum sp. Classification (GTDB taxonomy): domain Bacteria; phylum Pseudomonadota; class Gammaproteobacteria; order Pseudomonadales; family Natronospirillaceae; genus Saccharospirillum. The sequence goes on along the minus strand of JAIUML010000040.1, from coordinate 28,624 downwards.
TCGTCACTGAAGGTGCGCGCCGATGGCGGCGCGGTGAAGGTTGGGACTTGCGAGAGCAGGCGCTGACGCCTTCCAACTTGAACCGACTCAGTGACCGACTGTCACAGATGCGTGGTGCGGCGATGAAGCTCGGGCAGTTATTATCGATGGACGCCGGTCACCTGATGCCACCTGAGCTTGCTCAGCTATTGGCACGGCTGCGCAACGACGCCCATGCCATGCCACTGTCTCAACTCGAACCCGTACTGGCCAAAACCTGGGGCAAGGACTGGAGCCAGAATTTCCAGCGTTTCAGCTATCAACCTTTGGCCTCTGCCTCTATAGGCCAGGTTCATGAAGCCGTCACTAAAGAGGGACAACACCTGGCCATCAAGGTGCAATATCCTGGTGTCGTGCAGAGCATCGACAGCGATCTGGATAACGTCGCCACCCTGCTCCGCTGGAGCCGAATGCTGCCCGAAAATCTCGACATCAGCCCTATACTCGAAGAGGCAAAAGCGCAGCTCAAACTCGAGACAGACTACTCACACGAAGCCGAGCAACTGCAAAACTTCCGCACCCTGCTCACCGCTTCAACAGAATTCGCCATACCAGAAATAAACGCAGAACTCAGTCACCCCAACATCCTCGCCATGAGCTTCCTGCCAGGCAAGCCCATCGAGCATCTGGAAACCGCCAGCCTTGAACAGCGCCAGCGTTGGGTGCAAGCCCTGTTCGAACTCTTCTTTCGAGAATTGTTCGAATTCCGCACCGTTCAGACCGACCCCAACTACGCCAACTTCCTGATCGATTCAGAGCAAAACCGCCTCGGACTGATCGACTTCGGCGCGGTTCGCGCCTACCCGACGGACATTACCGATGCCTACCGCGACCTCTTCAACGCCGTCATCACCAACAACGATTCCGCCATGGCCGACGCCGCCCAACGCATCGGCTACTTTGCCAAAGACATTGCCCCCAACCAACAAGCCACCGTACTGCAACTGTTCAAAATAGCCGCCGAACCCCTCACCCAAACCGGCCCCTACGACTTCGCCCGCTCAGACCTCGCCCTCCGCCTGCGAGAAGTCGGCCTGAAACTCAGCCTCGAACAAGGCTACTGGCACACCCCACCCGTAGGCTCCCTCTTCCTGCACAGAAAGCTCGCCGGCCTGTACCTGTTGGCACAACGGCTAAAGGTTAAACTGGATGTCGCGGCAATCGCTAAGCCGTACCTTTCACATTTGACTGTAAAAAACTGAAGTTCCGGGCTAGCTATATTGCCAGAATCCGCGAGGGCTACCGGGTAGGCCTATTCGAGGTCGCGCGGTATGCCGCCCACTCAACCCATCCATGGGGGCTTGGCGGCAGCCGTCCAGGCTGCCGACACCCTCGAATAGGCCTACCCGGCATCCATCGCTGTCAGAAATATCACCTCTAAAGATGATGCAGAGTTCTGCTTGGTAATTCAGGCAACAAGACCAGGCAACGGTTAAAATATGAGATGAAAACAAATGTCGAAGCAAGCTCCGGATACCGGGTATGCCTCAAAGGGGGAGTCCACAGCATGGATGCTGTGGTCTAGGCCCCAGGGATGGGTTCACGCCGACCCCTTAGAGGCATACCCGGTAGCCGGTGCGGACCATTGGCGAGTAGTTTAACCTCCTTTACGTGCCCGAGGCGAAGCCAGAAACTGGTCGAGGACGATGGTTTCCTGAGCTTGCATCAGGGCTTCGGCGCGCACCATGTGTTCACGCATGATGCGACGCACTTCTGGTTCGGATTCTCGCTTCAGGGCGCCCAGCAACTGCATCTGGTAATGACGCCCGGTTTCCCACAGCGCCGGGTTGGGCAAGTCGTAAATGTCGTGACAGAGACGCAGGTTTTTCAACAGGCCCAGCAGAAAATGGCAGGTGAAACTCAGAATGGGGTTCGGGCACAGGTCCACCAGTACCTCGTGGAAGCTTAACTCTGCCAGGCGCTGAGCGTGCTCTTCTGACTGGTTCGTTGGCGGCGCATCGTAGATGGTCATGGTCGTTTGCAGTCGCCTGAAATCGTCTTCGCTCAAGCGGCCCACCACCGAGGCTGCCAGCTCAGGCTCGAGGTTCACCCTTAGCTGGTAAATATCGTGAATGGTGATGTCCTTGAAATAGAAATAATTGGCCAACAAGGACATCGCCCGGTCTGGTGGTACATCGGCCACAAAGGCACCACCACCCGGCCCGGTTCGAGTAATGATCAGACCCTGGGTTTCCAGCGCCTTGAGTGCCTCGCGAATGGTGCCCTTGGCCGCAGCAAATTGCTCGGTCAGTTCCTTTTCCTGTGGTAAACGGTCGCCAGGCTTCAGCTTGTGCTCAGTGATCAGCTGCTTCAGTGCATCGGTTACCTGGTCCGATCGTTTGGTCATGCTGTCAGTCTCTTCTATGGTCGTCATCCAGCGGATAATAACATGCCGCATCGTGACCCGGATTCATTTCAGTCAACTCCGGGCTTTCCTCTTCGCAACGAGCTTGAGCAAAGGGGCACCTGGGTGCAAAAGAGCAGCCCTTGGGCGGGTGGTAAGGGTCCGGCAGGATGACGGCGTCACTCTCCGGCGGCAAACGTTCGAAGGCGGCACCAGGCACGCTGTCCAACAGGCGTTGAGTATAGGGGTGGCGCGGGCGTCGGAAGATGTCATCGGCGGTGCCCCGTTCCACGATTCGCCCAAAGTACATCACCGCCACGCGGTCACAGAAGTTTCGTACTACGCCCAGGTCATGACTGATAAACAAATAGGTCAGTGAAAACTCCTGACGCAGCGCCTTGAGCAGATTCAGCACCTGAGCCTGAACCGAGACATCCAGTGCCGATACCGGCTCATCCAGAATCAACAGATCCGGTTCGGCTGCAAGCGCACGGGCAACGCCGATGCGTTGTGCCTGGCCGCCAGAAAACTCATGTGGGTAGCGGTCAAGGAATTCAGAGCGCAGGTTGACCTTCTCCATCAGTTCCTTCAAGCGTTGTTCACGCTCGGTGTTATCCATGCCGCGCAAGTACTTCAGCGGTGCCGAGAGAATTTCTCTGATGGTTTTGCGCGGGTTCAATGAGCTGTTCGGATCCTGAAAGATGTACTGCACCTGTTGTGACAGCTTCTTCAGGTTGATCTTTTTCCGCGGCGCAGAGAGCTCCACACCATCCATCAGGATGCGCCCTTCCGTCGGGCTTTCCAGGCCGACCAGCATCTTTGCCAGGGTCGATTTGCCACAGCCGGATTCACCCACTATACCGAGAATTTCACCGGGCTTAACATCCAGGCTGACGCCGCGTACGGCATGGACCATCGGCAACTCCTGCCTGAGCAGGTTCTTGCCGCCACCATAGCGTTTGACCAGATCGGTGATCTCAAGTTTGCTCATAACACCTCCCGGGCAAAAATACAGCGTGCCTGTCTTTCATCGGTGAGCGCTTCCAGTTCAACCGGTGCCTGGCGGCATCGATCGGTCACCTGATCGCAACGATCGGCAAACTTGCAGCCTACGGGCAGGTTGTTCACCTGGGGTGGCAGGCCGGGTATCTCGGTCAACTGAGGTTGCACCTTGGTGACGTCCGGCACACAGGCAATCAGGCGGCGAGTGTAGGGGTGTGCCGGGTTTTCCAGTAATTCTTTTACCGGGCCAATTTCCACCAGTTCACCCGCATACATGACCGCCACCCGATCACACATTTCCGCAACCACGCCAAAATCATGGGTGATGAACATCAGGCTGGCGTTCTGCTCTCTGCGCAACTGATTCAGCAACCGCAGAATTTGCGCCTGGACGGTGACATCAAGGGCCGTGGTCGGCTCATCGGCGATGATCAATTGCGGCTCATTGGCCAGCGCCATGGCAATGCTGACGCGCTGGCGCATGCCACCGGATAGCTGATGTGGGTAAACTTTGGCGCGCTCTTTTGCGTTGGGAATACGCACCTGCTCCAGCAATTGCACCGCCTTTTGCCAGGCATCGCGATAGCTCAACCTTTGGTGCGCGCGCATCGCCTCTACCAGTTGATCGCCTACGGTAAACAGTGGGTGCAAAGTCGACAACGGATCCTGGAAAATATAAGCGAGTTCGCCGCCCCGCAATTGCCGCAAACGTTCGTCCGAGACGCCAGCCAGGTTCTCGTTCTTATAAATCACCTGACCCGCCATGATGACACCGGGAGGCGAAGCCACCAGACCGAGCAGAGACATCGCCGTAACGGACTTGCCCGAGCCGGATTCACCAATAATGCCCAAACACTCACCCGGTTCAATATGGAAGCTGGGGCTGTTGACGGCCTGATGAATCTCATGACCGACGTGAAATTCGGTACGCAACGCTCTGACCTCTAATAGGCCTTTTTGCTGACCAACAACGGCAGCTTTCGCTTCGGGCATGGCTTTTGTCCGGGCCGCCGGGCGATGCAAAGCGCCGGCTTTCAACCTCGGGTCCAGCGCATCGCGAACGCCATCCCCCAGCAAATTGATGCTCATTACCAGGATAAATATCACCAGACCCGGAATGGTGGCCACGTGCGGTGCATTGATGATCAGGCGGCGACCTTCACCCAGAATGGACCCCAGGTCTGCCTGAGGCGGCTGCGCACCAAGACCAAGAAAGGAAAGGCCAGCCGTTTCCAGAATCATCCAGCCGACGGTGGTCGACATGGTGATGACGATAACCGGCATGACGTTGGGTAAAATTTCACTGACCAGAATGCGAACATCACCCTTGCCCGACAGGCGCGCCGCATCCACGAACTCCCTGTTGCGCAAGGTCACCACCACGCCGCGCACATTCCGCGCAAAAAACGGAATGTTGACGATGGCGATGGCGTAAAGGGCATTCATCAAACCCGGGCCCAGGACGGCGACAATGGCCAGTGCGAGAAGAATATAGGGAAAGGCCATCAGCATATCGATACCGCGCATCAGAGTGCCATCCAGATAGCCACCAAAATAACCTGCCAACAGGCCGATCAAGGAACCAATACTGGCAGCCACCAGGGTCGCGGTAATGCCCACAGCCAGCGAGACGCGTGTGCCCCATAAAATGCGGGACAGCATGTCTCGGCCCAGTTGATCTGTACCCAGCCAATGCCCTTCACTGAAAATGGGCAAGAGCCTTTTCGACAAGGCCGTTGCATCCGGGTCAGGCAAGGGCAGCCAGGGGGTAATCAACACCAACAGGAGAATCAACAGCAGCATGATCAAACCAAAAGCGGCCAGTTGATTACGGAACAACAATTTCAGCGGTCCGGCTCGACCGGAACGCTTCGGAATTATGGGGGTAGAAACTGCTGTTGTCGTCATGAGGTCACCCTCGGATCCAGCAACACCTGAACCACATCGGCGATCAGGTTAAACACCACATAGGCCGCCGCGACAAAAAGCACCCCCCCCTGCACCAACAACAAGTCTCGAGTGGAAATGGCATTGACCAGCATGCTGCCAATACCTGGCCATTGAAACACCGTCTCGATATAAACAGCGCCGCCCAGCACAAAACCAGCTTGAATGCCGATCACTGGAACGATACTGACCAGAGCAGCCTTGAAGGCATGCCGATAAACAACCCGGTGCTCACTGAGCCCCTTGGCGCGAGCAGTGCGAATATAATCCTGACGCAACACTTCCAGCATACTGGCTCGGGTCAAGCGAGCGATGACACCCGTCGCAATAAAGGCCAGGGTCGACGCCGGTAAAATCAGGTGCCTGATCAGATCCAGCAAATCACCCCCGCCATAAACCGCATACATGCCACTGGCCGGCAACCAACGCAATTGCACCGCAAAAAGCATGATCAACAACAGGCCGAGCCAAAAAGCAGGTGTCGAGATTCCGATCAGTACAACGAAGGTCAGAATCTTGTCCGTCCAGCCATACTGACGAATGGCCGAAATTATGCCCACCAGAATGCCAAAGATCGAACACAGCACCAGGGCTGTGCCAGCCAGTATCAAGGTGGCATTGAAGCGCTCGGTGACAATATCCAGCACGGCACGATTCTGCCGATAGGAACGACCAAAATCCCCCTGCAGCACATTGCCCAGCCAGGTGAAATATTGTTCAACGATGGTTTTATCGAGACCCAATTGAGTATTCAACTGAGCGACATTTTCAGGTGTGGCAAAGGCACCGAGAATGGCCAATGCCGGGTCGCCGGGTATCAACGCCATGATAAAAAACACAATGACGGTCAACCCCAGCAAGACGGGAAACATCAACAGCAAACGCTTGCCGATGTAGGGCCAGATCGAGCTGTTCATTAGAAATTCCTGGCAGGAAGTTGAATCCTGGCCAGCCCTCTCGGGCTGGCCCTGACGATATTATTGCTTACTCACGTCATGCAACAATAACAGGAAGGACGGCTGCAGTCGGAAGTTCTGTACTCTATCCGTCGCAACCGCATTCTGCTGCCAGTTGGCAATGAAGGCCCAGGGCGCATCGTCATAAACGATTTCCTGCATTTCACGATACAGTGCTGCCCGTTCGTCCTGGTCAGTACTGGTACGAGCGCGGTTGAGCAGATCATCTACTGTGGTGTTGCTGTAGTAGCCCGAGTTGAAACCACCCTGCTCTGGCCAGGCCTCGGTGCGCAGCGCCAAAAAGGGCAGCGTATCCGGGTCGTTGGTCATCCAGGCCATTTGCGCCATGTCCGCCTTGCCTTCAAGGCCAGGGTTTACCAACCCAAGGAAGGTATTCCACTCATAGGTTTCGATGCGCACCCGCAAGCCCACGGCTGCAAGATCCGCCTGAATGGCAGTACCCATGGAGATGGGGTCAAGCATGCCTGAGCCGCCTTCGGTGACATAGAAGGTGATCTCGGCACCTTCCGCTCCGGCTTCCGCCAGCAACTCACGAGCACGATCCGGGTTGTAAGGATAAGGCTCCAGGTCTTCATTGTAAGCCCAGCCAAAGGCTGGCGGAGTCGGGCCTGTCGCTACCGTTGCAGTACCCTGGAGCACATCGTTGACCAAGGCTTCCTTGTCGATGGCGTAGTTCACCGCCTGACGCACTCGCTTGTCATCAAAGGGGGCTTCTTTCAGGTTCAGAATCAGGAACCAGAGGTGAGGCCCCGCCTGCTCGTACAGTTGAAAGTCGCCGGCATCGGCAAAGGTGGCGACGTTATCCGGCGGGACTTCCACCATCATGTCGATGCCGCCAGAGAGCATTTCCGCGACCCTGGTATTGGCATCGGTAATGGGGCGGAACACCACGGCTTCCAGCTCCGGCGCACCATCCCAATAATCGCTGTTGCGGCTCACCACCACACGGGCGTTGGCTCGCCACTCTTCGAACTGGTAGGCACCCGTGCCAGAAGGATTACGACCCACGTCCTGGCCATGCTCACGTACCGCTTCCGGCGAAATAATCAAACCCGTCGGGTAGGCCAGGTTGGACAGGAAAGGAGCAAAGGGCTCAGAGAGCGTAAACCGCACCTGATATTCGCTCAGCGCTTCAACACTCGCTACCTCACCGAAATAGAACGCCAGCGGAAAGGGGCCGGTGTCGTGATAAGGGTGATCCTCATTCAGCATGCGCTCAAAGTTGAATACCACTGCCTCTGCATTGAAGGGTGAACCGTCATGAAAGGAGACACCCTGACGCAAGTTAAAGGTGTAATGAATGCCGTCGTCGCTGATCTCCCAGCTTTCGGCAAGTGAAGGCTCAACATTCAAGGTACCGTCTTCATAACGGACCAGACCGTCATAGATATTCACCAGAATACGGAAGTCATTGACAGCCGTAACGGCATGGGGGTCCAGTGACTGGGGTTCAGCGATCTGACCGACTACCAGCACATTGGGGGGAGTTTGCGCCCAGAGCGACGACCCCAGCAGAGCCGTCAGCGCGATTAGCAAGGTTTGGACTGTTCGTTTCACGGGATAGCCTCTCTTGTTCCGACCATTGTTATTGTGATTGCGAGCGATGCATTCCAGTCTGGCTGGCGAGCATTCTAGTTGTCGTGTTGACGCAGTTCAGGCATCCAGCATGCAGAGCATACTGTCGATGGTGTTACTACATTTATCATTACAAATTAGTGGACGCAACTATTTTTATGATGATAAATTCGACCGTACAGTCCAAAACAAGAGCGATATGACGTACTCAATCCTGGCCAGCGATCCCAAAACCGGCGCCATTGGCGTCGCCACAGCCACCGGCAGCGTTGCCGTCGGAGGTTTTGTGCCTCATGTGCGCTTTGGTGTCGGCGCGGTCGCTACTCAGGGGGCTTTTACCAACTGGCTGCACGGCGAGAACGGACTGAAACTTCTGAAAAAAGGGCACAGTGCTGAAGCGGTAAGAGACAAACTGGTCAAGGCCGACAAGGGTGCCGCTTATCGTCAGTTCATCATCTGCGACCGCTGGGGCCACACTGCTGGCCATACGGGCGCAGCCAATCTGGATGAAAAACTGCACTACTGCGGTGAGCAGTTCGCAGTTGCCGGCAACATGCTCGACTCTCAGGCCATAGTGGCCGTCATGCGCGCCGCCTTTGAAGTGAAAACAGGAGCGCCCCTGCACGAACGGTTGTTGCACGCCATGAGTGAGGGCGAGCGTCATGGCGGTGATTTTCGCGGCACCCACAGCGCCGCCATCAAGGTGCAATACGCCGACATTCCTCCGGTTGACTTGCGCGTCGACTGGTCAGAGAAAAGCTGCATCGACGAACTGCGTGTGCTCTACGAAAAAACGCAAAGTCACGCTTATCAAAGTTTTCTGCAAGGGGTGCCGACCTACCAGAACCCCGACCATCACGGCACTGTCAGCGACGAGGAGGTCAAATGAACACCCTGGGTACCGCCATAATGACGTTGAGTGAAGCGGCTGCGCGACACTCTGAACCTGGCCCTGGCGTCACCCGGGTTCTTGGTTCAGCAGAACACCGCGCCTTGTTGGTCGATCTGAGACGCTGGATGCAAGAGGCCGGGCTCAGTGTCGAACTGGATGCTGCAGGCAATCTGGTCGGCCGCACCCCTACTGTTGAAGGCGCCCGGACACTGATCATCGGCTCCCACCAGGACAGCGTGCGCCAGGGCGGGAAATACGACGGCATGCTGGGCATTCTGCTGCCGCTGGTGGTATTGCAACATCTTCATCAGCAAGGCAAAACCCTGGCCGTGAATGTGGAACTGGTCGCCTTCAGTGATGAAGAAGGCGCCCGCTTTTCATCCACCCTGGTGGGCAGTTCGGCACTGGCTGGCACCTTTGACCCGGCCCTGCTCGAGGCGACCGATGCCAATGGAATCACCATGGCTGAGGCTTTACGGGAACTCGGTGCCAACCCCGAAGGCATTGCTGAGCTGGCGCGAACTCCAGATCAAGTCTGTGGGTATCTGGAAGTGCACATCGAACAAGGCCCGGTGCTGGAATCTTTGGGATTACCCGTTGGCGTGGTGACCGCCATAACGGGCATTGAACGACATGCCGTAAGCCTGATTGGCAAAGCCGGCCATGCCGGTACCACACCCATGACGCTGCGCAGGGATGCCATGGTCGCAGCCACCCAGGTGGTGCAGGCAGTGGACCACCACTGCCGCCATACCGAAGACCTTGTCGGTGTCGTAGGCGAGCTGGTTGTGACACCCAATGCCGTGAATGTCATCCCGAGTCGAGTGGATCTGACGATAGAACTGCGTTCACCCTTTACGGAAATACGGCTCGCAGCCAGAAAAGCGCTGTTCGGAGACATCGCCCAGCGGCTGGCATCCAGTGGTTGTGAACTACGGCATCGATTGACTTATCAGCAAAGCGAAGTTCGCTGCGCTGACACGCTACAGCAGCAACTGAGTCGGGCCATTGAACAGGCTGGCTATAAAAGCCACAGGCTGTTCAGCGGCGCTGGCCATGACGGCCTTGCCATGGCACATCTGACCGATGTCGGCATGCTCTTTGTGCGCTGCAAGGACGGCCTGAGCCATCACCCGGATGAATCCATCACTGTTGAAGACGCCGAAGCGACCGCCCAGGTGTTAACGCATTATTTATTGAATCTGGAAGCCTGATGCCATGACCCTGCCAACCCCTGACGTCAAGCGTCTGCAACAAACCCTGCATGAGCTGCTGCTGATCGACAGCCCAACGGGCGATACCAGTGCCATGGAACAGGCAATAATCAACCGCCTGTCCCACTTTGATGCATCCGTCACACAAACACAGCGCGGCAATGTGCTGGCAAGCGTCGGCGCTCACCCCAAAAGAGCCATCGCCGCCCATCTGGACACCCTCGGCGCCATGGTGCAGTCGATCTGGCCCAATGGCCGACTGGAACTCACGCCCCTGGGCACCTGGTCTTCCCGCTTCGCCGAAGGCGCACGCGCCACGGTAAAGACTGATCAGGGCTCGATACGTGGTACTGTTCTGCCCAGGCTCGCCTCTGGTCACGCCTACAATACCGGCGTAGACGAACAACCGGTAAGCTGGGAACAACTGGAGTTGCGTCTTGATGCTCATACGCTGTCCGCTGCGCAAAGCCGTAAACTGGGCGTGCAACCAGGTGACATTGTCTGTATTGATCCTCAACCTGAATTCACTGAGACGGGTTACTGTGTCAGCCGTTTTCTTGACAACAAGGCGGCAATCGCCTGCACTCTGGAAGTATTGCACCTGCTCAAGGAGCATCAACTTAAACCCGAAATCCCCTTTATTCTGGCTTTCACTAACGCGGAAGAAGTCGGGCTCGGTGCTGGCACAGCATTGCCAGATGGCCTTTCCGAGTTGGTGAGTGTGGACATTGCGCCGGTTGCCGCCAATCAGAACAGCTCGGAGCGCCATGCAAGCATCGGCTTCAAGGACGCACTCGGGCCTCACGACCGTTCCCTGCTCAAGCACCTGACTCAGTTGGCACAGGAACACCAGATTGCCGCAGTTCCGGACGTATTCCGCTATTACCACAGCGACTGCTCGTCGACCCTTCACGCCGGCTATGATGTACGCACCGCCCTGCTCGGTTTCGGCACAGACAGCACCCATGGTTATGAACGCACCCACATGGACAGCCTGGTGGCCCTGACTCAAATGTTGTTGGCCTACGTGCTCTCCGAATCGACTGCTGGAGATTGACATCAGCCTTGGCTGGAAGTCCCTGCAATTTCCGTCACTGTTTCGTTTTGCATAAAGTTGGATTCGTTTCTATTCTTATCTGTACTGAGTGGTCATTGAGCGACAATAACTCTATATCGACTACCCAACCAACCCGCCTGGTGCAGTTGATGGATTCCAATCAGAGCTTTATTAACTTTCACGCATCCTTGATGAACTTGAGTCATCGTACCGATTTCATCAACGACAGTCGCCAGGGCAAATTGATTTCACTGGCCGAGCTGGGTTGCCGGTTGCTTGACGTGCAGCGTTTCAGCGTATGGCAATTCAATGTCGATGTCTCAGCCATTGACTGCGAAATCCTCTATCTACAGGATGAGGGTATATCACCAGAAAACCTGCGCATCGAACGCATGACCAACCCCCGCTATTTTGACGCCTTGACCAAAGCCCGAGTGATTGATGCTCACGATGCCAGTGTAGACCCCAGAACGTCAGAGTTCATGGAGGCCTATCTGACTCCCCATTCAATCAAGTCAATGCTGGATTCCCCTGTGTTCAACAATGGGAGGCTCAGTGGTGTTATTTGCCTGGAAAGCACCCGCACCCGCCATTGGACATTGCCGGAAATATCCTTCGCGGCGGCCATAGCCGACACCATTAGCCTGACCAACACTTACGAGGCCTGGCTGCATTCCCAGGAGCAAATAAACTTCCTGGCGCATTTTGACGACTTGACAGGCTTGCCCAACCTGCGAGCCATGCAAGAGCGACTGAGCAAAATGCTTGACTCAAAACAAAGCAACGGAGATCCCTGCGCACTGCTCTGGATTGATCTGGACCGACTCAAATCCATCAACGACGGTATGGGACAGCTCGCCGGGAACCGCATTATCAATGAAGTCGCCCGCCGGCTGCGCGAGTTGTTCATTCCCGGCAAAGACAAGATCGCCCGAGCTGGGGGTGACGAGTTCCTGATGCTGATCCGCCATAAGCTGGACAAGCAGTCACTTTCTCACCTGTGCAACACCATACAGATGGCGATTACACAACCCATTCGGTTGACGGACCAGAAGGCCTCCGTAACAGCCTCGATTGGCATTGGCCGCTTCCCGGAGGACGCTCACAATGCCAGTACCTTGCTGAAGAACGCCGAAACCGCCATGTACCATGCCAAAGAGCTCGGCCGCGCTCAACATCAGTTCTTTTCAAACGATATGGTGCTCAACGCACGCCAGAGATTTCAAATGGAAGCCCAATTACGGCAGGCCATCAGCAATGACCAACTCGATGTGTTTTATCAACCCATCATGGACGCCCGTGCTCAAAAAGTCATTGCTATCGAAGCGCTTGTTCGATGGCAACATCCCCTACGTGGCTGGCTGACACCCATTGAATTTTTACCATTGGCACAGGTCACTAACATGATGACGCTTTTGGGGGACACGGTGATGCGCCGAATCTGCAAGGACATCAACGAGGCTCGTCAATCGGGTCAAACCCTTCCCTTGATCGCCATCAACCTCGCACCAGAGCAACTGCACGATGCTGGTTTTCCCGCTCGACTGGCGCAACTGCTTGAACAGGCCGACGTAGCAGGCAATCGACTGGAGTTCGAAGTGGTTGAAGACTCCTTGAAAGACAACTCTGATGGTCTGCAACAAAATTTGCAGCAACTCATTGCGCTGGGTTCTAAACTATCCATCGATGATTTCGGTACGGGCTATTCCTCACTTTCCAGGCTGAAACACCTGCCATTCAGCAAACTCAAGATCGACCGAGCCTTTGTCAGCGATCTGGCCACCAACCAGGATGACCGTGCCATCGTCCTGTCCATTATAGGGCTGGCCAAGGGTCTGGGTGTGTCCATCGTTGCGGAAGGCGTTGAAACCGCCGACCAGGAGGCCTGGCTGATTGAGCAAGGCTGCGATTTTCTTCAGGGTTACTACTACAGCAAACCCCTGCCTCTGGGGGAATTGCAACCCTTGTTATCGGCTAAAATTTGAACAAGACATTTCTTTCTATACGATCTCTTCACATTTCCTAACCTCTCGGTCAGAATGGCCTCAGGACCCGATTGCGTTATTGCCTCATTTTTGCAATGTAGTTCGGATAAGGTCTGACTGAACATACCCTCTGGTTCAATCTCACAAGGAATAAGAAGATGCACAATAAACTGCTGCTGATATCCACCCTGGTCGGGTCTTTAACCCTGGCAGGCTGCGCCAGCTTGTCACCCTCCGCTGGTGCCGGAGCCCTTGATCTGACCATCATCCACATGAACGACCATCACTCTCGGTTACTGCCCAATACCGGCACCGACCTGACATTGGCCGGCGAGCGTACCCGAGTAGAAATGGGTGGTTTCACACGAGCCATCACCCAGATCAACACCCTTGAGGCGCAGAGCGAACACAGCGTCAAGGTGCATGCTGGCGACGCCATTACCGGTGACCTCTACTACACCCTGTTCGAAGGCGAAGCCGACGCAGCCATGATGAACGAAGTCTGCTTCGATGTGTTTGCCCTGGGCAACCATGAATTCGATGATGGCGATGCGGGCCTGGTCCAGTTTTTGGGTTACCTGAACAGCGGCGACTGCAACACCGCTGTGCTCGGTGCCAACGTCAAACCGGAAGTCGGCGTATCACCCCTGACGCCGAACTCCGAGTGGGATTCGTTTGACCCTTACACCATCATGGAATTTGGTGGCAAGAAAGTCGGCTTTATCGGCATCGACATTGCCAACAAGACCAAGAACTCTTCCAAGCCCGATGCGACCACCATCTTCCTGGATGAAGTGGAAACCGCTCAGCGCTATATCGACGAGCTGACCGATCAGGGCATCGACAAGATCGTTCTGGTTACCCACTACCAGTATGAAAACGACATCGCCATGGCGCAGCAGCTGCGCGGCGTGGACGTCATTGTCGGTGGCGATTCTCATTCCCTGCTGGGCTCAGAATTCGCCCAATATGGCTTGAGCCCGGAAGGCCCCTACCCGACCGTGGTCAACAACGCCGATGGCAACCAGGTCTGTATCGTCCAGGCCTGGGAATACTCCCTGGTTGTTGGTGAATTGCGCGTCAGTTGGGACAACAACGGCAATGTGCAAGAGTGCGCAGGCTCGCCGCACCTGTTGCTCGGCGATACCTATATGCGTCCAGACAGCTCTGGACAGCGCGTAGAATTGACCGGTGCTGCCCGTCAGGCCGTACTGACCGAAGTCGCCAATAGCCCGGTTCTGACCCCTGCTGCCAAAGACAGTGCCGCCGAAGCCACCCTGGCCAGCTTTACCGCTCAGGTTGACGAACTCAAAGGCACCGTTATTGGACAGTCCGTCGATAACCTTTGCCTGGTGCGCATCCCCGGCGAGTCACGCAGCAACATTTGCACCCCGGAAGAAACGGCTCAGTATGGTGCAGATATCTCCAACCTGGTCGCCCTGGCCTTCAAGGAAATGGCACTGGAAGCTGATATCGCCATTCAGAATGGCGGTGGTGTGCGCGTCGATGTGCCAGCGGGTGATCTGACCCTGGGCACTGCTTACCAATTGCTGCCTTTCTCCAACACCCTGGTCAATCTGGAAATGACCGGAGCCGAGATCAAGGCTGTACTTGAAGACGCCATGGACTTTGCCCTGCAACCCGATGGCTCAACCGGCGCCTACCCTTACGCTTCTGGCCTGAGGTTCGATGTCGTCGCCAGCGCAGCCAAGGGCAACCGCATCCGCAACCTCGAAGTCAAACTGAAGACCGACACCGATTGGCACCCCATCAGCATGGGACGCTACTACACCGTCGTCACCAATGACTTCATTTCCGCCGGACGTGATGGCTACCTGACCTTCGCCGACATCAGCGCAGATGGCCGAGTCACCAACACCTACCTGAACTACGCACAGTCTTTTGTTGACTATGTGCGGTCAGTCGGTACGGTAAGTCGCTTGCCACGCAGTGAGTACAGCACTCAATCGTTCACTCAATAAAAACGTTTTTCGAATAAGGGGTCAGCAATGGCCCCTCTGCTCCTCGCTACCTAACTCCGAGCCTTACTCCCCACAGCCATGCTATACTGACGCACTTTTATTTGAATGAAGGCATGACTGAGTGTTTGAAGAACTGGACATCGCTCCCCCCGTATTGAAAGCCCTGGTGCAAAACGGCATCACCGAACCCACAGACGTTCAGGCTGAAGTTATTCCCAAACTGCTCGAAGGCAAGGATCTGCTCGTCAGCGCCCAGACAGGCAGCGGCAAAACCGTGGCCTTTGTATTGCCGATCATTTCGCAGTTCAACCAGACACCATCCCCCAAAACCGGCACCCGCGCTCTGATTCTGGCGCCTACGCGTGAATTGGCGCGGCAGATTTTCCACGTCTGCCAACAACTGGGCAGCGGCATACGCGTACGCAACTTCATTATTACCGGTGGCGCCTCTTTTCAGGAACAGGCGGCGGCGCTGCGCAAGACACCCGACATCGTCATCGCCACACCCGGCCGGCTGAAAGAACACCTGGCGCGCGGCACCGTGGATCTGTCCGACATAGAATACCTGGTGCTCGACGAAGCCGACCGCATGCTCGACATGGGGTTTCGCGACGACGTCGCCGCCATTGCCGAGCACTGCCCGGCAGAACGTCAGACACTGATGTTTTCCGCCACCCTGGAACACAAGGGCGTGCTGGCCATCGCCAAAACCTTGCTGACGGACCCGGAAACCGTCTCCCTCCATGTTGCGCGCTCAGTACCCGAGAACATCCAGCAACAGTATCTGGTGGCCCATGATGACGCATTCAAAGAGAAACTGCTCCACGCCCTGCTCGCTCAGGCGGAAGACCAGCAGGTTATCGTATTCACCAACACCATTGCCAAGGCAGAAAGCCTGCAATCGAAATTGCGCAGCGGAACCCGCCGTTGTGGATTATTGCACGGTAATTTGACGCAGGAAGAACGCAACGCCGTCGTCTCCGGCATGCGCGATGGCCGTTTCCGCACCCTGGTCACCACCGACGTCGCCGCCCGCGGGCTGGATCTGCCCAACGTCGGCCTGGTCATCAACTTTGACCTGGCGCGCAAGGGCGATGAGTACCTGCACAGAGTCGGCAGAACCGGCCGCGCCGGCCAGCCGGGTCTTGCAATCTGCCTGATCGCACCCAACGAGTGGAACCTGATGGCGACTGTGCAGAAATACCTGAGCACAGCGTTCAAGCGCATCGAACTACCCGGCCTGAAGAGCAGCTACCAGGGCCCAGCCAAGGTGCGTGCCTCCGGCAAGGCATACGGTAAGAAGAAGCCGAAGAAAGGCAAGACAACGGATAAAGCCAAAGCCAAAAAGCGCACACCGGCCAGGCCATCAAGACCGAAACGGCCAGACGCCGAGAGTGACGGTTTCAAACCATTGAAGAGAAAAAAAGAAGAGTAATTGGAGCGTCGATGTCCTCATCGATGCAGCAGGGTAAAAACCGGTCGCGAAGCGAGCCAAAGCACTGCTTTGGCAGGTTTTTACGACCGCACAAGGATGGCTGGTCCGGCACACCGGGGCTGGCACGGCTAACAGGGAAGTCATTTTCGAGAGACTGACAGGCACGTTTGCTTCAACCAAGCGCGCTAACGCACGCCGTGTCGATGGTGATATCGACACTCCAGTTGTTGGAGCCTCACCAGTAGTTGCTGCGTCGATGTCCTCATCGACGCAGCAGGCGCCAGCCTGCCAGCCAAGCCGCAAAAACCAGTGCGCTCACGCGCACCATGTTGATGGGGACTTCAACACTCCAGAGTCTCAAGCCTTGATCTCACTCAAACGCTCTGCCGCCATTCTCGCCAGCGCACTCAAGTCCTGGCCATCCTCCTGAGCATAAGCAATGAACTGCTCCTTCATGCTCTTCGCCCAGAACTTCTTCAAGTGATTAGCAATCAGGGTGGCGGATTGCTCGTCGTCGTCTCTGGCCAGGTTCACGGATATCTGATTGGCCATGCGGATCAAACTCTGTAACTGGGGGTCGTTTTGATAACTCATGATGACTTCTCGATCTGAAACGATGAATGGTACAACTGATGACGCCCTGGTCTGGCAAAGCCAACCAGGTTCATATTCGCGTTTGACGCATAGTTTACTGCCAAAGCAGTGGGGGCGGATACTGCTACCAGGCTGGAAATGCCAATATGAGCACATTTTTGCACCATCTCTACACTTCCTCGGCTGGAAATCAGCACGAAACCTTCCTCAAAACGCCGCCCCTGCCCCAGCCAGTGACCAATCAACTTGTCCAGCGCATTGTGCCGGCCCACATCCTCACGCGCGACCAGAATGTTCCCTGCCGCATCGCACCAGGCCGCGCCATGACAGGCGCCCGTCTGCCCTTGCAAGGGTTGGTAGTCTGCCAACTGTTGCACGGCCAACTGAATGGCCGCATCGGTTGGCGCTGCCCGGTAAGGCAAAGCCGTTACCGGCCGCACCGCCTGCGACAGTGACTCAGCCCCACACAAACCGCAGCCGGTTCTGCCGGTCAGGTTTCGCCGCTGCTGCTTCAACTCGGCGAAACGCCGCGCGCTGATCTGCAGTTGCAATTCCAGGCCATTGTCCTGCGCCACCAGGCGGCAATCGTGCAACTCGCTGGCATCATGCAAGATACCCTCGGTCAGGCTGAAACCCAGCGCGAAGTCTTCCAGGTCGACCGGAGTAACCATCATCACCACATGAGAAATACCGTTGTAGACCAGAGCCACTGGCCATTCTTCCGCCAGCCAATCCTCCCTTACTCGAGTTTGCCCCCGGTGCCACTCGGTCAGACGATGCGAACTGGACACCGGCTGCTCGGGCGCAGACTCAACCGCTACAACGGAAGGTTGCTTCATTTGATCGCATCCACCCGGTCGGCCTCGGTCAGATACCGCTTCTGGCGCTGATCAAAATCCTTGAACTGCTGCTGCCACTGCGAAGGCTGGCTGACCTTTTCTACCTGCACCGCCGTCACCTTGTACTCGGGGCAGTTGGTGGCCCAGTCCGAATTCTCGGTGGTGATGACGTTGGCGCCGCTGCCTGGGTGATGGAAGGTGGTATAGACCACCCCTGGCGGCATGCGATCGGTCAAGCGAGCACGCAGCACCGTTTGCCCGGCTCGGCTGCTGATGCCGACCCAATCGTTTTCCTTGATGCCACGCAGTTCCGCATCCTCAGGGTGAAGGTCGAGCCGATCTTCGTCATGCCAGTGCTGGTTGTCGGTACGTCGAGTCTGTGCACCGACGTTATACTGGCTAAGTATCCGGCCTGTCGTCAGCAACAAGGGGAAGCGGCGGTTGGTGCGCTCTTCCGTCGCCACATAGCGGGTAATGGCAAACTGCCCCTTGCCGATGGGGAAGTCCTCGACGTGCATGATGGGGGTTCCCAGCGGATGCGCCTCATTGCAGGGCCACTGAATACTGCCTTCAGCTTCCAGCTTGGCGTAACTGACGCCGGTAAAGGTGGGTGCCAGGGTGGCGATCTCGTCCATGATTTCGGACGGGTGGCTGTAATCCATGGGGTAGCCCAGAGCATTGGCCAGCATCTGCGTGACTTCCCAGTCTTCCTTGCCGGCCAGAGGCGGCATGACCTTGCGGACCCGATTGATGCGGCGTTCGGCGTTGGTAAAGGTGCCGTTCTTCTCGAGGAAGGTTGAGCCCGGCAACAACACATGGGCAAACTTGGCAGTCTCGTTCAGGAAGATGTCCTGAACGATCAGGCAATCCAGAGCCCGCAAGGCGGCTTCAACGTGCTGGGTATTGGGGTCGGACTGGGCGATGTCTTCACCCTGGACGTACATCGCCTTGAACCGGCCCGCCAGGGCGGAATCGAACATGTTGGGTATTCGCAAGCCTGGCTCGCTGTCCAGCTCGACGCCCCAGGCTTGTTCGAAACGGCCACGCACCGTGGCATCGGCCACATGCTGATAGCCCGGCAATTCGTGCGGGAAGGAGCCCATATCGCAACTGCCCTGCACATTGTTCTGACCACGCAAGGGGTTTACCCCGACCCCTTCCCGACCGATATTACCGGTCGCCAGAGCCAGGTTGGCGATGCCCATGACCATGGTTGACCCCTGGCTGTGCTCGGTGACGCCAAGGCCGTAATAAATGGCGCCATTACCGGCTTCGGCATAAAGCCTGGCCGCCTTGCGCACACGCTCTGCTGGTACACCGGTCACCGCCTCCATGGCTTCTGGCGAGTGGTGTTCCTGCTGAATAAAGTCTCGCCATTGCTGATAAGCGTCGGTTGCACAACGCGCCTCGATAAAGGCGGCTTCTTCCAGCCCTTCGGTAATCACCACATGGGCCAGGGCATTGATCAGCGCTACATTGGTGCCCGGGCGCAGTGGCAAATGAATGCCTTCGCCACCATGAGGGGTGCTCAACAGATCGATGCGACGCGGGTCGGCCACAATGAGTTTCGCACCCTGACGCAGCCGACGACGCATCTGGGACGCAAAGACCGGGTGCGCATCGGTCGGGTTGGCACCTATGACGATGATCACATCGGAATGCATGACCGAATCAAAGGTCTGGGTCCCGGCGGATTCACCCAGGGTGGTTTTCAGGCCAAAGCCCGTCGGTGAGTGGCAGACACGGGCACAGGTATCGGTATTGTTGTTGCCAAAGGCGGCCCGAATCAGCTTCTGCACCAGGTAGGTTTCTTCGTTGGTGCAACGCGAGGAGGTAATGCCGCCAATGCTGTCACGACCGTATTGCGCCTGAATGGACTTGAGGCGAGTGGCGGCAAAGTTGACGGCCTCTTCCCAACTCACGGCACGCCAGGGCTCGTCGATGTGATCCCGGATCATCGGTTCGCGAATGCGATCCTTGTGGGTGGCATAACCAAAGGCAAAGCGCCCTTTCACACAGGAGTGACCATGGTTGGCATCACCCCCCTTGTACGGCACCATGCGAATCAACTGATCGCCCTTCATCTCGGCCTTGAACGAACAGCCGACCCCGCAATAGGCACAGGTGGTCACAATGCTGTGCTCCGGCTGGCCTATTTCTATAACGGATTTTTCCATCAGGGTGGAGGTCGGGCAGGCCTGAACACAGGCACCGCAGGAGACACACTCACTGTCCATAAAGGGCTGGTCATCGCTGGCGCTGACTTTGGAGTCGAAACCGCGCCCTTCAATGGTCAGCGCAAAGGTGCCCTGCACTTCTTCGCAAGCGCGCACGCAGCGTGAACAGACAATGCACTTGCTCGGGTCGAAACTGAAATAGGGGTTGGAGGCATCGGTTTCTGCGTCCAGATGATTCTCGCCGTCAAAACCATAACGCACCTCACGCAGGCCCACGGCACCAGCCATGTCCTGAAGTTCGCAATCGCCATTGGCCGGGCAGGTCAGACAATCCAGCGGGTGGTCGGAGATGTACAGTTCCATGATGTTGCGACGCAGGCGTGCCAGCTTGTCGTTCTGAGTGGTAACGGCCATACCGTCGGCCACCGGGGTCGTGCAGCTGGCTGGCGTACCGCGTCGGCCTTCGATCTGTACCGCGCAGAGTCGGCAGGAACCGAAGGCTTCGAGGTTATCACTGGCGCAGAGCTTGGGGATCTGAATGCCAATGGTGGCCGCTGCACGCAATACCGAGGTGCCTTCGGGCACGGTGACATCAAAGCCATCGATGCTCAGCGTGACCTGGGTATCGCTCTGGGCTGCCGGCGTACCGTAATCAATGGACCAGTCGGGCCGGGGCGCGCGGGCCGGATCAAAATGTTCAAGCATGGGTCGTCTCCCCACTCTTTTCAGAGGTTCTGGGTTGCAGGTCTTCCGGGAAATGCTTCATCACACTTTGCACCGGAAAGGGCGTCATACCGCCCATTGCACAAAGAGAGCCGTCGACCATGGTGTCGCACAACTCGGCCAACAGTTCGAGGTTTTGCTCAGGCTGGGTACCCGCACGAATGCGGTCGATCACTTCGACACCCCGTACCGAACCGATACGACAGGGCGTGCATTTACCGCAGGATTCGATGGTGCAAAACTCCATGGCAAAACGGGCCTGCTCACCGAGGTCAACACTGTCGTCAAAGAGCACGACGCCGCCATGCCCGACTACCGCACCGAGTTCGGCAAAGGCTTCGTAATCGATGGGCGTCTCCCACTGACTGGCAGGCAGGTAGGTGCCAAGAGGGCCACCCGCCTGAACCGCCTTGAGTGGCCGGCCGCTCACAGTACCGCCACCAAAGTCTTCGATCAGCTCGCGCAGCGTCAACCCGAAAGCACGTTCGACCAGGCCGCCCTGCTTCACATTGCCCGCCAGTTGCAAGGCCAGGGTGCCACGGGATCGGCCCATGCCGCAATCGGCATAAGCCTTGGCGCCATGCTGCAGAATAAAGGGCACGGCCGCCAGAGAAAGCACGTTGTTGACCACCGTCGGTTTACCAAACAAACCTTCAATAGCCGGCAGAGGCGGTTTGGGCCGAACCTGACCGCGTTTGCCTTCCAGGCTTTCCAGCAGAGAGGTTTCCTCACCACAGATATAAGCACCAGCGCCCAGACGCACCTCCAGATCAAAGCTCCGGCCACTGCCGCGAAGGTTGTCACCCAGGTAGCCAGTGCTATAGGCATGGGCCAGCGCCTGCTGAAAGATGCGATGGGCGACCGGGTACTCCGAGCGCAAATAGACATAGCCCTGAGTTGCGCCCACTGCCAGGCCCGCGATAATCATGCCTTCAATCAACAGATAGGGATCGCATTCCATCACCAGCCGATCGGCAAAGGTGCCGGAATCGCCTTCATCGGCATTGCAGACGATGTATTTCTGATCCGCCGGGGCATCCAATACGGTTTGCCACTTGATGCCGGTCGGGAAGGCGGCTCCGCCTCGGCCACGCAAACCGGAGTTTTTGACCTCATCGACGATGCCCTGAGCTTCCAGCTGCAGCGCTTTTTCGAGCCCCTGCCAGCCACCGTGCTGACGGTAGTCTTCGATGGACAGCGGGTTGGTAAGGCCAATGCGACTGAACGTCAGGCGTTGTTGTTGCTTCAGATAGGGGTGCTGCTCAATATCGCCAAGCGCCAGGTCATGCGTCTGGCGTGCGTCGAACAGGCCTGCTTCAACCAGTTCGGGCACAGCCTCGGGCGTCACCGGGCCATAGGCAAAACGCCCTGTCCCCGCATCCACCTCGACCAGAGGCTCCAGCCAGAACAGGCCGCGCGAACCGTTTCGAATCAGCTCGATGGTTTTCCCAAGACGCTCAGCCTCGGCCATTAACAACTGAGCCACCTCATCCGCCCCGAGTGAGAGCGCCGTTGTGTCGCAGGGTACATAGACCTTGATCATCACTGCACCTCCACGGGTCGGGTTTGAAGGGCATCGATCAGCGCATTGAAGCGCTCTGGCGTGACCCTGCCGTGAATACGACCCCCAATACGAATGCTGGGGCCACAGGCGCAATTGCCCAGGCAGTAAACCGGCTCCAGAGTAAACTCACCGGTCAGGCTGGTCTGATGGTAGCCCAGGTTCAAGGCCTGCTGAGCATGATCTTCCAGAGCGCGGCCACCAACGGCCTGACAGGCCTCAGCTCGGCACACCTGAATCACCTGCTGGCCGGGGGGCTGAGTGCGAAAATGATGGTAGAAACTGATGACCCCATGCACCTCTGCTTTGGTGACCTGCAATCGCTTTGCGATCACGCCTATCGCCGTTTTTGGCACATAACCACAGGTATCCTGAATGGCATGCAGAACAGGCAGCATAGCGCCAGGCAACTCCGCCAATGGCTCAATAAGGTCAGCAATGGCCTCTGGCGAAGGGCCATTCGGATGAAGATCACTGGACGGACTCGTCATATATGCACTACCATTCATAATTATTAATGTTTTGTTGGTTAAAAAAGGTCTTCGGGAAGTTTATCACCCTTACCACACTCGATAAATATGACCTATAGATCATAGGTGGCAACCCAACACTGGAGCGTCGATATCACCATCGACGTAGCAGGGTAAAAACCGGTCGCGAAGCGAGCCAAAGCACTGCTTTGGCAGGTTTTTACGACCGCACAGGGATGTGCGGGCTGGCACGGTAAACAGGGAAGTCATCTTCGAGAGTCTGGTAGACACTATTCAGCCAAGCCAGCGCGCTAACGCACGCCGTGTCGAAAATGAAATCGACACTCCAGAGACCCAAATTAAACAGGACGAAGCACAAACCGATGCGAAAACTCACCATCCAACCCGCCTGGCTCTTCCACGCCGACGAACAGCACAGCTTCGACCGCACCATGTTCACCCTGCTGCGCGGCATCCACAGCACGGGCAAACTCACCGAGGCCGCCCGCGAAGCCCATATCTCCTACCGCCACGCCTGGAACCTGCTGAACCGCTGGGAAGCCTTTTTCGGCCTGCCACTGGTCAGCATGCGCAAAGGCCAGGGCACCCGCCTCTCCGCCCTTGGCGAGACGCTACTCTGGGCTGAGCAGCGGCTACAGGCCAGACTCGGGCCGCAAACAGAAAGCATGGCGTCGGAATTGAACATGGAGTTGCAACAATTGCTTGAGGGCGCGCACCCGGTACTGCGGGTACATGCCAGCCACGGTTATGCCGTCGCCCTGCTGCCTACCTTCCGTGATCAACTGGAGCTCAACCTTCAGTATTGCAGCCCCACCGATGCGTTAACCGCCTTGAACCGAGGCGATTGTGACATCGCCGGCTTCCACTTGCCCACGGACCAGTCATTTGGCCAACACATTTTCAACACCTACAAACACCTGTTGGATGCTGATCAACACTGCGTCATTCGCTTCATCACCCGCCAGCAGGGCTTGATGATGAGAGATCAAATGGACCCCCCCATCAGCTCACTGACCGACCTCACCCGCCCCGCCCTGCGCTTCATTAACCGACAAAAGGATTCCGGCACCCGCGCCCTGCTCAACCTCCTGTTGAAAAAAGCCAACATCGACGGCCAGGACATCCAGGGTTTCGAGCGCGAGGAATACACCCATACCGCCATCGCCGCCTACATCGCCTCCAACATGGCCGACGCCGGCTTCGGCGTCGAAGCCGCCGCTCGCCAGTTCGGGCTCGGTTTTCTGCCATTGGCCAAGGAGCACTACCTGATGATCTGCCGCAAGGACCGGCTGAGTGATGAGAAACTGCAGAGGTTCCTGGGGTTGCTGAAATCTCCGGCTTTTATTGAGGCGGTGAACGCGCTGCCGGGTTACCAGCCGAATCGATGTGGTGAGGTTGAGGCGCTCCCCTTTTAGCCAATGGAGTGCAAACTATCAACCCTGGAGCGTCGATATCATCATCGACACGGCGTGCGACAACGCGCTTCAACCTCCGGCCAGGCCAGCAGGCTATCGTCTGCTACGTCGATGCGGATATCGACGCCCCAAACCCTTCTGTAAACAACCCCTTCCAACCAGCACCCATTTCCCAACCGCCCCCCAGAAGTACAACCAGGTCGTTTCCAGTACATTCATTGGCCTTGCGCTTACGCATCATTGAATACCGACCACCCTAACTATAAGAGGCTGAAGGACAGACCATGGCCAAGATACCCGCCGACATAGACATCGCCCGCGCCGCCGCCATCCGCCCGATCACTGAAGTCGGTGCTGGCCTGGACATTCCACAGGATGCCCTGCTGCAATACGGCCCACACAAAGCCAAACTCAGCAGTGACTTCATCAAGAACCTCAACGGCAAGCCCGATGGCAAGCTGATCCTCGTGACCGCGATCAGCCCTACCCCGGCCGGTGAAGGCAAAACCACGACCACAGTGGGCCTCGGCGATGCCTTGAACCGCATCGGTAAAAAAGCCGCCATCTGCCTGCGCGAACCCAGCCTCGGCCCCTGCTTCGGCATCAAAGGTGGTGCTGCTGGCGGAGGCTATTCGCAGGTCATCCCCATGGAAGACATTAACCTGCACTTCACAGGCGACTTCCACGCCATAGGCAGCGCCCACAACCTGCTCGCCGCCATGCTCGATAACCACATTCACTGGGGCAATGAACTGAACATCGACCCGCGCCGCATTCGCCTGCGCCGAGTCATTGACATGAACGACCGCGCCCTGCGCCACATCATCAATAGCCTGGGCGGTGTCGGAAATGGCTTCGTTCGAGAAGACGGCTTCGACATCACCGTCGCCTCCGAAGTCATGGCCATTTTCTGCCTCGCCCGCACCCTGGCGGAACTGGAAGAACGCCTCGGCAAGATCATTGTCGCCTACGACAAGAGCCAGCAGCCAGTCACTGCCGCTCAATTGAAAGCCAACGGCGCCATGACTGTGCTGCTCAAGGACGCCTTCAGCCCCAACCTGGTACAAACCCTGGAGAACAACCCGGCCTTTATCCACGGCGGGCCCTTCGCCAACATCGCGCACGGTTGCAACTCTGTTGTTGCTACCACCACCGCCCTGAAACTCGCCGACTACGTGGTTACCGAAGCCGGCTTCGGTGCCGACCTCGGTGCCGAAAAATTCTTCAACATCAAATGCCGCAAGGCCGGCCTGCACCCGGATGCCGCAGTGGTAGTGGCCACCGTCCGCGCCTTGAAAATGCACGGCGGCATAGCCGTGGCAGACTTGAAAGGCGAAAACGTCGAAGCCGTTACGAAAGGCTGCGCCAACCTGGCCAGACACCTGCGTAACGTAAAAACCTTCGGTGTACCGGTGGTGGTTGCCATCAACCGCTTCGATGGCGATACCGAAGCCGAAATTGAAGCCATAGAGGCGGCCGCCCACGAACAAGGTACCGAAGTCATCGTCTGCACCCACTGGGCCGATGGCGGAAAAGGCGCAGAAAAACTGGCCCATGAAGTCGTAAAGCTGGCCGAAAGTGGCGCCTCCCAATTCGCCCCGCTGTACGATTCCTCCATGCCGCTCTGGGACAAGATCCACACCATCGCCACCACCCTGTACGGCGCCCACGACATCATGGCCGACAAGAAAGTGCGCGATCATATCCAGGGTTATCAGGACGCAGGCTACGGACACTTCCCGATCTGCATGGCCAAAACCCAATACAGCTTCTCCACCGACCCGGGGTTAAGAGGCGCGCCTTACGGCCATGAAGTGCCGATTCGGGAAGTACGGCTTTCTGGCGGAGCCGAGTTTCTGGTAGTGATCTGTGGCGACGTCATGACCATGCCAGGCCTACCCAGAGTGCCTTCGGCTGAGCATATTGGGTTGGATGAAGAAGGGTTGGTGTTGGGGCTTTCGTAACTTCGAGCACTGATCTGGAGTGTCGATATCACCATCGACATGGCGTGCGTCAGCACGCTTCAATCCAGCCCGCGCCTGATGGCTAATCTCTGCCTCATCATTGAGAACACCGACGCTCCATTGCTTCTGCAATAAGACGTCTCAACATGACGCAAACAGCCCACTACAAGTCGTTTTCCACCACGCCCCCGCCACCAGAGCGCCCATACTGATCAAAAACTCAACAGCCAGGGGAGCATGCTCGTATGACAACCACCCGTACTCGTCGCCGCAGCGGCGGCAGCGACGCCCGTCGCGCTCGGTCACGCAGCCAGGGCGAAAGCCTGCCCTACGCGACCCGGCAAATCCCCTGCTTCGAGGTGCTCAGCGAAGATGGCCTGGCCACCATCGAACACAACGCCGACGTCATCCTCGAAGAAATCGGCATCGACTTCAAAGGTGACGACGAAGCTCTGGCCCTTTGGAAAGAGGCCGGCGCCGACGTTCAGGACAACCGTGTCCGCATGCCCAAAGGCCTCTGCCGCATGCTGATTCAAAGCCACGCGCCACGCCAGTTTACCCAGCATGCCCGCAACCCGGCTCGCAACGTCGAAATCGGCGGCCCACACACTGTATTCGCCCCAGCCTACGGCAGCCCCTTTGTTCGCGACCTCGACCAGGGCCGCCGCTACGGCACCATCGAAGACTTCCGCAACTTCGTCAAACTCGCCTACATGCTGCCCAGCCTGCATCACTCCGGCGGTACCATTTGCGAGCCAGTCGACCTGCCGGTCAACAAACGCCATTTCGATATGGTGTACAGCCACATGAAATACTCCGACAAGGCCTTTATGGGCTCTGTCACCCATCCGGAGCGCGCCCAGGACACGGTCGAGATGGCCAAAATCCTCTTCGGCGAACGCTGGATCAACCCGGAAACTGGCCGACCCATCACCTGCATCATCAGTCTGATCAACGCCAACTCGCCAATGACGTTCGATGAGACCATGCTCGGCGCCGCCAAAGTCTATGCCCGAGCCAACCAGGCCACCATCATCTCGCCCTTTATTCTCGCCGGCGCCATGTCACCGGTCACCGTTGCCGGCACCGCTGCCCAGACTCTGGCCGAAGCCCTCGCCGGAATGGCTTTTGTGCAACTGGTCAACCCGGGTGCACCAGTGGTATTTGGCAGCTTCGCCAGCTCGATGTCGATGCAATCCGGCGCGCCGACGTTCGGCACCCCCGAACCTGCTCTGGTGCTCTACACCATGGCACAGCTGGCCAGACGCCTCGGCGTACCCTTCCGCTCCGGCGGCGCCCTCACGGGCTCCAAAATACCCGACGCCCAGGCCGCATCCGAGAGTGCCAACACCCTGCTGCCCACCGTGCTCGGTGGTGTAAACTTTGTGCTGCATACGGCAGGCTGGCTGGAAGGTGGTCTCGCCATGGGTTACGAAAAATTCATCATGGACGCCGACCAGGCCGGCATGATGCAAACCCTGCTCAAAGGCGTCGACCTCAGCGAAAACGGCCAGGCCATGGATGCCCTGCGCGAAGTCGGCCCAGGCAAACACTTCCTCGGCTGCAGCCACACCCAGGCTAACTTCGTAAACGCCTTCTACCGCTCCCCCATCACCGACAACAACAGCTTCGAGCAATGGGATTCCGAAGGCAGCCTCGACATCGCACAACGCGCCAACAAACGCTGGAAACAATTGCTGGAAGAATACGTCGCACCGCCAATGGACGAAGCGGTGGATGAGGCGTTACAGGATTACATGAACCGAAGGAAAGCCGAGTTCCCCGACTCCAACATCTGAAGCGAATACCTCGAGCGTGCGGGCCCATGCCGCGTCGGCATTGGAGCGTCGATATCACCATCGACATAGCAGGCGACAGCCTGCTGGCCCAGCCAATAATTGAAGCGCACTGGCACACATCATGCCGGCGATAACATCGATACTCGCAGGTATTGATCGGGTTGAAGTAGCAGGATTGCGCCTGCTACTCCTCCCACACCACCGGACGTGCGGTTTTCCGCATCCGGCGGTTGAACCCGGTGAGTTATCTCACCGCGAGTACATCTGGTGTCACTATGCCGTAGCGTCGTAACGTCTCGTTGTTCAGCGCTGTGTGCATGGATGGATGTCGCGCCGCTTTCCAGGCGTTGGCGTGAAAGTGCGTGCGTCGAATCAGCTTTTCATTGACTCCCAGCATTCGCAAATTCCGCCTGCGTCCCTTCCGGCTGTGCCAGCGCTGCCAGAAACACTTCCTGACATGGCGACGCGTCCACGCCGACAGACCCTTCAGATTCACCTTGGCAATCCCGAAGTAGGCCCACCAGCCCAGAATATACATCCGCCAGTGCCTGACCAGCTCTTTACTGCACAGGCTTTGCTTCGCACTCCATCTTTCCCGGACTTGTTTCTTGT
>JAIUML010000039.1 GCA_022565595.1 Saccharospirillum sp. | reverse complement strand
TTCCAACGGAACAGTAGACTTGCTGATATACCATGACGCCGAGCTACAAGCGATACCGACATACCAGGATGATCACATTCCATTACAATAGACGCTTTTTCCTGAGCGGAATACCTGCGCCGGCGCTCAACGCCCGTTATGACTTCGATTCTCTCCACCTTGGATACTCCTTTGCACTAGGACTATGCCTAGGTCTTTGTTTTTACCAAGGTGTCTGGTTTAAATGGGGGCTACTACAGGAATGCTCCAGGGAGGGAGGCAGTAGCCTGACAGAGGGTCTCGTCCGACTCGGGCGCGCCAGACACAAAAAAACCCGCACTTGGCGGGTTCTTGCGTTTACTGCAGTGGCCGAGAGGATTGGCCCAAGTGCATCCATGCACTTGTCCGCTTCGCGGCGCTGGCGTGGCCCCAAACGCTCCCGGCGTTTGGTCGAACCTCTGACCTCTGCCTTCGGAGGGCGACTTCCTTCCTGGCTAAAACTGCCCTTAATCGTCATTAACCAACATAAATCAAACAGTTAACTAAGGTCCATGTATTTCCGAAGTGCCCATTATAGGGCGGCTTTCGACGATTTAGACCAAACTAGTGTCACAACTGTTAACTTCCTGGTGTCTTAAAAAACGACAAAAATGACCGCCGCCGCCGGCATTCGCATCCGTTTCCGAAAATTAGAGAGTTGAAAATATATTAACATTTTCCTGTCGGAATTTCGGACAAAACAGTACAGCCTCACGCACTGGATTCCAGTCGCTCGTGAGAATCAATAGACCACGGCTACTTCAGTCTATTGCTGATTGCTTGAAAACTGGGTTTTTGCAGGGCGAACTAATAAATAGTCCCCCAAGTGAGTCAGGACTCTGAAAAACGGCAGACTTGCTTGAAAAATAGGTTATATTCGAGCGTTTAAGGGATATAATCGCTCAAAATAAGTTGGAATATTGCAAAACATGGTATCATCACATCGTCGCTTTCTGACCAGTGCCGCTCAGGATGGCCTGCGCCGTCTGGGGGGGAACATCAGTATTTCACGGAAGCGCCGCAGAATGTCACAAGAGGATGTGGCCAGCCGGGCTGGCATTGGAGTGGCTACCCTGCGCCGACTGGAGAAGGGTGAATCCGTCAGCCTGGACATACTGGCTAACGTGCTCGTTGCCCTTAACCTGGAGGACACCTTGTTGTCCGTGGCCGACCCTCAATCAGATGAGGTTGGGCTAGCCCTGGAAAGACGCAATACACCCAAGCGAATTCGCAAACGAGAAAGTGATGAGCTGGACACCAATTTCTAAAGCCTATGTCTTCTCCACGCTTGCTGGAGAGCCAAAACCCCTAGGTGTTGTCGCTCTCCAGGACGGAGTGTTTTCATTCGGCTACGCTAAGTCCTGGCTGGCTGATCCTGATGCCTATTCTCTGGACCCCCTCAATATTCCATTGACTGAGGCAAGACACCAATCCAACCGGCTTTTTGGTGCGCTGGCGGACTCGCTACCGGATAATTGGGGCCAGCGGGTCATTCTTGCCACGCACCGTCAAACACCCGCTAACGCCATTGAATGGCTGTTAACCAGCCGGGGTCGAGGTGTTGGTGCACTGACCTACTCCGCTTCCCGTTCACACATTTTGCCGAACAACCAGCCGCCTAAGCTATGCGACCTGGATCGACTGCTGGGGGCCATGGACGACATCCAGGCTTCTCGGCAAATTGATGATCCAGAGCTGATTCATCTGATCGAATACGGCTCCAGTTTTGGTGGTGCAAGACCCAAAACCATCATCCAGGATAGTGGGAGGGAGTGGCTGGCCAAGCTCCCACGGAAAGACGATACATTTGACCAGATTGGCGCCGAAGCTGCGTCCCTGGCCATGGCGAGGGATCTTGGTTTGAATGTTCCAGACTTTCGCATTCATGTGTCCGGCGATCAGCCCATTCTTTTGGTTGCCCGATTTGACCGTGACAGCGGCTACCCAACAGCACACTATCTGAGTGGGGAGTCCGCACTGAATATTCGCAAAATTCGGGAAACCGATTTTGCGAAGGACTATAGCTATGCCGGCCTGGCAGCAATCATACGAAAACTGAGTGATGATGCTCGCCCTGACCTAAAAGAACTGTATACCCGCATGGTTTTTAATGTGGCTATTGGCAATACCGATGATCACCTGAAAAACCACGGGTTTGTCTTCAGCTCCAGCAGTGGGTGGCGCCTGGCTCCGGTTTTTGACCTCCTCCCTCACCCGGAACAATTGTCTGATCACGCCATTGGCATCGGCTTACAGGGTCGGCTGTCCAGCATCGAGAACGCGCTATCTCGTCCTGGGGTTTTCGGCCTAAGCGACATTGAGGCCAGAAGTGTTGTCAGACAGGTTCTGGAGGTTGCTGCTGAGGCTAGAAGCTATTTTATCAAGTACGGCGTTCCTGAAGCCGACTGTCGGACGCTTGCCAACATCTGCTCCAGGTTCACGGTTGAGGGTCAGGAGCCAGGCCCTTCGCCATGTTAAACGTGGGAATACGGACTTTTATTAATCAATGAAGGGGGATCGTAAAGTGAGTCATGGTTGTTTCAACTTTGCTTAGCAGCCAAAAGGGATCAGTTATTGAGCGACAATTAACTTGTCCGGTCGTAATGACTCATTCAATAACCCCGCTACGACCAGACGCAGTTGCTCAACAGCTTTTCCATTTTAGCTTCATAGTCGCGACTATGCAGTTTCCAATTGCTGATCCGTCGTTGCAAAGTCCGAATTTGCCTATCTGAAGGATGTTCTGATGCGATTGCCGACGCAGAAGAACAACGCCATCGACGAGTTGCTGCCCCACAACTGGCAGCCAGTGACCCCTGACAAGGTGTGATGGTCGGACGCTTACCCTAAATACCCGTGTCTGAACTAAGGATCGAAATGTGAGGCAACGGTCTTGCTACAAACAGATCTAATAGTTCGTGCTGAATACGGGGCGCCGAAAGGGCAGAATTTGGGCACAAGCGAGTTTTAGTAAGTGGGTACTATCGAGGAAAAGCAAGGAGGGTGGCGCGCCCGAGAGGATTGGCCCAAGTGCATCCATGCACTTGTCCGCTTCGCGGCGCTGACGCGGCCCAAAACGCTCCAGGCGTTTTGTCGAACAGAGGCTCTCATCTGATCGCTCGGGCGCGCCAGACACAAAAAACCCCCCACTGGGCGTGTTCTTTTGTGTGTGGCGCGCCCGAGAGGATTCGAACCTCTGACCTCTGCCTCCGGAGGGCAGCGCTCTATCCAGCTGAGCTACGGGCGCATAACGTTGTCACAAACCTGTTTTTGTCTTCAGTCGTTACCCTCCCCGGTTTGTTCCGAGAGGATTGACTCGACCACTTCCTGTGATCGCCCGCTTCGCGGCGCTGGCGCGGTCCCAAACGCTCCCGGCGTTTGGTCGAACCTCTGACCTCTGCCTCCGGAGGGCAGCGCTCTATCCAGCTGCACCCTAAAGGGCATAAAAGCTACGGGCGCATAACGGGGCGCATTATACAGATTTGCCGCTTCAAGTCTACATTTGGCCGCTATTTCAAGGGGTTAGCTCGGTCAGGTGGTGGTTGCTTTTTCGAACTGGCTGGCCCATTCCGCCAATTCCTGGGCGACTGGCTTGTCGTGCTCTGCGAGAAAGGCCAGAAACCTCGGGGCGTTGGCGTTGACGATGCGGTGTTCGGGGAAGCCGATGGCTTGCGCATGCTCTATGGCTTTGCCGAATTCGCCGACGGTGTAGGCGACGTGGGAGTCGGAGCCGAAGCTGACTTTCCAGTCGAGCCGGTCGATCAGTTCGAGGATGTTGCGGCAGTTGGGTTCGCTGCCAAGGCGCGAGTGGGTGAAGGAGGAGTTGTTGATCTCCAGTACCACATTGGCGTCTTTCGCGGCGCGGATGACTTCTTCGTAGTCGAGCGGGAAGTTGGGATTGCCAGGGTGGCCGAGGATCTGGCATTTGCCCTCTTTTATGGTGTTAAGCACTGCTTTGGTGCAAGTGGCTTTGTCCGCCGGGGCGAATACGGGCTCGTGGAAGCTGGCGATGGCGAAGTCGAGAAAGTCCATCATCCGATCGGGGATGTCCAGGCCGCCTGTGGGCTCGAGGATGTTGGCTTCTATACCGCGCAGCATGGCGATGTTGTCGATTACGCGGGGAATCACCTTCATGTTGCCGAAGTGCCAGTAGTGCGCGCCGTCCGGCATGGTGGGGGCGTGGTCGGTAATACTGAACATTTGTAGGCCCTTGTCGCGGGCGATCTGAAAGTAGTCGTGCACGGTGCTGTAGGCGTGGTCGCTGGCGACGGTGTGGGCGTGGGTGTCGGTGAGGATGCGCATGAACGGGTCTGACCTTGCTGAATACACTGAGTAAGCTAGTGTAGCACTTCGGCAATGACGCTTTGATGGCAATGTTCTTGCTTTGAAAACCTTACCACGTTGTGATTTACCCCTCTATACGATTAACATGAACACCGCCTGTGGCTCGCAAGCCGCGTTGTGTCCTCCCTAGGAGTCCAAGATGACCGAACGTTCTGCATTACGAAGTGCTTTTATCGTTCTACTCACCCTGCTGTTGTCTATCTTCACCAGCGTTGTCGCTCAGGAGCGAACGACGATGGACCCGCGCCTGGTGACCCCTGGCAAGTTAACCGTTGGTACCGGTGACCCGGTATACCCGCCCTGGATGCTGAACAATGACCCTGCCGGTGGCGAGGGTTTTGAGAATGGCCTGGTTTATGCGCTGGCCGCCGAGATGGGCTTTGCGCATGAAGATGTCGTCTGGGTCGGTCAGACTTTTGACCAGGCCATTGCGCCCGGTCGCAAGCCTTACGACTTTGCCATTCAGCAAATTTCCGTGACCGAAGCTCGAGCTCAAATCGTTACATTCAGTCAGGTCTACTTTCAGCCCGATAAGGCAGTCATCGCTCTGCCCGGAAGCCCGGTAGAAAGCGCAACCAGTTTTGCCGACCTGCGCGAGGCACGTTGGGGTGCCACCATTGGCACAACAGACAATGATTATCTGGTCAACATTCTCGATATTACTGAGGCGGCCATTTACAACGAACAGGTCGATGTCTTCCAGGCGATGCGTGCGGGTCAAATTGATGCCACGCTGGTCTCTTTGCCAACCGCGCTCTATGTCACTGCTGTCCAGGTACCGGAGGCCAACATCACCTCGTTGCTGCCACCCGATGAAAATGACCGTGGCCATGGCCTGTTGTTTGAATACAACAACCCGCTTGTTGAGTGGGTAGACGACGCACTCAGCGCTGTCATTGCCCGTGGCGTTGTTGAAGACCTGAAAAACACCTACCTCATTGCCGACCCAGACCTGCCCGTAATCACTGAATGAAACCCACAGAAATGCCCACTCAGGGCCAAACCGGCGGCGCCACTCGGCGTCCGCCACCACCACCGCCTGGCCGTCAGTTTGACTGGCGCGAAGCCGTGGTTCCGAGCCTGATCAGCCTTGTCAGCATCGTCATCGTCTTCGGTGGTCTGGCCTGGGTGATCACCTCGGCCGAGCAATGGCCGCGCATCAAGCTGCAGTTCTTTAATGTGGATGCCATGGTTGCGGCTTTCCCGAGAGTGTTGCAGGGCTTCTGGATCAACATGCGCATCTGGCTGATTGTGCTGGCCTGCATTCTGTTCCTGGGCATTGTGCTGGCGGTGGTTCGTTCGCTGCGTGCGCCCTGGTTTGCGCCCTTTCGTTTGATGGTGATTCTCTACATCGATCTATTCCGGGGCTTGCCGGTCTTGCTGCTGGTGCTGCTGTTCGGTTTTGGTATACCAGCGCTGAACCTGCCCGGCATGCCGTCGAGCAGCCTGTTCTGGGGGGCAGTGGCCATGGTGCTGAGTTACTCGGCCTATGTCTGCGAGATTTATCGCTCGGGCATTGATGCAGTGCACGAAGGTCAATGGGCGGCGGCCAAGTCGCTGGGGTTGAGTGAGTGGCAAACGATGATTTACGCCATCCTGCCGCAGGCGGTGCGCAATGTGTTGCCGGCGATGATGAACATTGTCGTCGCGCTGCAAAAGGATGTGGCCTTGCTGTCGGTCATCGGCGTGCGCGATGCGGTACGTGAAGCACAAATCTATACCGCCTCGACCTTCAACTATTCCTCCCTGATTGTTGCCGCCGGGCTCTTTCTGTTGGCGACCATCCCGATGGCGCGTCTGGCCGATTACGTCACCCATCGCGATCGCAAGCGTCGCTTGCAGACGGGGGGTTGAGCGTGACACGCATCCAACTGAAAGAAGTCACCAAGTATTTCGGCGACAACCTGGTGCTGGATCAGGTCGACCTGAGTGTGGCCATGCACGAAGTGGTCTGCCTGATCGGCGCTTCCGGTTCCGGCAAGTCGACACTGTTGCGCTGCATCAACCGGCTGGTCAAGGCGGACTATGGTGAGATACAACTTGATGGCGTCTCCATAACCGACGAGCGCTTCGGCAAGGTCGGGCTGCACAAGCGCATCGGCATCGTGTTCCAGTCCTACAACCTTTTTCCGCATTTGACGGTGCTCGATAACCTCACCCTTGCGCCGCGCCGTGTGCACAAGAAAGCGCGCAAGGTGGCTGAAGCCGAAGCATTGGCGCAGCTGGAACGCTTCGGCATGGGTGGCTTTGCCAAATCCTACCCGGAGCAGTTATCCGGCGGTCAGCAACAACGGGTGGCCTTTGTGCGAGCCTTGATGAACAAGCCCGATGTTTTGTTATTGGACGAAGTAACGGCAGCGCTGGACCCTGAACTGGTGGGCGAGGTGTTGGGAATCATCAAGGAGTTGAAGGCTCAGGGCATGACCATGGTGATTGTGACTCACGAGATGGGCTTTGCTCGGGATGTGGCGGATCGGGTCTGTTTTCTGGAAAGTGGGCGGATACTGGAAGAAGGGGATCCGCAGACGATGTTCAGTGCGCCGCGGGATGAGCGGACTCAGGCGTTTTTGCAGCGGATTGTTGAGGCTGGTCGGTTGTAGGGTGCATCCTGGCCCTCACCCCAGAACACCCAAAAACATCCACTCCCCACCCAAACTCGTACTACCCTGTTCAAAAAACAACCCAAAGGGGAATTGCCATGTCTGCGGTAAAATCAGTCTTTGCTCTGCTCACTGCCGGTGCTCTACTAGCCACCGCCGCAACTGCTGAATTAATCGGCCAGGATTACGACTATGATGTCGATGGCATGCCCTTTCGGGGCTACGTTGCCTATAACAGTGCCCTGCCAGAAACTCGCGGTACGGTGTTGATCATTCATGACTGGGATGGCGTCAACGATTACGAAAAGCGCCGCGCTGATATGTTGGCGGCTCAGGGTTATACTGCCTTTGCCATCGATGTTTACGGACGCGATCGCCAACCCACCTCCATGCAGGAAAACCAGCAGCGCACGGCCGAGCTCTATGGGGATCGTGACTTGTTCCGTACCCGGCTAATGGGTGCTCTGGATCAGGTCAGCCAGATTCCCGGTGGTACCGAAGGTGTTGTTGTGATGGGTTACTGCTTTGGTGGCGCGGCTGCGCTGGAAATGGCGCGTGCAGGGGCGGAAACCAGCGGTTTTGTCTCTTTCCACGGTGGTCTGGATTTGCCAGAAGGGCAGGATTACAGCGGAGTGACCGCACCTGTTCTGGTGTTGCATGGCTCGGCAGACCCGGTGTCCGGTATGGCCGATTTGGCCGCCCTGCTGGATGATTTACAGGCCGCCGGTGTGACGCATAATGCCCAGGTGTATGGTGGCGCCCGCCACTCCTTTACGGTTTACGGCAGCAGAGACTACGACTTGCAAGCGGATCAGGCTTCCTGGCAGGCGTTGTTGGGCTTCCTGAACGATCGTCTCTAACAAGCTACCCACAACCGCCCGGCTTAGATGGCCGGGTCACTGTGCCCGGGCTTTTTCAACACATAACGCAACACCATTTCCACAACATGGCTGGCCAGGCGCTGCTGATTCTCGGGTGCGCTCTGGTCCCAGCTGAAAATTCGGGAAAAGGTGTAGCGGTTGGAAACATTAAAGAATGACAGCGCGCTGATCAGCCAGTGCAACTCTATGGCTTCCAGGTTTGGCCGGAAAACGCCCGCATCAACGCCCCTCTGGTACACCTTCTCCAGTTCATTAACGGCACCGGCATTCAGGGTCTGAATCAGGTCGGACTGCTCAATAAAGCGGCCATGGTGAATGTTTTCGATCATGACCATGCGGATGAAATCCGGGCTGTTCAGGTGGTGCTCAAAGGTAAAAGCTACCAGCCGGGTCAGGGCCTCAACCGGCTCAAGGTGATCCAGGTCCAGCGCTTCTTCTTGCTGTCTCACCTGCTGGTAGGAGCGTTCCAGCGCCTTCAGATAGAGCGTTTCCTTGTCCTTGAAATAATAATAAATCATCCGTTTTGAGGTGCGAGTCTTCTCCGCTATCTCGTCGATGCGTGCCCCTGAGAGGCCCTTTTCCGAGAATTCCTGAGTGGCTACCCGCATGATATCGGCCTGAACGCGTTCCGGATCGTTCTTGCGAGTTCGGCCCTTGGCCAGTCGGGTAGACATCTCGGTCGTCATCTCTTTTACCTTCGTCGGTGGCAGAACCACAGTATGCCACAGGTTGACTGAACGTACCATTTCGTACATTATGAAATGGAGCGGTTAATAAACAACCAGAATAGTCTCTGACCGCACGCAGCGCTCGGCCACACGGGGCGCTGATGGCCCGGCATCAGACTCTGTCAGCCATCGCTACTTAACGCAACGCAGCACAACAACAAGAGGTACTCCACATGAACCGGTTTTCCCTCAAGGCCACAGGCCTGACCCTGGCCGTCATTACCGCCAGCAGCTTTGCTTCTGCCGCCACCTTCCGCTTTGCCCACGTTGACCCCGCCGACTGGACCACGTCCAAGAAAGGCGCAGCGGCCATCGTGTTCAAGAATCTAATCGAGGCGCAAACGGAACACACCGTCGAAATCTACCCGGCGGGTTCGCTCGGCAGCGAAGACGACCTGATCAACGGCACCATTGATGGCACCATCAGTGTCTCCATGGTATCCGGCTCTTATGCCAATTTTTGTCCAGCTGCCGCCGTGACGGACATCCCTTATGCCTTCCCTTCGGCCCCCGTTGCCTGGGAAGTTCTGGACGGTGAATTTGGTCAGTCCCTGGCAGAACACTGCCTGAGTGAAACCGGGCTGCGCACTCTGGCCTACGGTGAAACCGGCTTCCGCCATTTCACCAACTCGGTGCGCCCCATCGCTACTCCGGAAGACATGCGCGGCCTGAAATTCCGCGTGCAAACCATTCCGCTCTACCTGGAAATGGTTCGCGGCCTGGGTGCCGAGCCTCAGGGCATCGCCTGGGGTGAAGTGCCAACCGCTCTGGCCACCGGTGTGGTCGATGGCCAGGAAAACCCGATCTCCGTCATCTACGGCAACAACTTCTACGAGTTCCAGAAGTATCTGACGCTGGATGGCCACGTCTATGGCGTCGACCATATCCTGATCAGTGACGACCTCTACCAGTCCTTGTCTACTGAAGACCAGGCCGCCTTCCGTCGCGCTGCCAAGGTTGCCGGTACCGTCGGCCGTGCCATTCAGCAATTCGGCTCAGCCGATGGTGTGTCGAAACTGGCTGAACGGGGTATGGAAGTCACCCAGCCGACAACCGAGCAATTGAATGCGTTCCGGGATGCTGCCCAGCCCGCCGTTGTCGAGTTCTTGCGCAACGACCTGGGTCGCGATGCCCAATGGATCGACCGCTTGCTCGAAGCTGTTGACACCGCTGCGGCCGAGTTCTAAGCACCATTGCCACCAGGGCCGGATCGACATTGTCGGTCGGGCCCGCTCCCTGTAACGCGCACATCAGGACACTCCCATGTTGCCCATAGTAAAAACATTGCACCGGCTGCTGGTCGGCATAACCGGCATTACCGCCGGCTCGATGATGGCAGTGGTGTTTGCACTGGTCTTCGCCAATGCCTTCTGGCGTTACAGTGCAGGCCGTACCATCGTCTGGGCGGAAGATGTCGCCATTTTTGCCATGATCTTTGGTGTGATGGTGGGCACTGCATTAGCTTACCTGCAGGAAAGACATGTGCGCTTTACCATTGTCATGGACTTTATTCCACGGCGCCTGCAACCCTGGAACCTGATTCTGATCGACTTTATTGTTCTACTGGTCGGTATCGGTTTTGCGATTTCTGGCTTTGAATTCATGGAGGCTCGAGGCCGTATGCGCAATTCCAGTACGGGCCTGCGCATGTGGGTTTTCCAGCTATCGACGGTGTTCGGTGGCTCGCTGTTGGCTTTGTCTGCTTTGATCATGGCGGCAAGGCACAGCCTGGACATGAAACATGAGGAGGCTGCACCATGATTTACGCCCTGCTCATCGCTCTGTTGCTGATCGGCGTTCCCTTTGCCTTTGTCATACTGGGCACCTTGCTGGTATTCATGATTCAGGCTGACTTTCCCTACCATATTCGTATTGTCGCCCAGCAGACCTTTGGTGGTCTCAACTCCTTTCCTTTATTGGCCGTACCGTTGTTTATTCTGGCTGGCGAAGTCATGAATGAAGCGGGCATTACCAAACGCATTATTAATCTGGCCAATGCCCTGGTGGGGCACATGCGCGCAGGTCTGGCTCAGGTCAATATCTGGGCGTCGGTCCTGTTTGCAGGTTTGTCGGGGTCGGCTATTGCCGATACCTCAACCCTGGGTCGGGTGTTCGTTCCGGAAATGGAAAAGGAAGGTTACCCGCGAGACTTTGCCGCGGCGCTCACTGCAGCTTCCTCCGTCATCGGGCCTATCATCCCCCCGAGCATTCCGGTCATAATTTATGCGCTGACCGTCACCGGTGTCTCTGTTCCCGGGCTTTTTCTGGCCGGCATTATTCCGGGTTTGCTGATCGCCATAGCGCTGTCGGTCTACGTCTGGTTTTTCGCCGGCCATTACGCCAGTCGTGAGCGTAAAACCGGCTCTCGTCGCAAGGCCGTGCTGGACGGTGTTATCCCCGTTTTCATGCCCTTTGCGGTCATTGGCTCTATACTGGCGGGTATCGTAACGCCCACTGAAGCTGCCGCCTTTGCGGTCTTTTATGCCTTGTTTGTCGGTGTTGTATTGTACCGCAGTATTCGCATCAGCCGGCTCCCGGCCATCTTCACGCGCGCCATGCGTGACAGTGCCGTCATCATGATCATCATGGGGGCGGTCTCGGCCGCCAACTGGTTGCTGACGTACAACCGCATTCCCAACCTGATCACCGAGTGGGCGCTGGCCACAGTGGATTCTCAAGTCGCCTTTCTGCTCGCCATCCTGGTGTTGCTGTTGGTGGTGGGTTTATTGCTCGAGGGCATTGCCGCCATTCTGGTGCTGGTGCCCATTCTGCACCCCATTGCTGTCGGCCTGGGCATAGACCCGCTGCACTTCGGGATCATCGTCATTTTCAACCTGATGCTTGGCTTGATCACGCCACCGGTCGGGCTCTGTCTGTTCGTGGCGGACTCCATTGCCCGAACGGGGCTAACGCCCATCATACGACGCATCTTGCCAATGCTGTTGGTACAGGTTCTGGTGCTGCTGTTGATTACCTTTGTACCCGACCTGGTGACCTTCCTGCCGCGCCTGGCGGGTTATTAGAACAGGAACTATCAATCAATAGTTCACTGTCCCATTTACTGATTACCGGGAGGAGTCAGCATGTACTCATCCATCGCCACCGTGTGCCTGAGTGGCTCACTGGAAGAAAAGATAGACGCCATCGCCCGCGCCGGCTTTGAAGGGGTTGAGGTATTCGAGAACGACCTGACCGTCTTCCATGGCAGTGCCAGTGAAGCCGGGCAGTTGATTCGCGACCGAGGGCTTACGCTGGTCACGCTGCAACCCTTCCGCGATTTCGAAGGACTCGAAGGCCGTGCCCGCCAATTGGCCTTTGACCGTGCCGAACGCAAGTTCGACCTGATGGCAGAGCTCGGCACCGATCTGTTGATGTGTTGCAGTTCGGTTCACCCCGACGCCCTGCCCGGCTTGAACAGAGCCGCAGAAGATTTCGCGGAACTGGGTGACCGGGCTGCGAAGCGTGGCATGAGAATCGCCTTCGAGGCGCTGGCCTGGGGCAAGTTCGTTCACGATTACCGAGACAGCTGGGAAGTGGTGCGGCGGGCCAATCACGAAAGCGTTGGTCTGGTGCTGGATACCTTCCATATATTTTCGCGCCAGACGGAACTGAACAGCATTGCCAACATTCCTGGCGAGCGAATTTTCCTGGTGCAGACGGCCGATGCGCCCAAACTGTCGATGGACCATCTGAGCTGGAGCCGGCACTTTCGCTGTTTTCCCGGCCAGGGCGAGCTGCAAATTGCCGAGTTCATGGCCTTGTTGTCCGCCACCGGCTATGACGGCCCGTTGTCCCACGAAATTTTCAACGATGTCTTCCGCATGGGGCACAGTGAACAGACGGCGCGCGATGGCCTTCGCTCCTATCATTTTTTGCGCAGCATGATGCCCGGCAACCCGATGCCCAATGCCCAGCCTATTGATCGTCTGGCCTTTGTGGAAATCAGCATCGATGTCGAGCGCGCGGATCTGTTGCGCAGCGACCTCAAAGCCATGGGCCTGAACTGCGTTGGCCGACACGCCAGTCTTGCCGCCGAGCGCTGGGCGATCAACGATTTGAACATTGTGATCAATACCGAGCCGGAATTTGCAGGCAAGGTGCCAGGCCGACGCGCCACCTCGGTCAGCGCCTTTGCGGTTCAGGTGGACAACGCCTATCAGTCGATCAAGCGTGCCAAAGCACTTGGCTATGAGGTGTTGTCACCTGAGCAGGCTAGTGCCAGCCATGGCATGAGTGCACTGCGCAATGTGGATGGTTCGCTTGGCTATATAGTGGACGCGCCGCTGATGAGCCGGGTCTGGGATACCGAGTTTACTGAAGACGTACAGCCCGTGCCGACCGGCTCTCTGATCGAAGTGGATCACCTCAGTCTGTCGTTGAATTATCACGACTACCTGTCGTTGATGTTGCAGTATCGCGCCATTTTCGCGCTGGAACCCACGGCGTCTTTTGATGTTACCGATCCGCGCGGTCTGATTCAGAGCCAGGTGTTACAGAACCGTGCCGACAGCGACTCGGCCGGCCGTTTCCGCCTAGCCCTGAACGCCAGCACCTCGCCCGATACCAGCAGCAACCGTTTTTTGAAAACGGTCGGTGGCTCTGGTGTGCAACACATCGCCTTGCGTACCAATAACCTGAAACAAACCGCCATCGGCCTGGACCAGGCAGGCACGCCCAGCCTGACCATTCCCGACAACTATTACCGCGACCTCAGCGCACGCTTCGATCTGCCAGCCGACAGCCTGGAATGGTTTCAACGGCATGATGTTTTATACGACGAAGATGCCAGCGGCGCCTTCCAGCAACTCTACATTCGCCCTGACCAGCAGTCCTTCTTTTTTGAGCTGGTGCAGCGCGATGGCTATCAGGGGCTGGGGGCGGCCAATGCTTTTGTTCGGGCTGCCGCGCAGCAAAGAGCGGCGGAAACGGGAGAACAGACAAGATGATGAAACTCGCTTTGATCGGTGAGGGTATAGCCCGCTCCCAATCGCCCGATTTGCACCAGCGCCTGGGCCAACGCCTGGGCCTGCCCACCGAATACCACCTGGTGGACGCTCTTGAACTGGCCGACTTCGACTTCAAGCAAGCGGTGATGCAATTACAGCAACAGGGTTATCGCGGTACCAACGTCACCTACCCTTTCAAGGAGCAGGCGGTCAAACTGGCGACCCAGCTCAGCGAGGGTGTTGAGCGCGTTGGTTCGGCCAACACCCTGGTGTTTGAGGGCGGTATCATCCGCGCCGAAAATACCGACTACAGTGGTTATATCAGCGCCTACCGCCATCGCTTTGGCGACAAAGCACCTGGCAGAGTATTGCTCGTCGGTGCCGGCGGCGTAGGCCGAGCAGTGGCTTTTGCGCTGGGCAAGTTGGGCGCTGATCAACTGCT
Source organism: Saccharospirillum sp. (assembly GCA_022565595.1). Lineage (GTDB taxonomy): Bacteria > Pseudomonadota > Gammaproteobacteria > Pseudomonadales > Natronospirillaceae > Saccharospirillum. Next base: position 17,435 of record JAIUML010000039.1, on the reverse strand, counting down.
CATACTGGAGCGTGACCCGTCACGTGGCACCGATTTGTGCGAGGACCTGTCTGCTCAAGGCATCAGCGCTCACGGCTTAACAGCCGAAGAAGCAGACGACCTGCTCGGCCAATTGGATGGCATCGTCAACTGCACACCCGTCGGTCACCTGAATCACCCGGGCTGCCCTATTGATGCCAACAAGCTGCAACCGCAACAGTGGGTGTTCGACGCTGTATACATCCCAGCCGAAACTGTTTTACTGACGGCAGCCGAGGCGGCCGGAGCGGCGACACTGTCGGGCGTTGATCTCTTTGTTTATCAGGGTGTGGACGCCTTTCGTTTTTTCTCGAAAGGTCAGGTATCGGCGGTGAAGCTTGAGGCCGAGATTCTCGCCGTTAGAGATCACTTTTTCCAGCGACTACTGGGAGCCTGAGCCCGGTTGCGTGCTATAGCGCTTGCCATCTGACGTGCAATTCACCAGAGTAGGGCTTTGCCAATCACATACTTATAGAATCTGATGAACCGCTCTGCTTCACTGCTCGCCCTGACTCTGATTGCAATCGGAACGCTGTTGTTCCAGTTGGCTGCACAACGCTGGGCTTTGTGGATGGCTGGTGCGGCCATCCTCGGCTTTATTGTGCTGCGTTGGCAGTACATTCCCAACTCACCCAAAATTCTGGTCGCTTTGGCGGGTTCCAGCGCTTTGGCGCTGTTCTGGATCGAGGAGCCATTGGCCGTTCTGGCAACGGCCTTTGATCGTGGTGCCTACTTTGCCACCTTTCTGATCGCGCTCAGTTTTTTGCGTATTGCGGCACAGCCCTCGCGAATGATCCGCAAGTGCGGCCAGTGGGTGGTGAATCAGCCGCCCATACGACGCTATGGCATGCTCAGTTACGCCACCACCCTTTTTGGTGTGATACTGAATTTTGGTGTGCTGCATTTGCTGGGTTTGATGGTGACGCGCGGCAATACCCTGGTGGCGGCATGGGGAGACAGAGGCATTCAGGCGATTCGACAACGACGCATGACGCTGGCCATGCTTCGAGGCTTTGCCACTTTGCCGTTGATGTCACCTTTTTCAGTGACGCTGATCGTACTGCTCACCATGATACCAGGCCTGCGCTGGCAGGGGATTTTACCCATTGGTTTTGTGACCGCTGTGATCATCGTCATTATCGGTTGGCTACTGGATTTTTGGCAGTTTCGATACCTGAAAGCGCCCAGTGAGCGCATTCGCTTTGGTGGTAATGCCTGGCGATCGGTTGTGCAATTGATCACCCTGATCACGACCCTGACCGGCAGTGCTTTTTTCATCGAGGCGACCACCGACCTCAACCTGCCCATGGCGGTGCTGGTGTTGAGCCCGCTCTTTGGGCTCGGTTGGTTGGGCTGGCAAGGCAAGCGTGCAGGCTGGGTGGGGGCGCCGCTTTTGTTGGCGCGTCGTTTGCGCAAGACGTTGCCTCAGCAGGTTGCGCCCCTGACCGGCGAAGTCAGCCTGTTGGCGGCGGCCGGTTTTCTCGGTGCGGTCATCAGTGCCTGGATCAGTGAAGACCAGGTGTTATGGCTGGTTTCCCTGCTGCACCTGCAGGGGGTTCCTTTACTGATAGCGGTGATGGTGCTGACCGTTCTGCTAGGTCAGGTGGGTTTCAACCCCATTGTTTCGGTCACTCTGTTGGCTGCAGCCTTGCAACCGGCACCGGCTTTTGGCTTGAGTCAGGAGTTGCTGGCGCTGGGGTTGATGTGTGCCTGGAGCTTAACCGTCAACAGCTCGCCCTTTACCATTTCGCTGAACATCATGGGCCACCTGGCCCAGGTGTCACCGCGCCACCTGGCCTATCGCTGGAATGGGCCCTTTTTGATTGTGAGCTTTGTGTTCATGAGCGCCTGGCTGGTAGTGCTGGATAAACTTTATTAGGCCGGCCAACGCATTCGGTACTCAGGGTGCGGCAGGGCGTGGTGTGCGCCCTCTTCTGCGACTTCAAAACCGAGGGCATAATAGAATCGCTGGGCGGCGTAATTTTCCTGAAAAATACGCACATCCAGGTGGTCGTGCAGATCCTTGGCGTAGTCGACCAGCGCCCGCCCTATGCCTTTGCGTTGCTGATCCGCTTTGACGAAAAGCCCCTTGATCTCGGGGCCCTGCAGCGCAATAAACCCCAGAATCTCACCCGGTTGTTCGTAAACAAAGGCTTCTTCAAGGGGCAGTCGCACTTCACGCAACGCGACCTTGTCCAGCGCCAGGTAGTCGGGGTCGATAAAGGGATGGGCGATCAGGCTGGCATCCATATAGAGATCGGCCAGTTCGCGAAAGTCGGTGTTGGTGGCGTGGCGGATCATCGGTAGAGCTCCAGATGGCGACGAAACTGGAGTGTAGCCTATTGAACGGTGAGCGTCAGGCTCATTCGGGAGTTTCGACGGCCCAGTCTGTTACACCATAACGGCTCAGGATCTTGTTCAGCTCACCACTCTGGCGAAGTTGAGCCATGCCCTCGGTAAGAATGTCGGCATAGTGCTCTGCACCTTCCAGCTCTGGGGAGAAGGCAATGTAGACTTCGCTGAACAGCGCTTCCTGAGCGACGCCTCCAGCGTTCCGGAAGGTTTCGCTTCTGCCATGGTGCATCAGTTGATACTGAAACACCGATTGTTCTTCCAGTAGAGCATCGATGCGGCCTCGCTCCAGCATCAAGATGCCGTTTTGCAGGGGAGTCTCACCGAACAACTCGGTGACTCTCTGTGAGTCCAGTCCCAGCCTTATATAGGCTTCCAGTTCAGGGCTGTAACCATAGCCGGCGATAATGGCCAGGTTGATCTGCTTCAGCGATGCCTGCCCCTGGTAGACCCAGTCAGAATCGGCCAGCGTCCAGAAGACATTGTTCATAAGGCCCTGAGGCAATTCGGGGAAGACAAAGTTGGGCGCTTCGGCCCGCGAGGCGCCGACCGCAGCAGAGTATTCACCTGCTTCGACAGCCATCAAAGCGCGCACCCAGGGCAACGTATGGTACTCCACCTCTATGCCATGCTCTGCAAACACCCGCTGGGCGATCTCGATCATGTAGCCCGGGGCATCGTCACCCGGTTCGCAATTGAACGGGCACCAGGGGTCCGCCACCAGCTTGACGGTTTCGGCCTGAACGGTGGCGCCACCGAGCAGCAAAAAAACGAACAGCCATCGGCCTATAAACAGGTTCAATGCGGCTTACCCCGAACCATTTGAGCGTTTATGCTACGCCAATACGTCGCTAAACGGAACGCCCCTGCAACCACCCCATGGCCTGCTCCAGGCCCCGCATCGACAATGCGGCCATGCGTTGTGCACAGAGTTCTCGAACCATGGCGATGCTTTGAGTGTAACCCCAATGGTGTTCCGGTACCGGGTTGAGCCAGGCTATTCGTTGAAAGTGACGGGTCAGACGCGCAAAGGTCTCTGCGCCGGGCGTGGGGTTCATGAAATCGATACTGCCGTAAGCGGCGGCGATTTCATAGGGCGACATCGAAGCATCGCCGACGATGATCACCTTGTAATCCGGCCCGAAGGTGTGCAGCAGTGTGTCCAACGACATCAGCGACCCTTGCCGCAATTGATTGTCGGTCCAGACGTGGTCGTAAATGAAGTTGTGAAAGTAGAAATATTTCAGATGCTTGAATTCGGTTCGACAGGCAGAAAACAGCGCTTCGCAGCTTTTGACGTGGTCGTCCATCGAGCCGCCCACATCGAGAAACAACAACACCTTGACCGCGTTATGGCGCTCCGGCTGGGTCTTGATGTCGAGCATGCCGGCGTTACGCGCTGTGGAGCGAATGGTGTCGTCCAGGTTCAGTTCTTCACGCGCACCGGTGCGGGCGAATTGCCGCAAACGGCGCAAGGCCATCTTGATGTTGCGTGTGCCCAGCTCGACGCTGTCGTCCAGATTGCGATACTGACGCTGTTGCCAGAGCTTGACCGCCCGTCGCTGGCCACCCTTGCCGCCAATGCGAATGCCTTCCGGGTTATAGCCGCCATGGCCGAAGGGACTGGTGCCGCCGGTACCAATCCAGCGGTTGCCGCCCTGGTGCTTCCCTTCCTGCTCTTTCAGGCGTTCCGCCAGGGTTTCCATCAGTTTATCGAGCCCGCCCATGGCTTCAATCTGGGCGCGTTCTTCTTCGCTGAGACTGTTCCATAATTCCTGACGCAGCCAGTCTTCCGGGACATCGGTAGCTAAAGGGTTGGGCAGCTCTGACAGGCCCTCATAGAAGGCGGCAAAGGCGCGATCAAAACGATCAAAACGGGTTTCGTCCTTGACCAGGCAGAGCCTGGCCAGCTGATAGAATTCGTCTTCATCGGCAAAGACCAGGCCCTGCTGCAACGCCTCCAGAAAGCCGAGAAATTCTCTCGGTGTCGTGCCTACGCCATGATCGCGCAGGGTGTAGAACAGGCGCAGCAACATCAGCGACGGCTCATGAAAGCCAGGCGCTCGAGCATGTGCACGTCCTGCTCGTTCTTGACCAGGGCGCCATAGAGCGGTGGCAGGGCGTCCTTGATGTCGCCCCCCTTGAGTACATTGGCCGCCATGCGGTCGCTGACCAGGAGTTTGAGCCAGTCGATCAGCTCAGAGGTCGAGGGCCGTTTTTTCAAGCCGGGCAGATCCCGCACCTTGAAGAAGACGGCCAGGGCGTCCCGCACCAGGTTGGCCTCAATGTCCGGGAAGTGGACATCGATAATGGCCTTCAGCGTGGCTTCATCCGGGAACTGAATGTAGTGGAAAAAGCAGCGCCGCAGAAAGGCATCCGGCAGTTCTTTTTCGTTGTTGGAGGTGATGATCACTACCGGCCGCTGACTGGCCTTGATGGTTTCACCAGTTTCATAGACATGAAACTCCATCCGATCGAGCTCGACCAGGAGGTCGTTGGGAAACTCGATGTCGGCCTTGTCGACTTCATCAATGAGCAGCACAGAGCGTTGCTCGGAGCTGAAAGCTTCCCAGAGTTTGCCGGGGCGAATGTAGTTGCGAATGTCATGCACCCGGTCGTCGCCCAGTTGGCTGTCGCGCAGGCGAGACACAGCATCGTACTCGTAGAGGCCCTGTTGCGCTCGGGTGGTGGATTTGATGTGCCATTGCACCAATGGCATGCCCAGGCTGGCGGCGATTTCTTCCGCCAACAGGGTTTTGCCGGTACCGGGCTCGCCTTTGACCAGCAGCGGGCGCTGCAAGGTCATGGAGGCCTTGACGGCCAGGCGCAAATCAGTACTGGCAATGTAACGTTCGGAACCAGAGAACTCCGACATCGATCTTCCTCAAAACGGTGAGTCGTGTCAGCAGTCTACCGATGTGGGTAACAGACGCAATTGCAACGGGCCGGCTATGCGTCTTCAGTCAGTAAAGGCCGGTAATCAGGCCTCGCTATTGGCAAAGAGTCACTAGTTCCGCTTCTGAAACAACAGGACGATCAGGGACAAACCGTCATGTAAAGTTGATGATTATCATTGAAATTGATGGTTCTAGTGTGATCAATACTACCTGACACGACTGGCACTCGATCACCGGTTTCGCAGTTCATCAGGTACTCTTGAGTCGTTACAACATCTATATGTTGTTTTTCAAAACGGTAGGTTCTGAAATGAGCGATCGTGTATTCATCCTGCACTCTGATACTGACTTGCTCTGGCTCAATAACAGTAAAGCCAATGGTCATCGGGTATCTTAATGTCCAGGGCCGCCAGAACACCTGACCTTCTTCGGTTTCTACTACCACAGAACCGGCGGGCAATTGCTCCTGCTTGAAGTTGAACCAGTTGTATTCAAAATATATCTGATAGCTCAGCATGCCCATGCCGGCAAAGACCGGAATGATCCATTTGGGTAGGCGCTTACCACTGACTACCCGGAGCCCCAGAGCGATACCGGCGGCGCCGAGCCCGGCAAACACCACTGCAACCAAATGCCAAATCATATTGTCTGTACTCTAATAGAAACGGGCCCCAAAGGGCCCGTTAACTGTTTTGTGGGAAAATGCTCGCGTCTTAGTGATTGGACGCGGCACCGGCTCCCTTCGGATAACGTACGCTTTCAACCAGGTGCTGAATCTCGGCCGGTGGTTCTGCCGTGACTTTGGCAACTGCAAAGGCGACTGCGAAGTTAAGCATAGCACCTACTGCACCGAAGGACAGAGGTGAAATGCCCAGCAGCCAGTTGGATTCGACGTTCGCCAGCATGTTGGTGCCAGGGATGAACAACCAACCCAGGTAGGTAAAGATGTACAGCAGGGTGGATATCAGACCGGCCAGCATGCCGGCGATAGCGCCCTTGTCGTTCATCTTGGTGGAGAAGATACCCATCATCAATGCCGGGAAGATGGACGATGCGGCCAGACCGAAGGCCAGTGCAACCGTTTGGGCAGCAAAGCCGGGAGGGTTCAAACCAAGGTAGGTCGCCAACAGGATAGCACCCCCCATGGAGATCCGCGCGGCCAGCATTTCCCCTTTCTCAGAGATGTCTGGTTTGAGAGTCTTCTTGATCAAGTCATGGCTGATCGCTGAGGAGATCGCCAACAACAGACCCGCAGCCGTTGACAGGGCGGCAGCAATACCGCCGGCGGCAATCAAACCAATGACCCAGCCTGGCAGGTTGGCGATTTCAGGGTTAGCCAATACCAGGATGTCGTTGTTAACACTCAGTTCGTTACCCGCCCAACCACGCGAAGCCGCTTCATCGGCAAAGCCTGGTGTAGCGTTGTAGTACTGGATGCGACCATCATTGTTCAGATCGTTATAGATGAGCAGGCCAGTCGCTTCCCACGTCTGCATCCACTCAGGGCGATCTTCGTACAGCAGGGCAGGCTCAGTCGGGCCATCAGGGTAGATGGTGGTAAACAGGTTCAAACGCGCCATGGAAGCAACAGCCGGTGCCGTCAGGTACAGCAGGGCGATGAACACCAGAGCCCAGCCAGCCGACCAGCGTGCGTCAGCAACTTTGGGTACGGTGAAGAAACGAATAATAACGTGCGGCAGACCGGCCGTACCGATCATCAGCGAAAGGGTAAACAACACCATGTTCAATTTGTTGTCGACATCGGCTGTGTAGTCCTGGAAACCGAGTTCACGGACCACTTCATCCAGCTTGGACAGCAATGGCATACCGGATTCAGTATGGGTACTGAACAGCCCGAACATCGGAATAGGATTGCTGGTTAATTGCAACGAAATAAACACCGCAGGAATGGTGTAGGCAATGATCAGAACCACGTACTGTGCCACCTGGGTGTAGGTGATGCCTTTCATGCCACCGAAAACGGCATAGAGGAAAACAATAAAGGCCGCAATCCAGATACCTGTGCTGCTGGGTACTTCGAGGAAGCGCGAGAAGGCCACACCAGCACCGGTCATCTGACCGATAACGTAGGTCACAGAGGCAACAATCAAGCACACCACAGCAACGAGCCGAGCCGTGCTGCTGTAGAAGCGGTCACCAATAAAGTCCGGCACGGTGAACTTGCCGAATTTCCGCAGGTAAGGCGCCAACAACATGGCGAGTAACACATAACCACCGGTCCAACCCATCAGGAAGGTAGAGTTGGCATAACCACCGGCAGCAATCAGGCCCGCCATGGAGATAAAAGACGCAGCAGACATCCAGTCGGCGGCAGTCGCCATGCCGTTGGTGATGGGGTTAACGCCGCCACCAGCGACGTAGAATTCTTTGGTCGATCCCGCCTTGGCCCAGATGGCAATGGCAATGTAGATAGCAAAGGAGCCCCCGACAAAGATCAGGTTAATAGCAAACTGACTCATCGTGATTACTCCCCGAGACCAAATTTTTGATCAAGCTTGTTCATTCTCCATGCATAGAAGAAGATCAACGCGATGAAGGTCAGAATGGAACCCTGCTGGGCAAACCAGAAGCCAAGATCAGTACCACCCACTGGGATACCGGCCAGCATTGGGCGCAACAGAATGGCAAAACCGTAAGACACCAGCGCCCATACAAAGAGGCACCCTGCGATCAACCGAAGATTCGCAGCCCAGTAGTCTGTCGAATCGAACTTCTCGTTACTCATGCTCTGTCTCTCCATTGTTGTTGTTTTAACCTGGCCACCTTTCTGGTTGCCAGGTTGATTCGATACACGGAAGTATCGCCGCGGCCGATAGGCCGTCGCGAGCCCTTGAAATACAAGCAATTCCGCGTAATTGCGCCAGTATTTCAAGAGCGACAATCCAATAGGTCAGGAAGTCTTATTGGATTGCCTACTCAAGAGTGTAGAGATTACACAGCATGCAGTGTGCGCCAGCTCCAGGTTGAGTGAAAAGCCGACTTTAGTCTCATGATGAAGCGGGCACTCAGGGCGCCAACCACAAGGCCCGCAGTCACTGGGGCGAGCCAAAAAGGCGGGAGGGGGTTTCAAGACCGGATTAGACTAATGTCTAATCCGGTCAGGCAAAGACAGTAACGGTTTGGCGGCTAATGGCAATCAACTCGCCATGTGCATCCCAGATGCTGGCTTCGGTATGGCCATAGCCTTCGCCCGCCTGACGCGTGTCGGCCTGGTAGGCAAACCAATCCTGAGGTAGGACCGGCCGGTGCGGATGCAGGAACTCCAGGTTCCAGGCCAGAGTGCTGGCCGGTGCCGGCTTCGAGAGTTGTTGCAAAAGGGTTGGCGGCCAGGAATCAATCAGCGCGATGACATGAGCATCGGTCATCTCGGCCGGTGGCTCACTAAAACGCATAAAGCCACCATGGTGCGCTGTCTTCGCTCCGGTAAAGGGAAAGCTGCCGGAGCAAAGCACCAGATCTACATGTTGGAAAAACTGGGGGGTTACTTGGGGGATAAAAGGCAGAAACTGAGGTTGCTCGGGCATGAGAACATCGGGCGTTTCAGTATTGTTGACCCCGGTTCGAGATTCGCGAGCGACACCAAAACTGGCCAACAGGGTGACACCCACCTGCCCCTCCTGAATAATGCTGGCCTGAGCCTGGGTGACGTTCTTGCCCTGACGCAGGCAGGTGCTCTCGAAACTGAACGGCACGTCCGTGGCTATGGGTGCCACGAAACTCACACTCAAGGATCGCAACATTCGGTCCTGCTCTACCTGGGTGCGCAACACCCTGTATGCCAGAGCGGCGGTCAGGCCACCAAAGGCTGTTCGGCCTTGTCCCCAGCTATCCGGGATTGCCATGCTTCCGATTTGGCCAGCGGCCAGCGCTTGTTCGAACAAGGCGTCGATGTTCAACGGTCATTCTCCCGGTATCGGTCTCTATTGCACGCCCAGCACACTTCGAAGCTGGCTGCGTTCTGCTCGCCGCAATGGCCACAGAACCAGTCCGAGCCATCGGCCGATCTGGCATCCCTTTCTATGATCTCGAGGGCTCGCTGATAATCTCTGTCGTGCTCCAGCCAGAGCTCAGGCCAGGCATCTATGGGCGCGATTTCACCCAGGCCACCCACGGCAAACTCATTGCGCATCTGGCATTTCAGCCCTCGGATTTCGAGCAGGGCTTTCACCTGATTCACGGCGAAATGGTTGGGATGGGTATAAACCAGTATCATAGTGCCCCTTTCTATGGCGACCGCCATTGCGCCCACACTAACGCAGTTCCACACCCAAGGGAACTGCCCAACCGGTTCGGAGTAAGACCCATGAGCGCTGCCCAGCCTGATACTGCTGCTGCCTGGCTTAAACGCATTGAAGCAAGCCGCCTGTTCCAGGGGTCGGTTATCTTCATCATTATCCTGTCGGCGCTGACCATAGGCGCCAAAACCTATGATATTCCGGTGTTGCTGGAGCAAACGCTGTCCGTTCTGGATACCGGGATCACCCTCTTCTTTCTCGCCGAAATTCTGCTTCGCTTTATTGTCTGCGAGAACAAACGGCATTTTTTCAAGGATGGCTGGAATGTCTTTGACACCCTGATCGTGACCGGCAGCCTGATACCGCTCGACAACGCCGATGCGGTGCTGATTGGGCGCTTGCTGAGGGTGTTCCGGGTACTACGCCTGATTTCGGTCGTGCCCGAGCTGCGCTCGCTGATCAACTCGTTCCTGAAGGCCATTCCGCGCATGGGCTATATCGCCCTGTTGATGTTCATCCTCTTTTATATCTACGGTGCCGTCGGCTCGATGATTTTTGCCGACATCAACGATTTTCTCTGGGGTGATGTGTCCATTGCCATGCTGACGCTGTTCCGAGTGGCCACCTTCGAGAGCTGGACCAGCATCATGTACGAGACCATGGAGGTCTATCCGTTAAGCTGGATCTATTATTTCAGTTTTATCTTTCTGACGGCCTTTGTGTTCCTGAACATGATGATCGGCGCCATTCTGGAGGTTATGACCTCCGAGCAAACGCGCGAGGAACAGCAGCAGGCACACCAGGAGCGGGCGGATATGGCGGAGCAACTCAATCAGATGCAGCAGCAATTGCAACAGGTGCAACAACTTCTGGAACAGCAGAACGCTCAACGATAAGCGCGGCGCAAATGGCGGTCTGTTTTGGCGTCGGCCAGCTCGCGGCGAATCTGCGCCAGAAAGAGTTCGGCCGTAGCCAGTGCATCACTCAGCGCATGATGCGCTCTGTAGGTTGGTAATCCGTAACGACGACGGCAGGCATTGAGGTTGAGTTCCCGGTAGTTGCCGGGCAAGCCCGGTGGCAATTTCTTGCGCTCGTAATGCAGGGTGTCAAACCAGATCGGTTTTGGCCAGTAGAGATCGTACCGCTTACAGTGGTCTTTCAGGTAGGCGAGATCCAGCGGGGCGTGATGGAACACCCAATAGTCATTCTGGTATTGCAGGAGGTTGTGTTGCAGCCAGAGTTTTAGGTCAACACCCACCTCGCGCTGCTGATCGGTAATCTGATGGATGTGAACACTGCTGGCGACATTATCGCTGTGCTGCTCGCCCTGGCGAAACAACCGGTGCTTCGCCGTCTCCAGTTTGATCTCCCCGCCTTCAATACAGACCCAGCCCGCGCTCAGTATATGGCCCTCGCGCGGTTTCAGGCTGGTGAATTCCATGTCCAGCACCCAGAAGCGGCACTCGCGCCAATCCATGCCCGGATGAAACAGCTGCTTCAGCCAATCAACCATGCTGCCCCTTGGCGAATTTCTGCAGCGCACTTTGTTGCGCCTTCTTGATGGTACTGAAGGCATCCTTGAGGTGGGCTCGGGTCAACGAGCTGAGTTGATCCGGGTCCAGGAAGCTGGTCGGTGCGCTGCCGTTACGAATCGCCTTGCTCTGCTCTTCGATGCGCAAATAGGCAATCAGACTCCAGGCTTCCTGCAGGCTGTGCATGCTTTCGTCGCTGAGCGTTCCCGCTCGTGCGGCCGCCTGCAGTCGCTCTATGCTGTTAACCGCCAGGCTGCCCGAGGCCAGCGCATGAATGCGCGCCAGGTCGTTGATCAGGGCCACGCCGCGGTGTTTCAGATCCAGCTCGTCCTCGTGCTCGCCGCCGCTCTTCACCACAAATTGACGAAAGAAACCCAGAGGCGGGCCGCTGCGTATAGCGGTCTGAGTCATCATGGCAAGAAACAGTGAGGCTCCTGGGGCTTCCTTTTGCAAGTACTGTTGCACGGGGACTAACAGATCCTTTTGACCATCAATGGCTCTAAGATCGAGAAAAATACTGCCGTTCAGCAGCGCCTCAGGGGTTGGCTCGTCGAGCCATTGGCTGAAGTACTGAATCCAGCCCTGCGGTGTGCGTCGCCATTTCGGGTTCGACGCCATGATGTCACCCGGGCAGAGCACATAACCGCATTGATCCAGCGCCTGGCACACCCATTCGGACAGCCGTTGGAAGTAGTGATCTTCCGACTCGGTGGGTTCACGAGCCAGGATCAGGCCGTTGTCCTGATCGGAGGCAAAGGTCTGGTCCATCCGTGCCTGAGAACCAAAGGCCAGCCAGGCAAAGGGTATGGGCGCTTCACCCAACTCCAATTGCGCCAGTTTCACGCACTGTTGCACAAAGGCATCGCCAATGGCCGCCAATACTCGGCCCATCTCGTAGGGGCTGACCTCGGCCTGTACCCAATTGTGAATCAGCACCGGGACGCGATGGCGCAAATGGGCCAGGGTGGCAAGGTCTGTCTGGCGCAGGATGTCGTTGATCAGATAGAGCGGCGACACCTGCTGAGCGCGAACCAGGTCCGTCGCGGTAATCATGCCGCTGACCCGACCCTCGGTCAGTACCGGCAGGTGGTGAATCTGTTGCTGGCTCATGATGCGCTGGGCATCAAACAACAGGGCTTCGGCATCAATGGTCACGGGTGTTTCGGTGGCGATGGATTGCACCGGCTGTTCCACATCCAGCCCTTCAGCAACGACACGGTTGCGAAAGTCCCGATCGGTAACAATGCCGGCCAGCCGATCACCTTCGAGCAGCAGCAAGGAAGACACACGCTGCTCGCGCATCACCTGTGCAGCCTGGCGAATACTGTAATGGGGTGGGCACCCTATGGGCTGGCCGCTGGCAAAGTCGCCGACACGCTGGGTCAATTGTTGCTCTACCCGGTTAGGGCTTTGCTGGCTGGCTTTCAGTTTACCCAGCCGATCACGTTGGCTGCTGACCTGTCGAAAAAATTGCTGCATCGGCTCATAGGTTTCACACAGGCTCATGAACTCGGCTTCGGCCAGTTTGAACACCAGGGCGTCTTCAATGGGGTAAACTCTTAACCGATTAGGGTTGCCGGTCATCAGGGTGTTGATGCCAAAGAGGTCGTGTTCGCCGAGGCGGTCGATCAATTCGTTGTTGTCGGTGCGCAGCTCGAAAGCGCCGGTGCGAATGATGTAGAGCATGCGCTGCAGATCGAGGGGCTGGCGCTGGTGGCGAGGTACATAGTCGACATTCAAATGCCGGGCAACCTCCAGCCGACCTTCGGCGGAAAGGGCAGAAAAAGGCAATGTCTCACCCAGAAAAGACACGACATCGTGCAGATCATCGTTCTCTGCCACAGCCTGCTCCTTCGTTTAGCGATCGACGCTACGGACTATAGCATTGCATTGCTGCGCATGGGGAACCGACTTTGGTCGTGAGGGGCCATAACATCGTTTTCTGCGATAAATAAAGACTCAATGGCGCTGGGCACCAGCCGATACTATGATGTAGCAACCGAATAATAAGAAATACATACCCTTATCTGGAGGTAACGCCCGTGTTCAGCCGCCTGTCGATTGGTCGTCGCTTGTCTCTGACCTTTATTGCGGTCGTGATTCTGCTCATCGCTCTGGGGTTTCTCAGCCTGAACCGGCTGGAAGTGTCCAATAACCAGATTGAGGTGATCGCCCAGGAGCGATTGCCCAGCCTGATTGCAGCCAACGGCCTGTTTGAGCAGTTCAGTCAGATTCAGGTGCCAGCCACCGCCATAGTGCTGGCCAACTCGGCTTCGGAGCGCGAAGAGCTGCAAAACATTATCGATGCTCGCATTGCGGCCATAGATGAAGCCAAAGCCGAGTACCAGGCCAGAATTCAAACAGCAGAAAACCAGCAGATCTTTGATCGCTTCGTCGAACTGGAAGGCGAGTTTCTCGCCAGCCTGACCGAGGCCGTGGATTTTGCCGCCAACTGGCGCGCAGCAGACGCACTGCGGCTGCGTGAAGAGCGCATACTGCCGCTGGCGGAAGAGGCCAACAGAACCATTCTTGAACTGGTAGGGCTGCAACAGACTCGCATCGCCGAGGCCGAAGTCGCCGCCCAGGACAGCTATGCCATTTCCCGCCTGACCGCCATTACGGCGATCGGCACCATGGCGGTATTTCTGGCGATTGTTGCCTGGTTCTTGATCAAGGGTATCACCACCCCTTTGAAGCAGGCGGTCGAGATCGCACACCGTATTGCCGATGGAGACCTGACCGCAGAAGCACATATTCGAGGGACTGACGAAACGGCTCAGTTGCTGACAGCTCTGGACCAGATGCAGCAGAGTTTGCGGCAGACACTCAGCCAGATTTCCCAGTCGGCACAGAGCCTCAACCAGGCTTCGGCCTCCTTGAATGACGTGACCGAGCGCTCCTTGCACGAGTTGCAGCAGCAGAATGATGAACTGGAGCAGGCCGCTACAGCGGTGAACGAGCTCACTGCGGCCATCGAAGAAGTTGCCTCGAATGCGGTCAGTACCGCCCATGAGTCTCAACAAGCGGATGAGCGCACCCGTTTTGGGCAAGAGAAGGTTCACAGCACCGTTCAGGCTATTGAACAACTGGTGAAGCGTATACAAGGTGCCGCCACCAATATGGACACCCTGTCGCAGCGGGTAACCGAAGTGGCTTCTGTGCTGGATGTGATTCGAGGCATTGCGGATCAGACCAACCTGCTAGCACTCAATGCGGCCATTGAAGCGGCCAGGGCCGGAGAGGCGGGCCGAGGCTTTGCGGTTGTGGCCGAAGAAGTGCGCGCTCTGGCCAGCCGAACGGCCGATTCTACCCGAGAGATCGAAGACATTATTCAGGCGGTTGAAACCGGCTCGGAAAAGGCAGTCGGTGCCATGCGCGCCAGTGATGAAGACGCCGGCTTGACCTTGCAGACAGGCCAGGAGGCCGGTGAAGCCCTGAGTGCCATTGCCGAACTCATGACCAACATCAACGACCGTAATACCGCTTCCGCCAGCGCCGCTGAGCAACAGGCCCAGGTGGCGAAAGAAGTCGACAGAAACCTGGTCAATTTAAGGGACCTGGCTGCCAACACTTCAACGGGGGCGGACCAGACGCTGGCCTCCAGTAAAGAGCTGGCAGCACTGGCTGAGCAGTTGAACAGCCTGGTGAAGACGTTCAAAACCTGACAACCGACCAGGAGGTGTCATTCCTGTCCTCAGCCTTTAGTCGTAGCTGAGGCGGGTCGGATTCGACGCCACGTACTCGGGTAACCGACCGTAACAACCAGTGTGAGTTTGTGTAACAGCAGGAATTGTACTGGCACAAAGGATGCAAAAGCCGTGATTACCTGCACTGCTTTCGACCACCCTCCTGGCATCGTGTTCCGAAATATCACATTCCCGGGAAATAGCACCTGTATTTCCGAGACAACAGCCCATCCATGAACAAAAAAACGCGCCCTGAGCAGGGCGCTTTTTGCGTTTCTGAACGGAAGGCTGGCGCCTTTTTAAAACAGTTCCAACTCCAGGTCATCGAGCTCCTTGCGCAAGCGCTGTTGCTCGATGTGGTCCTCTATGGCGCGACGAGCCGCCAATTTACGGTGGTTGTTCGACCGTTTGTTTTCACTTGATTCAGAGGGCTTGTGCAGTTGGTCATCTTCGATATTGGCCAGTTCCAGATCAAAAAGGCTCGTGGTCATGATGTCAGCTCCTTTCAAATGGCGACTGCATTTCTTGTTGTTGTATCCAGGGTTTTCAGGGCCAAAAAATCACCGCCCAGGTTCGAGACCCCTATTTTATCCAGCCTATATGGCAGTACCGTGACGTACGTCATGGTACCGGTTTCAGTTACACTGGAAATACGCTGCAGACTAAAGCAGGAAACGTGCCGTTTCTGGCAGATACCACGCCGTTTTCGATCAGTGTATTTGTTGAGCAACATCGACGTAGAGGCGGCTCTGGCTATGCCGTAACCAGAGCGCGAGATCCTCCGCCAACAGCGGGCGGCTGATCAAGTAGCCTTGAGCATGGCCACATCCAAGGCGCTTGAGGTACTTCAATTGAGATTGCGTTTCTACGCCCTCGGCCACCACCTTCATTTTCAAGCTACTGGCCATGGCGACAATGGCTTCAATCACAGGATTGGGCTCCCCCTTGGGGGACTCTCGCAAGAAGGATCGATCGATCTTGATGCTGTCCAACGGAAAGCGTTTAAGGTAGCCAAGGGATGAGTAGCCCGTGCCATAATCATCAAGCGACCGATGCACGCCCAGATCCCCTAACCGATTCAGGGTGCCTTGAGCATTGGCCAGATCGGCCATCAAGGTGCCTTCAGTCACTTCCAGCTCCAGTTGGGCCGCAGCACAGTTGGTGTGACTCAAAGCCGACTGAATACGCTCGATCAAATCCGCCTGATAAAACTGCTGTGGGCTGATATTCACGGCCACTCGAATGTCACCCAGCCCACCGGCTTTCCAGCGGGTAACATCCTCACACACCTGCAACAATACCTGGTCACCGAGTGCCAGCATCAGGCCCGTCTCTTCCACCAGGGGCATGAAATCCTCCGGATCAATCTCACCCTCGGTCGGGTGCTTCCAGCGCAGCAAGGCTTCGGCCGAATCCATCATCTGACTGATCAGGTTCAATTTCGGCTGGTAAACCAGACGAAATTGACCTTCACGAACCGCCTGTGGCAAATCTTTCAACAGTCGTTCCCTCAAGCCCGGCTTGCTGGTCAGGGTTTGCCGGTAGATGATGTAGGTATTGCCACCTCGCTTCCTGGCACTGAGCAAGGCGGTGTTGGCCTGATTAAGCAACTGCGACCGGTTGTCCTGATGCACGATGGTCACACCACAACTGGCGGTAATTACCAGTTCGTGATCGTCAATTAAAGAGGGGCGATTGATCTCCTCCAGGGACAGATTCAGCACATCAATCAGTGCTGTCTCGTCACCCTCGTAATCAATCAGGAGCGCAAATTCATCTGCTCCCAGGCGCGCAACTTGACGCACAGGATCGTTGAGGTTGTTCAAGCGGACAGCGACATCCTTGAGTAACTGATCGCCGATGTCCTGGCCGAGTCGATCGTTAATGGTGCGGAAGTTATCCAGGTTAAAAATAGCCACGGCATACTGATTGGGCAGCAGCGGGTCGTGCTGGTCGAATTGGCTCAACAACTGGTGGAAGTAATTGCGATTGAACAGCCCCGTCAGGGCATCGTGCTGACTCAGGTAATCCAGTTGAATGCGATGTTGTTTGAGCTCACTGAGATCACGACAAATGCCCAGATAATGGCTGATGCGCTGATCCTTGTCGCGAATGGCAGTCAGTGTCAGGCTTAACGGAAAGCGTTCATGACCCCGTTTCAATGCAACAATGTCACCCTGCCAGCGACCGTTATTCTGCATGCTTTGCGCAATGCGCTGCCCCTGCTCGGTGCGCACCACCTGAAACAACGGCAAGCCCAACAACTGACTCTTCTGCAAACCGAAAATTTGACTGAAGACTCTATTACAGGTTCGAAACCCCTGGTGGCTGTCCAGCACAAAGACGCCATCGGGGCTGTTGTTGAACAGCGACGCTGCCAACTGCAACTCATCTTCCTGGCGCTTCTGCTCACTGATGTCGCGACGGGTGCCGATCATCCGCAACGGCTGCTGACGGTCGCCCCACTCGATCACTTTGCCACTGTCTTCCAGCCAGACAACCTTATCACTGCCCTGATGACGTACTCGATAGTGCGCATGATAAAGGGACGTTTTACCACTGAGATGAGAGGGTGCGGTGCTTTTCTTGGACAAGTTATCATGCTGCAATGCCTAAACTCTGACGATACTCTATGGGACTTATTCCGCCAAGCGACATCTTGATGCGGGCTTCATTGTACCAGCGGATGTACTC
>JAIUML010000038.1 GCA_022565595.1 Saccharospirillum sp. | reverse complement strand
CCCCCCCCCCCCCCCCCCCCCCCCCCCCCCCCCCCCCCCCCCCCCCCCCCCCCCCCCCCCCCCCCCCCCCCCCCCCCCCCCCCCCCCGCCCCCCCAGAAATTTGTTCCTGCGCGGGTGTGTACTGTCTTGAGCATTGAACATTTCCGCCCCTTTCTCTGTGCGTCAAAGCACATAAGTGACGAATAGGTATAAATGGCATGTCTGTCGCTCTTTCTCCCACTAGAGTGCGCCAACGTACAGATATTTTTGAATGCTTCTCTCAATATGGAGGGGGAGCAGCCATGGTGGCTGGTCGTTAACAACGGATTACCGGGAGGTGAGAGATGGGTATAGGGACAATTCTGATCATTATTCTGATATTGGTACTGGTAGGGGCCATTCCCAGTTGGCCGCATAGCCGTGGGTGGGGTTATGGGCCCAGTGGCGTTATTGGTATTATATTGGTGGTGCTTTTGGTGATGGTGTTGACGGGGAGAGTTTAGGGTAGTTATCTTGTTTTTTTCTGACTCAAACTTTGACCCCCCACCCAACCCTCTTACCCTAAAGGGCATAAACCCCAGGGAGAGGGTCAGGGTGAGGGGGAAAGCAGACGAGGCTTCAACCCCCGGGTAATTTCATCAAAGCCCGAACATGCTGCTCAGCACTGTCCGCCAGTGCTTTCAGGTGATAACCCCCTTCCAGCATCGACACAATGCGCCCCTGGCAAAGTTCGTCTGCTACCTGCACCAGTTGCTCGGTTATCCAGTAATAGTCTTTCGTCTGCCAATTCATTTGCCCCATGGGATCCAGGGTGTGGGCATCAAAACCCGCTGAGATAAACAGCATCTCTGGCTGATGATTGAGCAGCGCGGGTTTCCATTTGTTTTCCCAGTCGTTGCGCAAGTCTTCGGAGGTGCCAAAGGTGACCTGGGGGGTCAGCACGATGTGAGGGTGCTCACTTTGCCAGTGGGAGTTGGGGTAGAAGGGGTGCTGGAAGCTGCTGCAAACCAGTACTTCCGGCCTATCCTGAAAGGCTTCGATGGTGCCGTTGCACTGATGCACATCAAAATCGACGATGGCGACGCGTTTCAGGCCATAGCGTGCAATGGCATGAGCGGCTGCCACGGCAATGTTATTGAAAAAGCAGAACCCCATGGTGGTGGCCGGTTCGGCATGGTGGCCGGGAGGGCGTATGGCGCAAAAGGCCGTTTTGTAGAGGCCGGCCATGATCTCGTCGACAGCCTGTACGCCGGCGCCTACGGCTCGGTAACTTGCCTCCCAGGTGTAAGGGCCCATCAGCGTATCCGGGTCGGCCTGGATCAGGCCATGGCTGGGGCTGATGCGCTCTACCTGTTCCACGTAAATAGGATGATGCACCAGTAGAATTTCTTCCTTGCGGGCGAGCCTGGCGTCCTGCAGTGTCATTTGCTGGCTGAGGCCAGTTTCATCGAGGCGGTTTAAAATGGCCTCAAGCCGCTTGGGGGACTCCGGGTGGTCATCGCCCATGTCGTGCAGGTGGCAAACCGGGTGATGTATGAGCGCTGTACGATTCATTGACGGATCTCATTGAAACTTAGGGCAGTATACGACTAGAGTAACACCGAATCAGCCCGACTTTGGTGGAACCATGCCCGATTTAACCCGCTTCTTTCAACCCAGGAGTGTCGCTGTGCTCGGCGCCTCCGAGCGTGAAGGCAGCATGGGGGCTGTGGTGATGAAAAATCTGCAGCAGGGTGGTTTCGAGCACGCCCTCTATGCCGTCAATCTCAAGGGTTATAAAAGCGTTTTCGGCTACCCCTGTTACCGCTATATAAGGCAAATTCCCGAAGTGGTCGACCTGGCCGTACTCTGTTTGCCGCAGGAGACCATTCCTCGCGTGTTGCGCCAACTGGCGCGCAAGGGCACCCGAGCGGTACTGGTGCTTACCGGGGGGCTGGCACGGCATCGAACCGTGGGCACCAAACTTAACAAGCAGATCGAGAAGTTGGCCACAGAGTTGGGCATTCGGGTATTGGGCCCCAATTCGTTGGGTATTCTGGTGCCGGATGCGCACCTCAATGCCAGTTACACCCACCTTGATGCCCTGCCGGGTTCCTCTGCCTATGTCGGTCATTCCGCCGCGCTGGGCTCGGCTTTGCTGGATTGGGCGGGTGCCCGGGGTATTGGCTTTTCTCACTTTCTGACCACCGGTGCCAGTGCCGACTTGCGCATTTCCGATGTGATCGATCATCTGGCGACAGATCGTCGGGTGCGAGCCATCCTGGTACATCTGGAGCACATTCGCGATGCCAACCGGTTGTTGATCGCCATGCGTGCCGCTGCCCGTTCCAAGAAGGTGTTGGCGATTCGTACCCAGACGCAAAAGCAATTACCATCAGGCTTGACCAATCGTCAGGCGGTGGACGATGAATACTTTACTCGCGCCGGTGTGCTCCAGGTCGACAGCGTCGATGGCCTGTTCCGTGGTCTCGAGGTTCTCAGCCGAGCGAGGCCTCTGCATCGGGCCAACCTCGCCATTGTCAGCAATGGTTTGGGCACGGCCATGCTCGCTCGTCAGCACCTGGATGCCGTTGGTGGTGAATTGGCGACCGTCGAGTCGCTGGAAGATGAACAAGCCATGCTCTGGTACGCCAGGGAGACCGGCGGTAACCCGGCCATATTGCCACCCCAGGCCACCGGCAAGGACTACGTTCAGATACTGCGTCTGCTGGAGAAGGATCCGAAAGTCGGCGGTATTCTGGTGGTGCACAGCCCCAACCTTAGGTCAGACAGCACTGAAGTCGCACACCAGCTACTGCCTTACATCAAGAAAAGCCGCCGCATGATTCTGACCTGTTTTCTCGGTGGGCTCAGTGTGGTGCAAGCGCGGCAACGTTTCGATGGCGCTGGGCTGCTCAATTTCGATTCGCCCAACGATGCCGTCGATGCCTACATGACCCTGGCACGGCATGAACTGGCGCAGGAGCGGTTGCGCGAGACGCCATCGTCGACCGGCCTCGGTTTCAAAGCCGAACGGGAGCGAAGCCAGGCGCTGCTCGACCAGGTTCGGTCAGATCGGCGGCGTTACCTGACCTGGGCCGAAGCTCGGTCACTGGTGCGTTTGTATGGCTTTCAACTGGTCGACAGTACCTTCGGTACCGACTTTGAGAAGGTCGTACAGCGCCTGACTCCGCGTTATTACCCGGCCTCGTTGCGTCTGGTTCACGAGGCCTATTGTTACCCCTTTGCATACAATGAAAACCCTGCCGAACGCTGGCGTGGTGTGCGCATAGAACTGAACAACGAAGAAGAATTACGCCAGGCTTACCAGGAATTGGTGGCTGAGAAAAAGGACCATTTTCCCGGCAGTAAAACCCTGGGCTGGGGTGTCCAGCCGATGAGGCGTAAAATAGACCATCTTCAGTTCAGCCTGGGTGTCACTCGGGATGAAGACTATGGACCACTGATTCTTTTCGGCGAGGGCGGTTCGCGTGCCGACATGATGGCAGACAGACAGGTCGCATTGCCGCCGCTCAATGCCAGCCTGGCAAAACAGATGATCATGCGCTCTCATGGTTATCAGGTATTGGCCGAGCGCTCGACCGACCTTGAAACCGACCTGTTTCATCTGATTCGTGCGCTGAAAGCACTGGCACAGATGGTGATCGATTTGCCCGAGTTGGCAGGGCTGGAAGTCAACGTGCTGCTGGAACCGGGCTCCGGCTTGATCATCCTGGGTGCGGCGGCTTGTGTCGGCGAGCCGCAACGACCCGCGCTGAACCCTTACCCTACGGAGTGGGTTGAGCGTCAGACCCTGGCCAACGACAAGACAGTGACATTGCGGCCGATTCGTGGCGAAGACGAACCCGCACTCAAGGCCTTTTATACGAGTTTTGATGCCGAGTCATTGCGCTTGCGTTTTTTCGGCAGCCGACTCCATTTTGAGCATCGTGAACTGGCGACTCTGTGCCAGATCGATTACCGGCGTGAAATGGTCTTTGTCGCCATTCATCGCAACCACATCGTAGGAGAGATGCGCCTATGGCACGACGTCAACAACAACGCCCTTGAGTTTGCCATCATGGTTGCGACGAGCTTTCAGGGCTCGGGCCTGGCGTCCTGCCTGATGCGTAAAACCATGGACTATGCGCGTCAGCAGGGTGTTGCCATGATCGTTGCCGATGTATTGCAGGAGAATAAGGCCATGTTGGCCCTGGGGCGTCGCTTTCATTTCAAGGCGCTGTTTGGGGAAGAGGGTATTATTCATCTGACCCTGGATCTGACTGCTGACAGTCCGGATAAAGCCAAAACCAAAGCCGGGAGGAAAAAACGTGTTGTATGAAGTAGGCCAGCATCGAGTCGACTTGCCCGGTCTGGCGCCAGAGCCGCAAGCGGCCGATCGTTTCCTGTTGTGGTGGCAAGGGGATCTGGCCGAACACGATGATACGGTTATCTGGCAGCGTTTCGAATTGCCGGAAGCGGTGTCCGACATTGAATTCGTCGGCCTGTTGAATGGCCACGCCTATTACACCGGTCTGTTGAAGCAGGCGCCGGAGTCGACTCAAACCTTGCGTGCTTTGGGCATACAAAGCGAGACCGCTTTCATGATGGCGGCGCGTGCCCGAGGGTTGTTGGACTGGCGGCGCCAGCATAAATTTTGTGGCCAGTGTGGGCGGCCAACCCAAGCGATGGAAGGCGAGTCAGCTATGGTTTGCCAACCCTGTCGTTTACGCTTTTACCCACGCGTCAGCCCCTGCATCATTACCCTGGTAACAAGAGGGCCAGAGGTCCTGTTAGCGCAAGGCGTGCATCACCGACAAAGCGGCTGGTACAGCACTTTGGCAGGATTCATTGAAACAGGTGAATCAGCCGAACAGGCGGTGCTTCGTGAGGTGCGTGAGGAAGTTGGCGTCAGCGTCCATAACTTGCGCTATCAAGGCAGCCAAGCCTGGCCGTTCCCGCATCAGCTAATGCTCGGGTTCTGGGCCGATTATGAGCAGGGGGACATCGTTATGGCCGATGGTGAAATCCTGGATGCCCAGTGGTTTCATATCGACCGATTGCCCCCCGGGCCTCCGGGCTTTTCCATCGCAGGCTGGATGCTGCGCCGTTACCGGGACTTTCTGGCCGAACTGTGATCGTCCTTCTTGCTATCTTTCATGATGAAGTAGAAAAAGCCACCCATGAAAGCAAGAATTAGAGCGACGGTGACCAGACTGGATACAACAACAACGTCGAGATACATGGTAGAGATCCCCTTGGACTGGAAGATGCAACCAGTTTAAGGGGGCAAGAGGGAACAATTACTGATCTGGGTCAGTTGACTGAACCGGGAATATTGATCTGAATCAAGTTATGGCGAACCCGGGCAAAAGAGGCCGATCAGGCCTCCATACCCAATTCCAGGCGTTCGCATTCGGCCAGTGAGGCCATTTCGGTCAGGGCGTTCAGGTTGATGATCTGAATGTCCTTGGCGCTGCCGGTATCGGCCAGAATACTCTGCTTCTGGAAACGGGTGAAAACGCGACTGACCGTTTCTACCGCCATGCCCAGGTAGTTGGCTATGTCACTGCGTGACATGGTCAAACGGAAGGTGGTGCCGGAATAGCCGCGACGTTTGAAGCGAGCGGCCAGGTTCAGCAGGAAGGAAGCCAGCCGCTCTTCTGCGCTTTTTTTGCTGAGCAGCAGCATCATTTGCTGCTCTTCCCGCAGTTCCTTGCCCATTAGCCGCATCATCTGGCGCCTCAACTCGGGCATCTGGCCCGTCAAGTCATCCAGGCGATCTATGGGGATCTCACAGATGTTGGTCGTCTCCAGCGCCTTGGCAGAAGCGGGATAGGTCGCCGAGTCGTAACTGTCGAGGCCCACCAGTTCGCTGGCCAGATGAAAGCCGGTAATCTGTTCTTCGCCTTCGCGGGTGAGCGTAAAGGTTTTCAGCGTGCCTGTGCGCACCGCAAAGATGGCTGAAAAAGGTTCGCCCTGGTGAAACAAGACTTCGCCTTTTTTTACCGGACGCCCGCGCTTGATGATGGAATCGAGCTGTTCAATTTCACCTGCATTTAAAGCCAGCGGCAGGCACAAAGGGTGCAGGCTGCAGGTGCTGCAGTGGGTGGTCAGTTTCAACGTCTTTCTCCCGTCCAAGGGGTTGAGCAGTGTTCTGCTCAAACTCTTTCGAGTCTAGCCCATTTTAACGAAGGGGTCAGCCCTGGCGTATGGAATTGTCCGTCTTGTCAGTCGGACTCTGTGGTTGCCAGGTATGGACAGCCGTTTGTGCCATAGGACTGTACTCAGATGCCACGTTGACTGGCGTCAGCGGGATGCCCGTCGGTTGCATGGATAAAAAGTCAAACAGGTTGCGGTCCGCCAGTTGAGACGGGGCGATATTGCTGATGGCCCGGAAGATGTTTTCAACTCTGCCCGGGTGGGTTTTCTCCCAGCCTTGAAGCATGGCCTTGATCGCCTGACGCTGCAGGTTTTCCTGGGAACCACAGAGGTTGCAGGGAATGATGGGGAAGTCCTTGAATTCGGCAAAACGAATGATGTCGGTCTCGCGGCAGTAGGCCAGCGGCCGAATCAGGATGTTGGTGCCGCTGTCGCTGAGCAGCTTGGGCGGCATGGCCTTGAGCTTGCCCGCGTAGAACAGATTCAGAAACAGCGTCTCGATGATGTCGTCGCGGTGGTGCCCCATGGCGATTTTGGTGGCGCCAATCTGGTCGGCAAAAGCATAGAGGGTGCTGCGCCTTAAGCGAGAGCAGATGCCGCAGGTGGTTTTGCCCTCTGGCACCGTCTCTTTAACAATGCTGTAGGTGTCTCTTTCCAGGATGTGATAGGCAATGCCCTGGGCTTTCAGATAATCTGGCAGGATGTGTTCCGGGAAGCCGGGTTGCTTCTGGTCGAGGTTGACGGCGATCAGTTCGAAGTTGACCGGTGCACTGGTCTGTAGGTTGCGCAGAATTTCGAGCAGGGTGTAGGAATCCTTGCCGCCGGAGAGGCATACCATGACCACATCGCCTTCTTCGATCATCTGGTAATCCGCAATGGCGCGGCCGGTTTCTCGGCGCAGGCGTTTCTGCAACTTGTTGAATTCAGTTTTCGATTTCTGTTCAGCAGTTTTGGCGGTGGTCATGACAACTCAGGCAGCAGGTAATTTGGTGGCGTGTTCTACCACCATTACCGCCGGTTAACAAGACCGACAGCCCTCAGATTCTCTCAGGCAGCAAGGTGATTGCCTTCAGAGCAGTGTTCGAGTTGGTGGCAGAAGTCCGCTTTATTGACAATCTGGTCCGGTCGAAACGCCGAGTGCCAGAATTCTGCAGCCAGTTCGGAGTTGCTGATATCGGGCAGCTTTCCGCCGGCATGATAGAGGCAATGAAGTGCCGCCATAACGGTGGCGTATCCCCAGTTCAAGGAAAGCTCCTGATGAGGGTCTGCGAGGAAGCGGTGTTGACTGGCCAATCCACGAATCTGGCAGGCCAGTTCGGGGGATCGGGCGATGTACTCATCCCAGACGGCCTGATGCTGGCTGGCGGTCATGGCAAAGGGGCCGAATCGGCCTGGTTCGGTCAAGCCCTGCTCTGTCAACGCGATGGCGCTGAGCAGCTCTGCAAGCCCAGCCTGGTTCAGGCCAGCCTGGGCAAGGGCGGGTTCAATCAGCGCTGTTTTGATATCGAAGCAGTATAGTGTCATGGTTCACCTCTTTCGCTTCCTTTTTACACTGAAAAACAATGCATAACGAGTGCCATTCAGTGTGCAACCAACTGTCTTAACGCAGCCTTAATCCATTTTATTAACTCGGTGATACCTCATTGAGCCAACAGCAATTTTTTATCAGTAAAGTCTAATTGAGAGATAAAGCAAGCAGCAATGTGAAACTGGACTGCCGACTTTGTCAACCTTACTTGCCTTCGTAGGCCAAAAGCGTAAAAGTCGGGATATTCGCCTGACCCAGGGCCATAACGCCGCCCAGGTCCGGTAGGTCAACGACAGCGGCCGCTTCATAGACTTCGGCACCCAGCTGCTGGATCAACGAGGACGCTGCCAGTATTGAGCCGCCGGTAGCGATCAGATCATCGAATATCAATACCTTGTCGCCCTCGCCACAGCAGCCCTGCTGTACTTCCAGGCGGCGTTCGCCGTATTCCATGGTGAAGGTATCCTGAACCACCTTTCCCGGTAACTTGCCGTTTTTGCGGACCAGAATGACCGGTATATTCAACTGGTATGCCAGGATACTGCCTAGAATAAAGCCACGAGCTTCAATGGCGGCAACATGGGTAATGCCGGCGTCCAGGTAGCGTTCGATAAATGCATGTGCACAAAGATGAAGTGCCTTGTTGTCATTGAACAGCGGTGTCAGGTCGCGGAAGGTCGTGCCCGCCACTGGCCAGTTGGGGTAGCTTGTGATCAGGTGCTTCAAGGATATTTGATCGAACCTCATGAAAATCTCCTGTATCCACGCAGTTTGAATCAAGTATAGCCTGGCTGAGAAAGAGCACAGACCGGTCGGCTTATGCCTTTTTGCGTCGTTCTTGTATCACGTCAGGCACCTCTTGCCAGAGCAGTTCATCCACGGCTGGTGCCAGAGCAGGATTATTCAGGGCTCTTGGGTAGCCGGGGTTGTGTCGATCATCCAGCAGATGTTGCCAACTCTGGGTCGTTTGCAGGAAGCGGCGTGCGAAGTCTTCATTGAATTGCAGACAGCCGTGCAGGATGACATCCACATAGGTCTGCATGATGGGTTGATTTGGGCTGGGTGGTTCAACTCCCTTGCCAACATAGGCCCAGAGCGGGTATTCCGTCGGTAATGGGTTGGCGTCGAGCGAGCGGACCTGATGCCAGGGCAAAGGGATGCGGTTATAGCCCTGTTCGCGCTCGTCGAAACGGGCGAGATTGGCATCGTCAACCTGGAAGATGACACCGCAGCATTGGCTTTGGGGATCTTCCAGGGCGCCGACTGCTGTTGCCTGGTAGTCCGGCACTGGCACGGCCCAATGACGGGCGATGCCGGCGACTTCAACCGCCAGCGCAGCGCCCGACAAGCCCGTTCTGCTGCGGCTGTCATTGCAAATAAGGCTGCCGTACCCGAACAGACAATGCATGCTTCAGTGGCCTCCTGGCAGGCTGTGAGAGGCCATCCAGAGTGCCATGATCAGGAGTAGAATGCCAATCAGGAGTCGAACCAGGCTGTGGTTCATGCCCTTTTTGAATTGTTGGCTAAAAACGCCGGTGGCCAACATGGAGGGCAGGGTGCCAGCACCAAAGGCCAGCATCAGCAGACCACTGGAAAGCGGGTTGGCGGCGGTACCGGCAAAGCCCAGGGCGGTATAGACCAGCCCACAGGGTAATAGCCCCCAGACCAGCCCAAGCCGGTAAGCCTGAAGCGGGTTTTTGGCAGGCAACCAGCGACGAGTAAGAGGTTGTACGCGTCGCCAGAGTGGCAGGGCGAGCCGCTCCAATCGGGTGATCCAGGCGGCGATGTTCAGGTAATAAAGCGCGATCAGGATCAGCAGTATAGCAGCGATCAGACGCAGTGCTGGCATGGCGGCCGCAGGCAACCAGGACAGGCCAGCTCCAATCAGGACACCCAGCAGAGCATAGGTGCTGATACGCCCAAGGTTGTAGCCCAGTAAATGACCGAAGCCATGGTGTTGCAGCCCCAGCGCCATGGTGACGCCACCACACATGCCGAGGCAATGGGCCGAAGACACCAGCCCGATCAGCACTGCGGAGAACAGGTCAGCGCTCATCGGTGGGTTCCGAATCCTCGGTGTTTTTGGTTTTTTTCGGTTTGATGTCGTCCGGCAACATGTCGTCATCGTCGTCAAAGAGGATGCGATGCGCAGGGCTGTCCAGGTCATCGTACTGGCCGTGCTTGACGGTCCACCAGAACAACAAGCCTCCAGCTGCCAATAGCAGGAGACTGACCGGTATGACGATGCTCAGAATGCCCATAGACTCCTCAATCTCGATTCACTTTCGCAAACGTAAAGCGTTGCCGACAACCAACAGCGAGCTGAGCGACATGCCAATGGCTGCTTGCCATGGGGTGACCCAGCCCATGGCGGCCAGCGGCAGCGCCAGTCCATTGTACAATAAAGCCCAGCTCAGGTTTTGCCGAATGATACGGCGGTTCTTGCGCGCGATGCGTATGGCTGCGGCCAGGGTGCGCAGGTTGCCATTGAGCAGCAGGGCATCGGCAGCCTGTTTGGCCAGGTCTGTGCCGGAGACCATGGCGACCGATACGGTGGCGCCCGCCAGCACGGGCGCGTCATTGATGCCATCGCCCACGACAGCCACACGAGCGCCAGCCTGTTCACGTTGCTGCACCCATTCGAGCTTGGCGGCCGCACTGAGCCCATGGCGGTATTCGCCGCCAAGGGGCAGGGTTTCGAAGGCCCGGGATCTGGCCGGGTTGGGGTCTCCGGTCAGTATATGGCATCGAATGCCGAGGCTGGCCAGTGCCTCCAGGGCACTGGCGGCAGTGCTGCGTATTTCGTCTTTAACGCTGAAGCGGGCAAGCTGCTGGTTATCGCGGCTTAACCAGATGAATTGTTCGCCGGCTTCAGGCTCATCACTTTCGGTTGCACCGGTGAACAGTGCGGTGCCGATTCGGTAGTGCACGCCCTGGTCATCTTGTGCGGAGATCCCTGATCCGGGGTGTAACTGGATGTCATCAAGGCTAACCCTGGCCGACGAGGTCGCTGCCTCCTGAAAAGCATTCGCAACCGGGTGTTCACTGGCGCTCTCCAGAGCATTGGCCAAAGCAAGGGCCTCGCTTTCGCTGAGCCCTAGTTGCAGTGCGTGTGGCGTCAATACTGTTGTTTCGAGGCGATAACGACCTTCGGTCAAGGTACCGGTTTTGTCGAAGGCCAGGTCGGTAATTTCGGCCAGATGGCCAAGGGTATGGCCGCGTGTGATGACCAGGCCCCACTGACGCAAGGTGGTGGTTGCCTGCGCCAGGGCCGTCGGGGTTGCCAGGCTCAAGGCGCAGGGGCAGGTAACGACCAGGACGCTGATGACTACCCAGAAGGCACGCTCCGGCTCGACAGCCATCCAGATGGCACCGATAAGCCCGGTAATGATGAGGGTAGACCAGACAAAATGCCGGGAGCCCCGGTCGGCCAATTCTGCAATGCGCGGTTTTTCGCTGGCGGCTCGTTCAAGCAACTGTACCAGGCTGTTGACGGAGCTGTCTTTCACGGTATGGGTAACGTCAACTTCAACCGGTTGGCTCTGGTTCAGGGTGCCAGCCATGACGGCGTCACCCAGTGTTCTCGGTCGTGGCTGAAACTCACCGGTCAAGCGAGATTCATCGAACTCGGAGGTACCAGCCACGATGCGGCCGTCCACCGGGCAGAGTTCGCCAGCCAGGACCTGAATTCTGTCGCCCTGTTCAAGGTCTCGCACGGCAACGCGTTCAAAGCCTGCACCCGTCCATTTCATGCAGGTCGGTGGCAGGTGCTGCAACAGGGCGTTGCCCGAGGCATGCACCGATGTTCTTGCCCGGAATTCCAGAAAACGGCCGAGCACCAGGAAAAAGGTGAACATGTTGACCGATTCAAAGTAGACCTCGCCGCTGGCCGTGACAGTGGCGAGAACGCTGGCGATAAAAGCGCCCCAGATCGCCAGGGAGACAGAGAGGTCCATGTTCAGGTGACCGACTCTCAGGCCGCGCCAGGCCGAGGTAACAAAGGGCCCGGCGGCGATCAGAACGACAGGAATGGTCAGTAACAGGCTCGCCCAACGCAACCATTGCTCGTGTTGCAGCTCGATGTTGCCACTGTACAGCGCCACGGCATTCATCATCGCCTGCATCATGCCAATGCCGGCGATACCAAGCCGCAATATATAACGTCGGCTGGTTCTCTGCCGCCAGGCCTCTTCTTCGTCGGCCTTGTAGGGGTGAGCACGGTAACCAATAGCAAAGAGGGTGCTGAAAACCCGGGACAAAGGGATCGAATCGGAATCCCATTCGACCTGACATCGATGATTGGTCTGATTGAAATGAGCGGACTTGATGCCGGGCAATTGACGCAAGCGTTTTTCGATCAGCCAACTGCATGCGGCGCAACTGACACCATCGACCATCAAGGTGGCCTGGCAGTTGGCGCCGTCTTTGCGGTGAACAAAGTCGGCTTGAACGTCGGGGCGATCATAAAGCGCCAGAGTCTCGGCTTCACGCGGGTTCAACGGTGGAGCCGCAGGCGTCTGGTCCGGGTTATGAAAGCGGTAATAGTCCCCTAAACCATTGTCGATAATGGTCTGCGCTGCCGCCTGGCACCCAACGCAACAAAAGGTGACAACCTGGTCGCCCAGGTGCAACTGATGGCGTTCATCCGGGTTGGGCAGG
This sequence comes from Saccharospirillum sp., assembly GCA_022565595.1. GTDB lineage: Bacteria > Pseudomonadota > Gammaproteobacteria > Pseudomonadales > Natronospirillaceae > Saccharospirillum. Next base: position 19,143 of record JAIUML010000038.1, on the reverse strand, counting down.
CCGCAATGGTAACAGGCTGTGTTCATCCAGATGGTGCGAGTTGGGTAATGTCCCTGGTGGGTAAGCTTACAGTGCCGTGCAACCGCCAGTGTTGCTCCTTGCCCAGAGGCTCCAACAGAAGCAGGCGTTCACCGGTGACGGGTTCGGGGAATTGCCCGATGTAACGGCCATCGGCTGTGCGTGTCAGCTCGACCAGGACATCACGGGTTGCGTGCGTCCGAAAGGCAAACAGCAGCTTTAGCCGAGCAGGTACTTCGGCAAAGTCGCCGCTCAGGCGCAGTTGTATACGGTCGCCATCTATCTGAAATTCTGCAGCCAGGTTGTTGGCCATCGCCCATTGATCTTCGTCCTTGCGCTCAGAGTAGGAGCGCCCGTCCCGATAGAGGTTGTCGAGTATGGGACCGTCGGCGGTGGTTATCGCAAAGTACACCAGGATGGAAACCACAAACATAATGGTGATGACCGGCGCGATGATGAACCAGGCCCAGAATTGATGGTACCAGGGGCCATTGTCTTCATTAGGGAAAGGGTTATTGCTCATGGAATCAACTCCAGGTATAAACCGTTAAAAAGTTTGCGGGCCAAAGAAGCGGCTGTCCTGTTTGATCGAAACGCGCGGGTCGCCAATGGCCTCCAACCGGAAAACAACCTCCTGAGACGGTCCCCTGAACAAGTCAGGGTCCAGCACCAGCCGGACCGGCAATTGGGTGGCTTCGTTGGCCGCCAGAGAAATCTCAGTCGGTGCAATCAATTCGATACCGTCCGGGCCGGTGGCACTGAGTTGGTAGACATAGTCGCTCTGTGCCTTGTTCAATATGCGTAACACGTAGCTGTTTTCAATTTGCCCTTGTGGCGTTGTGCTGTGCAGTACGCCTCGCCCACGCTCGACGGTCAGCTCCAGAGGGATGCGGGTTAACAATACATAGGTAAAGACACTGATCATGACCAGCATGGCAGCTGCATAGCCAACCAGTCTTGGGCGCAGGATTTTGGTCTCTTTACCCTCAAGGGCGTGCTCAGTGGTGTAGCGAATCAGGCCGGGGTCATAGCCCATTTTGTCCATGACCGAGTTGCACGCATCGATGCAGGCAGCGCAGGTAATGCATTCATATTGAAGGCCTTCGCGTATGTCGATGCCCGTCGGGCAAACTTGCACACAGAGGTCACAGTCGATGCAGTCGCCCAGGTTGTCGGCTTTTGGGTCTACTCCTCTTTTGCGTGCACCACGCGGTTCGCCTCGCTTCTCATCGTAGCTGACGATGAGGGTGTCCTGGTCGAACATCACACTCTGGAATCGGGCATAGGGGCACATGTAAATGCAGACCTGTTCTCGCAACCAGCCGGCGTTGCCGTAGGTGGCCAGAGTAAAGAAGCCGATCCAGAAAAATGCCCAGCCATGTGCCTGGAGTGTAAAAAACTCGGGAACCAGAGTCTTGATGGGCGTGAAGTAGCCGACAAAGGTAATGGCGGTTGCCAGTGCCACCATTACCCAGAGGAAGTGCTTGGCGGTTTTACGGGCCCATTTCTCGGGTCCTTTGCCTTGCTCATCGAGCTTTTTCCGGGCGTTGCGTTTGCCTTCGGTTTTTTCTTCGATAAAGACAAAAATCCAGGTCCAGACGGTTTGTGGGCAGGTATAACCGCACCAGACACGACCAGCGAAAACGGTTACCAGAAATAGTGCGAAGGCTGCAATGATCAGGGCCCAGGAGAGCAACATGAAATCCTGCGGCCAGAAAGTGATGCCAAAAACATGGAACTGACGGCTCGGCAGGTCAAACAGGACGGCCTGGCGTCCGTCCCAATCCAGCCAGAGAGTGCCGAAGTAAAGCAGAAACAGGAAGGCACCGCCGTAAACGCGCAAATTACGATAGAAGCCTCTTACGCGGCGAATGTAGATTTTTTCACGATCGACGTAAAGGTCGACGGTACCGTCCGAATTTTCGGTGATGTTCTTGATGTCGATTTTCCTGGACATATCAGTTCACTGCAGTGGAATCAGAAAGGGGGGCGGTAGCGTCATGTTCAGTTCGGCGTGAAGTTTGCCAGAACCGCCTGACCGGAGATGTCGGCAACAGGTAAAAAACGATACCCTTTTGAAAAACGAAGTCCGAGACCTGTTTTCAGAAAGGCATCAGGAGGGCCTGTTAAGCCCTCCTGTTTCAACAAGCCTCAGCGCTCACTCATGCCGTAAACGTAACCTGCCAGTATATGAACGCGCTCTTCACCCAGGAAGTCGCGCCAGGCGGGCATGTTACCCGCTCGACCTTCATTCAGGGTATGTGCAATGGAGGCCCGTAATGACTCGCCGGGAATCTGGTACAGCCAGATGTCGTTGGTCAGGTTGGGTGCCCCCAACATCTGATTGCCCGTCCCATCCTGGCCATGGCAAGCCGCACAGGTTGCGTTATACAGTGGCTCGCCTCTTTCAGCCAAGGCGGTATCGACCGAGTGTCCGGAGAGTTGCATGACGTACTCCGTTACTGCTCGGACGCCAGGAGAGCCCAGCGCGGCACCCATGGCCGGCATTTGCCCCTGACGACCATTGAGTAACGTCGTTTTGATGTCATCGCCCGAGCCACCCCATGACCAGTCGTTATTGGTCAGGTTGGGGAAGCCGTAACTGCCTGTGCCTGCCTGGCCATGGCAGAGTGCGCAGTTGTCTTCGTACAGCCGCTGACCAATGCGCATGGCCTGGGGGTGATCCATCAACTCTTCCACCGGCATACTGGCAAAGCGCTCATAAATCTCGCCATAACGCCGCTGGTGGGCGACCTGGTCATCGGTCAGCTGACCCTGGGACGTCCAGCCAAGTACACCAGGCCAGTTGCCAAGCGGGTAGAAAATGAAATAGCCCAATGCAAAGAAGATGGTTAACCAGAACAGGTTGAGCCACCATTTCGGCATGGGGTTGTTGTACTCTTCAATACCGTCGAAGCTGTGGCCGGTGGTCTCTTCGGTAAAGCCTTCAGGGTCTGGCATTTTTCGGGTGAAATGAATCAGCGCCGCCAAGCCCAACATGGTGATACCGAATAAAACCCAAATGTATGCATTCCAGAAACTACTCATGGTCTTTTTTCTCCTGGTCCTGCGACGTCTTCTCGTGCTGCTCGTCATCGGCGAAGGGCAGGTTCGCCGCTTCGTCGAACCGAGACTTGCGCTTGCTGCTGTAGGCCCACCATACGACACCGGTAAAGGCAATGACGGTAGTGACGGTCGCCAGGGCCCTCAAATCAGAGATGTCCATATTATTCGCGCCCCGAAACAAGAGTGCCTAGACTCTGCAGATAGGCGACCAGAGCATCCACTTCGGTCACACCGGCTACTTCGGCTTGAGCGTTGGCGATCTGCTCATCGGTGTATGGCACACCCAAGCGGCGCAGGGCCGTCATCTTGGCGGCGGTATGACGGCCGTCCAGGGTGCGTTCAAACAACCAGGGGAAGGCTGGCATGTTGGACGTTGGCACAACGGAACGAGGGTCGTATAGGTGGGCTTTCTGCCATTCGTCGCTGTAGCGGCCACCGACACGGCCAAGGTCTGGTCCAGTGCGTTTGGAGCCCCAAAGGAAGGGGTGCTCATAAACCTGTTCGTCGGCGCGGGTATAAGGCCCATAGCGCTCTACCTCAGCACGCAATGGCCGTACCATCTGGGTGTGGCAGGTATGGCAGCCCTCACGAATGTAGATGTCTCGGCCTTCCAGTTGCACTGCAGTGTAGGGCTGCAGGCCTTCCATCGGCTCGTTCATTTCTTTCTGAAAAAACAGTGGCACGATTTCAACAAGACCGCCAAAGCTGATGGCGATGACCACAAAGAAGGCCATCAAACCGACGTTTTTCTCAACCTTTTCGTGTTGCATAATTCAGTTTCCTCTCCCTTCAGGCCGGTTGGGTGACAGGGGCGTCAGTGACAGACTTGGCATTGCGGATGGTCATCCAGACGTTGTATGCCATCAGGCCCATGCCCACGAGGAAGATGATGCCGCCGATCAATCGCACGATGTAACCCGGCCAGCTCACTTCGACACTCTGGATAAAGCTGTACATCAGAGAGCCGTCGGTATTGACCGCACGCCACATCAGGCCTTGCGCAATACCGTTAACCCACATGGCGGCTATATAAAGCACGGTACCGATGGTGGCCAACCAGAAATGGAGGTTGATCAGCGGAATGCTGTACATGTTGATCTGGCCATAGATGCGAGGAATAGTGTGGTATATGGCACCAAAGCTGATCATCGCTACCCAACCCAAGGCGCCAGCATGAACGTGCCCAATGGTCCAGTCAGTGTTGTGCGACAGAGCGTTGACTGTCTTGATCGACATCATCGGGCCTTCGAAGGTTGCCATGCCGTAAAAAGACAGGGAGACCACGAGGAACCGCAGAATGGGGTCGGTACGCAGTTTGTGCCAGGCACCGCTCATGGTCATCATGCCGTTGATCATGCCGCCCCAACTGGGCGCCAGCAGCACCAGAGACATCACCATACCGAGGTTTTGTGCCCAATCTGGCAGAGAGGTGTAATGCAGGTGGTGACCACCGGCCCACATATAAACGGAGATCAGAGCCCAGAAATGCACAATGGACAAGCGGTAAGAGTAGATCGGCCGCTCGGCCTGCTTTGGTACGTAGTAGTACATCATGCCGAGGAAGCCTGCTGTCAGGAAGAAACCAACAGCATTGTGACCGTACCACCATTGGATCATGGCATCGGTGGTGCCTGCATAGGCGGAGTAGGATTTGAACAGCGTCACCGGCATGGCAGCACTGTTGACCACATGCAAGACGGCTACGGTGATGATGAAGGCCAGGTAGAACCAGTTACCAACATAGATGTGGGGCATTTTCCGACGCATGATGGTGCCGACGAATACCGCGAGGTAAGACAGCCAGACCAGAGCGATCAAAATGTCGATGGGCCATTCCAGTTCCGCGTATTCTTTTGCTGAAGTCAGACCCAGCGGCAGGGTAATAACCGCTGCCACAATGACGGCCTGCCAGCCCCAGAAAACGAACTTGACCAGGGGCTCAAAGGCCAAACGAGCCTGACAGGTGCGTTGCACGACGTAAAACGACGTGGCCATTAGCGCACTGCCGCCAAACGCAAAAATCACTGCGTTTGTGTGCAACGGGCGCAATCGACCGAAGTGAAAGTAGGGTCCGAAATTCAGTTCGGGGAAGGCCATCTGGGCGGCGAGAATGACACCGACCAGCATGCCGATAAAACCCCAAACCACGGTCATGATGGAGAACTGCCTGACAACTGTGTAGTTGTAGGTCGTTGTCGCATCCGTCGCAGCAGTAGACAGGCTCATGGGCTAATTCCAATAGGCTGAGTTGATTGTAATGGTTAGTAAAGGAGGCGCGGCAAGTATGCTAACCCAAAGGGGGTTTTGCAAATGATCCAGGTCAAGGAATGGAGGGCTTTCTCGTTGAATTCAAAAAGAAAACTCCCTTTTCTCGCAGCGCACTGAAATACTGTTTGAAAAACGAACACCCCTCCCTCTTTGGCCCCTTGAAAAGGGGTCGGCTTCAGGTTGAATTCAAGCAAGGCGACGGTTTCACCACGCCAGCTCAGGCAAAAAACGTGATCCTGTTTTTTCGAGACTGGTCAGACCGCCGTCCGCTTGAGTCGAATCTGATCAACAGACTGCCCTCTTTGCACCAGTGATTGCGCTTTCGCTTCGAGAGTGGGGCCCTGTTTGAATGGTTTCAGGCGTATCGCTGTATTGCCAGTACACTGGCCCTTCAGGGTGATCAGGGAATCCGAGTCGGCCGTGCTGATCAACAAGGCTTCGGCGATTTTGTCATCCTGGCGCAGGGCAACAGGTTGGAGGTTGCCTGCGATGTACTCGAGCCCTGCCTGTTGATAACCCCGGCTGTGCTTGAGCCAGCGCACGATGGCCAGGCGGCCTTCCTGATCACCACTGTCTCTATGGATCAGAATGTCGCCAACGTCCAATTGGGTCATGCCAGGTGCGACCTCAATGCAGGCGCCCAATTTACTTCTGTTCAAGGTGCGAGTGGTGACCATCTCAGAGGGACTGGGGCCTTGTTGTCTTAAATAGTGATGAATGGAGCTCAACCCTATAGCGGCCTGAGTCAACTGGTTGCAGCCGTAGCGTTCAAAACGACGGGTGCTGTCCTGACGCCAGCAAGCGATGGCTTTCTTGAGGGTCATGAACAGGTCGATCGAATCCTGACCAGGGGCCATACCAATCTTGTCGGCAGACAAGCCGGTGCGCAGTTGCTTCATGTGCTTCCGTGCCTGCTCAATGAGTGGCAAGGGGTTGAGCACTATAATGGTCTCATCATTACCTATCCCCTGAAGTTCACGGGAGTTTTGCAGGCTCAGGTGTGAGTCCATGTCGATGTAATAGTAGTGGCTGTTCAGAGTCGGGCTTTCTTGCCGACCGAGAGAGGCCCTGAACGACCACTTCTGTAAATAGCCGGTGATAATGGATTGTTCCGTCCGACTCAGATGCTCCGGCTGGCTGGCGGTTAATAACAGCGCCTGTTTGTAACGGCCCTCTATACTGCGGTTATCCGGAGGGGCGCCGTGGATGTCGGCAATACCATGACTGTGGGCCATATAGTAGAGGCGGTGTAACTCTCCCCACAAGCTGCCAGGCTGGCTTCGATATTGGCGACTGAACTCTTCGAGGTACTCCGAGAGCGTTGCGACAGACCAATACAAATACTGCCTCAAGGCTTTTTTCTCTTGACCGGCGCAATCACGTAGCAGCAGCTTGGCGGCGTAGCACATTTCTCGTTTGCACTCTGGCCACAGCGCCGCGACATGTCGATCGAGTTCAGCGGCGCCTCGCGCAATCTGTTCAGCATAAGCGAGGTAGTGGCGGATCAAGGAGCGCGTCATACTGAGCCGGGTGTCGCCATCCAGCGGCATGCGGTTGAGATTGTGCAGGTGAGGAACAATTTTCTCCAGATGAGAGCCTATATCATCCTTGTCGAGAATCTGGTTGACCAGGACGTCCCGATAAAGAGCCAACATCTCACGGCCTATATCCAGGCCTTGAGTCGGTAAAGTCAGGCGTAAGGCAGCAAAGCTCATCTCCCCCTCCTATGGGTAGCGAATTCCTATAACTCTAGTCAGACTATGCCGAAATGCATGCTCGCACGACTCAAATCGACTTTTTTATGATGAAAGTGTGACGTGGTTAACATAATCGGTTCTTGACCATGATTAACTTGGGGTCTATCAACTTGATGCTGGAGCACCGTTCAATCAGGCTCCAACATGATGCCAAAGATGGCCGTCGAGATGTTTCTTGTTAACAGGAATCCAAAAAGGTGCCAAAAAACGAATTTACAGAGAATCAACTCATGAAAGCCTGGGTGTACGGCAAGGTTCAGGGTGTCGGATACCGCCTGTTTTGTCGGCGTCAGGCGAGGGCGCTTGGTATTGTTGGTCATGCGATCAACCTTTCCGATGGCCGGGTTGAGGTGTTGATGCAGGGCACTGAGTCAGACCTTTCCAGAATGCTGGATGCCTTGCATGAGGGCCCCAGGTTCTCTCAGGTATTGGGGGTGGATGTCGAGAGAGTGCCGGTGCCGCCTGGTCGCTTGACGGATTTCACCGTCGGTTAGCCATGAGTCAGCCGGTTTCAAAGCGCCAGTTGTTATGCCAGGAGCGCAATACGCGTTCCGGGTACCAGGTCTGGCCGCGGCTGCCGTTGTAGCGCGCCAGGGCGCGAATCAGGCTGCCGTTCTCCAATTCAAGGTAGTGCGCCAGGATAGTGCAGCCGTATCTGAGGTTGGTGTCCAGGTCAAAGAGGTTGTCGTCTTCACGGCCAATTTCGCGAGTCCAGAAAGGCATTATTTGCATCATGCCTCTGGCCCCGGCGGACGATATGGCGTATTGATCAAAGTTGCTCTCGACTTGAATGATAGCCAGCACCAGACCGGGATCCAGGCCGGCGATCCGCGCCTCGCGATGAATACGAGACAAAAGGTCGAAGCGCTCTTCCGGCGTCTTGAACCAGCGCGCCAGGGGCCCGGACATCTTGGTCAACCAGACCTGACCCAGGTAGGGGTCTTCGAAGGAATCTTCTTGTTCCAGAGCCGTTTGCAGTGCAAGCAGAAGGTCCGGGTTCAGGTCTTCATCGGCGTGGACAATAAAACTGGCCGTCAACACCAGGCTCAAAAAGAGTGCACGCACGATCCCAGCTCCTCGAATGTTCGGGTCAATAGGGAAAGATTATAGACTTGGAAGACTTCTGTTAAGTCCTTTGCAGCCCCGGTAGTTTATCCGCCCCTGGGCAGGTATAATGCCCGGCCTTTGCGAAATCGAACCGCCAGATCAGGAAATCTTATGCGAAGCCATTATTGCGGTGACTTGAACCGTTCTCATATTGACGCCACCGTGACCATCAGCGGTTGGGTCCATCGTCGTCGTGACCACGGCGGCGTTATTTTTTTGGATGTGCGCGATCGTGCCGGCATTGTTCAGGTGGTCTTTGACCCGGACCTGGCCGACGCCTTTGCTACCGCCGATCGGGTGCGCAGTGAGTACGTGATCGAATTGACCGGCCTGGTTCGTGGCCGGCCCGAAGGCACCATCAATGCCAATATGCCGACGGGTGAAGTCGAAGTGCTGGGTAAAAGCATCACTGTGCTGAACGCGGCCAAAACGCCCCCTTTCCCGCTCGACGAGTATTCGGATGTGGGCGAAGACGTCCGTCTGCGCTACCGCTTCATGGACTTGCGTCGACCGGAAATGCAACAGAAACTGGTATTGCGCAGCCGCATTACAGCCAGCATTCGCCGCTACCTGGAAGACCATGGCTTCCTTGATATCGAAACCCCCATTCTGACTCGTGCCACTCCCGAGGGTGCGCGTGACTACCTGGTGCCCAGCCGAACCCATCCGGGCGAGTTCTTTGCGCTACCTCAGTCTCCGCAGTTGTTCAAACAATTGCTGATGGTGTCGGGCTTTGATCGCTACTACCAGATCGCCAAGTGCTTCCGCGATGAAGACCTGCGTGCGGATCGTCAGCCAGAATTCACCCAGATCGACCTCGAAACCTCCTTTATGGATGAGGCGGGCATCATGGGTATTACCGAAACCATGATCCGCAACCTCTTTCAGGAGGTGTTAAAGGTCGATCTTGGTAACTTCCCGCAGATGCCTTATTCCGAGGCCATGGAGCGTTATGGCAGCGACAAACCGGACCTGCGCATTCCGCTGGAGTTGGTTACCGTCAGTGACCTGATGGCCGAAGTGGACTTCAAGGTATTCTCTGGCCCCGCCACCGACCCCAAAGGCCGAGTCGCTGCGCTGAAGGTGACTGGCGGTGCAGAGCTGACGCGTAAACAGATAGACGATTACACCAAGTTCGTCGGCATTTATGGCGCCAGAGGCCTGGCCTGGATCAAGGTCAACGATCGCGCCAACCTGCCAGATGGCCTGCAGTCGCCCATCGTCAAGTTCATGCCGGAAGCTGTGTTGTCTCAGTTACTGGATCGGTTGGATGCGCAGAACGGCGATATCCTGTTCTTTGGCGCTGACAAGGCACAGGTGGTCAACGATGCTTTGGGCGCACTGCGTTGCAAGATCGGTGAAGATCTGAACCTCTATCAGGCGGAGTGGGCGCCACTCTGGGTTGTTGACTTTCCCATGTTCGAGGAAGGTTCCGACGGCCGACTGGCGGCTCTGCATCACCCCTTTACGGCGCCTTCCTGCAGCCCGGAAGCATTGAAAGCCAAACCGCTTGAAGCGCTATCACGAGCCTACGACATGGTGCTCAATGGTGTCGAGTTGGGTGGTGGTTCCATCCGTATTCACGATGAATCCATGCAGCACTCGGTCTTTGAAGTGCTGGGTATCAGTGCCGAAGAACAGGAAGAGAAGTTCGGCTTCCTGTTATCGGCACTGCGCTATGGTGCACCGCCACACGGCGGTCTGGCCTTTGGCCTGGACCGGCTGGTGATGCTGATGACCGGTGCAGATTCCATCCGTGAAGTCATCGCTTTCCCGAAAACGCAGACAGCAGCTTGCCTGTTGACTCAGGCGCCAGGCGAAGTCAGTAACGAGCAGTTGCGCGATTTGAGTATTCGAGTGCGTAAGCCAGTAGCCGATGCCTGAGTGCACGGATATTGGTCGTTAATTGAACAAGAGGTGAGTGATGGCAGGTCACAGTAAGTGGGCTAATATCAAGCACCGCAAGGCGGCTCAGGATGCCAAGCGGGGCAAAATTTTTACCAAGTTGATTCGTGAGATTGTCGTGGCGGCCCGTAATGGCGGGCCCGCACCGGAAGACAACCCGACTCTGCGCAGTGTCATGGATAAGGCACTGACAGCCAACATGAAAAAAGACACCATCGAGAAGGCCATTGCTCGGGGTGCTGGTAATGCCGACGGCGATAACTTTGAGGCCATGACCTATGAAGGTTACGGTGTGAATGGTGTCGCCGTTTACGTGAAGTGCTTGTCGGACAACCGCAACCGCACCGTATCTGAAGTGCGCCATGCCTTTACCAAATGCGGTGGCAATCTGGGCACCGATGGCTCAGTGGCCTATTTGTTCAGCAATGCTGGCCAGTTGTTTATCGAGCAGGGTGACGAAGACGCCATTATGGAAGCGGCCCTGGAGGCCGGCGCTGAAGATGTCATTGCAGCAGAGGATGGCAGTTTTGAAATTCGAACGTCAGCGGAGGATTTCCTGGCGGTCAAGGAAACCCTGGTTGCGGCCGGTTATGAGGTAGAGGGGGAAGTCACCATGATCCCCAGCACCGAGACCGAACTGGATGCGGATGCAGCCGAGAAAATTCAGCGTCTCATCGATATGCTGGAAGATCTGGATGATGTCCAGGCCGTTTACACCAATGCGGCCTTTCCTGAAGAAGCCTCGGCTTGACCAGCCGACTGTTGAGGAAGTGGGGTCATGAGTTTAATACTCGGTATTGACCCCGGTTCGCGCAAAACCGGCTTCGGCATCATTAATCAGCTTGGGTCTCGCAGCGAATATGTTACCTCTGGTGTGATTCGACTCGAAGCTTTTCCGACCTTCCCCGAAAGACTCGACAACCTCTACCGCTGCCTGAGCGAAGTGATCGAGCAATGGGTCCCGCAACAGGCCGCCATCGAGCAGGTGTTCATGGGCCGCAGCGCAGACTCTGCGCTCAAGCTGGGCCAGGCCAGAGGCGTCGCCATAGTCGCTGCGACTCAGGCCGGGCTGGAGGTCAGCGAATACGCCGCGCGCAAGGTCAAACAGGCGGTGGTTGGCAAGGGTGGGGCGGACAAGACCCAGGTGCAGCATATGGTGCAAATGCTGCTCAAGCTGCCTGGCTTGCCACAGGAAGACGCCGCCGACGCCCTGGCGGTCGCACTCTGTCACGCACACACCCAGGCAGGTCTGGTGAAAGTAGCGGGCAGTCGGCATTCCCGGCGTGGGCGCTGGCTGGAGTAACGACTCGACATTTATTATTGATCTGGTGGCGATGGTCCGCGTCGACTACCGGTGTTGCCTATTCGGGGTCGGGCGGAATGCCGCCCACTCAACCCATCCATGGGGCTAGGCCGCAGCCGTCCAGGCTGCGGACTACCCCGCATAGGCAACACCGGCATCCGCCGCTCGCACTCAACAAAGGTTGAAACATAAGCCGAATAACATCAACAGAGAGATGCTTTGCAGTGATCGGACGACTCGTAGGTATATTGCTGGATAATAAGGTTCCGGACGTTCTGCTGGATGTCTCCGGGGTGGGTTATGAAGTATCAGTGCCACTGTCAACGGGCTTTAGACTACCCAAGATAGGGGAGCAAGCCGTCCTGTATACCCACCTGACCATTCGCGAAGATGCTCATCAACTGTTCGGGTTTCACAGCCGAGAAGAGCGCAGCCTGTTTCGGTCTCTGATTAAAACCAGCGGGGTCGGCCCCAAACTGGCACTGGCCATTCTCAGTGGCATGGAGCCGGATCGCTTTGTGCAGTGCATTCATAACGACGACGTCGCTTTGTTGGTCAAGATACCCGGCGTCGGCAAGAAAACGGCAGAGCGCCTGATCATCGAAATGCGTGACCGACTTAAAGATCTGAGTGGCGCCGTTGATATGCTGAGTTCGCCGCAGCCGCAAACGCCGCAGCCACACAGCGCCGAGGCCGATGCAGAGACAGCCCTGGTCGCCCTCGGGTACAAGCCACAGCAAGCAACAAAAGCCATTGCGCGTGTGGCTCAGCCAGACATGACATCCGAGGCCTTGATTCGGGCCGCGCTAAAGCAGATGATTTAATGCCGTTAACCGGAAGACAGTATGATTGAAACGGATCGCTTCGTAGCACCCCAGGCACAGACACCCAAAGAAGAGCAGTTTGACCGTGCCATACGGCCTTTGACGCTGGCCGAGTATATCGGGCAGAAGGTGGTGCGCGAAAAAATGTCGATCTTTATCGAGGCCGCACGTAATCGCCGAGAACCGCTGGATCATACCCTGGTGTTTGGCCCCCCTGGGCTTGGCAAGACCACCCTGGCCAATATCATCGCCAACGAAATGGGTGTCAGCATCAAAACAACCTCGGGCCCGGTGCTGGAAAAAGCCGGTGATCTCGCCGCCATGCTGACCAATCTGGAGTCGGGTGATGTCCTCTTTATCGACGAGATACACCGCCTTTCACCCCAGGTGGAAGAAGTATTGTATCCGGCCATGGAAGACTATCAGCTCGACATTATGATAGGTGAAGGCCCGGCCGCTCGAAGCATCAAGCTCGATTTGCCACCCTTTACCCTGGTGGGCGCCACCACCAGGGCAGGTCTGCTGACTTCGCCACTGCGAGACCGTTTTGGCATTGTCGAGCGGCTGGAGTTCTACAGTGTGTCTGAACTGACTGAGATCGTTCAGCGCTCGGCCGGCAAGCTGGGGTTAACACTGCAGCCAGGCGGCGCAACAGAGATTGCCCGGCGTTCCCGAGGCACACCGCGCATCGCCAATCGTTTGCTGCGTCGTGTCCGCGACTACGCCGAAGTCAAGCATGACGGGAACATCACCGAACCCGTAGCAGACGCCGCACTGGACATGCTGAACGTTGACAAGGCCGGCTTCGATCATCTCGACCGACGCATGCTGATCACTTTGATCGAAAAATTTGGCGGTGGCCCGGTTGGGGTAGAAAGCCTCTCCGCAGCGCTCAGCGAAGAGCGCGATACCCTGGAAGACGTAGTAGAGCCCTACCTGATTCAACAGGGCTTTCTGGTGCGCACCCCCCGTGGTCGCATGGTCACCGACCTGGCCTACCTCCACTTTGATCTGACTCGACCTGAGTCATAGGCGGGATCACTCAGAATTTTTTAAAACAGCTCAACTTTCAGGGTCGGCACACTGTGAGCGGCGGATGCCGGTGGACCATGACCAAGTAGCGAAACATGGGCCGCAGTGTATAAAAGTACCAGTGCAAAGGGATTGAAAAGCCTTTCAGCCCCTGTTTCGCTGCATCTGGTATTTGTCTGCAAACTTCTTTAGCCTAGCCCAGCGAAGGGCATTGAGGAAAAAACGAGTGGGTAATCAACTTTCGATCTGGGCATTGATCATAGAAGCGTCGTTGCTGGTGCAGTTGGTCATGCTTAGCCTGGTGTTGGCGTCGGTAGCCACCTGGGTGTTTATTTTTGAGCGACGCAAAGTCTTCCGGCTGGCCTATCGTCGCTTTTCTGGTTTTGAGGAGCGATTCTGGTCCGGTATGGATCTGTCGCAACTTTATCGGCAAATCAACGCCAACCCGGATGCAGACAACGCCGGAGAGCACATTTTTCGTGCCGGTTTCAAAGAGTTCAGTCGGTTACGGCAACAACAGGTGACCGACCCCGATTCCATTATGGCTGGCTGTCAGCGAGCCATGAGAGTGGCTGTCACCAAGGAGTTGGAGAAGCTGGATCAACGTCTGCCCTTCCTTGCCACCGTTGGTTCGACCAGCCCCTATATCGGTTTGTTCGGGACGGTCTGGGGGATCATGAACTCGTTCAGAGGCCTGGCAACCGTGCCTCAAGTTACCCTGGCGACAGTTGCGCCTGGTATTGCAGAGGCCCTGATCGCCACGGCCATGGGGTTGTTCGCTGCCATCCCCGCTGTGATTGCCTATAACCGTTTTTCTGCCAGGGCCGATAAACTGATCTCGAATTACGAAACCTTTGCCGAAGAGTTCGCCTCTATATTGCATCGACAGGCGCACATGGTCGGCACTCAGAATCGTAAGCGGGAAGCAACGGCATGATCGGTGCCCGCCACAAACGTACCAAGCCCATGTCCGAAATGAACGTGGTACCTTACATCGATGTGATGCTGGTGCTTTTGATCATTTTCATGGTGACCGCACCAATGATGATGCAGGGCATTGATGTCGATGTGCCTCAGGTGACCTCTGGGCCACTGGATCGGGATGAAAATCTCGAGTACGTTGTGGTTGCCGTCAATGCCAGTGGTGGCATCTTCGTCGAGCGAGGGGAGGAAGCACCGCAAGCCATGGCGATAGCGGAAGTTGGGCAATATGTTGCTAATGTTTTGTTGGCCCAACCAGGGTTGCAGGTATATATCCGAGGTGACAACCGAATCGACTATGGCACCGTTGTAGCCGTGATGGCCAGCCTGCAAAACGCGGGTGTTGGCTCTGTGGGGTTGATCACAGAGGCGCCGGATGAAACCTGATTGGTCGGTTCTGGAGCGTTGGCGGTTGCCTGAATTGAGTAACCCCTTGGCACTGCCGGTGATACAGGCGGTGCTGATGCACGCCATTTTAGGCTTTGTGCTATTGGTGGGTTTTACAGCGTCGCAGCCGAGTATTGAAAGCTTCAAGTTGCCGCCGACCATGCAGGCGAGCCTGATCGTTGAGACCAGGCCACCAGCACCGGCGCCACAACCAGAACCAGCACCAAGACCGCAGCCTGAGCCAAGGCCGCAGCCAGCGCCACAGCCGGAACCAACGCCACAACCGGCTCCGAGACCTGAGCCTACGCCGGAGCCAAGGCCAGAGCCTGCACCGGAGCCAAGGCCAGCACCTGCACCGGAGCCAAGGCCTGAGCCAGCGCCAGCACCTGCACCGGAGCCAACGCCTGAGCCAGCACCGAGGCCCGAGCCCAGGCCAGCGCCGCAGCCAGCGCCTGTTATCAGCGAAGATGACCTCTTTGCTGCCCTGGATCGCGAAGACCAGAGTCTCGCCCAACAGCAAGCCGCTTTGCAGCAACAGCAGGCCAGGTCAGAGCAGGAACGGCGGGTAACAGGAACACACGCTGATCGGATTGCCACTCAGGTCAGTGAGCAATGGTCTCGTTCGCCTGAATTACTGGTCATGGATTTGACTGGCCGGCAGACGGTTATTCAAATCAGTCTGCTACCGACGGGTGAACTGGTGTCCGCTGAGATGATTTCCAGCAGTGGGCTGCCATCTCTTGATCAGTCAGCGTTAAGAGCAGTGCAGCGAGTAAGAAGATTTGATGTGCCAAATGACATAGACGTGTTTAACCGCAACTTTCGCAACTTTCGGTTTGTATTCAGACCAGAGGACTTAATGCAGTGAGCCAAACGATAAGAAAGATAACCGGATTGCTGGTACTCCTGGCCTTGACGCTCTCTCAATGGTCATTGGCAGAAGACCTTGAAATTGTTGTCACCAGGGGGTACGACACCAAAACCAATGTGGCTGTTGTTCCTTTTTATTGGAGTGGGGGGCAACCCCTGCCCGAGCAAATCGACGACATCATCAGTCAGAACCTGGAGCGCACCGGGCGCTTTAGCATGCTGGCGCCGAGAAACATGTTGAGTCAGCCAACCTCACAGGATGCTGTCTTTTATCGGGATTGGCGCTTGTTGAATCAGGAGTATCTGGTCATTGGCTCGATCGATCCTGCCGGTGGCGATCAGGTCAGAGTCAATTTCGCCCTCTTTGATATTGTAAACGGGCAGCGTATGGTCGCCGGGAACCAGACGGTGAGGCGCGATCAGCTTCGCGATGTCGCCCACTCCATATCCGATGTGATTCATGAACGCATTACCGGAGTTCGTGGTATATTCTCGACGAAAATCGCTTTTGTGACACGTCAATCCTTGGGGGTTAATGATTTTGAGTTTCGTCTGCAGGTGGCGGATGCGGATGGTCAGCGGGCCCGAACGGTTTACCGGTCGCGTGAGCCTATTATCTCTCCGACCTGGGCTCACGATGGCAAACGGCTAGCCTTTGCCAACAAGGTAGGGGACCGCTGGCGGGTCTTTGTTCAGGATCTGGCTACCGGTCGCTCCAGTACCATTGGCTTTGAAACGGGCTATACCAGCGCACCATCTTTCTCACCAGATGGACAATACCTGGCCTATGTTTCCAGCCAGGGGGGGAGCCCTGACTTGTACCTCTATGAATTCAGTACAGGGCGAAGTACCCAACTGACGCGCACCAATTACATTAACACCGAGCCCAGCTTTTCGCCGGACTCCAAATCTCTGGTGTTCACCTCTGAAAGGGGAGGCAGGCCACAAATTTATCAAATGGACCTTGCTTCAAGGCGCATTGACCGCTTAACCTTTGAAGGAAACCAGAATTTGAAAGCTCAATACAGCAGTGATGGCCGCTATCTGGTTTTTGTGCATCAATACCAGGGAAGCTTCCACATCGCTGCGATGGATTTGGCATCCCGTAACATAAGGGTGCTGACACAGACCAATCTGGATGAGTCCCCCAGTGTGGCGCCAAACGGTACCATGTTGGTGTACGCTACCCGGAAAGGGGATAGGAGGGTGTTGGCCTGGGTCTCCCTGGATGGCCAGGTAACCGGAGAAATGCCCTCCGCTCATGGAGATGTCATTGAACCGACATGGTCTCCCTACTTGAACTAGGGTGTTTAGCAGGGCAATATGTCCGACGAGGGCAAAAGGGTCCTGCGAAATACCCGATAAAAACGTTAAACAACCGATGGGATAAGGAAAATGGCTAAGTCTAAACTGATCCAAGCTGCTGTAATTTCAATCGCTGTGCTGCTGGCAGGCTGTGCTTCCACCGATGTCGATGAGACAGCTGGTGCAGAAAGCACAACCGGCATGGAAGCAGGAATGGGTGACCTGACTCTCGAGTCTGAGCCCATGACTGCAGAGCCACAAGACGTCACCAGTGAATTCATGGACCTGCTCGACCAGACCATGGTTTACTTTGATTTCGACATGTACAACGTCCGTACTGAGTTCCGTACAGTGCTGAACGCTCATGCAATGAACCTGATTGCTAACCCGAACATGTCCGTTGTTCTGGAAGGTCATACTGACGAGCGTGGCACGCGTGAATACAACCTGGCTCTGGGCGAGCGTCGTTCCAACGCTGTTGCTGACTACCTGCAACTGCGTGGAGTTTCTTCTTCTCAGATCGACACCGTCAGCTATGGTGAAGAGCGTCCTCTGGCGTTGGGCACCACAGAAGCTGACTACGCTGAGAACCGTCGCGTAGAGATCGTTTACCAGTAAGCGAAGCGGTATGTTAAAACAGCTAGTGACCTACAGTGCTGCCCTTTTGGGCAGCACATTGTTTTTAAGCACCCAAGTAGTGGCTAATCCTCCAGTGGTGCAATCGCAGCCCAGTCACGTTGCAGGGCAGGGTTCATCTCAGGGCAGATCAGCCGGCCCGGATGCCGCCTTTGTCGAAAACCTGATGTTACAGGTTCAGGACTTGCAGCGGCAGATGGCTGAGCAGCGTGGGTTGATCGAAGAACTCCACCATCAATTACAAATGTTGAATCAGGAACAGCGCGAGCGTTACATCGATCTCGATCAGCGCATGTTAATGATGCAACAGCAAGCCGGTGAAGCAGGTACCTCTGGTGGCGGCTCTAATACTGGTGGCAGCAGTTCAACCGCAGCGGTAAGCGATGAAGCTGTATTGAACGAATACAACGCCGCCCGAGAGTTAATCCGAGAGCGCCAATTCCCCGAGGCGATAGCGGCGTTGAATCGCTTTACTGAAAACCACCCAGACCACTCCTTGACGCCGAATGCCTGGTATTGGTTGGGCGAAGTACACCTGGTCAACAGAGAAGTCGCGGATGCGAGCCGGGCATTCCAGAAGCTGGTTGATCAGTTTCCGCGCGATGCGAAAGTGCCAGACTCTCTTTACAAGCTGGGCGTTATCGCGCAACAGCAAGGTGATCAGAGCGAAGCCTCTCGACTCTACCGCAAGGTGATGGAAGAATTCCCGGACAGCCAAAGTGCCAAGCTGTCTGAAGCTCGTCTGGCCAGCAATTAAAGCACTCGGATTGCCAGGTTCAATCAGAGTGTTTCTCCTTCAATTTTAGAATACGGAACTGTCATTTGGACAAGAAAGCGGTCGTGCTCCTCTCTGGTGGCCTGGACTCAACAACCGTTGTTGCGAAAGCCATGGCGGAGGGGTACCGGGTATATGCCCTGAGTTTTGATTACGGGCAGCGACATGATGTCGAGCTGGACGCCGCCAGGCGAGTCGCCAAGGCCTTTGCCGTGGCAGAACATAAAATCGTCCCAATCAATTTACGCGCTATTGGCGGCTCAGCCTTGACCGATGATCGTATGTCGGTGCCTACGGAAGAGGCAGACGGCATACCTTTAACCTATGTTCCTGCCAGAAATACCGTATTTCTCAGTATTGCGCTTGGCTGGGCAGAGGTGCTTCAGGCTCATGACATCTTTATTGGCGTCAGTGCCGTCGACTATTCTGGCTACCCCGATTGTCGACCAGAGTACATTGCCGCCTACGAGCAAATGGCGAACCTGGCGACCAAAATGGGTGTTGAAGGCGAGCGCCTAAGAATCCAGACGCCTTTGATCGATCTGAGCAAGGCCGAGACCATTGCCCTGGGTGTTCAATTGGGTGTGGATTATGGCCTGACAGTCAGTTGCTATCAGGCCGATGACCAGGGCCGAGCCTGTGGCGTGTGCGACTCATGTCGGTTGCGGAAAAGGGGGTTCGAGCAGGCCGGCGTTGCCGACCCTACCCGTTATTGGCCCGGTGTTGGCTGAGGGGCTTTTGCAAAGCCCTTTTAGATCAAAGGCTTGGCTTTAAAAAAAATGGATTTGGGGTTGCGTCCCCGGGAAAAATACATATTATATGCGCCTCCTTCGGGTCGTTAGCTCAGTTGGTAGAGCAGTTGGCTTTTAACCAATTGGTCGCAGGTTCGAATCCTGCACGACCCACCAT
>JAIUML010000037.1 GCA_022565595.1 Saccharospirillum sp. | reverse complement strand
GCTGCTTTATTCTTTAATTTGGAGCGGGAAACGAGATTCGAACTCGCGACCCCAACCTTGGCAAGGTTGTGCTCTACCACTGAGCTATTCCCGCAAAAAAAGGGGAACCTGAAGCCGACTCGCACCCCTGTTACGCCCGAGAAACGGCGGGGACCCAGCACAGGTGATCTCGAGCACTCTCGAGACTACCACTCCCGCCCCCAACGCTTTCAAGGTTGTGCTCTACCACTGAGCTATTCCCGCAAAACTTGTAGAACCTTCGACCCAATCGGGTCGCGAGAACTCGCGAGACTGCGCGTCCCGCCCCAACCTCGTACAAGGTTGTGCTCTATCACTGAGCTATTCCCGCAAAAAAATGGTATCCCGTAGGGGACTCGAACCCCTGTTACCGCCGTGAAAGGGCGGTGTCCTAGGCCACTAGACGAACGGGACATAACACTTTGCTTCGGCGTTTCCGTCGAAAGCGGGGCGCATGTTACCACTGGATTCTGGTTTTGCAAGCCTTTCGAAGAAAAAAATTATCTAAATCAGTGCCTTAGGGGTCTGCAGTGAGTGGGTAAAGACTTTGTGGGGGCGTACCCAAGTCTTGGAGCCTCTGCTATCTTAATGCCATTGTCCGGGTTTCTGAGGGTATAGGTAATGGCGCGCAGGAAAGGGTTGAACCGACGGGAGTTTCTCTGGCTGACCAGTATTGCGACTTCGGGTGTGGTGGTGCCTTCGGTATTGACCGGTTGCGCAGTCGATCCGGTAACCGGGCAGCGGCGCTTGTTGTTGCTGTCAGAGGAGCAGGAGATCGAGATCGACCAGAGCCAGTCGCCCCACCAGTTCTCGGCGGATTACGGCATCTACCCGGACGATGAGCTGGGCCGCTATGTGCGTCAAATTGGCCAGCAGGTAGCGAGCCGCAGTCACCGTTCGCATATGCCCTACAACTTCAATGTGGTCAACGCCAACTATGTGAACGCCTATACCTTCCCGGCTGGCAGTATGGGTATTACGCGCGGCATCATGCTCGATATGCAAAGTGAGGCAGAGCTGGCCGCTTTGCTGGGGCATGAGGCTGGCCATGTGAATGCCCGCCATGCTGCCGAGCGGGCAACCAGGGGCATGTTGGCACAAATGGCCGTCGGAGCAACCGCTGCTGTGGCGGGTGATGGTACCCTGGGTTCAGTTGTCTCGGGTGTTGGGGCGATCAGTGCTACAGCCTTGCTGGCGCGCTACAGTCGCGAAAACGAGCGAGAAGCGGATCGGCTGGGTATGGACTATATGGTCGCTTCTGGTGCAAACCCCCAAGGTATGGTCGATCTAATGGGCATGTTGCGGGCAATGAACGATCGTCAACCAGGCTCGATGGAGGTCATGTTCTCCAGCCACCCCATGAGTGATGAGCGCTATGCCAATGTACAGCGGCAACTGAATAGTGATTATCGCAGTGAGACAAGTCGCGCCACTCAAAGAGAGCGCTATATGGATAACACCGCGCGGTTGCGACGCCGCAGCGATACCATTCGGGCACTGCGCGACGCTGAAATGGCTATTGGTAGACAAGAATACAGCAATGCCAATGCCAAACTGGCGGAGGCACGCCGGTCTACCCCGGATGACTACCCCGCCTGGGTGATTACTGCCAAGGCACAAATGATGCAAGACCAACCGACTCAGGCGATAGAATCCTTGCGCCGTGCTCGGCAGATACAGCCGGAAGAAGGGCAGGCCATGTACCTGTTGGGCATCAACCTGTTGTCACGGGATGACGCGGGTGGCGCCCTGACTGAGTTTCAGCGCTACGAGCAGGTGCTGCCAGGCAACCCCAATACGCGTTTTCTGGTGGGTTACAGCCATGAGCAGCAGGACAACAAGCCGCAGGCGGCAACGGCTTATCAGGACTACCTGCGCCAGGTTCAGCAGGGGCAGCAGGCAGAATATGCTTTTGGCCGCCTGCGGGAATGGGGTTACCTGTAACAGAAGGGTTTGATCGCGACTATAGCGCCTCAAGGACTGGCAAATGGGATAAGCGCATCCGGCAAGAGCTGGGCTACGTAAACTGATCTTAGAAGAACAAGTCGAAGTAGGGGGATAAAAATGAAAGCCATAGCAGCAGTGGCCCTTGGTGTTGGGCTTGCCGTCAGTGCCTGGGCGGAAGATATCACCATTAGCCATTACATCGCTGAACGCGGGGACGCACTGTACCCGGAAGGGTTCCCGCACTGGAACTATGTCAACCCCGATGCCCCACGCAAGGGTTATGTGACTTACGGTGTGCGCGGTAACTTCGACAATTTCAACCGTTTTGCGCAGCGGGGTACAACTCCGGCCGACATCCGCGGTTACCTCTTTGATTCCCTGATGGTCAGCAATGGTGATGAAGCCGGCGTGCTTTACGGTTTGATTGCCGAACAGGTTGAGTATCCGAGTAGTCACGACTGGATTATCTTTCACCTCCATCCCGATGCGACCTTCCAGGATGGCGAGCCCATCAAGCCATCCGATGTGGTCTTTACCTTCAATAAATTCATGGACGAAGGCGTACCTCAATTCCGTACCTTCTACAGTGGCGTTACTGCCGAGGTATTGGATGTCAGCAGAGTGCGCTTCAACCTGGAGGAAGGCAGTAAATCCCTGCTGGTCAGCATTGCCAGCCTGAACGTATTTCCGGAACATTACTTCAAGGACTTCGACCTCGCCGAGCCCATAAGCGAAGTGCCATTGGGCAGTGGCGCCTATACCATCTCGGATTACCGTATGGGGCAGTATGTGGTTTATCAGCGTCTGGATGACTATTGGGCGCTGGATCACCCAACCCGGGTTGGTCAGATGAATTTCGACTTCGAAAGATACGATTATTACCTGGATGAAACAGTGCTGCTCGAAGCCTTCAAAAAAGGCGAATACGATTTGCGTCAGGAGAATGTCGCGCGTGACTGGGCGACGCAATACACCGGCTCCAACTTTGATGCGGGTCATATTATAAAGGAAGAGTTGCCTCACGAGCGGCCTCAGGCCATGCAGTCGTTTGCCTTTAATATCCAGAACCAGCATTTTGAAGATCGGCGCGTGCGCATGGCTATCAGCATGCTGTTTGACTTTGAGTGGACCAACCGCAACCTCTTTTTCGGTGCCTATACCCGTACCGAGAGTTACTTCCAGAACACCGAGTACATGGCCAGTGGCTTGCCGGAAGGCCGTGAGCTGGAAATACTGGAAGCCTTCCGTGGGCAGATACCGGATGAAGTCTTTACCGAAGAGTTCCACAATTTCCGAACCGACGGCAGTGGTAATGTGCGTAATGAGCTGCGCCAGGCCCTGACGCTCTTGCGTGAAGCGGGCTATGAGACGCGCAACAACAGGATGGTTCACCCGGATAAGGGCCAATTGCAGTTTGAAGCTTTGCTCTATTCTCCAAATTTCGAGCGAATTTTCCTGCCCTTTCAGGAGAACCTGAGCCGCGCTGGAATAACCATGAACATACGCACCGTTGATGTTACCCAATACGTTAACCGTATGCGCGAACGAGATTACGACTTGATCGTGTCGCAATTGGGGGGCGGAGGGGCCTACCCTTCGGACAACCTCGTCATCGAGTGGCACAGTGAATATCTGGACTCCACCTACAATTCCGTTGGTGTTGCCGACCCCATCATCGATGAACTGGTTATGGGTATTGCCAATAACCAACAGAACGATGATGAGTTGCTGGCTTATGGCCGTGCCTTTGATCGGTTGCTGCTATGGCAGCATTATGTCATACCAAACTGGTATGTGCCCGCTGACCGAGTGGCCTACTGGAATAAATTTGCACGGCCAGAAACACAGCCCAGGTACTCCCTGGGGCTTTCAACCTGGTGGCTGGACGAAGAGGCGGCAGCAACCTTGCCGCCGCGCAATGCTCGTTGAAATTTGAAGAACCACCAGGGAAGGTGGGCAGTTTCATTGAATTAGCCCTCGCTAGCAGCGAAAGCCAGGAGACCGAATGACAGCCTATATCATCCGGCGTTTGTTACTGGTCATTCCCACACTGTGGGCCATTGTTACCATCAACTTCTTTATTATTCAGTTGGCACCAGGCGGTCCAGTCGATCAGATGATTGCCAATATGCAGGGCAATCAGGCGTCTCTGATGGACCGGTTTGTTGGTAGCGGGCAGCAGGAGCTGGTTTCACCGTCATCCGGGGAGAGTGAAAGATCATCACGCACCGGAGACTCGGCCTATCGAGGGGCTCGAGGTCTTACAGAGGCCGATATTGCAGCAATTGAAGCACGTTTTGGCTTTGATAAGCCGATCCACGTTCGCTACGTTGAAATGCTCTGGAATTATCTGCGATTCGATTTTGGCGAGAGCCTGTTCAGGGGCCGATCGGTCGTTGAGCTGATTGTTGAGCGGATGCCGGTGTCGATTTCACTCGGGCTTTGGTCAACCCTGATCATTTATCTTGTGTCTATACCCCTGGGTATTCGTAAGGCCGTTAAACACAGCACACCTTTTGACGTCTGGACATCTTCTGTAATCTTTGCGGCAAACGCCATTCCCTCTTTCCTGTTTGCTGTCTTGCTGATCATACTGTTCGCGGGTGGCAGTTATTTCGATTGGTTTCCGCTACGCGGGCTGGTCTCCAATAATTGGGACGAACTCTCTCTTTTAGGCAAAATAGGCGATTACCTTTGGCATATGGTATTGCCTGTTACTGCCCTGGTCATTGGTGGTTTCGCGGGTTTGACCATGCTGACCAAGAACTCTTTCCTGGACGAAATTCACAAGCAATACGTTTTGACCGCCAGGGCCAAAGGCTGTACCGAGAAAAAAATCCTCTACGGACATGTCTTTCGAAATGCGATGTTAATCATCATCGCAGGGTTTCCTGCGGCTTTTATCAGTATCTTTTTTACCGGTGCTCTGCTGATTGAGACCATTTTCTCGCTGGATGGATTGGGGTTGCTGGGGCTTGAATCTGTGTTGCAACGGGACTACCCGGTGATCTTTTCCACCCTCTATGTATTCACTCTGTTGGGCTTGCTCATGGGGATCATCAGCGATCTGATGTATACATGGATTGACCCGCGCATCGACTTCGAAGCGAGGGTGGGCTGATGGCTTTTATACAGTTGACACCACTCAACCGGGCGCGATTCGAGCGTTTCAAAGCTAACCGCAGAGCCTGGTGGAGTTTCTGGATATTCTCCTTTGTATTCGTCATTACACTCTTTGCTGAATTAATAGCCAATGACAAGCCCTTGCTGATCTGGTTCGATGGCAAGCCGTTTTTCCCAATGGTGGTTACTTACAGTGAGACTGAGTTTGGCGGGGATTTTGATTTTACAGCGGATTATCGGGACCCATTCACTCAAGAGCTTATCGAAGAAAAAGGCTGGATGCTGTGGCCGCCCATTCGTTATCACTACCGCACCATCAATTACGATTTGCCGCAGCCTGCACCCAGCCCTCCCTCTTCCGAGAATTGGCTGGGTACAGATGATCGGGGCAGAGATTTGCTGTCCAATGTCATCTATGGTTTTCGCATATCGGTCCTGTTCGGTTTTACCATCACGATCATTTCGACCATAGTGGGTGTGGCTGCTGGTGCTGTTCAGGGGTTCTATGGTGGCAAGCTGGATCTGTTCGCGCAGAGATTCATTGAAATATGGAGCAGCCTGCCGATGCTCTACATTCTTATCATCATGTCCAGCTTTGTTCAGCCGAATTTCTGGTGGCTGATGCTCATTTTATTGCTGTTCAGTTGGATGGGATTTGTTGGTGTCGTGCGAGCCGAGTTCCTGAAGACCCGAAACTTCGAGTATGTACTTGCCGCTCGAGCCATGGGGATGAGTGATCGACGTTTGATGTTCCGGCACATTTTGCCGAATGCCATGGTTGCGACGCTCACGTTTATGCCTTTTTCTCTTTCGGGCTCGGTCACCATTTTAACATCTCTCGACTTTCTCGGGTTTGGTATGCCGCCAGGTTCGCCCTCATTGGGCATTCTTTTGGCTCAAGGTAAAGCCAATATCCAGGCTCCCTGGTTGGGTATGACGGCCTTTTTTATCATTGGGTTCATGTTGACCACGCTCATCTTTATTGGCGAAGGTGTGCGCGATGCCTTTGACCCTCGTAAGTCTTGACAGGATCCACTCATGGCATTGGTGTCTTATAAAAACTTTTCGTTAGGCTTTCGCAGTGGAGAGGCTATCACTCCCGTTGTGCACGAAATCAACCTCGACATCAACAAGGGTGAGATCGTGTCGCTGGTGGGCGAGAGTGGGTCCGGCAAGAGCGTCACGGCCATGTCGATTATGCGGCTGTTGCCAAGCCCGCCCGTGGAGTTTTTGGGAGGGGACATTTTATGGCAGGGTCAAAGTATTCTCGGTATGACGGATAACGAGCTGAGGCGATTGCGCGGTAGCAAGGTCAGCGTTATTTTTCAGGAGCCAATGACCTCCTTGAACCCGTTGCACAAGGTCGAGAAGCAACTGATCGAGACGGTGCAACTGCATCAACTGGTTTCCACGAAAGAAGCATCCGAGCAAGCACTGGCCATGTTACAGAAGGTCGGCCTGCGCAACCCCGAGCAAAAATTGAAAGCCTTTCCGCATCAACTTTCCGGCGGTGAGCGTCAGCGAGTCATGATCGCTCTGGCATTGATCAATCAACCCGAGCTGCTGATTGCCGACGAACCAACAACGGCACTGGATGTCACCATTCAGGCACAAGTTCTGGAACTGATTGCTCGGCTACAGAAAGACATGGGTATGACGGTATTGTTCATTACTCACGACTTGACGCTGGTCAAACGATTTTCGGACCGTGTCGCTGTTATGGAACGCGGCCGATTGGTGGAGACCGGTCTGACTTCGCGTGTCTTTGAGCGCCCGGCGCATCCTTACACTAAAAGGCTGCTGGCGGCTGAACCCAAAGATCACCCTGAACCGACGGTGAAAGATGAACCCCCTATTCTTGAGGGGAGTAATGTTCGTGTCTGGTTCCCCATTCAACGCGGGGTGCTCAGGCGCACTGTGGGTCATGTCAAAGCGGTCGATGGCGTCAGTTTCAGTATTCGGCCTGGTGAATCCCTGGGCGTGGTGGGCGAAAGTGGTAGTGGCAAATCGACTCTGGCCAGAGCAATACTCAAGCTCGAACCAAGTAAAGGAGCACTGCGCTTCGACGATGAAGACCTGCAGATCCTCGACAAAAAAGGCATGCGACCTTTTCGACGCTATATGCAGATCGTCTTTCAGGATCCCTACGGCAGCTTGAGCCCGCGTTTGTCGGTAGAGCAGATCATCCGTGAGGGGCTGGATATACAGAAAGTGGGCAACATGGAAGAGCGCACCCAGGCAGTGATCGAGGCGATGCAACAGGTCGAGCTGGATCCGGAGTTGCGTTTCCGTTATCCCAATGAATTCTCGGGTGGCCAGCGGCAGCGCATTGCCATTGCGCGAGCCCTGGTGATGAAGCCCAGGTTCATCATTCTCGACGAGCCGACCTCTTCACTGGACAGAACGGTTCAGTTCCAGGTCATTGAACTGCTCAAACGCCTGCAAGCGGAATACAACCTGGCCTACCTTTTTATCAGTCACGATTTAAAAGTCGTCAAATCCCTGTGTCATTCCATCATCGTGATGAAGGAAGGCAAGGTTGTGGAGCAGGGTGTCGCGGAGAAAGTCTTCTCCGCACCAGAGGCCGAATACACTCGGCAGTTGCTGGCTACCGCCTTCGCCTGAAAACGTTACTCAGCGCATTAAACTTGCTGACTTTCTGGCCAGCCCATCCAGAATCAGATCCAGCCCGAACGAAAAATCATTGAGCCCTGAGAATCGACCTTCGATCACCTCCACAGCCAGGGCTCTCATATAAGGGTAGGTGTCTTCGGGCAAATTGGGCAGGAAGGTTTTGGCGGCCTCGGCGTAGGAGCCCGGTTCCAGTGGAAAGTTCTGTTCGTTCAAAACGAAACCATAAATATGGCTGGTCAAGGCGTTACGAGCCTGGTCGGCATCGGCCAGGCTGAAGCCCGCGTTAACCAGACAGCCCAGACCCGCATCAATCTGGCTGAGCATGGCTGGGCCAATGTTGATGCGCTCCATAAGCAATAACGTCGCCCAGGGGTGGCGGTTCAGCACGGCCTGCATTGAAAAGGCCCAATGCCGGAGTTCTTCTCGCCATTCGCCATTCGGGTCTGGCAGCATCACTTCGCTAACAACCGCTTCAACCATGGCATCGAGCAGGGCTTCCTTGTTGGCTATGTGATTATAAAGGCTCATGGCTTCAACCTTCAGTCTTTGCGCGGTCTTGCGCATCGTCACTGCTTTTAGCCCCTGTTGGTCGGCCAAGTCGATGGCCATGGTTACTATGCGTTCCTGGTTGAGCGCTGGGCGTGGTGTTGGTGGAAATTCTGGCATTTTTAAAAACAGCTTCAGTTGACGAACTTACACTGTAAGTGTCATAGTGTCTCTATTCAACTTACGTTGTAAGTTTTCGTTCGATGATTGTCAATGGTGCTCGCAGCCTTCCGCCGACTTCATGAGGGAACCCTTTATGGCATCCACCCACAAGATTCCAGCCACCATGCAAGCCTGGATCTGCCGAAACTATGGCGAGCCAGAAAACCTGGAGTTGCAGACACGGGCAGTGCCTGTCCCAAAACCGCAGCAGGTGCTGATCAAAGTTGCCACTACCACCGTAGACTCCGCAGACGTTCGCATCCGTACGCAAAATCTGCCCCGGGGTATGGGCTGGATGGGGCGTCTGGTTTTTGGCTTGAGGCGGCCGCGTCAACCTGTGCTGGGTACCAATGTGTTGGGTGAAGTGGTGACCATAGGGACTGACGTACAACGGCTCAAGGTGGGCGATCGGGTAGTGGGTCTTGCCGGTGCAGGTGGTGGCGCTCATGCGCAATATTGTTGTGTGGCGGAGCAGAAGGCTGTTCCTGTGCCCGAGGGGGTCAGTGATGAACACGCCATTGCCGTGGTCTTCGGCGGCCTGACCGCGCTGCATTTCTTGCGCTCTGCCAGCGTCAAGTCGGGGGAGCGAGTACTGGTGATTGGCGCATCCGGCGCGGTCGGTGTGGCCCTGGTGCAACTGGCGGTGAAAGAGGGCGCTGTGGTTACCGCCATGACCAGTCAGGCGAATGCCAACTGGGTGGCCGAACTTGGTGCCAATAAGGTAGTAGACTACCACCAGAGCAGCTTGCAAGATCTTGAAGAGCCGTTCGACATCATTGCCGATACCGTTGCCGCAACACATTTTGCGCACGCCAAAAAACGGTTGCGCGAGCACGGGCGTTACCTCCCCATAGCCGGTGGCTTGCCGGACCTGCTGGCACGGTCGTCTGGAACCCGGCGCAGCGTCAAGGGCGTTGCACCAGACAGCGCGGAATTGGTGGAGGATTTATTGCGCTGGGTGGCGGAGGGCAAACTCAAAGCCGTCATTCACGAAGTCATGGCATTTTCGCAACTGCGTGAGGCACACCGTCTGGTAGAAACCGGCCACAAAAGAGGCAGCCTGGTGATCAGGATAAATTGAACAGTTATTGACAACCCCCGGGTGAATCAACGACGCTTCGCCGCTATAAACAGGCAGAAGAGCGTAGTGATGACCCCGCAGTCCCCTCCCTTGATCGATCATCGACAGGGCATTCTAATTGCCGGTATCGGTGTCTTTGTGCTGAGTTTCGATGCCCTGCTGGTGCGCCTGGCGGGTACCTCGGAGTTCAATGTGGCCTTCTGGCGAGGAACCTTCGTATTTATTTCGATGAGCCTGTTCATCATCGCCTCAGGCCGGCTGCGCGAATTTCGGCAATACTGGTTGCATGGCTGGGCGGCTCTGGTGGTCACCGTATTGTATGGTATCAATACTGGTCTCTTCGTGATCAGTGTCAGTCACACCAGTGTTGCCAATACGGTTGTGATTCTGAGCAGTTCCGCTTTTTTTGCGGCACTTTTCTCCTGGCTGATAATTAGAGAAACCATCCCGCTCAGAACCTGGGTTGCCATCCTGGTTGCCATGGTCGGTGTGGTTGTGGTGTTTGCCGGTTCCATGGGGTTGGACAACTGGCGGGGTGATCTTGTTGCCTTGTTGTTGGCCGTGCTGATGGGGCTCACCTTAACGCTGCTCCGTCGTCTGCCCAACCTGCCCAAGATGCCCGTTGTGGCCATGAGTGGTGTGGTAACCGCCGTCCTGGCCTTCGGCTTTGCCCAACCGCTGTCGCTTGAACCAGCCAGCTACGGTTGGCTCGCGCTAATGGGTCTGCTGCAAATGCCCATTGCATCGGTGATGTTGATGATGGCGACCAAATACTTGCCATCACCGGAAGTCAGCCTGTTCTTGTTGATAGAGGCCGTACTGGGCCCGGTTTGGGTCTGGTTGATTCTCAATGAATCGATTCCGCCGATGACACTGGTGGGCGGGTCGGCCATTCTGGGGGCCGTCTTTGTACATTCATGGCTTGCCACGAGAAAACCCCCAGCAAGAGTGGATGTGCCGACCAGTCCGCCGTTGTAGGCCATCCTTGTTCGGTTCGAAAAGTCAGCGTTTCTGGTCTAAATTATTGATATTCAAGCCTGAGACGTCAGGCATTTATTCAGGTGAATCATGAAAGTCGAAAAAAATACCGTTGTATTGTTTCATTATCGTTTGACCGATGACTCGGGTGTCGAAATCGAGTCCAACATCGAGACCGAACCTACCGCCTACCTTCATGGCCACGGTGGCATCATCGCCGGCCTTGAGAAAGCCATGGCCGGTCGCGAGTCGGGTGAGTCTTTCCAGGTGACTGTGCCACCGGAAGATGCTTATGGCCCGCGCAAGCCCGATGCCATGCAGAGGTTGCCAATAAAGCACCTGCTGGGTGCAAAGCGCTGGAAGCCCGGCATGATCGCCCAGGTACAAACCAGCCAGGGCCGACGCCATGTCATGGTGGCCAAGGTTGGTCACAAATTTGCTGATGTAGATACCAATCACCCTCTCGCTGGCAGAGCCCTGACTTTTGATATCACCATCAGTGAAGTGCGTGTTGCCAGTGCGGAGGAGATAGCCCATGGGCATGCCCACGGAGTGGGTGGCCACCACCACTAGCACCTTACTGGACAACCAATAGCGATGAAGCTACCTGAATTGCCTGACAATGAAGCCGAGCGCTTGAGCGAACTAAAGCGGTTGAGCATTCTCGATACAACGCCGGAGTCGCGCTTTGACCAGTTGACGTCATTAGCACAATACACCTTTGATGTAGAAATTGTACTGGTGTCCCTGGTTGACGAAAACCGACAATGGTTCAAGTCATGTCAAGGGCTGGATGCACGTCAGACAGATCGTAGTATTTCGTTTTGTGGCCATGCGATTAATGAATCTCAGGTGATGGTTATATCGGACGCCAAAACCGATGTCCGCTTCGAGGACAACCCACTGGTTACTGGGCCACCGTTCATACGGTTTTATGCAGGTGCTCAACTGAGAAGCCCAGAAGGGTTGGCTCTGGGAACTCTGTGTTTGATAGACTCCAGGCCTCGTTCACTTGATGATCAAGCTCAACATTTTTTGCGAGTTTTAGCCAATCAGGTCGAGCGAGAGTTATATATGGCTGAATGGCGCGAATTCCAGAAACAACAACAGGAAGCGCAACGCCATAGCATTGAGCGAGAACGATTGTTAAGAACCATTATTGATAATCTGCCTGTCAATATATATGTCAAGGACCTTGATCACCGCAAGGTGATGGCTAACAAAGCCGAGCAGCGTTTTCTCGGAGTGGAAAATGAAGAAGATTTGATTGGTCTGACGGATGCCGAAACCTATCCAGATCAAAAAGAGATGATTGAAATTGGTGCCAATGAAGATCATGAGGTTACCGTCAATGGTACTTCAATCATTAAAAAAGAAGATTATGCAGTAAACAATCAAGGCGAACTCACGTGGTTTCAAGTCTCGAAACTGCCGCTATTGAATGCACAGGATGAGATCAATGGGCTCGTTGGAATTAGCGTCGATATTACAAAAGAAAAAGCATCTCGTGAAGCCAAATCCAGGCAATTGATGGCATTAAGGCTGCTTCATGAAATCAGCTCTGAGATTGGAACAGATATCGGTACTCGAGTAAATCAGGCATTGAGGGTAGGTTTGGATTATCTCGGTGTGGATGTTGGAGTGGTCAGCGAAATAGAGAAGGGTGCATACAATATTCGTTGGTTGCAATCCAACATTGAACTACCCCCGCAGAAAGCCAAGGTATGGAGATTGGAAGACTCTTATGGGCAGCTTTTGTTTGAGAACGACGGTTATTTGATTGTTGAGCACATGGCAAAGTCTCCATATTCTGAACATCCCGCCTATCTCACTCATCGGTTCGAGAGCTTTCTTGGTACTATTCTGATTGTCAATGGCCGAACAGTGGGTGCTCTGACTTTTTATTCGAGGCAACCCAGGACTCGGCCTTTTGATGATGGTGAAAGATTGTTTCTTCGTATACTAGGCCAGTGGGTTGCAGCAGACATGGAGCGCAGTTTAGCAGAGGAAACACTCCGTGAACTGGCCAACCAGGTTCCGGGCATGCTCTACCAGTATCGACTGTGGCCTGATGGCCGAGGCGCCTTTGTATACTCCAGCCCTGGTATCAAAGATATATATCAGGTGACGCCTGAAGAAGTTGTTGAAGATGCGAGTATTGTCTTTGAAAGAATACACAATGAAGACTTATCGAGAGTGTCAGATTCTATCGAGAAATCGGCGGAAAATTTGTCTCGATGGGAATGTCAGTACCGAGTTAGAGATATGGAGGGAGGCTATCAGTGGGTAGAAGGTTATGCTACTCCTAGGCGAACGGCAAATGGAGGGACGACCTGGTATGGTTATATTCATAACGTTAACGATCGAAAAAGAAACGAGCAAGTCAAGTCCGAGTTTGTTTCTACAGTGAGCCATGAATTGCGCACGCCATTGACTGCCATTGGAGGTACCCTCAGGTTAATCAGTGGCGGGGTCGCAGGTGATCTTCCTGATAAAGCGCTGGAAATGGTTCAAATCGCCATTAAAAATACTGAACGTTTAACGCGATTAATCAATGAGCTATTGGACCTGGAAAAGCTGAGTGCTGGGCAATTAAATATAGTATCAGCCCCGATATCGATTGCTGCTTTTCTAAGAAGTTGCATCAATATGAACGAGGTGTATGCAGGTCAGTTTGGCGTAAGTTTGATACTGCTGGATGGTGGTAAAGACGTTGAACTGGAAGTGGATATGCATCGGCTTGAGCAAGTTATCACTAATCTTATTTCCAATGCGGTCAAGTTCTCACCGGCAAACGGACAGGTGACAGTCGGCTGGAAAATATCGGGAACCAATGTAGAGGTTTTTGTGAAAGATGAAGGGGTTGGAATTCCTCCTGCGTTTCATGACCGAGTTTTTGAGCGCTTTACCCAGGCAGACAGCAGTGACCGGCGCTCAAAAGGTGGCACGGGCCTTGGGCTCGCCATTTCTCGTGAGTTGACAGAACTGATGAATGGCACCATTTGGTTTGAATCTGAAGAAGGCGTCGGCACCACCTTTTTCCTCCGCTTTCCCTTGTATTCACCTCCGCATGGCGCCATAGACTCTCAAGTATCCGAACAAGAGTGAATGCCCATGGTCCGATTCCCTTTCG
This sequence comes from Saccharospirillum sp., assembly GCA_022565595.1. GTDB lineage: Bacteria > Pseudomonadota > Gammaproteobacteria > Pseudomonadales > Natronospirillaceae > Saccharospirillum. Next base: position 20,067 of record JAIUML010000037.1, on the reverse strand, counting down.
ACAACAGCTACGCACGATTGCCTGAGGGGTTCTTCAGTAACGCGCAGCCTGCAAGGGTAGAGACGCCTCAGTTGCTGGCATTCAATGCAGAACTGGCCGACCAGTTGAGCATTGAGCATCAGGCTGCCAAAGAGGACGAGTTGGCCAGACTGTTCAGTGGGCAGCAACTGGCAGAGGGGGCTCAGCCAATTGCTCAAGCCTATGCCGGTCATCAGTTCGGTCAGTTCGTGCCGCAACTGGGTGATGGTCGTGCCATTCTTCTGGGCGAAGTGGTGAACGATCGGGGGGAGCGCTACGACGTTCAATTGAAAGGCGCTGGTCGCACCGCCTTTTCTCGAGGGGGTGATGGCTTGGCACCCATAGGCCCTGTGCTCCGGGAGTTCCTCGTCAGTGAAGCCATGCATGCTTTGGGTGTGCCAACCACCAGAGCATTGGCTGCTGTTACCACCGGTCTAACCGTCATGCGGGACCGGCCCTTGCCCGGGGCCATTCTCACCCGAGTCGCTGCCAGTCACTTGCGCATCGGTACCGTTCAGTTTTTTGCAGCGCGAGATAACCGAGAGGCACTTCATACCCTTGTAGATTACACCCTGAAACGCCATTACCCGAGTGAGCCGATAGACACAACACCCGCCATGGCCTTGCTCAAGGCTGTGTGTGAACAACAGGCAAGGTTGGTAGCGAAGTGGATGTCATTGGGTTTTATTCACGGGGTGATGAACACCGACAACATGACCCTCAGCGGTGAAACCATCGATTATGGCCCCTGTGCTTTTATGGATCAGTACAGTCCGCAGACGCGTTTCAGCTCTATCGATCACGGCGGGCGTTATGCCTATGGTAACCAACCGATCATTGCGCAGTGGAACCTGGCTCGCCTTGCCGAGGCCCTGTTACAAGCAGAAGATCAGCCTGATGCGAGCTTCGAGGAAGCCAAAACCCTCATTGAAGCATTCAAACCGCGCTATGAACAATGCTGGCTGGCAAATTTCAATAGAAAACTGGGCTTGAGCAACGTCGAAGAGGGCGACAAGGAACGTATCGATCGTTTACTTGCCTTGATGCAGGCCGGAGCTGCGGATTTCACCCAGACTTTCAGAGCCCTGTCCCACTGGTTAGGCTCAGCGAATCTTGCGGTATTTCCTGAGGGTTTGCAGGCCGTTGCGGAATTACCTTCCTGGCTGACCGAATGGCGGCAGCGCTTGTCACAACAATCAGAGGACCTCGAAACAGTGGCTCGGGCGATGGAGCAGGTCAACCCCTATGTCATACCGAGAAATCACAAAGTGGAAGCGGCATTGAGCGCAGCTGAGCAAGGGGATCTTGAGCCGTTCGAGCAGATGCTGGCGGCCGTTCGTCGGCCCTATGACGGCAGCGAAAGCCTGGCAGAATACAGTGAACCCGCCCCAGCTCAGGAGAGGGTATATCAGACATTTTGCGGAACCTGAGGTTCCGCATCCTATTCAACCAGCCGCTTTAACAGCCGCCTCGTAGCTGGGCTCGTCGGCTGTTTCGGCTACCAGTTCGGTGTAGGCGACTTTGCCATCCTTGATGACCACAACAGAGCGAGCAAGGAGGCCTTTCAACGGGCTATCAACGATGCTGACACCATACGACTTGCCAAAATCGTCACTGCGAAAAGCAGAGGCAGGCGTCACTCGCTCCAGGCCCTCGGCACCACAAAAACGACCCTGTGCGAAGGGTAAATCCTCCGATACGCATAGCACTTCAACGCCATCGAGCTTGCTCACTTCTTCGTTAAAACGACGAACAGACTGAGCGCAGGTTGGGGTGTCAATACTGGGGAAAATGTTCAGTACAAGGGTTTTTCCGGCGAAGTCCGACAAGGACACATCCGACAGGTCGGTTTTGGTCAGGGTGAAGTCCGGTGCACTGCTGCCAACCGCCGGCAACTCACCAATGGTGTTAACAGGATTGCCTTGCAGGGTAACTTGAGCCATGAGATAACTCCTTTCTGGTTAATTGAATTGAACAACCAATGCTTATACGTAATAGGGGCCTTGACGGCCTAATGCAATGGAGAATACAAATTGTCTGGCGATTTTAAACAGCGCAAGTCCATCGACTTGCGCAGCGATACTGTAACACGCCCCACAGTCGCCATGCGCGAAGCCATGATGGCCGCCGAAGTGGGGGATGATGTCTTTGCTGATGACCCGACCGTTAATGCCATGGAAGCCAGAGTCGCGGCATTGGCTGGAAAAGAAGCCGCCCTGCTGCTGCCAACCGGCACACAAAGCAACCTGGTGGCGCTGCTGGCGCATTGTCAGCGTGGTGACGAGTACCTCGTGGGTCAGCATTACCACACCTACTTCTACGAAGCCGGTGGTGCCGCCGTTCTGGGCAGCATTCAGCCGCAGCCCTTGCCCGTGCAGAGCGACGGCACCCTGGATCTGGACATTGTCGCGAGCGCCATCAAGGCAGACGACTTTCACTTTGCCAGAACGCGTCTGTTGTCTCTCGAGAACACTCAGGCCGGTCGAGTGATGCCGGAATCCTTTCTTCAGGGCGCACGAAAACTGTGCGACGACCGGGGGCTGGCACTGCATCTCGACGGCGCGAGACTGTTCAACGCAGCCGTCGCCATGGGCAAACCCCTGGATGCGCTGACTCAATACTTCGACAGCGTCAGCCTCTGCTTCTCCAAAGGGCTGGGCACGCCCATGGGCTCTGTGTTGACCGGGCCCGAAGCCTTCATCAAGTCCGCCCGTCGCTGGCGCAAGATGGTCGGCGGAGGCATGCGCCAAAGCGGCATAATAGCGGCCGCCATACTCCATGCGCTGGACCATCATGTAGAACGGCTGGCCGATGACCACCGGCGCGCACAACAGTTGGCAGAAGGGCTGGCCACGGTCGATGGCATCAGCGTGCAACGCTGCGACACCAATATGGTGTACATCGACGTCGGCAGCGCCGAACGCGGCAACGCCCTCAAGGCAGCACTGGCGGGCGTCGGCATTCGCATTGCCGGTGGCCAGCAGATACGCCTGGTGACTCACCTCGACATCGACGACGCTGCCATCGATACAGTGGTGCAGTGTTTCAAGGTGGAATCGGTATCCCTGGGTCGGTAAGATCCTTGTTACCCCAAATTGGACTGCCAACGCAGCCACCAGGCGTCTGGCGAGTCCCCATTGGCACCGGTCTGGTCAGATAGCAGTCGATACCAGGCCAGAGCAATGGCTTCCATCATGGCCCGAGCTTGATTCAACCTCGGTAAATCGACGGACAAAGCCTCTGCCAGGGCAGCCGCCTGAGCCTCCGGCAACCTGAACCCCTGACAAGCCGCAGCCACATCCATGGCCGGGTCACCCAGGGCCGCATACTCCCAATCCAGCAATACCCACCCATCGGTTGTCACCAGAAGATTGCCGGGATGCCAATCGTTGTGGCACAAGCAAAGCCTCTCAGGCAGTTCATACTGGCGCAACAACAAAGCCAGCCCACTCGCCGCCGGCTCAGGCCAGGCCGGCCCCGCAGCCACCAGTTCCTCCAGCCGTCGCGCCATATTCAACACCGACACCTCCGGCTGAATGGCATGCACGGACTGCATCAAACCCAGCAGTTGAGTTAAATCCGTCAACTCGCCTTGCGCCGGAGGCAACCCCTCAACCCAGCGAGACAACAACCACTCCGCCTCACACTCCAGTACCTGCGGGCTCCACGCCTGCCCCGCAATCGCCGCCAACACCCGCCGTTCAAGCTCACGGTCCACCCCCAACTGCTCACTGCCCGGATGATTACTCCGCAGCGCAAAACACCCCTCAGCAGTGGTCAGCCGATACAGCCGATTGCACAAACCACCCGGCAAGCGCGCCACATTCAGGTTGGTGCTCAAGGGGGCTTTTAGATGGTCGAGTACATGGGTCAGAGCTTGGGTCATGTTGATTTTCTTTGAGAGCGAGGTCTGATCATCCGTTATCAGGTGTTTTTTTCAAGTACAGGTCGGCAATTGCTGAATTGACTAGCGCTGGCTGGTGGGCAGGCCTTTTCGGGGGCGTCTGAGGCCTGGATGGCCGCAGTCGAGCCCCCAGGGATGGGTTCATGGCGACCCCGAAAAGGCCTGCCCACTGGCCAGAGCGGGTTTTGGCATTTGGTAACCAACCCTTCAAGCTGTACAATAGCCGTGTTCTCGCCGGGGTGCTTGCGTAACCGCGCAGGCTGAGACTCACCCGCCGAACCTGAACCAGTTAATGCTGGCGTAGGGAGCTGAGACGACCGTTCCTGTAACGATCTGCCTTTCTCTCGGCCATGCGGTCACTCAAAACGCATCGGCACGCCGGTATCAATACGCTTTTTTTTGTTGATACGGGAAAATCGAATGTTCAAGCACACAGCAATAGCACTTTCACTGGTCGCCACCGCCAGCATGGCAGGCGCCAACAGCCTCACCGTTTACACCTACAGCTCCTTTGTGTCTGACTGGGGCCCGGGCCCACAAATCAAGGAACGCTTCGAAGCCGAATGCGGCTGCGAAGTCAACTTCGTCGGCCTGGACGACGGCGTCTCCCTGTTGAACCGCTTGCGCCTCGAAGGCAGCGGCACCGGCGCCGACATCATTCTCGGCATCGACGACGCTCTGATCGCCGAAACCCGCGCCCTCGGCCTGGTGGCTGACCACGGCCTGGACCTCTCTGGCTTGAGCCTGCCCTATGCCTGGCAGGATGATGCCTTCGTGCCATACGACTACGGTCACTTCGCCTTTGTTTACGATCAGACTCGAGTCGAGTCTGTGCCTGCATCCTTGTACGAACTGGTCTACGAGTCCAATGCCAGCATCATCTACCAGGATCCGCGTGTCAGCACGCCAGGCCAGGGCCTGATGTTGTGGATGAAATCCGTTTTTGGTGATGAAGCCGACCAGGCCTGGCGCGCACTCCAGTCTCGTGTTGTTACCGTCACACCAGGCTGGAGTGAAGCCTATGCTCTGTTCCAGGAGGGCGAAAGCGACATGGTGCTCAGCTACACCACCTCACCGGCATACCACATGACCTGGGAAGACACCGACAAATTCCAGGCCGCCGAGTTCAGTGAAGGCCATTACGCCCAGATCGAAGTGGCTGCAGTGCTGACCACAACCGAACAACCCGAACTGGCACGCGACTTCCTGGCCTTTCTGGTCAGCCGCCCAGCTCAGGACGTTTTGCCCGGTACCAACTGGATGTGGCCCGTACTTGAGGATGCTGAAGTGCCTGAAGCCTTTGAGCAAATGGCTCGGCCAGAAACCCTCTATTTCGACAGCGAAACCGTCGCTGAAAACCGCCGAGCCTGGCTACAGGAATGGCGCAACGCGGCGAGCCAATAAGGCATGAGCACCTTCCGGCCATCCCTGGCCTTCGGTCGGCTGGGCACCTTCGTGCTCTGGCTGACTCTGGCACTGGCGGCTCTGGGTATGGCGCTACACCCGGGGCAGGGGGGTGGCTGGTCCAGCTATTTCGACGGCTGGCTGGTACGCATTCTCTGGTTTTCCATCTATCAGGCATTGCTCTCTGCCTTGTTGTCATTGGTACTGGCCTGGCCATTCGCTCTGGCTCTGGCTTACCGGCCTTTTCGCGGCCAATGGCTGGTGGCGGGATTTCTGAACCTGGCTTTTGTATTACCGGTATTGGCTGTGGTGCTCGGAATCGTTTTCCTGTTTGGTCGTCAGGGCTGGTTGCCACTCCAGGGCACTGTCTATGGATTGAAAGGCATCCTTCTTGCTCATGTCGCCCTTAATTTCCCCTTCGCAGTACGGTTGTTGTGGGAGCGCCTAGGCCAGATTCCCGATCATCAGCATCGGCTGGCGCAGGTACTGGGTTTGAACGCCTGGCAACGCTTTCGGCGGCTGCAAGGCCCCTTGATGGCTGTGGCGTCCGGCCCGGTCTTTGTCGTTATCGCCCTGCTGTGTTTCAGCAGCTTTACCGTAGTGCTGACCTTGGGCGGTGGGCCCGCCAATACCAACCTCGAAGTGGCCGTTTTTCAGGCATTGAAATACGATTTCGATGCTCGTGCGGCGGCACTGTATGCGCTGATTCACGGCGCTATTGCCTTTACCGCCATTGCATTGCTGGGCCGTGGGGCCGTGCTGTCGATGGAGTCGGCTCAGCCAAGGCGACAAAACGCCAGGGGTTGGCCAACCCTGGTGCAGTGGCTGGCCATTGTTTTGCTTTTGGTGTTGTTGCTGGCACCCTACCTTGCGCTGATCAATCGTGCTCTGGCGGCAAGCTGGCAGTGGCCATCGCGCCTGCCACAAGCGCTGCAGACCAGCCTGATCATCGCTTTCTGCAGTGCTGCCTTGTCGGTGTTGCTGGCGTTGTCTCGATGCATGCCGAGCATTGCCGATCATGCCAGTGCGCGTTGGCTGAACTTTGGCGTTCTGGTGATACCGGCCATGGTGATGACCACGGGCCTGTTCTTGCTCTGCTTGCGCCTTGGTTGGGCTCGGCAAGCCACCTGGCCGCTGGTCATCTGGATCAATGCCCTGATGGCCATGCCGTTGATCGTGCAACCGCTGACTGCCCGTTCTCAGGTGGCGCGTGCGCAGTATCAGCGGCTGATCAGGGTACTGGGTTTTTCGGTCTTCCAGGCGATTCGCTGGGTGTATTGGCCGCTGTTGCGCCCGGTATTGATATGGGCGCTGGCTCTGGCTGCCGTGCTTAGCCTGGGCGATATGGGGGTGGCCGCTTTGGTCGGGCAGGTGGACTTTGTGACCCTGCCTTTGCTGGTGTTTCAGACTATGGGCAGCTACCAGATGACGTTGGCCGCACAAATCATGGTTCTGTTGTTGGCGCTCTGTGCGTTCTTGTTGTTTTTGGCCGAGTGGGCTCGGGGAGCATTGCGTGCTTGAAGTCAAGAATGTCAAAAGCCGCTGGGCTGATCAGCCTTTCCACTGGCATTTTCAGGTAAAACCGGGCGATTTGCTGGCCATAGTGGGTACCAGCGGTGTGGGCAAGTCCACCTTGTTGAATGTGCTTTGTGGCTTGCACAAGCCCGATTCTGGTGATGTTCAATGGCAGGGAGACTCCGTCATGGCATTGCCGGCACATCGACGCCCCTTCGGTATGCTGTTTCAAAGCCACAACCTCTTTGATCATCTCAGTGTCGAGGTCAATCTGGCGCTGGGTTTGAACCCCAGTGGCAGGCTGACCGAAGCACAGCGTCAGGCTCTGCTGCAGGCTGCGGAGCGCTTTGGCATTGCTGGCCTGTTGACTCGCAAGCCATATGCGCTCAGCGGTGGGCAACAACAGCGAGTAGCACTGGCGCGTGTGTTTCTGCAGCGAAAACCGGTCTTGTTGCTCGATGAGCCTTTCTCTTCGCTGGATCCTGCTCTGCGGCAGGAAGGGCTGGACTGGGTGAAAGACATACAGACTAGCTTGGGCACAACCGTTCTGTTGGTCACCCATCACCTGGATGAAATGGTGTCTGTTACTGATCAGGTATTACTGGGTTTGAATGGTGACCGTTGGTTGGATCTGAGCGTGACCGAGTTTGAAGCCAGGCGGCAGTCTGGTGAATTGACAGTATCTGGCCTGAGTTCCTGATTGCAGGGCTTGTCATAGCGGAAAGTCGGATAACCTTCGACTGCTTAGCCATGCTAGTCTGGCAGAAAGGGCTGTTTACAGGCTAAAAAATGATCAAGAACAACAATAAGACTCAGGTGATCATGGCGGTAGTGGTGGCTGCAACCATCAGCCTGGTCGCAACAGCGGTGGCATTCTATGGGCAATCTTTACTGGTTCTGGCGGGCGTGATATTCCTGTTCACCCTTGTCGCGCTCCTGACGGTTAGTTACTACGCACGCCGAAACAGTAATTCAGCGAAACCATTGACTGAGCCGGATCAATCTCCAGCGGTCATCAGCACGGCCACCAGCCAGATAGCCATAGGCTCGGCGAATGCTTCGCACTTTCTCGATGGCATACAACTACATCTGGCGAAACAAAATACCGTCTCCGGCAATATACTGGCGCGGGTTGAGGGTCTGGAACAGGCTGCGGCTGCGATGAACCAGGCGGTGGAAGACACCAGCGTTCGAGTACTCCAGGCTGGTGAGCAGGCAACCGCCGGCCACCAACAAATGAATGGCGTAAAGGTTGTGCGTGATCGCCAGACCGAGCAATTGCGCCAGTGTCAGTTGCAAATGTCGGAACTGAAAGCCCAGTCCGAATCGATCCACGGGGTTATTGATACCATCAATCGCCTGGCGGACCAGACCAATCTACTCGCTCTGAATGCGGCCATTGAAGCTGCACGAGCCGGTGACCATGGCAGAGGCTTTGCGGTAGTGGCTGATGAGGTGCGCAAACTGGCCCAGCAGACGTCAGAAGCGACACACACCATAGCGGACGTGCTGGAGAAAATGCAGTCGCAAAGCAACTCCGCCAATGCGTCGCTCGATGAGTTGTTGAAATCCGATCACGAATTGGGTGAAGAGCTGGACGGCATTAGTGCCAAACTGAACGAGGTTTCGGGCGTGATGGGGCAGGCCTCTGCGCGTGTTCAGGAGATGAGCAGCTTGCAGCACAATGTGGCAGAGAGCAGTCAGGGCATCAGTGAAGAAGTAGAACATCTGCACAGCGCCATGAACTCTATAGAGCATTCCATTGGCGAATCGTCGCAGCGCATTCTGGAGCTGAGTGAGCGGGCCGAAACCATCTTTATCGAGCTGCGCCATTACGAAGTGGCCGATTTGCATCGAGAAATGGCGGTAACCGCCCAGGAGGGTGCACGCCGAATCAGCGATGTTCTGGAGAAGGCGATTGAGCAGGGCGCCATTGATGAACAGGCGCTGTTTCACTTTGAATATGACCCAATACCGGATACCAACCCGATTAAATACCGCACCGGTTTTGATCGTTTGACCGATGAACGTTTTCCAGCCGTTCAGGAGCCAATTCTGAGCAGTCACGACGAAATTATTTACGCTGGTGCTGTCGATATCAATGGCTATTTCCCGACGCACAACCAGTGCTTCAGTCAACCCTTGACCGGTGATTTTGACAAGGACATGGCCGGTAATCGCACCAAACGGCTGTTCACTGACCGTACCGGCAAACGCTGCGGTAGCCACGAAGAACCTTTCTTGCTGCAGACCTACAAGCGCGATACAGGCGAGGTAATGCACGATGTCTCGGCACCCATCTATGTCAAAGGCCGTCACTGGGGTGGCTTTCGGTTGGGTTACAAAGGGAAGGGCTGAGTGACTGGTTCGCGCCAATGTGGCTTGCCAGAAAGGCACCAATTACCCAGAATGGTGCCTTTGATGATTGAGAGAGTCACCGTGGCATTATTGTTTTTCTACAGTATCTTGAGTGTCTCCATCGTTGGTTACGTCATTCTGATGACGGAGGCCTTCAGACAATCCATGGTCTGGGGAATCATTACCCTGGTGCCGCCTTTGGCCGTTGTCTACGGCGTTTGGCATATTCGCCAGCAGTGGAAGGGCACCTTGTTGATGGTGATGCCCTTTGTCCTGTTGTTGGGCATCCTGCCCAGATTTGCGGTGGTCGAATAGTTCCAGAGTATCTCCGACTCGGGAGTTTAAAGGCTGCAGACCTTGACGCCTCTTTGCACAGCGGGCCGATCCATAAAGCGTGTCAGATAAGCTTGAACATTGGGCAGGCTGTGGGTCTGGAGCGCTTCATGCCCCTCGTAGAAATCGATGCATTTTATCCAGGGCACGATGGCGATATCAGCGATCGTCATGCGGTCACCCACTATCCACTCACGGCCTTGTAGTCTTTTTTCTACAACACCAAGAAGGCGTTTTGCCTCACCGGTATAGCGTTCCAGGCCATAGTTGTCTGTGGTCTTGTCTTTGGCAAATTTAAAGAAGTGACCAAATTGTCCCAGCATTGGCCCCAGGTGTGCCTTCTGGAAAAACAGCCACTGCAAGGTTTCCCAGCGTTGTGCTTCATCTTCAGGCATGAACTGCCCGGACTTTTCGGCCAGATACATCAGGATAGCGCCGGACTCCATCAGAGCAATGCGCTCTCCGTTTGGGCCATTGGGGTCAATGATGGAAGGGATCTTGTTGTTCGGGTTAATCTTCAGATAGTCCTCATCGAACTGATCGTTATTGATAATATTGATCAGGTGCGACTCGTAAGCCAGACCAGTCTCTTCCAGCATGATGCCGATTTTTTGGCCATTGGGAGTAGCCATGGAATAGAGCTGAATGATGTCGGGATTGCTCGCTGGCCAGCGTTTGGGGAAATTGATCATTGTGGAACCTTGTTGTGGATTCCATTCCAATATGACGACCCCTGACCCTTTACTCAAGGCGATCTTGGCGAATAAAGTTGAGCAAGCTGTTCAAATAACTGAAAGCCATGCCATCAAGGCATGGCCCCTATATGGCCCTGTGGTTAGAGTGAGTGGGTGTCACTGCGCTGCAATCGATCCAATTCCCATGTAATGCGCGCTGCGGTTCGTGCAGTGCGGTTGTCGAGATCAAAACTGGGGTTCAATTCAGCAATGTCTGCCATTAACCACTGGCAGTGGGCATGCAAACAACAGCGGCGTACTTCTTCCAGACAAAACAACAAAAAACCAGCGGGAATGCCAATGGCGGATGGGGCGCTGACCCCCGGCGCAACCGAAGCGGGCAACACATCCAGGCAAACCGTTACGTAGAGGTAGTCCAGCTCACCTATAAAACGACGAATAAAGGGGCTGGCGTGCAGGTCGATGCAATCCCGGTCGCGTAAATAGCGTACTTTTTTCTCGTGCGCGTATTGAAACAGCGCCTGGGTGTTGGCCGCTTCGCTGATGCCGATACAGGCATATTCGAAGGGTTTATTTCGCTCAGAACACCAATCGGCAACTTGCCGAAAAGGCGTGCCGGAGGTGCCATCGGGGTTGGGTGTGCGCAGGTCGAAATGAGCATCGAAATTCAAGATGCCGAGGCGCGCACCCGGGTCGTGTTGATCGAGCCATTGGCGCACGCCCTGGAAGCTGGCCCAGCCAATCTCGTGACCACCACCCAACCCGATCACAAAATGCTTCTGGTTCAGGTGCTTGCGCACCTCAGTCGCGTAGCAGGCCTGGCTTTGTTCCAGGTCATCCGTGCACAGCACATCACCACCATCATAAAGGGGGTGGTCCGGGTGAGCCGGCAGACTGCCCAATGCATTACGCAAGGCAGCGGGCCCTTCTGCCGCCCCAACTCGCCCCTGATTGCGCCGCACTCCCAGGTCGGAGGCAAACCCCAACAAACAGGTTCCGGGTTGATCGGCATCAGGTTCACGCATCACCTGGTGCCAGCGCTGCCCTGCGTCCCCGTCTTCTGCATCGACCCGGCCCTGCCAGACGGAAAAATCAGTCGCTTGCCACATTGTTTGTTCACCTGTGCTGTTGGGGGCTGATTTCGTTTACACTATCTCATCACCATCCTGAAACGACATCCTGTCGTTTCGCGGAGTCGCTCAGGAAAAGCGTGGTTTTTCCTGGCTCGCAGATTCTGGCACTTGCGAGCCTGAATCCCGTGGTGCATCCGTGCACCACATCAATGGTCACCCAGAAACAATGTTTTTGATCGGACATTGATAATGACAACAGTTTGTCCGAATGCTGTAAAGTAGATTTCGTCGCTCAGTTGTGTCTGTCGAGGAGTTTCGTTCTGACCGTCAAAGCCCCACCCCAATACCAGCGCATCAAGCAGTACCTGCTTGAACGCATCGAATCCGGCGAGTTTCAGCCGGATCACCAGATTCCGCCAGAAGAAAAGCTCGCGGTGCAATTCAGCGTCAGCCGGATGACCGCCAACAAGGCCATCCGCGATCTGGTGCAGGAGGGTTACCTGATCCGTCAGGTCGGACTGGGTACCTTTGTCACCGACCGCAAAGCCGAATCTCCCCTGACCGAAGTCAACAACATAGCCGACGAAGTGCGCCAACGAGGGCACGACTATCACAACGAAGTGGTGCGCTGCGAAGCCATTGCCGCTGATGATGAAACCGCCCTCAAGCTCGGCGTGCGCATGGGTGCCGAGGTCTTCCACAGCGTTCTGATTCACTTTGACAACGGCCGCCCCATCCAACTCGAAGACCGTTACGTCAACCCGAAATGGGTACCGGACTACCTCGACACCGACTTCAGCCAGCACACCCCGAACGAAATACTCGTCGCCCGTTGCCCCATCACCGACCTCGAACACGTCGTCGAAGCCCTGCTGCCGGACGCCCAGACCGCCCAATGGCTCGATACCAACACCAGCCAACCCTGCCTGTGCATGACCCGACGCACCTGGTCCGGCGAACACCTCATCAGCTACGCCCGCCTGCTGCACCCGGGTGATCGCTACAAACTGCGTACAACCCTTTCGAAATAAGGTCCATGCGGTTAACCCTTGCTCAACATATGTATATACAATAGCTTGAATTGAAGCGTCTTATCGACGTTAGCTCGAATAGATGGGCAAAGTAAAACACCTTTTTACATTCCAGATGTTGACTTTTCCTCGCTTTCGATTAAATGTATATACAAATAAGGCGAGGGTCAGACGATGAGTCATACCACCAAGGCATCCGGTCAGCGGCAACTCTGGCATCAGGTCACCCTGTTCGATGGTGCCCGAACCCACGACACCCCAATGACAGTGGTGATGAACGAAGGCCGCATCGAACGCCTGCTCCCCAGTGAGCAAGTGCCCACCCAATGGCTGGAGGACGGATCCATCGCAGGGCAGGGCGGCGTCATAACCCCTGGCCTGATCGATTGCCACACCCACCTCGTCTTCGGCGGCAACCGTGCCAATGAATTTGAACAACGGCTCGAAGGCGTCAGCTACGCCGACATCGCCGCTCAGGGCGGCGGCATTCTCAGCACCGTCAACGCCACTCGCGCTGCCACAGAAGACGAACTCTTCGCCAGCGCCAAACCCAGGCTCGAAGCCCTGATCGCAGACGGCGTCACCACCGTCGAAATCAAATCCGGCTACGGCCTCAGCCTCGGACACGAACGCAAAATGCTCAGAGTCGCCCGCAGACTCGGGAGCGAACTGCCAGTCGACATAGTCACCACCTTTCTAGGCGCACACGCCCTGCCGCCAGAATACAAGGGCAGGGCAGACGACTACATCACCGAAGTATGTGAGCACATGCTACCGGCCATCGCCGCAGAGCAACTGGCCGACGCCGTCGACGTCTTCTGCGAAAACATCGCCTTCACCACCGCCCAATGCGAACGAGTATTTCAGGCCGCACAAAAACTCGGCCTGTCGGTAAAAGGCCACGTCGAACAACTGTCCAACCAACACGGCAGCGAACTCTGCGCCCGCTACCAGGCACTCTCCGTTGACCACATAGAATGGCTTGACGACACCGGCATAGAAGCCATCAAAGACTCCGGCACCGTCGCCACCCTATTACCCGGCGCCTTCTACACCCTGCGCGACACCAAAGTGCCACCGATCGAACAACTAAGAAAAGCCGGCATCCCCATGGCCATAGCCACCGACGCCAACCCCGGCTCATCGCCCATATTCCAGCTCACCCTGATGCTCAACATGGCCTGCACCCTGTTCCGGCTCACACCCACGGAGGCTCTGCAAGGCGTCACCAGCAACGCCGCCAGGGCCCTGGGCATCCACTACACCCACGGCACCCTCGCCGAAGGCCGAACCGCCACCTTCTGCCATTGGCAAGTCGAACACCCGGCAGAACTGGCTTACAGCATTCAGCCGAATCGGTTAAGGCAGCGAGTTTATAAAGGCCAAATAACGCACAACTCACAAGGGGGTAGTGGACATTTATTTGAAATGTGAGTAATCGCAATTGACCAGCGCCGGGTGCGGGTAAGCCCCTGGAAGGGCGTCTGTCCACAAGGATGTGGACAGCCGAGCCCCCAGGGATGGGTTCATGGCGTCCCTTCCAGGGGCTTACCCCTACCCGGTGCGGACCACCGCCAAAAAACTCGGACCACCGAAAAAAAATCAAGACCGACAAATAAGGTAACCAAGATGAACGACAACAGAACCGACACAAGCCGAGTCATCAAAGCCGCCACTGGCACAAAGCTGACCGCCAAAAGCTGGCTTACCGAAGCCCCCCTGCGCATGCTGATGAACAACCTTGACCCTGAAGTCGCCGAAAACCCACAATCACTTGTGGTTTACGGCGGCATCGGCCGCGCCGCCCGGAACTGGGCCTGCTACGACAAAATCGTCGAAACCCTGCAACGTCTCGAAGACGACGAAACCCTGCTGGTGCAAAGCGGCAAACCCGTCGGTGTTTTCAAAACCCACGCCGACGCCCCCCGCGTCCTCATCGCCAACTCCAACCTCGTACCGCACTGGGCCAACTGGGAACACTTCAACGAACTCGATAAAAAAGGCCTCATGATGTACGGCCAGATGACCGCCGGGTCCTGGATTTATATTGGCTCCCAGGGCATCGTCCAGGGCACCTACGAAACCTTTGTCGAAGCCGGCCGCCAACACTACGACGGCAACCTCAAAGGCCGCTGGATTCTTACTGCTGGCCTCGGCGGCATGGGTGGCGCCCAGCCACTGGCCGCCAGCATGGCCGGCGCCTGCTCACTCAACATCGAATGCCAACAAAGCCGCATCGATTTCCGCCTGCGCACCCGCTACCTCGACGAACAGGCCAGCGACATCGACGACGCCCTGGCCCGCATCGATCGCTACACCAGCGAAGGCAAAGCCGTCTCCATCGGCCTCTGCGCCAACGCAGCCGACGTCCTGCCCGAACTGGTCAAACGCGGCGTTCGCCCCGACATGGTCACCGACCAGACCAGCGCCCATGACCCCCTGCACGGCTACCTGCCAAAAGGTTGGACCTGGGACGAATATGTCACCAAAGGCGAAATCGAACCCGAAGCCGTCGTGCGCTCCGCCAAGCTCTCCATGGTCGATCACGTTCGTGCCATGCTCGCCTTCAAGGCACAGGGCATTCCCACCTTCGACTACGGCAACAACATCCGCCAGATGGCCCAGGACATGGGCGTCGACAACGCCTTCGACTTCCCCGGTTTCGTGCCAGCCTATATTCGCCCTCTGTTCTGCCAGGGGGTTGGTCCCTTCCGCTGGGCAGCCTTGAGTGGCGACCCGGAAGACATCTACAAGACCGACGCCAGGGTCAAGGAACTGCTGCCCGACCACCCCCACTTGCACAACTGGCTGGATATGGCACGCGAACGCATCAGCTTCCAGGGCATGCCGGCCCGCATCTGCTGGGTCGGCCTGAAAGATCGCGCCAGGCTGGGCCTCGCCTTCAACGAAATGGTGCGCACCGGCGAACTCAAGGCCCCAGTCGTGATCGGCCGCGACCATCTTGACTCCGGCTCGGTCGCCTCGCCTAACCGCGAAACCGAAGCCATGCAGGATGGTTCTGACGCCGTTTCTGACTGGCCGCTGCTCAATGCTCTGCTCAACACCGCCGGAGGCGCTACCTGGGTCAGCCTGCACCATGGCGGCGGCGTGGGTATGGGCTTCAGCCAGCACTCTGGCGTGGTCATAGTATGTGATGGCACCGAAGCTGCCGCCAAACGCATTGGCCGAGTTCTGCACAACGACCCGGCAACGGGTGTGATGCGGCACGCCGATGCAGGCTATGATATTGCCATCGACTGTGCTCTGGAAAACAACCTCGACCTGCCGATGATCCAGGGCAGCGTGACTCAAAGTGGAGAAAACAAATGACTGTGCAACTCATCCTCAAACCCGGCCAGATGAGCCTGTCGGAATTGCGCCTGGTGCGCGATCAGAAGGTCGACCTGCAACTGGACCCGAGTTGTTTCGATGGCGTTCACCGGGCCGCCAAGGCAGTGGAGCGTGTCATCGCCGAAGGGCGCACCGTCTACGGCATCAATACCGGCTTTGGCTTGCTGGCCAACACCCGCATCGCCCCGGAAGAGTTGGAAAACCTGCAGCGCAGCATCGTGCTCTCGCACGCGGCCGGTATCGGCGACTTCATGTCTCCAGCCACTGTTCGCCTGCTGATGGTGCTGAAAATCAACTCCCTGGCGCGCGGCTACTCCGGCATCCGCCTTGAAGTGATTCAAAAGCTGGTGGATCTGGTCAACCGCAATGTTATTCCGGCCATCCCGAAAAAAGGCTCTGTCGGCGCCTCGGGTGATCTGGCACCTCTGGCGCACATGAGCGTCGTATTGCTGGGAGAAGGAGAAGCCTTTATCGATGGCCGCAAAATGCCCGCTCGGGAAGCCCTGCAAATCGTCGGAATCGAGCCCGTTACGCTTGCCCCGAAAGAAGGCCTGGCCCTGCTCAACGGCACCCAGGCATCTACGGCTTTCGCACTCGAAGGCCTGTTCGACACCGAGAACGCTCTGCGCTCAGCTACGTTGGTTGGTGCCATGGCCGTAGACGCCGCCATGGGCTCGCGCACACCCTTCGATGCCCGCATCCATGAAGTGCGCGGCCATGCCGCCCAGATCGAAATGGCGCAGCGTTACCGCGACATCCTGGGTGAATCGGAGATTCAGCACACCCACGAAGACTGCGCCAAAGTGCAGGACCCTTATTCCCTGCGTTGCCAGCCCCAGGTCATGGGCGCCTGCCTGCAACAACTGCAATACGCGGCTGGCATTTTGCTGACCGAAGCCAACGGCGTGTCCGACAACCCACTTGTCTTTGCCGATGAGGATGACATTCTCTCCGGCGGCAACTTCCACGCCGAACCCGTGGCCATGGCAGCGGACATGCTCGCCATCGCCCTGGCAGAAATTGGTGCGCTCTCGGAACGGCGCATGGCCCTGCTGATCGACAGCAACCTCAGCGGCCTGCCCCCCTTCCTGGTCGACAATGGCGGTGTCAACAGTGGCTTCATGATTGCTCAGGTCACCGCAGCGGCACTGGCCAGCGAGAACAAAACGCTTGCGCACCCGGCCTCCATCGATTCACTGCCCACCTCCGCCAACCAGGAAGATCATGTCTCCATGGCCACCTTTGCCGGGCGGCGCCTGGCGGATATTTACGAGAACGTCGAAGGCATACTCGCCATCGAATGGCTCTCGGCGGCTCAGGGTCTGGACTTTCGGTCCCCCAATCGCAGCAGTGAAACGCTGGAACAAGCCAAGGCTGTGTTGAGGAACGAAGTACCGTTCTATGACAAGGATCGCTACTTCGCACCAGACATTGCCCGTGCGGCACAATTGATTCGTCAGCGCCAGCTCAGCGAACTGACACCGGCTTTTATCGGGTGATTTGCAAGCCCGCCAGGAAGTCGGGTTCTGTGCCGGCTCTCAGCGAGCAGCATTGCGCATGTTTGAAGAGAGCCGCATCAAAAGTTTGTGCATGGAGCACGAGCTTCTACACTCTATTATGACATTTTATGGCAACAGGAGGCCGCCATGTCCAACCCACGGTTCAGCGAATTGTTACAGCAATGGGAAGCCAAGCGCGAACGTGATCGCGAATTGGAGGTTGTCCCGATCAGTTTGGCTCGTGCTGATAAAACGCGTTTGTTGGCTCTTGCGGATGTTTATGGGCAGCCACTCGAAAGACTTATGGCTGATCTTCTGCACACCGCACTTGAAGAAGTCGAATGCAGCATTCCTTATGTGCCCGGTGACCAGGTCATCCGTATGGAAGACGGCGATCCCTGCTATAACGACATCGGCAAAATGCCTGAATACATGGCCGCTCGGCGTCTGCATGGCCAGTAGAGTACACAAACCAACCTGAAACCGGTTACAATGGGTCCAGGTTTTACAGTCTGGAGCGTACCGTGTTTGATGTTCAAGCCATTTTGGAACAATTGACCACCGAAGAAAAAGTCCGCCTGTTGTGCGGAAAGGATGCCTGGCACATGCACGGTGTTGCGCGCCTTGGCATACCTGACATTACCCTCACCGATGGTCCTCATGGCGTGCGCTTGAGCGGCTCCATGGCGCTGGATGGCTCTGCTGCGCCAGCAACCGTCTTTCCAGTAGAAGCCGCCATGGCAGCAAGCTGGAACCCGGCCCTGCTCGAACAAGCCGCTGCTGCCATTGGCGATGAGTGTCAGGCACTGGACGTGGGCGTGTTGTTGGGTCCTGGTGTCAATGGCAAGCGCACTCCTCTGGGCGGTCGAAACTTCGAATACTTCTCGGAAGACCCCTTCTTGAGTGGCGCCATGGCCTCGGCCTTCGTCAAAGGGTTGCAATCACGCGGGGTCGGTGCCTGCCTCAAACACTTTGCCGGCAACGAACAGGAGACACGCCGTTTCCTGATCAATGCCCAGATAGATGAGCGCACCCTTCAGGAATTGTATGTCGAACCTTTCGCCAAGGTCATGCGAGAAAACCCACCCTGGACAGTGATGGGTGCCTACAACGCCGTTAACGGCGTGCACGCCTGCCAATCGCCTGACTTGCTGCAACGTATACTGCGCGACCAGCTCCGCTTCGATGGCCTGGTCATGTCCGACTGGGTAGCGGTAAAAGACAAAGCCGCTTCGCACATCAATGGCCTGGATCTGGAAATGCCTGGCCCGGGTGAGCGCGATGCCGAATTGCTCGCCGCTTACGAGACCGGCGAATTAACAGACGATGCTCTGAACGACCGCGCTGGGCGAGTGCTGACGTTGATCAAGCAGGTGCTGGATAACAAAGAGACCGTCATCGTAGATTGGGACAAACACCACGAACTGGCCGTACAACTGGCAGCAGAATCCATTGTTCTGCTCAAGAACGATGGAAAACATTTGCCGCTGAAAGCCGAACAGAAGTTGGCCGTCATCGGTGACTTTGGTCGCAACCCCCGCTTCCAGGGCGGTGGCAGTTCCCATATGACACCCAAGCGCCTCAGTGATGCCCTGTCCGCCATTGGCCAGCGCGCCGACGTTACCTTTGCTGAAGGTTATACCGAAACCCGAGTCAGCCCCGAGCAACTGGAAGCCGCCGTTGATGTAGCGCGAGACGCCGACCGAGTCATCCTGCTCACCGGCACCACAGATTCCATGGAAAGCGAAGGCTTTGATCGCAGCGACATGAAGCTCGCGCCCGATCACCTGCGCCTGATTCGCGCACTGGTAGAAGCCAACCCGGATTTGACCGTCGTACTGCACAGCGGCTCGGCACTGGAGACTCGTCAGTTCGAACCCTTTGCCTCAGCCATCGTGCAAGCCTGGTTGCCAGGCGAAGGCGGCGGCGAAGCCCTGGCCAGGGTGTTGTTCGGTGAACTCAGCCCCAGTGGCAAACTCACCGAAAGCTTTCCCATCAGGCTGGAGCACAACCCCACCTTCGAAACCTTCCCGGGAACCCGAGAAACCGTCTCCTACGACGAAGGCCTGTTCACCGGCTACCGCTACTACGATACCAAACATCTGCCCGTTCAATACCCCTTCGGCCACGGCCTCAGCTATACCCAGTTCAAACTGGAAGGCCTCAGCTACAACCCCGATCAACGCCAGGTGCAATGCAAGGTCACCAACACGGGCAATGTCGCCGGTGCCGAAGTCGTGCAGTTGTACATCCACGACGAACAAAGCACTTACAAACGCCCAGAGCACGAACTCAAGGCCTTTGCTAAAGTCCTGCTGCAACCCGGTGAAAGCCAAATCGTCACGCTGCAACTCGACGCCCATGCCTTCGCCTACTACGTACCCCACCTTGACCGCTTCGCTGAAGAGAGCGGCCGTTTCGAACTGCGTCTCGGCACCTCATCACGCGACATCCGCGAAACGCTCTGGGTCGACATCGAATCCGACACCGAAGTTCGCCTCTTGCCAACCATGGGTGACACGGTACAGGACTGGCTCAACGACAGCCGCACAGCCCCCATCCTGCAAGCAGAAATCGACAGACTCGCGTTCAAGGAAAGTCACCCCATGTACGGCATAGCCCTCGGCTTCCCCATACCGCAACTGCTGCAGTTCATACCCCACATGGGGTATGACGACGCAGAAGCAGAGCGGGTGAGAGCACACCTGCAGTCACAATGGGACGCGCTCTAGCCAGCTGTCGGAGAGAGGAAGATTAAGCCCTTGTATGTTTGGTAGGACTGGACAGAGATGGCAGAAGTAAGGCAATTTCTGTTCTGTACTGCGGCACAGTAGCTCGACAGCCCTCTGGGACACCAAGCCCGCGGGAGAGCGATGAGCGCTGTGC
>JAIUML010000036.1 GCA_022565595.1 Saccharospirillum sp. | reverse complement strand
TCTCCAAGGAAGCACTGCTTCCGGGCTGATTTTTACGACCGCACACGGATGTGCGGGCTGGGCCACGCCGCTGGGACGCCCTGTTACAAAACTTTCGGGCATCCTTCTCTAAATATGGTAGCGGGGGCTGGATTCGAACCAACGACCTTCGGGTTATGAGCCCGACGAGCTACCAGACTGCTCCACCCCGCAACAAACTCCTACTCTTCTAACACAAGCCCACTCTCGAAGGGCTCATAAGCCGAAGGTCGTTCTGACTCCCTTCGGCTCTTTCGGGTCAGGGAGCCCGACGAGCTACCAGACTGCTCCACCCCGCAACAAACTTCATCTTGCTACAAACTCTTACCTGAAAAAACCAACGGTAACACCAGTATAATGCCCCTCAGGCGGCGGCATTATAGGGATCAACCGTCAGGTTTTCAAGGTGTGTCCCCACAGTGACCAAAAGCGATAAACCATCACGCTTGCGATCAGAATAAAAAAAGGCCTGAAAAACAGGCCTTGTAATGGTGCCGACGACTAGACTCGAACTAGCACGGGCATAAGCCCACCACCCCCTCAAGATGGCGTGTCTACCAATTCCACCACGTCGGCAAACGCTTACTCGGTAGGAATATCCAGCACCTGAGAGTCAGACCCTGCAGGTACGTCACTTCTCGGTTGAACTTGTTCAACCGCCGGGATATCAATACCAAGATCATCCACTCCGTCCGCCTTTTGCTTGGCAAGATAGGCCAAACCAAAGCTGGTCAGAAAGAAACAGGTTGCCAGCACAGCCGTGGTACGAGTTAAAAAGTTACCACTACCGCCGCTGCCAAAAACTGTTTGCGAGGCTCCACCACCAAAGGATGCACCTGTTTCAGCACCTTTGCCGCGCTGAATCAGCACGAAGCCCACCATACCAATGGCCAAAAGCACATGCACCACCAGTACCAGATTCTCTAACATCATACCTTAAGCCCCTTTTGCCGCTTGGCAAATGGCAGTAAATTCATCAGCAATCAAAGAGGCACCGCCTACGAGACCGCCGTCTATGTCTTCCTGTGCGAACAACTCTGCCGCACTGGAGGCTTTAACACTGCCTCCGTACAGCAGGCGACATTGCTGCGCTACATTGGCATCGCGCTGCGCCAGCAATGAACGAATATAAGCATGTACTTCCTGCGCTTGCTCCGGGCTCGCTGTCTTGCCAGTACCGATAGCCCAGACTGGCTCGTAAGCCACCACTACCCGAGTGAAGGACTCAATGCCTACTCGCTCAAGCACGGCGACCACCTGCTCGGCAACTACCTGCTCGGTTACGCCAGCCTCACGCTGTGCGAGCGTTTCACCAACACACAACACAGGTACCAGGTCAGCCTCTAGCGTAGCAGCCACTTTTTCAGCGACCTGCGCATCGGTCTCACCGAACAGCTCACGGCGTTCGGAATGCCCGACCAGCACATAATGGCATCCGAACTCTTTCACCATACTCATCGAGATTTCGCCGGTGAAAGCGCCTTTCTCGGCGGCACTGACATTTTGCACACCGAATTCAATACCGGTGCCTGCCAGAATACCAGCCAACTGCTCAACGTAGAGCGCTGGAGGAAAGACTGCAACATCGACCGAAGCGACCTCAATCCCCTGGACAAAGGCATTGGCCAAGGCGCTGATTTCTGCCTTGCTGCCATTCATTTTCCAGTTGGCGGCTACCAGTTTGCGACGCATGTCAGACCTCCTTAAATCGGGCGCAGAGTTTACTGCCTTTCCCCCTACCCGGCAAGCCGGATTTCAAAAAACTTTGTTGAGAAACAAACGCTTAATGCAATCAAGCGGACTTTTCGCCCGCTGAGTCTATTGCAAATCGACCGTTCGTGATGCTTACACCCCTATTGGAGCGTCGATATCATCATCGACGTGGTTGACGTCAGTCAACCTGATTCAAACGAACTTGCTATTCAGGCTGTCTCTACCGCTGCTTCGACTGCCTTTGCCAATTCCTGACAGGTACGCTTCACCAGGGTGATGTCCTCACCCTCAACCATGACACGCACCACCGGCTCGGTGCCTGAAGGCCTCAGCAACACCCGGCCTTTCTCACCCAGGATGGCTTCCGCCTGGGCAACCGCCTCAGCCACTTCAGGTAGAGCGGTCAGATTCTGTTTTTTCGCCAGCCGTACGTTAATCATCACTTGCGGATATTTACGCATGCCTGACTTGGCTTCCTGGAGCGTCTGGTCGGCGTCCTTGAGCGCCAACAGCACCTGCAGTGCCGAGACAATGCCATCGCCCGTGGTCGTGACGTACTGACAAACAATGTGGCCTGAATTTTCGCCACCCAATACCCACTGATGCTGCTGCAATTGCTCGAGCACGTAGCGATCACCAACCTTGGCCCTGACCAGAGCGATACCCTCTTTTTTGAGCGCATTTTCGAGCCCGAGATTGGTCATCAGGGTACCGACCACACCACCACCCAGACGCCCTTTGCGATGCAGATACATGGCCAGGATGTAAAGCAACTCGTCGCCATCAACCAGTTCACCGGCAGAATCAACCATCAGCAGCCGGTCGCCATCACCATCAAAGGCAATACCGAGGTCGGCTTCATGATCCAGCACCGCTTTTTGCAAAGCGGAGGGATGGGTTGAACCAACATTCTCATTGATGTTCAAGCCGTCTGGCGTAACACCGATGGTCGTAACCTCGGCTCCAAGCTCACGGAAGACCTTGGGCGCCACGTCGTATGTGGCACCGTTGGCGCAATCCACTACGATGTGCAAGCCTTCCAGATCGGCATAGCCTGCTGTACTTTTGCAGAATTCGACATAACGCCCTCCCGCATCGCTTATTCGCCAGGCCTTGCCCAACTCATCACTGCTGACAGTGCGAATGGGTTTTGCCAGTTCCGCTTCTATGGCCAACTCTATGGCATCCGGCAATTTGGTGCCTTCGCTGGAAAAGAACTTGATGCCATTATCAAAATAGGGGTTGTGGGAGGCCGATATCACGATGCCCGCATCGGCATGAAAAGCCCGTGTCAGATAAGCAATAGCGGGAGTCGGCATGGGGCCCACCAATAGGCAATCGCAGCCGGCCGCGGACAGACCTGCCTCCAGAACTGCCTCGAACATATACCCCGAAATTCGGGTATCCTTGCCAATCAGGATTTTGCCCCGCCCTTCGGAGGCGAAGAAGCGTCCGGCAGCCCAACCCAACTTCAGTACAAATTCCGGGTTGATCACGCCTTCGCCGACGAATCCTCTGATACCATCCGTACCAAAATACTGTTTTTCCTTAGTCACTTACGCTTCTCCGTTCTGTACGCCACCTCAGGTGGCCTGCTTCACTGCGTTGACAACTCGAATGGCGTCGACGGTTTCTGCCACGTCATGCACTCTGACGATCGCTGCGCCTTTCATGGCGGCAATGACGGCCGTGCTGATGCTGCCAAAAAGCCGCTCCTTCACCGGTTTCGCCAGAATATCGCCAATCATGCTTTTGCGCGACAGACCCGACATTACCGGGCACCCCAGCTCAAGAAACTCATCCAGCCGCCGCAACAGCGCCAGATTGTGACTCAGCGTCTTGCCAAAACCAAATCCAGGGTCAATCAGAAGTTGTTGACGATTCATACCCGCTCGCTCGCAGGCTTCTATTCGTTGCGCCAGATACTCCTTGACCTCTGCCACGACATCTCCGTATACGGGGTTGTGCTGCATGGTACCGGGCTGGCCTTTCATGTGCATCAAACAAATGGGCAACCCGACCTCAACGGCGGCATCCAGTGCACCAGGGCGAGACAGAGCTCTCACGTCATTCAGCAGGTGGGCACCGGCGGCGGCGGCCTCGCGCATGACTTCCGGCGTACTGGTATCGACGGACAGAACCGCATCCACCCGGCTCGACAAGGCCTCAATCATCGGGACCACCCGATCCAGCTCCTGTTGCACTGAGACGGGCTCAGCGCCCGGTCTGGTGCTCTCTCCGCCGACATCTATGATGGATGCCCCAGCGGCGACCATCGCCTGAGCATGATCCAGGGCGGTGGAAAATTGAGCGAATTCGCCACCATCCGAGAAACTGTCTGGCGTGACATTCAACACACCCATTACATGGGTAACGGACAGGTCGAGGGTTCGTTTGCCGCATATCAACATGGGTTTGTCGCTACCTTCAGGTCGGAGTTTGGCTGAAGCTGTTTTTCTACTATCCATTTTCAGGATACCGCCCGTGCTGGGCATAAAAAAACGGCGCCGCAGCGCCGTTGCTTTTACTCTACTGCAAATTTACTCAGTCTGGCCGTCGCGGCCCAACTCGGAGTCTTCGTCCGTTGGCTTTCTTTGCGCTTTCTCGCCATCTTCCCCTTCTTCTTCTGGGGCCTTGGCTTCGGGGTTGTCACCCTTGGTTTCGGAATCACCACCTTTGGAGTCAGGATCGTTCCAGCCCGCTGGCGGTTTAGGCTTCCTGCCATTCATGATGTCTTCAATCTGGCTTGCATCAATGGTTTCATATTCCATCAAGGCATCTTTCATGGCTTCCAGCTTGTCGCGGTTGGCTTCGAGCAGCTCAAAAGCCGTTTCATAACAGCGGTCGAGAATTTTCTTGACCTCGTTGTCCACCGCCTTGGCGGTTTCACCCGACATGGAATGAGACTTGGATTGGCTGCCCAAATAGCCCTGCTGCTCTTCTTCAAACTGCTGGGCACCCAGCTCACTCAAGCCCCACTTGGTCACCATATTTCGCGCCAATTGAGTCGCCCGCTCGATATCGTTTGAAGCCCCGGTTGTCACACCATCCTTGCCGTTGGTCATCTCCTCAGCAATACGGCCACCGTAGAGACTGCAGATCTGGCTCTCCAATTGACGCTTGCTGATGGAGTAGCGATCTTCTTCTGGCAGATACATGGTCACGCCAAGAGCGCGGCCTCGGGGTATGATGCTGACCTTGTAGACCGGGTCATGCTCGGGCACCAGCCGGCCGATAATGGCGTGACCGGATTCGTGATAGGCGGTATTGATCTTTTCTTTCTCGGACATGACCATGGATTTGCGCTCGGCGCCCATCATGATCTTGTCTTTCGCCCGATCAAACTCTTCCATCGATACCAGACGCTTGTTCAACCGCGCTGAAAATAATGCCGCCTCGTTCACCAGGTTGGCGAGATCCGCACCGGAGAACCCTGGCGTGCCGCGCGCAATGATGGACGCATCGACATCATCACCAATCGGGACCTTGCGCATGTGCACTTTCAATATTTGCTCACGACCACGGACGTCTGGCAAGGCAACCACGACCTGACGGTCGAAACGGCCCGGACGCAGCAAGGCAGGGTCGAGCACGTCTGGTCTGTTGGTGGCCGCAATCACGATGATGCCATCATTGACTTCGAAGCCATCCATCTCAACCAGCAACTGGTTCAGAGTCTGTTCGCGTTCGTCGTTACCGCCGCCTATGCCAACGCCACGCGAACGACCGACGGCATCAATTTCGTCAATAAAGATGATGCAGGGTGCCTGCTTTTTGGCCTGATCAAACATGTCACGGACGCGAGACGCACCAACACCGACAAACATTTCCACGAAATCTGAACCAGAAATCGAGAAGAAAGGCACCTTGGCTTCACCAGCAATCGCCTTGGCCAGCAGGGTTTTACCCGTACCGGGCGAGCCCACCATCAGGACACCACGAGGGATCCGGCCACCCAGGCGCTGATATTTGCCGGGATCACGAAGGAATTCGACCAGTTCTTGCACGTCTTCTTTCGCTTCTTCCACGCCGGCAACATCGGCGAAGGTTGTCTTGATCTGGTCCTCGCTGAGCATTTTGGCTTTGCTTTTGCCAAAGCTCATCGGGCCCTTGCCGCCACCGGCCCCGCCCTGCATTTGTCTCATGAAGAACATGAATACGGCGAGAATAATCAGAATCGGGAAGGCCGCGACCAACAATTGCGTCCAGATGCTTTGCTGTTCGGGCTGTCTGGATACCACGTCGACATTATGACGAATCATCTGATCGATGAGGTCGGAGTCGTCCACATAGGGTGGTCTGACTGTTTCGAAACGCGTGCCATCGCGACGCTCCCCCTTGATTGTCAGCCCCTGGTAGGTCACGGACCGTACCTGGTCCTGTTGTACCTGCTGGACAAAACGGGAGTAGCTCATTTCCTGAGCTGTCGGCGCTACGTCGAAGTTATTGAATACCGCCAGCAATACTGCTGCGATAATCAGCCAGAGAACGAGATTTTTAGCCATATGGGTTCACTTACACCTTCGTTGGCAGCGTCGCTGCGTTTCGCTTAAGCGCGATACCCCAAAGCCACCATGTAGGTTTCTCGGGAGCGCGCGCGCGATGACTTGGGTTTGCGCATCACCACGCGGTTGAACTGTTGGCGTACAGTCTTGACGTATTCGTCGAAACCTTCGCCGTGAAATACCTTGGCGACAAAAGCGCCGTTTGGCTTCAAGATCGTTGTCGCCATATCGAACGCCAGCTCAACCAGATACATTGCCGCTGGCTGGTCCACTGCCGCCACCCCACTCATGTTTGGGGCCATATCGGAAATTACAACATCCACCGGTCGGTCACCAATCAGCGTCATTAACGTCTCAAAGACACGCTCTTCAGTGAAGTCTCCCTGCACGAATTCTACGCCAGGAACGGGGTCCATAGCGAGGATGTCGCTGGCAAACACCTTACCCTGATCACCAACAGCCTTGGCAGCAACCTGTGACCAACCGCCAGGAGCCGACCCTAGATCTACCACAGTCATACCGGTTCGGATCAAATTGTCTTTCTCAATCAACTCGATCAACTTGTAGCTGGCACGGCTACGAAGCCCGTCCTGCTGGGCTTTCAGCACATAGGGGTCGTCAAAATGTTCGCGCAACCAGTTATGGCTGCTTTTCGATCGGGCCACCCTTTTACCTCGGAAGTCTGTGTCTGCGGAGGGAGTTCTAAAGTACAATAGGGCGCTTTGCAAGCCACCACTGATGGGAACCACCTATTATGCCACTGAGTCCGGACCAGAAAAAACACTATCGTGCCATCGGACACGAGTTGAATCCCCTGGTCATCATCGCCGATAAAGGCCTGACAGAGAACGTTCTGGCCGAAATTGAGCGCGCTTTGAACGATCACGAGCTGATTAAAATTAAGGTAAATATTGCTGACCGTGACGCAAAAAGTGCGGCCATAGCCGCCGTTTGTGCTCAAACCGGGGCCACCCTGGTGCAGTCAATCGGTCGTGTCGCCTTGATTCTGCGACGCGTTAAAACGCCCAACCCAAAATTGTCGAACCTTGTTCGATTCAAACAATGATGGCAAAAGTAGGGATTTGGTAAAAAAAGTGACTGCCACTGGAGCGTCGATATCATCATCGACGCTGTCGGCGGCAGCCGACCCGAGCTGTCATCAACGAACCTTTGTCAGCCAGCCATGGGGATCAGCGGCTTCGCCCCATTGAATCTGGTTCAATGCCTTGCGCAGCTTCATCGTTGTTTCACCCGGTTCGCCTGAACCCACCTGATACCGCTCACCTTTGTGCACCAGAGTACCCACCGGAGTCAACACGGCTGCTGTGCCAGACAGTGCCGCTTCTGTGCCGGGTTTGGCGGAACGCTCCAGCAATTCGGCAACGGTCAGGTCACGCTCGGAAACGGTCATGCCCATGTCACGCGCAATGGTAAGCAGTGAATCCCGGGTTATTCCATGCAGGAAAGACCGATCCAGCGCCTTGGTGATGAGCTCCTTGCCGTCAATCAAGATGAAGTTGGCCGCACCGGTTTCCTGAACGTCGCCACCCGGGCAAAAAAGCACCTGATCGGCGTTGTGAGCCTCTTTCGCGGCCAGAATCGGGCCGAGGGCGCTGGCGTAGTTCCCGCCACTTTTGACCATACCCATATGGGCCGCACAACGCGCGCCGTTCTCTTCCAGCAGGAGGGTAAGGCCACTGACACCACCAGTGAAGTAGTCACCAACTGGCGACAGCAATACATACAACAAGGAACTGATGGTAGGCGCGGCTGCCTTGCCAATGGCCGGCTCGGTACCGATATGAGTAGGACGGATATACATCGAACCCGGCGCTTCGGGTACCTGATCCGCGAAGCGGGCAACGATGTCGATAATCATCTGCTTCAGTTGCACCTTATCGATGGCTGGCAAATGCAGCAATGTGCTGCTCTGTGCCATACGCTCAACATTGGCATCGATACGGAAGATATTGATAGAGCCATCGGCATGACGAAATGCCTTGAGGCCTTCAAAGCAGGTACTGGCGTAATGGAATACATGGGCACCGGGATGCAAGGTCAACTCGCTGGAGGTCACCACCTCGGTGGCGCTCCACTCATTGTTGTCAAAACGCGCCAGAGCCATTTCCGGCATAAAAACAGTACCAAATGCAGCCATCTCTGTATCTCACTGGTCATGGCCCAAACAGCCGTGCGGGGTCTGGATGGGCTCGGATTGTTTTGGTCATTGGTTACTACTGAGCAGGGTTTGCCAACAAGCTTTGCCAACACTGTTGAACGGCCTCTCGTGTCGCTGCCAAAGGCGCCAACTGGGCTTCACCAGACAGCTTGACACTGTTCAGCGCCAGCGTCTGCTGATGCACATGTTGACGTAAATCCAGATAGGCATCGAGCAATTGTTCAGTTTGTGCCTGTGTTAGCCAACCAGCCTGCTGCAGGGCATTCAGACAACGGATGTTGTCAGACCACCGAGTCAGCTCTGGGTAACGATGTGCCCCTGTCAGAATGCCGTATTGCACCATAAATTCGACATCGACGATACCACCTGGATCCTGCTTGATATCAAATAGGGGTTCACCGTCTGGATTGGTACCTTTACTGGACAGGTTGTCGCGCATCTTCTGGCGCATTTCCAGCACCTCCTGGCGCAGCCTTTGCGGGTCTCGCTCTCGGCACAGGATCTCCGACCTCATCGCCTCGAAGGCTTGCTTCACCTCTGGATCACCGGCGATGAAGCGCGCTCTCACCAGTGCCTGATGCTCCCAGGTCCAGGCATCCTTCTGCTGGTATTTGGCAAAGGCGTTGAGCGAACTGACCAACAAACCGGAGTTACCGGAAGGCCTCAGACGAGTATCCACTTCGTACAACATGCCGGAGGGCGTGCGTGTGCTGAGCATATGAATCAGCTTCTGGCCGAGCCGCGCCATGAACACCACATTGTCGATGACCTTCGGCCCTTCGGTTTCACCCTGGGGGGCGGCCTTGTGCAGGAAGACGAGGTCGAGGTCTGATTCGTAGGACAACTCCAGCCCGCCCATTTTGCCATAGGCAACCACACCGAAGTCGAGTTCACACCATTCTCCGTCCTCCCGGCTGGGTCGGCCGTGTTTGGCCACCATCTGCTGCCAGACCAGCGCCAGAGCCTGATCCACTACCACTTCACCAACCCAGGCCAGGTAATCTGAAATTTTCATCAGTGGCAAGGTTTCGGTCACTTCACAAGCGGCCGCCCTTAGCACCCGGCCATGGCGAAAGTGGCGCAACACTTCCATCTGCTGCTCCAGATCGTCCTCCGGCACACGCACCAGCGCCTGATGCAGTTCATCAACCAGCTCTGCCTTGTTCGGTAGACGGTAAAGGCTGTCCGGATCGGTCAGCTCATCCAGCAAATAGGGCTTTTGCAACAAAGCATCAGCAATCCAGGGGCAGACCGGGGCCAGGCGACACAACTGCCGCAATGCACCCGGGTTCTCAGCCAGCAACACAAAATAGACTGATCGCCTTACAATGCTCTCCAGAATGGGACGGATGCTGTCAAAACCGGTCTCCAACCGGTTGATTCTGGCAAGTTCAGTCAACAGCATGGGCATGAACCGATCCAGATTGTCGCGGGCCTGGCCACTCAGGCGCTGCACAGCAGGGTCCTGTGCGAAGGCCTGTATGGCTTCGGCAGCAGACTCGGGTAATAAATCTGGCCGCTGTTCCGGCCTGAACCAGAATGCTGCCAGGCCTTCATCCACACCCTGGCCATCCTCTCCTTCCTCGGCAATAACCTGGCTGAAGTGGTAATGCACACGCTCCCGATGGTGCTTCAGTTGCATAAGCAAGTGGTCACTGTCATCACAAGCCATGGACCAGGCCAGGCGAGCAAGATCGACATCGTCGCCCGGCAAGCGCTGGGTTTGCTCGTCACGCAGTGCCTGAATGCGATGTTCGAGGTCGCGCAAAAAACAATAGGCCTCGTCCAGTTCTGTCACCACCGCTGCGGGCAGGTAGTCCTGATCGCGCAGAATCGTCAGCACCGGCCAGGTGCCGCGCTCCTGGAGAGCAAAATCCTGCCCACCTCGGATCAATTGAAAGGCCTGGGTAATGAACTCTACTTCCCGAATACCGCCCTGACCCAACTTGATATTGTTTTCCAACTGCTGGCGTCGAACTTCCTTCTGAATCATGCTCTTCATGCGTCTCAAGGCACCCAGAGCATGAAAGTCAACGTAGCGGCGATAAACGAAGTGGCGCAGGTCGCCTTCAAGCGCGCGGCGAGCCGCCTTTGCTCCTGTCACTGCCCGGGCCTTGACCATGGCAAAACGCTCCCATTCTCGGCCCTGATGGGTGTAATAGTGATGCATGGCCGAAAAATTGCTCACCAGTGCGCCACTCTGGCCCCAGGGCCGCAACCTCATGTCGACCCGAAACACAAAGCCGTCAGCCGTGCGTGTGTCGAGCAACCTGATCAGCGTTCGGCCGACCTGGGTGAAAAATTCCTCATGACTGCGACCCTTTGTGGTCTCTCCCGCACTGGGAAAGGCAAAAATCAGATCAATATCGGAGGACAGGTTCAACTCGCGCGCACCGTGCTTGCCCATGGCAATCACCACCAGTTGCTGTGACTGCTGTCCGAATTTGCCGTCGGACGGCTCGCCCCATTTGCCGACACATGCCCGGTGCGCATAGTCCAGTGCCTGGCGAATGGCCGTATCAGCCAGGTCCGATACCGTGCGGGATGTCTGCTGGACGGTAGCCAAGTGGTTGGCATCACGAATGATCAGGCGAGCGATTTCAAAGTTGCGCCAGCGACGTAAATCGGCCATAACTTCTTCATCCTGTCCAGGTCGCCATTGCGCTGCCGACTCAGCCAGAGTGGACTCGAAATCGTGATCAGTAGCCTCAACGGCCCTGGTGATTGCCGACCAGTCCTCTTGCTGTTGCAACCACTCCGCCAACCAGGGGCTGCACAAGGCCGCTTTCAGTAATCGCCCCTGATCAACTTCGGCCAGAGAATCCCAGCTCGGCAGATCGGTAATGGTTTGAGCGTCGCGCTCCAATAAGGGAGGTAGGGTCACACTGAACTCCATCCAGGTTCAAGAAACCTCAAGGCTTACCGCTCTGCGCTGAAGTGTCAAGCCATCCATGAGCGTTGATATCGCGTACCAGCAGTGACAGGCCCGGAACTTTTTGCGTCAAGGTCAGTCGTAATCCCGTATTATTGGACAGTAGCCCCGCCACTACTCAACAGGAGCAAAACGGACTGCTCTGAAATCTTCACGTTTCAGCTTGAATAGTGGGTCGAGGTTAGTAAAAACGTTACCTATCAGAAAGGAAGAAACAGATGAAAAGAACGCTGCTCACTGCGCTGACAGCCCTCGCCTTGAACCCCGCTTTTGCCGACCTGAACTGGCCTCAAATAGAAGCTGAGGCCAGAGGACAAACCATCAACTTTCACGCCTGGGGTGGCAGTGAAGTGATCAACGACTATCTGCAGTGGGCCGCCGACGAAGTGGCAGAACGCTATGGTGTGAGCTTGCGCCACGTCAAGGTGACCAACACCGGCGATGTCGTCAGCCAGGTTCTGGCCGAGAAAACGGCTGGCCGAGCCGAAGGTGGCAGCGTTGACCTGGTCTGGATCAATGGAGAGAACTTCGCCGCCATGAAGAGTAACGACCTGCTCTTCGGGCCCTTCACCCAGGTCTTGCCCAATTACGCTCTGGTCGACACCGAAAACAAGCCGACCACCCTGTTCGACTTCACCACAGCCGTCGATAACATGGAAGCCCCCTGGGGTATGGCGCAACTGGTATTCATGTACGACTCGGCACTGGTAGAGACCCCGCCACAGAGCATGACCGAGCTGCTGAACTTTGCCCGCAATAGCCCTGGCGCTGTGACCTATCCGGCACCACCATCCTTCTATGGCACCACCTTCTTGAAGCAGGCCATGCTGGAACTGGCCGACGACCCTGCCCCCTTTTACGAGGAGGTTGCCGAAAGTGATTTTGAATCCCTGACTGCGCCTTTGTGGGCATTTCTCGACGAACTGCACCCCTTGATGTGGCGTCAGGGCCGCACCTTCACCAGCGGCGCTCCTGAGATGAAGCTCCTGCTGAATGATGGCGAAATCAGCCTGTCGCTCAGTTTCAACCCCAATGATGCCAGCAATGCCATTGCCATCGGCGAACTGCCGGAGTCGGTCCGCACTTACGTGCATGAGGGTGGCACCATTGGCAATACCCACTTTGTGGCCATCCCCTACAACAGCAGCCAGACGGAAGGTGCCATGGTGGTGGCCAACTTTCTGATGTCGCCCGAAGCTCAGGCGCGCAAGGCCGATGTCGATGTCTGGGGAGATCCAACCGTGTTGGCCATGGACAAACTGACACAAAGCCAGCGCGCTTTGTTCGAAGCTTTACCGCGCGGAGCAGCGACGCTCAGCGATGCTGAACTCGGTACCGTATTGCGTGAGCCTCATGCCAGTTGGGTAGCGGCACTGGAACGCGCCTGGCAAGAGCGTTACGCCAATTGAGTGGGCATTGGCTGGCCTGGTTCCCACGGCTGGCATTGCTGGTATTCCTGACCCCGATTCTGGTCGGCTTGCTGGGCACCTGGTTACCGGCCTTTGGCTGGTTTCCAGCCCTGGGTCAGCACCAGTTCAGCACTCAGCCCTGGCTGGATCTGTTGGCCTACCCCGGCTTTGGCACGGCCTTGCAACACAGTCTGGTCACCGGCCTTGGCGCTTCGATTCTGGCACTGGTCATCACCTTCTTGATTCTGGCGGCTTTTTATCCGTCGCGCGCTTTTCAGCGTCTGGAGCGATTGCTGGCACCCATTCTGTCGGTGCCTCATGCCGCCTTCGCCATTGGTGTCGGCTTTCTGATCACGCCCAGTGGCTGGTTGTTTCGGCTGTCGGAGAGCCTGACCGGTTGGCCAGCGCGCCCACTGAACTGGCTCACCTACCAGGACCCCTGGGGCATCAGTTTAATGGCGGTGCTGACCTTGAAAGAGACGCCCTTCCTGCTGTTCATGGCGTTGGCATCACTGCCCGCGCTCAAGGTGCGGCAAACTCTCTGGCTGGGCACCAGCCTGGGCTACGGTCGCACCAGAATCTGGCTGTTACTCATTGCCCCGCCTCTGTTCAAGCGCCTGATGCTGCCGTTTTTTGCGGTTATTGCCTATGGCTTGTCGGTGGTCGATGTAGCGCTGCTGGCCGGCCCAACGGCGCCACCGACCCTCGCCGTTATGGTCAACCGCCTGTTCAACGCACCGGATTTATTGCTGCGACTGCCAGGGGCCGCCGGCGCCAGCCTGCTGTTGCTGGTCACCCTGCTTTGTCTGGCCCTGGTCTGGCTTCTGTCTCGGCTTTCTCGTCTGTTGTTGCCGTGGTTGTTGAATGGCCAGCGCTGGTCGAATAGTGGATTGCTGCGATTGGCTGGTGGTGTCAGCCTGGCGTTGGGCTTGTTCACCTATCTGAGTGCCTTGCTGACGCTGGTGCTCTGGTCGTTCACTGGCCAATGGCGCTTTCCGGCACCCTGGCCAACTGAATGGTCACTGCTCGCCTGGCAACGCGGACTGGGCCGAATGTCTGAAGCACTCTGGCTGACCTTCAGTACCGGCATGGTCAGTGCCCTTGTTGCGCTGGTTCTTGTGCTTGGCGCTCTGGAAAACGAGGTCAGACTGAGAGCACAGAAACCCGGTTTCAATAGCCAGAGACTCCTCTGGCTATTGTACCTGCCGTTGCTGATACCTCAGCTTGCCTTTCTATTCGGAGTGCAGGTCAGCCTGATCTGGCTCGGGCTCGACGGCCGCTGGTGGGTGCTGGTCTGGTCTCACCTCATCTTTGTTCTGCCCTACTGCTTTCTGACGCTCAGCGGGCCTTACCGTGCCTTTGATGAACGTTACACCTGGCTTGGCTTGAGCCTGAGCCAGAGCCCCTGGAAAACCTGGTGGCGCGTCAAGCTCGCCATGCTTTGGCGACCGATCGGTTACAGCCTGGCCACTGGCTTTGCCGTGTCCGTTGCGCAATATTTACCCACCCTCTTTATTGGCGGAGGTCGCTTTGCCACCATAACGACCGAGGCAGTCAGCCTCGCCAGCGGCAGTGACCGCCGCATCACCGCTGTTTATGCATTGATGCAGCAACTGTTGCCACTGCTGGTATTTCTGTTGGCACTTTTATTACCGGCCTGGCGCTACCGTAAACACCAGGAACTTTCTCATTATCAATGAAGGAGTCATATGGCATTCTGCTTGACCAACCTTGTCATTACCATCGGGCAGAAACCCTTGTTCAGCCCCATCAGTCTCGACCTGTCAGCCGGCGAGGTTGGCACCATCATGGGCCCAAGCGGCGCAGGCAAGTCCACGCTTCTGGCTGCCATCAGTGGCACCCTTGGGCCGGATTTTCATACTACCGGTGACATTCAACTGGGCGGGCGCAGTTTGCTCGGTCTAAAGGTTCAGCAGAGGCGAGTGGGCATACTCTTTCAGGATGACCTGTTGTTCCCGCATTTGAACGTCGCGCAGAATCTGCTGTTTGCTTTGCCAGCCGGGCTCTCACGAAAGCAAAGGCAGCAGCGCGTAAGCCAGGCTCTGGACAGCGCCGAACTGTCCGGCTTTGAAGACAGAGACGTCGCCACCCTCTCCGGTGGCCAGAGGGCTCGCATCAGCCTGGTCCGTACCCTGCTGAGCGAACCGGATTTGATTCTGCTGGACGAACCCTTTGCCAAACTGGATTTGGCATTGCGCGATCAGTTTCGTCGATGGGTTTTTGGGCGCATCATGGAACTGAAGATACCCGCCCTGCTGGTCACTCACGACCCGAACGACTGCCCTGATGTTGCCAAACGGGTTGAACTACAGCCACACCCATCGACCCTGGAAGCCAAGACACCACCCCCTATCCGGAGCTGACTGACCATGCTGGACCGATGGACCCTGACTGCCGTCAAACCCCTGCTCAAGCGGAGTGCAGCAATTTGCAACCGACTAGGGCTCAGCGCCAACCAGATCACCCTGGCTGGTTTTCTGGTGGGTATGACGAGCCTGCCTCTGCTCGCCCTGGAACTCTACAGTTGGGCATTCATTGCCATAGTGCTTAACCGCCTGGCCGATGGCATAGACGGTGAACTGGCACGACTCCAGGGGGCAACCGATGCCGGGGCCTATCTCGACATCGCCCTCGATTTTGTTTTTTATGCAACGGTGATTGCCGGCTTTGCCCTGGCAGACGCCGGTAACAACGCCCTCGCTGCGGCGTTCCTGTTGCTCGGTTTTATGGGCACCGGCTGCAGTTTTCTGGCTTTTGCCATTATGGCGGAACGACGCGGTCTTCAGAAAATGAACTATCCGGGCAAGGGCTTTTACTACCTCGGGGGCATTACCGAGGGCACCGAGACCATCGCTTTTCTGATGTTGATGTGCCTATTTCCGGGCATCTTTGCGCCGCTGGCTTGGGTCTTCTTCGCACTCTGCGCACTCACGACAATGACTCGAGTGGTCGGCGGCTACCATACTTTGTCCCAGCAGAAGTAACCCAGCGTTCCAACGGCGAGCAAGCAATGAATGCTGGAGTTTCTGGTACTTTTTAGTCGATATTTTCTGGAACTTCACGCCTTTTTTCAGAAAATATCGACACAATTGATGCTGTCGATTGTTTTGATAGAGTGAACCTATCGAAATAACACAATTATTCTTCGTAAAAGTACAACCCCAACTCGTTTACATCCTCCCTCTGTGGCACTTAACTATAGCCACTCGCAGGTCGCATCACAGCCGGAACAACAACAATGGACGCTGTATGCCTCGACGATTCTGATCATTGAACCGACAGACATTGCCCCGGAAGGCAAATCCTTGCTGAGTTGATACCCATTAGAACGAACTGCGCAGGAATACCTGTCACGTCATAAAAACAATGAGGTAGCCTCTATGAATCGCACGTTCTTGACCAAGACTCTGGGCATTGCTGCTCTGGCAACTGGCCTGGCTCTCGGTGGTGCCAGTGCTCTGGCACAGGAAAACACCATCCGCATTGGTGCTGTAGCACCAAAAACCGGGCCCCTGGCAGGTGGCGCTGCCGTCACCTTCTGGCCCAACGTTGAGCTCTGGCAACACGAAGTGAATGCTCGCGGCGGCTTATTGCTCAGCGACGGCAACCGGCATCGCATTGAAATCATCGAGTACGATGACCGTACCGACCCATCCGAGACCATTCGCTCAGTGCAGCGCCTTGCCAACAACGACCGAGCAGACTTTATTCTGGCGCCTTATAGCACAGGCCTGGCTCTGGCATCCGCTCCGATATTCGATCGGCTCGGTTATCCGATGATCAATGTCAGCGCCATTACTGACCAGGTACCCACCATGGTCAATCGATACGACGGTGTCTTCTTTACTCTTGGGCAAACCACTCCAATCGCTCAGGGGGTTGCCCGCCTGATGGCGGAATTGCGCGAGCAAGGCCAAGTGGGTAACCGGGTTGCTCTGGTCAACGTGGCCGATGCCTTTGGTATCGAACTGGCCAACGCCGCTCGCGGCATTTTTGAGGCCGAAGGGTTCGAACTGGTCTACACCACCAGCTACCCGCCAACCATTCAGGATGTCTCCCCCATAATCAACTCGGCCATGGCCGCCAACCCCGACATCTTCGTTGCCTTCTCCTACCCACCCGATACCTTTGCATTGACTGAGCAAGCACAGGTTCAGGGCATGGAAGTGGATGCCTTTTACACCGCCGTTGCCACCAACTTCCCGGCTTACGTGAATCGTTTTGGTGACAGCATCAACGGTAACTTTGGTGTTGGTGGTGTGAATCCGGACGACCCGAGCTTCCTCGAGTATGAGCGCAAGCACATTGAAGTCACTGGCAGCTCTCCAGACTTCTGGGCCAGCGCATATACCTATGCCAGCTTCGAAGTTCTGGAGCAGGCTATCGAGGGGGTAGGTTCACTCGACCGAGCAGCGGTAACCGAGTACATCAAGAACAATACCTTCGATACCGTCATGGGCGAATGGCGCTTTGAAGATCAGCACATCAAGAACTACTGGACCGTTGGCCAATGGCAAAACGGGCGCTTTTACGGCATCGGTTCTACTGAAGGCATGCCGGGTGCAGCAACGCCCATCATGGGTCAGTAGCAGCCCGAAGGAGCTACAACTCTGATTCCGCCCCGACTCAATGTCGGGGCCTCACGCTTGATCCGGGTACTGTCATTATGCAAATTCTGATCACGGGGATTTTCCTCGGGGGTGTCTATGCCATCATTGCAGTGGGTTTGTCCTTGCAATATGGCGTCGCCCGAATCATGAACCTGGCGGTCGGTGAAATGCTGGTCGCAGGGGCTTTCGCGGCGTTCTGGGTCTACACCGCTCAAAGCCTGAACCCTTACTGGTCGCTGCTGTTCGTGGTGCCCGGTGCCTTTATCGTCAACTGGTTGATCTACCGCTTTCTGTTGCAACCTTTGGTAAGACGCGCAAAAACCAGAGGGCAACTTGAAGTCGATTCCATTCTGGTGACCTTCGGCCTCAGCTTTACTCTGGTCGGCATTTTTCTGATCGTCTTTGGCGGTCAGTTCTTCAACTACTCCTTTATGTCACGACCGGTCGAACTCTTTGGCAGTCGCTATGGCCAGAACCGGGTATTGGCGTTCTGCATTGCTGTGGTGATCTGCGGCCTGCTCTGGTACTGGCTTAACTACACTCGTTCTGGCCTGTCCTTGCGTGCGGTCTCTGTTGATCCCAAAGCAGCCAGCCTGGTGGCTATCGATGTCAACAAGGTGTCCGCCTTTGCCTTTGCGCTTGGCGGTGCCATTGCAGCGACCGGTGGTGTGTTATTGAGCACCTTTTTGACCTTCGATGCCTCGGTGGGCGTGGTCTTCACCATGAAAGCCTTGATCATCGTCATCATGGGCGGTGTCGGGGACATACGCGGCGCCATTGTAGCGGCCCTGGTATTGGGGTTGACCGAAACCATCGTCGCCAGACTGATTGATCCGGGACTGACCCTGGCCTCAGCCTACTTCCTCTTTCTGCTGATATTACTTTTCCGTCCCCAGGGGCTGTTCGGGAGACGCACAACATGACACGCAAAGAAATCATCGGTCTGATATTGGTGCCGGTTGCCTTTATCATACTGGCCTTTTTGCCCTCACTGCCCAACAGCGCCAACCTCCTTTCGTTGGCCATACCCATTGCCATGTTCACTGTACTGGCGACCTCATGGGCGATCTTTTCCGGGCCGACTCATTACATCTCACTGGCTACGGCCGCGTTTTATGGTGTCGGCGCCTACACCATGGCCACCTGGCTGGATGTGCTGCCGTATCCGGTTATTCTGTTGATCGCTGCAGTCATCGGGGCCGTCTTTGCGGCGGTGGTGGGCTTCGCCACTCTGCGCTTGTCCGGTGTCTACTTCGTCATCTTTACCCTGGGTCTGGCCGAGATGACGCGCCAGGTTTTCGTCTGGTACCAGAACAATTTCGGCGGCACCCGAGGGCACTATGTCTTCACCGACATCACCGAAGCGCAAATCTATTGGCAATTACTGGCGCTGGGTCTTCTGGTGTACCTGGTTGGCTGGTGGATTGGCCGATCACGGCTGGGTTTTGCCATTCGCATCATCGGTGCAGATGAACTCGTTGCTCGACACAGTGGCATCCATACCGCCCGCTCCAAAGTCCTGTTGTTTATGGTTTCCGGGGCTTTTGCTGCCGTAGTCGGTGTGGTCATGGCACCACGTTTCGTCTATATCGAGCCAGCCATGGCGTTCAATCCGCAGTTGTCTTTTCTGGTCGCCATCATGGCTTTGCTGGGCGGCATCCATCGCCTTTGGGGGCCGCTGATGGGCGCTATTCCTTTTGCACTGGTGTGGGAGTTCATCGCCTCCAACTTCCCGGCTCAAACCATTCTGTTGATGGGTATCGCCTTTCTCGTGGTGGTGTACTACATCCCCAATGGTGTTGCCGGTGTGGTCGAGGGCTGGTACCACAAATTGAAAGCGGCAGGAGGCGAGAAACATGGATAAGGTCGCACTCAAAACCATGGATAAACCAACGGTACTGGAAGTGCGCGAAGCGACCAAACGCTTCGGCGGCCTGGTCGCAGTCAACCAGGTGAGTTTCGATGTTCGCGAACACGAAGTCATCGGGCTGATTGGCCCCAACGGCTCCGGCAAGACCACCATGATGAACCTCATCTCTGGCGCGCTGAAGGTCAGTGATGGCTACATCATGATGGGCGACAATCTGCTCTCCGACATGCCCGAGCGCAAGATTGCACAAAGTGGCGTTGCCCGTACCTTTCAATTGGTGCGGGTCCTGGCCGGGCTCTCCGTTCTGGAAAACGTGATGGCTGGCGCTGTTTTTGGCCATCGAAAACTCTGGGGTAAAGGCCTGGAAGTCTACGCCATGCGCCAACTGGAACGGGTTGGTCTGGCAGCGGCGGCCAACAAACCGACTTCTGCACTGACCTATATCGATCAGAAGCGGTTGGAACTGGCGCGCGCTCTGGCGGCCGACCCCAAACTCATTCTGCTCGACGAGTGGCTGGCCGGGCTCAACCCCACAGAGCTGCAAACCGGCATTGAACTCATTGCCAGCCTGCGCGACGAAGGCCGCACCATCATTCTGGTTGAACACGTCATGGATGCCATTCGCAGCCTCTGCGACCGTTGCGTGGTGATGAGCAGCGGCATCAAAATCGCTGAAGGCACGCCGGCAGAAGTGCTCTCCGACAAAGCCGTGATCAAAGCCTATCTGGGGGATGATTATGAGTGACCACAGCGGATTGAACGTCAATGGCGTTACCGTTTTTTACGGCAAACATCAGGCACTGAATCAGGTATCACTGTCGGTCAAGCCAGGGGAGATCGTCGTGATTCTCGGTGCCAACGGGGCCGGTAAAAGCACCCTGTTGCAAAGCATTTCCGGTCTGGTCCCGCGCAACTCGGGCACCGTCAGTATGCACGGTCATGCCCTCGGCAACGCCCGTGCCCATCACATTGTCGAGGCTGGCCTGGCACTGGTGCCTGAAGGTCGCGGTATTTTTGGTGATCTCAGTGTCGAAGAGAACCTGATGCTGGGCGCCTACTCCAGACGTGCACGCGACAAGGAACAGCAACTGCTGGACACCGTCTATCAGCTGTTTCCGAAACTGGTAGAACGACGCAAACAGATTGCCCGCACCATGAGTGGTGGCGAGCAACAGATGGTCGCTATTGGCCGCGCCATGATGTCGGCACCCGATGTGCTGATGTTGGATGAACCTTCGCTAGGCCTTTCGCCACTGCTGGCCAGCGAGGTGTTTAAAACGCTGAAGTCCGTGCGTGATACGGGTTTGGGCATTCTGTTGGTTGAACAGAATGCAAAACAGAGCCTGGGCATTGCCGACCGTGGCTACCTGTTGGAAAACGGCGAGATCACCGCGGAAGACAGTGCGTCCAACCTGCTCAAGGACCCGGCCGTGGTCAAGGCTTATCTGGGCGGTGCCGCCAGCTCTGAAGCGCCGCACACTCATCATGCAGCGGGTACAACGGCATCACCCTCGGAGCCGCCCAAAACAGTCGCCCAACAAATCGCCAAGGACGCTTTGGCCAACTTCCGCACCGCAGATCTCGACAAGCGCCAGCCGGCGCCCACTCGACAACTGGCCGGTGGCGACATCCAGGACTGGATACAACAAGCGCAAGTACGGCAGCGCAGTGCCTGGCTCAAGGGTGAACTGGGGCAAGGCTCACACTCGGTATCGAGTGGTCGTGGAGATAACCAGCAAAGTCTGGACGGACTGTTGGCGCAGTTCGAACAGGCGGCGCGGGCCTCGAGTCGTCCTTCCAGTGACTCGTCAGTGAAAGCCACCAAAGACAAGCCGACCACTGGCAAGTCGCCGAACTCATCGACTTCCAATACTGATCCGGATCTGCCGGTCATTGAAGTCTACAAACGCACCCAGTCCGAACCGGGTCGATCACAAATGACGCTCGTCAATAAAAACAAGGGGTAAGCCATGCATCCGTTTAAAGGCAACTACATCGGCGGACAATGGGTCCCGACCGAAAGAACCTTTGATGATATCAATCCCTCTAACGGGGAGATCTGGGGTAAAGCACCGGATTCCGGAGTCGCCGAGACTCGCGCCGCAATCAAGGCAGCCCAGGCCGCCTTTCCCGCCTGGTCAGACCTGCCCTTTACCGAACGCTCAGCTTATATGCTGAAAGTGGCTGAGCTGTTTGAAAAACGCCGCCCGGACATCGTCAAGGCCATTCAGGCCGAGGGCGGTGGCTGGTTTGGCAAGGGCATGTTTGAAGTGGGCTATACTGCGGGCGTTTTTCGCGCAGCGGCGGCCGTGAACTATCAGTCCATTGGCGAAGTCCTGCCTTCCGAGCATGGCAAAGTCAGTCTGGCCATGCGCCAGCCCATGGGTGTGGTCAATGTCATCAGCCCCTGGAATATGCCATTGATTCTGACGTCTCGTGGCTTGTCTTTCCCCTGCGCTATCGGCAACACCATTGTATTGAAACCTTCGGAAGATACCCCCTATGTCGGCGGCCTGATGTTTGCCGAGCTGTTTGAAGAAGCCGGGGTGCCTCCAGGCGTGCTCAACGTCATCACCTGCTCACGCGAGTCAGTCGCAGCCGTCGGTGACGAACTGATCGAAAACCCGGCAGTCAAGGGCATATCCTTCACCGGCTCCACTCCGGTCGGCCGCTTTATAGCCGCCAAGGCCGGTGCTCACCTTAAAAAAGCCTGCGTTGAGTTGGGCGGCAAGGATTCGCTGATCATCTGCGAAGACGCCGATATGGAACGCGCCCTGTCCGCCGCCAACTTTGGCAGCTTTATGCACCAGGGGCAGATCTGCATGTCGGTAGAGAAAGTTCTGGTTCATGAGCGACTCTACGACGAGTTCGTGCCCAAATTCGTCGAGCGGGCTGCCAAACTGAAAATGGGTGATACCGCCGATCCGAACAACGTTATCGGCCCGCTGATCAACGACCGTCAGGCCATTCGAGTGAAAGACCAGATTCAGGATGCCATTGCCAAAGGCGCCAAGGTGTTGCTAGGGGGTGGTGTGCACGGCCGATTTGTCGAGCCAACCATTCTGGCCAATGTCACACCAGAGATGAAAGTCTACCAGGACGAAACCTTCGGCCCGGTGGTACCGGTTATCGCCTTCCGCACCGATGCAGAAGCTGTCGCCATTGCCAACGACACCGAATACGGTTTGTCCTCCGGCATCATCACCGCCAACGAGGAGCGTGCTCTGCAAATGGCACGGCGGCTGGAAACCGGCTCCTGCCACGTGAATTGCTCCTCGATCAACGATGAACCCCATGTGCCTTTTGGTGGCACCAAGGCCTCGGGGCTGGGCAACCACGGCGGTCGCTGGTCGGCAGAGACCTTCTCTCAAACCCGCTGGATCACCCTGGATCGGGGCCACCGCCCCTTCCCACCGGTATTCTGAGGAGGCCTGAATGAACACTACCCAACCACAGGCACCGCTGACCGGCAAAACCATCGTCGTTACCGGCTGTGCCTCGGGCATAGGTCGAGAAACCGCTCGGGTCATCAAGGCGCAGGGGGGCTATGTGCTCGGTGTCGATCGCACCTTGACCGAAGACCATGTTGATGAGTTTTACCGGGCAGACCTGTCAGACAGCAATTACATTCTGGCGCTGTCAAAAGCTCTGCCGGACGGTATCGATGGCCTCGCCAACATTGCTGGCTTGCCACCAACGGCACCCGCTGAGCTGGTGCTCAAAGTCAACCTGGTCGGGCTGAAATACCTGACCCGTTTATTGGTCCCGAAAATGAACCGCCATGCTGCCATCGTCAATCTGGCCTCTCTGGCGGGCATTGGCTGGCCTGAGTCAGTCGATGCCATCAAGGCAGCGGAAAACCTGGGCTTTGACGAGGTCGAAGACTTTGTCGAGCGCTACCAGGTGGGCGGGCAAGGCGGACGCAGCTACTTCTTCTCCAAGGAAGCGCTGATCGCCTGGACCCTGAAAAACCGCTGGACCTGGCGCGACCGTGGCATTCGCATGAACAGCGTCAGCCCGGGCCCGGTCGATACCCCCATCCTGGCAGACTTCATCGAAACCCTGGGTGCCCGCGCAGAAGAAGATATGGCGGTGATGGACCGACCCGGCCGGCCGGAAGACATTGCCCCGGTCGTCGCCTTTTTGCTGTCCGATGGCTCCGGCTGGTTGCGCGGCACCAACATTGCCTGCGATGGCGGCATGCAGTCGCACATCCTGGCAGAACAAAACGGGCTCTGATTATGCAATTACTCGAATCACAGGCACCAACAACAATGAAATCAACAAGCATCTTGTGGGAGAAGCGGCATGGCTAACACCATTACCTGGGTGATTCTCGGCCTGATTGTACTGGCCATTGTCATCATCATCTTGGCAAAATTCTATGAGCGCGGCACCCGCGAAGTGAGCCTGGTGCGCACCGGTCTGGGCGGCCGCAGGGTCGCGCTGGACGGTGGTGTCCTCGCCATTCCCTACTTCAACAACGTCGCCCGCGTGAACATGCAGACCCTGCGACTGGAGGTCAAACGCACCGGCAACAGTTCCCTGATAACTCAGGACAAACTGCGGGTGGACGTCGGCGTTGAATTCTACGTTTCCGTCATCGACAGTGAAGAAGGTGTCTCGCGTGCGGCCCAGACTCTGGGCAACCGAACCTTTGACGCAGCCAAGCTGACCGACTTGATCGAAGGCAAGCTGGTCGACGCCCTGCGCTCCGTCGCGGCACGCGTCACCATGGACGAACTGCACGAAAAACGGGGCGATTTCGTTCGTCAGGTAAAAGAAGCGCTCGAACCCTCACTCTCCGGCAACGGCCTTGCCCTCGAAAGCGTCTCCCTGACCGATATGGACCAGACGCCGTTCGACGCCCTGGACGAAAACAACGCCTTCAACGCCGCCGGTATGCGCAAGCTGTCCGAATTGATCGCCCGCTCCAAGAAAGAGCGCGCCGACATCGACGCCGACGCTGAGATGGCGGTGCGCCAATCGGCCCTGACCCTGGCCAAGCGCAAGCTGGACCTGGAACTGGAAGAAGAACAGGCGCGCATCAACCAGACCCAACAGATCGAAGTACTCAAGGCCGCACAGATGGCTGAAGTCGCGGCACGCAAAGCCGACAGCGAACGCTCCGTCGCCGCCAGCCGCATCGAGATGGAGCGTGCCATCCGCGAAGCCACCATAGAACGCGATCGTCTACTCCAGGAAGCCGAACTGAGACGTGATCTGGCACTGGCATTGCTCGAGAAAGACCGGGAAATCCAGGAGCACGACAAGACCCGCGAAGAGCGTGAGTCCCAGGCCAAACTGGAAGAAGCCCAGGCTCTGGTCATCGCCGCCAACGAGAAAGTTGCCACGGCCAAGGCGGTGGCAGAAGCCGAGCGTCGCAAGCGCATCGCTGAACTGCTCGCCGAGCAGGAAGCCGAGTCCGCCGGCATTCGCGTGCGCAAGGCGGCCCAATCGGAGCTCGCCGCGGCCA
The DNA here is from genome assembly GCA_022565595.1 of Saccharospirillum sp. Lineage (GTDB taxonomy): Bacteria > Pseudomonadota > Gammaproteobacteria > Pseudomonadales > Natronospirillaceae > Saccharospirillum. The sequence goes on along the minus strand of JAIUML010000036.1, from coordinate 9,911 downwards.
CTGAACGCGCCAAGACCCGAGTCGCCGAAGCCAATGCCGCCACCGAGGCGCGCACGCTCGAAGCCAAGGCACGTCAGGCCGAGATGCTGGCCGAAGCCGCTGGCCGCAAAGCCATGGTAGAGGCCGAAAACCTGATGACCGATGCCATGATCGCCATGAAAACCGAAGAGGCCCGCCTCAAGGCACTGCCGGGCATCGTCGCCGAGATGGTACGCCCGGCCGAGAAGATCGACTCCATCAAGATCCACCAGATCACCGGCCTCGGTCAGCCTCTGGGCGTAGAGGGCAACCGGGCAGGCGAAAAACCCGTCGTCAACCAGGCCCTGGACAGCATCCTCGGCATGGCCGTGCAGCTTCCAGCACTCAAGAAGATCGGCGAAGAACTGGGGTTGAGTGTGGATGGTAGTCTGAGTTCAGTTCGCGGGGACCACAAAGAAAACGACTGACCAGAGGCTTAATAAGCTGTTGTGTCAAAACCCGCGATTACCACCGGGTACCCCTATGACGGGACGCCGTAAACCCGTCCATGGGGGCTCGACTGCAGCCTTCCATGGCTGCAGACGCCCGACATAGGGGCACCCGGTGCCACTCGCTCGACCTTTCGACTGCACTGACACAACTTAAACGGCAAACGTTGTGATAGTTCTAGTGATTAATCCTCAAGTCATTCCAACACATCCCGTTGAAGACCTTAAAATCTAATAGCTAGTGACCGCCTTTCAATTGAAAGACATAGTGGGGCTTCCTGTTTTGACTTGTCGGAAAATTGAGCCCAGGGGGCCGGGTAGGCCTCTGGCGGCACGTCTGCAGCCATGGCGGTCCGACGCTTCGGAGGCTGCAGTCGAGCCTACAGGGATCGTACTTGCGGCGACCCGCAAGAGGCCTACCCGGCCCCCTGGGCGGGCGACTGCCACTCAACACGGTTAAGCAAACAATACTTGGCGATCAAAGAGAGCACTACTACACTAGCCGCCCGCTTGCCCAGATGCCCCTCAGGGTTTAGTCTGGACAGGATAATTAGACAAGGTTACCGCATGTATATCGCTTTCTTGATCAACGCCTGGGAAGACATTGAGCCAGGCAAGAGCTCCACCCTGGTGATGATCCAGGAATGCCTGATGCGCCGGCACAAAGTCGCCCTGCTGTACCCGCAGAATTTGACCGTGCGCAACAACGTCGTCAATGGCTTCTCCAGGGTCATCCAGCCCATGGACAAGGTGCCAGAGGCCGTTGCCACTTTGTACAAGAAGATCAAGTTTGACGAGAAAATGCTGCCGTTGCATGCTTTCGACTGCATCATGATCCGCAAGGATCCACCTATCGATCCGACCATTCTCAGCTTTCTCGATGCCGTCAAGAACGAGACTCTGGTCATCAACGATGTCGACGGCGTGCGCAAGGCCAGCAACAAACTCTATACGACCACCTTTCATGACCCCGGCAACAGCTTCCTGCCTGAGACCCATGTGTCCAAGAACAAGGACTATCTGTTGCGCGTCATTCGTGAGAGTAAACGCGAAAAATGGATTCTCAAGCCGCTCGATGGCAGTGGTGGCCATGGCGTTATCGTGCTGGAAAAGTCGGCTCAATCGAGTATCAAGAGTCTGCTCGATTTTTACATCGACCGGGAGCGCAACAACTATGTCATTCTGCAGGAGTACATCGACGGCGCCGAAGAAGGCGATGTACGCGTCATGATGCTCAACGGCAAGGCCATTGGTGCTTATCATCGCAAGCCTGCCGATGGCGATGTGCGCGCCAATATACAGGCCGGTGGCAGCGCCCATAGCTGGAAGTTAACCGAAGAACAGAAACGCGTCTGTCGGAAAATCGGCCCCAAACTGGTGACCGATGGGCTGGATTTTGTCGGCCTTGATCTGATTGGTGAGCGACTGCTGGAAGTCAATGTCTGTAACCCCGGTGGCATTACCAATATCAACCGTCTGAGCAAGGTCAAGCTGCAAAAGCAGGTCGTCGACTTCCTCGAAGACCGAGTCAGCGAACGTCGCGAGAAACACGCCGAACTGGAGCATCTGATGAAGCGCCTGTCCGACCTGCGCTCTCGTGATCTGCTCGACAACGACTGACGCTTGATACCATGTCTGCCCGGGCCTGCGAGTCATTCAATATAGACTGGTTGAGTGACCACCAACTGCAGTGCCTGAGCAACCTGCCGGAACAATGCCGTGCTCTTTTTGGTCAGCCCGGATTGCTGGATGAACTCATCGAATGCATGCGGCAGACCCCTGCTGATGCCCGCTGGTATCGACCCGCGGGTGTCTGGGTTAATGGTCAGTGCGTTGCCGCTGGCGGCTTCAAGGGCGCACCCATCAAGGGCTGTGTTGAAATCGGTTATCGAGTCGTTCCTGAACATCGGCGCAAGGGGTATGCCTCTGCGTTGGTGCGTTGGCTGTGCGCTCAAGCACAGCAAGAGCCGGTGCGCTGGATACTGGCGCTGACCGAACCTGGCAACCTCGCTTCGCGCACTGTCCTCTCTCACAACGGTTTTGTTCACACTGGCGACCTGCTCAGTGATCGCCAACATTGGTTGCAACGCTGGCAATACCGTCTGATCTGAAACCCACACTGGCGCGTAGCTTCGAGTTAACCATTCGAGCGTCGAGGTCACACCCATGGAGATGGGACTCATATTGGGAGACCAACTCACCCGCACCTTACCTACCCTGCGACGTCTGAACCGACGCCGTGACGTCATCGTCATGGCCGAAGTCCAGGAAGAAACCCACTACGTTCCGCACCACCGCCAAAAGATTTTTACGGTCTTGAGTGCCATGCGGCACTTCGCTGAGGCACTGCGCGACGCGGGTTGGCAAGTCCACTACGTTACCCTGGATCAGGCGGGTGCTGCTTCTAGTCTGTTCAGCGTTATCCAGGAAGCATTGATACAGTTCCAGCCACGCCGGCTGATCGTTACCGAACCTGGAGAGTACCGTTTGCTGGCTGACATGGCGCTCTGGTCCGAGAGGCTTGAATGCCCGGTCGACATTCTCGAGGATCGACGTTTTCTGGTCTCTCTTGACGAGTTTGCCGACTGGGCAGACGGCAAGAAGCAGCTGCGAATGGAGTACTTCTACCGTTGGATGCGCCAGCGTACTGGCTTGCTGATGACGGAAGAGAACCAGCCCGAAGGCGGCCAATGGAATTTCGATGCCGATAACCGCCAGCGCTGGAAAGGCGAACCGACACCCCCAGAACCACTGACGTTCGAGGCTGACTCGATTGACCGGAATCTTTCAGCGTTAATCGAGCAGCATTTTAGCGACGGTTGGGGTGATGTGCGTCCTGGAATCTGGCCTGTAACCCGAGATCAGGCTCTCGCAGCATTACGCCATGCCATGTCTCATCTACACGCTTTCGGCGATTACCAGGATGCGATGGCAAAGGATGAACCCTGGTTGTTCCATACTCGGCTCTCAGCCGCACTGAATATGGGGCTGCTGGACCCGCGAGAAGTCTGTGAACACGCAGCCGATCTGTATTATCGTAACCAAGCGCCATTGAATGCTGTGGAAGGTTTCATTCGTCAGGTTATCGGCTGGCGCGAGTTTGTGCGCGGCTTGTACTGGCTCTACCGAATGCACGAACCCAACAACAGCCTTAACCACCAGTCGCCACTGCCCCACTATTACTGGGATGCCGAGACCCGAATGAAATGTGTCAGCCAGGCCGTTGCCCAAACACGGCAATGGGCCTATGCGCATCATATTCAACGTTTGATGGTCACGGGAAACTTTGCACTGATCGCTGGGCTGGACCCGGAAGCCGTCAGCCAATGGTATTTGAGTGTCTATATCGATGCCTATCAATGGGTCGAGCGCCCCAACACCATCGGTATGGCTCTGCATGCCGATGGTGGCCGCATGACCACCAAACCCTATGCTGCATCTGGCCAATATATTCACCGCATGTCGAACTACTGCCAGCAATGCTGGTACGACGTCAAACAGACAACCGGCCCAAAGGCTTGCCCATTCAATGGGCTCTACTGGCACTTTCTGATCCGACACCAGGAACGCTTTCGAAGCAATGGTCGCATGGGATTGATGTATCGCAACCTGGATAAAAAATCCGATGCGGAACGAGAAGCGCTATGGCAGCAAGGAGAACAGTTGATCGCGCGCCTTTCTGAGCTCTGACTGTGATCGACCTGATCTGGTTCAAGCGTGATCTGCGCACCGTTGACCATCAAGCCCTTGCTGCCGCAACTGCTTCTGGCCACTCGGTACTTTGCCTCTATATTATCGATCCCGAACAATGGCAACAGCCGGACACCTCTCTTCGTCAGTGGGGCTTTGTCGTCGACAGCCTGTTACAATTGAAGCGAGAGCTGGCCCAGCTCGGTCTGACGCTGAACATTGCCATTGGCCCTGCCAAGGTGGTGCTACAAAATCTGCATCGACAGTTTCCGATGGTACGACTATTGAGCCATGAAGAGACCGGCAATCTGTGGAGTTATCAAAGAGACCAGTCCATTCGTTTGTGGTGCCGACAGCAATCGATACTGTGGTTGGAGTTTCCGCAATTTGGTGTGGTTCGTTGTCTCGATAACCGCGATCACTGGCTTCCGTCATGGGAAGCCTGGGCGATACAACCCCGGGTTAAAGCATTACCCGGCGCTGCCGATGTTGAATGGCAACCATTGCGCAAAGAAGTATTGTTGCAGCACTTTGGCTTCGATCAAACACCCTGTCCTGGCCGTCAGCGTGGAGGACAACAACGTGGCCAGCAAGCGTTGCAGCAGTTTCTCAATATTGGCGTTCGGCGCTATCAAAAGGACATCTCTTTTCCCCAGCGGGCAGCGACTACCGGCAGTCGTCTGAGCCCACACCTCGCCTGGGGGACACTGTCACTGAGGCAGGTTGTGCAAGACACACGGCGCGCTTTAAGCGATCAACCCAGCGAGACTGAACGCCACGCAAAGGCCTTCTTGAGTCGTCTCTATTGGCATTGTCACTTTATTCAAAAGCTCGAAGACGCTCCCTTGCAGGAGAAACACTCCTTGCACCCAGCCATGGAAGCACTAAGAGAAACCGGTTGGCAGCCAGAACATCTGGAGCGCTGGCAAAAGGGCCAGACCGGCTGGCCAATGGTCGACGCTTGCATGCGCATGCTGGCAACAGAGGGTTGGTTGAATTTCCGAATGAGAGCCATGCTGGTCTCAGCAGCGACCTATCATCTCTGGCTCCCCTGGCAGCCTGTCGCATTGCATTTGGCTCGCTGGTTCGTCGACTACGAGCCTGGCATTCATTACCCCCAGATACAGATGCAGGCGGGGTTAACCGGCATCAACCCCTACCGCATCTATGACCCTGTTAAACAATCCGAGCGGCTCGATCCGGAAGGCACATTCATTGCCCAGTGGGTACCCGAACTCGCTCACTTGCCAGCACCCTACCGACATCGACCCTGGCTCGCTTCTGGTTTGTCAAACTATGCGACCGACCTTGGCGACCCTTCTCGCTATGCCAAATTGGCACGTCGTCGGTTAAAAGACTTTCTGGATCAACACCGTGACGCCACCTGGTGGCAACAACAAAGTACCATAATTGCGAAGCATGGCAGTCGCCGCCGCGGTCAATGGAAACAGCCGGAACAGGATCCGAATCTCTCGCTGTTCTGATCAATCCACAGCGTCCAGTTCAGGCCACTGATCCCTTAATTTCAACAACGCTTCTTTTTCAATCTGTCGAACTCGTTCTCGGCTGATGGACAACTGCTCCGCAATTTCCCGATAGCCAAACTCTCGACCATGACCAATACCGTAGCGCATGGCAATGATGACTCGCTCTCGCCTGCTCAAATAGGCCAGGCTGGATTGCACCTGCTCACTCAACTCCAATTGCTGAGTTTGTTCCTGAATACTGGCGGTCGGGTCTTCCAGCATCTCGGCCCAGCTATCTTTACCGTCTTCAGTCAGCCTGGCATCAAGCGACAAGGGTGTCTGTCCGATTTCCAGGAAATGCTGAACCTTGTCCTCTGGCATGGCCAATTTTTCTGCAATCTTCGCAGTTGACAACGGCGCGGTCTGGGTCTGACGGATGCCCACCAGTTGGCGCTGAAACCGCCTCATGTCATCGATGACATTGGTCGGTTTACGAATCAAGTTGGACTGATTCTTGATCGCCAACCGAATAAATTGCTGAATCCAGTAGTGACTGTACGTAGAGAAACGGGTTCCCTGATTGACATCGAACTTCTCCAGAGACCGCATCAGCCCCAGCAAGCCCTCCTGGACCAGATCAGTGACCTCAAGCCCCTGCCCGTTATATTGATGCGACACACTGAAGACCAAGCGGATATTGGACCCCAATAATACTTCACGAGCCTCGTTCAGACGCCTCCATAATTCGGATGCCATACTGACGCCCTTGTGATGCGCACGATACCAGCCTAGAGCCGCTTCAAGCTCACCGTAGCTGGGCCGCTTTTGCCAGACTTCAGTGACCCAATCGGTCTGCTTCCAGTCCAGATTAGGGTGCCGCTCCTGCCACCATGGCTTACCGACTACAGCCGTCAGTAACAGCAACGCCCGAGTCGCATCCTGATGCTGTATCAGCCAGTGACGCTCTTCATCTGCGGTCAGAAGTGGGTGTCGACGGCTCCATTGAGCGTAACTGGAGTATTCGGATTCATCGGCTGCAACAAACCAGGCTGGATTATGAGCATTCATGTCTTACTCCGAGGTGATACGTTCTGCACTTTGTTTCGTATCTTGTATCGGTTTCAGATTAAAAAGACCGTTTTTATCGATTAATCCTCGACAACCCCTGGACATTCAGCCACACCGCGCGGAGCAAGCACATGATGACGGGTAAACGCATTGGAGACGTTGCCATCTGTACCGGTTTAAGCGTTCACGCCCTCAGGCAATGGCACCGGCGCTATGACATAGGGCCGACCTATAACAGCCTGGGTGGCCAAAGGCGCTACAGTGACAGTGACGTAGAACGCATCGAACTGATACAGAAACTGCGACAGCACGGATACAGTTTGCCTGTCCTGGCAGACTGGCCACTGGCCAAACTCAGACAACAAGCCGAGTCACGGCATAACCCTTTGGTTGTAGGCTGGTATGGGCCCTCTTACAGCGCCATGGCCGCCCAGACACCCCAGGCAGACCTCCTCGAGCTTATTGCGCCAGAAGCACCGCCCTCAGGAATGGACTTCAAGGTGCTTGAATGCCCAACCGTCACCGAAGATTTGATCGATCTCCTTCCTGACAGCGACAGCCCCACCTTCCTCTGGTACGACTTCGCCAACAGAAAGCAGTTGGCGAAACTGGAGTCGCTTGGAGTTCAATTGAATCGAGGTCGACCAACAGCGGGCTGGTTACTGCAAACCATACGCAACAAGACTGGCGCAACCCTTGGTTACAGCCTGGAGGAACTGACTCATTTGTCAAACATACAGCCAGATCTTGACTGCGAGTGCCCCAATCACCTGGCTGGCATACTTCGAGAGCTCACCAGTTTTGCCCAGTACAGTCTGGAATGCGTCGTTAACACCCCTGAAGACGCAGAATTGCATCAGGGGGTCTACGAGTCAGTAAAGGACGCTCAGCGGCAAGTGTTGAGTGCCCTGCAATCCGTACTGGCTGCTGAAAATCTGCTGCAAGACCTGGATGATATTCCTGCAAGCAGCCGCCTTCAGGAGTAGGTTCGATTTTCCTGTTCCTGCACCCTTATGAAGGTCGTTCGCTTGCTCAGCTCCTTGAGTTTGGCGGCACCAACATAGGTGCAGGTGGAGCGGACCCCACCGAGAATGTCCTGCAATGTTGTTTGCAACGCACCTCGGTAAGGGACTTTCACCGTCTTGCCCTCGCTCGCGCGATACTCGGCTACTCCTCCCTGATACTTCTGCATGGCAGTATCCGAACTCATGCCATAAAAGAGTTTGTATTTCTTGCCATCCTGCTCGACCAGCTCGCCGCCGCTTTCATCATGACCGGCCATCATACCGCCGAGCATGACAAAGTCGGCACCCGCACCAAAAGCCTTGGAGACATCCCCCGGGCAGGTACAGCCGCCATCTGAAATGACATGCCCATTCAGGCCATGAGCCGCATCCGAGCATTCAATGACGGCGCTAACCTGAGGGTAACCTACGCCAGTCTTCACCCGAGTGGTACAGACCGAACCCGGGCCGATACCAACTTTGATAACATCAGCACCTGCCAGCAACAACTCTTCTGTCATCTCTCCGGTCACCACATTACCGGCCACAATAATATGCTTCGGGTGAGCCTTACGAACCCGTTGCACAAAGTGAACAAAATGCTCGGAATAGCCATTGGCAACGTCAACACAAATGAACACCAGACGCTCATCTAACGCCAGAATCTCGGCTAAGCGATTGAAATCATTGTCTGATGTGCCAGTACTGACCATGACGTTATTGCACAAGGCATCACTGGCGGCACTCAGGAAGCGCTGCCACTCATCTGTACTATAATGCTTATGGATGGCGGTCAATAAGCCCGCCTGGCCCAGCACTTGTGCGGCTTCGAAGGTTCCCACCGTATCCATATTGGCTGCGATAATGGGAACCCCCGTCCAACTGCGGTCCGCATTGCGGAAGTGGTAGGTTCGCTCCAGGGAGACTTGAGAGCGACTTTTCAAGGTAGATCGCTTGGGGCGGATCATGACGTCCTTGAACCCCAGCTTGATGTCATTTTCAACGTGCATAATTGAATCCGGTATATTGAGGAACCGGGCGCAAAGCATAGCAGCTGGCGAGCGAATCACCAGCAAAAATTGACCATTCAGTCAAAGCGAGGAACCTGATGAAAACCGAAGATTCAGGCACTATCGTCATAGACACCCCTATTGGCCATTTCAAGATCGAAGCCTTCAAGCGCCGCATAGCCAAAGCTGCCTTTACAGACGAACCATTGGCCGATCACAATATGCCACTGCTGCAAACCGCCGGCCGGCAATACCGCCAGTACTTCAAGGGGGAGCGCCATTACCTGCAACTGCCATTAGGCCCAATGGGTACACCTTTCCAGCAGAAAGTCTGGCTGGCACTGGAACGACTGGAATTTGGCAAGACCTGCAGCTATGCAGACATCGCCGCCCAACTGGGAACTCCAAAAGCCGTCAGCGCCGTTGCCCAGGCCATAGGCCGTAACCCCATCGCCATTGCCATCCCATGTCACCGGGTGATCGGTCAAAATGGGCAACTCGCCGGGTATTCCTGGGGAACAGAACGTAAGGCATGGATATTGGATCTGGAAAAGCGGGCCCTGGCTGCTTGATGTTGCTCAGGGGGTATAAATGGAGTAGTTGAACTCTGGTGTGTCGATTTGCAATCGACGCGGCGGGCGTCAGCCCGCTGGTTTGGCTACAAGGGTCGGCTTACGCCGACTACGTCGATGAGGATATCGACGCTCCAGTGAGAGACCAGCCGCTATGGCGAGCGCCGGGGGCGGGTTCTGTCGCTACGATGACCGAGTTGATCGCTCGGAAGGACTTCCCTGTTGTTGTGCCAGCCAGGCCATCCATGGCCTGTCGCGAATACCTGCCAACGCATGCGTTGGCTCGCTGCGCGACCGGCATTCGCCCTACTATCACATGGTGAGGCGGGCGCTTCGCGCCACTGTCTATTTCCCCATGTGAGAGTAGATCATCGTCTCCCGAACCGAAGCCACAGGCATAAAAAAACCCCGGAACCAAATTTGGCCCGGGGTTGGTATTAAAAGCTTGACGAGGACCCGGCCGGCGCAACGGTCGGTCCGACGCTTCGGCTCTCGTGAGAGTAGGTCGTAAGCGTCCGGTAATCCCATCTTGAGCCGAAAGTCCCGAGCGTCAGGATAGTGTCCACTTATTTCTTAGTGGACACTTAAAATGAATGACATAAGCGTAACCAGGCCCCATCCACGTCGTCGCCGG
>JAIUML010000035.1 GCA_022565595.1 Saccharospirillum sp. | reverse complement strand
TGGCTCCTCGAGCAGGACTCGAACCTGCGACCAATAGATTAACAGTCTACTGCTCTACCAACTGAGCTATCGAGGAACAACGAGGCGGTATTCTAGTGAAAGGAGAACAGGAGTCAAGGAGTAATACGTTGTTTTTTTTAGCTTTTTCGGCTCTTCTGGCTTTTACTCAACGCCAGGCACGAATCCTGCTAACACCTCTCTGTAGTCGATTTCCGACCCTATAACCGTCAAAATTCTAACGAGGTCTCTATGATTACGCTGGAACTGATCGATACCGGTGTCAAAATTGCGGCAGGCGTGATTCTCAGTGCTCTGGTGTTCTGGTTCTATTTGAAGCGACACCATAGCCTGGACCATAAACAGTCCGAGGATGTGCGCAAACGACGTGAGTTGCTCGAGCGGGTTGCCGCCAATGTCGGCAGGGTGCACCATGTTTATCAGCAGTATCTCTCGCTGGTGACAGAATTCACCCGCTATGGTCAGCATTGGCCAAAAAGCCGTCGCGAGGAGATGAACCGGGTTGGCCAACAACTGGTCGAGGTCTTCCGCGACCTGACCGAGGCCGAGAGCACACTCTTGTTGCTGGGCGAGAAGAAGCTGGAACGGGCGTTGCGCATCTACGGTGCCAGAATCGTCCACCTGCGCCGTCAGGTACACGCCGACAAGCAGCAATTCAGCGGCGAAGAACTGCATACTCTGGACGAAGCCAAGCAGGAGATTTCACAGTTGCGCGAACGATTTTTTGACGCCTTGAGTACACGCTACATGCCGAAAAAGGCGCTTTGATGGCAAAGAAGACCTGCCGCCGGTGCCAGCAGACACGATGGATGATCATGTTCTTGATCATCGTAGCGCTGGTTGGCTACCGCTTGTTACAGGGTGTTGGGGGTGCTTAAGAAGCCAGTTTTAAGTAGAATGCCGCCTCGGTTTTGAGGTGGTAGCAGGCAGTGATTTCCAGCGAGTTCGATTTTCCGTCCTATACCGCAGGTGCAGGGTTGGCCAACGGTCATTTGCAATCCATCCTGCCTTCCCTGTTTCGCCGGGTCACGGTTCCCTATGAGCGCCATCGTCTGGAACTGGACGATGGCGATTTTCTGTTGGTCGACTCCCTCAGGGCAGAAGACGAGGAGGCGCCTCTGGTCATACTCAGCCATGGGCTCGAGGGCAACAGCCATCGTCCCTATATTCAGGGTATGGCCAGGCATTTCCATCAGGCCGGTTGGCACGTATTGGCGTGGAATTTTCGCGGCTGCGGCGGCGAGCCCAACCGTCTGCCACGCTTTTACCATTCTGGCGCCTTCGGGGATTTGCGAGCCGTAATTCGCCATGGCCTGAGCCTCGGTGCCAGCAGAATTGCGCTGGTTGGTTTCAGTATGGGTGGTAACCAGACGCTGCTGACGCTTGCCGAACCGGACCTTGAACCGGAGGTGATGGGTGGCGTAGGCTTCAGCGTCCCCCTGGATCTCGCCGCCTGTGCAGGCGCTCTGGCAAAGCCGGCACAGCGTATTTACATGCGGCGCTTCCTCCGAGACCTCAAGCTGAAGATAGCCGACAAGGCCGAACGTTTCCCGGATCTGGTCAGCCTGGATGGGTACGACCACATCCGGAATTTCAAGCAATTTGATGATCGCTATACAGCACCTCTGCATGGTTTTTACAATGCCGAAGATTATTGGCACAGGTGCTCCTCCGGTCGAGCACTGGCTCGCCTGCAGCGGCCTGCGCTGGTGGTCAATGCACTCGACGACCCCTTCCTGGCGCCGGGCTGTTATCGCAGTTCTGGCCAAAACTCATCCAATTTGCACATGGAAAGCCCATTGCGGGGAGGGCATTGCGGCTTCATGCGTTGGCGCCTGAACCAGCCGCTGTGGTCGGAGCAGCGTGCCCTGAATTTTGCACAGGCATTGCTGGAGCAGAGGCCAGCCAGTGCTTCGAGTCGGACTCGTCCGGCATCGATCGAGGTGGCCTGATGACCCAGTCTTTTGCCTCTCTGTTACTGTTTTGTCGACCTGGCTTCGAAAAGGAATGTCTGGCTGAAGTGACCGAGGCGGCGGCTGAATGTGGCCATGCGGGCTGGTCGAAGTTGATAGCGGACAGCGGCATGGTGCAATTCCAGTCTGACCGGGCAGGTCGCCTCTACGAGCAACTGCCGGAGCTGATCTTTGCGCGCGAAGTCTGGCCGGTTTTTGCTGAAATCGACGCCTTGCCCAGTGCCGATCGCATCAGCCCCATTCTGGCTGGTCTGGCGCGTTATCGCAGTGAAAGTTCGACCCCCTTCGGGCAGTTGTTCTGCGATTACGCCGAAGGCGACGCCTACCGCTCCACCGCTCGTTTTGCCGGCAAGTTCGTTCACCCCTTGCGTCAGGCACTGCGCAAGGAGAGCTGGATCAGTTCGCGTGAAAGAGCGGATTTGCCCGCGCTGCACGCTTTTTTTCCGGATTCCGGGAGCGTATTGCTCGGCGCGGACCTCGCATCAAAGCGCCCGGTCTGGCCCATGGGACTGGCCCGGCTGAAGTTCCCGGCAGCGGCACCAAGCCGCAGTACTCTCAAACTGGAAGAGGCGTTTCGTGTTTTCCTGGGCGCCCAATGGCGTGAGCATCTGCAGCCGACCCATACAGGTGTCGATCTGGGTGCCGCCCCGGGCGGCTGGACCTGGCAACTGGTCAACCAGGGTGTGGCGGTGGCCGCTATCGATAATGGCCCCATGGATGAGGCGCTGATGGCAACGGGCCTGGTTGAACATCACCGAGCCGACGGGTTCAGCTGGCAACCCGAGCACGCAGTGGATTGGCTGGTCTGTGACATGGTCGAACAGCCAGACAAGGTATTGCGCCTTATGCTGCATTGGTTGCAGCAGGGACGCACACAGCAAGCGCTGTTCAACCTGAAACTGCCGATGAAGAAACGCTGGCAGGCCTGGCTCGGCCTGCGCGAACCGTTGCAGGAGGCATTACAGGCATTACCGGAACCCTATGGGTTCAAGGCAAAGCACCTGTATTTTGATCGTGAAGAAATCACTCTATTGATCGCACCCAGAGCCACGCTGGAGGGGGTTCATGACTGATTACGACCTGGATACCACCGGGCTGCGCTGCCCCGAGCCGGTGATGATGCTGCACCGCCAGATTCGCTCAATGAAAGCAGGAGAGGTCGTGCGGGTGCTGGCGACGGACCCGGCTACCCAGCGCGACATTCCTCAATTCTGTGAGTTTCTCAGCCATGATCTGCTGGAGCAGGGTGAGCAGGACGATCAGTACTGGTATCGGGTTCGCAAGAGCGGCCGCTGAGCCAGAACAGCCGGATCACCAACAGCAGTGCCGCCATCGTCAAGCCGATGGTCAGTCCCAGCCAGAAGCCCGCTGCCCCCATGGACGGTATGATCAGGTCGGTAAAGGTCAGCAGATAGCCCAGGGGTAGGCAAACCGCCCAGAACGACAACACCATGATGTACATCGGAATGCGTGTATCTCGGTAGCCACGCAGTGCGCTGATGCAGGCAACTTGCATGACGTCGGCAATCTGAAACAGCGCCGCAAAGGCCAGCAGCCTAATGGTGACTGCCTGTACTGCTGTATCGCTGGTGTAGAGCCGCGCAATCCACTCGGCGCCCAGGAAAAACACCGTTGCATAGAAAAAGGCAATGGCCAGCACCAGAACAAGGGAGCTGCGCGCCACCAGCCGAGCATTAGCCGGCGTGCGAGCGCCAATCAGAAAGCTGATGCGCAATGTCAGCGCCATACCAAGGCTCAAGGGCACCATGAATACCAGGGAGACCACGTTCAATGCAATTTGATGCCCGGCCACAACGATGGGCCCCAGTGGCGCCAGAAAGAGGGCGATCACAGCAAACATGCTGGCTTCCACGAAGATGGTGAAGCCAATGGGCACCCCCAGCTTCAACAGGTAGAGCCAATCTTCACGTTGTGGCAATACACGCTGCGACCAGAGATGAAAGGCTGCGAAGGCTTTGGCGCGGTGCAGGTAGAGTGCCAGGGCCAGAAAAGAAACCCAGACAGAAATGGATGTGGCCCAGCCGCAGCCTACGCCGCCCATAGCGGGCACGCCCAGCTTGCCGTAAATAAAGATGTAGTTCAGCGGCAAATTCAGGGCGGTGCCCAGCAATGAAAAGGCCATGATCACGCGGGTGTGGCCCAGGCCATCGGTCAGTCCGCGCAATGCAGAGACACCAAGCAAGGCCGGTACGCCCCAGGCAAAGGCTTTCAGATAGCCCGTGGTGATGCCAGCGGTGACCGGCTCCAGTTGCAATAAGGACAGGATAGGGCCGACATTGGTCAGAAACAGGATCATCAGCACACTGCCCACGAGGGCAACATAGATACCCTGCCAGGTCATCGGCACGACGCGATTCAACTGTCCCGCACCCCGGTAGCCGGAAATGATCGGTTGCAGAGCGCTCAGAGCACCCATGAAGAACAGAAAAAGCGGCGTCCACAGGCTCGAACCAATGCCAACGCCGGACAGGTCCTCCGCACTGGCGTGTCCTGCCATGACAGTATCAATAACGCCATTGGCCATTTGCGCCAGTTGGGCGATCAGGATGGGGCCACCCAATATGCCAAGGGTACGCCACTCAATCAGTGTTCTGCTGACGAGGCTTTGGTGTTTTGTGGGCAAGGGCTGAGTCATCCGTCTTTTGAAAACCTGTCCAAGGGGTCGAGGGCGCACCTATTGTGCCCTCTTTTAGAGCAAAGGCAATGGCGGGCTTTTCCTGGGGTGCTTTAATCCTTAAACTTCGCGCCGAACTGATCACCTCTGGCCTTTTGCATGATTCAACGCTTGCCCAAAGCGCAGTGGGAGCCCGGCGTGGCCGAACTGCTGGATGGATTGAACCCCTGGTTGGTCGCTCATTGGCGCACTCAACTGGTGGCTGGCGCTGGTGAACCCGTTTATTTGCCAAGCCAAGTGGACGAGCAACCTCACCGCATTGTCTTTGCTCACGGTTATTTCAGTAGCGCCTTGCATGAACTGGCACACTGGAGCCTGGCGGGAGAGCAGCGTCGTCAACTGGAGGATTTCGGTTATTGGTATTGCCCCGATGGCAGAACCGCGCAACAGCAAGCTGAATTCGAGCGGGTTGAGGTCAAACCTCAGGCGCTGGAGTGGTGGTACAGCCTTGTCTGTGGTCGATCCTTCCGTATCAGTCTTGATAACCTGGCGGGAGCGCGAACAGACTGTCGGCCGTTTCAACGGGCGGTTCAGGCTCAAGCCCTGAGTTGGGCGCAGCAGGGCTTGCTTGCTCGACCCAAGGCACTGGTGAATCATCTGTCTCAGCGCTTTTGTCGACCTCTGCCAAATGCCGCCTCATTTTCTGAATTACCCTCGGCGTAACATCTGCACCATTCATCCAGTTCTTCGAGTGGCATGGGGCGAGCGAGCCAATAACCCTGAATGCTTTCACAACCCAGTTCGGCGAGCCGAAGCGAAGCCACCTCGGTCTCGACACCCTCGGCCAGAGTCTTGATGCCCAGGTTGGCCGCCAATTGAATGATGGTCTGGACCATGGAAGCGCTCCAGTCGGGATGATCCAGCGGGCTGACAAAACGTTGGTCGATCTTCAAACAGTCGATTGGCAGGCTATCGAGGTAGGCAAGAGACGAGTAACCGGTGCCAAAGTCGTCCAAAGAGATAGCAAAGCCGGATTCACGCAACTGATTCAGTGTCTGGGTTGTTCTGGCCCAGTCCTGAATCAAAGTAGATTCGGTGATTTCAAAGGCGAGCAACTCAGTGGGCAAACCTCTTATGGCTACCTGGTGCGCAATGCGTTCTGCCAAGTCTGCACGCAGCAGGTCAGTCGCAGACAGGTTAACCGACATGCAGATTCGATGCCCCTTGCTGAGGCAATCTTCCAGCGCTTCCAATGCTTGCATCAGCACCCAGTCGGTCAAATCGTTGATCAATCCGGTGCTTTCGGCAATGCCAATAAAGCGGTCGGGCGGTACCCAATCACCCTCAGCCCGAGGCCAGCGAGCCAGTGCTTCGACACCGGTCACCTTGCCAGTGCGCAAATTCAATTGCGGCTGAAAATAGAGCCGAAGCTCGTTGTGGTCTATGGCACGCCTTAACTGTGACGCCAGTTGCAATCGTTCTGGTCGGTAAGGGTCTTCTGCGGCGGTATAGAAGGCGAAATGAGTGCTCAAGCGGCGAGCATGGTCGACCGCGACCTGAGCTTTGCGCACCAGGGTGGGTAAGGTTATGCCGTCTTCCGGGAAGCGTGCAGCCCCGAGGGTGTATATCAGGTCAATTTCCAGCTCAGGCAGTTGCATGGGGGCGGCGAGCGTCTGGTAGATACGCTCTGCCCAGAGACGCAAGTGGGGCGTATCCGGTGCCGGTTGCAACACAATCAGGAAGTTCCTGGCTTCCACCTGGGCCAGGTAAGAAGGGCTTTCGTCGTCGTTGCTTAAATTCACGGCCTTTAACGCGGGCAGGTTCATGGCGACGAGGCGCTGTGCCGCAGTCTGATTCAGCCGGTCCACATTGGCTTCTCCCAGCGTATTGAGCAAGGCGCGCAGGTTGATTGGCCGAACGATGAGGACAATGGCAGGGGCTGATTCGCCGGTCATGTTTTGCTCAAACCAGCGCGCCAACTGCGCCTTATTGGGTAGACCAGAAACCGGGTCGGTGAGTGCTCGGCGTGCGGTTTCTCGCTGGTTTCGGGTCAGCGCCTTCAAGGCGCTCCGTTCTCGTTGAGCCGCGTTCAGTGCCGCCAATTCGGCCTGCTTAAGACTGTCGGCCAATACCAGGGACAGCAAAACCACCGAGAACATCAGGCCAACTGGCAGAGCCAACTGGGTCAGGAAATTGACTGGCAACCAGCCGACATTGCGGCCCATGTAGAGGATCAAGGCCAGCAAAAAGGGCGCCCAGGACGTCAAGTAAAACAACGCCACCCGCCGTTGCTGGCGGACCAACAGCGCCGCCGTCGTCAGGCTAATGGTCAACAGCCAGATCAGATCGACCAGGATCAGCAGGCTTAGGATGCGGTAGCTGAGCCAGGGGCTGGCCAACAATACGGCAACGTTTACCCATACCGTAGCCTGCAATATGCGGTGGGATCGCTTCAGGTTGTCGCGGGTCTGCAATACCTGTTGAGTGAACATTACCAGGGCAAAGAGGGCGAAAAAACCGAAGTGGGGGGCGAAGGGTGCCAACTGATGGGAAACGGACTGGCCAAAGAGATAGCGAAAGTGCCCATTCAGCAAGGCCGTGGCGGCGGTAACCCCCAATACAAAGCCGATGTAGGGCCAATAGGCATTGCGCCTTGTACTCAGTGCCAACAGTAAATTGAATGCCAAAGCGAACAGCAGGACGCCGTAAAAGAGGCCCCAGTAAAAATTACTCAGCGGTAAATTGGTGAAATACTCTGTGCGCTGCCACAGAGTGAGTGGCGCCTGGATGGAGCCTTCCCCATGGACGCGCACCAGCAATAGATAGTCGCGCCCATCCAGTTGGAATTCGATCGGAAACCTCGGGCTAAACAGGCGTTCATTGATGGTTGGCTCGGGCTCGAGATCGCCATCCTTGAAGGTGTGAGTTGGTTGTCCCTGTTCGAGCACCCATAGCTCGACCCAGTCCATCGCCGGGTTGTTCAACTGAATCAGGCCATCAAAGGTGGTGGCGCCTTCTGGGCTGGTCTGGGTGGTTATCGGAATGGCGATCCATAGAGCAGAGCGACTATAGCCAAGGTTGGGCGGTGTGCCCTCTGTCGCCCGGTATTCTCCTCGCTCGAAGGCCTCCAGGGCCTCAGGCCAGGAAAGCTGCGCACTCGGGTCTTCCCAGTAAAAGGCGTGTTCAGTCAGGGGTTGCTGCCTGAGTTGATCGGTCAACTCCAGACCAAGGGTCTTGCTACCTAAGCTGAGGCTCAGCAACAAGACCGATAAAAACCTGAGTGTCATCGATTGGCTTTAGACTCCAGGGAGGTTACTGTAATCACCGTCCTTCGGGACAGTACCGTGCTCAACTACAGACATCAAGCAGACTTGAAGAGGTTCCCATGAACGACAGGGTCAAAATAGCCTTTATTGGTTTGGGGGTGATGGGGTATCCCATGGCCGGGCATTTACAGCGCCACGGCTTTGATGTCTGTGTCTATAATAGAACCTCGGCAAAAGCCGAAAGCTGGGTGGCGGAATACGGTGGGCGCAGTGAAGCTACCCCCGGACAGGCGGCAGCCAATGCTCAGATCGTGCTGGTCTGTGTTGGCAATGATGACGACGTTCGCTCTGTCCTGCAGGGGGATGATGGTGTTCTGGCCCATGCTCAACCCGAGACGCTGATTGTTGACCATACCACCACCTCGGCCGCCCTGGCCCGAGATCTGGACGCCCTCTGTCGCCAGGGGCATATGCATTTTCTGGATGCACCGGTATCCGGTGGTCAGGCGGGGGCCGAGAAAGGCCAGCTGAGCATCATGTGCGGTGGCGAAGCGGCGGATTTCGACCGAGCCATCCCGTGTTTCGAAGCCTACGGCAAACAATGGCGTTTGCTCGGCCCCTCCGGCAGTGGCCAGTTGTGCAAGATGGTCAACCAGGTCTGCATTGCCGGCATACTGGAAGGCCTGGCAGAAGGGGTGCGCTTTGCCCAGCAAGCGGGGCTCGACATCGCCGAGGTTCAGCAGGTGCTGGCCGGGGGCGCGGCGCAAAGCTGGCAACTGGAAAACCGTGCCTTGACCATGGCTGAAGGCAAGTTCGACTTTGGCTTTGCCATCGACTGGATGCGTAAAGACCTCGACTATGCCCTGGCCGAGGCCAGGCGTCTTGGGTTGACGCTGCCAGTCGCCGAGCAGGTTAACGGCTTTTATCGTGAGTTGCAGCAGGAGGGCATGAATCGATGCGATACCTCGGTTCTGATTCACCGAATCCAGCCACAAAAGGTCGAGCCTGACTGAAAAGTGCGCTACAATCGGCGGCCCGTGCAAGAAGGCGGGCAATACGCTGCAATGAGGATGGTATAGCTGGCCCTGGTTAGCGGCCGACGCACAGCCCTTGCAGAGTAAAGACAGCGATTCAAAACGCTGAATGGTATGAGTGTGTCTTGAGGCGCCTTCGGCTGCTACACCGCCAGGCTCCGACACTGAAGCTGATAACGCCCTATTACTCCGTCTGGCGACCAGAGTCGCCGTATCGGCAAGGCGTTGTCTTGAAATAAAGTCCACCCGGGGTCAATAGTCGGTGCATCGCTGTTGACGCCCTACAGAGAAAAGTGTGAATTTGTGACCAATCAATCCAGAAAACCTCGTAAACCTCGTTGGCATATCTCTCAGTTCAAAGTTCCAGAAGCACCAGGCAAAGTCCGTTTTCATGACCTGTTTCTGCCCATCGCCCTGATGCGGGCCATTCATGAACTGAGTTACGAATACTGCAGCCCCATCCAGGCGATGACTTTGCCTTATACCCTGGCCGGGCACGACTGCATTGGCAAGGCGCAGACCGGCACTGGCAAAACCGCAGCCTTTCTGATCACCGTCATTACCGATCTGATGGAGCATCGTCTGCCCGAACAATACGCCGGTGAACCCAGAGCCTTGATTCTGGCACCGACTCGGGAGCTGGCACTGCAAATTGCCGAAGATGCCAAATCGCTGACCAAACACAGCCGCCTGAAAGTTGCGGCCCTGGTCGGTGGCATGGATATGGACAAGCAGCGCAAACAATTGGAAGAAGCGCGCCTGGATATCCTGGTGGCAACGCCTGGTCGTCTGCTCGATTTCATGAACCGCAAACAGGTCTTCCTCGACCAGTTGGAAACTCTGGTGATTGACGAAGCGGACCGCATGCTCGACATGGGTTTCATTCCGGACATCAAAACCATCGTCCGTGCAGCCCCGCGCAATGAAGATCGTCAGACCTTGCTGTTCTCGGCCACTTTCTCCTACGACATTCTCAACCTGGCCGAGCGTTGGACCAGAGAAGCCGTGCGTGTAGAAGTCGAGCCCACGGTCAAAACTGCTGAAGACGTTGACCAGCACATCTACCTGGTCAGCTCAGAGGAAAAGTACCCTCTGCTGCGCCACGTGTTGAGACAACCCGAAGCAGATCGAGTCATGGTATTCGCCAACAGACGCGACATCGTTCGTGATCTGAGTGAGCGCATGCGCAAGGACGGCATTAATTGCCAGGTGCTGTCTGGTGAAGTGCCTCAGGCCAAACGCATCAAGACACTGGACGCTTTCAAGGAAGGCAAGCTGCCTGTCCTGGTAGCAACCGATGTCGCCGGCCGTGGCATTCACGTCGACAGCGTGTCTCATGTTGTCAACTACACCCTGCCGGAAGACCCGGAAGACTACGTACACCGCATAGGCCGTACCGGTCGTGCGGGCGCCAAGGGCGTGTCGATCAGCTTTGCCTGTGAAGACGACTCCTTCCAGATTCCGGCCATCGAAGACTACATCAAACGCAAGATCGAGCTGGAACAGCCGCCGGCAGACTGGTTGAATGAAGATTCAGCGGTGAGCGAAGCTGCACCTGCTGAAGCCGTAGTCGAGACCAGCACTGAATCTGAAGCTGTCACCGACAACGAAAACCGCTCTGAAAGCGCCACTGAAAAAGACAAGGCCGCTGTCTCAACTGCGGATGAGCCCAAGGCAGCAGATGCGACCACTGAAGAAGCCAGCGAGCAAGCCGACGCCGAAAAAGCAGGCAGCTCGACCTCTTCATGAGTCTGACTCCTCCGCTGCGCATCGTAGCGGACGAAAACATGCCTTTGGTCGAGCCCTGGTTTTCAGGGCTCGCCTCTTCTATTACCCGCCTGCCCGGGCGAAGCATTCAATCCCAGGACATCGCAACCGCCGATGTACTCCTGGTGCGTTCCGTTACCCAGGTCAATGAAGCCTTGTTGGCTGGCTCCTCCGTGCGCTTTGTCGGCAGTGCCACCATCGGCACCGATCATATCGACCAGAACTGGCTCGCCGAGGCGGGCATTGCCTTTGCTCATGCACCCGGCAGCAATGCGCAAAGTGTGGTCGACTGGTTATTGTCGGTATTGTCCAGGCTGCAACTGGACCTGGAGATACCCTGGTGGCAGAAAACCATCGGTGTGATTGGGGCAGGGCATGTCGGCAGTTGTGTTGTACAGCGCCTGCGTTTACTGGGTGCCACTGTTCTGGTGTGTGACCCGCCCCGCGGCGAGCGCGAAGGGCAAGAAGGCTTTGTCGATCTCGATACCTTGCTGTCGGTCAGTGACATCCTCTGTATGCATGCCCCCTATACCCGGGATGGTGACCATGCCACAGCCGGCATGATCAATGCCGACCGCATGGCGCGCATGAAACCCGGCGCCTGGTTAATCAATGCCGGCCGTGGCCCGGTCATTCAGTCCGAGCCACTGCTGAAAACACTCCAGGCACAGCGGATTCAAGCGGTATTGGATGTCTGGCCGGAAGAGCCACGCATCAGTCAGGCCCTGCTCGAAGCCGTCTATCTCGGCTCGCCACACGTTGCCGGTTACAGTCAGGAAGGCAAATGGGCCGGCACAAGGATGCTGGCGGAGGCCTTGTATCAACATCTGCAACAACCAGTGCCGGAAGCACCAACCCCGCCAAAGGCCCCCCGCCTGGATTGCCGATTATTCGATGATGCAACGCCTCAGTCACTGGGAGCAGAACTGATACTATCCCTCTACGACCCTGCGCGCGACCATGTCGCCCTGGGGCAATCGCTGAGCAAGGGTGAGGTTGGTGCGCACGCTTTCGATGCACTGCGCAAGGAATACCCACCGCGCCGGGAGATTGCTTCGGCGGGGGTGGTTGGGGTGCCTGAGAAGGCTGGGGATTGGTTGGGACGATTGGGGTTTACTCTGAACTAAACCCCACCCAACAACCGCTTCAAAGCCCCCTCAGTCATATCAGAAGACCCTTCACTCAAGGCCAACCGCAACTCATCAATCAAAGGCGGCCCTTCCAGCTCCCGATCAAAGCCGGCCAACTTCCGAAAAGTCGGCAAGGTCAGGGTGCAATGATTAAAGGCAACCTGTCGCTCGATATCGCCATAACGAATCAAGCCTTCCTGTTCCATCCACAACACCGTACTGAAGCAGGCCATGTGGCGTTCGCTGTGCAGCCCGTAGTCATCCGGCGTATCCGGCCCGCTGATGTCTTCAATGTATACCGACACCTGGCGCGGAAACTGGCGGTAGAGTGTCACCAGTATTCTCGCCATGTCGTTGTAGAACTCAGTGATGTGGATGTCGAGCATAACGGGCCTTTCGGTTGGGCGGTCAGGACTGTCGGTAGTGACTGAAAAAGCGCTCCATGCGTTTCATGGCGTCGGTCAGAACTTCTCTGGGTGGCAGAAACACCAGCCGGAAGTGATCGACATCCGGCCAGTTGAAGCCGCGCCCATGTACCACCAGTATTTTTTCCTGGCGCAGCAGATCGAGCACCATGCGTTCGTCGTCTGTAATACTGAATCGCTGCTTATCCATTTTAACAAAGATGTAGAGAGCACCGGCTGGTTTGACACAACTCAAACCGGGAATGGACTCGATCATGTCAAAGCAGAGGTCGCGCTGATCGCACATGCGCCCACCGGGGATGATCAGATCGTTGATGCTTTGATAACCCCCGAGCGACGTCTGAATGGCATGTTGAGCTGGCACATTGGCGCACAATCTCATGCTGGCGAGCATGTTCAGGCCTTCGATAAAATCCGCTGCCTGGTATTTGGGGCCAGAGACCAGCAACCAGCCGGAGCGAAAACCCGCCAAACGGTAGGATTTGGAGAGGCCATTGAACGTCAGCGTCAGCACATCCTGGGAGAGCGCCGCCAGGCAATGATGTTCGACACCGTCGTAGAGAATCTTGTCGTAAATTTCGTCGGCCAGAATCACCAGATTATGCTGACGCGCCAGTTCAACGACATCCAACAGCAGTTCTTTCGAATAGACTGCCCCGGTCGGGTTGTTGGGGTTGATCAGCACAATGGCCTTGGTGCGTTCGGTAATCTTGCTGCGAATGTCTTCGAGATCCGGAAACCAGTCGGCACCTTCGTCACACAAATAATGCACGGCCCGACCGCCGGACAGAGTGACGGCACCTGTCCACAGTGGGTAGTCTGGCGCTGGCACCAGAACTTCGTCGCCGTTGTTAAGCAGGCCCATGCAGGCCAGTTGAATCAACTCACTGACGCCATTACCCAGGTAAATATCGTCAATCTCGACGCCCTGCACATCCCGTTGCTGATAGTATTGCATGACGGCCTTGCGGGCCGAGTACAGGCCCTTGGAGTCGCTGTAGCCTTCGCCTTGAGGCAGGTTGCGAATCACATCGGTGATGATCTCGTCTGGCGCATCGAAGCCAAAGGGCTTGGGGTTGCCGATGTTCAGTTTGAGGATGCGGTGGCCTTCATCCTCCATGCGACGGGCCTCATCCAGCACCGGTCCGCGAATATCGTAAAACACATTGGCCAGCTTGTGCGATTTGTGCAGCTCTTTCATGGTGCTCCGGGTTTCACAGTAGAGGCAAAAAAACGGTGGTATCATGCGAGGCAAGTCCAATCGCACGAAGGCGCAGTATAAGGGGCTGAAAGCCTTTTTCCTATGGCTGCTCGAATTCGAATACTTTCACAGTTGGAGGGTACAATGGCCGACAAGATTGTCAAAACAGACGCCGAATGGCGCGAGCAACTCACCCCTGAGCAATACCGCGTTACGCGGGAGGCCGGCACGGAGCGGCCTTTTACCGGAGCCTATTGGGATAACAAGGAGTCAGGCACCTTCAGGTGCGTTTGCTGCAATGCAGCGCTGTTTGCCAGCGACACCCAGTTTGATGCCGGATGCGGCTGGCCCAGCTTCTATCAGGGCCTGGACCCGAATGCCATTACCGAGCGTGAGGATACTTCGCTCGGAATGCGCCGCGTAGAGGTGCTTTGTCGTCGCTGCGATGCGCACCTGGGGCATGTGTTCCCGGATGGCCCGGCGCCTACGGGTATGCGTTACTGCATCAATTCGGCCTCCATATCGCTCGACAAGAAGGACGATCAGTAAGCCTCAACGACAACCGAACGGGTTTTGGTGTAGATCTCTCACCAAAGCCACGCTTGAATGCATTGTCAGGATGCAGTAAGGTTATTTTAGTTGAACGGTCAATTAAAAATAACAGGAGCCTTACTGCATGCCCAAGGTCGGAATGGAGCCAATCCGTCGCAAACAACTGATTGAAGCCACACGCGACAGCATTGGTGAAGTGGGATTTGCCGCCACAACAGTGCAAAGCATCGCGCGGCGTGCGGGCGTGTCTTCTGGCATCATTGCGCATTATTTTGGCAACAAGATGGGCCTGCTCGAGGCGACCATGCGCGAACTGCTGGCGCAACTCAAACTCGACCTGATGCAACGTCTGCCGGAGAACCCCACGCCCGAGCAACGGCTGAATGCCATCATCCAGACCAACTTCTCCAAAACCCAGGTCGACCCCCTCTCCGCCAAGACCTGGCTGGCATTCTGGAGCAGTGCCATGCACGAGCCAGCCTTTGCCCAACTGCAACAGATCAACAAACAACGACTACACTCCAACCTCAAGTTCGCCTTCAAGGCGATGGCGATCTCTGACCCGGATCTCGCCGCCGCCTCCCTTGCCGCCCTGATCGACGGCCTCTGGTTGAGGGGCGCCCTGTCGCCCGAAGGCATTGATGCCGAACGTTGTGTGCAACTCTGCCGACGACACATTGACCTGATTCGAGACGCCCAATGAACCCCATCAATACAGGAGTCGCCCCATGATTTCCCCGCTGCAATCCTTTATCGGAGGCCGATTCGTCGGCAACCAGAGCGGCGACGTCTTCGATGTCATCAACCCCGCCACCGGCCAGGTGATCTACCAGGTCGAACAGGCCGATGCCAGCCTGGTGGATCAGGCCGTACAATCTGCCCGCCAGGGCTTCGCCGAATGGTCTGCCAAGAGTGGCATGGAGCGCGGCCGCATTCTCAACCGTGCGGTCGCTTTGTTGCGTGAACGTAATGACGACCTGGCCCGAACGGAAGTGCTGGATACCGGCAAGCCCTGGCAAGAAGCCAGCATAGTCGATGTAGTAACGGGCGCCGACAGCATTGAATACTACGCCGGCCTTGCCGCCGCAATAGAAGGCACAGCCCAGGACCTCGGTGGCGATTTCTACTACACCCGGCGAGAGCCGCTGGGCGTTTGCGCCGGCATTGGCGCCTGGAACTACCCCCTACAGATCGCCTGCTGGAAAGCGGCACCGGCACTGGCCTGCGGCAACGCCATGGTATTCAAACCCTCGGAAGAAACCCCCATGGGCGCTGCCAGACTGGCAGAAATATTTATCGAAGCCGGCATGCCGCCCGACGTCTTCAACATCGTGCAGGGCGACTACCGCGTCGGCCAGGCACTCACCGCCCACCCGGGCATCGCCAAAGTCTCCTTCACCGGCGAAGTCGGAACCGGCAAAAAAGTCATGGCCGACTCCGCCGCCACCCTGAAGGAAGTCACCATGGAACTCGGTGGCAAATCACCGCTGATCATCTTCGACGACGCCGACCTCGACAACGCCGTCAGCGGCGCCTTGTTGGCGAACTTCTACACCCAGGGCGAAGTCTGCACCCACGGCACCCGCGTCTTCGTGCACGACGCCATCTACGACGCCTTTCTCGACCGAGTCAAAGAACGCACCGAAAAGGGCGCCGTCATCGGCGACCCCATGGACCCCAACACCAACATCGGTGCATTGATCTCCGCCGACCACCTGAACAAGGTCATGGGCTATATCGACGCCGCCAACAACAGCGGTGCTCGCCTCGTCACCGGCGGCAACAGCGTAAAACCCAAGGGCTGTGAAGGCGGCTACTTCGTCGAACCCACCGTCTTTGCCGACTGCACCGACGACATGCCACAGGTCAGAGAAGAAATATTCGGCCCGGTCATGTCCGTCCTCAAATTCGACAACGAAGACGACGTCATCGCCCGCGCCAACGACACCCCCTACGGCCTGGCCGCAGGCGTATTCACCCAAAACCTGCAACGAGCGCACCGGGTAATACACCAATTACAGGCCGGCATCTGCTGGATCAACGCCTACGGCAACTCACCGGCAGAAATGCCCGTTGGTGGCTACAAACAATCCGGCATTGGACGAGAAAATGGTCTCGCGACTTTGCAGCAATATACACAGATTAAATCCATCTACATGGGGATGAACCCGGTAGAGGCGCCGTTTTAGAACTCGAATTTCTGAGTTGGTGCAAAAGTGAGCGGCGGATGCCGGTGATGCCTCAGCAGGGGAGTCTGCAGCAGGGATGCTGCAGTCTAGGCTCCATGGATGGATTCACGCCGACCCTGCAGAGGCATCACCGGTAGCCGTCGCGGGCCATGGGGCACGAGTAGAACCCGGCCGCATTTTTTGAAAGACAAGTCTGCCAAACAGACTGAATAACCGAGGTGAACCAAAGAGTAGGGCGCATCGCGCCCGCAGAGAAAGCGCTAACCAAAACAGAGAGGAAACCTGTATGACACTCAAGAACTGGATGATCGCTGGCGTCATCGCCGGCAGCGCAAGCTTGGCACACGCCAATCAATGCGAACAGGTCCGTTTTTCCGACGTAGGCTGGACCGACATCACCGCCACCACCGCCATGGCTTCCGTCGTACTGGAAAGTCTGGGCTATGAAACTCGCACCCAACTGCTCTCAGTACCCGTCACCTATCGGTCACTCGCCAACGGCGACATCGATGTATTCCTGGGTAACTGGATGCCAACCATGGAAGCCGACATAGCACCCTACCGCGAAGCCGGTACGGTCGACATCCTTGGCGAGAACCTGGAGGGCGCCAAATACACCCTGGCCGTCCCTCGATATGTGTATGAAGCGGGTGTCACCCGGTTCGAGGACATTGCCAAGCATGCCGATCAATTCTCCAGCCGTATTTACGGCATCGAACCCGGCAATGACGGCAACCGCCTCATCCAGGACATGATCGACCAGAACGCCTTTGAGTTGAACGGCTTCCGCGTGGTCGAATCCAGCGAAGCGGGCATGCTGTCTCAGGTCGGTCGAGCCGTGCGCCGCAATGAGTGGATCGTTTTCCTCGGCTGGGAACCACACCCGATGAACGCCAACTATGAGCTGGCCTATCTCGAAGGTGGTGACGACTTTTTCGGCCCGGACCTGGGCGGCGCAACCGTCTACACCAACGTACGTCATGGCTACGCCGATGAGTGCCCCAACGTCGGTCGCTTCCTGACCAATCTGAAGTTCACTCTGGAAATCGAAAACGAAGTCATGGCTTTGATTCTCGATGAAGGGCAAGACCCGGATGCAGCCGCCCGCAACTGGATCAGCGCCAACCCGGACGTGCTGGAAGCCTGGCTGGAAGGTGTGACAACAGTGAGTGGCGAAGCAGCCTTACCGGTAGCTCAGTCCGCTTTTTAAACAGTTACGTTTCGGGATTTAAGTAAGAACTGTGGCAGAAACCCGCGTCGGCTACCGGGGGTGCCCATCCAAGGTCGGCGTAAACCCGTCCTTGGGGCCTGGACCGCAGCATCCTTGCTGCGGACCCCCTTTGCTGGGCACCCCCGGCATCCGACGCTAGCCCGTACCCGTCTCCAACTGAGTCAGAGAACCTTTCCGAAAGTGTAACCTCATGCAGCACATCTTGCCTGAGGCATTGAGAGTTGTTTCACCATGCAAAATTATAAAATCCCACTGGGCAGAACGAT
Source organism: Saccharospirillum sp. (assembly GCA_022565595.1). Classification (GTDB taxonomy): domain Bacteria; phylum Pseudomonadota; class Gammaproteobacteria; order Pseudomonadales; family Natronospirillaceae; genus Saccharospirillum. Next base: position 23,110 of record JAIUML010000035.1, on the reverse strand, counting down.
GGAGCGTTTCCTCGACTGGTTGGTGGATTCTGGCGCCTGGTTCTTTGATAACCTGGCCATCGCACTGGAGTGGCTGATTCGCATCGCGACCGACGCCTTGCTCTGGTTCCCGCCCTGGTTGTTTATCGTGCTGATCGGTATTCTGGTTCTGGTCGTTCGCCGTAACCCTGGGCTTGCTGTGTTTTCTGTACTGTCGTTCCTGTTGATCTGGAACCTGGGTTACTGGGTCGATACCTTGCAGACCCTGGTCATGGTCGTCTGGGCGACGGTGTTGTGTGTGGTTATCGGAGTGCCTATTGGCATTGCTGCGGCCCATCGGCCCTGGTTGTTTACCCTGATGCGACCCGTGCTGGATTTGATGCAAACGGTGCCCACCTTCGTTTATTTGATCCCGACGCTGACGCTTTTTGGCCTGGGTGTGGTGCCCGGCCTTATTGCGACCGTGGTCTTTGCCATTGCCGCACCCATTCGTTTGACCTACCTTGGTATTTCTCAGGTACCGCTGGAGCTGCGCGAAGCGGGCCGTTCTTTTGGCTGCACCCATCGGCAGATGTTGTGGCGCATTGAATTGCCGGCGGCTTCGTCCAGCATTGCAGCGGGCATTACTCAGTGCATCATGTTGTCCTTGTCGATGGTGGTGATTGCTGCGCTTGTGGGGGCGGATGGCCTGGGGCGCCCGGTTGTGCGTGCACTGAACACCGTCGATATCGCTCGTGGTTTTGAAGCAGGCCTGGCCATTGTGCTGCTGGCCATCATGCTCGATCGCTTCTTCAAACAAAAAGAGGAGGTCAGCTGATGATCGAATTTCAAAATGTTGACCTGGTGTTTGGCAAGAAACCCGAACGTGCCTTGCCCTTGCTCGACAAGGGCTACGACCGTGATCAGTTGCTCGACGAGACTGGCCTGGTGTTGGGTGTGCGCGATGCCAATCTGAAGATAGAGAAAGGCGAGATCTGTGTCTTGATGGGCTTATCCGGCTCGGGCAAGTCGAGCCTGATTCGCTGCGTCAATGGCCTGAACCGCATTACCCGTGGCAAGGTGTTGATCGAGCATGAAGGCGAATCGCTGAACTTTTTTGAGGCCAATGCCGAAACGCAGCGTTCTTTCTGCATGAAGCGCATCGCCATGGTCTTTCAGAAGTTTGCACTGATGCCCTGGTTGACGGTGGCCGAGAACGTGGCCTTTGCACTGGACATCCAGAAACTGCCCAAAGCGGAAATCAAGCGGCGAGTCGATGAGCAACTGGCGCTGGTAGGGCTAACCGAGTGGCGCGATCACAAACCCAGTGCGCTCTCGGGTGGTATGCAACAGCGGGTTGGTCTGGCGCGAGCCCTGGCGACAGAGTCTGACATTCTGTTGATGGACGAGCCGTTCTCGGCGCTGGATCCATTGATCCGTCAACAGCTTCAGGAGGAACTGCTGGCGCTGCAATCCAAGCTGCAAAAAACCATTATTTTTGTCAGCCACGATCTGGACGAAGCACTGAAGCTCGGCAACACCATTGCCATCATGAAAGACGGTTGCATCGTGCAGCAAGGCAAGCCGCACGAAATTGTGCTGTCACCCGCAACGCCCTATGTGGAAGACTTTGTCGCCCACACCAACCCGTTGAATGTGTTGCGCGTTCAGGATGTCTGTCAGCCCATGGCCGGGCAGGGCGGTAACGCTGAGCCAGTGCCCATTGATGCTTTGGCGCAATACAGCGTTGACCCTCAGCAAAGTCAGTTGTTGCATCTGGGCAAGCCAGTTGACTGGCAGCGTTGGGAAACCCTGACATCGCCGGATGATTTGTCCAGCAAGCCGACTCTGGTGTCACCCGAGTGCGGCTTTCGCGATGCCATGCGCATTCGTCAGGTCACCGGTTACCCGGTACTGGTGGAGTGGCCAGATGCACCCTGCCAGATCGTGACCGACGAGCTGTTTTATCAGGGTCTATTGGGGCGGCATGAGGCGAGCACTCAGGGATCGTAGTCACCCCTGTTGAAAGCCCGGAAATAGGATTGGAAGCGGCCATCTTCCTTGAAGAGTCGCAACTGGGCGTTGAACTGATCCATCCGTTGTTGGCTTTCGGGCAGAGCGCGCGACAGCAGCAGAAAGCTCTGGTTGACCAGCAACGGATGTTCGTGAAAAGTCAGTTGTTCCTGCTCGCTTTCGGTTAAATGTTTGCGTTTAAAGTATTGGCCTACTTTGACTTCCTGTGGGTAGGCATCGATACGGCCTGCGAGCAGTTTGCGGAAGTTGGCTTCGTCGTCCTTTACCCATTCCACCTGAACAATGCCGTTTTCCATGGCGGCATCCAGCCCCGGGCCATAGCTGTAACCGATGACTGCGCCCAGGGTCAGGCCTTCGAGGTCCTCGAAGGTATCCCAATCGAAGAACTGATCGCGGCGGTGAAAGAAGACAAAGGTTTCATCCAGCACCGGGTCGCTGTAAATAAAATCCACATGGCGGTCGGCTGCTTCCATCCAGACTGCGGTGCCTGCGAAGTCACCAATGGAGGCTTCCACATAGGCTCTGCGCCAGGGAATGTACTGGTATTCCACCTCAATGCCCGATTCGGCAAAGACATCGCGAATCAGGTGGCCGATAAAACCATCTTGACGTTGTTCGTCGGTAATGAAAGGTGGCCAGCCGCCCGTGCTCAACACAAGCCGGCTTTCAGCCAAGACGGTACTACTCAACATGATTGCACAACAAAACGTCACCCACCGCATCAATAGGTACCTTGCCAGCGAACTCTGTCAGTATAGTCCAGGAGGTTCATTCCGCGAGCGCACCCCTGTCATTATCGAGCGCACCCAGGTGCCGGTATAGCCGCTCTGCCAGGCTTTTCAATTCGCGCGCTTCCTCTTCCGACAGGCGTGTTTTGCAAAACAATTGCTGTGGTATGTCCAGGCAGGCATCACGCCTGACCCAGCCGGCTTCTGTGACCTCGATCAGCCGTTGCCGCTCGTCCTGACTGGAGCGAACACGCTGAATCAGACCCTTGTCTTCCAGTCGTTTCAGTATGGGAGTCAGGGTGCCGGAATCCAGGCGAGTGCGCTCAACCAGATTCTTGATCGGGACGTCGTTCTCTTCCCAGAGCGCCAGCATCACCAGATATTGCGGATAGGTCAGATCTGCCGCATCCAGCAGAGGCCTGTAGGTGCGCACCAGGGCGTTGGTGGCGCTGTACAGCGAGTGACAGATTTGTTGACTAAGCTGCAACTGGGCAGGGGTGTCGGTGTGTTTGGCCATCCGGGTCTCCTTCATTCGCTTTTATTTTGCGCGCAAGCTATTGACGCGTCAAGGCGAACCGATTAAAGTCTTGCGCACAAACTAAATAAGGAAATCAGCATGAGAATCTTCCTGGCCATACTGGTCGCCCTGGTCGTTGTAAATCTGATTCGCATCTACTGGCAGAACAACCAGGTGCCTGGCCTGGGCCATGACGCAGGCCAACTGAAGCCACTCGGCCCCCGTCCCAATAGCGTGTCTACACAGACTGACGATACCGACAAGTGGGTGCAACCCTGGCCGTTCAAGGAAAGTCGTGAGCAGACCATGCAAGCCCTGTTGAAAGTGGTTGAGCAGTACGGTGGCGCCCGCATCGTCGAACAGGACGATCATTACCTCTACGTGGTGTTTACCACCAATCTGATGAAGTTCCACGACGACGCCGAGTTCTACCTCAACGAAGAAGAACAGCTGGTGCATTTTCGCTCGGCCAGTCGCGCCGGTTATTCCGACATGGGCCTCAATCGCAAACGCTTCGAAGTCATGACGGAACTCTATCGCGAGACGGAAGTCTGACTCACGAAGAGAAGAGGGAAAGCACACTGTGAAACCTTATGATTTGATCGTCATCGGCTCCGGCGCCGCCGGCCTGACCGCCGCCTTTACCGCTCTCGGCTTCGGCAAGAAAGTGCTGATCGTCGAGAAAGACCGCCCCGGCGGCGAATGCACCTGGTCCGGCTGCGTGCCCAGCAAGGCCCTGATCAACGAAGCCAAGGCAGTACACACCGCACGCAAGTTTGCCGACTTTGAAGTCGACACCAGTGCCTTCCTGACCCGAGTCCGCGCCGTTTCGGAGCGGATCTACCAGCACGAAACACCCGAAGTACTGGAGAAGGCCGGTGCCGAGTACCTCAAAGGCCAGGCCCGCTTTGTGACCAGCAAGGCCATAGAAGTGAACGGCAAGCGCTACGAAGGCAAACGCTTTATTCTGGCCACCGGCAGTTCCCCCTTATTGCCGCCCATTCCGGGCCTCGATCAGGTCGACTACCTGACCAACGAGAACGTCTTCGAGCAGGTATCCTTACCGGGCTCATTGATCGTACTAGGCGGTGGTGTGATCAGCATGGAACTGGCTCAGGCGATGAACCGCCTTGGTGTGCAGGTAACCGTTATCGAAATGCTGCCTGAAGTGCTCGGCCGCGAAGAGCCCGAATTCGCCAAACTGGTGCGCCAGAAACTCGAAGCCGAAGGCGTTCGTTTTCAACTGGGCACCAAAGCCATAGGGGTCGAGAAGACAGAAGCGGGCATTCGCCTCAGCACCGAAGCCAATAACCAGCAAGGCAGCCTGGAAGCCGAACGCCTGCTGGTAGCCCTGGGCCGGTCATCCAATATCAAAGGTCTTGGCCTGGAGGACATCGGCGTCAAAACCGACAAGGGCGTGGTAGTCGACCAGCATCTGCAGACCAGCATCAAAGGCATTTACGCCTGTGGCGACGTCGCCGGCCCCTACCTGCTCAGCCACATGGCCAACTACCAAGGCAAAATTGCCGCCATGAACGCCATTCTGCCCATCAACCGCTCCGTCAACTACGACCACACCGCCTGGGCCACCTTCACCGACCCCGAATTCGCCCGAGCCGGCATGACCGAAGCCGAAGCCAGAGCCGCCCACGGCGACAGCATAAGGGTGTACCACTACGACTTCGCCAAACTGGACAGAGCCCAGACCAAAGCCGGCGATACCGGCCTGATCAAGCTGATCACCAGCAACCGCGGCAAGGTATTGGGCGCCCACATCCTCGCCGAGCGAGCCGGGGAGTTAATTGCCGAGGTACAGGTAATGAAAACTCTGGGGTTGAACTTTGCCAAATTGCAAAAGGTGATCCATCCTTATCCTACCTATGCGGATGCGCTACGACAGCTCAGCCAACAAGTATTGCTGGATAACATTTTTCAACATCCACTGGTCAAGCTGTTCCGTAAAACATCTACCAAATCCGAACCAGAAGCGGAAAAGACCTGACATCGGGTTCTATACCGCTTCAATATTGGTTCCAGGCCCGCGTTTTCTTCCCCTTTTCGCGGGCTTTTTTTTGCCTGTCAGGATTGTGGGTGTTCAGGAGTCGTTGGATTTAGGGGGTTGAAGCGAGGGAGTGGTATGGAAAGGCCAGGTACTTCACCCCGAGCTTCCAACTGTTCCGCAATAGTCTTAAAGGTCTCTTCTATGGGCTGTTCAAGCGAGTCGCTTCACTGCATTTTAACGCACAGTCACTGCGGCTTGGAATTACCCGGCAACAACCCACTAATAACCGCCTGCTGGCGAATCCACTGGCGCAGGGTGGCGATGCCGGGTTCATGTCTGCGGCTGGTCTTGAAGGCGAAGTAGAAGCAGTCTCCCGTGGTCAGGGTATGACAGGGCAGGCGCACCAGGTCCGGGTCGTCATCCACGTTGTGCATGTAATCGTTGGTCAGGGCAATGCCCTGATGGTACCGAGCCGCCTCTAGTGCGAGCAGCATGTGGCTGAAATGCTGCACCCGCGTCTCTGGCGCCAGGCGCTCACCACCGGCCGCGAACCAGCGTCGCCAGTCTTCACCGGTCGTTCCAAAAATACTGTAAGTTGAGAGCAGAGTATGCCCCTTCAACCAGCCAGGCTCAAAAGGCTGGCCCTCACCCTCTCGCCACAAGCCATCCTGCTCCAGTTGGTGGCAGATTTTCTGCCATACAGGACGGCTGCAAATGGCAAAAAGTTGCTCGGAGTAGAGCAGGTCTGCGGTATAGCCCAGCGGCTCCTTGTGAATCGTCACAAAACAATCCGCTACCCGGTCCGAAAGCTGCGGCGATTCATTCATCATCTCCAACACCAGATCCAGCTCCGGGTGCTGATGCTGCAGCGTCGGCAGGTTAGGCACCAACCAGCGCACCGCAAAGGAACTGAACAACGCCAACCGCAACTGAGACCCCGGCCGACCCTGAATCTGCTCACTGGCCCGCTCAATCTGAAACAACGCCGACCCAATGGCATCAAAATACCGCCTCCCTTCCTCCGTCAAAGACAGATACCGCCCCTGACGAGTAAACAACAACTCCCCCAGATGACCCTCCAACATCCGAATCTGATGGCTCACCGCACTCTGGCTGATACTCAACTCATCCGCTGCGCGAGAAAAACTGTTCAACCGCGCCACCGCCTCGAATACTGGTAGGCTTTTCATGGGAGGAAGTTTCATGGGGTCGTCTTATTATCTAATTAATGAATAATAAAGCTAAAATATCATTTTTATGAATGAAAAGCATGGCTTAGGATCCACACCCTATAAACACCAAACTCAGGATAATGTGCGCGAACGAATAATCCGATTGGCTGAACAGGTGGCGCTCGCGGGTTTAACTGTGCACTTCAGGAAACAACATGTCAGGAAAAACCGTCAACAGCGCCATTCTATTACTGGTCATCGGCAACGCCCTGGCCGTAATCTCTGACGCCATCATAAAACTCCAGGGCTCCGACGCCCCCGTCTTCCTCTTTGTACTGGTCCGTTTGCTGTGCACCATCGTCCTGCTGCTGCCACTGGTCTCCATGGTCGACCGCAACAACCTCTTCGCCGGCATCAAAATCCACCTGATCCGTGCCCACGTTGGCCTCATCGGCGTATCCTGCATGGTTGTCGCCCTCAACACCCTGCCATTGGCCACGGCCAACGCCCTGTTTTACGCCGCCCCCATCCTCGTCATGGTGTTTTCCGTCGCCTTCTTTCGGGACCGGCTCACCCCATTGAGCTTCATCGCCGCCATCAGCGGCTTTATCGGCATTATTGTAATATTGCGGCCTGTAGAACTGGGTTGGGCCAGCCTCAGCGCCATCGGGGTCGCCTTCTCGTTGTCCATCAACATCATGCTGATTCGCAAACTGCCCGTACGCCAAAGCATGGTGCACACCCTGCTACTGGTTCACCTGTGCATGCTGCCTGCCGCGACTGTATTGGCCGTGTGGGAAGGCGCGCTGCCCACCTGGTCGCTGGTGGTCAACGCCCTGGGCTCCGCCTTCTTCATCCTCTGCTACAACATGACCGTGTTGATGGCCTACCGCTGGGTCGCCGCCAACCAGGTTACCAGTGCAGAATACACCGGCCTGATGTGGGCCATACTGGGGGGCTGGTGGTTTTTTGGCGAAGCGCCGGATCTCTGGTTCATCAGCGGTTCTGTGCTGATCGTGCTGCCACTCATTGCCATTGGCCTGGTGGAACACAAGCGAGCCAAACTGCCGGTGCGGCAGGCGAGTGTCTCGCCCTAGCAGGCGAGGTGTTCAGTACCCCGGGCCGAAGTGCCCGGCTTCGGCTTCCTGCAGCAAAAACGTCACCAGCGCTCGAACCCGGGCGTTGTGCTTGCTCTCCTGCGCATAAATCAACTGAATGGGCACAGGCCTCGGCTTGTAATCCTCAAGCAATAACTCCAGGGTGCCATCCTGCACGCCCCGCCGGATCATATAGGCGGGCAGTTGGGCCGCGCCCAAACCCGCCTCGGCTGCCCGTTTGACGGCTATGCCTTCATCGAAACGGTAGCGGTGTTCAAGGCTCAAGGCCTGCTCAGGCCCATCGTCCAGCAAGAAATGCCATGGCCGGATGCGGCCGGTAGAGGCATTGCGAAAACCCAGGCACTGATGGTGGTTAAGGTCCTGGGGGAGAGCAGGGCGCCCAGCAAGCTGCAAATACTCTGGTGATGCAACCACCACCAGATCTTGCCAATCGAACGGCCGGGCAATCAGGCAGCTGTCGGCGACCGAGCCAATTCTGACCGCGAGATCCACCTGCTCCTCCACCAAGTGGCACACCTCGTCATTGAGCCGGATATCCATACTGACGTTCGGGTAAAGTTTCGCAAATCGCGACAACATGGGTCCAATTACCCGAGCGCCATACACCTTGGGCAAGTCCAGCTTGAGGTTGCCACGCAGCACCTGGGCATCTTCCCCGGCCAGCAGGTCCACCTCCTTGAGCAGATCGATCACCTCCGAGTATCGCGCAAAGATGGTTTCGCCGATGTCGGTCAGCGAGACGCTGCGCGTAGTTCGGTTCAGCAGTTTGATGCCCAGCCGCTGCTCCATTCGGGTCACGCTTTTGCCAACGGCCGAGGCCGAAAGCCCCAATTTCCTGCCTGCCGAAGCAAAGCCCCCCTGGCGCACGGTTTGTACAAAGGCGTTCACCTGTGACAGCGAATCTCCGCTCTGTTTTGTCTCTGCCATGCTGCGCTCTCTTGTGCGGTTGCGATTTATGCCGGTGGTGTGGTGTACCAAAGGACCATGTCAGTTGTGTGACACATTTCTGCAAAAAATGTCCTGTATACCAGGACGCTCACGCGCATTCCGGTAACCCCGCATGCTCGGTATTGTGGCGCGGTCTTTTAGACACTCTCACTCACCTTGAATGGAGAAACACCATGAAAACCGTGACAGCACTCTGTGCTCTCCTGCTGGGGAACGCCGCCATGGCTTCTTCTCTGGTGCTTTACACCAACGACTTTGAAGACATCATCGGTGACCGATTCACCGCTGATACCGGTCACGAAATCGAGGTTATCCAGATGAGTGGCGGCAATTTGCTGGCGCGCATCGCTGCAGAAGCCAACAACCCGCGCTGGGATGTACTGCTCTTTGATGGCGTCGGTAGCCTGTACAGCATGGACCAGCAAGGCATGTTCATGAGAAACCTGGCACCGGAAAACGAGCAGTATCTGACCGAACAGGGCCGCTCCCTGGTGCCTGAAAGCCGGGCCTGGATGCCGGCCGGTACTACGGCTTCTTGTGTGCTCGTTTACCGTACGGACCTCGTCTCTGAGCCGCCCGCCACCTTTGCCGACTTGACCAGCAGCGCGTTCAAGGGCGTGATCGGCCAGGCCGACCCGGCCGTCGCCGCTCCGGCATACCCTTGTGTTGCCTCCTTGCATTACGACATGGGCATGGATGCCGCACGCCAATTGTATTCTGGCATTCTCGACAACGACTTGCGTGTGTTTCGCACCAATGGCCCCACCCGCCGTGCCTTGAGTGCTGGCGAAATATCGGTCGCGATGCTGTCGTCTCCCAACGCCTATTCGATGATTCAGTCGGGCGAGCCGGTTGAGGTTGTGTGGCCTGAGGCGGGCGCACCGTCCTCCTCCCGCGGTGTGGCTGTTCAGGCCAGCACCGACAAAACCGACGCGGCTCAGGCCTTTGTCAATTGGATGCTGAGCCCGGCCACCCAACAATTCCTGACCGAAAACGGTGGCGCAGACGGTCTCTTCCTGTCTCCTGTTGAGGGGGTAAACCCCTTGTCTTATGGCCCGCCAGCAGAGGCAGTTTATAGAGTCGCACCGGCAGCCTGGGCCGCCGAGCATGAAGCCGCAATCAAAAGCTGGTTTGCCGATCAGGCCGTGAACTGAGGCATAAATGATGGTCAGGCGATTTCGACGAATGCGTGCCCTGAAACCCGATACCCTGGTCGGTATCGCCATCAGCCTGCTGTTGCTGATTCTGGTGGCAGCGCCCATGGGGCTGGTATTGGCTCAGGCTTTTTTCCCGGGCATTCTGCAGGGGGATCTCGCCTTTAGTGGCATCAGCCAGCTGCAGGAATTGTTTCAGCGCAGGCTGTGGCGGGTATCGCTGATGAATTCCCTGTACCTCTCCAGCTATACGGCCATCTTCGGCACTCTGATTGGAGCCTCGTTGGCGATCATTCGCCATCAGTACCCAATCAAGGGTGCCACCGCTCTGGATCTCTGCGCCTGGGCGATGCTGATCATGCCATCCTTTATCATCGCTCAGGGCTGGATACTGTTCAGCATTCGCGATGGCATTGCAGCGCAATGGCTGGGCATGCCCTGGGTGTACGACTGGGTATTTTCACCTCAAGGCCTGGTCGCCATCATGAGTTTCAAGAACTACCCCTTTGCGTACCTGGCGGTCAGTGCCGCCATGCAATGGCATGTGAAGGAATACCAGCATGCGGCCCGGCTGTGCGGCGCAGGCCCGATGCGCACCCTGTTAACGGTGCGCTTGCCCCTGTTGTTGCCTGCCATCCTGTCCGGCATGGTGTTGGTGTTTATCGACACCCTTGGCGACTTTGGCTTGCCGGCCGCCCTGGCAACTACGTATCGTTTTCCAACCTTGCCCTACACCATCTTTACCGCCATGAATCAGTCGCCGATTCGGTTCGATCTGGCCGGTGTGCTCTCGGTGTATCTGATGGTGATTCTGATGGCCGCCGTGGCACTCTACCTGTGGCTGCTGAAGCGCTCCCGGTTCGACTTCCTGACGGCCAAGGCAGAGGCCGGTTTTCGCAGTGGTCGTCGGGTGAATAAAGCGCTGTCGTTTGTGGCACTGGCCTTTGTGGCCATTGCCCTCGGCATCCCTATGGGCACCAGTTTGATGGTGTCGTTCATCGACCAGATGAACACCGGTTTCACCCCAGGTAACCTGACACTGGTGCATTACCAGTCCGTTTTGCAAAGCGGCTCCTTGCTGCGCGAAGCCTTGGGTAACTCCCTGCAAATCGCTTTGATGGCTGCCACCGCCAGCTTGCTTGTGTCCTTTCTGGCGGCCTATCTACTCACCTTCAGCCAGTTTTATTTGAATGGGTTGATCAACGTCATCTGCACCATGACGCTGGCCGTGCCGGGCGTCATTCTCGGGGTTGGTTTTATCTTCTTCTGGAACCATCCGCTACTGTTCAATCTGGGGCTGAGCCTCTATGGCCACCCCTTTATTCTGGTGCTGGCGGGCATGGCTGGGGCCATTCCCATCGCCATTCGGGTGTTGCTCGGTGCCATGGGGCAGATTCCTCAATCCTTTATGGCCGCGGCGGCCTTGCAAGGCGTCTCCTTGCCCCGGCGCCTGGTGACCATTCTGTTGCCTTTGACTCTGGCAGCCTTTTTGTCCGCTGGCCTGGCCAGCTTCGGCTCCAGCGTTTTTGATCTGGCGGTCACTTCCATTTTGCACCCGCCAGGCTATGCCGTATTGCCGGTGGTGATCGACCGCATGTTCCTGCAGGGATATTACGGCCTCTCTACCGCTTCTACCCTGGTGGCCGCTACCGTAACCCTTGGCCTGATACAGGCCACACAACTGGCCGTGCGCAATCTGTTCAAACAGTTGTTCCAGGTGCACTCGGCAGAGCCCCCCGTGAATTCGCTGAACATTGAGGTTCGTCATGCTTGAAGTCTCCCGCTTGAGTCGACACTACGGCTCTGCCACTGCGCTGAATGGCCTGGATTTTCGTCTGGAAACCGGGCGGGTCATGGCTGTACTGGGGCCCTCTGGCTGCGGCAAGTCGACTTTGCTCAAGCTGATTTCCGGCCTGGAAGACCCCGACGCTGGCGAGGTGCGCATCAACGGCCAGTTGATTACATCGCCGAGCTATTCGTTACCGCCGGAGAAACGCCCGATCAACATGGTGTTTCAGGATTACGCACTGTGGCCACACATGAAGGTGCGCAAGATCGTCGGCTATGGCCTGGCCAACATGAACCGCCAGGCGCGTCAGTGCCGCGTGGATGATTTACTGGCCTTGATGCAACTGACGCCCTATGCCGACCGCTTGCCGTCCGAGTTGTCTGGCGGGCAGCAACAGCGGGTTGCCATTGCCCGAGCACTGGCAACAGACCCTGAGGTGCTGTTGTTTGACGAGCCGCTGTCCAATCTCGACGTGCAATTGCGTATGACCATGCGCTTTGAACTGGCCGACCTCTTTCAACGCTTGAACAAAACCGTGCTGTACGTCACGCATGACCCATTGGAGGCCTGTGCACTGGCGGATGAACTGCTGATCCTGCGCAATGGCCACCTGGAGCAAACCGGCACCACTCAATCCCTTTTTGCCAACCCGGCAACCACTTGGGTAGCCGGCCTGGCGGGTTACGACAGCCAATTGCCCGCCCGCCTTCATGCCCCGCTGGACAGCAACTACTGGCAGGTGCAGGTGGGTGATCAGCGTCTGGTGAGCCGAGTCGGCAACCCGATGAACCCGGAGCCCGGCAAGGCCGTGCAATTGATGCTGCACAGCGACGCCATTCGCCTCTGCACCCAGGGTGAAAACGAACGAACAGACACCAATTACATGAACGGGACGGTCAAACAATGCCTGTTTGAAGGCCACCAGTGGCGTTTGCGGCTGGACCTCGGTGGCGCCGAACTGGCCATGCTCAGCGAACAAGCACAGCAGCCCGGTGCAAAACTGCAGGTGGCCTTTTCACACCAGGCCCTGCTGGCCTTCGACTGAGCCTTGCCGTGGCGTTATTTATTGTAGGGGATGTTCACGGCTGCCTGGAGCAGTTGGACCAGCGGCTTGAACAGGTGGGGTTTGATCCGACATCGGATCGGCTCTGGAGCGTGGGGGACCTGGTAGGCAAGGGGCCTGATTCGTTGGCCGTATTGCAACGGGTTCATGCCCTGGGCGATCGCTTCAACATGGTGCTTGGCAACCACGAAATCCGCCTGTTGGCGTTAATGGCCAGCGCCAGAATGCCGGCCGACGCCACACTGCAGCCAATAGTGGCACACGCCTCAGCCCCATACTGGCGACAATGGTTGCTGAGCAAACCCCTGATGCTGCGCGACCCTGAAAACTACCTCACCCTGACCCATGCCGGGGTCTTTCCCGGGTGGAATCGGCACCAGGCAGAGGCCCATGCACAAGCCGCCAGCGACCAGTTGCGCCGCGGCAACCCGGCTCTGCTGCAGGCCCTGGCGCTATCTCCCTACAAGAGCAGGCCGTTCACAACGCCCGAGCTGGCGCCCTGGGTGGACATCATCAACGCCTTTACGCAAATGCGCCACTGCGATGTATCCGGCCTGCACGGGCCCCGGTTGAGCTTTTACAGCAAAGCCCCCTGGCCGTCAGACCCCAACCTTTTTCCCTGGTATGAGTTATGGCCATCACAGACCGAAACCTGGCTGTTTGGCCATTGGTCGGACTTGCAAGGAAACACCGGCCGTGACGACATTTGCTGCCTGGACACAGGCTGTGTGTATGGCGGAGAGCTGAGTATGGTGAAGATGGAGGCGGGGCGGTTGATCAGGCTATGAACCAGGTCATGAACGAGGCCATGAACCAGATCAAGCTGCCTGGTTCATGGCCCGGGTCATGGCGAGAGTAATTACTCACTGCACAGCAAGAACTCGAGCAGCGCTTTCTGTGCATGCAGGCGGTTGCCAGCCTGCTCCCAGACGACCGAGCGGGGGTCGTCCAGCATGTCTATGCTGACTTCCTCGCCACGGTGGGCAGGCAAGCAATGCAGGAAAACCGCCTCGGGGTCTGCCTTATCCATCAGCGCCGGCGAGACCTGGAAGCCTGCAAAAGCGGATTCGCGCGCCTGGGCTTCTTCTTCCTGGCCCATGCTGGCCCAGACATCGGTCGTTACCAGGTGGGCTTTTTCTACCGCTTCGGCTGGGTCCCGATACAGGGTGACTCGGTCACCGGCTTTATCGAGCAGGGCCTGCATTGGCTCAAACCCTTCCGGGCAGGCGATGTTCAGTTTGAAATCGTACTGGATGGCTGCGTTGATGTAGCTGTTGCACATGTTGTTGCCATCACCCACCCAGGTCACTGTTTTGCCGGTAACGGAGCCACGGGCTTCCTGATAGGCTTGCATGTCTGCCAGCAACTGGCAGGGGTGGTAATCGTCCGTCAGGGCGTTGATGACGGGCACATTGGAGTATTTGGCAAAGGTGACGGCTTTATCGTGCTCAAAGGTACGGATCATCACCGCGTCGACCATTTGCGACAGCACCCGGGCGCTGTCTTCAATGGGCTCGCCCCGGCCCAGTTGGGTATCACGCGGCGACAGGAAAATGGCCCCACCGCCGAGTTGCACCATGCCGGCCTCGAAGGAGACGCGCGTACGGGTTGAGGACTTCTCGAATATCATGCCCAGCACGCGGCCTTGCAGAGGCTGATACACCTCGCCTTTGCGGTGCATGGCCTTCAGTTCACTGGCGCGGTCGATCAAATGGCGCAGCTCGTCCTGACTCAAATCGGTCAGGGTCAGAAAATGTCTTACAGACATCGCTAGGGCACTCCCTGTATGGTGGGGAAAACCGGCAATCTTACCGAAGCGCTGGCGTCACGGCCAGTAGTGATTGAAAAACCCACCCTGGCCCTCATAGTGAGGGCAGTAATAGCGCTGACTGAAGCGACAGTTTTCAGTAGAATAGGCGCTAACACTCACCCTAGAAATGTGGATACCTTTATGACCGATACTCTGGCCACCATCAAAGAACAGATCGAAAGCAACCCCGTGCTGCTGTACATGAAGGGCAACCCGAACCAGCCCATGTGTGGCTTCTCTGCCCAGACCGTTCAGGCCGTAATGGGCTGCGGCAAACGCTTTGCCTATGTCGACGTACTGTCCAACCCGGACATCCGCGCCGAGCTGCCCAAGCACGCCAACTGGCCGACCTTCCCGCAACTCTGGGTGAAAGGCGAGCTGATCGGCGGCTGCGACATCGTTACCGAGATGTTCGAAAAAGGCGAGCTGCAACCGCTGATCGAAGAAGCCGCCGTCGACACCGACGAAGACTGAGCCGCATGACCGACCAACACCAGGCCGCCACAGAGCTGACCGACGAGCAACTGTTGCGCTACAGCCGCAATATCCTCTTGCCGGAAGTCGATGTGGCAGGCCAGCTAGCACTGGTTAACGCCCGTGTACTGGTGTTGGGCGCAGGCGGCCTCGGCAGCCCGATATTGCTTTACCTCGCGGCCGCAGGCGTTGGCCACATTCGCCTCGCCGATGGCGACGTGGTCGATGAGACCAACCTGCAACGGCAGATTGTTCACGGCATGAACACCCTCGGCCAGCCAAAAACCGAGAGCGCACGCCAGCAACTGCAGGCACTGAACCCGGATGTGCAACTGGAATGCATCGAGCAGGCGCTGGATGAAGCCGGCATAGCGCACTGGGCACAAGGCTGCGATGCCGTTGTGATTGGTACCGACAACTTCAGCAGCCGCTATGCCGCCAACCGAGTCTGCAAGCAACTGGGTATTCCGCTGGTATCCGGCGCTGCCATTGGCCTTTCTGGCCAGGTGAGCGTGTTTGACTTTCGGGACCCAGCCAGCCCCTGTTTCGCCTGCCTCTACCCGGATGGTCAGGACGAGCAACTCAACTGCTCCAGCTCCGGCGTGCTCGGCCCCGTAGTGGGCACCATAGGCTGCGTGCAGGCCACAGAAACACTCAAGTTGCTGGCCGGTTTTGGCCAAAGCCTCACCGGGCAACTGCTGGTGCTGGATGCGATGGACATGAGCTGGCAACGGTTCCGGTTCCATCGCCAGCCACAGTGCCCCGTTTGCGGGTAAGTAGTGCGGACGGGTTGATCCAGTACTGCCAAAACCTCAGTATTTAAGCTAGTATTTTAAAGACGGCCTTATGGCAATGCTCATCAGGGCTTAACTGGCCAGTGGTCCATTGGCCCGCAGCCCAACAGGGCTGCCTTGCGGAGGAACGCACCATGAAAGATCCTCTCACCTCGGTTGACGCCGGACTAAGCCACCAATTCATCGTTGCCATGCCCAGCATGGAAGACCCCTGGTTCAACGGCACCGTATCCTACCTGTTCCAGCACGACAACGAAGGCTGCATGGGCCTGGTGATCAACCGCCTCACCTCCATGAAGCTCGGCGAAGTGTTTGACTCGCTCGACATCGAATGCGACGACGAAGAACTGCGCGACACCAACGTCTACTCCGGCGGCCCCGTCATGCCGGAACACGGCTTCATCATCCACCGCTCAAAAGAAGGCCCCTGGAGCAGCACCGCCAACAACGGCTACCTCAGCATCACCACCAGCCCGGATGTTCTAGAGGCCATCGCCAAAGGCCGAGGCCCGACAGACTTCCTGGTCTGCCTCGGCTGCTCTGGCTGGTCCCCAGGGCAACTCGAAGGCGAGCTGAAAGGCAACGCCTGGCTCACCGTACCGGCCGACCTGGAACTGATCTTCGAGGAAGGGATAGAAACCCGCTACGACGCCGCCCTGAAGCGGCTTGGTATCGACAAGATGTTCCTCAGTGGCAGTGGTGGCCAGGCGTAACAGCCTGGCCCGCCAGCAAGTGCTGCACCTCAAGCCTTGAACCCTTTACACAAAACTGCTATTTGTAGCCTAACCGGTAAAAATCCACCCCACATCGCCGGTTCTTTGGTTTGTCATGAATCCGACCGGGCGGTAGCGTGCTTGAACGCTTCGCAAGAGCAATTTTTCAGTTAAGCGATGGCTTCCAACGGGCTTGTTGTACCGGCGAAGTGATCACCGAGAACGTGCGTGTATATTTGCGTAGTAGATACATCTGAATGCCCGAGCAGTTCTTGTACTGTGCGTATATCCTGGCCACCTTTTAATAACTCCGTCGCAAAGCTATGGCGAAAAGTGTGGCAGGTAATCCGCTTATGGTTCAGTTTGGCCTTGCCAACAGCCTTTTTTAGGGCTTTGCGTGGCACTGAAGGGTGCAAATGATGCCTGCATACCTCACCGGTAATGGGATGGTGGCTGAAGCTATTGGAGGGAAACAAATACATCCAGGCAGGTTCTTTAAAGGCAGACGGAAACTTTTTAGACAACACGCCAGGAATGGAAGGCCCGACTCCTTTTCTGTTATCTACCTTCTGAATCGCCAGGACTCTTATGATTTCTGTTTTAATATACTGATGGGTAGAAGGGCTCAAAATGGTGACTCTATCTTTTGCACCTTTGCCATTTCTGATCGTCAGAGAATTACGCTCGAAATCTATGTCTTTCACGCGAATGCGCAAACACTCGGTTATTCTTAAGCCAGAGCCAAACAGCAGCGAAAAAATCAGTTTGTCACGGCCTGACATGCATTTGAGAATTCTGGAGACTTCTGAAGAAGAGAGCACTTCAGGAAGGCGCTTGGGTTTGGTGGCATAGTTGAAATCAAGATCACCCAACGGCTGGTTGAGAAACTGGTTATACAGATAAGCAAGCGCATTCAATGCAATCCGCTGAGTATTGATTGCAACATGGCGTTCGGTAGCTAAATAGGTCAGGAAACGAACAACATCACTAGAGTTCAATTGACTTGGATGTTGACAGTTGTTGTATCGGATGAAGAAGCGTATCCAGTAAATATAGGTTTTTTCCGTTTGGTAACTCATGCCACGGACTCGGATGGAAGCGCGGATATCATTCAAGAATGGACTACTAGCCATGTTAAAATCTCCTTTATGCTGTATGTATATCCAGTTTATTTCATGATTCCTTAGGGTGCAATGCACGCTTTGTTCTGTAAGTTTTGCTTACAATATGCTCGTTTCTGTAGATAGTGATTAGATATTTTTAATTAAATCAACAAGTTAAATGGATCATACCCATGTTAATGCGCGCTATGTAAAGGAAGTGAAAGCGAATTTATGCGCATGCGCGTATTTCTGGTTGTGGATATCGATGAGAATTTGCATTATGGTTTTGAAATCAAGTACTTATCGGAATAGTGTGTTGATCATAAGTCCAGAAAAATGCGCATGCGCAGAAATAAACTGTTAGCCGTCGAACGAAGAGGAAGGGGAATAAATAATGGCAATGCCAGGAAATGACTCAGATCTACTGCTGCTTTTTTTATTGCTGCAATCGGTATCTGACGAAGATGATCCATTTTTAGGTGAAATGCTCTATGAAAGAATTAGAGACAGACTTAAGCGCTCTGAGTTTTTCGATCCCGAGATAGATCATCTTTTAAGGCGTAAATTACGTTACCCACAAAAATCGAGAAGTAGAAGACTATCTGAATCTCGTGACATTGCTACCTCCGTCCTCGAAGGATTCAGAAGGAGCTTTGAAGAATCAACTAATCAAAAAATTGATGGATTGGAAAAACTTATTCATAAGATAGAGGAGCGTACCCAATCGCTACAATCCGACCTATCTAAACACAAATCAGAAGCAGCACTATTTCGAAGAACAGCCCAAGATTACTTGTGGTTACTTGGTGCCGGTATAGATATTACCAAAGTTGAGGTTAACCGATATATTCCCGTTAGAGTTTATTTGTCAGACCCCGTTCCGGAACGGAACATATTGAATCAACTATCTGATTCAATTGCTCAGATTCTAGAAGATACTGGTTTTGAAAGATCAGATGAGTTTCCAGAAGAAAAAGGATCATGGTGGAAAAGATTTGTTTTCAGGACAAAAGATGCAGTCACAAACAAAGAAGTAACAGATAGAGTTAAGAAAGGTGAAAGAGCTATAGAAATTGCAGTCTTAGATAAGCCACAAGCGGAAGCGAACTTATGTCAAGCACAAGCAGCTTCAGCATTGATAAGCTCTCTAGCCAATACAGCAAATGCTTGTATACAGGCCGGGTCATTGTTGGTTGTAAAAGCAACTAACAATAATAATGAGTCCTCAATCATTACACGTACATTGACTCCTATGGAACTAAAGCATTTAGAAGAGAATCAGGCTGTTTTACGCAAGCCAGAGGAAATACTAGATTGGTTGCAAGGTGTAGAGAAAAAACGGCTAACAAACACATCCATCGGACAGTAAAAAGCGTCGCTCCTCGTTCCTCGTCGCTATGCTTTTTACTGCCGCTGATGTGAAGCGTTAGGCTCCTGATATGACACGACCCCCACTCACAGCATCTCTGTCCGAAGTTGAGTTTCGTCGCTGGTATTGGCTTAAGTTCGAATTAGCTGCATTCGCGCGCGAACTCAGGTTGTCGCCAACTGGCCTCAAGCAAGACATTGCGGAGCGTATTGCAGCTCACCTTAGCTGCCGCACCCCGCCGCCTACCAATCGGAAACCTCGTCGAGCGGCCAAAATGCCTAACGCGTTTTCACTAGACACTAGGGTCGGCGAAGGTTGGCGCTGCACGCAGGAGCTTCGGTCGTTTTTTGAGTCACAGTGCGGATCGGGATTCAGGTTCAATGCGCCACTACGTGAGTTCATTGCTTCTGGCAACGGGCAGCCTCTGTCGGCCGCAGTTGCTTTATACGTCAATAGTTTGCGCAAAGGTCCACAGCCCATTGCTGCTCAGTTCGAATATAACCGCCATATGCGCGAGTTTAAGGCGCTGAATCCGGATGGTACGCACGCGGAAGCCGTTGCGGCCTGGTGGCTCAAGCGGGGCAAACCAAGTGCCTAACAATTGTAGGCTGTCGGACAAATCACTCGCTGCGCACGCAATTCGCCGCAGCTACAGGCGTTACAACGTCACTTCTTACGCTTAATATCGCGGTAGAAATTTTCGTGTGAGCCCAGGGCCATCAATTCAAGGACAAGAGCGCCATCGTCAAAGCTGTAACCCAGCAGAGTGAGCTGCTTGTTCATTTTGAATTTATGGACTCGCAGAAAGGTCAGGTCGCCTTTCTTCTGCTCGCCAATGCTGGGGTTGGCCATTAGCTCTTTAATGGCCAAATCAAGGTCTTTTTTCTGGTTGGGCTTGAGTTTCTTTACCGCCTTTTTGAATGTAGGAGTTTGTAATACACTCGTGGCCTTAACCAAAATCGTAGGCCTCCAGTTTTCCGGCGTCCCGTTCGGCCTGCGCGATGATGGCCTGCCTCACAAACTCATAGGGTAAATCGGGGTTATCTTCCATCATCTCGCCGATTTTTGCCCAGTGCTCTATTTGCTTGGGCGGGGTTCGATTAAGTGCTTTGGCTATAATGGTGGCTTTTTCAATAAGGTTTTGATCTAAGCGAATGCTGTTAGTAGCCATCTGTACCTCCAACGTAGATTTGGCTCAATTGTAGCAATATGCCACAAATGAGGCAAGTTGTAACAAGGCGCTGTTGGCGGACTGCTTTTCCGCTGGCGCTAGTGTGTCATGACGAAAGGCAATAGCCTTTCTTGCTGTATCAAAGATGAGGGTAGGCCCCTCGGTTTCGACAGCCAGATGTTGAAATCAAACCACCCTATGCGGCTGGTATTAAGAGTGCTGGTCGTGAGCGATAGGGAAAAGGCAGGCGAGGATCTGTCAGGTAAGGTCTGGGGAGATGAACGAGAGTGAACCGCTGATGAGGTGTCGATATGTACAAATGTTGTCAAAACCGAGGAATGAGCGTCTCTTCGGGATGAGTTTGGACGTGATCTGGAATACGGACCATTCGGCAGCCGGCATAGAGGTGGCATGAACCCAGAACAGGCTTTGATACGGAACATGAGAACCTGTCGTTCTGATGCCAAGGGAGAAGCCCAAGTGGAAATCCCACGAGGCGAGAGTACCAATGCAGAGCACAGGGGCGGACTTCTGCGTAGTAGTGTTGAAGTTCCTGTAATGGGAATGGAGCGAAGGCAGAAGCTTGCCTTGCTTGCGAAGCCTTGCCAACCGGGTCTGGGAGGAGCAGGGTGACGCAGGCAAAATCGTTTTACCTTTCAAAACACGACGTCGTTGAGGCGTATAAGCGTGTAAGGGCCAACAAAGGTGGTGCTGGGGTTGATGAAGAAAGCCTTGTGGCTTTTGAATTAGACCTGAAGAACAACCTCTACAAGCTTTGGAATCGTCTATCCTCCGGCAGCTATATGCCACCAGCGGTAAAACGCGTTGAAATTGGTAAGCCCGATGGCAGTGCCCGAAAGTTGGGTATACCAACGGTAGCAGATCGTGTCGCGCAAATGGTGGTCAAGCTTCACATAGAACCGGAACTCGAAAAGCACTTTCACCCGGACTCCTACGGCTACCGGCCGGGGAGATCGGCCCATCAGGCTTTACTGAAAGCAAAAGATCGCTGTTTTAAGCGGGCCTGGGTGCTGGATATGGACATTAAAGGCTTCTTTGACAGCATCGACCATCATCTGTTGATGAAAGCTGTACGTCGTCATGTAAAAGAGCCCTGGCACTTGCTCTATATTCAGAGATGGTTGGAAGCACCAATTCGACATCCGGATGGACGATTCGAAGTACCCAAGCGAGGCGTTCCGCAAGGGGGAGTAATCAGCCCCTTGCTGTCCAACTTGTTTTTGCACTACGTGTTTGATGTTTGGGTGGAGCGGCACTGGGGCGGCATTCAATTCGAGCGTTACGCCGATGATATTGTTTGTCACTGTGCCAGTGAGCGTGAGGTCAATCGGCTCAGAGCGTGTTTGGAACAACGCTTTGTGGACTGTGGCTTGCAACTTCATCCGAAGAAGACGAAGATCGTATACTGCAAAGGTGGGTATCAAACCGGTAACTACCCTAATGTCACTTTCGACTTTTTGGGATACACATTCCGGCCGCGCTGGATACAGACTCGCGACGGCAGGCAAGGCTTGTACTTCATGGCTGCGATCAGTGCTGTAAATGCCAAGAAACTTAGGTCTGCGATAAACAGCTGGCCTTGGAGGTATTGGCGGCACAAAGACCTTGCGGTGATTCAAGAGTACAGTCGTAGTCGCCTGCAAGCATGGTTGAACTATTATGGTTTGTTTGGCAAGAGTATCATCCGTAATGTGCTCTTTCATTTCGACAAGCGCTTAAGTCGCTGGGCGAAAGCCAAGTTCAAAAAGCTGAGTAGTATCATACAGGCTGCCAGGAGAATAGTCAGCATGAGACATAGATACCCTCATGCTTTCCCTCACTGGCGAAATTGTTAGGTGAAACGGTTAGGCAAGAAGAGCCGTATGAATCGAGAGGTTCACGTACGGTTCTGTGAGAGGCTGAGGGGGTAGTTCCCTCGGCCTACTCGACCCAATTTTCCGGTGAGCAAGGCGTTAAGTGATAAGAGCATGTACATTATAGAAATAGAAAAACTACAGGCTGGCGATATATTCTTGACTACTCAAAAGCATATCGTGAGCAAAGCAATAAAAGCATTTACGGTAAGTGACTATTCTCATGCGATGTTGCACGTAGGTGGTGGAAGCTATATTCATTCTGATGGGAATGGCGTTCACGCGGGGAATGTTCAAAGACTTCTGTTTAGTCATGAGAGATATATTCAGGTTTTACGGCTTAAGGAGAGCATAGACCGTCAATTGATTGATACAGCGTGTATGTTTGCAAGAAATGAGGTGGGGAAAGAGTATTCTGTAAAAGATGCAATAAAAACAAAGAATCCACTTTCAAAAAAGGCTGAAACAAATAGGCAGTTTTGTTCACGCTTAGTCGCTCAATCATTTGAGAGTGCAGGATTAAAGCTTGTGAAAAATAGTTCATATTGTGTCCCGCAAGAACTAGATGGCTCAGAATATACTATTCGCGTTTCTGATTGCGTAAGAAAGGCCACGGATGCGGAAATTGAATTCGCTAGCACAGAAAATCCATTAGAAAAACAAGCTAATATTACTAACAGTATTTTCACTAAGGTTAGAGGTGTTACGGGTAAAGATATTCAAACATTTGAACAGATTGCCAATCATCTTCTGAAAGACAATAAAAATGATGGAGAAATAACCAACATTATTAAGGAATCCGGTTACTTATTTATGTGGCAGCATGAGATTAATGCCAATCCTTGGCGTTATAGCCAGGAATTGTTTCTGTCTCTTCCTGTGTCAAAAGAAAAACTCAACCAAATAGCTAAAGTTGAGTTAGAAAGTGCTAGAGATACTAAGAAGCGGTATGTCTACATGTATGAATTATATATGAAAATGTGGCAAGACAAGCAGCTCCAATATGCGGCTGTAAATATTATGCTTTACCAAAAATTGATTGAATTAACTGATCTAAGGATCAGCAATAGTTTACATGTGATGAAAGTCACTTAACAAGTTGCTGCACGCGGATTTGCTAAAGCTGTCACCTTTTTCGCTTGCGCTAAAAAGCCGACAACTTCACCAAACCGGTGAGCAAGGCGTTAGGCATCCAAGTTACCCACGAGAAGTAGACACCTAATTCCCAGCTAACGGAGGGTGTCCTTATGACCAGGAAGACGAAGAACAAGTACAATCACTACACCGAAGACTTTCGGCGCGAAGCTGTGCGTCGAGCC
>JAIUML010000034.1 GCA_022565595.1 Saccharospirillum sp. | reverse complement strand
GCAAACCTGCAAAAGTAGTCATAGTCGCCTGCATGAGAAAGTTACTGACGATCATGAATGCCATGGTGAAAAATAATAGCCCATGGCATCCAAAAATCGTTTGACAGTGAACACGGTTGCTCTCCCTTGGGAGAGGGCTATTAGCTCCCTGGGGAGAGGGTGGGCGGTTCGACGTTTAAGCTTGACTCAAGGCACCTCAACCCCAGTCGCCGCCGTCCAGACCTCAAACCAGGTTTCCCGATCCATCTCAATTTTCAACGCATCCGCCAGGCCGGAAATACGCTCCAGATTATTGGTGCCAACCACAGGCAGTATCTTCGCTGGGTGCGCCAGCAGCCAGGCAAAGGCCGCAAGGTCGAGGCGACCACCCACGGGTTCGGCAAGCTGTTGCAGCAGGGGCTTCACGCGTTTGGCCGCAGCATCATCGGTGAATAGACGTCCACCCGCCAACGGTGACCAGGCCATGGCCTGCACGTTGTCGAGTTGCATGGCGTCCAGGGTGCCATCGATAAAGGCGCTTTGCTCGAGCACACTCATTTCGATCTGGTTGACGCAGAGTTTATGGCTCATGCGTGACTGCAGCAGTCGCCATTGATCAGGCTTGAAGTTGGACACGCCGACCGCCTTCACTTTACCGCTCTTTACCAGAGCATCCAGAGTTCGACCGGTTTCGGCAGCATCCATGAAGGGGTCCGGGCGGTGGATCAACAGCAAGTCCAGATGGTCTGTGTGCAAATGCTTCAGGCTGTTGTCGACACTTTGATTAATGTAGGCCGCACTGGTGTCGTAATGCTTCACTCGACGTTGCGGATACTTGTCCGAGATCAAGGCAATATCGCACTTGCTGACCAACTGCATCTGATCGCGCAGTGAGGCATCGGCTTTCAGTGCCTGGCCAAAAAGGCGTTCGCACTCGTAATTGCCATAGATGTCGGCGTGGTCAAAGCTGCTGATGCCTTGCTCCAGACAACGATCGATCTTGCGGCGCACCTGGTCGGTAGAGGTATCGTTGTCATCGGCCAGGCGCCATACGCCATAAACCAGGCGGCTCAGAGAAACCTGAGTGTCGGGGAGTTCAATACTGTGCATTTGTTTCTTCCTCGGATGGTGCGTCGGCTGCAAATTTTTGTGTCCGACGTCAATTGAGCATTGGCAAGGGTACCCTATCAATGTATGCTTTTGATGTAAATCAATAGTGAATGAATTTGTTGGCGTCCACTGCCATGCGAGTGCGCCATGGAGGTAAAAGCTGTGGTATGCTGCCGCGGGTACCCGCTCTGAGTGAGCGGACCTGGAGCATACTTGAAGCAGCGGATACCACCATGACCACCCTCGACAGAAGCGCACAGCGTCAGGCCAAACGCCTGCCATTGTACATCCAGATCAGCGAGTTGCTGCACCGGGAAATTGCCGCTGGCCACTACAAGGTCGGTGAGCGTTTGCCGATAGAGGCTGATTTGGCGCTGCAATTGGGTGTGGCCATCGGGACCTTGCGCAAGGCGCTGTCCAAACTGGAGTCGGACGGTATGCTGGAGCGGCGTCAGGGCTCCGGAACCTATGTCAAATCGGCGCTGAACAGCCAGGCCGTTTACCAATTGTTTCGCCTCGAGCTGTTGGGTGGTGGTGGCATGCCCAATGCCGACACGCTGTCGGTAGAAGGGCACACCAATGCCTATGTAGCCGGGCAACTCGGTCTTGCCGCCAGGACACCCATGTGGCGCATTCGACGGTTGCGGTTCCTGAACAAGACGCCAGCAGCCGGAGAAGAGATGTGGCTTGACCAACGTCACGACCCTGAGTTGAACATTCACACCTTGAACGAGAGTTTGTACAAACATTATCGCGATCATTTCGACTTCTGGATTACCCATATTGAAGATCGCATCAGTTGCACCGGCGCACCGGACTGGGTTGCGCCTTTGCTGAGCAAAAAGAGCGGTGCTCCCGTTGGTTTTGTGGAGCGTCTGAGCTGGTCAAATCAGGGGCGTATTGAGGAATTCTCCTACACCTGGTTTGACCCGGAGCAGGTCCGATACATTTCTCGACTGTCCTGAGGGTTTACTTTCCCGGTCGGGCAGCGAGGCCTGACAACAAGACTGCGAATATCGCAAGAAGGGGAAAGTAGCATGAAGTCAGTTCGATACGGTGTCATTGGTTGCGGCATGATGGGCCAGGAGCACTTACGCAACCTGGCCTTGATTGATGGTGCCGAAGTGGTAGCCATTTACGAGCCCAACGCGGAGATGCGCGCCGCCTGTCAGGCGCTGGTGCCGGATGTTCAATTTTGTGATTCTGTAGAAGCGATTTGTCGGTTCTCTGAACTGGACGCCCTTGTCGTCGCCAGCCCCAATCATTGTCACGCCGACCAGTTGCTGACCCTTCTGGCACAGACGTCCTTACCCATACTGATTGAAAAACCCCTGGTCACCCGGTTGGATCAGGTTGAGCCTATACGAGAGGCTGTAGCGCAGCATCCGGCACCCGTTTGGGTGGCGATGGAGTATCGCTACATGCCGCCAGTGGCGCAACTGCGGCAACACCTTGTGGCGGGTGATGCTGGCCCGGTCAAAATGCTGAGTATTCGAGAGCATCGCTTTCCCTTTCTCCCCAAGGTGGGCGACTGGAACCGCTTTAATGCCAATACGGGTGGCACCCTGGTGGAAAAGTGTTGCCACTTCTTTGACTTGATGCGTCTGTTGCTTGAAAGCGAAGCCGTCAGTGTGATGGCCAGTGCGGGCCAGGACGTCAATCATCTGGATGAGCAGTATGAGGGCGAGATCCCGGATATTCTCGACAATGCCTATGTCATCGTGAATTTTGCCAGCGGCCAACGCGCCATGTTGGAGCTCTGTATGTTTGCTGAGGGGGCCCGCTATCAGGAGGAGATCAGTGTTGTTGGTCCTAAGGCCAAAGTGGAGTGCCTGGTGCCGGGTCCGGGACGTTTCTGGCCAGCACACCTGGGTGAGCCGCCGACACCAAAGGTAATCGTCAGTTCGCGCGCTCCAAAAGGGCCGGTTGAGTCGGATGTAGCTGTTGACCCAAACCTGCTGGAAGCGGGTGACCACAATGGTTCAACCTATTACCAGCATCTCGGCTTTTTTAAGGCGATCACCGAGGGTGCGCCGGTAGATGTGACCGTGGAAGATGGACTCAAGGCGGTTGTGCTGGGCCTGGCGGCACAGCATTCAGCGCGAAGTGGTCAAGCCGTTAGGCTTGCAAACCAGGGTTATTCCTTTGAGCCAGCCGGCTAAAAATAGCAAAGTCACCCTACTGAACCATGACGAGCCACAACGGCTCGTCATCTCTCTGACGCTCCCTTCTCAATTTTTTTGACGGCAGACAGCAGAAGTGCCATGCATTAATCAGGCTGTACTGACTCCTGTTTCAACCTGACGGACCTATCTTCTGATATGACTGGCGAGGCCTGCCGCCTGGTATATTGGTCTATACAATTCTGATATGCGATAGATCTACCTCTGTCGACTGAATGGTTATTCTGTAATTTATACCCGGAATAAAAAAGAATACGCCATTGACTGTTTTTATATATTCAGAAAAACTAAGATGTTTTATTCAAAATCCCTTATACTTATTTTGTCACTCAACCACAGGATTAGAAATATGGCCGGAACTGCAGAACAAATCATGGATATTGCAGAAGGCCTGATACGCAGTCGCGGTTATCAGGGTTTTGCTTTTAGAGAAATCGCCAGTACCGTAGGTATTAAAAGCGCCAGCGTGCATTACCATTTTCCGACCAAGGGCGACCTTGCCCAGGCCGTGATGGATCGTCACGTCGCGCAATTTGATACGGCCCTGGCAGAGATCGATCAACAGGGTGGTTCGGCAGACAAAAAGCTGAAAGCCTATATAGGTTTGTACCGTCGCGAAATTGGCAAACAGAAAGAATTGCCGGTTTGTATGATGCTCAGTACCGATTCCGAAGTGCTACCAGAAGACGTCGTAAAGGCTTTGCAAGCCTATTACAAGCTGAACGTCAAATGGCTGACCGACCTTGTCTCCAGCAAGCATTCCAAAATGGATGCCAAGACGGCCAAGCGTAAAGCTTCCCTGATCCATGCTGCCTTGAACGGTGCTGTACTGGGTGTCCGCTCGGTGAACAGCAAACAGTACTTCGAACAGGTTGCTGACGAAGTGCTGGCCCTGCTTTAAATGCCATCGCCCGGCACACCAGGGATTCCGATTGACGCCAGGTGTGCCGCCTTGATCTTCTTATACGCAAAGTTATACATCAAGGTTTGGACAGGCAATCCACGCTTGACGTAGCCTACTGATTGAATTGTCCTTTCGCCCCGGGGCTGGGAAGATCCGTCCTCATAGCCGCTGCCAACCCGACGCTTCATCTGCCTGTTTGCCCTCCATGCCCGCACCGAGCAGTGTCCCTTTTTTCGACTTCGGAAATTCGCCTGGTTTTACTCTTATCTAGCCCACCCTCAACGCCCGACCGCTGACACCCCATGAGAATATCGCTGTGGCAATCAGCTTCGAACAAGGGGCTTACAAGAAACCTACATAGCGATATATATAGTGTCGGTTTGATTGCTTCAAGTGCTATTGAACGGCGCTACTACTGGCCAGCCACCAGCCGTTGGTTTTTCCCGACAGTCGCCTGAGCATTAGTTTCTTTTATTTAGAAATCCTCGCCTTTGCTTTGCTTTTTGGGCTTTTTCTGCTCTATTATGAAAATAAATTTACATTTGTGTTTTTATTTTGAAGTTTTTCTGAGGCGTTTCACAATGGTACCCAAAGAACCCTTGTCGACTGACGAACCTGGTGACCAGGAAACAGCGACCTTGCCACCGGAAGACCTTGCGGCATTGCAGCGGTTGCGCATCGCCATTGAGCGGCAAAGGCTCAAATTGTCCCTGGGTCGACGGTCGCTCCGGGTGTTGGCGGCAATGCTGGACAACCCTCGGCAGGTGGCGTTGAGTTCGATTACCGAGTTGGCGCAGCAGTTTGACGTGAGTACAGCGACACTGTCTCGGCTCGCCAGGGAATTGGGGTTTGCCAACTACAAGGCCTTCGCCCGGCTGTTCAAGCAGGAGACCGGTGGTCAGAGCCATTATTACAGCCAGCAGGCGCGGCGGCTGGATCTAAGCGAGCGCCAGACTGCTCAGCACCTGGCGCGACTGGAGGTCATGCTGACGCAGATTCAGACAATGAACGAAGAGTCCCTGCTGGAACAGGTGGCAGGGCTGTTGTACAGGGGCCGGCGAATCAAGGTCTACGCTCGGCGGCAGAGCACCAGCCTGGCCACTCTACTGGGGTATTGCCTGGCCATGCTGCGACCGAGAGTGACGGTGCTTGGGGCGGGCGAGTTAGGGGCGAGTCACAGTGCTTCATTGCTGGAGTCCGGGGATGTGGCGGTCTTTATCGGTTTTCATCCTTATAGCCCGAGTACCGTCAAGGTTGCTCGGGTCGCCCAGGAACGGGGCTGTCGGGTGATCGCCATTACCGACAGCCATCAGTCGCCATTGGCAGCACTGGCCGAGTGGGTGCTCAGGGTGCCGGTCGATAGCGGTTTTTACAGCAACAGCCTGGTCGCTGCCAGCGCGCTGATTGAAATTTTACTGGACAAGGCCGCTGTGCTGGCTGGTTCGGCAGGCATTGCGGCTCTGGAAGAGCGAGAGCAACTCATTGTGAAGATGCAAGATGAATACTGATGTACTGTTGGCAACACAAGGGCCTATTTGGACCTTGACTTTGAATCGGCCTGAGCGTTTGAATGCCGTCTGCGAAAGCCTGTACGGCGCCCTTGAGCAAGCCCTGCTCGACGCTGAAGCCGATCCGGCTTGTCAGGTAGTGATACTGGCCGGCAGCGGTCGTGCCTTCTGTGCCGGTGCCGATCTGAAGCTGCACCAGAGCGGGCGTACCGAGGCGCAAAGGCGCGACTATCTATGGCAAGAGCAGCGTGTATGTCGGCAATTGTTGACGCTGAACAAGCCGGTGCTTTGTGCCCTCCAGGGGTACGCTATCGGCGCTGGGCTGGAACTGGCGTTGAACACCGACTGGCGCATTGGCGCCGACACCTTGCAGGTCAGCCTACCGGAATTGGGTATTGGCAACTATGTCGGCGGTGGGGTAACGGTGCTGTTGCCGGCCCTGGTGGGTCTGGCTCAAGCGCGGCGGCTGTTGTTGCAGCCAGAGCGTCGTTTCACTGCAGCCGAATTGCTGCAGATGGGTCTGCTGGATGCCGTTGTCGATGAAACCGAACTGCAGGAAGCCACCCTGCTGCGTGCCGAAGCCCTGGCGCGCATGCCTGCTGACAACCTGGCGCGGGCTCGACAGCACCTGAGGCGTGGGTTGATGAATCACTATGATGCTGCTCTGGTCGACGAATGGCAGGCCATGGTTGCAGCAACGGGCAGCGATGCCTGGCACCAGAAGGTAGCTGGCGCATGAGTCCGTTAATGAAGGCCTGGCAGGCACGCCACATCGCCGTCATTGGCGCCAGTACACAACCGTCCAAGCGCGGTTTTCAGGTGATACGGGCGCTGCAGCGCTCGGGTTACGATGGGCAAATTTACCCAGTTAACCCCTATGCTCAGAGCATTCTGGATTTAACCGTTTATGACTCGGTCAAGGCACTGCCGGAAGGCGTCGAACTGGCCGTGATCTGCACACCTCTAGCCGCCATTCCGGATATGCTGCAAGACTGTGCCGATAAAGGCATTGGCATGGCTGTGGTGGTCGCCACACCGGGTCCCGGCGAACAATCACTGGAAGTGCAGGTTCGAGATCGAGCGCGTGCCTTGGGTGTGCGCCTTGTCGGCACCAATACATCGGGCCTGGTAAACCCTCACGCACGCATTAATCTGGCAGGAATGGCGACCCCCAGGGCTGGCAAACTGGCGCTGATATCGCAATCGGGTAACGTGGCGCTGTCGATCATGATGCAGACCCCCTTGCTGAGTCATAGCGGTTTGTCCGGCTATATCGGCGTCGGTAACCAGACGGACCTGGGGTTTGCCGACTACCTTGCCCTGTTTCGGGACGATCCGAACACCGTCGCTGCCATGTTGTACGTTGAAGGCGTGGGCGATGGCCGGGAGTTTTTGCAGCAAGTCGCCTGTTTCAGTCAGAGCAAACCGGTCGTTGTGCTCAAGGCGGGCAAGAGTCAACAGGCGATGGCGGCTGTGCAATCTCACACCGGTTCGCTCGCCGGCAATTACCGCATCAGCGCAGATCTACTGCGGACCTTCGGCGCCTGCGTTGTTACCCAACCCGAGTATTTGTTACCGGTGGCCGAAGTGCTCAGTGCTCAGCAGATTTCGGCACGCGGCCATTGGCAGGTGCTGACCGACGGTGGGGGGCACGGCAGTGTTGTCGCAGATCTGATGGTTGATCATCGCGTTGACTTTGCCGATGCCGGCTATGCCAACCCCCATGATCTGGCGGGCGAAGCAGATGCCAAGCCGGAAGTTTTTGCCGAGCGACTGACGGATTACTTTGCAAACGACGACATCGATGGTGTTCTGGTGACGGGTCTTTTTGGCGGCTATCACCTGCGCTTCGATGAGTCCCTGTTGGCGGCAGAGTTGTCGGCAGCAGAGCGTTTTATCGAGTTATCAATGGATGCCAATAAACCCCTTGTTGTGCACAGCCTGTATCCCGTGGAAGGCAACCCGGTTTTAGCCCGACTGTCGGATGCCGGAATACCGGTGGTGCGCTCGTTGGACCTTGGGGTTCAATTGATGCAGGCGTTGACGGAACGGGGTCGCTTTCTGAATCGGCATCCGACTTCCCTGGCGAGTGTTATTCGCAAACGTACCAGTGGTGAAGGTCGTTGGTTGACCGAGTGGCAGGCACGTCAGCGTTTGAGCCGTGATGGCCTCTTTGCGGAATCCGAGCAGGCACTCATGACCAGGGCGGATGAGGCGGAGGCGCTTTTTGCGCAATTGGGTGCCAGGCCACTGGCGATGAAAGTGGTGTCGCCGGACATTCTGCATAAGTCGGATGTTGGCGGAGTAGTGCTGGGTGTTGCATCGGCCACGGAGTTGTCGCAAGCCTACCGCCGCATGATCAGCTCGATCGAGCAGTCACAGCCGCAGGCCAGTCTGGAGGGCGTTTTGCTGACCCCGATGGCGGCTCCCGGAGCGGAACTGGTGGTCGGCATCTTGAACGACGCCCAGTATGGGTCTGTGTTGATGTTGGGCATCGGCGGTACCTGGGTTGAGCTGCTCTCGGATGTCGCCTTTCGCGCACTGCCGGTCGACCTAAGCCAGGTGCACGAGATGATCGATCAATTGCATTTTCGAGCCCTGGTACATGGCTATCGCCAGACAGAGCCCAACGATCTGGACGCATTTTGCCAATGGGTGGTTGAAGTGGCAGACTGGTACTTGTCCCAGCAGGACATCGTTGAAATTGAATTTAACCCGGTGATCCTCCGGTCGAATGGTTTTACACCGGTGGATGTTCGGATCAGGGAGGCAACACCCATGGAAACCGCCGAAGACACCCAGTGTTTGCGGCAGTAAAGCAGGCCAGCCAGTTTGTCCTTTAGTGGCATCCAGGCTAGGCTAATTGCGCTAAGGGGCACAACGCCAGTTGTGCCCTTGAAGGAATGACGCGAGCGATTGGATTGCTCTAGCACCGCCTGAGTAGTCTCGCTCTTATTTCAAAAAAGAAGAAGAGGTAGGACGACGATGAAACGATTGATGACAACCGCCATCCTGGCAGCCGGTTTGACCGCAGCAACCTTTTCGGTACAGGCACAACAGCAGTTTGTGACCATTGGTACCGGTGGTGTTACCGGGGTTTATTACCCGACTGGTGGTTCCATTTGCCGGCTGGTAAATGCAAACCGCAGTGAGCATGGTATCCGTTGTTCAGTAGAGAGTACCGGTGGCTCCATTGCCAACCTTAATGGTATTCGTTTGAATGACCTGGATATGGGTGTGGTTCAGTCCGATTGGCAGTTTCATGCCTACAACGGCTCAAGCCGTTTTGAAGAGGACGGCCCTTTCACCGAACTGCGTGCGGTCTTCTCGATACATCCAGAACCATTCACTGTTGTAGCTCGCGCCGATTCAGGCATACGACACTTTGAAGACCTCAAAGGCAAGCGAGTCAATATCGGCAACCCGGGTTCTGGTCAGCGCGGCACCATGGAAGTCGTAATGGACGCCTATGGCTGGACAACAGATGACTTCCAGCTCACTTCCGAGTTGCGCCCAGCTGAGCAAGCCATGGCACTGTGCGACAACCGCATTGATGCCATGGTTTATACCGTAGGCCACCCCAGCGGAGCGATCCAGGAAGCCACCACAGCTTGCCGTACAGTACTGGTAGAGGTCAGTGGTGACGTCATCGATCAGCTCGTTGCTGAGCGTGACTACTATCGAGTTGCCACCATCCCTGGCGGCATGTACCCCAACAATCCCGATGATGTCACGACCTTCGGTGTAGGTGCCACCTTCGTAAGTTCCACGGCGGCCTCGGAAGAAGTCATTTACCAGACAGTCAAAGCTGTTTTCGAAAACTTCGAAACCTTCCAGAATCTGCACCCGGCTTTTGGTGTGTTGGTGAAGGAAGAAATGGTAAGCGACGGCCTGTCGGCACCACTGCATGACGGTGCAGCGCGCTACTTCCGCGAAGCTGGCTTGCTGTAAAAAAAAGCGGCCCAGCTGCGACGTTTGCTGTGACACAACGTCACACCTGGGCCACTACTGGGGCCAGAGATCTTTGCTCTGGCTCTTTTAACTTCCGGCCCCGGGAGTCCGACAGGCTCATTGGCTGGAGCAACAACAATAACAAAGGCTGCACAGTCCCGGTGCGGCCGAACGGACACTCCCATGACTCAGGATGTTGCACGTGACGAAGTGGTGGCAGTCGCGCAATCGGAGACGGGTTCTCGCCAACTGAGTAAAGGTCTGGAGCGGTTCTTCCTCGCTTTGCTCTTTGTCTGGACTTTGTTTCAGCTCTGGTATGCCTCACCTTTGCCCTATGCCTTTAATTTTTTCGTATTGAATGAAGACCAGGCCAAAATTGTTCATCTGGCCTTCGCCATGGTTTTTGCCTTTACCTTTTATCCGGCCACGCGTCGCTCCGATCGTTCCGTGCTGCCCTGGTACGATTGGCTGATGATGGCGCTGGCTTTGATTGCCATTTTCTATTTGATGGTGTTTCGTGCTGAACTGGTGCGCCGCTCCGGTGCCGCCACCCCAGCGGATGTAACGATTGGTGTTATCGGCATCCTTTTACTGCTTGAAGCAACACGACGATCTCTGGGCAAACCCTTGATGATCGTCGCAACGGTTTTTCTGCTCTATACCTATTTCGGCCCTTACATGCCGGATGTTATTTCTCATGGTGGCTCCAGTATACGCCGCATCGTTTCGCATCAATGGTTGAGCACGGAAGGGGTTTTCGGTGTTGCCCTTGGTGTTTCTGTGTCTTTCGTCTTTCTGTTTGTGTTGTTCGGAGCCCTGCTCGAACGCGCCGGTGCGGGTAACTATTTCATCAAGCTGGCGTTTTCGTTGTTGGGCCATATGCGCGGTGGACCTGCCAAGGCGGCCGTGGTTTCGTCCGGCTTGAGCGGTGTTATTTCCGGGTCTTCCATCGCCAATGTAGTGACGACCGGAACCTTCACCATTCCGCTGATGAAGCGAGTGGGATTCCCTGGCACCAAGGCCGGCGCCATTGAAGTAGCGGCTTCAACCAATGGACAACTGACGCCCCCCATCATGGGTGCTGCTGCCTTTCTAATGGTAGAGTATGTCGGGATTCCTTACCTGGAAGTCATAAAACACGCTCTGTTGCCAGCACTGATCTCCTATGTTGCCTTGATGTACATCGTGCATCTGGAAGCGGTAAAGGCCAACATGAAGGGCTTGCCAAGGCCTCATAATCCGACTCTGTCCGAGCGACTTCTGACATGGATTACCACCATTATGGTGTTCATGCTGTTGAGTTTTGCTGTGTACTATGGCACTGGCTGGCTGGACAGTGTTTTTGGTCCGTCGATGGGGGCGGCCCTGTTCTTGACCGCCATGGTGGTTCTTTATCTGGCTTTGCTGCGTCTGGCGGCGACCGTACCCGATCTTGAAATCGATGACCCCAACGACCCGGAGGTCAAGGTGCCACTGCCCGGGCCGACGCTCAAGTCAGGGCTGTATTTCCTGGTGCCCGTGCTGGTATTGATCTGGGGTTTAACCATCAAGCGCTATTCCCCACAGCAATCGGCTTTTTACGCCGTGGCCTTCATGATGTTTATTGTCATCACCCATCGCCCTTTGATCGGGCTGTTTCGAGGTGAGGCCGCGGCCTGGTTCGAACGCTTCAAAACCGGCGTCATGGACCTGGCGTGGGGTATGGTGAATGGTGCCCGCAACATGATCGGCATCGGCATAGCGACAGCGGCCGCCGGTATTGTCGTTGGAACGGTCACGCTGACTGGCCTCGGCCAGATGATGACCGAAGTGGTGGAGTTGTTGTCAGGCGGCAATATTCTGCCCATGTTGATTTTAACAGCCGTGATCTGCGTCATTCTGGGGATGGGGTTGCCCACTACCGCCAACTACATTGTTGTCTCGAGTATCATGGCGCCGGTTATTGTCAGCGTAGGTGCCGACAATGGCTTGATCGTGCCTTTGATCGCAGTCCATCTCTTTGTGTTCTACTTTGGCATTCTTGCTGACGATACACCGCCGGTCGGTCTGGCGGCTTTTGCAGCAGCGGCCATTGCACGATCGGATCCGATTAAAACCGGTATCCAGGGGTTTACCTACGACATTCGCACCGCCATTCTGCCGTTCATGTTCATCTTCAATACGCAGCTATTGTTGATTGGCATAGAGAGTATCTGGCAACTGCTGGTCACCATTTTCAGCGCGGTAACGGCCATGCTGGTGTTTGCTGCAGCTACTCAGAGGTACTGGTTTACTCGACTGCGTTGGTGGGAGGTGGTCGCCATGTTGTTGATTGCCTTCACCTTGTTCCGGCCTGGCTATTGGTGGGACAAGGTGTACCCGCCAATGGAAGAGTTCTCGGCCGTTGAAATGGAAGAGCGGATGATGACACTGCGCCCCGGCGACCCTTTGCGGCTCAGAGTTTCAGGGACCAATATTGAAGGCAACCGTGTCGACCGGGTGGTGGTTATGTCGATCGACAACAACCTTGAAACCTATCAGGAGCGGTTGAACAGCACTGGATTGATGCTGCGTGAGCAGGATGACAGGCTTTTTGTACAGAGCGTCAGATTCAACAGCTCTGCCGACAGAGCGGGCCTGTTCTTTGGTTGGGAGGTGACCAATATAGTGGCTCCCACAGAACGGCCGGTGAAGGAGTGGATGTTTATCCCGGCCTTGGTGTTACTGGGCTTGTTGGCATGGAATCAGCGCAGAGTCATGCTCAAAGTGAGCGGAGGGAAAGGCGATGTACCATAAAATACTGGTCCCCATCGATTTGAATGAAGGCGGGTTTTCAGACAAGGCAGCGACCGTTGCCGCTGACCTGGCTGAACACTTCAAGGCAGAACTGGTACTGCTTAACGTGGTGCCAGGATACAACATGCCAATGGTGGGGAGTTATTTTCCCAAACAGGCATTCAACGATTTTCTGCGTGAGGCAAATGCCAACCTGGCCGAGGCAGCGAAAGAGAGCCTTCAGGGCCGATCAATTCGCTACCAATGTCTGGTGGCAGAGGGCAAGCCAGTGGACGTTATTATCCAGCAGGCCATTGCCAGCCAGGCGGATTTGATCGTTATGGCCAGTCACAAGTATCGCCGCTTTGAACGCCAGGTTATTGGGACCGTGGCCAACAAGGTGATCGCTAAAACCGATATTCCTGTGTTGGTGGTCAAACCTTAGAACATGGTTAGAGCCTGCCCTGAATACTGTTCGGGGCAGGGTGCTTTCTTTATACCCATTTCCGTTAAAAAAAATCTGCTAAGAGTATTAATGTCTAAAAAACCTTTGTTTATATTAGATTAAAAAAATATTAATTAGATCCAGGTGATTGTTTTTAAAGGTTATTTGTAGAGGTATTCCTGATTTCTGATTGCCTCTCAGGTAAAGGCGCTA
Organism: Saccharospirillum sp.; assembly: GCA_022565595.1. Taxonomy (GTDB): domain Bacteria; phylum Pseudomonadota; class Gammaproteobacteria; order Pseudomonadales; family Natronospirillaceae; genus Saccharospirillum. The sequence continues at coordinate 28,881 of JAIUML010000034.1, read as the reverse complement.
TTACACGATTTGGCATTGAGCAATCTTCTGATAGTTTGAAATTTAACGAAGTTCGATTAGGTTAAGAGGGTACTTGGTGAAAAAACAGCGACACTGCTGTTACAGCAGTGGCCAGTAAGACGCAACCGACCTGCATTTCCTGCAGCAGGGTTGTGGGCTTCAACCGGGGTTGGCCATAAGCAGTAGTGCCGTGAAGATGATAACAAGAGGGGCCGCCATGAAGTGCTTGTATTACCTATCTCCGACTTTGAAAGAAAGCGAAGAAATCGCCAACGATCTGCATAATGTCGGGGTGTCCGACTGGTATCTTCACATTGTCAGCAAGGACGAATCCGGGCTGAGCCAGAAACACCTGCAATCAGCGAACTATATAGAAACACTGGATCTCTACCACAGCTCCGTTATCGGTGGTGTTATTGGCTTTTGTGCCAGCTTGCTGTTGTTGTTGATTTTCAATGCTACCGGAGTCTTCAGCCCCAATATCCCGATATGGGTCAATCTGATTTTTGTCGCGGTTTTGACGTTGTTCGGGATCTGGGAAGGGGGCTTGTGGGGTGTTGATACAGAGAACAAGAAGCTACAGCCATTCCATGATGATATCGAAAATGGCAAATACCTGATTTTGATTTATACCAAGAAAGACCAGGAAGAGGCGGTACGCAAGGTGATGGAAGAGCGTCATCCAGAGGCCCGATTTGCTGCCATCGATCGCCATTTTATTTCACCTTTTTCCAAACTCAAGCGAGTATGAGTCGCTAGCGCTAAGCACGCTCATGCCGTACTTTAGAAATCGGTGAATGGGGCTGCAATGGCCCCTGGCTGTATTCAGAATAACAATAAGGAAAAACTATGCTGATCGCATGGGTACTCTTGGCCCTTATCGTGGCCACTGTTGTGCTGCATTTTGCAAGCCCCTGGTGGCTGACCCCCTTGGCCTCCAATTGGGGTTCCATTGATAGCACCATCAATCTCGCCTTCTGGGTCACCGGTATTGTCTTTGTTCTGGTGAATCTTTTTCTGGTTTGGGTGGTTTTCTATTATCGCTACGACAAAAACCGCCGCGCGACCTACGACCCTGAAAACAAACCGCTGGAAAGCTGGTTGACCATTCTGACGTCCATCGGTGTCATTGCCATGTTGGCACCGGGCCTGGTTGTCTGGGCCAACTTCGTGAATGTTCCAGAGGAGGCCAACGAGGTTGAGGCGCTGGGCCAGCAATGGCAATGGACCTATCGTTTTCCTGGCGAAGACGGTGTACTGGGGCAAGCCAACGCCCGCTTTGTGACACCGGAAAACCCCTTCGGGATTGACCCCAACGACCCGGCCAGTCAGGACGACATCATCATCAACAGCCACCGTTTGCATCTGCCCATCGATGAGCCAATCAAACTGGTGCTGCGTTCAAACGATGTCTTGCACAACTTCGCCGTGCCCAATTTCCGGGTCAAGATGGACACCGTGCCCGGCATTCAGAGTTACCAGTGGTTTACACCGAGCTTGAAAGGCACCTTTGACATCATGTGCATGGAGCTTTGTGGGCTGGCGCACTACACCATGAGAGGCCAGGTCATCATTGAAGAGCGGGAAGATTTCGAAGCCTGGCTGGCGCAGTTCCCGACCTTTGCAGAGACACAGAGTCGCCCTGCTTATGATCACAGTGCCGGGGAATCCCTCTATATGACCTGTGCTGGCTGCCATGGCATGGATGGTTCCGGCAATGCCGCTCTGAATGCACCTAACCTGACGATGCTCGACAACTGGTATATGGAGCGCCAAATGCGCTATTACCGCGAGGGCATTCGCGGTACACACCCGGAAGATAGCTGGGGTCAGCAAATGGTTGCCATCGCCTCGACTGTGCCTGAGGAAACACAGGCCGATTTGTTGCGTTACATTGAGCAGTTGCCGCTGGTGGCCAGTGAGCCAACCTTGAATGGTGGTGATATTGAACGGGGTAAACGCATCTATGAGTCCTGCGCTGTCTGTCATGGCAACCAGGCGGAAGGTCGCCAATTGCTGGGCGCACCAGGCCTGGCCGGACAGGCCGACTGGTATCTGAAACGTCAGCTCGAACATTACAGCATGGGTTGGCGCGGTCGCCATGAGCAGGACCAGTTCGGTACCCAGATGCGCTTGATGACGCGCACCATTCAGAGTCCGGAGCGGTTGAACGATCTGCTGGCGTACATTGGCTCTCTACAATAAAAATCCATAAGGGACCTTACTTATGACACACATCGCTCTTGCGGATGAAGATTTTAAAGACGATCACCACCCCAAGACCTTCTATGGCAAATATGTCTGGAGTCTGGATCACAAGGTGATTGCCGTGCAGTACAGCTGTACCGCCCTCTTTGTTGGTCTGGTTGCCCTGGTTCTTTCGGTACTGATGCGCTTGCAATTGGGCTTTCCGGATACCCTGGGCTTTCTGAGCCCGGGTGTTTACCTGCAATACGTCACCATGCATGGCATGATCATGGTGGTGTACTTGTTGACCGCTTTGTTGCTTGGTGGTTTCGGCAATTACATGATACCGCTGATGTTGGGCACTCGGGATATGGTATTCCCGACGCTGAACATGCTCAGTTTCTGGTTCTATCTGGTCTCCGTCATCGTGCTGCTGGCCAGTTTTTTTGTGCCTGGAGGTCCGACCGGGGCAGGGTGGACCATCTACCCACCGCAAGCCATTCTTGAGGGGACACCCGGCGCAGGCTGGGGTATTTACCTGATGCTGATTTCACTCGGCATTTTTATCATCGCCTTCACCATGGGCGGCCTGAACTACATCACCACCATTTTGCAGGCACGGACGCACGGCATGACCTTGATGCGCATGCCGTTGACCATCTGGGGCATTTTTATCGCCACCATTCTCGGTCTCTTTGCGTTCCCGGCTTTGCTGGTCAGTGCCATCATGATGATGCTCGATGCCACCCTGGGCACCAGCTTCTTCATGCCTGCCATCATGTCGCTCGGTGAGCCCATGGATCATGAAGGTGGCAGCCCGCTGTTGTTCCAGCATCTGTTCTGGTTTTTCGGCCACCCGGAAGTCTATATTGTTGCCTTGCCAGCCTTTGGCATGGTCAGTGATGTGCTCAGCATTCATGCTCGCAAGAACATCTTTGGCTATCGGATGATGGTGTGGGCCATCGTGATCATCGGCGGGCTGAGCTTTATTGTTTGGGCACACCATATGTATGTCAGTGGCATGAACCCCTATTTTGGCTTTTTCTTTGCGACTTCGACGCTGATTATCGCTGTACCTACGGCGATCAAGGTGTACAACTGGGTGCTGACGCTCTGGCGAGGCAATATACAATTGACGGTGCCCATGCTGTTTGCCATTGGCTTTATTTTTACCTTCACCCATGGCGGCATGAGTGGCCTCTTCCTCGGCAATGTGATTGTTGACCTGCCCCTGTCGGATACCTTTTTCGTGGTGGCCCACTTCCATATGGTCATGGGGGTCAGCCCGATACTGGTGCTCTATGCTTCCATCTACCACTGGTTCCCGTTGATCAGCGGCAAGCAGTTGCATACCGGCATGGGCAAGCTGCACTTCTGGGTTACTTTTATCGGTGCCTACAGCATATTCTTGCCGATGCACTATATCGGAATAATGGGCGTGCCAAGGCGTTACTACGCCCTGGGCGATGCCAGCTATTTACCGCAGTCTGTCCATACACTGAACGAGAACATAACCATTGCAGTGATCATCGTCGCCCTGGCGCAATTGATCTTCCTGTTCAATGTCTTCTGGACGCTGCGTTATGGACCAAAATCCGAACGTAACCCCTGGAAAGCCACTTCACTGGAATGGCACACCCCCAACGTGCCACCCGGACACGGCAACTGGGGTGATAAACTGCCAGTGGTCCATCGCTGGGCATACGATTACAGCGTACCCGGTGCCAAAGAGGATTATATTCCACAACATCTGACCGACGATGAGGTGGAGTGGGATCAACGGCCCGAGAAACGGGAGGACAGCGAATGAGGTGGTTAGACAGTATTACCGTCAAGCCCTGGCTGCCACAGCCGGCAGGTATGGCAGTGGAAACCCATCACACGCCCGTTCCTATATTGGCGCTGCGGGTGTTAATGGGCATCATCACGGTCTTTTTCCTGTTGATCATGGTGACCTTTATCGTTCGCTCCCAGTTCGATGATTTTCGGGCGCTTGCAGGCGAACCATGGCAGCCCTTTACCGACACCGGTCGGCTGTGGATCAATACTTTTGTTCTGCTGCTTGCCAGCATAGGGATGGAAGTCGCCGTCAGGCAATGGCAGAACGGCCAGACCCGCTTGATGTTGTTGATGCTCTCTGCAGGGGCTTTTCTGGCCATCAGCTTTCTAGTGTTGCAAGTCGCCGTCTGGCGCTATCTGTTGTCCCTGGGCTACGGCCTTAGTGAGAACCCGGCCAACAGCTACTTCTATCTGTTCACCGGTTTGCATGCCATACACTTGTTGGGCGGGCTGGTGGCGCTGGTTCGCGTCTTTTTCCGTCTGTACCGCGGTGTCTCGGCAGAGCGAGTGTTTCTAGCGGTAAAGGGTTGTGCCATCTATTGGCACTACCTGTTCATTCTTTGGCTGGTGTTGTTTTTCTTTTTGACGCGCACACCAGAAACCTATGCCTTTATCGCTGCCGTGTGCGGACTGGGATAAGCCTATGACATCGCAAAGCAACAAGCCCCTGGGCTACTGGCAAAAAATGGTGGTTGACTGGTCGGCCGACAAGGAAACCTTTCAAGTCTCCTGGGGCAAGCTGATGATGTGGATCTTCCTGGTGGGAGATACCTTCATCTTCAGTATATTTTTGATCGCCTACATGAAGGTGCGCATGTCAGCGACGGCCGAATGGCCTTCGACGAGTGATGTGTTTGCGTTGGAAATGTTCGGTGTCTATGTGCCGCTGCTGTTGATCGCCATCATGACGTTCATTCTGATTACCAGCAGTGGCACCATGGCCATGGCCGTGAATTACGCCTACCAGGGCAAGAAGAAGGTGACCTTCTGGTTGATGATGGCCACTGCCTTTCTGGGCCTGGTCTTTGTCGGTTTTCAGGTGTTCGAGTGGACCAAACTGATCGTCGATTATGGCATCCGCCCCTGGGGCAATCCTTTCGGTGCGGAACAGTTTGGAGCCATCTTTTTCATGATTACCGGCTTTCACGGACTACACGTCACTGGCGGGGTGATTTACATCTTCGTCGTCGCCTTGAAAGTTCGGCGCGGCGATTATGACAAACGTGGCTTCCAGATAGTCGAGATTACCGGCCTTTACTGGCACTTCGTCGACCTGGTCTGGGTATTCATTTTTGCCTTCTTCTACTTATGGTGAGGATTCAGTCATGACGGAACATTCACAAGATCAGAGCCAGGAGCACGATCAGGAGCATGACCATCCCTCGGTCGCCTTGTACCTCAAGGTCTGGATTCTGTTGTTCATCATCAGCGCCTTGTCCTATATGGTGGATATTATCGACTTTCAGGGAATGTTACGCTGGAGTCTGATCATCATCTTCATGATACTCAAAGCCGGCTTGATCATGGCGGTTTTCATGCATTTTTCCTGGGAGTCGAAAACGCTCAAGGTGGCATTATTGGTGCCAACCTTTGCCATACCGGTGTTCATGCTGTTCATGATCATAGAGGCAAACTATACCTTCGTGAATCGAATGTTGCATATGGGGGGCTGATGTCTGTCAGCGCTGAGCTAAAACTGCAACGCAAGTGGGTTCTCGGGTCGGCATTGACGATACTGGCGGGCATCAGCCTGCTGGCGTTTTTTCTGCTCAGATCCACAGACGCGCCACCACCGGCTGTTCAGGGCTCCTTGTTGCTGGAGCCGCGCCCCTTGCCCGATTTCAATCTGGTGACTCACCACCAGGAAGCGCTGACCCGCAAGGATCTTCAGGGACGCTGGCACCTGCTCACCTATGGTTTCACCCATTGCCCTGATATCTGTCCGACGACCATGATGGAACTGGCGGCCTTCCAGCGCGCGCTGGAGGGGCAAACAGAATACCGGGATCTGGATGTCTGGTTTTACAGTATTGATCCGGGTCGGGATACCTTGGCTCACCTTGCCGATTATGTACCCTGGTTTCATCCTGAGTTCCGGGGGCTGTTGGCGGTTGACGAAGCCGAAGCCCGGCGGTTTGAGCAGGGGCTGGGCATTGTTGCCTTTGTCGAACCATCGCAAGACCCCAGCCAGTACCAGGTCGCACACGGTCTGCAGATTTACCTGATGAACGATCAAGGGCAGTTGGAAGCAGCCCTTCACCCGACCAGAGAGCGCAATGGCTTGCAACATTATGAGGTCGACCGCCTGTTGCAGGATTATCTTGCTATCCGGCACTGGCGCGACCAAACCTGATTGTCATTCTTTCCCCAAATCCGCTAATCTGCTGGCCCGGGTCGTGCCGTATCAACCCCTTCGATTCTTTATCTGCTGCCGAATGATCGGCAGCCAGCATTAACCAGCGGAGCCGCAATGGACCCCATCATCGCAATCCAGGGGCTGAACAAGACCTATGAAGATGGTTTTGTCGCCCTTAAATCTGTCGATCTGGACATACACCCCGGTGAGATTTTCGCCCTGCTTGGCCCTAATGGCGCAGGCAAAACAACGCTGATCAGCATCATCTGTGGCATCGTCAACCTCAGTGGCGGCAGCGTGCACGCCGATGGACACGACATTATTCGGGATTACCGAAAGGCGCGTTCGAAGATCGGCCTGGTGCCCCAGGAACTGGCCACCAATACCTTCGAAACGGTTTTGCATACGGTGAAATTCAGCCGCGGTTTGTTTGGCAAGGCACCTGATAACGCTCACATAGAAAAGGTGCTACGCGATTTGTCGCTGTGGGACAAGCGCAACAGCAAGATCATGGCGCTCTCTGGGGGCATGAAGCGCCGGGTGATGATCGCCAAGGCACTCTCTCATGAACCCAAAATTCTGTTTCTGGATGAACCCACCGCTGGGGTCGACGTTGAACTGCGCCGAGACATGTGGGAGATGGTTCGGGGGCTGCGGAAGCAGGGTGTGACCATTATTCTCACCACTCACTATATTGAAGAAGCCGAAGAAATGGCGGACCGCATTGGCATTATCAACCAGGGCGAGATCATGTTGGTAGACGACAAAGTTGCCCTGATGCAGAAACTCGGCAGAAAAGAGCTGCGTCTGTCGCTGCGTGAGCCTCTTGCGGCGATTCCTGATCGGCTGCACGCCTTTCATCTGGAACTGAGCGACGATGGCCGAGAACTGGTCTATCGCTTTGAGGATCAGAGCGATCATAACGACATTTCCAACTTGCTGCGGGAATTGCAAAGCGCCGAAATCGAGTTTCGTGACCTCAAGACTCGAGAGAGTTCATTGGAAGACATCTTTGTCGACCTGGTTCATCAACCCAAAGTCGAAGCAGGAGCCGCCTGATGAATCTTTATTCTATTCGCGCAATCTACAATTTCGAGATGGCACGCACCTTGCGCACAATCCTGCAAAGTGTGGCCACTCCGGTGATCTCGACGTCCCTTTATTTTGTCGTGTTCGGGTCGGCCATTGGTTCGCGCATGGTAGAGATTAACGGCGTCAGCTATGGTGCCTTTATCATTCCCGGTCTGATCATGCTGACGCTGTTGATGCAGAGCATCACTAACGCCTCGTTCGGCATCTATATGCCGCGTTTTTCAGGCACCATTTATGAGGTATTGTCAGCACCGATCTCCTACTTCGAAATAGTTCTGGGTTATGTCGGTGCTGCCGCGACCAAATCGGTTGTGCTTGGCCTGATCATCCTGGTAACGGCTACCTTTTTCGTCGATTACAGCATCAAGCACCCCATCTGGATGTTCAGTTTTCTGGTGTTGACCTCCATCACCTTCAGTTTTCTGGGCTTTATTATCGGTGTCTGGGCCGATGGCTTCGAAAAGCTACAGATCGTACCAATGATGGTGGTCACCCCTTTGGTCTTCCTCGGTGGTACTTTTTATTCCATCGACATGCTGCCGCCCTTCTGGCAAGGGGTAACCTTGTTGAACCCCGTCGTTTATCTGGTTAGTGGCTTTCGCTGGAGTTTTTACGGAGTAGCGGATGTGCACATCGCCATCAGCATTGCCATGACCTTCGGCTTTCTGGCGCTCTTTCTCGGTATTGTCTGGTGGATCTTCAAGACCGGTTACAAGTTGAAGAACTGAGTCGAGCGGCGAGGGGTTGAACAGCCAGGGCTTGTTCAACCAATGTTTGAGCTGGTTCTCTGTCCTGACTGATCAGACGTTCAGTTTGTTCAATTGCTGATCCAGGGCATCAGTTATGCGTGCCATGGAATCACTGACGTCTTTGGTGTCGGTGGCCAGTTCAGACAAACGATTGCTGGCCTCCTCCATTCTTGTGATGTTGCGATTGATCTCTTCGTTCACCTGGTTCTGTTCTTCTGCTGCTGTTGCAACCTGAGCCGAGTTGTCGGTGATTGAGGCGATGCTGTTGGCGGCCGCTTCCATTTGCTGATAAGCATTTTCCGCCTCGGCGACCGTTTGCCCGATGCGACCAGTGCTGTTTTCAATTTCGCTGACCGAGGCGTCCACTTCCTGCTGAAGGGTCTGGATCAGGGCCTGAATTTCCTCGGTGGACGCCTGAGTGCGTGCGGCCAGGCTGCGCACCTCATCGGCAACCACGGCAAAACCGCGACCCTGTTCGCCAGCGCGTGCCGCTTCTATGGCTGCATTGAGCGCCAGCAGGTTGGTCTGCTCGGCAATGCCCTGGATGACCTGAGTGATGCCGGTGATGTTCTCACTGCTTTTGGCGACTTCGGTCACACGATCGCTGGCGCGAGACATGTCTGTGGATACTGCGCGTATTTCTTCGACAGTGTGTCGGAAGGCTTCTCGGGCCTGCTGCAACGCCTGGTTTGACTGCTCTGCTTCACTGGCGGTGTTGCTGGCCAGATTGGCGACTTCATTGGCCGTGGCAGACATTTCATTCATGGCCGTAGCGATGCTTTGCATTTCTGCTTGTTGTTCATTGGTGGCCTGGTCGGTATCCGAGGCCGTTTTTACCAGGCTATCTCCCTGCTGGCGCAATTCACCGGCCGATTGTTTCAGTTCAATGATCATGGTTCGAAGCTTGTCAATGAACTGGTTGAAACCCTGGGCAATGCCGATCAGCTCGGCGTGTCGAGTCACATTCAATTGCTTGGTTAAATCACCTTCAGAACCCGCCAATTCATCCACCAGTTGTTTCATCATGAACAAGGGCCTGGTCGTAAACCGCAACCAGAGACCGATGACAACCACTGAGATGACCAGCAGCACCAGACCCGAGATGAGCATGGTAAGCGCAGTTGCCTGGTAGCCGTCGCGCAAGCTGGTCGCCAGTTCCTGACTGGCAGCAAAGGCGACCGAGCGAGGCAAGCTGATCACAACGGTCCATTCGTTACCAGAAGCTTCTATGGGAACCGGTGCTCGGACCAGGATGCGGTCCCCGTATTCAGCATAACGATCCGTCATCTGAGCCAATGTTTCTGTCAGTTGTGGTGTTACCTGACTGGCCAGCTCCCCAAGGCGGTCTGGAGAGCTTGAACTGGCAACCAGTAAACCCAGTTCGCTGAGCAAGTGGATATCCGCAGCGCCATCGAACAGGCGACTCTGATAGGTCTCTACCTGCACTTGTAGATCCGGCATATTGATATCAACACCCGCGACGCCGCGGAACTGACTGTTGATGACGACAGGGTGTACCAGGGAGGTCAACAGGACTTCATAGCCTTCTTCGATCTCGTAGAGGTAAGGCTCCATAATGCAGGGCCGCAGCGTGTCTCGACTGCACAAATACCATTCGGATTCACGGTTGCCGAACTCGTCTCTATTGTCGAGATATTTGAAACCTTGCTCTTCGGTTCGGTAGTAGCGTATGTCGTCACCTTCGCGTACCCAGTAAAGATCCAGGTTGCCTTGAGGGGCGCTGTGTTCAACATCCTGGTTGGCAAAGTCAGCATCGGCGCCATCATAACCATTCGGCTCGAAGTGAACATAGGTCGAACCCAGATCCGGGTTGACCATGAGAGTGCTGTGCACCAGAGAGTAAAGGGCCTCACGCGGCAAAGGATCACGGTTGTAGCGATTGCCTCGGGCCGTTGCTGTCAGTGTTTCCGCCATCACTCTGGACAGGTCGAAACTGCGATTCAGAAATTCAGCCACTTCCCCGGATATCAAGTCTGTAGTGTCCAGCAGGTTCTGTTCTACCAGGGAACCTATGGAGCGGCTGGCATCATCAACGGCGCGGTTGCCACTGGACTGCATAGCGAGCCAGCCGATCATGATTACCGCGAGTAAAGACAGTGCAATCCCAGTGGCTGTTCCCAGGGTCAACTTGAAGCGGAGCGACAAGTTTTTCATGGCCCTTTCCTCATTGGCTGTTTGAAGGGAGTGACGACGGAAGTCGTGCGCTCATTATAGGCAAGGATGCCAACTTGCATGAAGGTTATCGGCAAGCTGGCACTAAAATGAAGAAATACTCGGCAGAAGGTTTCGGGAGATTGGAACAAGGCTGAGGCAATTGTATGGGTCGTCCATAGTGGGCAACCCATTTGGTTATTTCAGCAGCCGCGAGCGCCACGGCCTCGAACAGCGGTGACCTGGGTTTCCAGCAAACCATGGGTGCTGCCAAAGTAGGTCGTGGCAATCAGCAGGTATTCACCGGGTTGCAGCGTCAGTGTCAGGCAGGCATCGGTACCTTCGCCGCCATCGTCGTCTTCTTCACGTACGGTGTCACCGATAAGGGTCAGGTAGGCATCGACATCATCAGAGCGGACATCAATGCGGTACTGACCGGCCGTTTCGATGATCAATTCATAGTTCAGCTCGTCGTTGCCGTCGAGTCGACCCATAACACGGTCTCCCGGGCGGAGAGTGCCCTGGCTGATCAGTTCACTGTCAAAGGGTTGGGCTTCCAGTGTCAGAGTATAGGTGCCACTACCGCTGTAACTGGTCGCGACGATGCTGTATTCGCCAGCGTCGAGCACGGTTGTAATGCGAGCATTCAGCCCTTCGCCACCATCATCATCACTCAGGTCGGTGTTGGGGCCGTAGAGTTCAAGGAAGGCGTCAAAGTCATCCGAGTCCATCGACACTACAACGGTTGAGCGCTCGCTCAGGCTAAAAAGGTAGAGGTTTTCATCGCTGCTCAGCAGGCCTTCAAGCGACTCACCGGGGGCAATGGCGCCACCACCGCCGACTGAGCCATCAAAGACCTCTGAACTAATGGTCAGGTCATAGAGGCCGGTGCCGCTGTCACTCCAGCTGCGCACACCAATGGCGTAGTCTCCGGGTTCGAGGATAGGGAAGAGCGCCGAATTGGTGCCATCGCCCCAATCGTCGTTTTCGAGATGGGTGTTGTCGCCAGTGATTGTCAGCACAGTATCGAACTCTTCCGATTGCAAATGTACTTCGAGACGGCTGGTTTCGGTCAGGCTGAGTTGGTAGGTGTTTTCCGTGCTCGATAGAATGCCCATCAACTGGTCGTTGGCTTGCACTTCACCCTCGTTGCGCAGGCCATCTGGCAAGGCAGACAAGGCAGCGGTAACAGCAAAGTAGTCACCGGTATCGACCAGGCCAGTGTTGCAATAGTCGTACAACATCGGGCCGTAAAACTCGTCCACCACTGGCTCCCGGTTGAGGCGCAGGTGGTATTCACCCGGTTCAAGTACTCCGTTCAGGCTCATCGAGTGGCTTTCACAGACATCCAGATGCAGTGTCTGGGAATCGTTTATCAGTCGACCGTAGAGGCTGCGGCTGCTATCGATCAGCGTCATTCTGATCTGGCTGACTTCCTCGACGTTCAAGCCAGGTTCCACATCCCAATCAGTAGCCTTTGCCAGATAGGGCGTTGAAGCGCTCAACTGATTGGCATCGGCCGTGGTTGCCTGGGCTGCCAACTCGAATGGCCCGGCCATGCCTTCATCCTGGGCCGAAATCACCAGGTTACGACAGGCCCCTTCGGGTGGCGTCAGCAACAGAGTCGTGCTGTCCTGGCCGCTTTCTATGTAGAGGCGATTGATCAATTGTTGCTGAGCATCGAACAGACTGATGTGTAACGGAATATCGGACGACAGTTGATAGAGGCCTGCGGCGTGGGTGTCGGTGGCGCAGACGGTGAAGCGCTGGAAATAGGTGCCGTCATTCCAGTGTTTGTCGCTTTGTTCGTCAAGTTCGCCCTGATAGGACGTACCCAGAGGCAGTTCAGTGGCAGGGACCTGGGCAGAAGCGACGGAACTGAGCAGCACAGTGCCCAATGCGAGAGAAAAATAAGGTTTCACGACCTGTCTCCTTGTAAAAGTCGGTGTGCGATCCATCAGGTGATAGGCGATAACCCGACAGGGTCATCAATATAAGGAAAGGTTCGCGAAGGGTAAAGCCCCTTCGCGAACCGGGTTTCAAGCTTTGGGCTGCTGTTGCGTAATGCAGTGAATGTTACCGCCGCCGAGCAGTATTTCTCGGCTGGGAACGGGTACAACTTCGTGCTGAGGACAAAGGTCCGCCAGAATGTTGGCCGCCCCCTCGTCTTTGGTGTCTCCAAAGGCCGGCAGGATGATGCCACCATTGACCATCAGGAAGTTGACATAACTCGCCGCCATGCGTTCGCCAGCGCGGCGTGGCCAGGCCTTGGCGGCCCAGTCGATGCCATCCACTTCTTCTTCGGTCTGAGTCAAGGGTTGTGGCAGCGGCATTTTCGTGACCGTCAGCTTGCGTCCCTTGGCGTCGCGGTGTGCTTCCAGATAGTGCAAAGCCGCCTTGCTACGCTGGTGCTGAGGGTCCTGTTCGTCGTCCGTCCAGGCCAGCAACACATGACCAGGCTTCAGGAAGCAGGCCATGTTGTCGATGTGGCCATTGGTTTCATCGTTGTAAATGCCATCCGGCAGCCAGAGAATGTGGTCGATGTTCAGATAGTCACGCAATTTCTGCTCGATTTCTGGCCGACTCAGGTGCGGATTACGGTTGGCATTGAGCAGGCATTCCTCGGTGGTCATCAGGGTGCCTTCCCCGTCGACATGAATGGCACCGCCTTCCAGCACAAAACCTTCGCTGCGGTAGCGTTCAATGCGCTCCAGGTTGCAGATCTTCTGCGCCACCTGGTCATCCCGGTTCCATGGCTGGTAAAGGCCGCCAGTCAAACCGCCCCAGGCGTTGAATTCCCAGTCGTTGGCGCGAATTTGCCCTTCGTTGTTGATGACAAAGGTCGGGCCGGTATCGCGCACCCAGGCGTCGTTGTTGGCAATTTCCACAACCCGAATGTTGGCGCTGAGGCGGGCGCAGGCATTTTCGTATTGGTCAGCTGAGGTGCCCACCGTCACTGGCTCAAAGCGAGCGATGGCCTCGGCGACGGCCGTGTAGGCCTTTTGCGCCGGCTTGGCACCATAGCGCCAGTTGTCGGGCCGTTCCGGCCACAGCATCCAGGTCTGGCTGTGTTCGGCCCATTCGGCCGGCATGTAGAAGCCATCTTCACGCGGCGTGGATGTTAGTGGAGCAGGCATGACTCAGCGACCTCCATCCTTGGTCAGCAGAGGGGCATAGAGCTCCGGCCGACGATCGCGGAACACGCCCCAGGCATGGCGAGTGGCGGCGACTTCGTCCAGATCAAAGCTGTGCACCAGGATGCCTTCTTCTTCACGGCCCAGTTCTGCCACTTTTTTACCCAGTTCATTGGCGATGAATGACGAGCCGTAAAAGGTAATGCTTTGCTCACCTTCGAACTCGACGCCGGTGCGGTTGCTGGCGATGTAAGGCGTCAGGTTCGCCGCCGCGTGACCCTGCTGGGTGGTTTGCCAGTGGTCGCGACTGTCGATGCTGTGATCCTGTGGCTCGGTGCCTATAGCCGTGGGGTAGAACAGCAACTCCGCGCCCATCAACGCCATGGCGCGTGCCGTTTCCGGGAACCACTGATCCCAGCAAATGCCGACACCAATGCGGGCGTAGGCCGTATCCCAGACCTTGAAGCCGCTGTCTCCTGGCGTGAAGTAGAACTTTTCACTGTAGCCCGGGCCATCGGGTATATGGCTTTTTCGGTATACGCCCAGGTTGCTGCCATCTGCATCGATGATGGCAACGCTGTTGTAATAGGCGTTGTTGGCGCGCTCATAAAAACTGATCGGCAGTACCACCTTGAGCTCCCTGGCGATCTTGCTGAAATGGGCAATGGCCGGGTTCTGCTCAACCGGGGTGGCAAAGTGCAGGTAAGCTTCTTTCTGCTTCTGACAGAAGTAGCAACGCTCGAACAACTCCTGGATCAGAATGATCTGGGCGCCCTGGGCAGCCGCATCACGTACCAGTTGTTCCGCTTTGGCGATGTTGGCATCAACATCCCAGCCGCAGGCCATTTGAGTGGCGGCTACGGTGACTTGTCTCATGGGTGTCTCCTCTGGTTGGCTGGGGGTGAGGGGCCAAGGCGAGGGCCTCTCACTCACACATAGGGTAGCAGAAGCTCATATTCCAGTGGTGTAATCTGCCGTTCAAACAACCGAATTTCACTCCACTTGCAGATGTCATACATCTCGATAAATTCCGCACCAAACCAGTCTTTCACTCGCGGATCCCTGTCCATGGCGCGCAGGGCATCGCGCGGGTTATCAGCCACACTGGGATGTTCCTGGTCGTAGGCATTCCCTTCTACCGGTTCGGGCGGGTCAATCTTGTTGGTCAACCCTTCGCAGACACTGGCCAGCACAGCAGCCACGGCCAGGTAGGGGTTGGCATCGGCACCGCTCATGCGATGCTCAATGCGCGTCGCTTCAATGCTTCCGGAAGGAATTCGCAACGCCAGGGTGCGGTTGTCGTAACCCCAGGTTTTGGTGGTCGGTGCAAAGGCGTCCGGCGCCAGGCGACGAAAGCTGTTGATTGAAGGCGCGAGCAGAGCCTGAACGCCGTCGGCCATATCAATCAGGCCTCCCATGGCCCAGCGCATATAGGGGTTCTGCAGCGGGTCTTCACTGGCAAAGATGTTGTTGCCCTCAGCATCCATCAAACTCAGATGAATGTGCATGCCACTGCCGGCCTCCTCGATGTAAGGCTTGGCCATAAAGGTGGCTTCCATTTCCCACTTGCGCGCCACCTGCGCGATGCAACGCTTGAGCAGCACCGCATGGTCCGCTGCCATCAGAGGGTCGTCACAGTGGTTCAGGTTCACCTCAAACTGGCCGGGCGCGTACTCGGTGATCACCGTATCAGCAGGAATATTCTGCGCGTGGGCAGTGTCGATTACATCCCGAATGAAAAAGTCATACTCATCCAGGTCGTCCATGGAGTAGACCTGTTTGGAGCTCATGCGCCGACCACTGGAAGGCGATACCGGCGGCTGCAAGCCGCCATTGGCATCCCGTTCCCGATCGATCAGGTAAAATTCCAGTTCAACGGCAATACCGGGCGTATAACCCAGTTGCTTGAAGCGCTCGTACACCCGCACCAGCACCTGTCGCGGGTCCTTGGTAAAGGGGCGCTCGCCATCTGTCTCATACATGCTGAACAGTGCCTGGGCCCGGTCTTCACCCTGCCAGGGCACAGGTGCCAGGGTGCCAGGAATGGGCAAGCAGACATAATCCGGGTCGCCAATATCGGCCCCCATCCCGGTTTCTTCAACGGTGGTGCCGGTAGCATCCAGCGCCATCACCGAACCGGGCAGGTTGAACCCTTCATTAAACACCTTCTCCAGCAAGTCGCGCTCAATGCGCTTGCCACGAGTCACACCATTCAAATCACTGACCAACAACTCCACCGTACTGATGTGCGGGTGCTGCTGAAGAAAAATACTGACTTCTGAATTCGACATTTTTGGTTACTCACCGGTGCCGTCTAATGCGGCGGCTTCTTTATTCGTTGTCATTTGGTCGGTGCCTGAATCCGGGCTTGCTACCCGGGAAACCCATTCGGGGTCGCCGTGAATACTTCCATGTAGGCTAGGCTGCAGCATCCATGCTGCAGACTCCCCCGACTGGGTCACCCAGGCATCAAGCCCTCACAGCGCCAACAAGTCTTGCATATGCGAACAACACAAGACATACGGATAAAAATCTGGCTATTGCATGAAAGACTAAACTTCGGTAGTTGGTTTTGGAAATAGGCTGCGTTAAAGCCAAAGTTGTCGTGATGACTAGCCCGAGGTGGTGGGTGTACCACCGGCGGGCGTTATGCGGCATGGATGCCGCATCCGAGCCTACATGGACGTATCCACGGCGTCCCGCAGGGGGTACACCCACCACCTCGGGCGGGTTCTGACGACAAGCCAAACCCGCCTCGTTAAGCCGTTAACCAAGCCCACCCATGCAAAGGTACTTCAGCTCCAGGTACTCGTCGATACCATATTGGCTGCCTTCACGGCCGAGGCCAGATTCCTTGACGCCGCCGAAGGGTGCTACCTCGGTAGAGATGATGCCCTCGTTGATGCCCACCATACCGTATTCCAGTGCTTCGGCCACGCGCCAGATTCTACCCATGTCCTGGGTGTAAAAATAGGACGCCAGACCAAATGGCGTGTCATTGGCCATGGCAATGGCTTCATCTTCCGTCTTGAAGGTACTGATGGCGGCCAGCGGGCCGAAAATTTCTTCGCGGGCAATGCGCATGTCCGGCTTCACGCCGGTCAGTACCGTCGGCTCGAAGTAGTTGCCACCGAGCTTGTGACGCTGACCACCGGTAACGACTGTCGCACCCTGCTGAATGGCATCCTTTAACAGGTCTTCCACCTTTTCCATACCAGCGCTGTTGATCAGCGGGCCCTGCTGGGTGCCTTCGGCCAGGCCATCGCCTACCTGTAACTTGCGGCTTGCTTCGGCCAGCTTCTCGGCGAAGGCCGGGGCAACGCCCTCCTGCACCAGAAAACGGTTTACGCACACGCAGGTCTGGCCGGTGTTGCGGTATTTGGAGGCCATGGCGCCCGAGACGGCGGCGTCGAGGTCGGCATCGTCGAAGACGATAAAGGGCGCATTGCCGCCGAGCTCCATTGATACGCGTTTTACGCTGTCCGCGGCCTGCTTGATCAGCATTTTGCCCACCGGTGTCGAGCCAGTGAAACTGACTTTGCGCACCAGGGGGTGGGTGCTGAGCACTTCTCCCACATCTTTGCCCTGGCTGGCGGTAACGATGTTCAACACACCTTTGGGCAGGCCTGCTTCGGTGCCGAGTTCGGCAAGGGCCAGGGCTGTCAGCGGTGTGGATTCAGCCGGTTTGACTACCATGGTGCAGCCAGCGGCCAGGGCCGGGGCCACCTTGCGGGTGATCATCGCCAGTGGGAAATTCCACGGGGTAATGGCCGTGCAAACGCCCACCGGTTGTTTGATGGCCAGGATGCGCCGGTCGTTGTTGGGGGTAGGAATGGCATCGCCATAGGTGCGTTTCGCTTCTTCGCCAAACCACTCCACAAAGGAGGCACCATAGGCGACTTCACCTTTGGACTCGGCCAGAGGTTTGCCGCATTCCAGTGTCATCAGCTCCGCCAGGCTATCCTGGTGCTGCATGATCAGCTCGAACCAGCGGCGCAGTATGGCGGCTCTTGCTTTGGCGGGCTCCCGCTTCCAAAGGTCAAAGGCGCGATGCGCTGCTTCTATGGCTGTATCGGTGTCGGCCTTGCCGCAATCGCTCACTTCGGCAAGGGTCTCACCGTTGGCCGGGTTGATCACGGCGTATTTCCGGCCAGAGCGAGCGGTCTGCCACTGGCCGTCTATATAGGCCTGTTGACGTATCAGGGGGTGTGCCACTTCAGGCTCCTCGTCGTCAGAGTGTACTGATACAGCATAGCTAACCTGATTTGCCTGCCAAGCTCAAGCCCCTGTGGTTAAAATAATTGACATGTTAACGGTAGCAGCGCGCTCAAGAGGGTCTGACATGTTTTAAATAATTGACATCGGCGGATTTTGAGTGGCTTGTGTTAAGTATTTTTTATGGTAACGTGTTAAAAACAGAACACTTGGTCGCACGTTCAAAAACAAGAACATAGAGGTCTGCCCGCATGAGTCAGGCACACAACATCCCCATTGTAGGCGTCGTCTGTGATGTACAGACCATTGCGCCTCACCCCTTCCACACGGTGGGGGATAAATACCTGACCGCCCTGGTGCAAGCCGCTGGTGTCATGCCACTACTGGTTCCAGCCTTGACCGAACTGCTGGACGTCGGTCGTTATCTCGATCGATTGGATGGCGTCTTCCTCACTGGCGGCTATTCTATGGTACATCCCTCGCTCTATAATGAGGCGCCCAAGTTGGAACAATCGTACGACCAGCGTCGGGATGCCTTGAGTCTGCAACTGATCGCAGCCGCAGTGGAGCGCGATCTGCCCTTGTTTGCCGCCTGCCGAGGTTTTCAGGAGATCAACGTTGCCCGCGGCGGTACCTTGCACCAGGCCTTGTATCAGGTCGAAGGCTTGCAGGAGCATCGCGAAGAGAAAACGGCCAGTCTTGTCGAACAGTATGCACCATCGCACCTGGTAGATCTGGTGCCAAATGGCAAGCTGGTGGAACTGTTGGCGTGCGACCAGATCAAGGTTAATTCACTGCATGTACAAGGTATTAAACAGTTGGGCCGCGGCTTGCATGTTGAAGCCACTGCTGCCGATGGGCTGATCGAAGCTTTCTCCATTGAAGGCATGCGTTTTGGCCTTGGCGTGCAGTGGCACCCCGAATGGCAAATCATGAATCACCCCCATCAACAACGACTTTTTGAGGCGTTCGGTGACGCCTGCCGCAGGCGATAACCGAACGAAACTGTATGGAAAAGCTCAGTCAATGGCTTAAGCAGCACCGCATTACCGAAGTGGAATGCGTGACCCCGGATCAAACCGGTATTTCCCGGGGCAAGATCATGCCCACCAACAAGTTCATTGCCGAAAAAGGCATTCGTCTGCCGGAGAGTGTGCTGTTGCAAACAGCAACGGGCGACTACCCGGACGATGAAGCCTATTACAGCATTCTTGATCCGGCCGACATCGACA
Organism: Saccharospirillum sp.; assembly: GCA_022565595.1. Lineage (GTDB taxonomy): Bacteria > Pseudomonadota > Gammaproteobacteria > Pseudomonadales > Natronospirillaceae > Saccharospirillum. The sequence goes on along the minus strand of JAIUML010000034.1, from coordinate 9,905 downwards.
TGATTCTGCGCCCGGACGAGACCGCCAAGTTCATGGTGCCCTGGGCTGATGAGCCGACCGCTCTGGTTATCCACGATTGTTACGATCGTATGGGCAGCCTGATCGAGCTGTCGCCGAGAGCGGTGCTGAAGAAGGTGTTGAAACTCTATGATGACCAGGGGCTCAAGCCCATAGTGGCGCCAGAAGTCGAGTTCTATTTGACTCAGCGCTGCACCGATCCGGATCTGCCATTGGAGCCGCCCATAGGTCGCTCTGGTCGAAAGGAAAGTGGCCGGCAGTCGTTCAGCATTGATGCCGCCAATGAATTCGACCCCATCATCGAAGACATTTACGACTGGTGCGAAGCTCAGGAGCTGGACATCGATACCCTGATTCATGAAGAGGGCACAGCCCAACTGGAGTTCAACTTCCGCCATGGTGAAGCGCTGGCGCTGGCAGACCAGGTGTTCGTGTTCAAGCGGACGGTGCGTGAGGCTGCGTTGAAGCACCGTATTGGTGCGACTTTTATGGCCAAGCCCATCACCGGCGAGCCTGGCAGTTCGATGCATATTCACCAGTCGTTGCTGGACAAGAAAACCGGCAGAAACCTGTTTTCCAATGAAGACGGCACCGCATCGAAGCGCTTTCTGGCTTACATCGCCGGCCTGCAGCATTACACCCCCTATTTGATGCCCATGTTTGCGCCCAACGTAAACAGCTATCGTCGTTACTTGCCCGGTGCCGATGGCAATGCCCCGGTCAATATTGAATGGGGAGAAGAAAACAGAACCGTCGGCTTGCGGGTGCCCTATGCGCCGCCTGAAGCGCGACGCGTCGAGAACCGCTTGCCCGGTGCCGATACCAATCCTTATCTGGCCTTTGCTGCCAACCTGGCCTGTGGCTATATGGGCATGATGCAGGATCTGAAGCCGCGCAAACCCATGCAAGGTCGAGCCGGTGCCGAGGCAGATCCGGATGTGCCTTTCAACCTTGAGGCCGCGCTGGATATGATGAGCGAGTGCGAGGCCGTCCGTGAGATTCTGGGGCCAAGCTTTGTCGATGGCTTTGTTGCTACTCGCTGGGCCGAGTATGAAGGCTTCAAGCGTGTCATCAGTTCCTGGGAACGTGAGTATTTGCTGACGACTGTTTAAGGCAGTCAGCCCTGTGAACCGAATAGATTGAGGTGATAATGAGCGAGGCGCATCGCATCAGTAACACAGCACAATGGCAGCAGGATGATGCTAGCCACCACCTGCACCCTTTCAGTGATAATGGTGCCCTTTCGCGCGATGGCGCGCGCGTTATCACCAGAGCTGAGGGTGTTCGTGTCTGGGACAGCGACGGCAAGGAGTATCTCGATGCCTTTGCCGGACTGTGGTGCGTCAACCTGGGATATGGTCGTGAAGAACTGGTGCAGGCGGCAACGCAGCAGATGCGAGAGTTGCCTTACTACAATCTGTTTTTCAAGACGGCGACGCCGCCCGTCGTGGCTCTGTCGAAAATGCTGGCCGAAGTGGCACCCAAGCACATCAATCATACCTTTTTTACCGGCTCTGGCAGCGAAGCCAACGATACCGTGCTGCGCATGGTTCGCCGTTACTGGGACATCAAGGGGCAGCCTGAGCGCAAAACCATCATTGGTCGCCATAATGGTTACCATGGCTCGACCGTTGCCGGAGCCAGCCTTGGTGGTATGGCGCCCATGCATGCCCAGGGAGATTTACCCATTCCCGGCATAGTGCATATTCGCCAGCCTTATTGGTATGGCGAGGGCGGCGACATGACCCCAGAAGATTTTGGTCTGGTCGCAGCAAAGGCACTGGAGGAAAAAATACTGGAAGTAGGGCCGGAGAAAGTCGCGGCCTTTATCGCCGAGCCAATCCAGGGGGCCGGGGGCATCATCATTCCGCCCGATACCTATTGGCCGGAGATTCAGCGCATCGTGCGCCAGTACGATATTCTGCTGGTGGTGGACGAAGTCATCTGTGGCTTTGGTCGCACCGGAGAATGGTTCGGCTCGGATTATTACGGTCTGACGCCGGATCTGATGTCCATCGCCAAAGGGCTTTCTTCTGGTTACTTGCCGATCGGGGGCGTTATGGTCGCCGACCGAGTAGCGGAAGCGTTCAAGCAGGGTGGGGGGGACTTTAACCACGGCTTTACCTATTCCGGGCACCCGGTGTGTGCTGCTGTGGCATTGGAGAACCTGCGCATCCTGCGTGATGAAGGCATCATTACCCGAGTAAAACAAGAAACGGCACCATACTTGCAATCACAGTTGCAAAGACTGGCTGATCATCCATTGGTGGGTGAGGTTCGAGGGCTCGGTATGCTCGGCGCCGTCGAACTGGTTCAGGATAGAGTCAGGCGCACGCGCTACCCTGAAGAGGGGCGGGTGGGCACGCTCTGCCGCGACCATGCGTTGGCCGAAGGGCTGATTCTGCGCGCCACGGGCGATACCATGCTGATGTCGCCACCACTGGTGATAACGCCGCCGGACATTGATGAGTTGGTGAGCAAAACACGCCGCGCCCTGGATGCGACCTGGGCGCAGTTGCAAAAAGAATTTGCCATACAGGCGTAAAATCTTTTGGTGTTTGGCTCGCACTCATTTTACTGTAAGCGGGTGTGACTCGGGCTGGCAACAGTGGCTCACCATCACCCTAAAACGAGACAATGCAGGGGAGTACCGATTGATGAAGAAACTGAGCAAAACTCTGGCTGTAACGGCCTTGAGCATGGCTGTAGCGGGTGGTGCCTTGGCACAGCAGCGCACAGTCTATGTCTATAACTGGTCCGATTACATTGGTGAAACCACTCTGGCGGATTTTACCGCCGAGACTGGCATAAGAGTCGTTTATGACGTCTTCGACTCCAACGATGTCCTGGAAGCCAAAATTCTCTCGGGTCAATCCGGCTATGACCTGGTAGTGCCGACAACCGATTATATGGCGCGTCAGATTCAGGCGGGTGCTTACCAGAAACTCGACAAGTCGCGGCTGACCAATTACGGCAACCTCGACATGGAGCTGATGCAGACGTTGCAGAACTACGACAGAGGCAACGAATACGGCGTGCCCTGGCAATGGGGTACCACCGGTGTCGGCTACAACGTCGACAAGGTAGAGGAGATTCTGGGTGAGTCGGCACCGACAAACAGCTGGGAGTTGGTGTTCAACCCACGTTACGCTTCTCAGTTGGCGCAGTGTGGCATCACCTTTCTGGATTCCGGTAACGAGATGTTCCCCTTGATGCTGCAATACATGGGCCTTAACCCATACAGCTTGAGTGTGGCGGACTACCGTGCGGCAATGAACGAGTTCATGAAAGTACGACCCTATATACAGTACTTCCACAACTCCCGTTATATTGCCGATCTGGCCAACAATGAGGTTTGTGTCTCTGTAGGTTGGTCCGGCGATGTCTTCCAGTCCATGTACCGTGCTGAAGAAGCCGGTGCAGATTACGAGATTGATTATTTCATTCCCAAAGAAGGCACCATCCTCTGGGCCGACATGATGGTCATCCCTCGTGATGCTCGTAATGTGGCGGAAGCCCACGAATTCATCAACTTCGTCCTCCAGCCAGAAGTCGCCGCGGGCATTACCAACTACGTCTGGTACGGCAGCCCGGTTGAAGCCGCCAAGCCCTTTATTGATCCAGAGATTCTGGAAAACCCGGGCATCTACCCACCAGAAGGCACCCGTTTGTTCACCAACGAAGTGCTGCCCAATTCTGTGATGCGGGAAATCACCCGCTCCTGGACTCGGGTCAGAACCGGTAGCTGATACTTCTATTTCGTCAGGGCTTCGCGCCCTGACGGCTTTGCCCTGACAACGTCTAAAAACAGAACGACAAGGCTTGTCAGGCCAGGGCCGTCAAAAAACCAATACCACAACAATAGTACAGAGGGGAAACCCGGATGGCAGTAACGGCTGGCGCGCGCCGTCAACAGTTTCAGGCTGATCATGACCAGAAAAAGGTATTGCTCAGCATTCGCAAGGTGACCAAGTATTTCGATGAAGAGCTGGCCGTCGACAATGTTCAACTGGACATTCTCGAGGGCGAAATCTTTGCGCTACTTGGCGCCTCAGGCAGCGGTAAATCCACCCTGTTGCGGATGCTGGCCGGGTTCGAAGCACCAACCGAAGGCAAGATATTGCTCGACGGTGAAGACATTACTGATCAGCCACCCTATCAACGCCAGATCAACATGATGTTTCAGTCCTATGCCCTTTTTCCGCATATGACGGTTGAGCAGAATCTGGCCTTTGGTTTGAAGCAGGACAAGCTGACCAAGGACGTCATCACCGAGCGGGTGGAGCGCATGCTGAAGTTGGTGCATATGGAAAAATACGCAAGGCGCAAGCCGCACCAATTGTCGGGTGGGCAGCGGCAGCGGGTGGCTCTGGCCCGATCTCTGGCGAAACAGCCCAAGTTACTCTTGCTGGATGAGCCCATGGGCGCCCTGGATAAAAAATTGCGTACCGAAATGCAACTGGAAGTCGTCGATATTCTGGAGAGCGTCGGTGTGACCTGTGTCATGGTGACGCATGACCAGGAAGAGGCCATGACCATGGCTGACCGAATAGCCATCATGGATCAGGGCTTTATCAGCCAGGTTGGTTCACCGGTGGATGTGTATGAGAGCCCCAACAGCCGGATGGTGGCCGAATTTATTGGTTCGGTAAACCTCTTCGATGGCCGTATTATTGAAGACCAGGAGGACCACATGGTGCTGCAATGTGCCGACCTGGACTGCCCGATTTACATCGGCCATGGTGTCACCTCCGGTGTTGATGAGCGCAACATGTTGTTCGCTCTGAGACCGGAAAAAACGCTGATGACACGAGAGCAACCGGAAGGCGAATTCAACTGGTCCAGTGGGGTGGTGCACGACATCGCCTACCTGGGGGGGCACACCGTTTATTATGTCCGCCTACCCAGCGGCAAGGTGGTGCAATCCACTCTGGTCAATACCGAGCGCCGGGCCGAACGTCCAACCTGGGATGACCCTGTCTACGTCCATTGGGCGGGTGACAGCGGTGTGGTACTGCGCTCATGAAGAAAATCGACCTCGCCCGCGCCTTGCCCGGTGGTCGACGCCTGGTCATAGCGTTGCCTTATTTGTGGCTGCTGGTGTTCTTTCTGTTGCCGTTTTTTATAGTGGCAAAGATCGCCGTCTCTGAAGCCATTCTCGGCATTCCGCCTTACAGTGCCATGTTCGAGTGGGTGGATCAGACGCTGAACATCCGCATGACGTTCAGCAACTTCAGTTGGCTGTTTTCCGATCCGCTCTATATCACCGCTTACTGGAATTCGATCAAGGTGGCGTTCAATGCCACTTTGTTTGCGTTGCTGCTGGGTTACCCCATGGCCTATGCCATCGCCAAGGCACCATCCCATTTGCAGCCTACCTGGTTATTGTTGGTATTGTTGCCCAGTTGGACCTCTTTCCTGATTCGGGTCTATGCATGGATGGGGTTGCTCAGCAACAACGGCGTCATCAACAACTTCTTGCTCTGGTTGGGCATCATTGATAGCCCGATACAGATGTTGAATACCAACTTTGCCGTCTACATTGGCGTCGTCTACTCCTACCTGCCCTTCATGGTGTTGCCGCTCTACGCCAACCTGGTCAAACATGACAACGCCTTGTTGGAGGCGGCCAGCGACCTGGGTGCTCGTAAATGGACGTCCTTTTTCCGCATAACTTTGCCGCTATCCAAGAACGGCATTATTGCCGGCTCCATGCTGGTTTTTATTCCGGTTGTCGGTGAGTACGTCATACCCGAATTACTGGGTGGGGCCGAGACCATCATGATCGGCAAGGTATTGTGGCAGGAGTTCTTCAATAATCGCGATTGGCCAGTGGCTTCTGCATTGGCGGTCATCATGATTGCGCTGTTGATCATCCCGATCATGCTGTTTCACCGTTATCAGAACAAGGAGGCGGAACAGTGAAGATACGTCGCTTCAGTTTAAGTGTCACCATTTTCTGGATGGGCATCTTTTTCCTCTATGGCCCGATGATCATGCTGGTCATCTACTCTTTTAATGCATCACGTATGGTTCAGGTATGGGCTGGCTGGTCAACACGCTGGTATGGTGAGCTGTTCCGGGATGCGCAACTGATGAGCGCCGTCGGCCGTTCTCTGCAAATTGCTTTCTATTCGGCCAGCACGGCCGTAGTGATTGGTATTCTGGCCTCTGTGGTCATGGTCCGCTTTCGGCGTTTTCGCGGTCGGACCCTCTTTTCCGGGATGATCACCGCTCCTTTGGTTATGCCTGATGTGATCATCGGCCTGTCCATGTTGTTGCTGTTTGTGGCCATGGCCCAGTCTTTAGGCTGGCCTGCTCAGCGCGGCATGCTGACAATCTGGCTAGCGCACACAACCTTCTGTGTTGCCTATTCGACCGTGGTCATCAGTTCCCGCTTGAGGGAGATGGATCAGAGTCTGGAAGAAGCCGCACTGGATTTGGGGGCAACGCCGCTCAAGGCGTTCTTTTTGGTGACCTTGCCCGTCATATCGCCGGCTATTATCTCTGCATGGCTGTTGTCCTTCACTCTCTCGCTGGATGACGTGGTCATCGCCAGCTTTGTCACGGGCCCGGGTGCGACCACCTTGCCGATCGAAGTGTTCAGTCAGGTCAAGCTTGGCGTCAGCCCCAAGATCAATGCCTTGGCCACCATCATTATTGGGGTCGTGTCTCTGGTCGCCTTCTCAAGTTGGTTGCTGTTCCGCAAGATCGACCAGCGCAATCGAGCCGCAGCTCGTATGGCGGCAGGCCATTAGTGTGCTGTATCAAATTGATACAGTACACTAGACCCATCTTCATGATGGGCAGGGCCCCATAAATCAGGCAAAATGGTCGGTCTGGATCAACGGAACTCGGGCATGAAAAGTCTCTATCGGTTACTCCCCCTGCTCGCCCATGAGCATTATCAGTCCGGCCAGAAACTGGCCGAGTATCTGGGAGTAACGCGGCCGACCATTTCCAATTGGGTAGCGGAGCTGCAAAAACTGGGTATAGATGTCTATACCGTCAAGGGGCGCGGTTACCGGCTGGCTGAGCCGATCAGCCTGCTCGACCGTCAATCAATTCTGGATAAACTTCCTGCCGATCTCTCCCAGAAAATGGCGGTTTTTGATGTCCAGCCGGACCTGGATTCTACCAATCGTTGGGTCATGGAAAAGCGAGCCGAGCCTGGACGTTGGGTTGTCTGTACGGCCGATTACCAGCATCAGGGGCGCGGACGTCGTGGCCGCCCCTGGCGCAGCCCGCCCGCCAGCAGTGTGATGGTCTCGGTGGCGGTGCGTGAATCCTTGCCGGTCAAGGCACTCTATTGCGCCAGTTTGATCTTTGGTGTCGCGGTTGCTCGGGCGATCCGCGCAACGACTGGCATCGAGATGGCGCTGAAATGGCCCAACGATCTCTATTATCAGAAACAGAAATTGGGCGGCATACTGTGCGAATTGCAGGGTAACCCCTTGGACCAGCCGGTTCTGGTTATCGGTATCGGCCTGAACGTTAACAAAACCCCAACAGGGGTCGATCAGCCCGTTGCCTGCCTGGCGGACCTGACCGGGCGCCTCGTCGATCGCAGCAGCCTGCTGACGGCTTTGCTGATTGAGATCCATCAGGTACTGCAGGAATTACAGTTTGAAGAAGGCCTGGTCAAACTGCTGGCTGAATGGTCTGAATACGATTGCATCAGGGAGCGCGATATCCTGTTGCTTCAGGGAGATCGACAGACAGCGTGCAAAGCCTGTGGTATTGATGACAGTGGCCAGTTACGGGTGCTGGACACCAACGGTGCGCAGTACAGCGTCAACGGCGGTGAGGTCTCGGTAAGATGGTAGTTGCCCGAACCTTGTTGCTGGATTGCGGCAATTCATCCATAAAGTATCAACTGGGTGCAGAGGGTGGCCGACTGCAAAGCGCGGCAAGTGTTTGCGAGCTGGTCAAGGCCAGGTCGGTGGCGCAGGTCGTAGTGGCATCCGTTTCGGTGCAGGGGCAACAGATCAAGCAGCTATTATTTGAGATGGGTATAGGCTGTGCTGTGCTGGAGGTTCGCCAAGGCTGGCATGGCGTCTCGCTCTGTTACGAGAACCCCGAGCGCCTCGGAATAGATCGCTGGTTGACCATGGTCGCTCTGTCCGGAAATGATCGGGACAGCCTGGTGATCGACGCCGGAACGGCGCTAACCATTGACCTGCTCGATCGAGACGACCAGCATCTGGGTGGTTACATCCTGCCAGGCTTGGGTTTAATGCGCCGCAGCCTGGTTGATGATACATTCGCATTGCCGGCAGTGGCTGATGCCGGTTCTGTCGACCTGGGCCGGTCGACCGATGCTTGCATCGCCAATGGCACTCTGTTTGCCCTGGCGGCAACGGTCGATGCGACAGTGCAACGCATCAATCGGCCACAGTTGGAGGTTGTCTGGACCGGAGGGGATGCTCAACGCATTCGCGCCTTCAGCCAGTACAGCGGTGAATGTCGCCCTGATTTGGTACTGGACGGGATCAAACGCTTGTTGGCAGATACATCTTATATGGAGACCTTGCTGTGAAATGGATTGTGTTGACGCTTTTTGCGCTCAACGTCGCCCTTGGCGGCTGGTTGTTCTGGCGGGAGAGCCAACCACCGGCGGAGGTGGTGCGCCCACCTCAGTCACAACTGAACAACCTGGGACTCGATGCCCAGACACTAGAGCGCGTGCGCACCAGCGAAAGACAGCCGGTAGTGACGTCGACCCAGGCTCCTACACAATGCGTGCGGATAACAGGTTTGACTGGCGATGACCAGGCTCAGGTCATTCAGGCTCGGCTTGGGGCACTGGAGGTGGTATCCGAGCGTCAGACACGCATGGAAGTGGTGCGCTCGGATTACTGGGTTGTATTGGGACCATTCGATTCACAGTCGGAGTCGCGTGAACGCCTGAGTGAACTCCAGTCCGCCGGGATCGAGAGCTTTTTGATCGGTCAGGGCGAACTGGCTGGCGGCATCTCTCTGGGTCTGTTCTCCTCCAGCAATAACGCCCAGCGCCGTCAGGAAGAACTGGCTGGCCAGGCGATCAATGCACGCATTGAGCGAGTGGATCGTACCCAGGAAGTACTGTTGCTGGACATCGGTGTGCAGTCGGCCAGACTGATTTCGGATGGTGCGCTTGAGTCCATTATCCGCGATTTTGAAGGCGTCAGTTTTCAGCGTTATTCCTGCTGACGGGCCTTCGCAACAAGGGCATCCACAGTTTTAAAAATTCTTGCATTTGTTCAAAAGAATCAATAAGATGCGCGCCTCCTTGCCAGTAGAGCCAGGTTTTGCTGAGCCTCTCTGGTCTAAGTGCTTGTTCTGATTGAGAAAAAGATCGCAATCAGTGTTGACAGGCGAAAGGCCTTGGTGCAAACTCAGCGCCCGTTTGGAGGGGTTCCCGAGTGGTCAAAGGGAGCAGACTGTAAATCTGCCGCTTTATGCTTCGATGGTTCGAATCCGTCCCCCTCCACCATTTCCCTCGCAAGGGCGATGTGCGGGTATGGTTCAATGGTAGAACCTCAGCCTTCCAAGCTGATGATGCGGGTTCGATTCCCGCTACCCGCTCCAATTTAAGTGAAGTTATGCTCGCGTAGCTCAGTGGTAGAGCACTCCATTGGTAATGGAGAGGTCATGAGTTCAAATCTCATCGTGAGCACCATTTATTGACGAAAGGCAGGCACGGACAGTGGCTGCCTTTTGCGTATGTGAAAACAGGTGAGAGGCTGGTCCTATGTCCAAGGCTACTTTTGAACGTACTAAGCCCCACGTCAACGTGGGCACAATCGGTCACGTTGACCATGGTAAAACCACTCTGACAGCGGCACTGACGCGCGTATGTCACGAAGTCTGGGGCAGCGGTGCTGCCGTTGCCTTCGACGGCATCG
>JAIUML010000033.1 GCA_022565595.1 Saccharospirillum sp. | reverse complement strand
GCCGGCTTTCCCGGCCAAATTGAAGCCGCAAACCCAAGCGGCCCTGCGGCCCGCACCGTCGATGGTGATATCGACGCTCCAACAACGAGCCCCCAACTGGAGTGTCGATGTCCTCATCGACTCAGGCCGGCCAAGCCGGCCTATCTCGTCAAGCCGAAGAAGTAAGTTCTGCGGGTAGCCTTTGTTCTGTGATTTGGTATGCTATAGTGCATCAATAGTATGAATATTGATGTGGGGCAGGTTGTATGTCGACGATTCGAAAGACCATTACCATGACCAGTCAACAGAATGACTGGGTCAAGTCTCGCATTGCCAGTGGTGACTATACCAACGACAGCGAGTATTTCCGCGATCTGGTCCGTCAAGATCAACTCCGCAACAGTCAGCTTGAGCGAATTCGAGCAGCACTTATAGAGGGTGAAGAAAGTGGAATCAGCCCCCGTACTCCGCAAGAAATACGGGAGCAATTAAGGGAGAAACTAGCAGAAGATGGCGTTTTACAGGCTGAGCGAACGCGCTGACCATGACTTTGAATCTATATACTTGTTTGGCTTGTTGAGCTTTGGACTGTCTCAGGCAGACTCCTATACTGATGGCATGATTGATAGACTTGAGCAGATCGCTGCGCAGCCAGAGTTGTACCCGGCAGTGGAGCACATAAAGCCAGGATACCGGCTAAGTGTTTATCACAGCCATTCTATATATTACAAAATGGATGGCGCTGATGTATTAGTTGTACGAATTTTGCGCAATCAAGATATTGGCGCAGCATTTTCAGTCCATGACGAAAATTGAGTAGATGAACAAACAGAAGCTCGCTTGATTCTCAAAGTGATCAAGGGAGATCCCCCCGCTGGAGTGTCGATATCCTCATCGACGCGGGCCGGCAAAGCCGGCCTTCACGGCCAAATTGAAGCCGAATACTCAAGCGGCCCTGCGGCCCGCACCGTCGATGGTGATATCGACGCTCCAATAGCCAGCCCTGCGATGGAGCCCCTGTCGCTCCAACCTATTCAACTTAACCACCAGCATCTGCAACTGTTAGACTATAGCTCTCGATTCTAAAGGTGATCAAAATGTGACTCTCCTCTGCACAAGTCGAGTTTATCAAGCAATCTGGACGGAGAGCCAATTACTGTATGTCATCCTTGCCTTTGACCAATAATCACCTGAGGTTTCAACAGTCCGAAGGCTTTTTCATCCCTATTGCATCCGTTGGCCTTATCCGCCAAACCAACCTGGCCGAATTTTTTGGCTGTGCTCTGCTGCCGCTCAAACCCTGGCAGAGAAAGTTACCTGCAAATTCCGTCATCCTTGGCTGGGGTAACAAACCAAGCGGGCATAGGGCTGCCGCCCTTGCCGAAAAGCTGGGTGCCACCTGCTGGCGCCTGGAAGACGGCTTTTTAAGGTCATTAGGGCTCGGCTACCAGTGCCCGCCACTCTCCATAGTCGCCGACGACACCGGCATCTATTACGACGCCACCCGGACTTCCGCACTGGAGCGTTATATCGCTGAGCCGTTAACCGAAGCCCAGACTCGACGTGCTCTGGCACTTCAAACGGCCTGGTGCGAGGCCGGTGTATCGAAATACAACCACAAACGAGATTATTCAGGAGAACTGCCAGGTCGCTATGTATTGGTCGTCGACCAGACCTACGGCGACGCCTCCATCCGCGATGGCCTGGCCAACGCGGCTTCCTTTCAGCAAATGCTGGAAGCCGCACTGAACAACCACCCGGATGCGACGGTACTGCTCAAGATTCACCCGGACGTCTGGTCCGGCAAAAAGCGTGGCCATTTTGACCCCGCAACCCTGCAAGCCAATTCCCGCATTCAGGTACTGACGGAAGACACCCACCCAGCGCGGCTGCTCAAGGAAGCCGAAGCCGTTTACTGCGTCACCTCCCAAATGGGTTTCGAAGGGTTGCTGCATGGCAAGTCGGTATACACCTTCGGCATGCCATTTTATGCCGGCTGGGGGCTCACCACCGACGCCTTGCCCGCGCCAGAGCGGCGTGGAACGGCCAGCCTGGCGCAACTGATTCGCGCCGCCTTGATTGCTTACCCCAGGTACCGACACCCCGAGACCGGTAAAGCCTGCACACCCGAAGCACTGGTGGAATGGATGGGCTTGCAGCGCCAGCAAAGCGCCAAAATGCCTCCCAGAGTCTACGCAGTGGGGTACTCATACTGGAAGAAACCCATTGTCAGGCGGTTTTTTCAGTGCAGCGACGTGATCTTTACGAAACAACAGGCCGATGTACCCAAAGGCGAGACCATCGCCGCCTGGGGCAGGGCAGCCGTGCCTGACGACTATAACGTTATCCGCCTTGAAGATGGCTTTATCCGCTCGGTTGGCCTGGGCGCAGACCTGGTTCAGCCACTTTCCTGGGTGCGCGACCGAAAAGGCATCTACTACGACGCCCGCCAACCCAGCGAGTTGGAAGACATCCTGCAACACCACGACTTTACCGAGGCAGAGCAGCAACGCGGTGCCGCACTGGCACAGCAACTGGTCGAGCAAGCCATCACCAAATACAACCTGGCTTCGGCCCCCTGGCAAAGGCCAAACCACAAGAGGGTCATACTGGTACCGGGCCAGGTCGAAACCGACGCCTCCATCCGTTATGGCACCACCGATATCAAGACCAATATCGGCCTGTTGCGCGCCGTCCGAACCCAAGCACCAGAGGCCTACATCCTCTACAAACCCCACCCGGACGTCGTCGCCGGCCTGCGCAATGCCGGGCGGGGCGAAAACGCCGCCCAACAGTACTGCGACCAAGTCCTGCTCGAGGCCGACATGGCACAACTGCTGACCCAGGTCGACGAAGTCCACACCCTCACCAGCCTGACCGGTTTCGAAGCCTTGCTCAGAGGCATCAAAGTCACCTGCTACGGCCAACCCTTCTACGCCGGTTGGGGCCTGACCACAGACACCACCCCCAACAACCGCCGCACCCGCCGCTTGTCGCTCAACGAGCTCATCGCCGGCACCCTCATCCACTACCCAACCTACATCAGCCGCAACACAGGCCATTACACCACCCCGGAAAACGCCCTGAAAGAACTGATTGAATGGCGCAAACGCCCCCAAACCACCCCCTTGAAAAAAGCCCTGCAACCCATCTGGCGAAAACTGATCGCCAAACCCTGATTTTTGATCTCCCCTCTCCCTCGGGCGGTCCGACGTTTCGGGAGGGTTGGGCGGTACGACGTCTCGGTGAGGGATGACAAGGCTAATCCCCACTCCCCACTATTGCCAACCCCCACCCTATGCTACACTCTGCGCCTTCAAAATCAGCCGGAAAGCCCGCAACCACGGGCCCCACAGCCGCGTTCTCTGGAAATTGACGAGACCAATCCAGTGGCGGTAGCGTGTCTGATTAATGTATAAACTCTTTGGCCCCCTTCTATTAGACGTATCTCTCGGAGCGTAGTGAATGTCAGATCACGGAACAAGCACCCAAACAAATGACGAAATAGATTTGCGGGAAATCGTCAGTATTGTTATCGATCGTTGGTACTGGATTGCCATCGGTTTGGTCGTTAGTTCAGTGATAGGTGTTAGTTTGGCGCTAAACCAGGAAAGTCAATTTCGAACTGAATTTAGAGCGATATCTGCTCCCTCAAACCAATTCAATACAATGAATGAGATGACGAGAGTAGCATCTCCATCGGCGGCATCCAGCTCAGCTAGAGGAGTCGTTGAAATCACCGGATTCCAGTTGATGCCCGAGAGAGTTATTGCAGATCTGTCCAATCGCCTTAGTAGCTTTCAAAATTTCGAGTCGTTCATTCAACGCAATCCTGAAATAGTTGATCTGGAGCCAACACAAAGTCTGCAGCAATATTTCTCACAAAGGTTTTCGTTCGACCTCACTGCAGAGATGAGATTGAGAGCAACGATGCTGTATGGTAGCGGTATGAATGGACCTGCCTTGCTCAATACTTACATTAATGAAACTGCTGACTCATTGTGGCACGGCTATTTGGCAACCCTGGAACGCCAGAACCAGACCAGCATCAGACGGCTAGAGAATCGACTGGAAGACCAAATAGAAACGCTTGTCGAACAACGGCTGCATCGTCTGCATGAACTTAGGCAGGCGGCTACTATCGCGAAGAGACTTGAAATTGAGTTGCCTACGACACCGGGGCAATTAGGTAGACAGCCCACCGGGACTGAAGTTGTGTACGCCAATATTTCAAGTGGTGATGAGGCGTTACCGCTCTATTTCTTTGGTTTTAAAGCCTTGGAGGCCGAGGCTGATATACTGAACGAGAGCTTGAATGATGGACTTGTTAACGAGGCTATATTGGAATCACAGGAAGCTCTTTCCGCACAACGACGTCTGGCCAGAATGATCCAGGCCAGTGAATTTTTGAACAATACTGGACTTAAAGACCTTCCTCCGGCGGAAAGGCTTACGACAGTCATGGATTACGCTATTGAGCCAGACTTTCCGACAGGCCGGAGTCGATCGTTAGTTGTACTGGTGAGTGTTTTCCTCGGAGGATTTATTGGTTTTATGATGACATTCGTTGGTTACTTTGCTCAAAGTGTTCGTGCATATCGAAGGCAAAGAACCTAAGACAAGATTCCTGCAGAAAATTGCAGGTTTTATGTAAAGTTTTCCAATTTGATTGGCAAGTAACTCGGAAGATCCGTATGAAATTATTGGTTTCCGGCGCAGCAGGCTTCATTGGCAACGAACTCGCCCTGCGCCTTACAGATCAGGGTCACGAAGTAGTTGGTATCGATAACTTAAACGACTACTACGATGTCAACTTAAAAAAAGCCCGCCTGGCCCGCTTGGAAGGTCGAAAGAATTTCACCTTTATTAAAATGGGCATAGAAGACCGCCAGGCCATAGACGAACTGTCAAAGAAACACCAGTTCACCCGAATACTACACTTGGCAGCTCAGGCTGGCGTGCGTTACTCCATAGAAAACCCCAACGCATACATAGACGCCAACCTCGTTGGCTTTGGGAACATACTCGAATTAGCTCGGCAACAAAAGGTTGAACATCTGGTTTACGCTTCGTCCAGCTCCGTTTATGGCGAAAATGAAAAACAACCCTTTTCAGAACATGATCCAGTAGACCACCCGGTGTCCCTCTACGCTGCCACTAAAAAAGCAAACGAGGTAATGGCGCATTCCTATAGCCACCTTTATAACCTACCCACCACTGGTTTAAGGTTCTTTACTGTCTACGGTCCATGGGGCAGGCCAGATATGGCGCCATTCCTGTTCACCAAAGCCATACTTAACGGTGAGCCCATTAAAGTGTTTAACCATGGCAATATGCAAAGGGATTTTACCTATATAGATGACATAGCCACCGGTGTGTTGCAATGCGCTGATAGGCCCCCTACTTCAACTGAAACGACACAAAATACCCCAGCGAGCAGCAAAGCACCTTACCAAGTGTTTAACATCGGCAATTCGAAACCGGTAAAGCTGATGGACTTTATAGCGGCCATAGAAGCCGCTGCTGGGAAACCGGCAAAAAAGAGATTTATGGGTATGCAACCCGGTGATGTGCCCATAACATATGCCGACACCTCCAGGTTGCAACAAGCCACTGGCTACCAGCCAGCTACTCAGTTGCAATATGGTGTCGACAAATTCATCGCATGGTATCGCAAATTTTATATATAGGGGACTACATAAGTTCACCTCTGGGCTTACTCATGAGTGGAAAGCTTAAACGGTATTCCTCATTATCTGAACTCAAAAAGGTGGGACGAGGATAGTAATGCCTCGTACACTTATACCTATTCCTTCTGGGAAATTCTGAATTGAAACAGCTCATCAGACACTTCAAGGGCGAGGGCATCAAAGCTCAACTATTGCGCGGTGCTGGTGGCTCCGCTGTTGTCAAGGCGTTAAACATGGGGCTGTTGCTGGTAAGCGGAGTCTTGCTGGCGCGGATGCTTGGCCCGGAGCAGTACGGGATCTATGCTTTTGTGATGTCCATCATTACAGTAATTGGCTTGCCAACCAAGGCGGGTCTGCCGACACTTTTGGTTCGAGAAACGGCTAGAAATCACCAGGAAGGAAACTGGGGGTTGATGCGAGGGCTCCTGAGGTTGGCGAATACTTTTGTATTCAGCTATTCACTTGTCGCTGCCTTGGTTTCTGCCATATTTGTCTGGTGGCGATGGGGTGGTCTAGAAAGTGCACAAATCAACTCATTTCTATGGGCGATATGGCTGCTACCGATAATCGCATTCGAAAACGTCAGAACAGGTACCCTGAGGGGATTGCGGTGGGTGGTCAGTTCTCAATTGCCAGAGAAAATAATTAGGCCTCTGGTAATGGTCCTCCTCATGGGCACTGCCTATTTGATGAGTGCAGAACTGACTTCTTCCGATGCTGTTCAATTCACAATTCTCTCATCATTGATGGCATTTCTCTTTGGGCTTGTTGTACTTCACAAGGCATTGCCTAATGAAGTTCGGCAGTCGCCACCACTTTATACGCTGAAGCCTTGGGGGTTAAGCTTGCTACCACTGTCACTCTTTTCTGGCATGAAGTTGATGGATGCGCAAATTACGACCCTGTTCCTTGGGCTCCTGACCACCGTTGAAGAAGTAGGATACTTTCGAGTCGCGGTAACTGGAGCAAGCTTGGTAGCCATAGGGTTAATGGCTGTAAATATGGCCCTGGCACCTCAGATAGCCCGACTTTATAGGGCTGGAGAAATTGATAAACTACAGCGAATTATTACCATGAGTACTCGCGCTGTGCTTGTTGCCTCGGTCCCTGTTGCCATAATATTTATCTTCTGGGGAAAAGAGCTGATTTCATGGGTGTTTGGTGAGGCCTATATCGAAGCAGCACCAGCATTGGCGATTCTTTGTATAGGCCAACTCGTGAATACATCGGTTGGCTCGGTAGCGTTGGTCCTCAATATGACAGGGCATGAAAAGCAAACTATAAAAGGAATAGTGATCGCTCTATTTCTCAACATTGCACTGTCTTTAATTTTGATTCCAAACTATGGCCTCATTGGCGGAGCCATTGCGTCGATGACCTCTCTAACTGTTTGGAATTTGATATTGGTCTGGTTAACTTATAAACATACGGGATTAAAGACGTTTGCATTTGTTCTAAAGTAGTTAAACCAGACTATTGTGGACTTTTGCAACCAAATTCGTTTGTGAATTCATTGGGGGACTAGAACATTAAACTGCGGATCACAATGCTAGATGGTTTGTACATTAGCCAAACCTTAGCACGCATGCAAGTTGTATATTTTGTAAGAAAAAATACACAACTTACGCATGGGTTAACAGCCAGAACCATTGACAAGCACGAGGTATTAAAGTGATTCGAGTAGGTGTGTTAACTTTTCATCGTAGTGTCAATGAGGGTTCTGTGGCTCAGGCAGCATGCACCGTGCGTAATCTTGAACGGGCGCTGGATACGCTTGGTCTTCAACATAAAGTTGAAGTGCTGGATTACCGAATTTGGCGCCGTGAGTGGCGAGAGTACATAAAGCTTCTTTTGCCCTTGGTTCGGCTAAATACGGGGCAGGCTATGAAAACACGTCATCTGCGCAAATGGCTTGCATCTCAAGTTTCATTTAGCAAACATACCTGTTGGTCAGAACAACCTGTACGCATTGAAAAATGGTTGAAAAAGGGTCAATGGGATGTGTTAGTCGTCGGTTCAGACACAGTCTGGTCTGTGTCTGAGAAGAACGAACTCCCGGTGCCACCCAATGTCTATTTTTTGCCGTTTGACGTGCCTGCTCATCGTATCGCTTTAGCCGTATCTGCGGATAGGCACGACGCATCACTTTACCAAGAGCCGCATTCGAAAAATATTTCCGAGGCGCTTTCAAAGTTTGATTGGATTGCCGCCAGAGATCAGAGTACCTCGCAGTTGCTTCAGAGCCTGGGTGCAGAGCATGAAATGATTGCTGATCCTACAATCATTTATGGTGTAAGTAATCTGGTCCCTGAAGAGGCTATAGCCCCGGATTTAGGCCATGGAAACAAGCCTATTCTTGGTATAGCTATTGGAGACAATCGTAAACGGAACGAGGCTGCACGCTATTTCGAAACTCGAGGTTGGCATATATTTAATATGCTGGGAGACTGTGATGGTTCGGATGTTGATAGCTCCTATCTTCGTCGGCCGTTCGAAGAGAAACTCTCAATTATTCGAGGCCGTCTGTCAGGGATAGTTACGGACCGCTTCCACGCAGCTATTTTTGCTTTGTCGCTAGGGGATTATCCAGTGGCGGTATTGCAGCGGCCTGGTAGCACCGATGGTGTGCAGGGAAAGGCTGAAGATCTTTTGCAGCGACTGGGTTGTGAGAATGCCTTGGTGAACATGGCGAATGAACAGTGGTTGGCTTTGGTTGAAGGTCAGCTGCAGGGGGATCCACCTATCAAGGCAAAAACCAATATGGCTCGTATGGCAGAGGCAGGGCAAGAACAGTTGACGAGAGCCCTCCGCACAATACTGAAACCAGAAGTTGAGAAGTAACGCTGATGGCAACCTCTAGACCAAGTGGTGCATGACTCACGAGGGACAGGACTGCTAAGGATGGTTGAACTAAATTAGCGCAGTAAATTCTAGATATAATTAAAAATATTGATTAACGTAGAGAAAATATGAATATTGTTTTTTTTATAAATTCTTTGAGAGGTGGCGGAGCTGAAAGAGTAACTACTATTTTAGCCAACGAGTTATCAGAAAGGGGACACTCAGTAAAAATCGTAACCAGATACAGTGATGTACAAGATTTTTATCTGCTCGATTCCAGGGTAGGTAGGTTAATAGTTGAATATGATTTAAACAAAAATATCTTTAAAAGGATAGTATCTAAGCTGTCATCTATTTTTAAGCTTAGACGCTTATTGAAAAAGAATGATGTAGATGTAGTTGTGTCAATGATGACAAATGCATCTATATTTGCAATCCTTTCAACAATCAAGATGAACACAAGGGTGGTGGTGGCAGAAAGAAACTACCCTGGTCTACAAAGCACTCCTATAATTCTCAGTTATCTAAGGAAATATCTGTTTTATTTCTCTGACTGTTGTGTTGTTCAGACCTTTGGAGTGGAAGAATGGATAAATAAAAATGTAAAAACACGTGATATTAAAGTAATCAGGAACCCAGTCGAGTTTCCGCTAATTAATAATAAACCATATGTTAATCCACGTGACTATATAGAATTTACAGACAATAAGAAAATAATACTTTCGGTAGGAAGTAAGTTCGTACAAAAAGGTTTTGATGTGCTTTTGAGTGCTGCAATAGAGGGTTTTAAAAATAATAGTTTTAGTAAAGATTCAGTTTATTTCGTTATTGCTGGGTTAGACTTAAGCGTAGAAAGTGACTATGGTTATTTTTTCCTAAATGAAATAAAAAAACAAGGTTTGGAAGACAATTTCATTTTTCCGGGACGAGTTGGTAATCTTTCTGATTGGTATTCTTGTGCTTCCGCTTTCGTTCTTAGTTCAAGATATGAAGGTTTTCCGAATGTACTTATAGAGGCAATGTCCTATAACCTCCCAGTTGTAAGTACTGATTGCTTGACTGGACCAAGTGAAATAATTGTAGATAATAAGAATGGGCTTTTAGTCGAGCCTGAAAATTCTGATGCGCTTTTAGCAGGAATTAAATACATTTTAGAAAACGATTTGAGTGATAGGTATTTTTATAATGACTTAACTCTAAAGAATTTAGATAAGAAAAAAGTGGTGACTGAGTGGGAGGATTTATTTCGGGAGCTCACTAATTGATCATTCTTACTCTATTGATTTCCCTGTACTTTCTGTTTTTACACAGAAGAATAGATATCTGGTTTGTTTTCTTCTTTTCTTTTGTTTTTTACTTTTCACCGGTCTTTTATGGTTTTACCATTGACCCTACAAGGTTTGATGAACGTGGCTATATCCCTCTAGATGACTATGTACTGATTTTTTTCTCTATATCTATTTTTTCGATCTTTTTTTTATCGGTTTGCGCCAAATTTGGAATATACGGCAAGTTGTCAAGCAGGTTTTTTTCAGGGGTATCTTTCGAAGATCAATCAGTTCTTTATGCCTACAAGCTGCTTTCATTTTTTGTGTTGTTGCTTACCATTTATTTTATTTATCAATACTATGACGTACTAGTGAGCTCGCAGGGATCTAAGCGCGATTTTTATGATTATCAAGGTTTCTTATACTATTTGTGGATGTGGTCAGTAATTATAGGGGTTGGGTTATCAGCCTATTATAGATCATATTTTTTGCTAGTGTTTTTATTCGCCCTTTTAGTGGATCTTTATTCTGGTCAAAGAACACACTTTGTTTTTTCGTTCATAGTTTACTTCACTATCTGGTTTAGGAGTGTATTTTTCAAAGGTTACTTCTTTTCTTTCCTTGTTGCTCCTGTTCTTTTGTTTTTCTTTGTTGCTATGGTTAATTTTAAGTCATTGTATGCCAATATACTAAGAGGTGAATATAATCGTATATTTGACCTTTTCTCGTTAGAGTCCTTTTCTAGTAACTTTGTTAAGTCTGAACCATTTACAATTTTGGGAATACTTAACGCGGTCGCAACAGATGATTTTCGTTCTAATAATAATGTAGAAGATTTCTTTCTGATACTCAAGTCAGGTATTCCTTTTGGACGTACATTGTTCGGTGGTGACGGAGTCAGGTTTAGAGAAGAGGCGCATAGCTTCTATGCCGCTCATAGGGAAACTTGGGGTATGGCACATAATTTCTTCGCAGAAGGCTATTGGTTGTTTGGGCAGCTTGGACCTTATTTCTATCTGTCTATTATTCTCCTTTTGGTCTACTTTGTTAGTGTTTTAATGAATAGATTTTCTTTTAAGTACTACCCGTTCTTCGCACCTCTTATTCCTATATTGGCCTTCTATTTTCATAGGAATGATCTAATATTTATTTTTACTCAGCTTAGGTATTTTCTGATTTCTCTATTGTTGTTCTATTTGTTTGTCGTTTTCGTGAGGGTCTTTTTTTGTAGAGCAAATAAGCTTGTGAGGCAAGCATGATTGTTGTTAATGTTATAACTGGCCTGAATGATGGTGGCGCCGAAGGAGTACTTTGTCGCTTGTGCCTAAGTGATGCTGTTAATGAACACATTGTTATATGCATGACTGGACCTGGGAAATATGGTCCTATTCTTGACTCGTTTGGAATCAAAGTTTTTTATCTAAATATGCATCTAGGCGGTCTCAAATTAGTATACATTCTAAAGCTATATTTTTTGTTTAAAAGAATAAATCCAAATGTTGTTCAAACTTGGATGTATCACTCTGATCTTATTGGTGGTTTGGTAGCGCGCGTGTCAGGTGTTAAAAATGTTTGTTGGAATATTCGTCACTCTGAACTTGAACCGGGTAAATCCAAGCGCTCGACCATTTGGGTTGCGAAAGCGTGTGCATTTTTAAGTAAGTGGGTTCCTCGAAAAATTATCTGTTGTGCCCAAAAAGCGAAACAGGTTCACATTGAATACGGCTATGACGCTTCAAAGATGGTTGTTATTGGCAATGGCTATGATCTGGATCAGTTTAGACCTGATCCGTGCGCGCGGCAACTTGTGCGTGCTGAACTGGGTATATCAAGCGATACATTACTTCTTGGAAAAGTTGGCCGCTTTAATATCCAAAAAAACCACGAAGGCTTACTTCACTCCCTTAATATACTAAAAGGAATGGGCATCGATTTTAAGTGTGCCTTGGTGGGGGCTGATATGAACCCCGATAATCAGCAGTTGGTAGGTTGGATAGGTGATTTAGAACTCGAAAAGGAATTACTGCTGTTGGATCAGCGAACGGATATTCCGGCTATAATGAATGCTCTAGACATTCATGTTTTTTCAAGTTCTTTTGGTGAAGGATTTCCAAATGTACTCGCTGAAGCTATGGCTTGTGGTACGCCATGTGTCACGACTAATGCAGGCGATGCAGCAGATATTGTCGGTGAGACGGGTTGGGTTGTTCCTGTTAATGATATTTCAGCTTTTGCTGAAGCGCTGTTAGAAGCTGCAACTGAGCTTGATGATAACTCTGAAGGATGGTCTAGTCGTTCATCCAAAGCTATAGATCGTGTGCAGCAAAACTTCAGTTTAGAGAAAATGGTTAAGGCCTATCATCGTGCTTGGGATGTATAGGTTTGCTTTTACCGATACAAAATCTCCTTGCTTGGTTTTCTACGTGCTTATTATTAAAGAATCAGATTTCTTTATTTTTAAAGATAGGGTGATTATTTTTGAAGAAAATTATGCTGGTGGTGAATGCACCGGAGTTTTTCCTGTCGCACCGTCTCCCAATTGCGCTTCAAGCACAAGCGTTAGGCTATGAGGTGCATATTGCATCGGCTGATGGACCTGAGGTCGGGCGTATAAAAAGCTTCGGGCTTACACACCACATCATACCGTTTTCACGAAGTGGGCAAAATCCATATAGTGAAATTAAAACGCTCTTCCGCCTTTTTTTCCTTTTTCGCAGAGTTAGACCAAACCTGGTGCACTTGGTTACTATTAAACCCGTGTTGTATGGCGGCATCGCCGCTCGTCTTGCTGGAGTGGAGGCTGTGGTGGCTGCCGTTTCTGGTCTTGGAACAGTATTCATGGCAAGATCATTCTTTGCTCGCTTTCGGAAGTCCGTTGTAAGCGTTTTGTATCGGGCTGCATTCAAACATCGAAAGCTCACGGTAATTTTTCAGAACCCCGATGACCGAGTTACACTGTTGACGATAAGAGCTTTGTCTTCATCATCAGCTAGAATAATTCGCGGTTCTGGTGTTGACCTTGATGACTATCCTTTCGTTTCCGAATCTGAAGGAAGACTTGTTGTGTCTATGGCTGCTCGTTTATTGAAAGATAAAGGTGTGGAGGAGTTTATCGCAGCTGCACGGTTGGTTCGTGCACGTGATTTCGATGTTGAGTTTTGGTTGATAGGCTCACCAGACGTCGGTAATCCTAGCAGTGTTACAGTAGGCAAGATTAAAGAATGGGAACAAGAAGGCGTTATAAAAGCGCTTGGGTATCGTACGGACATTGCAGATCTATATTCTGCTTCTCATATAGTTTGCTTGCCTTCTTATCGAGAAGGTCTACCTAAAAGCTTGGTAGAGGCAGCGGCTTGTGGTCGATCCGTTGTAACTACAGATGTACCCGGTTGCCGTGATGCTATTACTGTCAATGAAACGGGCCTTTTAGTACCACCTCGTGATTCCAGTGCGTTGGCTGATGCTATTCAGAGCTTATTAGAAAATGTTGAATTGCGACGTGAAATGGGCACGGCTGGGCGCAAACTGGCTGAGAAAGCATTCGCTATTAATATTATTGTTGAGCAGCATATGGCGATATACAAGGAGTTGTTGGCGAATGATTCTAAATAAGATGGAAGTAAATGGGCGAGTGTTGATTACGGGTGCTAATGGTTTTGTAGGTAAACAGTTGCTAACACGCTTACAGAAAGAGAGTTCTCAGAAAAAGGTTCGTGCTGCCTTGCGTGTTTGTGAATGTCCCTCACAAGATCTTGATGCGGTTCAGGTAGGTGATATATCCGATACCACTGACTGGAGAGCTGCGTTAGCCGATGTGGAGGTTATTGTACATGCGGCAGCGCGTGCTCATATCATGAAAGATGAAACTATTGATCCATTGGCTGAGTACCGACGAGTGAATGTGGAGGGTTCGCTAAATCTTGCTCGTCAGGCAGCAGCCTCTGGTGTTAAGCGCTTTATTTTTATCAGTTCCATCAAAGTAAATGGCGAGCATACGCCAGATGATAAGCCTTTTGCCGCAGACGATACTCCTCGACCTGAAGACCATTACGGGCTTTCAAAGCTCGAAGCTGAATATGGACTTCAGAAGCTGACCGTTGAAACCGGAATGGAAGTAGTTATAGTCCGCCCACCGCTGGTATACGGCCCGGGAGTAAAAGGGAACTTTGCTACCATGAGCAAATTGATCGAAAAAGGCCTACCTCTGCCATTTGGTGCGGTAAACAATCTACGGTCATTGGTTGCTCTTGATAACCTTGTAGACCTGATCATCAGATGCATTGACCATCCTGCAGCTGCGAATCAAATTTTTTTGGTTAGTGATGGGCATGACCTTTCTACTACGGGATTGATGCGTGGTGTTGCTGAGGCAATGGGTAAGCCTAGCCGTCTAGTTCCTGTGCCTGAAAGATTGTTGATGGTGGGTGCAACCTTGCTTGGTAAAAGAGCAGTGGCACAGCGTTTGTTGGGCTCTTTGCAATTAGATATTTCTAAAACCCGAAATGTGTTGGAGTGGGAGCCTCCTGTCTCAGTAGAAGAGGGGTTGAAGCGTTGTTTTTAACTCATGGGGTGTCTGCGTGATTCGTATTCTGGATCTTGTGTTTTCTTTGATGGGGCTTGTTTTCGGCTTTCCTGTATTTCTCTTGCTTACTATCATTGGCTTTTTTGACACAGGCTCGCCAATATTCCGGCAAGAGCGGGTAGGGCGGTACCAGAAACCTTTCACTCTGGTGAAGTTTCGGACCATGAAGGTTGGCACTGCGTCTGTCGCTAGTCATCTAGCCAGTAGTTCGTCTATTACGCCTTTTGGTAATTTCTTGAGGCGAACAAAATTGGATGAGTTGCCTCAATTGTGGAATGTGCTTAAAGGAGAGATGAGCCTGGTTGGCCCACGACCTGGGCTTTTTAACCAGGTCGAGCTCACAGCGGCTCGTGCCAAAAAGGGTGTATTTGAGGCAAGGCCCGGTATAACCGGCTTGGCTCAAGTCAATAAAATAGATATGTCTACGCCTGAACTGCTCGCAGAAACAGATCAAAAAATGCTCGATAATCTGACTTTAAAGTACTATTTTATGTACATCGTTTTGACGATTACCGGGAAAGGGGCTGGCGATCGAGTCAAGAGCGAATAATGGGATAAATTTGTGAGAAGAAAGCTTCGAAGGCGAATGGTTGCCCTTCGCCGTTCACATAAAAAGTGGATTATGGTCGCTGCAGACGTGGTGATTATTCCATTTGCGCTCTGGTCTGCCTGGGCGTTGCGTTTTAGTGACTGGTGGCCACAGTATTATATTGATCGATTTTGGTGGTTGTTTCCGCTAATCATACCAGTGGGTATTTTCATTTTTGCACGACTGGGGCTGTACCGAGCCATTGTTCGCTTTATGAGTGGGCAGGCATTCATGGCTATTGTTAAAGGCTCTGTTCTTTTGGCGTTAATATTGTGGTCATTCGCCTTTGTTGCTCGGTTAAGTGGCTTTCCTCGATCCATCCCTGTTATTTTTGGGCTGGTTTTGTTTGCGCTGGTAGGTGGTAGCCGAATGCTTGTCAGGACGTTTTACCAGTGGCTGTCCCGTCATTATACCAATAAGGAACCGGTCGCTATTTTTGGTGCAGGTAGCGCTGGTGCTCAGTTGGCCTCAGCCTTGCAGAAAGGGAAAGAGTTTATACCCGTGGCTTTTTTGGATAGCAACTCAGCGCTATGGAAGCACAGCGTTCAGGGCATTCTGGTGTACAACCCGAAAGAGCTTGAAACGCTTATCAGTCAATACGGTATTAAACGAGTACTGTTGGCTACGCCCAACGCAACCAAAAAGCAGCGCAAAGCGATATTGGATCACCTTGAACCGTTTTCTGTTCATGTGCAAACGACCCCTTCTATGCCCGATATCGTGTCGGGTAAAGCCAGTGTCGATCAACTGCAGGAAGTAGAACTGGAGGATTTGTTAGGGCGAGATCCAGTGCCAGCCAATACGGCACTATTCAATGCCTGTATTCACTATAAAGTTGTACTTGTAACCGGTGCTGGCGGTTCTATTGGATCCGAGTTGTGTCGACAGGTTGTTAAAGCGGGGCCTAGTACGCTGGTATTGTTCGAACAAAGTGAATATGCGTTGTATCAGATCGAGAGCGAGTTGAAGAACAACGAACATGTTGTTTTTCATGGAGTGCAACTTGTGCCAATTCTGGGGTCAGTGTGTAATGCCCATAGGATACAGGAGGTGTTTCATCGGTATAAGGTAGATACCGTTTACCACGCCGCAGCTTATAAGCATGTTCCATTGGTTGAACACAATGTATTTGAGGGCATTCGAAACAATGTGATGGGTACTCGTGTAGTGGCAGAGGCAGCTAAACATGCAGGTATTGGTCATTTTGTACTGGTGTCGACAGATAAAGCTGTCCGGCCCACCAATGTGATGGGAGCGACCAAGCGCATGGCGGAGCTGGTAGTACAGAACCTTGCTATTGAATCTGAGACGGTGTTTTCCATGGTCCGATTTGGTAATGTACTTGGATCCTCAGGATCTGTTGTTCCTCTGTTCAGGGAGCAAATACGTCGAGGTGGCCCAGTTACGGTTACCCACCCAGACATCACACGCTTCTTTATGACCATTCCCGAAGCTGCATCACTTGTAGTGCAGGCCGGCGCGATGGGACAGGGTGGCGATGTGTTTGTGCTGGATATGGGGGCTCCAGTCAAAATTGTCGATCTTGCCCGAAGGATGATTGAACTTAGCGGGTATGATGTAAAGTCAGAGGAGCACCCGGAGGGAGATATTGAGATTGAGTTCACGGGTTTGCGTCCCGGTGAAAAGCTTTATGAAGAGCTATTGATTGGTGAGGCTGTATCCGGTACTGCACATCCCAAAATTATGCGAGCTAATGAGGAATTACTTCCGGTAGAAACCTTGAATGCCTTTCTGGATGCTTTGGTTGTTGCTGAGCAAACACAGGATGCATTATCTGCCAGGGGGATATTGGAGAAGGCAATCAAAGGGTTTAAGCCCAGTTCACCGTTAGCGGACTTGTTGAGTGGAGTTGCTGAAAAAGCACCCGAGAAGGGTATTGATAAAAAATCGGTTCATTAACGGCTGTGTATTTAGTGGTACTGGTTAACACTGAAGCGTTGTTAGAGTAACGAATTTAATTGAGTACCGTGACGGTAGTTTAGAAGTATCTTATATGGTTTATTGATAAAGTTCAGGTTTCTTTTTTACTTGAGGTTTGGAGTAATTCTTGGCTAATAAATATCTTGATTTATCACTGTTTTTTTTGGTGCTTATTTTTTGCAGTGGTTTTTTCTTTCTTGGAAGTTTTCAAGATGTCATCATTATCTTTTTAGGGCTTTTGGGTATATATGCATACTTTATTGGTAATTATTCAAGGAAAGTTCTGCTTCTATTCCTCTCTGCTGCTATTCTTTTGCCGATACTTTCATGGTGGAGTATTTACACTGACCTAAATGAGGCTGCTAGTACATACCCTAAACCTGCGGTACTAACCTCAATATTTGTATTTCTCCCTATTGCATTGGCTATTCGTGGTGAAAGTAACCGACTAAGTTGGATTCTAGTTTCCTTTATTGCCTCGCTTTTGCTCATACCATGGTCAATGGGTAATGGCATTGAAGAATTACGTCAGGGATTTGCCGGAAGGAGAGTAGGGTTCGGCATTGTCAACGCCCAACACTCCGGGATGTTGTTAGGTGCTGGTATTTTGGCAATGATAGTATTCTTTAATCGACTGGTGACAGCAGGAGGCTATATATGGCCACGATTTGTAGTGTGGCTTTGCACACTCTCAATCTTGTTGATCCTTTTTGTTTTCACTCAATTGAGAGCTGGAATAATGGCTTTGGTTGTAGTAGGGCCTTTGCTGTTCTTTTGGAGCATTAGAAAGCAGAGTAATAGAGTAAGGTTTGTTGTAAGTATTTGTGTGGCTTTAATGTTTCTGATTTTCTTGAACCTTCCTGCGACTGAAAGATTAACATCACGGTTTGCCGTAGAATTCTCCAGTATTCAGCATTTGATGGAAGAAGACTTGGACTCGATCCCGGCAAATAGTATCGGAATACGTTTTCAGCTCTGGAAAATTGGCTTGGAGCACTTTTGGGACAGACCTTTTTTAGGTTGGGATCGTAGGGGTGAAACCTATATCATTGAGAACAGAGATGGAGCGCCTGCTCATCTCTCCAGTTATGGGCATTTACACAATTCCTATTTGTCGTTGTGGATCACTTTTGGTCTATTAGGCATAGCTTTCTATGCTGCCTTTGCCTATTGGATCGGCTCAACTGCGACCAGGTTGTACTTTATGAAAAAAGCATTGCCTGAAGATGTATATGTATTCTCAGTGCTTTTCTTTGTCTATTTTTTAATCATGAGCTTTTTTGAGCAGTACATCTTTTATGACTCTGGCATATATATTTTGAGTTTAGTCATCGGCATTGTTTATAGCTATCACATCAAGTACGAGGAGCAATCTTGAGCCTTCATGTACTGATTCTTCCCTCCTGGTATGCTAAAGATAGTAAAGATACGAAGGGTAGCTTTTTTAAAAGCCAGGCAGCTGCACTAGCGCGGTCAGGAGCAAAGGTGGGAATTTTGTACCCGCACATTGATTACACTTCCAGTTTTCGGCATCTCCTGGGGCGTAGAGGGAAAACAGAGCAATTTCACAATGAAGGGTTTCAGGTTTTTCGTCAGATAAATTGCCATTTCATACGTGGCTCTGCACGACAACACGCAGCTCGCCTGAGAAAGTATGGCTTGGAACTATTTGAACGATACATTACCGAGAATGGGATGCCTGATATTATCCATGTGCATTCTGTCTTGTATGCCGGGTTGATAGCGTTGGATTTAAAAGAAAAGTATGGCATCCCCTACGTTATTACTGAGCATGCAACTGCTTATTCACGGGGAAAGGTAAGGCCGAGAAAAATGGCTTTAGCTACCAGTGTCATTGATGAAGCTTCGGCTCATTCTGTTGTCAGTAGTGCTTTCTCTCGGTTAATGACCCGATTTTTTCCAAAGGTTAAATGGCAAGTCTTGCCCAACGTAGTGGATGAAGCTTTTCTGAATGTAGAATTGAAGGAGCAAAACCCTGCTCATTTCAATTTTTTAGCTGTTTGCTATTTCTCTGAACGTAAAGGGTTGGATACACTGATTTCCGCGTTTGCTGTCGTCGCTAATCTTCATCCAACAGCGCGATTGACCCTATCAGGTGATGGCGATGTCCGATCAAAACTGGAGCAGCAAGTTGCCGATCTGGGCCTGACCGAGAAGGTTCGATTTACGGGCCTGCTGAGTCGGGAGCAAGTGCTTAGTGAGATGCAAAATTGCCATTGTTATGTGTTAAGCAGTCATTATGAAACTTTTGGTGTGGTTTTGATTGAGGCATTGGCGTTGGGCAAACCTGTTGTTGCAACCAGATGCGAGGGGCCGGAGGACATAGTGGATGATAGTAATGGTATCCTGGTACCTGTTGGGGATGTTCAGGCTATGTCTGAGGCCATGGTCTCCATGATTCAGGATCATGAGCGTTTTTCTCCTCAGCAATTACGAGATCAATGCAAGGAAAGGTTCGGGCCTGTTGCTATAGCGAACAGGCTTCAAGGTATGTACAGTCAGGTGTTGAATGAAGGTTGAACTTGATAGAATGAATATTCTTTACCTCGCCTATGCTTTTCCACCTGTTAACATTGTTGCGTCCCACAGGGCTTTGTTTCAGGCTGTTTACATGGCCAAGGCCGGGGCGACGGTTACAGTGGTGTGTGCAGAGCAGTCAAGCAAACGCGACGACCCTGAATTGCTGCAATACCTTCAGGGAGTGCCTGGGCTGACTGTACACTATATTCAGCCATGGGGTGTCAAGGGCAGCAGCAAAGCTGGTAAATTCAAACCCTCGGCTAAGAGCTGGCTCTGGGTTTTAAGGGTAGCCAAGCTGGTGAGTCGTTTAATGCGTACTCAGCGCTTCGATGTTGTTTACTCTACCTATGGGCCAAAATACCCTCATCTGGCTGGCCGTTTGATTCATGGCTTACATAGGATTCCTTGGGTAGTCGAGTATCGCGACCCATGGCATGGTGGCAGAAAGAGCAAAAATGGAAATACTGGTTTTGGCGTTGCCTTTGAGCGCTGGTTACTAAAACCTGTAGAGCTGATTATTGCTGTATCTAAAGGGTTTTCAGAGATCCTGGAGTCGATCCATGGCAAGACTCGAAAGTATGAAATTGTCTATAATGGTTATGAATCTACCGCTGTCAGTCGGGCTAATACAACCGAAAGTACTTCATTGGCAGTGAATCCAGATGCATTCAAAGTGATTTTGTTAGGGACTTTATACCCTTTTCAATTGCCGTCTCTTGAAGTCTTGTTGAAGGCCATGCAACGCGTCCCTGGGGTTACGTTTCATTATTTTGGGTCCAGTACCGATAACGTTAAACGGCTTATAGATCAATATAATATGAGCAGTAACGCGGTGGTTCATGGGTTGGTCCCTCACGAAGTGGTCATAAAAGAAGTTAAAAGTGCCAATGTGGCGTTTCTGCCAGCTTCTACTGCTTTTAAGGGGATTTTACCGGTAAAGTTTTACGATTATTTAGGCACGAGAACGCCAGTTTTGATGGTTGGTGGCGACAAGGCTGAACTTGAGTCCATCGTTAACGAAACAGATTCTGGTGTTAACATTGATGCGTCAGACGATGTTGCTGAGTGGTTGAGGCAGATGATTAATGGCGAGATCCAGTATTCATTTAAAGGCTCTGAATTCTATACAAGGAAGAATCAGGCTGAACAGTTGCTACAGCATTTGAAGACTTATGTGAGTAAGCCATGAAGCTTTCAGTTTGCCTGATAACGATGAACGAAGCAGATAGGGTCGAACGTTGCCTGGAGTCTATAAAGGATATTGCTGACGAAATCATCGTCTTTGATAGTGGTAGTGTGGATGATACCGTCTCTATTGTTAAGCGTTACACCAGCCTGGTCTGGCAAACGGATTGGCCTGGGTTTGGTGCTCAACGCCAACGTACTCTGGATAAAGCAACGGGCGATTGGGTGCTCATTATTGATGCAGATGAGGCGCCGGATGAAACCTTGCAGAACAGCATTTCACGGCTTAAGCAAAGAAATGATGCCGATATTGAAGAAGTAGGATTTAAGCTACAGTGGGCCGTGATTCGGCATGGAAAACGTCTAAAGTATGGTCGCAGTGCTCGTGCACCCTTAAGGTTGTTACGTCGGGAAGGTACCTGGTATCACCCGGATCAGGTACATGAACGGCTGAACCATAAAGCTGGCAAGATCGGTAAATTGCCCGGGTATTTGTTGCATTTTACTTCACGTGATTTTGGTCATGCTCTCGATAAAAATGCGAAGTATGCCTGGTTAGGTAGTCAACGAAATTTCGCACGAGGCAAGCGAAACAAGAGCCTGGCTCTGGTTTGTTTGCGTGCCTTATGGACATTTTTTCTTATCTATATTATTCGCGGTGGCATTCTGGATGGTCGCATCGGCTTTATTGTTGCGATGAATTATGCAATGGGTAATTTTAACAAACATGTAGGGCTTTGGTTGTTAAGCCAACAAGAAAAAGGCAGGTTTTTAGATGACGATAAAGGGTAACCCCTTGCGTATACTCTTCATTCTCGACACTACGGATCGTGGTGAGCGTAACATGATCATCGGAATGAACCGCCAAGGAGTAGATACCACCGTTGTATGCAGGCCTGACGCCCCCGGTAGAGTCGAGTTGGAGGCAGCGGGTATTAATGTTGTGCCAATACATTTTCGTACCAAATTGGATAGCGCAGCCCGTAAAGCGCTTCGTCAATTGTTGAGTCAGAACAATTTCGACCTGGTGCATGTGTTCAGTAAAAAGCCACTTATTAACTGGACGCTGGCGACTTTAGGGCGAAAGACGCCTCCTGTAGTTGCCTACAGGGGCATCATTGGCAACATGAGTTATTGGGATCCGTTCTCCTGGTTGTCTTTTTTGAATCCGAACCTGGCCCGGTGGGTCTGTGTTTGTGAGGCTATTCGGCAGTATTTCTTGAATAAGAAATTTCTGTTGGCTTTTTCGTTGTTCAAGCCGGAACGGGTGGTCACTATTCATAAAGGTCATCGGCTGGAGTGGTATCAACAGCAGGGTGGAGAGCCATTGTTGCCAACTGTTGGTGTGCCTGCTGGTGCGCCTGTAATCGGCTGTATCGCTCGCATGAAAAAGCGAAAAGGTATTCTGGAGTTGATTCGTTCGATGGAGTCAATTTCTGCTGATAAGCCGCCGCATCTGGTTTTGATTGGTCGTGTGCTTGATGAAGAGATTCGCACTGCCTGTGAAGCAAGCCCATGCAAGGATCGAATCCATTTGCTGGGGTTTCATCCAGACGCGGCCCGTATGGCGGGTGAGTTCGATATACTGACGCTGCCTTCGTTACGAAGAGAAGGGTTACCGAGGGCTGTTATTGAAGGCATGGCTCAGGGCATTGTTCCGGTAGTGAGCGATTCGGGTGGAAACCCGGAGTTGGTTGAGGATGGAATTAGTGGTCTTGTGGTGCCAGCCGGCGATGCAGAAGCGCTTGCGAAAGCCTTTAGTCAGCTGTTGAACGACCCTGTTCAGGCCCAGAAAATGGGTGGTGAAGCCAAAAATCGAATACGCGATCATTTTAATGTTGAGCGCACCATTGAACAGACGTTGGCGTTGTATTCGGATGTTCTGAAAGAAAGAGCATGATTGAGTATGTTTGTACTAAAACAGTGACCAATACCCGAGTTTTTTTCGTTCTTTAAAGTTGCGGATGACGTTACGAGGCTTGGCGCGCAATTGGCCTTGCTTAGAGTGTTCGATTTCCTGTTTGATCCCGCTCAAGACTCTTTGGCTGGATTGACCATCCGTATAGGGGTGCACCTGGTTCGCGTAAGCTTTGATACTGCTCATAAGGTCTGCAGGGTAAGTCAATGCTTGTTTTAGGGCAGGCTCAACATCCCTGGTGTCTGTGATGTTAATAATTGGCAGCGTCATATCTCTGCTCTGGTTCTTGAAGGTGACTACCGGTTTTTCCTGAACCAGAAACATCGGGATCATGGAAGATGTGTCGCATAGCATCACATCGGCTAACTGCAACAACGGAACGACATTGTCTGTTTCGACAAAGTTCAGGTTTTCGTTTTGAAGCGCTTTGTATTGGTTGACGATCGATTCAGGCATTTTAGGATGAAACTGCACGAGCCAACGATAGTCACTTTTCTGGCTCAAGGCCAGTAGGGTGTCGAATAATTCAGGCGCACTGCAGAGCTCAGGTGTGAAAGTTGAACAATAGAGCAAAGTGGGTTTGTCTGATTGTTTATCGGGTTTGCCGGAAAACAGAGGATCCAGTGCTGGCCAGCCCGTCTCTATCACCTTGAAATGCCCATGCTGTTTCGCCAGTTCTTGAAAGCGCAAGGTTGTAGCGGGCCCTTGGGTGCAGTACAGGTCGAAGCAACCACGAATATTGAAATGGCCGCGTGCATCGCTGCGGGTAGACTTGGCAATATTGAAGCCATGGAAAATACCGACTTTAAGGCCTGGTATGAAAGATGGAATGAAGTTGCCTGGGGTGATTACGGCATCTGGATTCCACTTTCTGGCTGTCTTGACGTCATTTATCTGGTTTTCGTTCGGTTTCAAGTAGCTTTTATCGATCTCGTTGCCAGCCAAAAACCAACGTACCTCGTCGCCTTCAGCCAGTATTGCGTTTTGCATTGGCCTGAGTATCGAGTAGGCATAGTTCTGTTCGGCATACAGCAGGAATTTCAAACGTCACCCCAGTATCTGTCTTGAACGATTTTCTGATATTCTAGCAGATGTTTACCCACTCACTATGGCCATTTATGTTTATTGTTCGGCAATCTGTTAAAGCCCCGCATGATATCCCGGACGGGTTACGCTATATCGCAGAGCAAGCATTAGTTACCGATGACTGGTCGACGCTGGATTACCCCGAAGGGTTGGAGAAACAATCCAGTATCGAAGTCATGAGGCGAGCAGGGCACCGTATTCTGTTTGTTCATTGGCATGGAGCACCCTACGTGCTCAAGTTCTTTGCTGATTTCAAGGATCGAAGAACGGGCCGAAGAATCGAGTTTCTGCTTAAAAATACCCTGACCAATTTTGCCCTTCGTAGTTTTCTGGGTGCAGAGGCACTGCAACAAGCAGGAGTGCCTTCAATTCAACCGGTTGCCTGCATGACTACCCCTTCGACACTTCGTCGAAGAGGGGTGTTTATATACCATCATGTTCAGGCGGATCAGACGTTGGGCGAGTGGTTCGCTAATAACCCCGAAGACTCACGCCGTGAAGGTGTTTTCATGCAACTGGCTGAGCTGATCAACGATGTCAGAGTGGCGAGACTTATTCAGCCGGATCTGGTAAAGAGCAATATACTTGTTCAGGACTTGGGCGATCGGGTGACAATGACGTTTATCGATACTGATGATGTCCGGTTCTTACCTTCCAGGTTGCCAGATTTTCTGTTTCGTTTGCTGTTCGTCTGGTCGCTTAGACGAATGAGAGTTCCTGCTACGCTGCGCTTGGATTTCTTTCGTGTGTGCCTGGGTGACGACTTCACTGAAGGTTGGTACCGTTTTTGTTGTTTTATTCAGGACAACAACTTCAAGCCCTGGAAGCGCCTGGTACGCCGACTAAAGAAGACTCGGTAGAAAAACACAGCAAAACCTAACTTTAGTAGCCTACTTTGATGAACTTTCCTGGCAACCTGACTATCGCATCAGATAAATTGGGCTTTCGCTGACCGTCACTCTGTTCTCTTCGGAAGGTGTAATTCGTTCCCCGTAGAGATCCTTTACTTCTTTTGTATTTGAATCCAACGTGAAGGCTGTGCTTTCCTGGCTATAAACAATGGTAAATGTCTCGAATTCATAGAGGTGAACTGCGCCACTTTGTTGATACGTCAAAAATTTACCTTGTTGAATGTGTTCCTGAAAAGTCACATAGGCTCGCCATCCTGGTCGAGGGCGCCAGCCATTTGTATTGTCTATTAGCCCGAAGCCCTGGTGAGCAAGTCGCCACCACCAGATTCGCTGAGTCGCACCCGAGCATAGGGTGATCAGCGCGTAGCGCACCATGTAGGAAGCGCTCATTTCCTCTGAGACATGAAGCGTGCTCTCCTTGCCGTCTTTCCTGATATAGGCACCGGCAATGGGGGAATATAGGCCCGTATTTTCCAAGGGCCAGTTTACCTCCGTAATATAGTAAGCGCTTTTCCCGTAACTATGCGCAATGGCACTGGCCAAAAGGCTTTTTTCCAGAGTACTAAAGCCACTCTGTGCATTCTCTGGTGCACCTCTACGATCAACATAGAGATGTCCGGAGACTGCATCGAACGCTTTCTTGTGTTTCTCAAGCAAGGGCGGGTAATACTGGAACTCAAAGTCGTTGACCGCAGGGCCAAGAAAGGTAAGCCCAGGATATTGAGCCTTCCATTCGCCCGCTTTACGCCAGAGCCTTCCCATCTCTTCAAGATTCCACATACCCCACTTGACCCGATTAATGGCATGCCCAACCTCGACACAATCCAGAGCCTGGTGGCACTCTGAAAGCACTTTCGAGACGAAGGCTTCCCACTGTTCGGGATGGAGTATAGCTTTTCGATCCTGAATCAGGGCCAGTGAAACGCTGTGGCCATCCACTTTTAGTTGCGAGATGGCATCGATGCATGTCGCCCAATGCGCTTCTTCGAGGTGAAAGTAGCATCGAATCAATAGGCTTTGATTGGGTAGCTCCGCCAAAGCTTTGCGCTGAGCGTCAAAATGTTCATCAACTTCAACACTGACCCCCAGTCCCAAGCGCAGATCCCTCTGTCGGGTGAATGCTGTTTGTTTGGCTTCTTTATAAGCCTTGTAGATGGGCCTGGCTTGCTTGACGCAGGCTTTAAGCGTCAACCAGATGTCTTTCTTGCTACGTTCAACCCGGCGTTCTTTGCCCGTCAATACTACTGAAGGTTGAGCTGAGTATTCGTCCCAAACCCAGGTGTTCCGGAGTGCAGGAACACCTGCGGTCACTTTCTTTTTGACTTCTGATTTGCCGGTTATCTTGCGCTTTAGTGTTCTAATTGGGTGCCTGAAATTGCGCGAGTCCTGGTGCCATTGAAAGCGGCTGTAGTAGCGTTGCGCCAGGTTCAAGAAGGCTTCCGGTGGGGCGCTATCACCGAAGTAGATCTGGTAAAAAATGTGTCGAAAATGGCTTGGAATCTTCATGCGATCGAGATCTTTCGCACGTTCCTTGAGTGTTGGCTCTCTATCAAGGATGTAGCCGCGGTTGAGGTCAATGAAGGAGACATTGCTCCATTCTGAGGCTTCAAGGCGCTGCATAAGGATATTCTGTGGACCAAGGTCGCCGTGAATAAAACCGCTGTCATGCATGGCTCGCACGGCATAAGCCACGGTACGAATCAGTTTGATAAACTCGCCAGCGTAAGGTCGTTCGTTGATGATGTATGCCATTTCACTATAGAAGTCGCTGCTGTCGTTAAGGTAGCGGCTGATCAAGTAACTCTGTACTAATTGAGAGCCTTGCCACTCTTCCATATACCCGATGGGTTCTGCGACAGTTTGGCTTTGTTCATAGAGGTGATGGGCGTATTGATGGGCCCGCTTCGTTTTGCTACCTCGACGTCTATAAATGGCAGAGCGTAGACGGTCTGGTTTTTTGAAAGCCTTGATGCAAAGCTCTCCGGTTCCCAACGGGCATGGAAGCCGGTATACCCGGTTTCTCATCTTGAAGATTAGTTGATCTTCAGTGGTACTGGCGAGCTGGTTGGGCAGGTTGTGTAGCCAGGCTGTAAACTCAGGCTTTGCGTAAGTCGCTAGCACTTCGCCTTCAAAGGTCGAAAGGCCGAGTGAGTCAAGTGAAATGTAATGAGAGCGAGTAGGCATGGGGCTGGCAATGGTTGATTGGCTGGCTATGGTATCGTACCTCGAGCGCCGGGCCAACGTTGGCGAATCTATGCATAGACGGGGTCTTTCTGTATCATGGCGGGCCATTTGAGCGCCCCTTTTAGAGTGACTTCTTTGCCTAAATCACTTTCCCCATTTAGCCGTTGGCGTCGTTTGTGGCCTGAAAGAATGCACCAGCGGCTCCCTAGACTTGCGGCCTGGTTCGACATGCTGGTGATTGATTTGGGGCTCCTGCGACTGCCTGTCAATCGCCCCGTTGAGGTGGTGCCCGGAATTTGGCGTTCCAATCAACCCTCGCCCTGGCGTTTAAAGCACCTTGCAGAGAATGGATTCAAGACGGTTTTGAATCTGCGTGGGGAAGGGCAAAGCGGTTCATACCACCTGGAACACTATTATTGTGAGCAGCTTGGCCTTGCGTTAAATAGTGTTCGATTGAGCTCAAGGCGGCCGCCTCCCGTCGATAGGCTTGAGTACGTCATCAAGGTGCTATTGGAGGCGCCGAGACCTATCTTGTTGCACTGTAAATCTGGCGCTGATCGGGCTGGCCTTATTGCCGCCATGGCGGTTCTTATGGAGCGACAGGATGTTGATTCCGCAAGAGCGCAGCTTTCACTAAAATACTTCCACATCAAGCAGGCCTCAACAGGCATGATGGATCATGTTATTGAAAAATATATCGAGGCTCATTCAGAAACAGGAGTTAGTCTGGAAGAATGGGTATCCAGTCGGTACGACCCAGACAAAGTGGCCGCTTCTTTCAGCAGTCGCGGGCCGTTGACCTTTCTGGTCGATCGAGTGCTGCGGCGAGAGTAAGCGCCATGATTTACACGGAATATGAAGGTTGTGTCGTGGCATTGTTGCTTGCATTCTTATTGTCTCTCCGATCGTTGTTTGGCTTGCTGACTAAAGACGGGTGGCGAGATGTCTGATTCTCCAGGTTCAGGATGGAGTCGATTTCGTGCCTGGTGTGATGCCATGTTTCTCGATCATGGTGTCTTGCGTTTCTTCTGGAATGGCCCTCAGGAGGTCGTACCAGGGGTCTATCGCTCGAATCAGCCGAGTCCATGGGTGCTGCGTCGATTGGCAAGAAAGGGCTTGCGAACGGTTATCTCACTACGTGGCCTCAATCAATCGGCAGCTGCCTCTTTCGAAAGGGAAGCCTGTGAACAGCTAGGGATGGACCTGATCGCCTTTAAAATGTCGTCTCGTGGTGCTCCTAAACCTGAGCGTATAATGGCGTTGGCCGATTTGTTTCGTCGCGTAGAGTATCCTGTGCTGCTGCATTGCAAGTCAGGTGCCGACCGAGCCGGGTTCGCAACAGCACTCTATTTATTGTTGTCAAAATCGGGCTCCATCGATCAGGCTCGAGATCAGCTCTCATGGCGATATCTGCACTTCAAAGGGGCAAAAACTGGACGGTTGGATGCCTTTTTGGCCGCATATCAGCAGGCCCATGATCGCAGTGGCATTGAGTTTTTGCCATGGGTAGAGCAAGTCTACGACCCTAACGAGATCAACCAGAATTTTAAACCCAAAGGCTGGTCCAGTTGGCTGGTCGATAAGGTATTGCGGCGTGAATAAATTCAGTTTAGAGGGCCACCATGACACGTCTCGAAGCGCCTTGATTGGGCGTTTGTGGCGTGACTATGTGTTCAAGTATGGCTGGTTGCTGTT
Source organism: Saccharospirillum sp. (assembly GCA_022565595.1). Lineage (GTDB taxonomy): Bacteria > Pseudomonadota > Gammaproteobacteria > Pseudomonadales > Natronospirillaceae > Saccharospirillum. The sequence continues at coordinate 14,016 of JAIUML010000033.1, read as the reverse complement.
GGCTGCTGGGTTACTGGCTGTGCTGGAAGGCAGTGCTGTAGGGTTGCTCAGTTATCTGGTCAAACCGATGTTTGATCGGATCTTTGTAGCGGGTAATTCGGAGGATGTCTTCTGGATCGCCATGGCCATCCTGATAGTGTTCAGTGCGCGTGCTCTGGGTGGGTTAGGGCAGCGTGCGTTAACAGTGACGGTCAGTTTGAGGGTGATCACCCAACTCCAGAAAGACATGCTGAGCCATCTTGTTCGGCTGGATACCGCTTTTTTTATACAGCATTCGCCTGGTGCGCTTATCGATCGGGTTCGCGGAGATACCGAGCAGCTAAAAGCTTTCGCCAGTACCGCCCTGATCAACCTGGTGCGCGATGGTGTGGCCCTTATGGCGCTGCTGACTGTCGCAATCATGGCCGACTGGCGCTGGACGCTCTTGGCCATGGTGGGCATACCGCTGGTGGTTGGGCCGATCGCCATTATTCGTCGCTTGATACTGCGTACCACCCGCAAATCCAGGCAAGTATCCTCGGTGATGTCGACCCGGCTGGATGAGATTTTCCATGGTATTAATGCCATAAAGCAGAATAACCTTGAAGTGCACGAGGATGACCGCTTCCGCAAGGAGACCGGTAACTTCTTCAAGTACCAGCGTCGGTCTGAAATCGGCAAGGCTGCCATGCCGGCGATGATTGATCTGGTGGCTGGTTTTGGTCTGGTGATGGTGGTGATCTTCGGCAGTGAGCAGATTATTTCTGGCGATAAGTCCCTCGGTGAATTCATGAGCTTCTTTACGGCTCTGGCCCTGATTTTTGATCCATTGCGCCGATTGAGTAACGTCAGTGGGGCTTTTCTGGCTGCCAGCGCTTCGCTTGAGCGCATCTACGCGGTGCTGGATCTCAAACCGACGCTTGTTTCACCGCAAAACCCCATGCCGATACCGGCAGATATTGAGCAGCGCGATATCGTTCTGGACGATGTACAGTTTCGCTATAACGCTGAAAAAGGCGTTTTGAACCACCTGAGTCTGGTGGCACCGGCGGGCAAGATGACGGCACTGGTTGGTTCGTCCGGGGCGGGTAAGACAACGGTTTTCAACCTGCTGACTCGCCTGATAGACCCTCAGGGTGGCAGCGTTCGCTTTGGTGATGATGACATCCGCTCTTTCGATGTTCATGAACTAAGGCGCCTGTTCGCCGTCGTCAGCCAGGATTCCGCTCTGTTCGATGAAAGCGTGCGCCAGAACATTCAACTGGGTCGCCTTGAAGCAGAGCCAGAGGCCGTTGAGCGTGCCGCAGAGGAAGCCCTGGTGACCGAATATACCCAGTTGCTGGACGAGGGCCTGGACAGTCTGGCTGGGCCCAGAGGCTCCAGCTTGTCTGGCGGGCAACGCCAACGGGTGGCAATCGCACGTGCCTTGCTGCGTGATGCACCCATTTTGCTGTTGGATGAGGCAACGTCTGCGCTGGATACCCGTACCGAGAAACTGATTCAGGAAACTTTGGAAACCCTGGCACGTCGCAAGACGACCCTGGTGATAGCCCATCGGCTATCGACGGTGATGAATGCGGATGTGATTCATGTGTTGGATCAGGGGCAGGTGGTGGAGACCGGGACTCATGAAGAGTTGTTGGCGTTGAAGGGGCATTATTATCGGTTGAATGCTTCTTTTGAGGAGTAGGGGGCCTAAAGCCTACGCCGCAACACCCAAAACGCCCCCCCAACAAACAAACCCGTCGGTACCAGTGCCGCCAGTAGCGCGGGCACGCCTACGACCATCAGCAAACTGCCGGCTGTCTCCGTCAGCAACTGTATGGCGATGGCCAGGGCGACGCCTTTGAAGGCGGCGTCACCGAGGGTTCTTTGCCGGAAGGAGCCGAAAGAGAAGGCCAGGGCCAGAAACAGCATTCCCACGTACTGAATCGGAAACCAGAAGCGGTTCCAATAGGTCAAACTCAATTCCGGGTTGGGCTGGTCCTGCTCTGTAGCGAAGCGCACCTGCCTTGCGAGTTGGCTCAAAGTGAGTTCTCGGGTTCTCTGGCTGAGAATGCTGACCAGGTCGGCATTGAAGTTCTCTGGAAACCAGAGTGACTCTTCGGCAAAGGATTGAGCGGTTCGCTCTGTCGCGAATTCCAGGATTCGCGCGTTTTCCAGTCGCCAGCCATTGGCCTGCGGCACAGCCTGCTGTGCGTAGATGACGCTGGTCAGCTGGTTGGTGCTATCCAACTCAAAAAGCGTCAAGCCGGAAATGACTCGGTCGGGTGAGATAAAGTCTGCATTAATGATCCATTGATTGTCTCTGTACCATTCGCCACTCAGGGTTGGGCGGCTGCGGCCGAGCTTGTCGGCGCGCACGATTTCGGCGTGCAATCGCAGTTGGGGGGCAACCCACTCACCGACGTAGAAAATGGGGGCGAGCAGGATCAGGCCTGGCAACAACAAGCGCAACACCAAACCAGCAGCGCTGCGTGATGCCAACTGGATTATGACCAGCTCACTGCTCTTGGCCATACCCGCGACCGAAATCAACGTACCAAGCAGGACCATGGGGCCGATAAACTGATAGAGGTATAGAGGAAGGCCATAGAGCTCATTGAGCAGGGCGTCCCAGGCGCTATAGTCTTCGCTGCCACGGCGGCTGATCTCGTCGGCAACATTCATGACCAGCAGCAGACCACCGATTGCCAGCACGACGATGGCAATGAAAATGGCGGTTCGTTTCAGGATGTAGTGGTTGATGATCGACCGAGTCATCCGCTACGCCTCTGTGTCAGGTACCAGCCAGCCAAAAAGAGCAGGATGACAAACCACCAGGGGCTGGTCCAGACGGGAATCTGCCCCTTGTTCACTGCTGTTTGCAGGGTCTGAAGGCTGAACGTGAACACGATGTAAAGCACAATGCCAAGTGCGACGGCGCCCACTTTGGCCTGGCGAGGTTTGACGCGAGTCAGGCCGACCGCCCAGGTGCATAGCACCAGAATCATCAGCGCGGGTAGGGTACGTTTGAATACTTCGCTCTGGTTGGAGACATTGCCGCTCTGCCATAACTCCAGGCTGGGCCGTGCTTCGCGACGGTTACTGGTGTACTGGTTTTCTTCAAAGGGAATAAAAAGCGCATAGCGACCGTAAGCGAGTCGGTCGCTTTCGGCGCTGTTGAGTTCGAACGAGGTTTGTTGGCCATTATACAGGCTGAGGTACTGGCGATTCTGTTGTGATTCTATTCGTGCAATAGGCGCGGTGTTGACCACTATTTGTCCGTCATCAATGCGCACGACAAAGAGATTGCGCAGCGATTCGTCGGCCGTATTGGCTGAGCGAGCATAGAGGGTGGCATCCCGTTGCTGCAGCGAGAAAAACTCGCCCGCTTGAACAATTTCGGTCAGGGGGCGGTTCTGCTGGCTTAACAGGTAGTTGGCCAGGTTGCGTTCAGCCATGGGGGTGAAGCCGTGGGTGAACAACAGCATCAGTGCTGTGGCCGGCAGGGCGGTATAAGCCAGCAGTTTTTTCAGGATGTCGCCATCGGATAGCCCAATGGCGTGCAAAACAGTGCGTTCGGAGTCCTGGCTGAGCCGATTCAGGGTGGTGAGTGCGGCCAGAAAATAAGCAGCTGGTAGCAACTCTGGCGCAAGTATCGGCATTTGAAAGCCGATGATGGCGAGTATGGCCCAATCCGAGTATTGGCCAGAGACCACCCGTGCCAGCGTGTCGCTCAGTTCCCCGGCGATGAGCAGTGCCATCAGTATGAGGGTGATGAGCAAAAAGGGCTTGAGGGTTTCTCGGCAAAGGTACCAGGTGAACAAATCCGTATCCGGGGTTAATAATGAAAGCAGCGAGTATAACGGATAGGAGCTGGAAGCGTCGATAAACCTATGGCGAGTCGATATATAGCGGCTTTGGGAACCTTTGATAGGCCGGCGCTGCCGGCCAGCGTCGATGATGATATCGACCCTCCAGGGTGTTTTGATGATTTTCACCAAAAAAGAGGTTACATCTGGCTTTGGATGGCGCCTATAATCGGGGTAAATGATCAATGGAGAGAACCATGACAGAGCTGACCTGTTTCGGGGCCTATGACATCAGGGGTGAGTTGGGCGTTGAGCTGAATATCGATATTGCCTATCGCATCGGTCGGGCATTTGCGGCATACCTGAAGCCGAAATCGGTAGTCGTTGGCGGTGATGTACGAGAGACATCTCCTGAACTCAAGGAGGCTTTTGCCAAGGGTGTTATGGATTTCGGGGCTGATGTCATCGATATCGGCCTTTGCGGTACAGAAGAGGTCTACTTCGCGACCAAATACCTAAAGGCCGATGGCGGCTGCATGGTGACGGCCAGTCATAACCCCATCAATTACAATGGCATGAAGATGGTGCGCGATGAGTCCAAACCGATCTCTCGCGATACCGGCCTTGATGACATCAAGAAAATGGCAGAAACAGACGCCTATGGTGAGCCGGCAGCCGTTCCGGGCAAGCTGACTCAACTGGACAACAGCGAAGCCTATGTAGAACACCTGATCAGCTATCTCGACCTGACCGATATTCGGCCTACGAAGCTGGTGACCAATGCCGGAAACGGTGCCGCCGGGCCCAGCCTCGATAGGGTAGAAGCAGCCTTGCAAGCCAGGGGCGTGCCCATAGAGTTCGTGAAGATTCATAACGAGCCTGATGGTCGCTTCCCAAATGGCATCCCCAACCCGCTGTTGCACGAGCAGCAGCCCGTTACCAGCAAGGCGGTGCGCGAGCACAATGCCGATATGGGTATTGCATGGGATGGTGACTTCGACCGCTGCTTTCTTTGGGATGAAGACGGTAATTTCATCGAAGGTTATTACATCGTCGGGTTGCTTGCAGAAGCCTTTCTGGTGAAGCAACCAGGTGCGAAAATTGTTTATGACCCCAGGCTGACCTGGAACACCATCGAAATAGTGGAAGCCAACGGCGGTACGCCGGTGATGTGCAAATCCGGCCATGCGTTCATAAAAGAAAAGATGCGCAAGGAAGACGCCGTTTACGGCGGTGAGATGAGTGCCCACCACTATTTCAAAGACTTCGCCTATTGCGACTCCGGCATGGTGCCCTGGCTGCTGGTGGTCGACTTGCTGAGCAAGAAGAAAACCACGCTGAAAGCGCTGGTGAGTGAGCGCATGAGCAAGTTTCCGTCTCCTGGTGAAATCAACTCCAAGGTCGCCGATGCGGATGAAACCATGGCGCGCGTCTATGAAGAATACAAGGACAAGGCCATTCATGAAGATCGTATAGACGGCTTGTCGCTGGAGTTTGCCGAGTGGCGGTTCAACCTGCGTAAGTCAAACACCGAACCGGTGATTCGGTTGAATGTAGAGACGCGGGGGGATAAGGAGTTGATGGACGAGAAGACTCAGGAGTTGTTGGCTTTGATTCGGCAGTGATTTTGCTCCTCTCTCACCCAACCCCTCTCCCTGGGGTTTATGCCCTTTAGGGTAAGAGGGTTGGGTGAGGGGTCTCTTACCACAATTTTCTTCAAAGAAAACGTTTTCAACCCTATAATTAACGGACATTCAACGCAAAGGAGCGCTCATGACCGTGCTCGTAACTGGCGGTGCTGGCTACATTGGTAGCCATACCTGCATTGAACTCATCAACGCTGGCCATTCTGTGCTGGTGCTCGATAACCTCTGCAATGCTTCGCGGCGATCTCTGGAGCGGGTTGAGGCCATCGTTGGTCAGTCGGTGCCTTTCATCGAAGGGGATATCCGCGATGCCGTGTTGCTGGATCAGCTGTTCAGGGATCAGACGATCGATTCGGTGGTGCACTTTGCCGGCTTGAAAGCCGTGGGTGAAAGCACAGAGATTCCACTGGATTATTACGAGAACAACGTCTGGGGCACCATTAACCTGCTCCAGGTGATGCGCCGTCACGGCGTCAAGAGACTGGTGTTCAGCAGTTCTGCAACGGTCTATGGCGATCCGGCCAGTGTGCCCATTCATGAAGATTTTCCGCTCAGTGCGACCAACCCTTATGGCCGCTCCAAGCTGATGATCGAAGACATGCTGCGTGATCTGGCTTTGTCAGATTCAGACTGGCAGGTTGCTCTGTTGCGCTATTTCAACCCAGTGGGTGCGCACCCCAGCGGCACCATTGGTGAGGATCCGAACGGTATCCCCAACAACCTGATGCCCTTTATTGCCCAGGTAGCCATCGGCAAACGGCCTGAACTGGCTGTTTTCGGTGACGATTACGATACGCCAGACGGTACCGGCGTGCGCGACTATATCCATGTTGTGGATCTGGCGGTTGGCCATGTCAAAGCCATCGAAAAGCTCGAGCAGAAACCTGGCTGTGTGGCTTATAACCTGGGTACTGGCAAAGGCTACAGCGTGCTGGATATGGTGCGTGCATTTGAAAAGGCCGCGGGAAAACCCGTGCCTTACAAAGTCGTCGCACGACGCCCTGGAGATATTGCTCAGTGCTACGCAGACCCGGCCTTTGCCGAACGTGAGTTGGGTTGGCGGGCCGAGAAGGGGTTGGAGGAGATGATGGTGGATGCCTGGCGGTGGCAGAGTGGGAATCCTGAGGGGTATGGGGGAGCCATGTGATGACCAAAACCTATAAACCTGCCACTCTTGCCGCCCAGGCTCTGGGCGATATAGATGAAACCACTCAGGCTCTGATTCCACCCATTTACACCTCCACCACCTATGTGCGCGCACCCGATAACCAGTACCCAACCGGGAACGTTTATTCCCGAGCGGACAATCCGACCTATGATCCGGCTGAGCGTTTGCTGTGTGCGCTGGAAAAGGGGTCGGATGCGATGCTGTTCAGTTCTGGCATGGCAGCGGCAGTAGCGGTATTTCAGGCGCTGAGTACCGGTGATCATGTTATCGCCCCAAAAGTGATGTATTGGTCTTTGCGCAACTGGTTGCAAAGCTGGTCTCAGCAGTGGCAGGTATCGGTCGATTTTGTCGATATGACGGACCTGGCGGCGGTCAAGGCGGCCTTGAAGCCCGGCAAAACTCGTTTGATCTGGGCGGAAAGCCCGGCCAATCCGCTCTGGTCGGTGGTCGATATCGCGGCCTTGGCTGATCTGGCACAGGCTGTGGACGCTCGTTTGGCGGTCGATTCTACAGTGGCGACACCGGTGTTGACTCAGCCGCTAACGCTTGGGGCAGACATCGTGATGCACTCGGCCACCAAGTACCTTAATGGCCATTCAGATGTCATCGCCGGGGCGCTGGTTACGGCCGTGGCGGATGATTTCTGGGCCCGTCTGGTCAAGAATCGCTCCCAGGGGGGTGGTGTGATGGGTCCGGTCGAGGCGGCCTTGCTGTTGCGCGGTATGCGCACTTTAACCTTGAGGGTTCACCAGACTTGCCGTTCGGCGCTCTGGCTGGCTCAGCAACTTGAGCAACACCCTCACGTTGAACAAGTGCTGTACCCCGGTTTACCGAGCTTTGCCGGGCATGAATTGGCAGCAAGACAAATGCAGGGCGGCTTCGGCGGTATGTTGTCGGTTCGGGTGAAGGGGGGTGAATCAGCGGCCATTGCTGTGGCCGCGAAAGTGTCGCTGTGGAAACGAGCAACGTCTTTGGGTGGGGTCGAAAGTTTGATTGAGCATCGAGCCAGCATTGAAGGCGAGGGCACACCGGTGCCGGCTGATTTATTGCGTTTGTCTGTGGGCATAGAAGATACAGACGACCTGTGGCAAGACCTTTGTAAAGCCTTGGATGAATCTGCCTAAAAGTGCTATAGGTTATACATCTTTGTGTAACTCTTTGAATCAGGAAGAATAATGCAGCAAAAAGCCCTGGACAATGAACCCGATACGGGTTGCCGTCTTTGTCAGGATAAAGAAGCCTTGGGTTTCGATTTCACCTTTGCCTTTCAGCCGATTTTTGATTTGAAGTCAAAAACGGTGTTTTCTTACGAGGCCCTGGTAAGAGGCACCGAGCAGCAGGGTGCCTTTTTTATCCTTGCCAAAGTCAACGAAAGCAATCGCTATCAGTTTGATCAGGAGTGCCGCGTAAAGGCGGTCAAGCTGGCGGCCGAGTTGGGTTTTGATGCGCACTTGAACATCAATTTCATGCCCAATGCGGTTTATGAGCCGGCATCCTGTATCCGCACCACGCTGAATGCGGCGGCAAAGTATGGCTTCCCGACGGAAAAAATCATTTTCGAGTTGCTCGAGAGTGAAGACATTTCTGATCGTGAACACCTTGTTCGCATTGTCGAGCACTATCAGTCCTGTGGCTTTGGTACGGCCATTGATGATTTCGGTGCTGGTTATGCCGGCCTGGGTCTGTTGGCCGAGTACACGCCGGACTATCTCAAGTTGGACATGAAGCTGATTCGCGATATCGACAAGGACTGCAAAAAGCAGATCATTGTGGCCGGTATCGTCGATGTGGCGAACAAGCTGGAGATCCGCACCATTGCAGAAGGCGTTGAAACACGAGCAGAAGCCGAGTTTCTTTACAGTACGGGCATCGCTTTGATGCAGGGCTATTATTTTGCGAGGCCCAGTTTTGAAAGCCTGCCTGAAGCGGAGCCAGGCAGCCTTGATGGTTGGTGAAGCGCCGTTAAATTTTATTCCTGGCCGGGGCTACTCTCGGCCTCGGTTTCGCCAACAGTCGTATTTTGACCGCTCACCCAGTCTTCGAGGCTGACGTCTTTCCAGTGGCTGAGCATCTGCTCTTCCATGTCTTTTTGCATGGCAACGACCGCCGGTGGCGCCATACCTGTATGGCTGGTGCTGCGCCGAATGTTGCGGATGATGTCGACCATGGGCATCTGATCAAGGGGTTTGGCCGGCACCCAACGTTCGCTGGCTGTTTGTTGTATCCAGCCGCCGCTTCTTAATCGCCTTATTGTGCGTTCGACATCGTCCGGGTCGGTAACCTGAGAGGGTGGCCAGTCGTAAATCCTCAGGCCCGGTTCACCAAAATGAAAACGGCGGGCAATTTCATGGATCAATGACAAGCCCAGCCGCTCACCTTCACTGGGGCTGGGTTCGCGGCGGTTAAGCAGCGGAATGCGCCGTGCGTTCTGGCTATGGAATGTGAAAAGGGCACCCAACAGCAGGATAAACCAGGCCATGTATAGCCAAAGCAGGAGCAGAATGCCCACAGCAAAGCCGGAATAGATGGCTGTGTAGCGTGTTGACGTAGCCACGAACAGGGCGAAAAGGTACCCCACCAGTTGCCAGGCTATGCCAGAAATAAAGCCACCGATCAGAGCGTGCCTGAATTTGACTCGGGTGTTCGGAATCAACACATTGAGAAAAGTGAAGAGGGTGATGATGATGGCAAAGGGCATTAACTGGCCAACCAGGCTAAACAGCAAGCCGAAAGGTTGAACCTGCCGTATCTGGTCGGCTATATCGGAGCCAACAACGGCTGCGGTGGCACCAATGGCAGAGAAGGCCAGCAAGGGGCCAATCATGATCACACTGAGGTAGTTACTGATGCGTTGCGTCAGTGGCCTTGGCTGATGCACGCGCCAGACCTCATTGAACGCGCGCTCCACCTTTTGCACCAGTGATATAACGGTGTAGACCAGAACGCCAAGCCCAACAGCACCGAGAACACCGACCTGAATGTTGTCGACAAACGCCAGAACGTTTTCCGTGATCTCCTGACTCTGGTCGCCCAATGGTGCCAATAGCCACCCTTGCAGCATTGGCTCCAGTTGGTTGTGAACGCCGAACCCTTTCAGTACCGAAAAACTCAAGGCGAGCAGCGGGACGATGGAAAGCAGAGTGGTAAAGACCAGACTCATGGCGTGCAGGTTGGTGTTGCCCTGAGCCAGGCTTCGGCCAACGCCGTAGATGATGCGCCCGACATTGAACAGCCTTCGGCCCGGGTGTGGCTGCTCTGCTTTTTCCTGCAGTCGTAGCCACCCCTTGAGGGATTCGAGTCGAGCTTGCATGCGTGTCGAGGTTGTCATCAGGGCAGCTTAGCCGGGTTCACAGACAGCGTAAAGCCTGTCAGATTTCGTCATAGCCCAGTGTGGGCCTGAGCCAGCGTTCTGCCGTGGCGAGGTCCCAACCTTTACGCTGCGCATAATCTTCGACCTGATCTTTATCGATTTTACCGAGCCCAAAATAGCGCGCCTGGGGGTGAGCGAAATACCATCCGCTTACCGCTGAGGCTGGCAGCATGGCAAAGCTGTCGGTCAGGTGACAGCCGGTTGCCGCTTTGGCATCCAGCAAACTGAACAGGGTCGCTTTTTCGCTATGCTCCGGGCAAGCCGGGTAGCCTGGTGCCGGGCGAATGCCCTGGTACTTCTCGGCGATGATGTCGTCATTGCTGAGTTGTTCGTCGCTGGCATAGCCCCAGAACTCGGTGCGCACTCGCTCATGCAGGCGTTCGGCAAAGGCTTCGGCAAAGCGATCGGCCAGGGCCTTGACCATGATGGCGTTGTAGTCATCGTGCTCGGCCTCATAGGCTTTGGCCATGGCATCGGCGCCATGGCAGGTGACGACAAAGCCGCCCATATAATCATGGACGCCGCTGTCTTTGGGGGCGACAAAATCCGCCAGCGAACGATAAGCGCGGCCTTCTGGTCGTTCGGCCTGTTGACGCAAATGATTCAGCGTGGCCAGCACTTCGGTGCGGCTGTCATCGGTATACAACTCGGTTTGATCGTTAAGCAGTGCTGCGGCCGGGTAGAAGCCGATAACGCCTCGGCAGTCGAACCGGTTGTGTTCAATAATGTCGTCCAGCATGTCCTGGGCATCCTTGAACAGTTTGGTGGCTTCCTCACCGACAATCTCGTCTTCCAGGATGTTGGGGTATTTGCCGTGCAATTCCCAGGTCTTGAAGAAGGGTGTCCAGTCGATGCGGTCGCGCAGTTCGGCCAGAGGGTAATGGTTGAATACTTTCTGGCCGGTAAATTGCGGTTTGACGGGCTGATAGTTTGACCAGTCGGTTTTGAACGCATTGGCACGAGCGGTCTCCAGAGTGGAGAAGGCCTTGCGGCCGCGCTTGCGGGCATTGGCTTCACGCGCGTTCTGGTATTCGTCCTGAATGGCCCGAATAAAGTTGTCCTTGTTGGTCGACAGCAATTGGCTGACCACTGGAACCGATTTGGATGCATCCAGGACATGTACCACCGCGCCTTCGTATTGAGGCTCAATCTTCACGGCGGTGTGAATCTTGGAGGTAGTGGCACCGCCGATCAACAGCGGTTGTGTGAGGCCACGCTTTTCCATCATCTGGGCGACGGTGACCATCTCATCCAGTGAGGGGGTAATCAGGCCGGACAAACCGATGACATCGGCCTTGTGTTCCACGGCGGCATCGAGGATGTCTTCCGGGGGTACCATGACGCCCAGGTCAACGACCTTGTAGTTGTTGCACGACAGCACCACGCCAACAATGTTCTTGCCGATGTCGTGAACATCGCCCTTGACGGTGGCCATGATGATAACGCCCGCGTTGTCCGACTCGGTGCCCGATAGGCGCTTCTCTTCTTCAATATAAGGCAGCAGATAGGCAACAGCGCGCTTCATGACGCGTGCGCTTTTGACTACCTGGGGCAGAAACATCTTGCCTTCGCCGAACAGATCACCCACCACATTCATGCCGACCATCAGCGGCCCTTCGATCACTTCGATCGGTTTGTTGGCCTGCTGACGTGCGGCTTCGGTGTCTTCTTCAATAAAATCGGTGATGCCTTTGACCAGGGCGTGAGTGATTCGCTCCTGCAAAGGTCGCTCGCGCCACTTGAGCTTGTCGCTGGGTTTTGCACCGGCTGCTTGATCCTTGACGGATTCGGCAAAGTCGACCAGACGCTCGGCCGCATCCGACCTGCGATTCAGGATGACGTCTTCAACGCGCTCCAGCAAATCTGCAGGGATGTCGTCGTAGATGGTCAGCATACCGGCGTTGACGATGGCCATGTCCATGCCATGCTTGATGGCGTGGTACAGGAAAACAGAGTGCATGGCCTCGCGCACGGTGTCGTTACCGCGAAACGAGAAAGAGACATTGGACAGACCGCCCGAGACCTTGGCGCCAGGCAGGTTCTGCTTGATCCAGGCGGTGGCCTTGAAGAAATCGAGGCAGTAGTTGTCGTGCTCGGGAATGCCGGTAGCCACCGGGAAGATGTTCGGGTCGAAGACAATGTCCTGGCGATTGAAGCCGACCTTGTCTACCAGGATGTCGTAGGAGCGTTTACAGATATCGATACGCCGCTGGTAGGTGTCGGCCTGGCCTTTCTGGTCGAACGCCATGACCACTACAGCCGCTCCGTACATCTTGATGCGCCGGGCCTGTTCAATGAAGGCGTCTTCGCCTTCCTTGAGTGATATGGAGTTGACGATGGCCTTGCCCTGAACGCACTTCAGACCCGCTTCGATGATCGACCACTTGGAGGAATCGATCATGAAGGGGACGCGGGCGACATCCGGCTCGGAAGCCAGCAGGTTCAGATAGCGCACCATGGCCGCTTCGCCATCGAGCATGGCGTCGTCCATATTGATGTCGATGATCTGAGCGCCGTCTTCTACCTGGGCGCGGGCGATGTCGACCGCTTCTTCGTAGTTCTCTTCCTGGATCAGGCGGGCAAACTTGCGCGAACCGGTCACGTTGGAACGCTCACCGACGTTAACGAAGCCAGTGGTGGCATTAACGACCAGCGGTTCCAGACCGCTCAGTATCATATCGGGGACCTTGGGTTCAGACATCGGCCACCTCCTTGCGTTGCGCAGGCAGTAGCCTGGGCGAGTATTCATCGGCCAACGCCTTGATGGCTTTCAGATGAGCTGGCGTGGTGCCACAGCAGCCGCCAATGATGTTGACATGGCCATCCGCCAGAAAGGGGCGCACCAGTTCGGCCATTTGCTCCGGGCTCTGGTCGTATTCGCCAAATTCGTTCGGCAAACCGGCGTTGGGGTGGGCGGACACAAAACAGGTGGCGTGTTTGTCCAGGGTGCTGATGTGCGGCAGTATTTCATCTGCCCCGAGTGCGCAATTCAGCCCGATGCTGAACAGTTCACCATGAGCCAGACTAATCCAGAAGGCTTCGGCTGTCTGGCCAGACAGGGTACGGCCACTGGCATCGGTGATGGTGCCGGACACCATCAGCGGGATATCGAGTTGGCGTTCCTGCTTGATTAGCAGCACGGCAAAGACGGCCGCCTTGGCGTTCAAGGTATCGAAGACGGTCTCAACCATGATGGCATCTACGCCGCCATCGATCAGGGCTTCGGCCGCCTGCTTGTAGGCAGTGACCAGACCATCGAAAGTGACCAGCCTCTTGCCGGGGTCGTTGACGTCCGGCGAGATGGAGGCTGTACGATTGGTCGGCCCCAGGCAGCCGACGACGAAGCGGGGTTGATCCGGTGTTTTTTCGGTCCAGCGGTCGGCGCTGCGGCGTGCGCATTGGGCAGACTGATAATTGATGTCGTAGACGGCGCTTTCCAGTGCGTAGTCCGCCTGCGCAATGGTCGTGCCGCTGAAGGCGTTGGTGCAGGCGAAGTCACAACCAACTTCGAAGAAAGAATCGTGGATTTCCTCGATGATATCCGGCCGAGTTAATGACAGCAGGTCGTTGTTGCCTTTGAGCGGGCGCGGATGCTCCTCAAAGTACCCCTTGCGGAAGTCTTCTTCTTCGAGCGGGTAGCCTTGGATGGAGGTGCCCATGGCACCGTCGAGCACCATGATGCGATGTTGGAGAATCTGGCGGAGTTGGTCCGCAACGCTGGCTGTCATGAAATATCCCGTTACTGTGCTGAATACGGCAAGGTGAGGCGTATGAAACACGAAAAGAGCGAAAATTTCAATCTATATCAAAGTTTTTTGATATAGATAGTTATACCGTTATCTAAGCAGATGAGCTCGTATGGAGTGTCGATGTCCTCATCGACGCAGGCTGGCGAAGCCGGCCCGGGTACTTTTTGAGCGATCTGCGGCCGCTATGTCGATGAGGACATCGACACTCGTGTGCCCGGCATGGGCCAGAACTTGTTACCTGAAAGGAGGTAACCGGAAGTAGTGACGACAACCGTAGCGAAACGCAAGGGGGAAGCCGTGAGGCCAGCCT
>JAIUML010000032.1 GCA_022565595.1 Saccharospirillum sp. | reverse complement strand
GCGCTTCTTTCAGGCTGGCCTCACGGCTTCCCCCTTGCGTTTCGCTACGGTTGTCGTCACTACTTCCGGTTACCTCCTTTCAGGTAACAAGTTCTGGCCCATGCCGGGCACACGAGTGTCGATATCATCATCGACGCGGCAGGCGCAAGCCTGCTGGCCTGGCCGAGGGCTAAGCCGGCATCAATTTAACGTCACGCACCGATTGCCGTTCGATCAAGCGCGGGGTGAACCGCAGGGGCTGTTCTACCTGAGGGAACTTGGCATCCAGTTCGTGCAGAACGATTCGTGCGGCCAGGGCGCCCATTTCATGAACGGGATAACGAATGGTGGTCAGGCGTGGGTTGAGCAGGCGTGCGAGGATGACATCGTCGAAGCCGACGACAGAGATTTCCTCGGGCACACGATGGCCTGAGTCCTGCAACATCGTGATGGCGCCAGCAGCCATGGCATCGTTGTAGGAGAATACCGCCGTTACTCCGAGGTTGCGGCTGAGCACTTCGGCCATGGCATAGTGCCCCCCTTCTTCATCCGGAAAGGCTTTGACCAGTTTGCGTTCGTCAAAGCCCACGCCAAATTCTTCTAATGCTCGGCGATAGCCATGTACGCGGTCTGCGCCGTCTTCAATGGCGATATTGGTGCCAATGTAGGCGATATTACGGTGACCCTTGACCAGCAGATGGCGTGTTGCCAGGTAAGCACCGTATTCATTATCGAGGAACACACACCGATGCTCGAAACCCGGAATCAACCGGTTAACGATGATTATGGGCGTGTCGAGCGTCAGCAATTCAATCAGTTCGTCATCCGACAATGCTTTCGAGTGCACGACCAGGGCGTCGCAACGACGGTCCAGCAGAAAACGAATGGATTCGCGCTCGTGATCGGGGTTGTGGTAACCGGCGGTGACGATCACATGCTTGCCACTGTCGAGCACGATGCGATGCACGCCGGCCATCAATTGCGCAAAAAAGGGCGAGTCGATTTCGCCGACCAGGAGACCGATGCAATCCGATCGGTTGCTGACGAGGGCTCTGGCCAGGGTGTTTGGCCGGTATTGCATGGCTTCCATTGCGGCCAGAACGGCCTGGCGTTTTTCCGGCACGACGGAGGCAGAGTTGTTGATGACGCGCGAGACGGTCGAAACCGAAACGCCTGCCGCTTTGGCGACGTCTTTTATATTGGCCAAGTTCAGGTTCCCAATGCAGCGGTGAGCGATGCTGATACCGAAATGATCATTTCGGACATTCCTCATGGCTTAAGTTTGACGGCTTTTAAGACACGATACAACGCCACGCTCGGTTGAAACCATTAGAACCTACCTTGAAAACGTTTTCAAATGAATTAAACTATCAAAAAAACAATTACCGGAGGCTTGCGTGAGCGACACTTCTTTTAACGCTGCGGATCATCCGCATCGTCGCTACAACCCCCTGAACGATGACTGGGTGCTGGTTTCACCGCACCGTGCCAAGCGCCCCTGGCAAGGTCAGATGGAAACCGAAGACGACGATTTGCGTTCCAGTTTTGTGGACGACTGTTACTTGTGTCCGGGCAATACGCGAATCTCTGGTGAGGTGAACCCTGACTATAAAGACACCTACGTTTTTGGTAACGATTTCGGAGCCCTGCTGGCAGACACTCCTGATCATGAGCAGTCCACAGACCCCTTGTTTCAGCTCAAAGCGGAGGCGGGAACGTCCAGAGTCATCTGCTATAGCCCGGATCACTCCCTGACATTGCCTGAAATGGAGCCTTCCGCTATTCGCCGAGTGGTCGATACCTGGGTTGCAGAGCTGGAGGATCTGGGAAAGTCCTACTCATGGGTGCAACTGTTCGAGAACAAGGGCGCACTCATGGGTTGTTCGCAACCGCACCCCCATGGGCAGGTCTGGGCGAACACCAGTATTCCCTCACTGCCTGCTCGAGAAGATCGCAACCAGGCTCAATACAAGGGCACTCATGGAAGCGTCATGTTGCTGGACTACGCCAGGCGTGAACAGGCAAAGGGGGAGCGCACTGTGGTTGAGAACGATCACTGGATCGCTGTTGTCCCTTTCTGGGCCAGTTGGCCTTTCGAAACGCTGCTGCTGCCGTTACAGCATCGACCTCAACTGACCAATCTAACTGACACCGAAAAGAATGCATTGGCCGACATCCTGAAACACCTGACGACCCGATACGACAACCTGTTTCAGACCAGCTTCCCCTACTCCATGGGCTGGCACGGCGCACCTTGTACCGATGCCGACCCTAGCCATTGGCAAGTGCATGCGCATTTCTACCCTCCCCTGTTGCGCAGCGCAACGGTGCGTAAATTCATGGTGGGCTATGAAATGCTGGCGGAAGCGCAGCGGGACTTGACGCCAGAGCAAGCTGCTGAGCGTTTGCGTACTGTCAGTGAACGACATTACCGGGAGGCACCTTGATGGCTTTGATCGATGATGCTCGTTTAGCCTTTGTGCGACTTTACGGAGGCCAACCTGAAGCCTGTTACCAGGCGCCAGGACGGGTGAACCTGATCGGGGAGCATACGGATTACAATGATGGTTTCGTGTTGCCGGCTGCCATTGACTACCACACCGTTATAGCAGGAAAGCGTCGCGAGGATCGCCGTGTGACCCTGGTAGCTCTGGACTTGAACGAGGCCCGCTCCGACTTTGATCTCGATGAGCCGATCGAGAAGGATCCGCGTGCGGCCTGGTCAGATTATATCCGTGGCGTGTGCAAAGTGTTGTTGAGCCAGGGCTACCGTTTGACTGGTGCCGATCTGGTGATCACGGGTAATGTACCCCAAGGCGCCGGTTTGAGTTCCTCTGCTTCACTTGAAGTGGTAACAGCCAGGGCGATGGTCGGCCTCAGTGGTGAGATACTGGATGGCACCCAGGCTGCACTGGTAGGTCAACAAGCGGAGAATCAGTTTGTCGGGTGTCAGTGCGGCATTATGGATCAGTTGATTTCTGCTCGCGGGCAAAGAGGTCATGCGGCCTTGATAGACTGCCGAACCCTGGAGACTCGGCGTGTACCCATGCCCGCCGATGCGGCCCTGGTGATCATCAATTCCAATGTGAAACGAGGGCTGGTCGACAGCGAGTACAATCAACGTCGCAAACAGTGTGAGGAGGCGGCACAGACTTTGGCGGTCAAGGCGCTGCGCGATGCGAATATGGTGCAGCTCGAGGCGATGCGATTTGAAATGACGGAAAAGGTGTACCGCCGTGCACGCCATGTGATCACTGAAAATGAGCGCACTTTGCTGGCGGCTGATGCACTGGCAAACGCTGATTGGCCGACCATCAGCCGTTTGATGGCCGAGAGTCATGAGTCGATGCGGGACGATTTTGAGATTACGGTGCCGCCCATTGATGGGCTGGTCGAGATGATTGCTGATACCATTGGCGTTAACGGCGGTGTGCGGATGACAGGCGGTGGCTTTGGTGGCTGTGTGGTGGCTCTGGTGCCGGATGCCTGGGTGGGGGCTGTGCTTGATGTGGTGCAGCAACGCTACCAGGCCGAGTACGATATAGCGCCCAATGTCTATGTTTGCCATCCGGTGGATGGGGCCTATCCAGATTAGTTTCAGTTTCTTCGACTATGGTCCGCAACGGCTACCTCGGGTACCCTTGAGGGGTCGGCGTATATCAATATCAGCCCCATCCTTGGGGCTGACCCTTTGGGCTCGCTTCGCTCATGCCAAAACGCTCCGGGCGTTTTGGTCCATGGAGCCTGGACCGCAGCTTCCCTGCTGCGGACTCCCCCTCAAGGGTACCCGAGGCATCCGCTGCTAACTTACCGACAACTCTGCAACCAGGTATCAGGAAATTTCAGTGACAACTACTCCTATCATTTCAGAAGAAATCTTCGGCGATACAGCCGATGGCCGCACGCTCAAGCGTTTTGTGTTACGCAATGCCAAAGGCACTGAGGCGGAGTTTTGTGACCTCGGTGCGGCCTTGATGGGGTTTCGGTTGGGGGGTGTTGAGCAGCCGCTGGATGTGGTGTTGGGTTGCGATTCGGCGGAGCATTTTCGGACGCAGAGGGCCAATTTTGGGGCGACAATCGGCCGTTATGCGAACCGTATTGGTAAGGGGCGCTGCCTGGTGGATGGCATGGAAATTCAACTGGATGTGAATACGCCACCGCATCATTTGCACGGTGGTCGCAAGGGTTTCAGCCAGTTGATGTGGGAGAGCCATATCAGTCTGGATGAGTCGGTGCCGACTCTGGTGTTTCGATTGACGTCGCCGGATGGCGATATGGGTTACCCAGGGGAGCTTGAAGTTGAGCAGCGGATTCAATTGCTGGATGATAACAGCCTGTGTCTGAATTATCGGGCGACGACGACGAAGTCGACGCCTATCAATCTGACCAATCACGTGTATTTCAATCTCAGTGGTGCGACGTCTGGTCATTTGCAGGACCATGAGTTTCGAATTCATTCCGACCGTTATACAGAGGCGGACGCCTCCACTTTGCCGACGGGTGTGATCAAGGCGGTTGAGGGTACTGTCTTCGATTTGCGCGATTGGACATCCATTGGTGACCGTTTGAGCAATCTGGATGACCCTGAATTGAATCGCGCCAGGGGCTATGACCACAATTACATTTTTGGTGATGCCTTGTCCGATGGGGTTCAGCTTCTGGCTGAGGTCAGCAGTGTGACGTCAGGCATGTGGCTGAAGTGCTTCAGCGACTTGCCGGGGATGCAGTTTTACAGTGGCAATTTTCTGGGAGGGACGCCGAAAAATGACGCTGAGCATTATCAGAACTTTGGTGCCTTTTGCATGGAGCCGGGCTACTGGCCGGATTCACCCAACCATGATCACTTCCCGGATTGCATTCTGAGGCCCGGCCAGAGCTGGCAGGCGAATATCGTTTACCAGATAGGAAAAGAATAACCCGACAAGGAACCTTGCCGGGTGTGTTTATAACTCAAGCCTGAGCTTCGGTGTTGAGCTTGCGTTGCTCCGCACGCTCGGCCTCTTTCCGGGCCCGACGGTGGGCTATCGACTCCTTGGCGTCGGCGCCTATGTGCGCTTCACCTCGGGCTTTGGCCAGTTGTACCTGGCGTTCACGCTCAATAAAACGTTGCCGGCGCTCTTCTGTGACCTTGTCATAGCAGTGCGGGCAACTGACGCCACTCTCGTAATGCGCGCTTTGCTTTTCGGCTTCTGAAATGGGCATACGACAAGCATGGCACTGGTCATAATGGCCGGGTAAAAGGCCATGACCGACGGTCACTCTGTTATCAAAAACAAAGCACTCACCCTGCCACAGTGATTCAGCCTCGGGGACTTCTTCGAGGTATTTCAGGATGCCCCCTTCAAGGTGGTACACCTCTTCAAAGCCCTGCTGCTTCAGATAAGCCGTAGACTTCTCGCAGCGAATACCACCGGTGCAGAACATGGCGACCTTCTTGTGCTCTTTGGGGTCGAGTTTTTCTTCTACGTAGGCGGGGAACTCGCGGAAAGTTTTGGTATTGGGGTTGGAAGCCCCCTTGAAGGTGCCTATCGCGACTTCGTAGTCGTTGCGGGTATCCACCAGCACTACGTCCGGGTCGGAGATCAGTGAATTCCAATCCTGGGGTTTGACGTAGGTTCCAACGATGTGGCGAGGGTCTATGCCTTCGACGCCCATGGTGACGATTTCTTTTTTCAGTTTCACCTTGGTTCGATAGAACGGCATCTCGTCACAAAAGGATTCCTTGTGGCTGAGCCCGCTGAACGGCGCCTGATCCTTTAACCAACCGAGGAGCTTTTCTATGGCGGCTTGACCGCCAGCCACAGTGCCATTGATGCCTTCGGCAGCCAGCAACAGAGTGCCGCGTATGCCCTCTTCGTTCATCAGATCGAGCAGTGGTTGGCGGTATTGGCGAAAATCATCAAGGCGCACAAAATGGTAGAGCGCCGTGACTACAACGGAGTTTGACATGACAGCTTCCTGTAGCGAGCTGGATCGTAAATCCAGAGCCTGTTTTGGGGCTGTGCATTTTATAGCCTGAAATCCTGGTGTCAAATCATCCAATAAAGCCAGAGATGGCAGACAACCACTACAATCGTCAATTGCCAGCGCAGGGATCGATAGCTGGTGTGGTAGTGCTGATCAATACCCGCAAAGATCTCAACCAAGCGCAGGCTAATATACAAAGCCGCCAATGCCAACAAGGCCAGGTCAGGCAACATTACAATGGCCAGAAACCCCATCACGGCCGGGGTGACCGCCAGCAATGCCATGGCTGTTGAGCGCTCGGTGTGGTAAAGCGCTGGCCATATTACCCCGGCCATGAAGCCAAGAATAATGCCGCTGTAGTGCAGGAATTGGGTCGAATACCTGCCAGGTTCAGCCGCACCAGACAGTGCAACCATAAGCGGCATCGCCAAAAAGGGAATGAGACCGGCATAGCCTAATAGCTGAATAGACCGATTCATGGTTTTTGCCTGCCAAGGTCACAATAACCGAGGCGAACTGCCCGTCGGCTTGCCCAATGCTCATAGGCCCAGCGCGCAGCTGTTCGAATACCTGGCAATTTGAAACACCAGACAAGAGGAGTCAGCCCTGCCTTTTGCCAATAAAAGAGAGTTGCATCGAAACCTGTCAAGAATGCTCTACCCTGCCACACATGAATGCGTTGCATCATGGCGTTACGACTCACACCATGGGCACCGGTAAAAGCCGGATCACTGATGTCAATCAGGCTGATTTTGCCCTGGAGCCGAGGTTCGAGATGCCGAATTTCAGTACGGCACAAGCCGCAGCTATTGTCGAAGTAAAGTTCCGGTAATGCATCTGTATCGATATTCTTCATCCAACCGCCATAATGTGACCATTTTAACTGTAAGAATACGCAATCAAGGTCATTATTGATCACTTGTGGGCCCGAGCCCATGGCAGTGCATGATGCACTGTAAATGTGATTCGATCTGATGGAATTGACTGAATGCGAAAGCAGTTTAAACTCGAACCGAGTTCGATACTGGCACTCCGTCAGTTCATCGTATATTCATTCCAGGAGATGTCATGAAAAAGTGGATTCCGGCCCTGGTTGCCGTCTCGATAGCCTTCACTTCGCTGGCACATGCTGGTGGCCGAGGGGGGACTGAAATAGGCATTGCCTCCTACGGTGGAGGTCTGGGTGTTATCGGCGCGGTAGGCTTTCCAGTCAGAGTGCCCGCCTTCGAAAGCAGCGGTGTTTACCTTTACGGCGAGGCAGAGCTTGGTGCTGGTTTTACGGACGAACGTTCAGCATTTGGCGGCGACGTCTCCATCGGCATGCTGCTGCCATTGGAAACCGGCCTCGATATCTATGGCAGCATTGGCCCCAGTATTGGTGTCCGTGGAAGCCGCAATCAGTTTGGTCTAGGCGGCGAGGTTGGCTTGAACATCCAGGTCAACAATACCCATTTGTTCGTTGAAGGTGGTGCCCATGCCATCAATAGTTACTTCGCCGTTGGCCTGAGGTTCTAATGTAACGACTCTGAAGCATGGCTGGCTGGCTTTACCCAGTCTCAGCATGCTTCTCTTCATGCCACGCTATTGGCCTCGAAGCCGCTCACAACCTCTCTTTGCACCTCTCTTTCGATTCCCTGTTGCTTCAGAAACGCCAGCACCTGTTCGATGCTTCTTTCCGTAGATTGGGGAGCGACGATGTCGCCGGTGATAACGTGGTTCGATTCACCCGGCACACCCGGTACTTTGATCGTCTGGTTGACTTCCGAACCCCATCTGGAAACCACATCCTCTATGGCTCGAGGATCAACTACTTGATCATCGTCACTGTATATAAACAAGGAAGGTGCCTGAATTCGCTCGACTGGACTTTTGCGGACAGTCTCGATCAGCGCCTGCAGCTCATGAATCACCCGGGTCGAATAACGGTAGGTCCAATACTTGCCATTGAGTTCTCCGGCTGGCTCCCAACTGTGCTCCTTTTTAACGACCAGGGGTACCCAGTAACGCGCCCATGGCCAGGTAAAGAGGCGACCTGCCCATTGCTTGAGCTGGTAATTAGGTGCAAAGAAAATCAGCCCTGCCAGTTTGTCTTGTACCGCTGGCTGCTGCGCCAGCCAAGTCGCCAGCGTACCGCCTGTTGAGCAACTGATGATGACAACTTTTTCACCCAGAGCACAGGCCACCTGCCAGGCTTCTATGGCATCTGTTATCCATTGCTCTGCTCTGGCGTTTCCCAATGCATCACTGTCAAGACCATGACCTGACAAACGTGCGCCATAGTAGTTGGCACCCAGCGCGCTCGCCACTCGCTCGGGGACAGGGGATATCTCCTTGCGAGTCGCAGAAAAACCATGCAAATAGAGAATAACCAGAGGCGTCCGAGACGGGCTGTCCGAGTTGGCAAACTCAATGTACTTTTCAGCGCCTTCTGTCACTCCCGATAGCGCCTGTTCTGAAGCGAGCAACCACTCAGGTAACTGAGTATAAACAGAGGGCAGCGCTTGTTCCGCCCAAACCAGTGAGACTCTCGGTCGCGGCCCGAACAGGACCACCAGAATCAACACTGCAACAATAAAGAAAACCACCACTCTGAATTCTGCTCCTGAACGAAACACTTATCCCAAAAGTGTATATCTTTAATACCAAATTAGCCAACCAGATGCATTAAAGGCTATCCATTTGATCCCCAATCGACAGAATCAAGTGCTTCATCTGCTTTTGTTCACTTTCTGTCAGAGACCGCTTCAACCATTTACGCACCCAGTACAACCACTGGACCTGCTGGCGCGATGCCAGGCCTTCGAGCCATTGATTCAAATCGGTATCGGACAGCTTCAAGGTCGCACGATCCGCATGGTTACGAACCCTGATCTGATACCAGATGCGCAGTGCGCGCCCGAACAAGGCAACAGCAAACTCGAGATTACTGACCGGCCCCAATTGCCAATGTTCGTAACCAGGGATTTTCTCCACCCACTGTATTGTGACTGGATCACGACCAGCAAAGTTCCCGGCGAGGCCACCGATCACGCCACCCAAAGCCGCCCCCAGGAACAAACTGGAGCCGCCGACCGCTGCATCAACCGCCAACCCGGATGCGGCACCCGCAGCCGTGCTCAATGCCGCAAGCCTGCGCCTTGGCAACCCCCAGGCGCGCCATTCGCGCTGGTCGGTTAAATCTCTATGGCCCAATGGCTGCCACTCAGCCTCCCAGTCCAGATGATGATGACCATATAGACGCGCCAGAGTTCGCTGTAGCCGGGACTCCCGACGCTGCAATTCCGCATTGTACTGTCTCAGCGCCTGTTCTCTTAGTTGATCCCTTGGGCCTGCCAGGGGGACCTGTAGTTCAAAGCGGTAAACCTGCTCACAGTAACCGACCACTGCATCGGCCGCCTGGTCATGGCGTTCCTGGCGCTGATGTTCAAGCGCATCCACCCCCTCAAGCAGAGCGCTTTGCCATTCGGGGGCTATTTCGGCGAGGCTACGAATCAGCGCCAGTTGACTGGTAAAGGAATCGCGAAGCGGATTAAAGGTGCGCACCAGCGAAAAATACTGTTGCAGCGCCTGCTGCCACTGAGTGCTGGTTGCCGCCACTTGCTCTGCCGGCCCCATGGGGTTCAGCAAGGCCAGCCTTGGCTGTGCTGTCCAGGACAGGAGTGTCAGCTCGGCGTCGTGGGCCGACGAGTAAACCTGACTGGAATTGACCACATAGATAATACCCGCTCCCGCCAAAACCGGCGTCAGCACCGCGCAATCGTCGGCAAAGCGCGGGTCGGCTTTGTGCTCCTCGACAAAGCGCGACAACAGAGCGGGCCGATCAGCGGCGGAGCGCGCACGCTCGTTACACCACTCCAGTATCTGGCGAGCACGCTGAAAACCCGGTGTATCAACCCACTCATAGAGCACGCGCTCCTTGAGTACCAGCCGATAGCGGTGTGCTTCTCGCGTCGTACCGCTGACCGGAGAGATGGCGATGTGATCGTCCTGGGCGAGGGTAGACACCACACTGGATTTACCCTGATTAGGATGGCCGACCACGGCAAAACAGGGAAACTCAGCCATTGTTTGACACCTCTGGCTGCACCACGGTCAAGTGCACTCTGAGCCGTTGACGTTCGACAAAGGTTTGCCAACTGCGCAGCAGGCTGGTCAATTCTGAGGGCTCAGCATCAGGTACACAGAGTATCAAGGTTGGGTGGTCACATTGCTGGCTATGGAGTTGAATCAAATCCGCCAGGTCACCGGTCGCGACTTGCTCGACGTTGCAATACCAGTGTTTGAGTTTGCTACCTTCGGCGCGCACGCTTTGCTCATCGGCACTGTGCCCGCCCTCCCCCAGATAAACGGACCCGGGAGGCAAGCGCCCTTCTGATTGCAGCCAGCCAAAGCCGGGTTCTGTCAGAGACTGTTGCAGTATGGTCGGGCTGCCCATTGAGAGCGAGGTATCCGGTTGATCCGGCTCAAGAGCGGTATAACGCAAGCTGTCTTCTTTCAGGCTGTGATAATAGCGTCGCAACTGGGCGTTGTGATCGGGCCAATGCGCCAGGGTCCGGCGCAGACGCCAATGGCACAGCCCGGCAAGGATCAACGCAGGGGCGATGATCCATAGCAGCATGACCTGGCTCAACCAGGCACCCCAATAGGCCGCGTAGGAGAGTAACGCCGTCTCCCAACCAGTTATGGCGCCCGCTTCGGACGCGCTGATTACCAGTGCTCGGGGTGCGGCAATGACTCCGAGACTCAGCACCTGAAACAGAGCATCGACTCGCTGGCTGACCCATTCGATGGAGGTACTCCAGTAAAAGATCATCTGCCGCGAAATCAACATCAACCACAACCAGACCAGCGCTGAACCTACGAAAGAGGCGTGCGCAAGGAGGGCCTGACGACAGCTCCAGAGATTGATTGCCAGATCCCGATGCTGTGTCACCAGCCACCGCCACCAGGGTGCCCGACCTCCTATCAGGCCGGCCAGGGCCGTCCATAACACCAGCAGAAATGGCAGCAACACCAATGTCAACAGGAAGATCAGCAAATGCACGCCACTACGACTTGGCCACAGCATCAGAGCATTCATTGCCAGTACACCATTGACACCAGCCACCATCGGCCAGAAGCGTGCGACCTGCCAGCGGACGCTCAAGCGGGGCGCTGGCGCATTGCTCAGGAAAGCATCAAAGTTGTTTACTGTCGGTCGGCTTTCAACTTCCTCGCTGGGCATATCGAGCCAACCAAGACCTTGTTGCAGGCGTTTATTCAGACTGGGCTCCTTGTTCTTGCTGTCAGGGTGTTTTGCGGGCATCAACCTTTGATTCACGTCACGGCAGAATGCTTTGCAGAGGCTATCATTAAAGCGCCGAGTCGTAGAGTTATTCTGGCGTAATAACTGCTAGTACCCAAAAAGCATTAATCACCTGAGGAGTTGGATCATGAGCCTGAAGAAACGTTACTTGAAGTCCAAACCCGTCTGCAAGTGCACCTTTATCCTGCCGAAAGACGCCGCGCCTGCCGCTGAAAAAGTCACCCTGGTCGGTGACTTCAACGGCTGGGAAACGGACAGCACCCCCATGAAGCGGCTTAAAACCGGGGATTTTAAACTGGAGCTGGAGCTGGAAGCCGGTCGCGCTTACCAGTACCGCTACCTTATTGATGGTGAGCAGTGGGAGAACGACTGGCATGCGGATGACTACCATCCCGCACCCGGTTTACCCGTTGAGAACTCGGTCGTCCGGGCCTGACCTCCGGGCCAAGAGGCCCACCATTGGTGCATTGCGACCTTTGAGTGCACTGGCCCGGAAGAGCAGTACTGGTGCTGATCTATAGCTCAGCGACGTACCCCTTTTCCGGAATTTCGGCGCTGATGCCCTCTTCCTGCAATTTGGCCTGAAGCGCCTCCAGTGCCTCGGGCTCGCCATGTACCAGGAAAAAGCGGGGTTGGCCGGCGATGCCCTTTGCCCATGCCAGTAGCTCGGCCTGACCTGCGTGGGCTGAAAACCCTCCCAGGGTGTGCACCTGGGCTTTTACTGCAATGTCCTGCCCAAAGAGTTTGACGGTGGTTGCACCATCCACCAGACGACGCCCCAGGGTACCCCGAGCCTGAAAGCCGACAAAAATCAGGTGGTTCTGGCTGCGCCAGAGGTTGTGCTTGAGATGATGGGTAATACGCCCGCCATTGCACATACCACTGCCTGCAATAATGATGGCACCCTGGGTTACGCGGTTGATCGCCATGGATTCTTCAACCGTTTCTGTCATACGCAAAATCGGCAGAAAACTCTCGAAATCCCCAGCGTTCTGGTTGTACATTTCCTGGGTGTCATCCCTGTTCAAACGCTGCAGGTTGTCGTTGTAGATGGAGGTAATACTTTGCGCCATCGGGCTATCCAGAAACACCAATTGTTGTTTCAAGCGACCTTGATGATACAACTGTCCCAGAAAGTACAGAATCTCCTGAGTACGCCCGAGCGCGAAGGCCGGAATAAAGACGTTGCCCCCAGCCTTGAACGCCGACTCAAGTACCTGAGCAAACTCCTCAAGAGTATCGTCTAGCGGCCGGTGATCCCGGTTGCCATACGTGCCTTCCATCAATACGATATCAGCCTGCTCCACGGGCGTCGGGTCGTTCATCAGCACGGTGTCGGGGTTACCCAGATCACCTGAGAAAACCAGATGGCGGGCGCTTTGCCCCTGCTTGATCCAGAGCTGCACAATAGCTGATCCCAATATATGGCCCGCATCGCTGAACATCAGCTCCAGCCCGGGAATGGGTGCCTTGTGCTTCCCGTAAGGCAGCCCATCCGCCAGTTCCATAACCCGGTCGACATCCTTCTCGGACATGACTGAGGGCATGGGCGGCTTGCCCCTGCGCTTCAAGCGCTTGTTCTTCCACTCGAGGTCTTTCAAATAGAGAAACACAGAGTCCTTGAGCAGAACGGGCAAAAGTTTACGTGTTCCATTGGTGCATAGTATCGGCCCCTTGTAACCACTGGCCACCAGCAACGGTAACAAGCCACAGTGATCGATGTGCGCGTGAGAAATGATCACCAGGTCAATCGACTCGGGCTTAAACGGAAACTTATAACGATGCCATTCCTTCACCTGATCATCACCCTGCACCATACCGCAGTCCAGAAGCACGCGCTTTTTGCCGATGGTCAACAGATAACAGGAGCCGGTAACATACCGAGCGGCGCCAAGAAACTTGAGTGTAAAAGGGGCTTTCATATTCATGTCCTTAGCGAACTCGAACGTTAAGTGACTGTAATAGTACTGTGGCAAAGCAAAGGGCCAAACAACAAGTACCCACTAATACCATCAAGTTGAGGCTTTGCCTAAAAATCTCAACTTGCCAAACATCCATGGGGCGCCAGCGGCTAACCAGAACCCGACAATGGCGTAGCGAATCAGGCTTGCCCAATGAGCGTCGAATACTAGCACCAGTTTCAAACCTTCCTTGAACAGAAGCAGGATTGCAAGCCCCAGCACCATCCTGCCCAGGTGCTGCCAAACTGTTCCTGCTACCTCTGACTTTATCCAATGCTGCTCAACCTGATAACCAGCCAGAAAACCAATAGCCGCCCCGAAAGAAACCGTCAGGGGCGCGTTTTCAGGATAGAGCAAGAATGGTACGGCAAAAGGCAACACCGCCAGCCAGAGCCAGCGGCTTTGGCCACGAGCCTCCGACCAATCGAACAAAGCATTAATCAACAACACCCAAAGCACCCCAAAGAAGATGCCACCAAGGACGTCGGTCAGCCAGTGCACACCCAAATACATTCTCGACAACGCTACCAGGGCAATCATCAACCCACAGAAAACGCTAACCCATGGCTTGCGAACATAGAGCCACAGTCCCAACCAGAACGACGTTGCTGCCTGAGTGTGTCCACTGGGAAAAGCGTAGCCTTCGGCTGTCTCTACGCGCATCGATTCCAGGCTGTCCAGCCCTATTGGCCGTTCAATGGCTAACACACTTTTTAACGCAGGGTTGAATGTGGTACTGGTCAAAAAGGCAAAACCCACCCGATAAGCGAGACGCTTGTTGTAACACCACAGGAACCAGGCCGCCAGGACGATGAAAAAACTCTCCTCGGCAGAGATGGTAATCATCAGAAAAAAGGCATCCAGAATCGGATGTTTGAATTGTTGAATAAACTCAAGAACACTGACTTGCCACGTCATACTGCTTTGCTCACTTTGTTGTTATTTTAAAATTGCATTTCCTGCTTTATTTGCTGCAATCGTTCGGGCCGATCGGTAATAATGCCATCAACGCCCATCTCAATCAGCTTACGCATATCCTCCTCTTCATTGATGGTCCAGAAATACAACGGCATACCTGTTCTTCGAATAGCGGCGACAAAACGGGGGGTAGCCAGATTGATCGGGCCTGACCTCATGGGTATTGCCAGACCCTTCACCGGTGTTCGCATCAGATGCTCAAGGCGAAACCAGTGCAAAATGTAGAGAGTACGGACCTGGGTTTCTGTCGCCAGGGTCATGGCCTGGGGGTATTCTGCGCGAACGGCCGCCAGTGTTTCATTGTGAAAGGAAGCAATCAGGATCGAACTCCAACGATCGTACTCTTCGATTATCGCCATGGTCGCTTCTCTGAGGTCATCACTCTTGTCTTTCAAATCAATGATGAAACGATGCTCGGGGTAACGTTCCAACATCTCTCTCAACGTCGGTATGGTCGGGTGCTGCGAACGATAAGGGAAGTCCAAATCCCTTGGCACTCGCTCCTTGGCAACATCATCCAGAGGGTGGTAAGGCCACCAATAAGCGGCATTGAGTTGCTTGATTTCAGCCAGGGTCAAATCACGCACCCTGCCCTGGCCATCAGTAGTGCGATCCACTCTGGTGTCGTGCAAGACTACGACTTCGCCATCCCGGGTCAGGTGCAGATCCATTTCCAGGATGTCGGCTCCCACATCAATGGCATGATCAAAGGCGATGAAGGTGGAGTCTGGCCGCTCAAGGTTGCCTCCCTGATGAGCGATAACGGCCACCTCCTGCCTGTGGTAGGTTGAACGATTGCTTGCCGGGAACAGCCACAGACTCAGGCTGTAGAGCACCCCTAAAACAGCAATAGGCTTTGCAAAAAAAACCAGGGTACTTTTTCCCCACATTACGGAAATCCTGTTTCGAGTTGTTCTTGATCCTGAGACACCATTGCCAGCAATGCCCGGCATTGAACCAGCAATTCTTCCTGCCATTGCTCAGCAGGCGTGACACCACTTAATCCTTGCATCAATTGATAAAAATAAAAGCCGATAAATGCTTGCGCTAGAACAAGACGTTGCTCAATACCATGCGTTGGCAATTCCCGGGACAAGCACTGAGCGAGTTGACCGATAAAACCATTCAGTTGCTCACCAAAGAAGCCTTGTTCAAAAAAGGCATTTTGCAACAAGCCTCTGGACAAGGCTCGGTCTCGTTCATAGTACCGAAACAACACAAGGCTCTGTCTGGCCATGAAGTCAAGGCCAGAAAGTTGTTCAGGCAAGGGTGGGCTTTTTTCCAACAGCTGGTTCAATTCTTCATGAAACAGGGCTTTGGTTAACTGATGCTTGTCGGGGAAATGGGCGAAGAGCGTTCCGACACTAACGCCAGCCGCGGCCGATATTTGTCGAGTGCTGACCTTGTCATACCCCTTTTGTTGAAACAAAGCTTTGGCACAGGCAAGCAATTGACGACGTGTGGCCTGCTTCTGTTCCTCTCTTGCAGCCATCTCTTTGGCGCACTCCGTTTCACTTTCAAAACGAGAGCATACCAGGAGGCTTGTTTATCCGCAACTAATTGAGCTTGCTCATTGAGCACGCTCAATATATGATTTTATTACCAACTTTTAAGGGGCTGTCCCATGAAAACACCCATCCTCATTGAAGGCGCAGGTATTGCAGGCCTGACTCTGGCTAATGCTCTTGAGCAACAAGGCATCGATTATCTGATTCTGGAAAAAGAGCCGTCCTTGCATGCCATAGGTGCCGGCATCGCCGTCCAGGCAAACGGCCTGGCCATTCTCAAGGCGCTTGGCATGGATGCAGACCTGCCTGGCATCAAGTTGCAGCAAATGTGCCTTCAAGGCCGGGGGTTCAGGCAGGTACTTAATGGGGATGACGCATGGCCGACTCGTATGATGACACGCGCTGCTTTGCAACAATTGCTGCTGACACCTGTCGCCCACCGCGTGGTTGCTAACGCAGAAGTAGCACATGCCGATGTTCATACTCAGGGCATAGCTTTGACATTGAAAGACGGCCGTCACTATGAGGCCGCTCTCAGTGTTCAGGCGAGTGGTATTCACCGCCTTGGCAATGAACCCAGCGAGCTAAGAGACTCCGGCCAATGGTGCTGGCGAGCATTGATTCCTGGACCCGTTAGGCCTGAGCCCGCAGGTCAGGAATGGTGGCTAGGGCGCCACCGACTCGGGCTCTCCCCTGTCGATGAAGGGCTCTACTATATCTACCATGTCATGTCACAGGCAGGACCCGAACAAGACTCACAACGACAAGCGTTCTTGCAACAAAGCCCTGTTGCTCAAGTCTTGACGGCCGAAAACATGGCTAGCGCCCAATGGCTGTCTCACCCACTAAAAGACAAGCCCATCCACTGGGGGCAGCCGCGTCGCATCGCCATTGGTGACTGCGCACATGCACTCACCCCCAACATGGGGCAAGGCGCCGTACTTGGCATGGAAGACGCCTACCTCCTCGCCATGCTTTTCGGTCAAAACCTCGACAAGCTCGGGCAACCAGCTCTGTGGCAGGACTTTGTCAAGCGCCGGCACACCAGAGTCGCTCGAATACGCCAACAGAGCTGGTATTTTGGCCAAGTCGCACACTGGCAAAACCCCTGGGTAACAACATTGCGAGACCGGTTGATGGCAATAGCACCTGGGAAGCGAATGATTCGGCAACAACAAAAGTGGCTTGCCCAGTTTTGCCGGCAAATGCAGCCCTTGGGTCATACCGCTTCCCAATGACCCTGAGTTCAGCCCTGAGCCTTATGGCAAAACGATTTCGAACTCGAGGCTTCGCTCCTGTATAGCAATGAAATCTCCACCGGCTCCGAAGTTGGGATCCACGGAGCCTTCTTGCCGGCGCTCTAAGGTGATGTGTGCTTCACAAGCCACCAGGGTGTCGCGGTCGACATTGTAGATAAAATCATCAATATTCAGCGACAAGGTGCCATCATCCACTGTATCGCCAGTTACCAATCGTGCGATAAAAGAAGTTCCTTCTACTGTGTCATCGTCCACCTCACAAGAGGTCCGATGGCTATAGAACATCACCTCGTCCTCGCTGACAGCCGCAGTCCAGGTCAACAGTATGGTATCACCAAGATGGTAGCTGGCGGCCATAGGGCTTATATCAAAGGGATCAGGCAATTGTGCTATTGAGGAAGGAGCACTGGTATCTTCAACCCGGTTAAAAGCAATCACAAATTGAGTATGGGTGCTGGCATTATCAACTTCAGCTTCATATTGAGTAACAAACAACAAAGGTGAACGGTGCAAAGTAGTTGTTACGCCAGCAGCTGTAACCGTCAGTTCATCGCCGGGATCCAACTCCAGTTGTGGTGCATTGAACTCCCTGGTTATAGTCAGCTTCGCCGTTACCATGACTTTGGCAACCGGATCAGATGACGTCGAGATGACTTTGAAATCCGCAGCTATCTGTGAAGTCGCTACACTTCCAGAGTCAGTCTGATCACAACCGACCAGAACAATCACCGCCAGCAAAGGCGTCCATTTAAGCTTAAACATCCGCAACCTCCTGATCATGGGTGAGGAAACGGCAACAGCCGACGACAAGACTGACACGCTGCCCGACAGACCTGTTTCGCCTTACTGTCGTTAACGGAATATTAAAGCGAATGGACGTGCAAGTCACTCCTGGTCTGCTGGGCCTTTTAGAGTTTCCTGAAGACTATTGTCCTCCGCCTCCTGATCCACGATCGGGCTGTCCGCCTCAAGGCGGGTATCTTTCTCTGGACCATGGCTGAGGCGATTCAGGTAGTGAATGGCTCGCGCACTGTGGTGCAGCAATCGGTGCAAACGCCGTTGAACGGCAAGCAGTTGTAAGCTTTGATCCAGAGTAACTTCCTTATGTAAGGCGGCATTAAGAATGGCCGGTCGGGCATCAGCCCCCAGTTCGAGTTGATGCTGCAAACGATCCTGAACTTTCAGCAGTGCATCACTGTCGCTGTTTTTCAAAGCGACAACAGTCTCTGCCAGTACATCTGCCAGATGGCCAGCTTGTTCGTGCAAGGGCGCTATCGGAGATTCATCTGACCCGGTACCCAGGTGACACGCATCAACATTGATCTGATTGATATGATC
Source organism: Saccharospirillum sp. (assembly GCA_022565595.1). GTDB lineage: Bacteria > Pseudomonadota > Gammaproteobacteria > Pseudomonadales > Natronospirillaceae > Saccharospirillum. The sequence continues at coordinate 25,770 of JAIUML010000032.1, read as the reverse complement.
CAGCAGATGCAAATTACTCGAAAGCCGATCGAGAGAGTCACTATCCAGAGAGGGTAAGCGTGCCAGTAATCGGCCTGTCTCGCTGGTAGCCTCCTCTACCTCAGTTAACGCCTTGAGGTCATAACTACTAGCCTGCCCATTCAAGCGCCTGGCGCTAATGTCCAGGGTAACAGCCGCACAGTGTTGCAAGGTTTCCTGCGCTGCACCCAAGGCCAGGGCCGGTACTTCTGCGAGGTTGGGGTCGAGCTTCTGCATCAGTGCAGAACGATGTTCAATCAATAAGCGATTGGCCAGCATTTCCAACTGCTTGCTCAGCGGCATAAATATGGCGACACCCAGACACTTGATGACGGTATGAAACAAAGCCAGCATCAAGGCTGGTTCATTGTTGGCCCAAAGCTCTGCCATCCAGGCAACCAGAGCTGTGAACAGCGGCAGCAAGAAGAACGCCATCAGACCAGTGCCCAGGTTGAATAACACATGCACTAGAGCGGTCCGCTTGGCCGCAGTGCTGGCCCCAATAGCCGCCAGAATGGCAGTTACAGTAGTGCCGATATTATGACCGATAACCATGGCGGCAGCCTGATCAAAACCTATAGTGCCGGTGGCCAGGGCAGTGATCGTCACCGCTATGGCGGCGCTGGAGCTTTGCATTAAAACCGACATGACCAGACCCACGATCAACAGCATTAGACGACCAGTCAGTGGTGCTGCACTGTAGGCGCTGAAGTCTACCCGATCGGCGAGTCCCGTCATGCTGGTCTGCATTACGTCAATGCCGACAAAAATCACCCCAAATCCAGCCAGCGCCATACCCAGGTGAGTCCACTTGCCCCTACCAAGCAGCTTCATCAGTGCGCCTATTCCGATGACCGGCAACAAAATGGTGCCCATGGAGAGCTTGAGGCCAAGCAAGGCGACTATCCAACCAGTACTGGTAGTCCCCAGGTTGGCGCCGATGATAACGCCTATGGCATGACTGAAACTGAGCAACCCAGCCGATACAAAGCCGATGGTAGCCAGGGTAGTGGCACTTGAGCTTTGCACCAGGGCAGTCAGACCAGCGCCTGTTGCCAATGCCTTCCACGGCGAGCCAGTCAGCCGCGAAAGTGCTGACCGCAGAGCCTCTCCCGCCATTGCCTTTAAGCCATCTGTGGTGAGCATCATGCCGAGAATGAACAGACCGATACCACCTATCAATGACGAGATTGTTGCGATCATGCCCTCTCCTTGTATTCATATTGTGGACAGAGTAGCCGAGCAAAGATGGGTGACCCAAGCCAAAATTTGAAGCTGGTCACATTCTTACCGTTGAAAGCGGACACAAATGCGCCTTTTAACAATTGAAAACTGGTGAGCTTTCTACCCTGAGGCTACGCTGAACAATTAACCCGGCATAAAAGCAGTTAACCCTGCTTACGTATTAGTGCAGGCCTCGGAACGACTGGTAAAGATGCATAATCCTTGCTGCGTCAAAATGGTCTGCGTACTCCCGGAGGACCCATGGACGATACGTGGCACCACCTGTTTGGCACCGACTTCATACCGCATGGCCATTGCTTTTACTGGCGTTCAGACTTGTTGATGCTTCACGCAGGCTCTGACGCCATTATAGCCCTTGCCTATTTTACCATTCCACTGGCATTGGCCAAGCTCTGGAGTGAGCGAGCCGACCTTGGTTTCCCCTGGATGTTCAAGTTATTCGCCACCTTTATCGTCGCCTGTGGTGCCACCCACCTAATGGGAATCTGGAACATCTGGAACGCTCACTATTACCTGGAAGGCGCGGTCAAACTGTTCACTGCAGTGGTTTCCTTGTTAACAGCAATTCTGATCTGGCCTCTGGTCCCCAGATTATTGGCCATTCCCAGTCCAGCCTTATTGGCGGAGCGCAACGAAGCACTATATGAAGAGATGTCCAAACGCACCCATGCCGAGCAACAGTTACGTACTCTCTATGAATCACTGGAGCAAACCGTAGCGAGCCGCACCAACGAACTGGAGCAAGCCAAACTGGCTCTGGAACTGCAGATTCAGACATCAGAGCAGGTGAAACAACGGCTGCAGAGTATTTTCGAATCTGCCCCCAACGGTATGATCGTGGTCGCCTCGGACGGCACAGTTTTGCAGGCAAACTCCATGGCACACAGTATTTTCCACTATGACGTCGGTGAACTGGCGGGAAAACGCGTAGAAGAGTTAGTGCCGCAAGACAGCCGTAAAACACATCAGAATAATAGACAGCGTTATACCGAAGCACCAACCAAACGCATGATGGGAGATCGCAGGGACTTGTCCGGTCTGTGTGCTGACGGCACTACCGTTCCCGTTGAAATCGGGTTGAACCCGGTTGACGGCAGCAGTGAAGGTGAGGTAGTGGCCTCCGTTGTCGATGTCAGCGAGCGACGTGACTATGAGAGACGCATTGAACAACGCAGCGATGCCCTGGAGCGCTCCAATAGCGAATTGAAAGAGTTCGCCTTCATCGCTTCACACGACCTGAGAGAACCTCTACGTAAAATCATTTCTTTTTCAAAGCTGCTGCTCAGCAAGGACTACGGCACTTTCAACGAAGAAGGGCAAATGTTTGCCAACTATGTGGTCGACGCCGCCGAGAGGATGCGCGAACTGCTCGACAGCCTGCTCTCCTACAGCAGGGTAACTTCTCGTAGCGGTCAGATGGCACCTACCGACATGAACGAAATCGTCAAGGATGTGCAGTCTGATTTGCAACTTGCAATCGAGGAAAGCCAGGCAGAGTTTGAGGTCGCTCCATTAATCCAGTTGACGGTAGACCCAAGTCAGGTTCGGCAGTTGCTGCAAAATATTATCTCCAACGCCTTGAAGTATCGCCGGCCGGATCAGTCGCCAGTGATACGCATTTATGGAGCGCAGGTCGATTCCGGTCGATATCGGATTACTATCGAAGACAACGGCATTGGTTTTGACAACCAGTATGCCGAACAGATTTTTGAAGTGTTCAAGAGGCTGCACGGCAGAGAACGTTATCCTGGCACAGGAATGGGCCTCGCCATCTGTCGCAAGATCGTTGAACGCCACCAGGGATTGATCCGGGCCGAGAGTATGGCAGGCAAGGGTTCACGCTTCATCATTGAATTGCCCACCCACCCCATCCAGGAGACCAGCCATGACTTCTGACTCCCAACCCCTGTTGTTGGTCGTGGATGACGACCCTGAAGACTTGTTACTGGTCAGGACAGCCGTCAAACGAGCTCACCTGCCTTTAGTCGTCAAGGGGCTGCAAGATGGAGAGTCGTTAATGGGGTTCGTCAAGAACCGCAACAGCATTCCCGACCCGTTAAACCCCTCCATGGTAATCCTGCTCGATTTGAACATGCCCGGCAAGGATGGCCGCTCCTGTCTGCGTGAGATCAAGCAGAACACTCAATGGGCTGATATACCGATTATTATATTCTCGACCTCGGACTCTCCAGAAGACATTCAAAACAGCTACGAGTTGCATGCCAATTCCTACATTTGCAAGCCCGATGATCTGATCCAGCTTGAACGCATTCTAGTCACGCTCTATCGCTACTGGTTTGGTCCTTCAATGATGTCAACGCAGGAAGCACCCCCATGAACAAAGCTCTAATCAAGGTCCTCGTGGTAGAAGACGACCCGGCAGATTTTCTGCTGGTCAAGCAATCGTTGTTGAAGAGCCAACGTAACCGCTATCAAATCCGGCACATTCTCGAATTTGAAGAAGCCGTTGAGGCGCTCTATGGAGACGACCTCGACCTTGTTCTGCTGGATTACTTTCTCGGCAGTCATTCCGGTCTGGAGCTACTGCAACAGGCCAGAAAATTGCAATTGAACAAGCCCATTATCGTGATGACAAGCAATAACTCGCCTGAACTGGACGACATGTTAATGAGAGAAGGGGCAGCAGACTTCATACCCAAAGATGAAATGTCCACCACCCTGCTCGATCGTAGCATACGCCATGCAATTGAGCGCAAGGACGCGGAGTTGGAGATTGCCGAACTCGTTCGCCGCGACCCACTGACCGGTCTGGGAAACCGACATATATTCGAAGAGCACATGGAACTGGCCATTGCCAGAGCAGCCCGCACGAAAACGAACCTGGCAGTGATTTTCCTGGATCTCGACCGATTCAAGGACATCAATGACAGCCTCGGCCACCATGTTGGCGACCTGCTGCTGACCCTGGTTGGTGAGCGACTGCGCAAATCTGTGCGTAAAAGTGATTTTGTCGCACGTATCGGTGGAGACGAATTCACCGCCCTGCTCGACAACATAGAAAAAGTCGAGGACATTACCCGTATCGTCAAAAAAATATCCAATGAATTGTGTCGCCCCTCTCCAGTCAGCAATACCACTCTGGACATCACCGTCAGCATGGGCATTTCCATCTACCCTGATCACGGCAACCTCGCTATGGAACTGATGCAAAAAGCCGATATGGCATTATATGAGTCAAAAGCTAGAGGTGCGGGTAGTTATCATTTTTTTACCGAACGTCTACAAGCGCGTTTGATCCACGGTATGGAAACCGAGAAAGAACTGCGTACCGCCTTGCGTAACGAGGAGTTCGAACTCTATTACCAACCTCAGATCGAACTGAAAAGCGGCAATATATGTGGCCTGGAGGCGTTGATCCGGTGGAACCATCGGAACGGACAAGTGGTATCTCCGGCTCAATTTATTCCCGTTGCTGTGCGCAGCGGGTTGATCGTACCCATTGGTCAATGGGTCATTGAAGCCGCCTGTAAACAATTACAACTATGGAAACAATCGAACCTGACGTTACCAGTTTCGGTGAATGTCTCCCCACGCCAATTGAAATTCCAGGGGTTTCTGAGTCAGTTGCGGCAATGCATCAAACAGTACCGGATACCACCGGGAATACTTGAACTGGAGCTGACCGAGGAAGCCCTGGTCGAAAACGGATTGAGCCAAACCAATGTGTTGCATTCTATTCGAAAGGCTGGCATCAAGATTGCAATCGACGATTTTGGCACTGGATACTCCTCCATGCGTTACTTGCGTGAATTCCCGTTGGATCGCATCAAGATCGACAAAAGCTTTGTCTCTGAAGCCGGCATCAAAGGCTTGCGAGAGCCAGCCATTACACACTCCATACTGTCACTGGCAAGAGGACTCGATCTGAGCGTAGTGGCCGAAGGCGTGGAAACCAAAGAACAGAAAGAACAACTTCAGTCGCAGGGTTGCACTATTTGCCAGGGTTATTTGTACTACCCTCCCCTGAAACTGGAGGACCTGGATGCGGTACTGCAACAAACAGGTAACATCCAACAGAGAGGGCCGGCCTCCTGAGATGTGAAGGAACCCATACATTCGTATAGTCAGACAAACGTAGCCAACAAATGGAGGGTCAAAACTGATGCGCTCAGCTCGGAAAGCCTTTGTTCCGCGTACCATCCTGTTGCTTTCCGAAAGTGCAATCGTGGCGGAGCAAATTGAGCAAGCCTTGGCAACCTATTGCCTGGCTCATCATATTCAATGGCATGTCGATATTCGAAGCTTTCAGCAATCGCTGATAAGCTCGCATTTGCAACCCGAGTCGGCCGCCCATGTAGATCTTTTCCTGATAGCCTATGTTGATGACACACTAAAAGCACAACAGACCTTGCTGGAACTCAGTAAGCTTGTACGCTGGAAAAAAGTGCCTTCGGTTCTTTTCCTGAATCAGGATGACCCTACTTTTGTCCGCATGCTTTACCACCTTGGGGCAAATTCTGTACTGAAATTTCCACCGAGGTTCGACTCCCTGCAACAATTGATCAGTACCATGGATGCCTATTGGTTTGATGCCGTGACGTTGCCATTTTCAGAAGACGAGTAAGCCGAATTGTATTATCGTTCATGACCCGGATGAACATGTGGCATCAGCCTGCCGCTAACTACTGAAAATGAGGTATTCAAGTGCGTTACCAATGGATCGTCTTCGATGCCGATGACACCCTGTTCGATTTCGGCAAAGCGGAACAGCACGCTGTCGGTCGATTACTGACCAGCCACATGGTGTCCGATACCGAGGCACACCAGACACTCTATAGAGGCATCAACCAGCATCTCTGGCAGGAACTAGAGCGCGGCGCCATTGCACCCACCGAGCTGAAAGTCACCCGGATACAACGTTTTTTTGATGAACTGGGCATAATAGCCGACCCAGCCATTTGGGCTGAGCACTTTCTGGATTTCCTGGCTGAAGGGTCCGCCCTGCTGGAGGGTGCCGAAGCCGTCGCGAAACAATTGGCACCTCATGCCCGCCTGGGCATTCTGACCAATGGGCTGGCCCGAGTACAACGACCAAGGCTTGAACGCAGTGGCCTGGCACCCCTTATTTCTGTACTGACCATTTCTGAAGAAGTCGGTGCCAGCAAACCCAGCCCGGCCATCTTCGAGGCCATGCAACAGGCCATGAACACGCCGGACAAGGACGCAGTACTGATGGTGGGCGACCGTTTCGAGACAGATATTCTCGGTGCCCAGCGCTTCGGCTGGGATACCGCCTGGCTAACAGAGAAAGTACCGGACGATATGACACCACCGACTTACCATCTAACGGATATTCGTCAACTGCCCAGTCTATTACTTGGCGCCTGAACGGATGCGGCTGGTCACCTACAATGTTGCTCTGAATCGCCCTGAGGTCGGTCAGCTCGCCAGAGAGCTGGCAGGTGAACTCTCGCCACAGCTATCGGCCGTATTAACAGTACTGGGTGGCTTACAGGCTGATGTCCTGGTGTTGAACGAAGTGGACTACGATCCTCAACACCTTTCCTTCAACGCGCTGCGACAATGCCTGGCGGCCAGGGGTTGCCACTACCCCTATGGCTTCACTGCCCCGGTCAATACCGGTGTCTTGTCCGGGCGAGACCTGGTAAAGCCGGGAGGCACAAAGAACACGCCTTTCGGCTTCGGTGCCTTTGCTGGCCAATATGGCATGGCGGTATTTTCTCGCTGGCCAATTAATACCGATAAGGTGCGTACTTTTCAGACCCTGCTTTGGCGAGATATGCCAGATGCTCTTTTACCCCATTGGCCCGATGGGCGCGCTTTCTACAGCGAAGCAGATCTTGCAATACTTCGGCTATCGAGCAAGTCCCATTGGGATCTACCCATACAGATCGGCCGCACTACCCTGCACCTGCTGGTCAGTCACCCAACCCCCCCAGCCTTCGATGGGCCGGAAGGCCGTAATCGCTGGCACAATGCAGCAGAGATAGACTTCTGGACGCACTATATTGAGGGTCAGTGGTCAGTAAAAGACGATCAGGGCCGTGCAGAACCCTTTATCCCAGCGCCCTTTGTCATCGCTGGCGACCTGAATGCAGACCCAGACAAGGGTGACAGTCTGGACGCCATCAATCGACTGCTCTCCAGCCCTCAATTACAGGATCCAACACCCATCAGTGAAGGTGCCAGGGAGCGCTGGCCCGATCAACCGTTTTGTGAGTCCAACACCGCAGTCTGGGGTTTGCGTGCTGACTATTTGCTGCCCAGTTCCGATCTCGAGGTGGTAAACAGTGAGGTAATCTGGCCGATGCAGTACCACAAACTGGCAAAACAGCTGAGTCAGGCATCTGATCATCGGCCCGTCGTGCTGGACATCGAAGACCTGTATCCATAAAGATCCCCTACCAAAAAATCCCATACCATTGTCAAAAACTATCAATAGCTTAGATTTATTAAATTTCTAATCTCGATACTAAATACCTATTATAGCTCGTGTCAGCAAGATACCAATTCCTAACACACTCTGATGGAGCTTTAATCAATGTCCTACTACATCAACACCGAAGTGAAACCTTTCTCTGCCACCGCTTTTCACAATGGCGATTTCGTCTCAGTCAGCGATGCAGACCTGAAAGGCAAGTGGTCCGTTGTCTTCTTCTACCCGGCCGACTTTACCTTTGTCTGCCCGACCGAACTGGGCGATCTTGCGGATCATTACGAAACCTTCCAGAAGCTGGGCGTGGAGATCTACTCCGTATCAACCGACACCCACTTCACCCACAAGGCATGGCATGACAGCTCAGACACCATCAACAAGATCCAGTACCCGATGATTGGTGACCCGACTGGCACCATCACCCGCAACTTCGGCGTCATGATCGAGGAAGATGGCCTGGCAGAGCGCGGTACTTTCGTGATCGACCCGGAAGGCAAGATCCAGCTCGTTGAGATCAATTCTGGCGGCATCGGCCGCGATGCCTCTGAACTGCTGCGCAAGATCAAAGCCGCTCAGTACATCGCCGCTCACCCCGGCGAAGTCTGCCCCGCCAAATGGAAAGAAGGCGAAGCCACTCTGGCACCGTCTCTAGACCTGGTCGGTAAAATTTAACTCAAGCTACTGATTTGGCACGAAACAAGCTTCGGATGCCGGAGGTGCCTCAGCGGGGGAGTCCGCAGCAGGGATGCTGCGGTCTAGGCTCCATGGATGGATTGACGCCGACCCCGCAGAGGTATCACCGGTAGCCGATGCGGACCACTGACGCCATTCGATCACTTCATTAATTAAGGACACGCCATGCTTGATGCAAACATCAAAACCCAGTTGGACGCCTATCTGAAAAACATCGTTCATCCGATAGAACTGAGCGTGTCCGCTGGTCAAAGCACCAAAGGCCAGGAACTGCTGGCTTTGGCGACAGAAATCAACGCCCTTTCCGACAAAATCAGTCTGACAGAGGCGCCAGGCCTGCGCGAACCCAACCTCGGCATCGCTCCGAATGGCGAACTTCCTCGCGTCAATTTCGCCGGGATTCCCATGGGCCATGAATTTACGTCTCTTGTTCTGGCTTTGCTTCAGGCGGGTGGCCATCCTTCCAAGGCCGACCCTGGCTTGTTGCAACAAATACGGGAGTTGGAAGGCGACTACGAGTTTGAAACCTACATTTCGCTGACCTGCCAGAACTGCCCGGATGTTGTTCAGGCACTGAACCTGATGGCCACCCTGAACCCGCGCATTAAACACACCATGATCGACGGCGCCCTATTTCAGGATGAAGTCGATGCACGCAGCATCATGGCGGTACCGGCCGTCTTCTTGAACGGAGAAGCTTTCGGTCAGGGCCGTATGACCCTGGCGGACATCGTCCGCAAGCTCGACCAGAATGCCGGCAAACGTCATGCCGCTGCGCTGAAAGAAAAAGCACCTTACGATGTCTTGATCGTCGGTGGCGGGCCTGCTGGCGCTGCTGCAGCCATCTACGCTGCACGCAAAGGCATTCGCACTGGCCTAGTCGCTGAGCTTTTTGGTGGGCAAGTGGCAGAAACAGTGGGCATCGAAAACTTTATTTCCGTGCCCTACACCGAAGGCCCCAAGTTGGTCGCCAGCCTTGAACAGCATGTTCTAGAGTACGGTGTAGACATCATCACCGACCAGAAAGCCGCGGGCATTACCCGCGGCGATTATCTGGAGTTGAACCTGGAGAGTGACGCCAGTCTGAAAAGTCGCTCCATCATTCTGGCGACCGGAGCGCGCTGGCGCGAACTCAATGTTCCCGGTGAACACCAGTATCGTGGCAAAGGCGTTGCCTACTGCCCGCACTGTGATGGCCCCTTTTACAAAGGTAAGCGAGTGGCAGTCGTTGGCGGCGGCAACTCGGGCATAGAAGCCGCCATCGATCTGGCCGGCATCGTTGAGCATGTTACTGTTCTGGAGTATGCCGATACCCTCAAGGCGGACGAAGTATTGCAGCGCAAGGCGAAGTCTCTGCCGAATGTCGAGATCATCCGAAGCGCTCAAACGACCGAGGTCATTGGTGACGGCAACAAGGTCAGTGGCCTGATTTATACGGATAGAACCACTGACGCTAGCCAGACGCTTGAGGTTTCCGGCATTTTTGTCCAGATTGGCCTGATTCCTAACTCAGAGTGGTTACGGGGCAGTGACATCGATCTGACCCGCTTTGGTGAGATCGAGATTGATGCACGCGGTGCAACGTCCATACCCGGTGTTTTTGCAGCCGGGGATGTCACAACTGTGCCCTACAAACAGATCGTCATCTCGATGGGAGCGGGGTCAACGGCAGCGTTGAGCGCCTTCGACCATCTGATTCGCACCCAGGACCCGGCTCAAGTCACTGCCGACAGAGCGGAGTTAACGACGGCCTGATCGCCATTTCAGCTCGAACGAAACCCGGTGCCAGTTCAGCACCGGGTTCTGTTCTTTCAACGTCCTATTGAAACCGCTTTCAGCTCCCTCTACCATGCCTCCACTTTTGTATAGAGGAAGTCGATGCCCATGCGGTCTGCCACACTTCTGATTGCTATGGCTTTTATTGCATTTATTTCCCTTGGGCTCCCGGATGGATTGCTTGGCGTCGCCTGGCCAAGCATGAGAGCCGATTTCGGTCAGCCTTTGGATGCACTCGGCCTGCTACTGATCTCCACCACTTCCGGTTACATGATCAGCAGCTTTTTCAGTGGTCCGATCAGCCGCTGGCTGGGCATTGGCCGCTTGCTGGGCTTCAGTTGCGCCGCCACCGGCCTTTCTCTGCTGTCGTTCACCTGGGTAGACCAGTGGTTCAGCGTTATTCTGATAGGCGTCGTCGTGGGCGTCTCTGCTGGAGCCATCGACGCCGGTCTGAACACCTACATAGCGGTAAACCACAGCGAACGGTTGATGCAATGGTTGCACGCCAGCTTTGGTGTCGGCATCACCCTGGGCCCATTGATCATGACCGCGGGGCTCAATCAGTTCGAAAGCTGGCGCGTCGGTTACTGGATTGTCGGCTCTGCTCAGGTTGCCCTGGGGGCGGTGTTTTTGTTGACCGCCAAGGTCTGGCAAAAAAAAGCGCCAATCAAGCCGGCAATCGAACCCAACATGACCGACGATGCAGGCAAAGTCGCTCCAACCAGCCCCATACCCGATTCCTCACCGGCAGGCTTCAAGTCGTCATTAATGCAATGGCAGGTCTGGCTGAGCATGGGTCTGTTCTTCTGCTATACCGGTCTTGAGCTGACTCTCGGACTGTGGGGCTATTCGTTGTTGACTGAAGAGCGTGACGTACAGCCCGGGCCTGCTGGCCTCTGGATCGCCGTCTACTGGGGCATGTTTACACTCGGACGCATGGTAGCCGGCCTCTTTGCCAACCACCTGGGCAACCATCGCCTGGTGCTGGGCAGCCTGATACTGGCCTTCAGCGGCGCAATGGTATTGATCTGGAACCCGGCTCCCTTGATCGGCCTGCTGGCCATTGGCCTGCTCGGCTTTGCCTTTGCCCCTGTTTTTCCGGCCATGGTATCGGGCACAGGACAGCGAGTCGGGCAAAAACATCTGGCCAATACCATGGGCATGCAAATTGCCGGCGCCGGCATTGGTGCCGCTACCCTGCCCGCCCTTGCCGGCTGGCTGTCAGCGCAGTTCACACTGGAAGTGATCCCCTGGTTTCTGGCCATTGTCGTGCTTGTACTCAGCCTGCTTTACACTATGGCGCGCAAGCTGAGGGTGGAAAAGGGTGTCTCAACCGAGAAAATTTCTTAAAATGCTCTTCAGGTCTGTAAAATTCTCTTACAAAGACAGCAGGTAGTCGATTTTGAGCGAGCAAAAGCAAGGTGGCGGTTTTTTCGCCAACATGATTTTCAACATCATCGTACCGGTGGTGATTCTGACTCGCTTCAGCGGGCCGGATTACCTCGGTCCGACCTGGAGCATTGTCATCGCACTGGCATTCCCGATCGGCTATGGTCTCTGGGAAATGCGGCTTACCGGAAAAGTTAACCCATTCTCGGTTATCGGCGTTATCAGTGTCTTTTTGACCGGCGGCATCAGCTTGCTGGAGCTTGATCCCAAATACATTGCGATCAAGGAAGCCGCCGTCCCGGGCATTCTCGGTATCGCAGTCCTGGTCAGCCAGAAAACGCGCTTCCCACTGGTTAGAAAACTCATTTTCAATGGCCAGATACTGTCCATTGACACAGTCAATGAAGCCCTCGAAGCACGTGGCACTCAGCAAGAGTTGGAGCAACGCTTGAATCAGGTAGCATATATAGTCGCCGCCTCTTTCTTTCTATCGTCTTTTCTGAACTATGTACTGGCCCGCTGGATCGTGGTTAGCCCGCCGGGAACCCAGGCCTTCAGTGAAGAGTTGGGCCGGATGACCGCCCTTAGCTACCCGGTTATCGCCCTACCGAGCATGATAATCCTGATGGGAGCCATTTTTTACCTGTTGCATCAGTTAAAGAAACTGACCGGGCTCGAACTGGAAGCCATAATGGTCGACAACAGCAAAAAGTGATGCATAAAAAAAGGGGCTAAAAGCCCCTTTTTTTATGCAAATATTATGGCTACTGCAAAACCGCACTGCTGAAAAGTCTTTCCGGGCTAAAATGGGTTGCCAGTTCATGCATGGCTCTCATGCGTTCGATCTCGAGATCGACTGAACCGCCATTTTCCAGATGAAAATCGTACAAAGTGTTAATAAGGTTGGACAAAACAGTAGGGCTTTTGACCAGCGTCTCCTCGATACCGGATGCGGAAAGAATTTCGCAGATCGGCTCAATGTTGGCCTGGAGGTCGCCTTGGTCGTCACGACAGACTTGAAGTGCGTTAAAATCAAAATTCTCAGACACGATTAGCTCAAACTCTTTAACGTCATTCATAACCTTAACCTCGCTCTCAACCGAAAAAGTCAGGATCGCAGGGCAAATGGATGGCCCCGATTAGGTGCGGTCTGGCTGATCTGTTAACCAGGATTTGTTAACCAGAGTGTCTCGAAGGGTATCGTCTCTCCTGTTCAGAAGTATTGTGAAGAGTGTGCGTCAATACTTTGAAATTGCAAGCTTTCTGTCATGAAAAAGCCATCTTTATCGCTCTTTTTAACATAAATACCACCAGTGCCTTAAAATTGACAGGATTCCCGCATCGGCAGGACCAGTTCGTCAAAGCCTGAAAAATCAAAGACCGCCGTTATCGGCGCACGATTATAAGGCTGCGTTCGAAACACCAGGCTGGTGTTGCCGCTATCAATCTGGGCCAGCAATGCATCGACAAACTCGGACTTGCCAAAACCGGTTACAACATCCTGAAACAGGCTGGTTTCGCGCAATCGGCCGGCTTGCCAACGCCCCACGACCGGGTCAGCATCGCCAATGCGCGTTAGTACCTCAGGGTTGGCGCTTTCGAGAAAACTCTGCCAGATCAATTCCAGCCGATAGTCCCCTGGCTGAGTTGAATCGCAACTCCACTCCAGGATGATCGGGTTGCCGCGCGGATTCAAACCTCGATCGGAGCGAATGGACAGCTTGAACTGAGCCTGGCCGGTGATGGGATCAAAGGTGGATTGGTAATTGAATTTCCCAACATCGCGTCTCTGGTTGGATGGCCCCGTCTCGATGTTGTCATAGCAGGCATAACGAGCCGCCTGATTGCTGATCTGTCGGCATTGCGCTACCGCATCAGCGAAACTCTGTGCTATGGCCTGTGTCGAGAACCAGGAAAGGCCCACTGCTGTCAACCAAACTGCTGCTTTACCCATTCTAATTATTTACTCCTGTGATAAGCCTTTGCTGGAATACCTTAATAATGGACCATTTGTAACAGACTGCAACGTTACCGCTGCGAATCGAGCTTGACGGGTGTAAATTGAAAACGCCTTTGAGCACGCTGTTGACGCTGTTGAGAGCGTCGCCCCTCATCAAGACATCGCTCCACATAGGTCAAATGGTGTTGCACCTGTGCCAGTGCGCCCTTGGCGTCACCCTGCAAAATCGCATCGGCCAAGAGCCTATGCTGTTGCAGCAACTCCAATTCGACCTGAGTCTGGCTGGCCAACTGAAACACCGAGTCACGGATCGACTCCGACAACAGGGTGAACATTGCCCTGAGTGTGTGCTGTACCAACACATTGTGGCTGGCATCAGCAATGGCCTGATGAAAGGCTGCGTCGGCTAAAGCCTGCGCGGAAGCATCGTTGGCACTGTGCGCTTGCTCCAGTTGCTCCAGACACTGACGAATCATGGCCTTGTCGTCATCAGTCGCCCGTTCAGCAGCGTACCAGGCCGCCATGCCCTCAAGTCCATAGCGATACTCCAATATATCGTACTGAAAGTCCTCTATTTCACCCAATAAACCGATTAAAGGATCCGTAAACGTGCTGCCGACCTGGCGACAGACTTTATGGCCACCCCCCTGGCGACTTTCCAGCAGGCCTTTGACCGCAAGCTTATTGAGTGCTTCACGCAGTGTCGGGCGAGAGACCTCCATCTCCGCGGCCAGGCTGCGCTCCGGGGGCAATAGGCTACCTGCCTGATAAACCCCTTCTGCGATGCGCCGCTCAAGTTGAGTGGCGACCTGATCGGACAAACGCTGAGTTTTCATGATTGCCTGAGCTCCAGAAGTGAAGGCCTCACACCAAAGTACCGTTTGACAGTGAGACAGCCCGAGATTACTCTTTGAACAGATTCTTGGTAAATTGGTATTACCAATTATCAACAAGACTAAACGACTTTCAACCCCATTGCCAGTGCCGAGCCCAATATGAATTCAGCCATCAAGCTCTATCCAGCCAAGCCGGAGCATGTTTACCTCTTCGGCACCTGCCTGATTGACCTGTTTTACCCGGAAGCAGGATTGGCAGGCGTAAACCTGCTGGAGCGAGAGGGCATAACGGTGCACTACCCCGAGGACCAGACCTGCTGTGGCCAACCAGCTTATACCTCTGGTCGAACGGATGCCGCTCGTGCTGTAGCAGCCCAACAGCTGTCCTTGTTTGATCAACCCTGGCCGATTGTCGTCCCTTCCGGCTCCTGTGCCGGCATGATGCGCAAGCACTACCCGGATCTGTTCGCGGGCACTGACCAACAAACCCAGGCCAATGACGTTGCCAGTCGTGTTTTTGAGTTGTCCGAATTTCTGCTGCACGTTTGCCAATTGTCCTTGACCGATCTTGGCGAGCCAGTGGAAGTCGCTTTGCATACGTCGTGCTCATCCAGAAGGGACATGGCGACGGCCGATGTCGGCCCTGCCCTGCTCGGCCAATTGGCCAACGTCACCCTGGTCGAGCAGGCGCGCGCGGCTGAATGCTGTGGTTTTGGCGGCGCCTTTTCTGTACGCCATCCGGATGTCTCCGGAGCCATGGTGCAGGACAAGGTAACAGCACTAAGGGATACCGGTGCGACGCGTTTCTTGGCAACCGACATCGGCTGCCTGATGAACATCCAGGGCCATTCCGATACCCAACCAGAGCCGTTTGAAGGCGAACACCTGCTGAGCTTTCTTTGGCAACGTACCACCAGAGCGGAGGCCGACCAATGAGCCACAGCAACAGTGCCATTCGCTTCAATCCTGCTGCCAAAGAAGCCCTGGGCAATACCCAACTCAGAAGCAACTTTCGCTCTGCCATGGATGGGTTGATGAGCAAACGGCTGAATGCCTTTCAGGGGTGGGACCTGGAAGCCTTGCGCGACCTCGGCGCAGCCATTCGCCACAATGCCTTGAGGCAATTACCGGACCTGCTGGAGCAACTGGAAACCCAGTGCCAGCAGAACGGCATAGAAGTTCATTGGGCTGAAGATGGCGACGACGCTTGCCGCATCATTACGGACATCTGCCAACAGCGAAAAGCGCGCCAGGTGATCAAGGGCAAATCCATGGTGACCGAGGAGATGGAACTCAATCATTACCTCGAACAGGCGGGTATTACCGCTCTGGAGTCGGACCTGGGCGAATACATTGTGCAGTTGGCTGAGGAGACGCCCTCTCACATCATCATGCCGGCCATTCACAAGAATACCGAAGAAATTTCCGAGCTGATGCACCGCAAGACGGGCACTGATCGAAGACCGGATGCCCGTTACCTGACGCACAGTGCACGTCAGCAACTGCGGCAGAAGTTTCAACAAGCCGATGTTGGCATTTCGGGGGTCAACTTCGCCATCGCCGAGACAGGTACGCTGTGCCTGGTCGAGAACGAAGGCAACGGACGCCTGACCACCACGGCGCCCCCCTGCCACATTGCCGTGACAGGCATTGAAAAGGTCATCCCCTCGCTGAATGAGTTGCCGGCCCTGCTCGCCTTGTTGCCCCGCTCAGCGACTGGCCAGGCCATCACCACCTACGTCAACATGATCAGTCGCCCGCGCCAGAGCGACGAACTGGATGGACCTGAAGCCGTGCATCTGGTTCTGGTCGATAACGGTCGCTCAGAGATCTACCAGGATGAAGAACGGGCTGACACTCTGCGCTGCATTCGCTGCGGTGCCTGCATGAACCATTGTCCGGTCTACACCCGCGTGGGTGGCCACGCCTACGGCACCACCTACCCAGGCCCCATCGGCAAAATTCTGATGCCACAGCTGCTCGGCCTGGACCAGACCCCGGATTTTCCCTCGGCTTCTACCTTATGCGGCGCCTGCGGCGAAGTCTGCCCGGTACGCATCCCCATACCCGACCTGCTGGTGCGCTTGCGCAGTGACAAGGTCGATGGGAACAGCCTGACCAGAAACCCGACCAGAGGGCATGGTGCAGGCAAAGCAGGCCTGGAAAATACCGTCTGGCGGTTATGGAGCTGGATGAATCGGCAGCCGGCGTTCTATCGAATCATGATTGCGATGGCAGGCCGCTTGCGTGTGCTCAGCCCACGCCGACTCGGCGGTTGGACCCGATTCAGAACCGCCCCCAGGCCTGCCCCTAAAACCTTGCACCAATTGATGAAACAACGCCCTCGCACAGGACAACGCCCATGAACCAGGCCAGAGATCGAATTCTGCAACGGCTGAGACAACGCCAGGTAACGTCGGCGGCGATGCCCACCGACCCTGGGGTTTTATTGAGAGATTGGGATCAAGCCGAGTGTGTAAAGCGTTTCACCCATCAGTTGACTACCAACCACGCGGACGTCTTCAAGGTGCAACAACTGGAGCTTGAATCTACCCTGGTGAAGATACTGACAGAGCGCCAGGCAAAAACGGTGCTTCTGGGTCGCAATCACCCGTTCAAGGACCTGTTGCCAGCTCTGGAACGTCAGAACATCCGTCCCATGCTTTATCAGGACGCGGTTGAGCAGTGGCAGGATACGATGTTCAATGACTGCGATGCAGCCATCACCACCACCCTGGGTGCCATCGCTGAAACCGGCAGCCTGATCTTATGGCCGACTGCCGATGAACCTCGATTGATGAGCCTGGTGCCGCCCTTGCACATTGCCATTGTGTCCCAGTCGACGTTGAAAGCGACCTTTGCTCAGGTCATTGCCGAGCCTCCCTGGCAAGGTCGAATGCCGACCAATGCGCTATTGATTTCTGGCCCTTCCAAAACTGCAGACATCGAACAAACCCTGGTCTATGGCGCCCATGGGCCTTCCGAACTGGTGGTTGTATTGATAGAGGATCAATAATAGAAGTGGGCATTGTCTGTCTGCTGAAACGCGCCTTCTTGAGTTTTTACTAATGCTAAAGAGGTATAAGCCGATACAATAGCTACTGATAATCATCCAGAAAACGGACCCGGACCAGTAGCATGCGAAATAACCAACCTGTCACTCAAAAAGAGTACCTGTTCCCGGCTGAACAGCAGCTCATCTCCATGACCGATACAAAGGGCGTCATTCGCCATTGTAATGAAGCCTTTGTCGAGGTCAGCGGGTTCAGTGAAGCCGAGCTGCTGGGTCAGCCCCATAATCTGATTCGTCACCCCGACATGCCATCAGCTACTTTTGAGAACATGTGGACTCACCTCAAGGCGGGCCGCCCCTGGATGGGTCTGGTCAAAAACCGTCGAAAGGATGGCGATCACTACTGGGTCAGTGCCTATGTCACGCCGGTGACAGTCAATGGCAAGGTAGTAGGTTATGAGTCTGTGCGGGTCAAGCCAGACCGAGAAGACGTAAACCGTGCAGATCGGCTCTATCAACGATTACAGGCCGGAAAGTCAGCTCGACCACTGTGGCATGACCTCCGCGAACGGCTAAGTGCCTTTATGCCGGGCATTGTCGCCTTGCTATTGTTGCTTGGTGTGGGCGCCTTCACTTCGGCATGGACCAGTGTCTTGCCCGCCATGTTGATCGTGGTCGTCATGTCCACCTTTACCCACCGACTGCTCTGCAAGCAATTAAAGCAGGTAGGAAAACAACTCAGCGGTGGCTTTGCCGACCCGTTGATTGCCTTGACCTACTCGGACAGACGCGGCGATCTGGCACGCGCTCTTTTGGCAGCCCGCGCGACCAAAGCTCACCTCAATACAGTGCTGACTCGCATAGAAGATGCATCCCAGCGCGTCAGCGCCCAGTCTCATTCTGGCCTGGCATTAACCGAAGCCTCCTACAATGCCATCGATGAACTTCAGGGTGAAACCACCCAGGTAGCCGCCGCCGTCAATGAGCTGTCTGCCACCATTCATGAGGTTTCCGGCAACGTTCAGGACACAGCAAAAGAGGCCGACGCCGCTCATGAACTGGCCGAAAACGGCGAGCACACTGTAGAGCAGACTCGCACGGGTATTGAGGAGCTCGCCAGGGCCGTTGAGTCCATTGGCCAGACCGTACGCGAAGTGGTTAACGAGACAGATGCCATTACCAGTGCCGCCCAACTGATTCAAACCGTTACTGAACAGACCAACCTGCTGGCACTGAATGCGGCCATCGAAGCAGCGCGCGCCGGCGAACATGGTCGTGGCTTTGCGGTGGTCGCCGATGAGGTTCGCTCCCTGGCAATCAGGACTGCAGACACCACCAAACAGATCCAGGGCATTGTCGATCAGCTCAAAGCAAAAACGGGTGAAGCTGAAGCGGCCGCTGAACATGGCCGAGAGGTAGCCGAAAAATCCGTTGAGCTGGTCGGCAAATCCAGCGACTCACTCAAAGACATTGCCAACGCCGTCAGTCGAATCACCGAGATGACCCACCAGATGGCCACCTCCATTGAAGAGCAAAGCCAGGTCTCCGAAGAGATCAATCGACAACTCACCCGCATTAGCGAGCTTGCCGACCACAGTCTGGACCAGGGCCGATCATCCAAGGTAGGTGCAAAACGTCTGGATGAGTTGTCACAACAGTTGTATGACCTGGTGGAGTTGTTCCGGAAATAATACGGCCCAACCCGATGTCATTGTTCGCGTCAGGTTAGCCCCCTAGTTCGGCATGCTCCATGGATAAAGCCCGAACCAAACTAAAAGACTGACTCACTCTGCAATATCAGCAAAGGGCCCTAATATGCGCTGCAGTTCACCACTGCGTTTCAGTGCATTCAATGCGACGTTAAAAGCCGCCAACTGTTCTCGATTAGAAGCAGTATCGCGACAAACAATGGTCGCCCCTTCGTCCAGATACAGCGCAAGAGACTCTGCATAGTGTGGTACCGGAATGCCCTGCGCTTCAGCAACCAGCAGTACATCAGGCATAAAGCCGATAATAACGTCCATGCGCCCGGCTGCGAGCATGCGAACGCGCACGCTTTCGTTGGGCGTTGGCTCAACCAGGGCTCCGGCGCCTCTTAACAAAGCCTCAGGATCCAGACCATTCCAAAGCGCTACGCGCCGCCCCTTCAATTCAGCCATATCTGAAACCACCGGTTCCCCTGGCCGGGTGAATACCCTTAAGCTGATGTGATCCACCGGCTCACCGGCAATCAATGGAATGTCGGCGAAAGCGGGATAAGACTGCATGATCGCATTGATGGTCGCCGGAAAATTGCAGGCATCAGCTTCTTCCTCCATGTACCTCAAGCCACGCTGTAATGAAACAATGTCCAGATCAACAACAACACCCTGTTCTCCAATAGCCGCTAAAAATTGATGGTAATGTCCTTCACCATTGGGCTGAAGGCGAAAGTCAAGGTCATAGCCGTATACCTTCAAGGGTTCAGCCAACACCACCATGTATCGGGCCAAACATCAGGGCAAGCACCGCTACGAGCTGTTTCGCCCTGCAATGGCAATGGAAGCGACTCGACTGGTCACACTGGAACAGGAGTTGCGCACTGCCATCGCTGAAAACCAGTTTGAAGTCTACCTGCAGCCCATCGTCAATCAAAAAAATGGCGGGCTGCTTAGTGCAGAAGCGCTGCTGAGGTGGCACCACCCTACTCAGGGTAAATTGGCCCCTGCTCACTTTATGGCATTTCTTGAAAATTCAGACATGATCAATGAGGTAGGTCAATTCGTTCTGGAGACCGTTTGCCGGTATCTGGCCAGGTGTCGTAGCAACAAGAGTTTTCCCGATACTCTGAGAATCTCCATCAATGTCTGTGCCAGAGAACTGTATCAACAGGACTTTCCAGAGCAAGTCAGAGCCATGCTCGAGAGGTACCATTTAACGGGCAGTTGCATCGAACTTGAGATCACCGAAAGCGTGGCATTGCAACGCATAACAGAAGCCATTGCTACCATGGATCAACTGATAGCATTAGGCCTCACATTCGCACTCGATGACTTTGGAACCGGCTACAGCTCACTGAGTTACTTGAAACAGCTTCCCGTGCAAACTGTGAAGATCGACAAAACCTTCATCCGCGATGTCACCCAGGACTACCAGGATGCAGCCATGGTGGCCTTCATCCTGGCTATTGCCAAAACGCTGAATCTAAAAACAGTCGCCGAAGGCATAGAACTGCAGGACCAGGCCACCTGGTTGAGCCAATATGAACACATCTCCCTACAGGGCTACCTGGTTGGCAGACCTTTGCCTATCCCAGAGTTTCACGACCGTTGGGCCAATCCTTAGTTCAAGCCACGCTCTCGCCATAGCAGCAGGCCACCACGGATATTGGCCACTTTTTCATAGCCAGCTTCCTTCAGAATACTCACTGCAAGTGAAGACCGCCGACCTGAACGACACAGGCAAACCACTGGCTTGTCTTTGGGCACTTCCTCGACTCGATCACGCAGTTGACTCAGAGGAATGATTTTGGATGGCTCAATGCGCTGCTCCTCATCAAGTACCTCATCTTCCTCTCGGACATCCAATAAGGTAACTTCCGGCTGATGTTGATGTACCCATTCCGGATCCACTTCGGGCACACCGGAGAAGGTGATGCGAATATCGGCCCAATCTGGCGCTTTGGGAAATTCGCCGTCCTCTGGTTCACCGCTACGCAGGTTGGCAGGCAAAGCGATGTCCAGTTTTTTCGGGTGAGGCAGCCTCATGGCGTTCATATAGCCGACAAAATCGTTCTCGCTGGCGCCGCCACCAGCTCTGGCATTAAATTGTTTCTCCTCTGCAACAGAAGAGCGAGTCCGGCCGTTGTAATCATGTGCCGGGTAGATTGCGCAATCTTCAGGCAATTTGAAGATCTTGTCAGTTATGGAATGAAACAGAGTGGCTGCATTACCCTGTTGAAAATCACTGCGGCCGCAGCCGCGAATCAACACTGTATCGCCAGTAAAGGCCTTACGCTGGCCTTCGGTGACGTAGGTGACACAGCCATCTGTATGCCCCGGCGTGGCCATCACGGTTAGCGTATGTCGACCAAAGTGAATGACATCGCCTTCCTTGACGGCCCAATCGACTGAGCTGGCGTTAATCGCCTCTGCGCTGACGATCTGACAACCGGTTTTCTGCTTCATCAACCAGGCACCAGTCACATGGTCGGCATGACAGTGTGTATCCAGTACGTACTTCAGCGTGAGGCCAAGCTCATCCAGCAGAGCCAGGTCACGCTGAATCTGCTCAAATACGGTATCAATGTAGACTGCTTCACCACTTTGCTCGTCGGCAAGCAAATAGGTGTAGGTCGAAGATGTGGCATCGTACAACTGACGAAATAGCATGAGAGGCTCCTCTTATTATTAGATTCTACTAATATAGAGAAGATTATCAGAGATGCAAGTTTTACCAGTTCGATCGATAACTTAACCCGAAAGCAATTAAATACCGATCAAGTGAGTCGGACAGCCTCGTCACTGGACTTCTGGCGGCATCTGCCTGGTAGCGACTGTTGACGCCAACAAGAGCCATGGACCACGCCTCATCGAAGCGATAACTGGCTACGAGGCTGATTTGACGATCGTTCCAGCCTTCTCTGGCTGAAAACGCTTCGAGCGGGCCGGAACTGGCTTCAACATCGGAAACGCTGAACCATTGATCGGCATAGTCAGCGTCCTGGTAGGTCACCCCCAGGGAACCAATCAGTGTCCAGCTATCAGTCATTGGCAAGATGTAGCCACCGCCAAGAGTCAAGGTATAGCCGTCGTATCCACCCGGCAATGAAGCAACCCAATCCAACCCAAGGGTAGCAATTCCGACGAGACGATCCGAGATTAAAAACAGGGGGACACCAGAACTTAGCGACAAGCCAGCTTCTGCTGAGGCCGGGATGCGCGCTAGCGCATCGAGATCGCCTCGCAGGAAATCATCATCTCGTCCGCCAGAGTAGCGAATGAGTGGCCCCGCAGAGAATCTCTGTGAGGGAACTAGATCAAACACCAGGCCTGGGCCACGTGTCTGAACAGACAAGCCCTCATAACTTAGACTAAAGGTCGGAGCAGGCAACACCCGCCATTGCTCTGCCCCCGGATAAGCAGGAGAAACCGTTGCACCAGCACCAATGGACCATTCCACAGCCGCTACGGGTGATGACAACAGGCTTGACAGTAACAGATAGCAGAAGGAAGCCCTGCTGCTGGTACTCGAATGCATTATTTTCTCCGAAAGTTTGCGTAACTCAAGCAATACGCACTATCCCACCCTATGGTTTTTACTAAGCTTGCCGATAGTCTATGATGAACCAGCGGTCGAGTAGCCCGAGTAGTACGACCAACTGTAATAGAGGCATTGAATGAACACCAAAGCCAGGCACACCCAAAAACTGTTGTTGTTTCGCTTGCACGGCAAACAGCCCTTTGCCATCGGCACCCTGAAGGTGCGCGAAATCATCCCATTTCGTAAGCTGACCCGCATATCGCAGGACCATCCGTCGGTTCTCGGCGCGGCGCATATTCGAGGCAAAACTCTGCCTGTCATTGATATGGCAGCAGCGGTAGGCTACCCACCCCTGTCGGAAGACGAGTTGCAAAAGAGCTCCATCATTGTGACCGATTGTCAGCGCAAGGACATTGGCTTTGTCGTGCGTGGCATCGAAAAGATCGTAGATACGGATTGGCGCCAGGTACTGCCGCCGCCCTCTGCTCTGGGCAAGAATGCCTTTCTGACGGGCTTGCTGGTGACAAACGAGCAAACCATACAACTGCTCGATGTCGAACTTCTGCTCTCGGAAATTTACCCGGAACCACTGGAAAAGCGCCATGCAGCCCTGACTGATATCCAGCGTGAAAAGCTCAAACCCATGAACATCCTGCTTGTCGACGACTCTCACACCGCCCGCAAGCTACTCTCTGACGCTTTGGACAACCTGAACATCGAGTACCAGGTCACTACCGATGGTCATCATGCCCTGAAACTCATGAAACAGGCCGCCGATGCCGGAAAACCCATCGATATACTGGTCAGCGACATCGAGATGCCAGGACTGGATGGCTACGAACTGGCCTTTACCATTCGCGATACACCGGCCCTCTCCCGGACCTACATCATTCTGCATACGTCATTAAACAGCGAAATGAGCCTGAGCTATGCCAACCAGGTGGGCGCCAACGAGGCCTTGACCAAGTTTGATGCCTCCGAGTTGATACAAGCCATGTTGCGTGGCGCCGACCAATAAGGCTTGCAATACTAGACGCCCGGAATATACTGGTTATATTTACAGTATATTTCGGAGTGGTGTATGTCTGTTCAATTACTCGGCCGCCTGAACAACGGATACCAATTGACTCTCCCTCTGTTTCTGGAGGGTCAATCCGCTTCTGATGCGGAAAACGACCTGAAATACGTCGATCTGGCTCAACTCTGTGCCACCCATAAAGATCGTAGCCTTGCCGTTATTCAACAAAGTGACGCTATGCAAGGCATTGGCATTCGCACGGGCGATATTCTGATTGTCGATCAAAGCGCTCCAGCCAGCCAGAATGATATCGTTCTGGTCAACTTTCAGGGAGACTTGATGATCCGTACACTCGAATTGCTGCCCACACCCAGACTTCTGGCAGCACACCCGGAATACAATATCCTGGTAATACCCGAAGATGGGGAGCTGGAAATACTGGGAACGGTCAGCCACTGCATTCATTCGGTCAGTAATTGATCTGGAAAACCATTTGAATTATTATCGAGCGAAATGACGCACAGCCGATTCTGGCTTACTGATACCCGACACCTTTAAAAGATCTCGGGTCTTGAAATGGTGCTGAAAGAATCGGGTTGACCTTTTTCGGCGTATTATCAGGGTAGTCCGGTTGCTGTCGCACTAACCGCTGTCTTTGCATTATATATCCAGTTTTTTCGAAAGCGCCCGGGAATGCCTTTCCAGGCCAGTTTTCGAGAGGTATTTTAATATATAGCAAGATCTTGACAGCGGCATAAGAGCATAACATTAAGCCACATGGTGATTTCTAATCACTGAGTGACGTGAATGATTGCTATAGATCCTGAACTTTCATTAACCAGTAGTGAAGATAAATAATGACCGAAGCGAATCATTTATTTACTGAGCAAGAATTGCAATTAAATGCGGAAATCGAGCAATACGAAAATGTTCTGGCCGATTTAAAGGCAGCCCGTGAATCCGCTTTGAAAAAAGAAGAGGGCTTGAATCTTTATACCTCTTATTTAACGACCCTGGAAAGAGAATACGGTTTGACCGAAGAAGACCTGTTTTCTCGACGCAGCGTTCAGATCGGAGACTGGATTACCACAACCCTCGCCCGTCAAAAGAAATCCGCCCTGCTGACCCGGTTGGAAAAATTCATGGAAGACCGCGCCAAACAGCTCAGCCGCAAGAAACCTCTGCAAGGCCGAGCCCAGCCAGCCAAGGCGTTAACTCCCGGTGTCTACAGACACCCGATGACACTGGAAACCCTCGAGAAAAAAACCCGCGCACCCAAAGAACTGAATTTTTGGGTGCTTGAGCACGGGCTCGATACGGTACAAAGCTGGAAGGTCAACTAAGCGCCTTCCAGACAATGACGGCAATCAAACGAACAGAAGCGTCCGTTTGATTGCCAGCCGGCTAATAGCCGCCACGAATAATATTAATGCCGGGCATAATGGCAGAGCGCCAGGCGCGCTGAGTATCGTCACTGTACTGAGGGTCATGCCGTTTGACGGTAGCCATCAAGGCATCCAGCCAGTAGTCATACCAGGCGGGATTAATATCGTAGCCGGTACGTGAGTGACTCTTGGCCAAATCGCGTAATTTGGAGTCGGACATGCCTCGCGAGTGCAATACCAACTGCATAATGCCGTTACGCAATAGATGCCTCTGCTGCTTCATATCCACGCTGTCAAACCGCGCTTTGATGGACGGCGAACTGCTCATGAATTGCTCATAAAAATCGATAAAAAACTGATCCTTGTTACAACAACGTCCATAGCTCTGAAAAACCAGATCACTATCTCGGCTGGCCATACTCACCTCAGGCGCGAAATTAAGCAGGGCATTATAGAGCCTCAAAGTGCTTATTCAAGCAAGGTGACAAACTACTGACACCTTCGACTAAAAGAACCAGAAAGCCACCGACAACAATCGGCAACCCCCTATTCATCCCGAATAACGGCACAAGAAGCAGCTAACTGATTGAATCTGTTAATTTTTTCCGAAAAGGTATTGCACAGGAAAAATTTCCAGGTATCATACGCCTCGTTCTCCAGGACTATAGCTCAGTTGGTTAGAGCGCTACCTTGACATGGTAGAGGTCTCCAGTTCGAATCTGGATAGTCCTACCAGATTTACTAATAAAGAAGCCACCCCTGCGGTGGCTTTTTTATT
>JAIUML010000031.1 GCA_022565595.1 Saccharospirillum sp. | reverse complement strand
GCCCCGGTCAAGGGGTAATTCATGAAAACTTCACTTTGTTGTGATTCTGGGTGGCTGGAGCAGCGGTTGGGTTGGCTTTTGGCCAGGTTGGTTTTTTGGGCAGTGGTTCGCGGAGGTAGTGGGGCAGCTCTGGGCGCCGGGTGCACCTTTCCGGGGAAGTCTGCAGCCTGGATGGCTGCAGCCTAGCCTACATGGACGTATTCACGGCGAGCGATGTGTCGCACCACCCGCAAAGGTGTACCCGGCACCCAGAGCGATACAACTGGCAACTAAACCAAAGTAACCTTGGCAATCTTCTTCTTGCCAGCCTGAATCAGGTACTGGCCAGCACCGAGTTTGAGTGTTGCCTCTACCGGCTCCCAGTCAACCTTGACTCGGCCGTTTTTCAGCATATCTCGCGTCTGGGCGGCATTGGCGGCAAGGCCGGCCCGGTTGACGATGGCCGAGATGGGCAGTTCGGTCTGGTCTTCGAGTTCGAGGGTGATTTCTGGGGTGTCTTCCGGGACTTCACCTTCCTTGATGACGTTGCCGGCGCCTTTATGGGCATTGGCTGCGGCTTCTTCCCCATGGAAACGGGCAACCAGCTCTCTGGCAAGGGCCATTTTGATGTCGCGGGGAT
Organism: Saccharospirillum sp.; assembly: GCA_022565595.1. Classification (GTDB taxonomy): domain Bacteria; phylum Pseudomonadota; class Gammaproteobacteria; order Pseudomonadales; family Natronospirillaceae; genus Saccharospirillum. The sequence goes on along the minus strand of JAIUML010000031.1, from coordinate 45,870 downwards.
TGGTGCCATTGGCGACATCCTGTTTGAGCTGCTCAATTTCCTCCAGCGAACGGAAGGAGAGCAATTCGAACCAGCGCCACATCAGCGAATCCGGGATTGAGACGATTTTCTGGAACATGACACCCGGCGCTTCGGTAATACCGACGTAGTTGCCGAGCGACTTGGACATTTTCTTCTCGCCGTCCAGGCCTTCCAGCAGGGGCACCATCATGACGACCTGAGGTTCCTGGCCTTCGCTCTTCTGCAGCTCACGCCCCACCAGCAGGTTGAACTTCTGGTCTGTGCCGCCGAGTTCGACATCCGCCTCCAGAGCAACGGAATCGTAGCCCTGCACCAGGGGGTAAAGGAATTCGTGGATGGCGATGGGCTGGTTGGTCTTGTACCGCTTTTTGAAGTCATCGCGCTCGAGCATGCGCGCCACGCTGTGCTGGGCGGCGAGCTTGATCATGCCGGCGGCGCCAATTTTACTGAACCATTCCGAATTGAACCGCACCTCGGTCAACTCCGGGTCGAGTATCTTGAATACCTGATCCTTGTATGTCTGGGCGTTGGCTTCGATCTGTTCAGGGGTCAGCGGTGGCCGCGTAGCGTTCTTGCCTGAGGGATCACCAATCAGGCCGGTAAAATCACCAATCAAGAAAATGACGGTATGGCCGCGTTCCTGAAACTGACGCATTTTGTTGATCAACACCGTATGACCGAGGTGCAAGTCCGGTGCGGTTGGGTCAAAGCCCGCTTTAATACGCAGCTTCCGGCCACTTTCCAGCTTCTTGATCAGATCTTCCTCGAGCAGAATTTCCTCGGTTCCGCGTCGAAGTTCCGCTAATGTCTGCTCCAGGGACATGGAGGCTCCTCAAAAATAAATTACATATAAAGACTCGAATGATTATATCAGTATGTGATATCAGTTAGCACATTGATGTATCACTGTTAATATATTACCTTAACTTCGTACGCCAACCGGCTGTTTTATCATGACCAAAACTTTGATCAAACACGTTTCCAGCTTTCCTCGTTGGCATGCCATAGGCGTCGCTTGCTTGTCAGCTGTCTTATTGGTCGCTGGTCTCTGGCCTGCGCACAGTCAATCCGTTGTCGTTGAGATACCCGTTCCCATCATTATTCCTGCAGCCGAGCCGTCGGAACCGGAAGTCGTTCCGTTGAAGCAGGTTTCTGAAGAAGTGCGCTCGGGCGATACGCTGTCGTCTCTGTTTGAGCGTTCTGGTGCGGGCGTCAGTGTTCTTTATAGAATGCTGGCTGACGATGCCATCAGCAAACCTCTGGAGCGGATTTATCCCGGGCAATCCTTCGAGTTCACCTTCAACGAAGAAGATCGCCTTACCGAGATTACCTTCAGCGAATCCACCTTGGTCAAACATCGTATTCTGATAGAAGACAATCAGTTCGGTATTGATCGTATTGACCTTGAACCTGATGTCTACACCCGTTACGCCGAAGCCACCATCGATTCTTCGCTCTATATGGCAGGCAAAGAGGCTGGTTTGAGCGATAACATGATCATGCAGTTGGCGACCCTCTTTGGCTGGGATATCGACTTTGCACTGGAAATACGCTCGGGGGATCGTTTCTCACTGATCTACGAAGAGCGCTACCTGGACGGTGAGAAGCTGGACGATGGCCCTATTCTGGTGGCACGCTTTGTCAATCGTGGCCGCGACCTGACTGCCTTGCGCTATACCGATGCCAGCGGCAAAACCGATTACTACTCACCCAACGGTGACAGCATGCGCAAGGCCTTTTTGCGCAACCCGCTGGATGTGTTCCGGATATCCTCGCGTTTTAACCCCAATCGGCGCCACCCGGTGCTGAATACCATTCGCGCTCATCGTGGCACCGACTATGCCGCACCCACCGGCACCCCCATTCGCGCAACCGGCGATGGTCGCGTGGTGCTGGCCGGGCCGAATGGTGGTTATGGCAATACGGTGATTTTGCAGCACGGTGGCAATATGCGAACCCTCTACGCGCACATGAGCCGCTTCGCCAATGGCGTTCGCAATGGTACAAACGTTCGTCAGGGGCAAATCATTGGCTACGTGGGCGCAACCGGGCTGGCGACTGGGCCACACCTCCACTACGAGTTCCTCGTCAATGGCGTGCACCAGAACCCGGAAACGGTGCCCTTGCCGACAGCGGACCCACTGCCTAGGGATCAGCTGCCACAGTTCACCGACTATGCCACCAATATGATCGGCCAGCTTGAGGTCTTTGAAGCGACAACCGTCGCCATGGAGTAAGGCTTTGCGCCCGAGGAGGCCGGGCCGTTATACGGAAAAGGATGACCCACAGCCGCAGGTGGTTTCAGCGGCAGGGTTTTCGATGGTGAAACGACTGCCGTCGAGGCCTTCTGAATAGCTCACCGTTGAGCCCTGCAGGTATTGCACGCTGAGAGAATCCACCAGAAAGCGGGCGCCCCTTTGTTCGACCAGGGTATCGTCGTCGGCGACTTCGTCATCGAAGGTAAAGCCGTACTGGAAGCCGGCACAACCACCACCGGTGACAAAGACTCTCAGCATCAGGCGTTCATTGCCTTCTTCTTCGATCAACTGGCGCACTTTTTCTGCGGCGGCTGTGCTGACGATTAACGCTTCAGACATAATGGAATTTACTCAGCAAAGGGAAATTCAACGAGAGGGCTTAACCTCTCGCTCGGTGACAATAGTCAGGTCAAAGCCTCAAATTTCAAGCCTTGCCGGAATCCGAAGTTAGGGTGCTGTCCTGGCTTGTTTCGGCTTCCGCTTCGGCGAGCGTCGGCATCGGTTCGCGATTGTCTGCCTTCTTGCGACCTTTTTCTTTGGCCACATGCAGCAGCTTGCCGTTGACTCGCGCACCCATGACCATTTCCATCATGACGTAGTGCACGTCACCTGTGACCATGGCCTTTTTCGCCAGCTCGATGTGCTCAGAGGAGTAGACGTTACCCTTGACCTCACCGTTGATAACGATATGTGGCGCTCGAATTTCGCCTTCCACAACGCCTTTATCGCTGATGCGAACCGCCGCATTGCTGTCCGGGTCGGCCAGGATGTTGCCCTTGATGCGGCCATCCACATGCAAGCCACCGGACACCCGTATATTGCCATCTACTTCTGCTTTCACTGAAATCAGTGTTACGTCATTTGCCACGTTGTTTTTACTGCCCCACATAGTTACCGTTCTCCAAGTCCGACCAATTATAGGCCATCTCCACCCTGGCCGAACGGTTGCCAACCGATTGTGCCACTACCTGTACCTGGTCTGGCGTAAAATCTTCGGGTAATACCAGATCTCCGCGGAAATCCTGGAAGTAACGATAACGGAACTTGATATCAACTTCATCGATTTCCTCGGAAATGTCTTTCAAAGCGATGGCAACCCGCTCACCATTTTGAGTACCCACAAGGTTTAACCCAACAAAGCCTTGCAAGTAGTCGCTGTTGTTACCGACCTGGGTCAACATCAGATGATAGCGATAACGCCGATCCGCACTGGTCGGTGTCAGGCTAAGCTCCTGGATTCGCAAGCGCTCACCATCCAGTGCAGGCGACATGATGCCCTGATAGAGCGCCACCTCCTCTTCAAGCCGCGCAATTCGGCTGGACAACTCGCGGTTCACCTGGCGGACGTCTTCGTTGGCCTGCCGATCTACCTCAGAACCACGCTCCAGAAAGGTGACTCTTAGACGCAACGCATCCTGCAGCTGACGCGCCTGAACCAGGGCATCTCTGAGTTCGTTTCGTTCGGCCATCAGCACATCGTGGCTCCCTAACCCCTTTTCGAGACCATACAGGTAGGCGCCAGCAATGGCTGCGATGACGATCACAGTTCCGAACACTCGGACCAGAGCGCGTCGCCAGGGCCGATAGGGCACGACCGTCATGCGGCCAACGGGTTTAACCTTTACTTTCGCCATCGGCGTACTCCAGAGTTGATCGCCAGACTGCGTAAATCACCAAGGGGGCTATCATACGGCGGCGATCAAGCCGGTAGCAACCTTGATCCTGTCGCCTGCAAAACCCTCGGCTTGAGTTCTTGAGCTTCAGATCAATGCAGACAATACAGTGTTAGACCAGATAAAATGCCTTGATCTCAATGATACTGCGGGTTTGCCGTTACACCACCGAAAGCTAACTTGAAGCTGGTGATCCGCTCACTACAGTTCTCTATACCGTTCAATGAAGGGGTTGTTCAATCATGCTCTATTTGTGGCTCAAGGCGTTCCACATCATCGCTGTTGTCGCCTGGTTTGCGGCCTTGTTCTACCTGCCGAGGCTGTTCGTTTACCATGCTCAGGCCGAAGACAGTGTCAGCAAGGAGCGTTTCAAGGTGATGGAGCGCAAGCTATACCGAGGTATCATGACGCCCAGCATGGTGGTAACAGTGGGGCTGGGTATCGCCATGTTGATGACGCCATTGGGCCAGGTCTGGCTGAGCATGGGCTGGATGCATTTGAAGCTGGCGCTGGTTGCGGCCCTGGTGGTCTATCACTTCTGGTGTGGCAGGCTGCTGCAGCAGTTCAAGGCCGATCAGAACCCGCATTCTCACATCTGGTATCGCTGGTTCAATGAAGCGCCGTTGATCGTGCTGGTGGGCAGTGTGCTGCTGGTAGTCTTCAAGCCGTTCTGAGCGGGTTGGTAGAACCCTGACCTGAGGGCAAAAAAAGGGCTAACTGCCCGCGGGCAGTTAGCCAATGACTACCTATCAACTAGACAATCCCCAGACAGTTGGATCCGAGGATCATTAGAGTCTATTCATTTCCGGGCCATGAGGCCAGCCCCCTATGGGTTGAATTTATCCGGGATGGAGTCTTCAAGGCCACTAGCTAAGGCCAATTCACCCCTTCCTCAGGTCATTCAGACACCAGCGTCAATTCGCGCCCCTTGTCGATGGCTTCGCGCCTATTACCGACGGCGAGCTTTTTGTAGAGGTTATTGATGTGCGTTTTGACAGTACTGACTGCTATGAACATTGTCTGGGCAATGTCGTCATTGCTCTTGCCCTCCATAATGTAACGCAGCACACGCCACTCCTTGCGTGAAATGCCCAGCGCCATGAGGCCATCCGGGACTTCGTTCTCCCCTCTCCTGGTGGTGGTATTGCGTTGACGATAGAGGGTCAATAACTGCTCTACGTAGCGGCTTTGCGGTTCCGGCAACGACTGCAAGTCCAGAGATTCAAAGACCGGCATCACCCACTGTCGCAGGTAGAGCACCGTGGCTACGACCTGCCAGGCTTGCAACTGGGGCAAGACGTCGAGCAGCAGTGCCCTCGCTCGAGCCTCGTTGCCCCTCAACTGCTCCAGTGTCACCTCCAACAATCGCACACGAATGCGCTCTAATCGGAACAGGCCTTCTGGCATCTGTTCCAGGCTTGCGACCACCGGCGCGAGCCGTTTCGCCACCTGGTCGTATTGCTCCAGCGCCATCAGACCATAGAGACGCGCACGAAAGACGGTGAAATCTCGAATGCTGTGGCACTCGGTCTGGTCCGGTGTGGCCTTGAGCCAGGTATCGATGACCTTTCGCTCTTCCGTTTGCCACCAGTACAGCAATTGCACTTCCATGGAGTACGGCATCAATTGCTCGGCGACATCGTCTCTGATCAGTATGGCCTCATGCTGGTTCGACAACTCTCTGGCTGTGCCTGGCTTGCCCTTGAGTAACTCGATCTTGAGCAGCCAGCCGAAGAGGTGCTGAGACCAGACATCATCCCAGTTCTGGCAGACAATGCCGGCTTCGTTGATCAGCAACCGTGCTTCTCGCAAATGATAGGACTCCAGCGCCAGTTCAGCCTGAATAAACAAGGAGAAGCAGGCATTGAAACCCGTATTCACCGCATGCAAACGACCGTATTCCTGGACTTCTTTTGCCAGCGTCAGCGCTCGATCAAAATCACAGCGCTGCTTCCAGATATGGGCCTGCTGGTTCAGGCTCCACAGCACCGCATCGTGATTGGACTCCTGGCGGCTGAGCAATTCACTTTGCTCATAGATTTCCAGAGCTTCGTCGAGGTCGCCCTGGTCAAATTTGACATTGGCCAGAATCAGCAGGGCACTCTGGCGTCGGGTGTGGTTGGGCGGAAAGAGGTCCAGGGCGTGAGTCGATGCGCGCTCGGCTTGATCCAGCAGGCGGCGCGAGTAATAAGCCTGTGAGCGAACCGTCTCGAACTCGGCCTCCAGCAGCCGAGCCGCCTGGTCGTCCAGCCCATCAAAAAGCCCCTGAGCCCGCTCCAGACACACGTCGACCTGGCTGGGTTTGCGGAATATGGCTTCCACCCAACAATAGACCAACACCAGTTCAGGGACCTTGACAATCTGCTCCATGCTCAGTTCATCAAGGCAGCGCTCTACCAGGTCGTAATGCGCCTTGTGATTGAGATCGTCGCCATAGACCTTCAGGATCTTGACGATCTGCTCCTGATCGTGGGATTTGATGGCATGATCAACGGCACCGACAATATAGCCCAGCTTGAGATAGGCCTGACTGGCACGGTAATGCAGGTTGGCGACGTCACCTCCGGTCATGGACAGCAGCTTGTGTTGCAGGAACTCGCGCAGCAGGTGGTGGTATCGAAACCATTGCTGAGGCTCATCAAACTGGACAATAAAGAGATGCTGCCGCTGCAGGTATTCCAGTACCTCATGCACATTGATGTCTTCAGTCAGGGCGTCGGCAATGTCGGCATTGAAGCGCTTGACGATGCTGGTATTGAGCAGGAAATGCTGCACATCCAACGGCAAGGAGTCGAACACCTCGGAATCGAAATAATCAATGGCGTTCAGGTTCTTGTTGTCGAGCCGCGCCTTGAGTTCATCGAAGGAGGGCTTAGACTTGAGCCCAAGCACAATCAACTGCAACCCGACGGCCCAGCCCTCGACGTGCTCCAGCAACTGCTCGATGTCCTGCTCTTCGAGCTGATAGCCGCCCAATCGCTGAAAAAAGGATTGCGCTTCAGACAGGTTAAAGCTGAGCAGATCGGTTTGCATATCGGCCACCAGACCCTGAAGGCGCAGCGACATGATGCTTGCCGGCGGGTCAGACCTTGTGGTCAACACCAGGGTCACATGAGGCGGCAAATGCTTGGCGAGATAAGCCAGAGAAGCATGAACCTGTTCATTATCCACGACATGGTAATCGTCGAGTACCAGCACCAGACGCTCACTGATTCGATCCAGCTCAAACAGCAACTGTCCAAAAAGCGATTTTAACTGCGTGTTGCGGTCATGTATGCCGGAGTGGCAGAGCTGTTCGCTGAGCTGGACCTGTTTGGCTATGGCCGAAATGAAATAGGCAGCAAAGGTGTAGGGGTCGCTGTCTTCCGGGTCCAATGACAACCAGGCAAGACGGGCCTCACTGTGCTCACCCTTGAACGCGTCGAAGCCGTGCAAGGCAGCAGTGGTCTTACCAAAACCAGCCGGAGCGCATAACACTACCACCGGTAACTGACAGGCCTGAACAAAGGCGTGTTCGACCCGTGGTCGGCGAATGGCGTTAGGTGGCAAGTAGGGTACCGACAGTTTTGACGGTACCAGATAGTGCTGCGGGACCGACTCGGTCATGGGGTGAACATCCTGCATCAGCATTGGGGGCTAGTGTAACGGACTAATGATACCCAGCCTTTGACCATGCTATCAAATGAGACGCTTGCTTTGTTGCCAGTGAGGCCGCGATTCAACACAATAGCGGCCAAATGATGAACATAGGTCAGCCTGATGCAAGCTCATTTCAATGAACTGTTCGAACGCGCCCAGAAAACCATCCCCGGTGGCGTCAACTCCCCCGTACGTGCTTTCAAAGGTGTGGGTGGCACACCGGTTTTCTTCAAACGAGCCATGGGTTCTCGCCTTTACGACATTGATGACAAAGCCTACATCGATTACGTGCTGTCCTGGGGGCCACAAATTCTTGGCCACGGAGATGAGACGGTGCGTGAGGCCATTCACGCCCAGGTGGACCAGGCACTGACCTTTGGTGCGCCCACCGAGCTTGAAATCACCATGGCTGAAAAAGTCTGCTCACTGGTCCCCTCCATGGACAAGGTACGCATGGTCAATTCCGGCACCGAGGCGACCATGTCGGCCATCCGCCTGGCTCGCGGCTTTACCGGCAGAGACCTGTTGGTCAAGTTTGAAGGCAACTACCACGGCCATGCCGACAGCCTTCTGGTAAAGGCCGGCTCTGGCATGCTCACCCTGGGGGTTCCCACCTCACCTGGTGTGCCAGCCAGTGTGGCCGAACACACCCTGACTCTGGAATACAACAACCCGGACGCGGTGCGCGAATGCTTTCAGCAATATGGCGACCGCATTGCCTGCGTTATTGTCGAACCCGTAGCCGGCAACATGAATTGCATTCTGCCGGAGCCTGGTTTTCTGGAAACCTTGCGCAGTGAGTGCAGCAACCATGGCTCTGTGTTGATTTTCGATGAAGTCATGAGCGGCTTTCGCGTTGCCCTGGGCGGTGCTCAGGCGCTCTATGGCGTCACCCCGGATCTCACCACTCTCGGCAAGGTAATCGGCGGCGGTATGCCGGTGGGTGCTTTCGGTGGACGTGCCGACATCATGGATTATCTGGCCCCGGTTGGCCCGGTCTATCAGGCCGGCACCCTTTCAGGCAACCCGGTGGCCATGGCCGCAGGCCTGGCGGTACTGAATCAGATCGATCAGCCCGGCGTCTACGAGCAACTGACGGAACGCACTCAGGCCTTAACCAAAGGCCTGGAAACTCGTGCCCGGGATGCCGGTATTGGCTTGACCACCAACTCTGCCGGCAGCATGTTCGGTTTCTTCTTTTCTGATGAGCCGCGCATCAGCCGTTTCAGCCAGGTCACCCAATGCGATACCGATCGGTTCAACCGCTTCTTTCATGCGATGCTGGAGGAAGGCGTTTACCTTGCACCATCCAGCTATGAAGCGGGCTTCATGTCACTGGCCCACAGCGAGCAGGACATCGACACCACCCTGGACGCCGCAGCCCGAGCCATGGCGAAAGCCAAATAGGCTTAGGAGGCGCCTGGAAACGATTCGCTTCCGGGCCAAACCGTTGTTTTCACTCCCTTTTTTTGGATTGGTGGATGAAAACAGGTTGACAGATTGCGGCGCGCTCATTAGTATGCGCGCCTGCTTGCCGACGGTGAGTGCATCCGGTTTGCCTGGGTGGTGAAATTGGTAGACACGCTAGCTTCAGGTGCTAGTGGGGGCAACCCCGTGGAGGTTCAAATCCTCTCCCAGGCACCATTCCAGAAACTCTTCCTTGTCAGACTCCTTGCCAGTTTATTTTACACTTGTCCGTTTCCGCTTCAAAATCGCCACTCAAACGCCAGTACAGCACCACCTTCTGTTGGCCATAGTGCCAATGCAGGTTGATGCGGCTCAGGCACCAGCCAGGCATTGATACCCCAGCCCAACAAAGCACCTGTTAAAACATCCCTCACATGATTGCGCTCAGCACTGACACGACTCCAGCCAACATAGCTGGCGCCCAGGTAGGCTGGTAAACCGACATCCCAGCCATAGCGGCGTTGCAAAAAACTGGCACCTGAAAATGCAGAAGCGGTATGAGCGCTGGGGGTACTGAGGCGATCAGAACCGTCCGGACGCTCAACGTCTGCTGCACTTTTCAGGGTGTAGGCTGCGCCAATCGTCAGCGCATAGGAGACCAGCAGTCTTTCGCGACCTTCAGGGTCATCAAGGGTGTAGGTGGCCGTCAAAGCGGTCAGCGGCAGTGCCAGCGCCAACACAGAGCCCGCCGTTTCCCAGGTATCGGCTTTGGCACTGCCGACGGCCAGCCAGAACAGCACCACAACCGACCAATATTTTCCTGCAGTCATCAGATGATTCTTCCTTTCATGAAACGTTCCCGATTCTCGGACTTTTGGGCGTCACTTTTACGCAGCAGAACATAAAGTGCACCGACACCCCCATGATGCTTTTGTGCGGAATGAAAGGCCAGCACATCCGGTATCTGTTTGAGCCAGGTATTGACGCAGCTTTTCAGAAAGGCCTGAGGCTGACCGCGCTCCCCCTTGCCGTGCAGTATCATGGCAGAGCGCACGTCATACCTTAAACAGTCGGCAACGAAGCCATAGACTTCATCGCGTGCCTCCTGCATGGACTTGCGATGCAGGTCGAGACGCGCATCAATGGGATATTGACCTCGCTTCAGTTTGCGGAAGACACCATGAGACACACCGTCCGTGCGGTAGTCCAGTATATCCAGTGGGTGCACCAGGTCGATAATCTCTTCGGTTAAATGGTTGGCATCCTTTTGTTTGACCTGCACCGCCATTTGCCGCCGGTGCAACAAGGCAGGCTCCGGCACCGTTGGTTTTTTAACCGCCACCCGAGGCTTGACCTTGATTCGACGAACCCCCTCCATCTCCTGGCGAAACAATTCCAGATCATCGTCGTCTTGCATAAGGCCCCCTTTTCACTATGCTTAATTCTAACAGGTCTACAGCGCCCTACACAGCCGCTTTACCCCGACGTAACAGGGTGTAAATGCAAGGTAAAATGGATCGCGCCGCTCTTACCCATGGGACACACTAAGCGCATGAACGAAGCACACATTCTACTTATAGACGATGACCGCGACCTGGCTGAACTGCTCGGGGAGTATCTCGATGCTGAAGGTTACCGGTTGAGCGCTGCTCACAGCGGCGAAGACGGCATCGAACAAATGGACCAGAACGAATACGATCTCGTTCTGTTGGACGTCATGATGCCAGGCATAGATGGCTTCGAGACACTGAAGCAGATTCGCAATCGCTCCTCCGTGCCTGTCCTGATGCTCACCGCCAAGGGCGAGGAAATGGATCGGGTACTCGGCCTCGAACTCGGTGCCGATGACTACCTTGCCAAGCCCTACAGTCATCGCGAATTGCTGGCCCGCATCAAAGCCTTGTTGCGCCGCATCGAGCTCGACCGTCAGCAGCAGGAGACCGATACCGGCTCCCTCAGTTGCAACGAAGTGACACTGAACTTCGATACCTACGAAGTCGATTGTTGCGGCGAAGGCGTACCCATGACCACCAGCGAATTCAAGGTGCTGCGTGTGTTGATGACCCGCGCTGGCAAAGCGGTGCCCAAAGAAGACCTCTATCGTGAAGTACTGGGGCGCGAGATTATGGCCTACGATCGCTCCATCGACATGCATGTCTCCAATGTGCGGCGCAAGCTTCAGGCCGTTACGGAAGACACCAAGATACAAACCATTCGTGGCATCGGCTATCTTTTTGTTGACCCCAAATAAGGCCAGTCAGACCCCTGTGGCCCAGGTGCAGCGATCGGCCTTGACGGATGTTACCGTTATGACCATCGCTCACACCTGGATCGCTTATTAATGGACTGGCGAAAACTCAATCCTCTCGGCTCTGTTTTTGGCAAAATCTGGCTCAGCTTCTGGGTCACATTGCTGCTGATCACCATGGTTGTCGCCTTTATCTCCCATCAGGTGGCTCAGGTCTACCAAATCGGCCCGCCCAATGCGACTCATATCGGGTTGCTCAATCGCGTCAAACTGCCCAACATTGATCGACTGGCCAGCGACCGCCAGGAAATCATGGAAGAACTGGATCGATTCAATGCCCAATCCAGCTACCAATGGTACCTGGTCGACGACACCTACCATTTGCTTGGCACACCCAGGCCTCCCCGTCGTATCCTGGTCATGCTGTCCGAAATGATGGAAACCGAAGGTGTTCGTGTCGGCCAATGGCGCCAGGAGGCCTGGATGGGGCCGATCACCATGTCTGTTGGTGGCGAAATGTACCGCTTGTTTCTGCGCGGTGTTCCGGCCCTGCCTCCGCCAAATCTGCCTCTCTGGCTCGATAGTCAATGGCTGAGAGGCATCTTTGCTCTCTTTGTCTCAGGTGCCATGAGCCTGGTACTGGCCTGGTCCATTACTCGCCCCATTGCTCGCCTGCGTCGTGCTTCGCAGCAACTCGCCGGGGGCGACCTCGACGCTCGGGTGGGTGGCAATGTGACTCGCCGAGTCGACGAACTCGGTGGTCTGGGCCGAGATTTCGACGAGATGGCAGAACGGCTGCAACAATTGGTCGCGGCTCAACAACGCCTGCTCAGTAACGTCAGCCATGAGTTACGCTCGCCGCTAACCCGGCTTCAGGTCGCTCTGGGCATTGTTCGTCAACGCGCACCAGAGGAACTCGAGTCAGCCCTGAATCGCATTGAACGCGAAAGTGACCGGTTGGAAAGCCTGATTGCCCAAGTGCTGAAACTGTCACGATTCGAAAACGCCATGCAGCATATGGACGTGCAAAAAGTTCAACTTGATGAACTGGTTCGTCATGTAGTGGATGACGCCCGCTTTGAATCAAGACGCCACGATCTGACCATTGTCGACCAGATCGATGACACCATGACTCTCGAAGGTGACCCACAATTGCTGCACAGCGCCATCGACAATGTGGTGCGCAATGCACTGAGGTTCTCACCTGAAAACAGCACCCTGAAAATTCGGCTTCTTCGTCAGGCCTCTCTGGCCATCATCGAAATAGAAGATGAGGGCCCCGGGGTACCTGAAGACAAACTGGAGCGACTCTTCGATCCGTTTTATCGGCTGGACCAAAGCAACCCCGGGGCCGGTCTCGGTTTGAACATTGCCCGCCATGCGGTCAGCGCCCACAAGGGCAGTATCAAGGCGAGCAATAGAGCCGAGGGCGGGCTTTGCATTCGCATTGAGCTACCGCTGAACTGAAGCCTGGACAACTGCGTACTCCCTCCAACCAATCTATGGATAGCGCCATGAAGGCTTTTTACCGTTCGGCCTTGTTGTTACTCCTCTCTACTCTGCCCGCTGTTGTACTGGCACTGACCAGTGCCGAGCTTGAACAGATCAAGACCACCATCGCAGTGCAGTACGATGCCGTCGACGACGCCATGCTTGAACAGGCTTACCGCACTCACCTAACCATAGAACGTCCCGAGCACCCGCTCAGTACCCAATTGACCGACTTTGACCCGAAGCGTGCCTCCGGCGACAAGGAGCGGTTGATTCAGGTTGATCAGGCGCCACCAGACGACGGCGACATCGCCGACTTCAATCGTCGTCCTCAACCCGATGAGCGCGATACACAACGCATCCGCCTGCGCATCGACTACGACAGCCTGGAGCCAGTGATGATCAGAGATTCGATCATCACCTTTGCGTTTCAGCCAAGATTGCTGATCAACGGCCGAGAAGACAGTGACAGCCGGCGCTTTCGCGGCGAACTGAAGTATGATCTACAGCAACAGCACCTGCGCCAGGTCAGCATGAACAGCACCGAGCCTTTCACCAAGCTGTTGTTCAGAGTGCGTGGCTTCGAAGTGGAAGAGCACTTTTTGCTGGCACAGGGGAAGCTGCTGCGCGAGCGTTATTTTCACGATATGGATCTGGGCAATCCTCTGATCAACGCCAGCAATCGCATTACCATGAAATTTGCCTACCCTGCTCCATTGCGGCTCGGCCTCTATCCGGACCTGTACCATCAGAACGGACTGGCCGAATAAGCTGAAAACGGGGTAGAGCTCAGTTCTGTCAGAGGGTATATTCACAAAGCAGAATAAACGAAACCCCTTTTCCGAGAACAGGAACCAGCCATGAACCCGGTCACGACCGCCAATGGAGCCGTATTGCGTTCGGCCACTGTGGATGACACGCCCACAATTTTCAGCTTTATCCAGGAACTGGCGGACTATGAGAAAATGTCTGATGCCGTCACTGCCACCGAAGACAACTTGCGCACCACCCTCTTCGGCGAACACCCCTATGCCGAAGTCATTATTGCTGAATGGGAAGGCAGGCCCGTTGGCATGGCCCTGTTCTTCCACAACTACAGCACCTTTCTTGGCAAACCCGGCATCCACCTGGAAGATCTTTACGTCAAAGCCGAAATGCGTGGCAAGGGCATCGGCAAGGCACTGATCACCTATCTGGCCAAAGTAACCTTATCGCGCGGTTTTGAGCGATTGGAATGGCAGGTTCTGGACTGGAACGAACCGGCTCGTCAGTTTTATCGCTCCCTCGGTGCCCGCGCCATGACCGAGTGGATCACCAAGCGCGTCAGTGACGACAGCCTTGAACAAATGGCCGCGCAGTTCGAGCAACGCCGGTGACACCCGCCGTCCAGGCACTGAAGAAAGCCAGCATCGACTATCGACTGCACAGCTTTACCGTTACCGACGACAGCGAGGGTTATGGTCTAGCGGCCGCAAAAGCCCTGGGCGTAGCGCCAGAACGGGTCTTCAAGACATTGATGGTGAGCTTCAACCAGGATCCAAAAGCTCTGGGCGTGTGCATATTGCCCGTAAATCAGACCCTGAACCTCAAGCAGGCCGCCAAAGCCCATAAACAAAAATCGGCCGCCATGGCCGACCCGAAGCAGGCAGAAAAAATCACCGGATATGTCGTCGGTGGCATCAGCCCCATCGCCCAGAAGAAGGCTTTACCCACCGTGCTCGACCAAAGCGCAGCCGACCTGGATCGTATTCTGGTCAGCGGTGGTAAGCGCGGTCTGGACATCGAACTCAAGCCGGAAGACTTGCTTCGGCTATGCCGAGCCAAACTTGCGCCCTTGACCGCTTGACACCCGGCCCCGGTCAGTCTGTGTGTTCCCATTGATAACCCATGGCAGAACACCGTCGTTCGTGAACACCCGGCAACAAAGCGTAAATGCCTCTTGAGAGTGTGGCTGGTTTTGCTATGTTTCCCGACACAACGGTGCATTGCCGCGCCGGTGATACCTCAATGGAGATGACAACAACAATGAAAACACTCGTAAACACCCTGACTGCGGTTCTCCTTGGCCTCGTCGTTAGCCTCGCGCATGCGCAACAACCCACTGTCGAAGGGCAATGGCGCACCATTGATGACGATACTGGCGAAGCACGCAGCATCGTCCTTGTCTGGATCCAGAACGGTGAAATGCAGGGGCAAATTGTCGAGCTGCTCAACCCTTCCGAACCCAACCCCCGCTGCACGGCCTGCAGTGGCTCCCGCAAGGACCAGCCCATTGAAGGCATGACCTTTCTATGGGGCCTGAGCCAGGACGGTGACGAATGGACGGGTGGCCGCATTGTCGACCCAAGTAATGGTCGGGAATATCGCGCTCGCGCCAAATTGATCGACAACGGCAGCAAACTCGAAGTACGCGGCTTTGTCGGCTTTGCCTTGATCGGTCGCACTCAGACCTGGGAACGCGTCGAGTAGCCTTTGTCGCCGCCCCCGGATTCAGAGTCCAGTGGGCGGCTCGCCTGCACGATCAATCACCGCTATCATTGGCCGCCCAATTCTCATTTGCCGAGCCATCCATGATCGCCCTGCTCACCCTGATCCTGCTCGTATCGCTCTACAGCCTGAGCGACGCCTTACGCTTCGAACTGATCCGCACCCAGCAACAACACCCCAGGCAGAGTGGCACCATCGCCCTGTTGCGATTGGCAGTGCTGCTGCCATTGGGCTGGTTCTGGGCATGGGTAGTAACCACATGGAGCCAGGCCGGAACGCTCGGCTTGCTGATGGTCACCTTCACCGGTTCCATGATCGCCACCTGGCTATGGATGATGGGCTGGATCCGCACCTACATAGCCGACCCAAGCCACCCGACCCGAAAAACAGGCATAGTCGAAGTATCGATAAGCACCCTGCTCAGCTTCAACACCTGGCTGGCCACCTTCACCCTGCCCGCCCTGCTGGTCGTCTTCCTCGGAGAACAACCACTGCTGATCCTTTTGCTTGCCACCAGCCTGTTCGCCATTGGGGATGCCTTACTGTTGGCGCTTGCAGGCCATAACCGCTGGGGAGCCACCTGGATTCAGAGTGAGGTTATTCAGAAGCGATTGAGTCGTATTGGCGGGAGTGTGCTGGTAGTAGTGGCTATCTGGGCGATTCTTGATTCACTGATGTGACAAAACCCCAAGCAAGACCTCAGTTAACAATCGAAAAACGCTGTCTTAATGGTTTGCCTTTTTTGTAGTTGGTACGACTGACTAGCTGCGGATGCTGCGGGTGCCTCTGAGGGGGAGTCCGCAGCAAGGACTAAAACGCCGGGAGCGTTTTAGCATGAGCGCAGCGAGCCCGAAGGATGGGTTGAGTGGGCGGCATACCGTCCGACCCCTCAGAGGCACCCGTGGCAGCCGTAGCGGGCCACCGACGAACAACCAATCAATAAAACTCACCATCCTCAGCCATGGTGTTGATGACAGATAGCTTCTTGACTCCGTCCTTGGTGCCCAGCAACAGCACGTCTGCAGGGCGGTGGGCGAAGAGGCCATTGGTGACCACGCCTGGAATGTTATTGATCTTTGTTTCCATCGCCTCGGCATCCTTGATATCCAGTTCGAAGACATCGAGAATCTGATTGCCATTGTCGGTGACCACACCTTCGCGATAGACCGGACGGCCACCCATCTTGACGAGAGTGCGAGCGATCGCGCTGCGCGCCATGGGGATGACTTCGATGGGCAAAGGAAAGGCACCCAGTTTTTCCACGGATTTGGATTCATCCGCAATGCATACGAAGGTCTTCGCCACCTGGGCGACGATCTTCTCCTGCGTCAGAGCCGCACCGCCGCCCTTGATCAATTGCAGCTTGCGATTAGCCTCATCCGCACCATCGACATAAACCACGATCGAGTCGACTTCGTTCAGCTCAAACACCGGTATACCGTGGTCTTTCAGACGCTCAGCGCTGGCCTCACTGCTGGCCACCGCGCCGCGGAAGGAGTCCTTCACCGTCGCCAATGCGTCGATAAACAGATTGGCAGTCGAGCCGGTACCGATGCCGATAATGGCCTCTGGCTTGAGGTCCGGTTTGATGAATTTCAGGGCGGCCTCGGCCACCGCTTGCTTCAGTTCGTATTGTGTCATGCCAGTATCCTGACTGTTGAGTTTCGTCCATTATAGCCCCCAGACCCACCCGGTTAACAATCCGCCGCCGAACATCTGCAAAACTGTATGCCACATTTCGTCATCGTCTTGCGTTTCGTACGAGGTTAAAACCCCTTACAATCGAGGACTGGCCTCCATCCGGCCTCATTCGCTGACTTACTCCAACAGGCAAACTCATGCTAGAAGCTTACGTAAAGAAAATATTGAACGCCAAGGTCTACGAAGCGGCCATCGAAACGCCGCTCGAGCCCGCTCGATTTCTCAGCCGCCGGATGAACAACAACATTCTGATTAAGCGCGAAGACCTGCAATCAGTGTTTTCATTCAAACTGCGTGGCGCCTACAACAAGATGTCCACCTTGAGTGAAGAGCAGCGGAACAAGGGCGTAATCTGCGCGTCGGCGGGCAATCACGCTCAAGGGCTCGCCGAGGCCAGCCGCCTTATGGGTGTTAAAGCCATCATCGTCATGCCCAAAACCACACCCGATATCAAGGTTGCCAATGTCCGAGCTCGTGGTGGCAAAGTGGTATTACATGGAGATGCTTTTGACGATGCGCTGGAACATGCGCGGAAAATTGAAGCAGAAAAGCAACTGACCTTTATTCATCCCTATGATGACCCGGACATCATCGCTGGTCAGGGCACAGTTGCTCGTGAAATTCTCCACCAACATGCGGGCAAGCCCATTGACGCCATCTTCATACCTGTAGGCGGTGGCGGGCTAATGGCTGGCATGGCGGCCTACATCAAGTACCTGCAGCCTGATATTCGAGTGGTCGCTGTCGAATATGAGGAGAGTGCCTGTCTCGCGGCTGCAATGAAGGCCGGCAAACGAGTGACCTTGAGTCAGGTTGGCATCTTTGCCGATGGCATCGCCGTGGCCCAAATCGGCAAAGAGACCTGGAAGATCTGCAAGGATCACGTCGATGAGGTGATCACGGTCACTTCCGACGAAATCTGCGCAGCGGTGAAAGACATTTTCGACGACACCCGCTCCATTACCGAACCAGCTGGCGCGGTCAGCGTGGCCGGCATGAAGAAATACGTGGAACGCGAAAAGTGCAGCGGCCAGACACTGGTCACCATCTCTTCGGGTGCCAACACCAATTTCGACCGCTTGCGCTATGTCGCTGAGCGGGCAGAAGTCGGTGAACACCGGGAGGCCATATTGTCGGTGACCATTCCTGAGCGACCCGGTGCTTTCAAGAAGTTTGTCGGCATCATAGGCAAGCGCGCCATTACCGAGTTCAATTATCGTTACGACAACGAAAATGAGGCCAACATCTTTGTCGGTATCAAGATCAGCAGTAACGAAGAACGCCTGCAAATCGTTGAGGCCTTGCGTGAGGCCGACCACCCGGTGCTCGATCTGACTGACAACGAGGTCGCCAAATCTCATGTGCGCCATCTGGTCGGCGGTCACGCACCGGGCATTCCGAACGAGCGTCTGTACCGCTTCGAATTCCCGGAGCGGCCAGGTGCTTTGGCCAAATTCCTGAACACCCTGGGTGGCCATTGGAACATTTCCCTGTTCCACTACCGAAACCACGGTGCGGCCTACGGCCGAGTACTGGCAGGCATTCAGGTTGCCGATGAGGACCTGAAGCTCTTTCGGCAAAAGCTGGATGACCTCGGATATCGCTACTGGAATGAGTCAGACAACCCGGTTTATAAGGTGTTTCTCGGATAACTGAATCGACCCCAAAAACGCGAATGCAGCCACGCTCCTGCCCTGAAGGCCCACCCGGTATTCAGGGCGTTACCACTGATAGCAAAGTGTATTAACGCTATACTTCAACCATGGTTTTCGTTACAAAAACACCATGAACCCATCCGAAGAAGAGAAAATCGCCCTGGAGCATGAGGCTGCCCGGTTGTTCATGCGCAACTGGGAGAAGCTCCATGGGGTGCCGTTGCGACATATCTGGCACAACAAGCCGAGCAAGCCGGATGTCTCCTGCTTTCTCGATGGCGAACGTCTGGATCTGGAAATCGCACACCTCTACGGCAATGAGGCCGAGGCGATGGCCATTCTCGGGCGGGACCTTTCTCCGGAAACCCATCAGGCCCTGGCGGAGCTGGCGCAGGAAAACGCCGACCGCCGCCTGTTGACTGCGCTCAATCGCATACTCTCAGCCAAGGCGCTCAAAAGGTACCATAGCAGACGGGTCTGGCTGGTGGTGCGCAACGCCAATTCACACTGGTCTCGCAAGGACATAGAGGAGCTACAGCATCACATAGACGTGCCCGGTGGCCACCCTTTTGAGCAGATCTGGATGGTGGCGGATATGAAAGCAGACAGCGGCATTATCCAGCTTCACCCCTGAGTTCAAAAAGCGACGGAGCCACCACTTACATTCTGTACCTTTTTTATTCAGCCCGAACAGGTATAATGCGCGCCCTTAATTTTAAAGCCGGACGCTCAGCCTGTGATCGAAAATCTCCGTAATATCGCCATTATTGCCCACGTCGACCATGGTAAAACCACCCTGGTTGACAAGCTGCTGCGGCAGTCTGGCACCCTGGGACGTAAAGATCTGGGCACCGAGCGCATCATGGATTCCAACGATCAAGAGCGCGAGCGCGGCATTACCATCCTGGCCAAAAACACCGCCATCAACTGGAACGAATACCACATCAACATCGTCGACACCCCCGGGCACGCCGATTTTGGTGGTGAAGTGGAGCGGGTTCTGTCGATGGTGGATTCAGTACTCCTGCTGGTCGACGCGGTCGATGGCCCCATGCCACAGACCCGCTTTGTGACTTCCAAGGCGTTCGAAAAAGGCCTGCACCCCATTGTCGTCATCAACAAGGTTGACCGCCCCGGTGCCCGTCCGGATTGGGTCGTGGATCAGGTGTTTGATCTGTTCGATCGCCTTGGCGCAACCGATGAGCAACTGGATTTCCCGATCATCTATGCCTCAGCCCTGAACGGCATTGCCGGGCTGGACCCGAGCGATATGGCGGAAGACATGACGCCGCTGTTCAAGATGATCGTGGATCGGGTGTCGCCGCCTGAAGTCGAGAGCGAAGGCCCTTTGCAGATGCAAATTTCGGCTCTGGACTACAACAGCTATGTTGGCGTTATCGGTGTCGGTCGCATCAAGCGTGGCAAGATCAAGACCAATGATCAGGTCGTAGTGGTCAGCCCCGAAGGTGACAAGCGCCGTGGCCGTATCTTGCAGGTCATGGGCTATCACGGACTGGAGCGGATCGAAGTTCCTGTTGCTGAAGCGGGTGACATCGTCTGCATCACCGGCATCGAAGGCTTGAACATCTCCGATACGCTGTGCGACCCCAACACACCAGAAGCCTTGCCGGCGTTGACGGTCGACGAACCAACAGTAAGCATGACCTTTCAGGTGAACGACTCGCCCTTCGCCGGCCGCGAAGGCAAATTCATTACCTCGCGCAACCTGAAAGACCGTCTGGAACAGGAACTGATCCACAACGTGGCACTGCGCGTTGAGCCAGGCGATACGGCCGACAAGTTCAAGGTCTCTGGTCGTGGCGAACTGCACCTCTCGGTTCTGATCGAGAACATGCGCCGCGAAGGCTATGAATTGGCCGTTTCGCGCCCTGAAGTGATTCAGAAAGAGATCGATGGCGTCATCATGGAGCCCTATGAAACCGTGGTGATTGACCTGGAAGAAGAACACCAGGGCGGCGTCATGGAAGAGCTCGG
Organism: Saccharospirillum sp.; assembly: GCA_022565595.1. GTDB lineage: Bacteria > Pseudomonadota > Gammaproteobacteria > Pseudomonadales > Natronospirillaceae > Saccharospirillum. Next base: position 25,295 of record JAIUML010000031.1, on the reverse strand, counting down.
CCTGCGCCGTGCCGAAATGACCAATATGGAAAACGATGGCAAGGGCCGTTTGCGCCTGGAATTCATGGTGCCCTCTCGCGGCCTGATCGGTTTCCGTGGTCAGTTCCTGACGCTGACCTCAGGTTCGGGCATCATGACCAGTACCTTTGATCACTACGGCCCGGTCAAGGGCGGTGAGATGGCGGGACGCCCGAACGGTGTACTGGTCAGTATGGCCAAAGGCAAGACGCTGGCCTACAGCCTCTACGCCCTCCAGGATCGTGGTCGGCTCTTTCTGGGCCATGGTATCGATATCTACGAAGGCCAGATCATCGGCATCCACTCTCGTAACAACGATCTGGTGGTTAACCCGACCAAGGCCAAGCAGTTGACCAACATCCGGGCCGCCGGCACCGATGAGGCGCTGACCCTGTCACCGCCCATCCAGCATACCCTGGAGCAGGCACTGGAATTCATCGAGGACGATGAACTGGTCGAGGTGACTCCGCTGTCCATTCGCTTGCGCAAGAAACAGCTGACCGAGAACGAACGAAAGCGGGCCAGCCGAAAGTAAGCGCCGATTTTCCACCCTGACAGGCCCTCCTGAGGCCTGTCAGGGTGTTCCATTGTTCCCAATCTCGACTACACTGACGCTAAAGCTTTAAGGATCTTAGCGCCCGTGACTGCACCAAGGTTAACTTTTCACTCCCGCAATGCCTCCTTGTCACGGCGTTTGCTGCTCTGGATTGGTGGCCTTTTCTGTGTATTGGTAGCGGTGATCACTGTCATTCAGATCAGCCTCAGCTATCGTATCGAAGAAAAATCCGGTGCCCGCAATATTGCCTACTCCTTGTTCAGTACTCGAGATGTTCTGGCTAATGCTCTGTGGAGTTTTGACCCTAACCAGATCATTGCCAGTGCAGACCTGCTGTTTGAGCATCCTCTGATTACTGCTGTAGTCATCGAGTCAGAAGACAGCTCCTTGAACCAGGTTCGCGGCGAACCACCCCTTTGGCCCAATCAATCGCGTCGATTTGACCAGAATGACTTCCGTGACATCCGCATTGACAGTGTGAACTTTCTCACCGCTCGTCAGTTTCGGTTTCGCATGAATATCGAGTTTGTTACCAACGACCTCGCCTACCCGGTCGGTGAAGTGATGGTTTATTCGAGTGTCGCCAGGATTCTCAGTGCCAGCCGCATCAGCCTTACTTTCACTCTGCTCAGTGCCGCCCTGTTATGCATCCTGTTGATAGCGGTCACAGCCTGGTCGATACAGCAGTTGGTCGCTCGACGCCTCAAATGGATGCAGACCGAGATGGCACGACTCGAACCAGAGGATGATGTGTTCCAGCCGCGGCTATTGCCGGAGTGGTTGACCGCAGAGCAGGATGAAATCGGGTCTCTGGCTGAAACCCTGAACCGGCTCCAGGTGCAACTGGCCGACCGGTCGCGCCATGTTCATGAATACCAGCAGACTCTGGAACATCAAATTCAGGAGCGCACTCAGGAACTGGAGCTGGCTCTGGCCCAGCTTCAAGTCAGCAATGCTCACAAGAACGAATTTCTGGCCAACATGAGCCATGAGATACGAACGCCCATGAACGGCATCATCGGCATGGCTGAACTGCTTCAGGATACTCAACTGAATACAGATCAGCAGGACTACCTGTCGACCATCATGACCTCTGCCCAGGCATTGACCACCATCATCAACGACATTCTGGACCTGTCCAAAATCGAAGCAGGCAAGCTCGAACTGGAAACCATCCCCTTCAATCTGAAAGATTTGATCGATAGCACCCTCGCTCTCTTTCTCAGGCAGGCTGAGGAGAAAGCTCTGGCCGTGGGGGCAGAGATTGCCCCCGAAGTCCCCACGAACGTTATAGGGGACCCGACCCGACTGCGGCAGATATTACTCAACCTGTTCAGTAACGCCTTCAAGTTTACGCCAAGTGGCGAAATCATGATCGACGTTCAACCCATCAACGCCCAGGGGAAGTTGCGCTTTTCGGTGAGCGATACTGGCCCTGGTATAGCCGTCAGCGAACAGGCGGGGTTATTCAGTGCCTTTTCACAAGCCAAGAGCAGCACCAGTCGACACTTTGGAGGAACCGGGCTGGGGCTGGCCATTTGCAAACGACTGGTGGAGTTGATGGGCGGTGAAATTGGCGTAGACAGCCAGGTTGAGCAAGGCTCGACTTTCTGGTTCGAATTGCCATTACCCGCCTGGCTGGACGACCATAAGGGCCGACAACTCCACTATCGTGGAGCCGTGGAGCATGAGGGAAAAATGCATTTGAGAGGCCAACAGGTGTTGTTGGTCGAAGACAACAAAGTCAATCAGAAGGTTGCAGAAGGACTGTTAAAATACCTTGGGCTTGAGGTCATAACCGCAGATCACGGGGAGAAAGCCCTGGAGCTACTGAAACACAACCGGCCGGACCTTGTCCTGATGGATTGCGAAATGCCGATTATGGATGGCTATGAGGCCACCCGCGCCATCAGGCAGCTACCAAACCCCCTTGGTGACCTGCCCATCATTGGCCTCAGCGCTCATGCCATGAGTGAACATCGACAAAGAGCGCTGGAAGCGGGAATGAACGACTATCTGACCAAGCCGCTTCGGCGCGATGCCTTGACGGCCGTGCTGATTCACTGGCTAGGGAATGACGATCGGCAAACGCAGGCATGAGGGAAGACGCACGAACGGCAGGCCCACTGAGTCTGGCCTCAATGCTGGCCCGGAGACGGGGCCATACCCAGGTCGGCCAGAGGCACACCCACCCGAGACAACGCCAGACGCAAAGTGGAACGAACCACCTTGGGGTCGTCCAGATGCAGCAGCCCCGAGGCGATGGACTTTGCCCAGTGGCTGTCGATCTGACGCAAAACCGATTTGATGCGCAGCAGGTTCGAACTGCTCATCGATAAATTCCGATAGCCCAGGCCGACCAGGGTAACAGCACCCAGGGGGTCACCCGCCAGCTCCCCACAGACACTGACTTCGATTTGTGCTTCCTGGCCGGCATCGACAATCATCTTCAACGCCTTGAGCACGGCCGGATGCAGGGCATCATAGATGTCGGCCACCCTGGGGTTATTGCGATCTACCGCCAGCAGATATTGGGTCAAGTCGTTGCTGCCGACCGATATGAAGTCCACCTGGCTGGCAAACTCCTTCACCAGGTACACCGCTGAGGGTACTTCTATCATGACACCGATTTTGGGGACCTCGATCTGGTGCCCCTCATCGTTGAGTTCCATCACTGCCCGGTGAATGATCGCTAGAGCCTCTTCGACTTCACTGACGCTGGTCACCATGGGCAACATCACCTTGAGGTTGTTCAGGCCTTCACTGGCGCGCAACATGCCACGAATCTGCACCATGAACAGCTCAGGATGATCCAGCATGACGCGAATTCCTCGCCAACCGAGGAAAGGGTTGTCTTCAACAATGGGGAAATAATCGAGGCTCTTGTCACCACCGACATCCAGCATGCGCATGGTTACCGGCAACGGAGCAAAGGCCTCCAGTTGGGTGCGATAAATGGAGGCTTGCTCTTCCTCGGAGGGGAAGCGGTCACGCAACATGAACGGCACTTCGGTACGATACAGGCCCACGCCATCGGCACCGCGACCCTGGGAGCGAATGATATCGGTCTGCAAGCCTGTATTGACCATCAGGCTGATGCTCATGCCATCCAGTGTCTGCCCGGGCTCATCTCTGAGGCTTTCCAGGCCCGCTTCACGGGCTTCTTCCTCGAGCCCTATTTGTTCAAAGTAGCGTCGTTTTTCCTGCGACAGCCGATAAAACAGATGGCCACGATAACCGTCGATGACCAGTTCTTCGCCCTGAAGCTCCTGCCACGGCAGCTCCTGAACCCCCATTATGGTGGGGATGTCCAGGGCACGCGCCAGAATAGCGACGTGAGAGTTGGCCGACCCCTGAGTACAAACGATGCCAGCAATGCTTATGCTTGAAAGTTCAGCAAAAACGGTGGGTGAAATCTCTTCGCCCACCAGAATGGCATCGTCCGGTATGCGAACTTCAGCCACCGACTCCTGCAAATGCGACAAAACGCGCCGCCCCAGATCACGTATATCCGAGGCCCGCTCACGCAGGTAGACATCTTCCATGCTGTCGAAATGCTCAATATAGCCGCGAATGACATTGGCCAGAGCGCTCTGCGCCCATTCCCCTTTGTGGATCCGTTCCGTCACGGCCTGGCCGAGAGCGGCATCTTCCAGAATACCAACATAGACATTGAACAAGGCCAGCTCTTCCGGACGCAGTTCACCCCGCAATCGGTCGATGGTCGATTTCAATTCACTTCTGACCTGGCTGAGCGCCTTGTCAAAGAGCTTGAGTTCGGCATCAATGTCATCGATTTTCCGAAAGCGAACCGAGTTCAGGTCGGCCGGTGGGAAGAGAACGTGGGCTCGGCCAATGGCTATGCCCTGGGCGCCCGCAACACCGGTAAAGCGCACATCCTTCTGCTCACCACCAAGGAGATTCAGACCGGACAATGCGCCGGTGGCCTCGGCATGGGCAATGACACCGGCCAGCTGTGCCGACAGGGTCACCATAAAGGCTTCTTCCTGATCGGCAAAACGTCCGGCTTCGGTCTTCTGGATGGAGATCGCACCGAGCAGCTTGCGATGGTGGATAATGGGCACTACCAGCATGCCCTTGTAAGGCTCTTCGCCGAGGCCTGGCACCAGAAAATAATTGGGATGGGTGGTGGCATCGGAGAGGTTGAGTGGTTCCTCGCGCTTGCCGACAAGGCCAATCAAGCCCTGGTTCTGGGTCAGGGTAACTTTGCCAATGGCATCCTGGCTCAAGCCATCGGTCGCCATCAGCACATAGCGATTGACGTGAGCGTCCCAGAGAAACACCGAACAGACTTGGACATTCATGCCAGCACGAATGCGGGACACAACGGTTTTAAGAGATGAATGCAGGTCTCGTGAGCTGTTAACTTCTTCTACTACACTGCGCAGCAAGTGCAACATATCAACCACGATAAGCAGACTCCCGATGTATGCGCGGCGCCAGCTCTGCCAGAGCCTGGCGGTAGACATCCCGCTTGAAAGAGACGACCTTGGCAAGAGGGTACCAGTAGGACACCCACTCCCAACCATCGAACTCCGGATCTTCGCTTTCGGTCAGTATGACCTGTTCATCCGGGCAGAGTATGCGTAGCAAGAACCATTTCTGCTTCTGGCCGATACAGATAGGTAAAGCATTATAGCGGATCATGCGCTTGGGCAAGCGATACTTTAGCCAACCGCGCGTGCAGGCAATAACGTCCACATCCTCGGGGTTAAGGCCGACTTCTTCGCGCAACTCACGGTACAGTGCATCCAGCGGTGTTTCCTGAGGGCGAATACCACCCTGAGGAAATTGCCATGCGTCCTGGCCAATGCGGCGTGCCCACAGCACCTGACCAGCCTGATTGGTCAGTATTATGCCTACATTGGGACGAAAGCCGTCCGAATCGATCATCGTCTCACGCCCCCTTTACGCTATCGGTGGCGTGTTACCACCGAATGACTGAAATACTTTCTGGCATTGTTCCACAACAGGGCCCGGAACAGCAAATCAGCGCGACCGCCCCTTGTCTGCCTCACCCTGAAGCCTTACCCTGTGGCCTGATCCTGTCGAGAGCCGCAAACCGTGACCCTGGCCATTTTTGACCTTGATAATACCCTGATCGCAGGCGATTCTGACCATGCCTGGGGAGAATTCCTGATCGATCAGGGCCTGGTAGATGGGGATGAGTTCCAGCGCCAGAATGATCGTTTTTATCAGGATTACCTCAGTGGAGACCTGGATATCGACGGCTATCTGAGCTTTGCTTTATCCTATCTGGCGGGCAAGCCCATTGAGGAACTGAATGCCCTCCATGAACGTTTTATGGTCGACAAAATTCAACCCATGCTCTTGCCCAAAGCTTTCGAGCTTCTGGACAAACACCGAGCCCTGGGGCATCGACTGATGATCATTACCGCAACCAACAAATTCGTAACCGCCCCTATAGCAGAGCATCTGGGTGTAACTGAACTGATTGCCTCCGAAGCCGAAATGCGCGATGGCCTCTACACCGGCAAACCTACCGGCATTCCCAGCTTTCAGGCGGGCAAGGTGAAACGCTTGCAACATTGGTTGAATGAGCACAATGAATCACTGGCAGGTGCCTGGTTTTACAGCGATTCACACAACGACCAACCCCTGCTCGAGCAGGTAGATCATCCCGTTGCCGTCGACCCCGACGAGCGTTTGCGCAGCCTGGCTGTGGCGCAGCAATGGCCTGTCATCAGCTTGAGAGACTAATAGCATGTGGCGTTTTGTGGTGCTGTTAAGCAGTTGCTCGATGCTCTGGAGCTGCGGTCAATCCGACCCTCCAGCCCAGCCCATTACGGAGCTTGAACCTGCCACCAGCCCTATCGAGGTGCCCCAGGCCTTGACAACAACGCCTCTGTTGATCCCCGACTTCAACCAGGCGGCAGAGCAGATCGAAACCTGGGTCAGCCAGCATCACAGGCAGCTTCAAACCTCCTGCCAGGATCTCTTTTCTGCGGTTCAGCGCTTTCTCGCTGAGGTAAGCGACGCGAATCACCAGCAAGCACAACAGAGCTGGCACAGCTGTTATCAGGTCTGGAACCAGGGACTGTTGTTGCAACAAAGAGGCTTGACCCTGAACGACTCCGACAGTCTGCAACGGCAACGGCGACGCATTAATGTTCGGCCCTTTCAGCCCGGCTATATCGATGCCCTGCCGGACTACCCTTACAGCGGCCTGATTCACGAAACCGGCCTGACCCTCAGCCTGAGCGTATTGACTGATCAGCATCAGATGCTGGACCTGGAATCTGCCGCCCTGGGCTTTCCCGCACTTGAAACCCTGCTCTGGCAAACTCCGCTGAACCCTCACTGGCTGGGTGACACCGACCCGGAAACCCCAGCAACCCGGCGCAAGGACTATCTGTTGATTGCCAACGACGATCTGAGTGCACAATTGCAACTGAGCCAGGCCCGATGGCAGGGCGCCCCCTTGAGCTCGCTGCCGGAGTCTGTGCAAGCACTCTGGTTTTGGCAGAGTGCGCACCGGCTGGTCGCTTCCGACCTCTACCGCTTTGCCTTCGCGCCCAGCGCGACCGATGAGCCTCAGTGGCATCACCCCAGTTGGGTAGCAGGATCGGGGAGAGACCACCTGGTCGCCAGGCTGGATTCACTGCTGGAACTGATGGCGACAAGCGAACCGGAAACCCCCAACCCTCTGCGTCAATGGATTGATCGGAGTCGGCTGGGTGTGACTGCGGATGAACTCGAGGAGCATCTGCACCATGCCGCAATGGCCCTCAAAGCATTGCCCATCAACTACCCGGCCGACAGCACCAATGATGCTGAAGTGGCACTGGCGCAGGAAGCGCTAAACGCTTTGATCGAGCGACTGGAGCAGATCAATGCGGGTCTGGGTCAGCACCTTTAAGGCGAATTCAACACCTGGTGTACTGTAACAGACTAACCAGCAAAGCCGGATCGGATACAGCCACGAATTCGGGGTTCAACAGGTCCTCCTTGCCATAGCGCAATGGCTCGCCGTTCCACTGCACCAGTTGCCCTCCTGCTGCCTCTAGAATGGCTTGGGGTGCTGCCGTGTCCCATTCACTGGTCGGGCCAAGGCGGGGGTATAGTTGAGCCTTGCCTTCGGCCAGATGCATGAACTTCAGGGCACTGCCAACCGCTCGGGTTTCAACGGTATAACCAGCCTGTTCCAAGCGCTGACACCACTGCCCCTGCCATTGATTGCGCCGACTGCCGAGCGCCAACAGGTCATGCCCGGCACTGCCGGCCATGAGAGCTTGCTCTGCCTGGCCTGGTCGGCCGCGCCAGGCACCCATGGATGCCCCACCCCACCAGGCTTCACCGCTGACAGGTTGATACAACATACCGAACACCGGCTCATTGTTGTCCATAAAGGCGACGTTGATGACAAACTCATCGGTTTGCGCCAGAAACTCCCTGGTGCCGTCCATCGGGTCGACCAGCCAATAATGCGACCAATGGCGCCGCTCGGTAAAAGGCACCAGCGCCTCTTCGGACAATACCGGCGCTGGAACCAGTGCAGGCAACCCGGCCACCAGTATGTGCGAGGCGGCCAGGTCTGCGGCCGTTACCGGAGAATCATCTGCTTTGTGCGCCAATTGCCACTGGCCAACCTGGCGGTAAATGGTCAATATGGCGTCTCCGGCCTGTTGCAGTAAATCATAGAGAGCCAACAGTCGTTGCGGGTCTTGCCATTGATTGCTGTTCATTGCCTCGATCGTTCCCATCGCAAAAGTTTCATTGATCCGCAGTGTAACATCCTGTCATGACAACCTTGCAGCGAGACGACCTTGCCCTCACATAGCCTTGTAAAGCCGACCATTGAGAGATAGACCATGACTGATGCTGCTGTTCGCCTCGATAAATGGCTCTGGGCCGCCCGTTTTTACAAGACGCGCAATCTGGCAAAAGAGGCGATAGAGGGAGGCAAAGTGCATTATAATAGCGCCCGCTGCAAACCCAGTCGCACCGTAGAGATTGGCGCACAGATTCGTCTGCGCACGGGTTTTGATGAACGCACCCTGATTGTAGAAGCCTTGAGTGACAAGCGCCGAGGTGCACCAGAAGCGCAGTTACTCTATCGCGAGACGGACAAATCGATCGAGCAACGCACCCTGGCAGCCGAGCAACGCAAAGCGCAGCGCGCAGCCATGGCTGCACCTGAGCATCGCCCCAACAAGAAAGAACGGCGCGATATCATGAAGCTGAAAGACACCCTGAATTCCTGATCCAGCCATGCTGAGGCCCACATGAGCAACCCTGACCAGACGCAACGTTTTCTGTTTGACGATACCCACATTCGGGGGGAGATCACCGGCCTGCACAGCAGCTACCAGGAAGTGCTGAGCAAGCACAATTACCCCGAACCGGTGCAACGCCTGCTCGGAGAGTTCATGGCCGCCGTGGCCTTGCTCAGCGATACGCTCAAGTTCCGCGGCACCCTGAGCCTGCAAGTACGGGGCGCGGGCCAGGTGCGCATGCTCATGGCCGAGTGCCGCAATCACGAGGCGTTGCGCGCCATCGCTCAATATAACGATGATTTTTCGCCCGAGGTAGACCTGCTCGGCAAGGGCCAAATGGCCATCACCATTGAACCAGAAAAGGGCAAGCGGTATCAGGGCGTCGTTTCGATCGATGATCACCAGCACAGCCTGGAGCGCGTTCTGGAAGACTATTTTCGCCAGTCCGAACAGATACGGACCCGGGTCTGGCTCGCCGCCGATGGCCAACAGGCCGCCGGTCTGCTGCTTCAGGCCATGCCGCAATCCGCCAGCGAAGGCAGCCTAGAAATGGGAGATGATGATGCCTGGGATCGCGTCGTGCACCTTGCCGACACCTTGACCGAGGCTGAAATGCTGAGCCTGGACAACGCGACACTGTTGTTCCGTTTGTTTCACGAGGAAAAGGTGCGCGTTTTCCCCGGTCGGGACCTACGCTTCGAATGCACCTGTACTCGGGAACGATGCGGCAACGCCATTTTGATGCTCGGCCAACAGGAAGCGGAACAGATCATCGCTGAGGAGGGCTACATTCAGAGCGACTGTCAGTTCTGCCGCCAGCAATACCGCTTCGATCAGGCCGATATCGAAGCGCTGTTCGCCGATCTTCGACACCGTACTAACTGAACCTCGCCTTTCTGGCTGGGTTCATGCCTGCCCTTAATTCTGTTCGAAAATCCGATCGCCAAGCTGGTCGATGATCAGCTTGGCTTTGACTACAGAGAAAGAACAAGCCTCTTCCTGACCCGCAACCAGATCCGAGCGAATGAAGTGATGCTGTTGCTCCCCTTTTTCGATCAGGCCACTAACACGGTACTGCCCGCCTTCGGCGATCGGCGTCGGTGTAATCTGATACCCGTTGTATTCAACAGCCTCACCCTTGAAGTCCTCTTTTTTGGGTTGTGCGCTTCCGGTAAAGGCATTCTTGAGCCAATTGAACATGGTTTATCCTCAATCAGGGAATGGATTCAGACAGAGTGTACCGTTTTTTTTGTCACATCCGTCAAAAAGTGCTGTCAGGCCGATTTTCCAGACACAGTTTGTAACAATAGAATGATTTGGTCCTTACAAGTGTTACGCCCTGACCAAAAGTGTTACCGAACCACACGAACTCACTGACAAAACCAATACGAGAACGTGACAATATTGGTCATTTTTTAACCGTACCTTCATAACCAATTGATATTTATGATGTTTTTAAAATTGGCACAAGGACTGCAACTACTTGAACACAACGATAAAGAAGCCCAGCAATAAAAACAAAAACGGGCGACACAAATAAAGGATATGCGCCTATCCAAAAACAAGAACAAGGGCGCTGTTTTATTGCAAGACCCAATTTTGTGTTGCAAGGCCCTCTAAAAACAATAATCGGGCCATCTTGATTTCCTGTAGTGCCGACTTCCCTGTATTCTGAAACGGCTCCTTGCCTTCCCAAATCTATAGCTTCACGACTATAGTGCAGCGTATTGATCAACTCAGTTCGGTAGCCAACCTGCCAGTTCCTGACGAACCAGCCTTTCAAGCATATCTATGGCAAAAGCGCTGTCATTCAAGCAGGGCAGCACATCGCAACGCTCGCCACCGGCTTCCAGAAAGGATTCGCGTCCTTCCATACCTATTTCTTCCAGTGTTTCCAGACAGTCGGCGACAAAGCCCGGGGTGGTAACGGCAATGCGCTTGACGCCCTGCCCAGGCAGCGCTTCCAATACTTCTGCGGTATAGGGTTGCAGCCATTGGGTAGGCCCGAGACGGCTCTGGAAGGTCACCAGGACTCTGTCTTCCGGCCAGCCAAGTTGCTCCCGAACCAGGCGTGCGGTTTTCTGGCAATGGCAGTAATAGGGGTCACCCAGATCGAAATAACGCTGCGGCAAGCCGTGGAAAGACATCACCAGTTTCTCGGGCTCTTCGGGCAAAGCAGCCAGTTGCACCTTCAACTGCTGAGTCAGTGCATCGATGTGGGCTGGGTGGTCGTGCCAGGGGGGCGCCACTCTTAATGTGGGTTGCCAACGCATTTTTTTCAGGCAATCGAAAACAGCATCGGTCACCGAGGCACTGGTAGTGGCGGAATACTGGGGGTATAGCGGTACCACCAGCAATCGGTCGCAACCTTCGCTCATGAGTTTTTCTATTTTCTCGGCGACACTGGGTTTGCCATAACGCATGGCCCATTCAATCTGTACTTCAGGTAGCGCCGGTTGGAGCTTTTCGGCCTGGGCTCGGGTGTAATAGCGCAGAGGGCTCTCGTTATGATCAGTCATCCAGACTTTGCGATAGGCTTCAGCCGATTTGCGTGATCGAAAGGTCAGAATGGGACCATAAAGAATGGGCAACCAGAGCAATTTGGGCACCTCTATCACTCTTGGGTCCATCAAGAATTCTTTCAGGTAACGCCGCACTGCCCAGTAGTCTGGTGTGTCGGGCGTACCGAGGTTGACCAGTAATACGCCAATACGGCCATGCTTTACCTTGGGGTGTTCGGATGGTTTACTCATGAAGTCTCAATGTCGTTGATAATCGGCAGTTGAAAGATACCCTTACGACCAAGGTCGTACTTTGTATCATGGCGAGTCTGTTAGGCTTGGCTTCAGGCAACTCCAAAGCTGGATGTGCCCACCCCACAGCCTTGATTGATCATAACAAAAAAACCTGACCGTGAGTGCCTGCTGCTGTGATGAACCCCTGGTCCCTCTTTGCTCTTGCCATTGGCTATGTCGCTCTGATGTTCGGCCTGGCATTGTATGGTGATCGACAAAAAGAGAAACACTGGCCCAACTGGGCCAATGCCAGCATCTATGCAATGACACTGGCCGTCTATTGCACCAGCTGGACCTACTATGGTGGCGTCGGCCGCGCCGCCAACAGCGGCTGGGATTTTCTGCCGATTTACCTGGGGCCCATTCTGGTCTTCGTCTTCGGCGGCTCCCTGCTGCAAAAGCTGGTCAGGGTCGGCAAAAGACAGAACACCACCTCCATCGCAGACTTTCTGGCATCACGCTACGGCAAGCGCAATGGCATTGCCTTGCTGGTCACCGGCATCTGTACCCTGGCCGGCGTGCCCTACATTGCGCTCCAGTTGAAGGCGGTTTCGACCAGCCTTGAGGTACTGGTTGAGCCTGGGTTGATGCAACTGAGCGGAATTTCCGATACCGCCTTGATGGTGGCGTTGACGATGATCGGCTTTGCCATCCTCTTTGGTACTCGCCAGGTCAACGTCTCCGAACACCATCGCGGCATGATGTTGGCCATCGCTTTCGAATCAGTCATCAAGCTCGCGGCCCTGCTCACTCTGGCAGGCTTTGTCATCTGGGTATTCTTTGATGGCATGGCCGACTTTGCCGATAACGCCAGAGCACTGGGTACCTTCGATTGGGAAGGGCCGACGGTCAACTTCATGACACAGTTGCTGCTTGCTGCCAGCGCCATTCTGGTACTTCCGAGGCAGTTCCACGTCACAGTGGTAGAGAACATCGACCGGGCTCATATCAACACCGCGCGTTGGGTGTTTCCCATCTATCTCGTGCTGATCAGCCTGGTCATTATTCCCATTACCATTGCCGGCTTGACTCTCTTTCCGGTAGGCACCGTGAATGCCGATACCTACGTCCTGTTGATTCCTCAGGCCACTGAGCAGAACTGGCTCAGCGCTTTAGTCTTCATTGGCGGTTTTTCGGCCTCGACTGCAATGATCATCATCACCACCTTGACGCTCTCGACCATGCTCAGCAACGACGTCATTTTACCCTACTTGATGCGACGTCATCTGGTCAGGCCCGGAGGCCAGGTCGGCCCCATGCTGATCATGGTTCGTCGTCTAGCGATTATTGGTGTCATTCTGGCAGCCTGGCTCTACCACCACAGCTTTGGCGAAATCGATGAGCTGTCGACCATCGGCTTGTTGGCCTTTGCCCTGGTAGTACAGCTGACGCCGGCTCTGCTTGGGGGGCTTTACTGGCGTAATGGCAATGCCCGGGGCGCCTATGCAGGCATGCTGGTGGGCACCTTGCTCTGGGCCTGGACGCTGATGCTGCCTACCCTGGTTCGCTCGACTTTCCTGCCTGAAACACTGCTGACTGAGGGCTTGTTTGGCATTGCATGGCTTAAACCGGAAGCCATGTTCGGGCTGACCTTCTCCGACCCACTGAGCCACGGCGTCTGGCTGAGCCTGAGCGCCAACATTCTGATGTACATCTGGTTTTCCAATGCGACCCAGGCCAATCTGACCGACCGATTGCAGGCCGCCGCCTATGTCAATATGGATGAGCACCTGCATCATCCCGAGCAGATCCCGAAGAAGATCGCCATACGGGTGTCGGACCTTGTCGCCATGCTGGAGCGCTTCGCAGGCAGCTCCAGAACGCGAGAACTGGTAGCCGACTTTGAGCGCGTCACCCACAGTCCACTGCACCCCCAGGAGGTGCCAACGCCCGACTTCGTGCGCTATATCGAACGCACCCTGGCGGGCGTGATCGGGGCGAGTTCGGCACGGGCCATGATGCACTCGGCGCTTTCAGGTCGACAACTCAAACTCGAAGACGTTGTCACCTTCTTTGACGAGACCACTCAGGCGATTCAGTTCAACCAGAAAGTCCTCTCGGCTACGCTGGAAAATATCGATCAGGGCGTCTCGGTAATCGACCGCGACATGCGCCTGGTCGCCTGGAACCGCAGTTATCTGGAAATGTACCAGTACCCCAAAGGCATGATACGAGTCGGCGTGCCGGTCGCCGAATTGGTGACCTACAACGCTGAACGTGGCGAGTGTGGCCCGGGCTCTCCAGAGGAACATGTAAAACGCCGTCTGGACCATCTCAAACAGGGCACTTCACACCGCTTTATTCGCGTCAGGCGCAATGGCTCGGTGATAGAGATGCGCGGCAACCCCCTTCCTGGTGGCGGCTTTGTTACCACCTTTAATGACATTACCGAGTTCGTGCGCGCTCAGGACGAACTCAAGGATGCCAAAAACAGCCTTGAGCGCCGCGTCGAAGAGCGAACCGATGAAGCCCGAAAGATCAACGTCGAACTGCGAGAAGAGATTCGAGAGCGCGAGCGCGCTGAAACCGCCCTGCTCGCAGCCAAGAGCGAGGCAGAGCGAGCCAACGCCAGCAAGACTCGCTTCCTGGCCCTGGCCAGCCACGACATTCTGCAGCCTCTCAACGCCGCTCGACTCTATACAGCCGCCCTGATCGAGCAATGCCCAAAAGAAGGCACGTTGCAAAAACTGGATCAGTCGCTGCACACCACAGAAGAGTTGATGTCGACTCTGCTGGAAATCGCCCGGCTCGATGGCAACGAGCGGCAGCCTGAACCAGAACCGGTTGCTCTCAACCCGCTGTTTGACAGTCTGCGCAATGAATTCACGCCCTTGGCTGCCGAAAAAAGCTTGAAGCTCATCATTCGCCCCACGCCCGCCACGGTTTTATCCGTTTCCAACTCCCTGCGCCGCATCATCCAGAACCTCATATCCAATGCGATCAAATACTCCCGTCAAGGGGGAGTGCTGGTAGGCGCCAGAGTGCGCGGAAGTCAGGTGGAAGTTCAAGTCTGGGATACCGGTCTTGGCATAGACAGTCACGATCAGAAACGCATTTTTCAGGACTTCATCCGCCTGGACCAGCATTCCCAGGAGGCCCAAGGTGTGGGCCTGGGGCTGCCAGTGGTGGCGCGTCTGAGTCACCTGCTGAATCACCCGGTACAGGTGCGCTCGGTTCCCGGCAAGGGTTCCTGCTTTACCGTCTGCCTGAAGGCGGTGGCTCAGACCAAACTGCAAGAGCCGCCGCGAGCCAGCGCCAGAGAAGACGAGCATCATCTGGCTCTGGACATCCTGGTTATCGATAACGAGCCGGAAAACGTGGATGCACTGGTAACGCTGCTGCATCGATGGGGCTGTACCACTCGCTTCGCCACCAACACTGAGGGTGCCCTGAACGCTGCTCCACCCGATCTGGTTCTGCTGGATTACCACCTGGGAGAAACGGACACCGGCCTATCACTTTTCCCGCATTTGCTGGCCCGATGGGGCCATAAAGTACCGGGCATTCTGATCACCGCCCACCCCAACGAGGAGTTGCGACCAAAGGCCGAGCAGTTGGGCCTTGATTACCTGCGCAAGCCCGTCAAACCCGCCGCACTGAGATCGCTGATCCGCTCCAGACTGCAGTGACAGCCTTCTTTACATAATCCGGTCAGGAAAATGAATCAGATTGAGACGCAAGCCACTGTATAAGTGAAAAGCTTCCGGTAATGTGGGTTGTTCGAGGAGGGAATGATATTTATGACAAAAATACATAATCTGGCCAAAGTGCCGGAACATATTGTTGATAACCCGCCCCACGTAAAGGGGCAACAACGGTGGGCGCGTCGCTATAATGTTGCTGGCTGGTTTCGCTTTGATCAGTTGGATAACAGCCTGATCCGCTTGATACTTCGCTATCGGGATGCCACTGGTTCGCATCAAGTGGTCATCGATCAGGGCCGTATAGGGGGCAAAACGATGCTGCTCTCCGGCATTACGGATTTGAAACTTTCCGGCCCCATCAATGCAATGGAATTATTGCTGGAGTGTCAACAGTCGCATTGCACTGTTGATGAGCTTTTCGTGCAGCCGGTGAAAGAGCAATCTCAAACGGCCCCGGCTCGCAATGCACACAAGGTCTTTCGTTTGAATTCTCGCTGAACGCGCTGTTCAACCGTAGTCAACAATGTCGGTTAGCAGGGGGGGCTCTGCTTCAGAAATTCCCCCAAGCTCTGCTGCGGCTTCGTTCACCAGATTCTCAGGCATTGGATCGAACTCCAGCCCCGTAGTGCGGCGCAAATGCTCCAGGGCCATTTCCGGCCGAACCTGATAAATATGTACGACGTTATTGTTGCGTTGCTCTCTCTCTGGTTGAACCCTGTTCGTGCGTTGCTGGCCCGGCATCCTGGTTCCCCTATCCTAATGGCTTCATCTGTCCTTACTATTGCTAAAGACGTGCCAACCTTGTCGGCCGCGTCATTACTGGTTTTGGCCAAGATCAGGATGCCGGCGGGCGCGATCAATGGCACCATGTGACGCCCTACGTCACTCCTGAGCTTCGTTCACGGCGATGTCTGTATCCAGTGCCAATTTGCTCACCAGAATGACCGCCTGAGTTCGGTTAAGCACACCCAGCTTGCGGAAGATGGCCGTGACATGGGCTTTCACTGTCGCCTCGGAGATGCTCAAGTCGTAGGCTATTTGCTTGTTCAAACGCCCTTGTTGAAGGTGCTGTAGAACGCGCAATTGCTGTTCCGTCAAATCAGCCACTCGTTGGCTGACTTGTACCATGTCTTCTTCCTCGGATTTGCTGATGTCCGCATCTGGCCAGACCTCATCGCCTTCGAGTACTCTGACGACCGATTCGCGAATGGCTTCGGTAGAAGCCGACTTGGCAATAAAACCCAGAGCCCCCAAAGCCCGAGTGCGGGCGATGATGCTGGCATCATCGCTGCCGGATATCACCACCACGGGAATTTCCGGAAACGCCTTCCTGACTTGCAGCAAGCCAAAAAAACCATCACTGCCGGGCATGCGCAGATCCAGCAACAGCAGGTCCAGCTCGGGATGCTGGCTCAATTGCTCCAGGGTTTCTTCCAGGGTGGACGCCAGCAGGACGCTGCTGTCAGACAGTCGTTCCTGACGCAACGCCATGGTCAAGGCATCGCGAAACAGAGGGTGATCGTCTGCGATCAATAGTTGGTATGCCATAGTCGATTTCCCATTGCGGTATACGGCCCATTGGTTGGTACCGCTTGTGACAAAACCGACAAAGAATGTGTGGGAAACCTGAGCGCACAACTCAACTACCCGCTGTTTGTATGTTCGTCCGGTTTTGTCGACCTGTTGTTTTTATCGAAGTACGAGGCAATCCGAATGTCGCCAGTCGGCTAGTTTGGCGTGTTTTGACGGCGGTGTGAACCTTTATCCTTGGTTTAACCGGAATTGAATGCAATGTTTTGCTTGAGAAAGGCGTACGGTGAGCCTGCGGCCCACCGTACATGGGCGTTATTTGACCAATCGTTGTTCGATCAGGTCATCGACCACCGAGGGGTCGGCCAGGGTTGATGTATCACCAAGGCTATCATGCTCGTTGGCCGCAATCTTGCGCAGAATACGGCGCATGATCTTGCCGGAGCGGGTTTTAGGCAGGCCGTCTGTCCACTGAATCAGGTCGGGTGAGGCGATCGGGCCAATCTCCTTGCGCACCCACTGCACCAGTTCTTTGGTCAGTTCGTCGCTCGGAACGACACCGGCCATGGGGCTCACATAGACGTAGATACCCTGCCCCTTGATATTGTGCGGGTAACCGACCACAGCGGCTTCCGAGACTGAGGGGTGAGCCACCAATGCACTTTCAATCTCGGCGGTACCCAGGCGGTGGCCAGAGACGTTCAGCACATCATCCACCCGGCCAGTGATCCAGTAATAACCATCTTCGTCGCGTCTGGCGCCATCACCGGTAAAGTAGTTCCCTTCATAGGTGCTGAAATAGGTCTGGATAAAGCGTTCGTGATCGCCATAGACCGAGCGCATCTGACCTGGCCAACTGTCGGTGATCACCAGGTTGCCTTCGACAGCGCCTTCAAGCACTCGACCCGCGTTGTCTACCAGGGCCGGCTGAATGCCGAAAAAGGGTCTTGTTGCTGACCCGGGCTTCATATCGGTCGCCCCGGGCAGTGGTGTGATCAGAATGCCGCCGGTCTCGGTTTGCCACCAGGTATCGACTATGGGGCATTCATTTCGACCAAAATGACTGTGATACCACTCCCAGGCTTCCGGGTTGATCGGCTCACCAACAGAGCCAAGCAGACGCAAGGAGGACAGGTCTGTCCCTGCCGTCGCCTCATCCCCCTTGGCCATCAGGGCACGAATCGCCGTTGGTGCCGTGTAAATGACGTTCACTTTGTGCTTTTCCACTATCTGAGCAAAGCGTGCAGCACTGGGGTAAGTCGGCACACCTTCAAACATCAGGGTAATGGCACCATTGGCCAGGGGACCATAAAGAATATAGCTGTGGCCTGTGATCCAGCCGACATCGGCGGTACACCAGTAAACATCGCCATCCTGATAGTCAAACACATACTGATGGGTCATGGAGGCGTAAACCAGGTAACCACCGGTGGTGTGCAACACCCCCTTGGGCTTACCCGTCGAGCCAGAGGTATAAAGTATGAACAGCGGGTCTTCTGCCTGCATCGGCTCTGCCGGGCAGTCTTCGGCGGCCCCCTGCATTGCCTCGTGATACCAGACATCGCGTTGGTCGTGCCAGTCCACCTGGCCACCGGTGCGACGCACGACCAATACCTTGTCAACGCAGTCAGTACCGTCGTGCTCCAATGCCTGATCCACATTGCGTTTCAGGGGAATGGATTTGCCGCCACGCACCCCCTCGTCGGAAGTGATGACAATGTTGGAATCGCAGTCGATCAAACGTCCAGCCAATGCCTCTGGCGAGAAGCCACCAAAGACCACTGAATGAATGGCACCGATGCGCGCACAGGCCAACATGGCATAGGCGGCCTCTGGAATCATGGGCATGTAAATGGTTATCCGGTCGCCTTTTTTGGCACCCAGACCCTTGAGAACATTGGCCATCTTGCAGACCTGGCGGTGCAGTTCCCGATAACTGATGTGTTGCTGAGAATCTGGCTCATCACCCTCAAAGATGATGGCCGTTTGATCACCACGCTTTTCGAGGTGGCGGTCAATGCAGTTATAAGCCACATTGAGCACGCCATTGTGGTACCAGCGGATATGGAGGTTGTTCTTGTCGTAACTGACGTCCTTGACCTCGGTGTAAGGTGTAAACCAGTCCAGTCGATACCCCTGATCGCGCCAGAAGCCCACGTTATCTTCAACCGAGCGCTTATACAGGCTCTGGTAATCTGCGTTCTTGATCAACGCTCTGGCTTCGGCTGCAGCCGGTACTGGATAGACCTTGGTGTCCATTTCGCTCCCCCTGATTCTTGTTGTCGGTAATGGTAAAAATCGGCAAAAAAGTAACTATCAGTGTCGTGCCGCCCCCCTGTGACCACAATGCGACATTAGTCGATTGGGCACAAGGGTGGCTCTCACAGCCCCAAAAATCAAGCCAGTGAAGAGGGTCTTATTCGTCTCCCTCGTCGGTTTCCTGGTAGTGATCAAAGAGCTGTTTCAGTGCCTTCTGCGCCAGCCCGTTCAGGGTCCCTTCGGCAAAATTGCCATTGGCATCGGCTGTTCCTTGCGTTTTGGCCGTGAGCAGCTCCATTGCCTGATAGACATGGCCAACGGCATAGATTGCGAACTGCCCATTCCGGACCGCTTCAATCACGTTCTGTTTGAGCATCAGATGCTTGAGGTTATCGGCCGGAATAATGACACCCTGTTGGCCGGTGAGGCCACGCAACTCGCAGAGCTTGAAATAACCTTCAATCTTTTCGTTCACACCGCCAACGGCTTGAACCTCACCCAACTGATTCATGGAGCCAGTGATGGCCAGGCTCTGTTTGACCGGTACCTGGGCGATGGACGACAAGAGTGCACAATATTCGGCCACCGTCGCGCTGTCGCCATCAATGTGGCCATAGCTCTGCTCCATGGTGATGTGTGCCGATAGCGTCAAGGGGAAATTCCGGCCAAACTCATGCCCGAGAAAACCGCTCAGAATCATCATGCCCTTGCTGTGAATGGCCTGCCCCAGCTCTACTTCGCGCTCGATGTCGACCACGCCCTTGGCACCCACATGCACGGTCGCGGTAATACGAGCGGGACTGCCGAACCGACTCTCACCAACTTCCATTACGGTGAGGCCATTGACGCAGCCAACGCGTTCGCCTTCGGTATCGATCAGGATGGTGCCTTCCTGAATCTCCAGCATCATCTGGTCGGCAATGCGCCCATTACGGTAGTCGGCTGCATTCAGCGCTCGATCAATGTGATACACATCAATGTGACGGTCATCCTGATGACGACAGAGAAAATCCGCTTCGGCGAAGACCTTGAATACCTTGATTACCTGCGCCGAAAGCCGTGACTGGTGTTCGGCTTCACGCAAACTGAAAGCGATCAATCGCTCCAGGGCGGCAACGGTCAGTGGCCGTAGGCCTTTGTCTTCACCATAGGCCTTGATGCGCAGTATCAGGTTGTCGACCGTCTCCAGCGAGCGGGGAATAAAGTTGTCGAAGTCCACCGGCACCCTGAACAACTCGTTGAACTCCGGATCCCACTCCTGCAACTGGTAATAAATATCACGCGAACCGATCAAGATGACTTTGACGTTGAGTGGAATACTCATCGGACTCAGCGTGATGGTGTGCATCAGGCTGACATCCAGAAAAGGCGATTCCATCTTCACCTGTTTGGTTTTCAATGCCAGTTTCAGGGCATCCCAGGCGAAGGGCTCGATCAGCAGTTTTTCAGCATCGAGAATCAGATAACCGCCGTTGGCCTTGAGCAGACTACCTGGTCGAATCAACTGGAAGTTGGTGACCGGAATGCCCTGCTGAGTAGCATACTCGATGCGGCCAAAGAGGTTCTGATAGGTCGGCAACATTTCGTAAACGACAGGGGCACCGCCGTTCATTTCATGCTGTGTCAGCAGGTTGGGTCTCAGGTAGGTTTGCAGCGTTTGTTTGCGCTCCTGATCACTGCGCACTTCTATGCCCAATTCTTCGGCAAAGAGATCCAATATCAGTTCCGGCAGATGCGTTTTAACGGCTCGCAGATAGCGCAACACACTGAGCTGACTCTGGTATTTGACTTCCAGCTCCTTGAGCAATGGCTTGATTGCCTGCTGAACAGTCTCGATGTTCAACTGGCGTAACTGCTCTGAGTTGGTTCGACGCCAGGTCGGCAGTTCCAGCAGTTGTTCGCTAAGGTATTCTTCTATGTCGTTGATACGGCGCTGAAATTCAAGCCGCAATTCTTCTGGCAACTGAGCAAATTCGGTTTCGTCCAGCGCCTTACCCTCAATGACGGGGAGCAGCATGACGGTGTTGCTATCAGCCACTACTGCGACTTCATGCTGATTGGCAAAGCGCTCGACTATGGCCATGGCAGCGTCGTACTTCTGATTGAAGTCTTTATCAATGGCCGAGCGCTTGCGCTGATAGGTCGGGTTTTCAAAGGCCGCTGGAAAGGTATCCATCAGATCGCCAATAAAGGCATTAATGGCCTTGAGCAGATCATCACCACGCGCCGATGGCAGTTCCAGTGTCATGGGCTCACGCGGGTTATCGAAGTTGTTGATGTAGGCCCATTCATTGGGGGATGGCTGACTATCGGCCAGATCCTTCACATATTTGGACACCAACGATTGGCGGCCTGTGCCCGACTCGCCCATCACATAGAGGTTATAGCCGGAACCACGCATGGCGATGCCGAATTCAAGCGACTCCTTGGCTCTGGGCTGACCCAGAAAGCCACTGGTACCCTCCAGATCTTCGGTGGTTTCGATATTCAGGTGACCAAGATCTACCTGGGCAGACAGCTGCTCACTGTTGAGCGCTTGCAGTGAACCTTTGGCAACAGGGTATGACATAACGTTCCTTTGTAGAGACCGCCTTCAGGTCCGGCTGGACTGGGCGGCCAGAAAGCGATTAAACAGACACCTCACCCTTGATGTGTGGGTGGGCCTGATAATTCAGAATCTCGAAATCTTCAAAACGGTAATCGAAGAGCGTTTCGGGCTTACGAGCGATCTTCAGTTGCGGCAGCGGGTAGGGCTCGCGGGTCAGTTGGAGGTCGGTCTGCTCGAGGTGATTCAGGTAGATGTGCACATCACCGCCACTCCAGACGAAATCACCGACTTCCAGGTTAGCCTGTTGCGCCATCATGTGTACCAGTAGAGCGTAACTGGCTATATTGAACGGCAAGCCAAGGAAAACATCGCAGGAACGCTGATACAGTTGACAACTGAGCTTGCCGTCAGCCACATAGAATTGAAACAGGCTGTGACAGGGTGGCAGCGCCATCTGCTCGACATCGGCCGGGTTGTAGGCCACAACCATCATGCGACGACTGTCAGGGTTGGTTTTCAGGGTGTGCAAGACCTGGCTGATCTGATCGATGGTATCACCATCTGGCGCACGCCAACGGCGCCACTGCTGGCCATAGACCGGTCCAAGGTCGCCATTTTCGTCAGCCCAGTCGTCCCAGATGCGTACACCGTTTTCTTTCAGATAACGAATATTGGTATCACCGCTGAGAAACCAGAGCAGTTCATGAATGATGCTGCGCAAATGCAACTTCTTGGTGGTAACCAGCGGAAAGCCCTGTTGCAGGTCGAATCGCATCTGATGGCCGAAGATGCTGAGGGTACCGGTGCCAGTACGATCTTCTTTGCGTGTACCCTGGTTTTTGATGTGTTGGATCAAGTCCAGATACTGTTTCATGCACCCTTACCCTTCTTTTTGCCACGCTTTTTTGGTTCTACAGCTTTGGCCGGCAGTGGAGATGGCGCCTGGCCCTGACGATAGGCGATAACCAGCAGGATGACCCCGACAAGAATCATCGGAATGCTCAGGATCATTCCTTGAGTCAAGAAGCCCAGAGCACGAATGCCCAGATGAGCGTCAGGCTGGCGGAAGAACTCCGCCGCTGTACGAAATACCCCATAGCCGATCATGAACATGGCCGCAACGGCGCGTCTGGGTCTGGGCTTGTTACTGTACCACCAGAGCAGCAGAAACAACGCCAGGCCTTCACCGGCCATTTGATAAAGCTGAGAGGGATGCCGTAACGCATCATCAACGCGCGGAAACACCATGCCCCAGGCCGATTCCGTTGGGCGGCCCCAGAGTTCACCATTGATGAAATTGCCCAGACGACCAAAGAAGATGCCGGGCGGCACCAGAGGCGCGACAAAGTCACCAACGGCGAACATTGGCATCTGGTGCCGTTTGGCAAAAATAATAACGGCGATCACGACACCCAGGAAGCCACCATGGAAGCTCATGCCTCCTTCCCAAATGCGCAACAGATAAAGCGGATTCTGCGCCAATAGATCAATCTGATAAAACAACACATAGCCGAGCCGGCCACCGATGATGATGCCCAGCACAATGTAGAACAGCAGATCCTGAACCTGATTGACCGTAAAACCCCACCATTGCTGCCGCTTGGCGCGCCAGATACCCAACGCCAGGCCAGCGCCGAAACCGAGCAGATACATCAAGCCGTACCATTGAATCTGTAACGGACCAAGCTGCAGGGCAACGGGATCGAATTGCGGGTGAATCATCGGCTCAGAACCTCAAGAAATGAGCCGTGATGATACCAAGGCCGGGTGCTGAGCGCAGCACCCGTGAAGCACGCCAGAACAGTCTATCCGTTAAATCTGGTGCGATCGTGCCGTGTGTCGAGGCTCAATGCCGGGCCTTTGGGGACAATACCGGTTGGGTTGATGTTTCTGTGACTGTAATAGTAATGCCGTTTGATATGAACCATGTCCACCGTCTCGGCAATACCGGGCTGCTGATAGAGATCACGCAGATAGTTTTGCAGGTTGGCGTAGTCGGCGATACGGCGCAGATTGCATTTGAAGTGTCCTACATAAACAGCATCAAAACGCACCAGAGTTGTAAACAACCGCCAGTCCGCCTCGGTAATCAGATTACCCGCCAGGTAACGCTGCTGAGACAACCGCTGTTCAAGCCAATCCAGGGTATCAAACAAAGCAGTAAAGGCTTCTTCATAGGCTTTCTGCGTGGTGGCAAAGCCCGACTTGTACACGCCATTGTTCACATTGTGATAAACGCGCTCGTTCACTGCATCAATATCAGCCCGCAGCGCCTCGGGGTAGTAGTCTTCTGTGTTGCCGGTAATGCCGTTGAATGCGCTGTTGAACATTCGAATGATCTCGGCACTTTCGTTACTGGCAATGGTCTGCTGCTGCTTGTCCCACAGTACAGGCACCGTTACCCTACCGGTATAATCCGATTTGGCCCGGGTGTAGAGTTCATGGTAATTACTGCTCTGGTAGAGCACGTCACCAATGGGAGTTGGGCTGTCCAGCTCAGGGCCATCAAAGTTCCAACCCTCGGACAACATGTCAGGATGAACCACAGACACATCGATATGAGACTCCAGTTCCTTCAGCTTGCGGAAAATCAGTGTTCGATGCGCCCAGGGACAGGCCATGGAGACATAGAGGTGATAGCGACCAGACTCCGCCTTGAAACCACCTCGACCGGAAGGTCCAGCCTCGCCGTCTACAGTGACCCAATTGCGGAAATGAGCGTCTTCGCGTTCAAACTTGCCGCCGCTCTTTTCAGTGTCATACCACTTGTCTTGCCATTGACCATTAACCAGTAAACCCATGATGACCTCGATGTTGTCTATTCGTATGGGTATAGACAATACAGCCTTTGGCCATAGAACAAAGCGGAAGATACTGACTTCGCGGTTCAGATTCTTTGAAGACAGGCTAAATGAGAGGAATGAATCAGGTTGAATTGCAGGCGAGAATGAGGAGCGATGCTGGGGCCACAAATGCGGCCCCAGTTATAAACCTTACTGAATTGCTTCGATCATGTAGTCAACTGCTGCAATCACTTCGTCATCACTCAGGCTCATATTACCACCCTTGGCTGGCATGGTGCCGATGCCGTTGATGGCGCTGCTGTACAACGTATCCGTGCCCTTGGGCAGGCGGTCTGTCCAGTCTTCCCCGACCAGACGCGGCGCATTCAGGGCTCCAGAAGTGTGGCAAGCCGCACAAGCCGCGCCATAGACGTCTGCTCCAGACATGGGTTCACCCGAGCCTGCTGAAGCGGCAACCGTTGCAGTTACGCACTCTTCCCCAGCAATACAGACATTACCGGCCGGTCTCAAACGATCGCGCACTTGATCTTCATAAACGCTGGCCCAGGCAACGCCACCCAGTGCCACTATGGTAAGTAAAGCTAGCAGTTTTTTCATTATCGAACCCGCTTAAGAATCAAAAATCGAAGGTGGCGCAAGTATAACCAGGTCAGCGGCTGTTTAAAAACCATGACAGGATAAAAGTCGGGATTTTGTGGTGGTTGTGGCTATTTGGGGTGTTGGGTTTTCATTGGTGGGGAAGGTGTTGGTTGGTGAGTTTTGGAGTGTCGATATCACCATCGACACGGCGGGCGTCAGCCCGCTGGTTTGGCTACAAGGGTCGGCTTACGCCGACGACGTCGATGAGGACATCGACGCTCCAATGGGAGACCGGCCGCTATGG
>JAIUML010000030.1 GCA_022565595.1 Saccharospirillum sp. | reverse complement strand
GCGCACTCATCGCCCACACCCGGCCTCACTGTCTGTTCGTATTCCTGCGGTCGTGCTTTTGCTACGCGCTTCTTTCAGGCTGACCTCACGGCTTCCCCCTTGCGTTTCGCTACGGTTGTCGTCACTACTTCCGGTTACCTCCTTTCAGGTAACAAGTTCTGGCCCATGCCGGGCACACGAGTGTCGATGTCCCCATCGACGCAGTCGGCGTACTCCGACCCTAATTCACGAGTTACTACCTTCCGCGTCAATAGCAAATCAACTCGCCAATCTTCCCCCACTGGAGCGTCGATATCATCATCGACGTAGTCGGCGATAGCCGACCCCAGAACTCGACCTAAACCATCCCTACATAAACAAGAGCAATAACAGCAATCAGATTATTGAACGAATGAATCATTATCGGAGTCCAGATAGAACCCGTTTTTTCTCGCGCAATACCCAGCAAAATGGATAGAGCAAAGACATAAAGGAGCAACATGATTGAGTACTGAGCCGCATGAACAACCGTAAACAACAAAGAAGTGAGAACAAGAGTACCCCAAAGCCCCAGACGCGTGTGCCGCCACGCCTTGAACAGATAACCGCGGAAAACCAGTTCTTCAATAACTGGCGCAACCAAAACCATACCCAACGCCAGGCCAAGGTGGCTACTGCCAGCCAAAGACGAGATGATGTCCTCATGCTCTATCGGTACAAAACTTTGAGCAATACCCTGCAGCACGAAATAAATGACATACACCAGAAACCACAACCCCAGAACTGACGAGCGAACAGGCTTGAATGCCAATGTCTTACGCCAGGATTGATGAGCAAAATTCGAAGCCCACATGATTAAAGGAATAATAAGGATCGCTTGAATTGCAAAAGTCATCGCGATTCCCGAAGGGCTTATCATGGCATTCCTGATGGCGTCCTCGACTGCCTGGCGATCTGAAAAACGATCAGGTTCAATCAAGACCAAATAGCCACCATATACCAGTCCATAAATAATGACGGCACCATAAAACAGCAATGCAAAGACGATTAGCCAGACTATAGACTTGCCAACCGACGGACTAGGCTGAGACTCCCCATCCGTCTTTAATTCACCTGAGCTTTCCGTGGTACTCCTGGATTCCGTTGATGTACGTTCTGTCATTACTTTGCTCCCTTTTTCCCGACTACCCCATAAAGGCACAGCAATCCAATGCGAAAAATTAAAGAGTAGTTTATCTCGCCATATTCGACTAGATGATGGACGGGTATTGCATGCACTGTCCATAGGTATCCACCGGGTGCCTGAACTTCACCCGCTAGAACGGACTCATCAACGGAAAGAGGAGCTTGTTAATGCCAAGGAACACGGCCTGCCCATATCGCTACTGGACAATTTGACCTTCATCAAGTTCGCTGTAATGGCTGATGACTTGACTCTCGTCTAACATCCAATGGTCAGATTAAAGAAAGCACCTCTACATTAATTGAATCTTAAGCAAGCGAAAGCGTCGATATCACTATCGACGCCTTCCAGGCTTAAACCATCCACAACAACATTTCGTCGGGCTGCTCCAGCATGGCTTTCCAGTCGTTGTTAAAGCGAGCTATGGTGCCGCCGTCCAGTACTCGGTGGTCGCCGGACCAGCTTACCTGGATGATCTCGCGGATTTCGAGTTCATCCCTGTCGTTGGGTCTTGGCAGACGTTGCAGGCGGCCGATGCCGACGATGGCGACTTCGGGTTTGTTGACGATGGGGGTGGTGACGGTGCCGCCAATGGCGCCGATGTTGGAGATGGTAATGGTGCCGCCTTTGAGGTCATCCGGTCCCAGCCTGCCGGCTCGGCCTGCATCGGTTAGGCGTTTTACTTCGGCTGAAATTTCTTTCAGGCTTAGGTGATTGACGCCCTTGATGTTCGGCACCAACAGGCCCATTGGGCTGTCTACTGCCATACCAATGTGATGGTCGGCGAACTGGTGAATCTCTACTGCATCATCTTTCATATGGCTGTTGACGATGGGGTGGCGTGCCAGTGCGAGGGAGAGGCTCTTGATGAAGAGGCTCATCAGCGTCAGCTTCAGGCCTTCGCTTTCCAGGCGTTGGTTCAGCTTTCTGCGTAGGCGGTTGAGTTCGGTGATGTCGACTTCTTCGGCGTAGGTGAAGTGCGGTATTGTTTGTACCGAGTTCAACATCTGTTTGGCCATGGCTGCGCGCACGCCTTTCATGGGTATGACTTCTACCCCGTTGTCGCTCTGGCGTGTTTGGGTATGGCGCTCGGTTTTGGGCTTTGTTTCGGCTTTAGCGGCGGGCTCCAACTCGCCAAGGTAACGCAGCATGTCTTCTTTCAACACTCGTCCATTCTTGCCGGAGGCGGGTACGTCATTCAGTTCGACTTCATGCTCTCTGGCGAGGCGTCTTACCGACGGTGTGGCGAGCACCTTGCGTCGATTGCTGTCTGTGCTGGCGACCTGTTGCCGGGTTACGCTGACGGCTTCGGGTGCTTTGGCTGGCGCAACGTTCGGCGCTGGGTGGGGCATGTCGCCACCATCGGCACGGGCCAGGCGGAACAGGGGTGAGTGCACCTTGGCGATGTCGCCCTGCTCGACGTAGCGTTTGATCACGATGCCAGCGTGCTTGGCGGGGATCTGCACCAGGGCCTTGTCGGTTTGTACATCGGCCACTGGCTGATCTTCCGTTACGGTGTCGCCTTCTTCCACCAGCCATTCCACCAGTTCACACTCGACAATGCCTTCGCCGATGTCCGGCAGAATGAAGTCTTCTTCGTGGTTTGTGGATGGGACTTCGGCATGTGCCGCAGCGGGTTCTGGTTTCGGTTCTGTAGGGACGGCTTCAACGGCTGGTTTTTTGTCTTCCGCCATTGCAGCGTTTGCTTCAATATCCAATGCAAAAAGTGGCGCATGCACTTTGGCAATTTCGCCTTGCTCGACATAACGCTTCACGATCCGGCCAGCATGCTTGGCCGGGATCTGCACCAGCGCCTTGTCGGTTTGTACATCGGCTACGGGCTGGTCTTCCAGCACCATGTCGCCCTCTTCCACCAGCCATTCCACCAGTTCGCACTCTACGATGCCTTCACCGATGTCCGGCAGTATAAAATCTTCAGTCATGACCGGTTCCTCAATAATTCACACTGGCTTTAATGGCTTCATACACCTTGGTCGCATCCGGCATATACTCGGTTTCGTGCGACAACGGGAAGGGCACATCGATGCCGCATACCCGCATAATGGGTGCTTCCAGATACAGAAACGCCTGCTCCTGAACGGTGGCGGCGATCTCGGCACCAAAACCGTTGGTGATGGGCGCTTCGTGGCTGACAATCAGCCGACCGGTTTTCTGGGTCGATGCCACTACGGTGTCGATGTCCCATGGCAGGATGGAGCGCAGGTCAATCACTTCGCAATCGATGCCGTCTTTTTCTGCCATGACGGCGGCTTCGGAGATGATTTCCATCTGGGCGCCCCAGGCAAGGAGGGTAACGTCCTTGCCTTCGCGCACAACTTCGGCCACGCCTATCGGCAATTCATAGTCTTCCTCCGGCACATCGCCAACCGAAGCACGATACAAACGCTTGGGTTCGAAAAAGATCACCGGGTTGTCGTCACGAATGGACGCCAGCAACAAACCTTTCGCCTGATGAGGATTACGCGGCACCACAATTTTTAAGCCAGGGGTGTGAGCAAAATAGGCTTCCGGGCTCTGGCTGTGATAATGGCCGCCGCGTATGCCACCACCGTAGGGTGTGCGGATGGTCAAACCGCCGACGTTGAATTCGTTACCACTGCGATACCGGAACTTCGCCGTCTCGTTCACGATCTGGTCAAAGGCCGGAAAGATGTAATCACCAAACTGAATTTCCGCCACCGGCTTGTGGCCCTGGCTGGCCATGCCGTTGGCAAAACCGATAATGCCTTGCTCGGTCAGGGGCGTATTGAAGCACCGCCCACGGCCATACTTTTCCTGGAGGTGACTGGTCGCCCGGAACACCCCACCGAAGTGGCCGACGTCTTCACCAAAACAGACCACCTTGTCATCCGCCGCCATGGCGGTATCGAGCGCATTGTTGATCGACTGCAATAAATTCATCTGACTCATGCGTCCAACCTCCCGGACGTTTTTGGATACTTGTCGGGGTATTTGCGAATGTGGGCTTTCAGTTGTTTCAGCTGCTGCTGCAACTGAGGGGTTGGCGTGTCGTAGACATCGTTGATGATCTCATCGATCTTCGGCATCGGCCGTTTTTCGGCCAGCTTCAGGGAAGCCAGAATGGTTTCACGGTGACTCGCATAAAGTGCTTTTTCTTCTTCATCGTTCCACCAGCCTTTCTCGGTGAGCCAATGCTTGTAACGCAGAATCGGGTCCTTCTTCGCCCACTTGGCTTCTTCCTCTTTGGAGCGATAACCGGTCGGGTCGTCCGAGGTGGAATGCGCACCCAGCCGATAACTCATCGCCTCGATCAGGACCGGCGCTTGATGTTCAAGGGCATACTCCCGAGCAGCCTGGGTAGCGGCATAAACGGCCAGGAGGTCGTTACCATCCACCCTCAAGGTCGCTATGCCATACCCCACCCCACGCGAGGCGACGCCATCGCCCAGGAACTGTTCGGATGAAGGCGTGGAAATGGCGTAACCGTTATTGCGGCACAAGAAGATAGTCGGGCTTTTCAACACAGCGGCCATGTTCAGGCCGGCATGAAAGTCGCCTTCGCTGGCGGCGCCTTCACCAAAATAGCAGATGGTGACGGCATCCAGACCTTCCAGTTTTTGCCCGTAGGCGTAACCGGCGGCCTGGGGAATTTGCGTGCCCAGGGGTGAGGAGATGGTGTTGTAGTTCAAGGCTTTGCAACCATAATGAATCGGCATTTGCCGACCCTTGCCGAGGTCGCGTTCGTTGGAGAAGCATTGATCCATAAACTGGTCGACGGTAAATCCACGATGGCGCAGCGCACCCTGTTCACGATACTGGGCGAAGATCATGTCTTGCGATTGCAAGGCGGCGGCGCTGCCGACGCTGGCGGCTTCTTCACCCAGTGAGGCCAAATAGAAAGGTATCCGGCCCTGACGCTGTGCGCCGACCATGCGTTCATCGAGGACTCGGATGAAGACGAGGTCATCATAGAGTTTGAGCGCAAAGTCTTTGTCGAGGTCCGGTTCACTGGCGCCTTTATAAAGGGTGCCGTCCTGTTTCAATACCCTGAAGGTGGGGATGTCGAGGGCATCACCCAGGATAAAGCCGGGTTTATGGATGCTTTTACTCATGGTTCCCATTCCTGTTGTCGTTGTTAATCATGCCTTGTGGGCGTGCTTCTAGCTTAGCGGCTCTCGTTGCTTTTGGCAGTCGAACCGTGGTTTGTTGTTTCGTTTGTCTCTGTAAACTTTATATTTTGCGACTGTGGTTCGTGGCGCGCTGCCGGGTACAGGCCTTGGGGTCGCGGTGAATACGTCCATGTACGCTCGACCGCAGCATCCATGCTGCGGACGTCCCCAAGGCTCTGTACCCGGCATCCCGCCACTTTCATATTCGGCTTAACCAGCTTTTACTAACTTGAAAAATTTGCCATTCAAGTACTGCTCCAACTTGCAATTTAGCCAAGTGATTCGAAGCTTGTTCCCGCCTTTGACGCTGTCCAAATTGCCATTGATTAATCGTGGAACTTTGGCTGTTTTGCAGGCTTAACGATGCCGAGTAGTGAGTGGTGGGATGCCGGGTGGCCCTGTATGGGGGCGTCCGCAGCATGGATGCTGCGGTCGAGCTTACAGGGATGTATCCACAGCGACCCCAAACAGGGCCACCCGGTAGCGCACCACGTACCACTGTCGAGTTCCCCTACCCAGCCGAATAAGCAAGGTTCACCCGTGACGCGGGCACCTTGTCGAGCAGGTCGAACAGCCAGCGACCGGTGTCGACGAGAGTCGAGAGGTTGACGCCTGTGTTGAAGCCCTCCTGTTCGAGCAGGTAGACGACGTCCTCGGTGGCGACGTTGCCGCTGGCCCCTGGGGCGTATGGGCAGCCGCCTGCCCCGCCGACACTGCTGTCGAATACTCGAATGCCTCGCTCCAGTCCGGCCATGATATTGGCCAGTGCCATGCCATAGGTGTCGTGGCAATGGAGGGCCAGGCGTTCTACCGGGAATTCTGTGAGCAAGATGTCCAGCACGGCCTTGATGGATTTTGGCGTGCCTCGGCCTATGGTGTCGCCGAGGGAAACTTCATGGCAGCCCATCTCGAACAGAGCGCGGACGACCGGTACCACCTGGGCTGGCTGAATTGGGCCTTCGTAGGGGCAGGCGACGAGGCAACTGACGTAGCCGCGGACTCTGATGCCGGCTTCCTTTGCCTGGGCTGCTACCGGGTGAAAGCGGTTGAGGCTTTCTTCTATGCTGCAGTTGATGTTCTTCTGGCTGAAGGATTCACTGGCGGCGCCGAAGACGGCGATGTCTTTGGCGCCGGCCTGTATGGCAGCGTCCAGCCCTTTCTGGTTGGGTACCAATACCGGGTAGTGGTTAGCGTCTTTGAGGTTGAGGCCGGCCAGCACCTGGTCGGTGTTGGCCATTTGTGGCACCCAGTTGGGGGAGACGAAGCTGCCGGCTTCTATTTCTGTGAGGCCGCTGTCTGCCAGTTTTTGAATCAACTCCAGGCGCTGTTCTACGCTGAGCGGTCTGGCTTCGTTTTGCAGGCCGTCTCTGGGGCCGACTTCAACCAGGCGGATAGTATTGCTCATGCCTCGGCCTCCTCAGTCTCAAGCAGGAAGAGTAACTGGCCATCCTGCACACGATCGCCGACGGTCAGTGAGCACTGACTCAGGGTGCCGTCTGCCGGGGCGGTCAGGGTGGTTTCCATTTTCATGGCTTCCATGGAGAGCACCTTGTCGCCTTTTTTCAGCAACTGGCCGACTTCGGCGTGTACGGCGGTGATGGTGCCTGGCATCAGGGCGGTGACTCGGCCGCTGCTGGCGGCGCCGTCTTCATGGGCCTGTTCGGCGAGCCACCAGGTGAGGGCCTGGCGTTGGTGGCCGTCGTCGAATTCGATGCCGTTGTCGGTCAGCCAGGCATCCCAGCGGACCTGTTTGTGATCCTGGCGTGCACTGAGGCGGCCCTGATTGGAGCCGAGTGGTTCCCAACGCAGATCGGTGAGGCTGAGGTGAGCCTGGCCGCAGCGGGCTTGCCAGAGTTCGTGCTGTTCTATGACGACGCACTGGTCCTGCTCGCTCAGGCTGTATAACCAGCGCCGCTGCTGAAAGCGGCGCCAGCCGGTCTGGCGTTGCCAGGGGTCGTTGGATGCCTGCTGCTGGTGCCATTGAGCAGCGCTGGCGATCAGCGCGCCGGCACAGGCGCTCTGGTGCGGGTTGTGCTGGCTTTTCCAGAGGTTGATGTTCTGCTCGATCCAATGGGTATGGATGGCGAAATCGGCCAGGGCTTCGGCTGCGCACAGCCGACGCAGGAAGTTGACGTTGGTGGTCAGGCCCGTCAGCCGCAGTTCGGCCAGTGCCCGGTTCAGCCTGGCCAGGGCTTCGGTTCTGTCCTGGCCGTGTACGATCAGCTTGGCCAGCATGGGGTCGTAGAAAGGGGAGACTTCGCTCCCGGCAACTATGCCGGTATCGACGCGAACGCCTGCGCCTTGGGGCCAGTGCAGGGCCTGCACGGTGCCGGTAGTGGGGCGGAAGTCCTGGTTTGCGTCTTCGGCGTAGAGGCGCACTTCAAAGGCATGGCCTTGAGGCTCACTGATCAGGTCGTCCGGCAACGCCGTGCCTGAGGCGATGCGGAGTTGCCAGGCGACGAGGTCGAGGCCGGTGATGCATTCGGTGACCGGGTGTTCGACCTGCAAGCGGGTGTTCATTTCCAGGAAGAAGAAATCGCCACTGGCATCGAGGATAAACTCCACCGTGCCGGCGCCTTCGTAGCCGATGCTGCGAGCGCAGGTGACGGCGGCCTTGTGCATGGCGGCGCGGGTGTCGTCGCTGAGGTCGGGCGCGGGCGCTTCTTCGACCACTTTCTGGTGGCGGCGCTGCAGCGAGCAGTCGCGTTCAAAGAGGTGGATGGCACGGCCGTAATGGTCGGCCAGTACCTGGACTTCGACATGGCGTGGGTTGGTCAGGTAGCGTTCAAGCAAGAGGCGGTCGTCACCGAAGGCGCTTTTCGCTTCGCGCCGGGCGCTGGCGATGGCATCGGCGAGTTCCTCGGCACGAGAGACGACCTTCATGCCCTTGCCGCCACCGCCTGCCGAGGCTTTGACCAGCAAGGGGAAGCCGACCTGTTTCGCTTCCTGAATCAGCCGTTCGTCACTCTGGTCACTGCCATGGTAGCCGGGAATCATCGGCACGCCCTTGGGTTCCAGCGTTTGCTTGGCAGCGGCCTTGGAGGCCATGGCTCGCATGGCTTCTGGCGGTGGACCAACCCAGATGTAACCCGCCTTGATCACCAGTTCGGCGAAATCGGCGTCTTCCGACAGGAAGCCGTAGCCGGGGTGGACGGCATCGGCGCCGGTTTCCTTGAGGGCGCTCAACAGCGCCTCGGTATTCAGATAACTCTGCGCCGCTGGTGGCGCACCCAGGCAAATGGCCTGGTCGGCTTCGCGTACGTGCAGTGCCTGACGGTCGGCTTCGGAGTAAACCGCCACCGTCTCTATGCCCAGTTCACGCGCGCTGCGCATGATGCGCACGGCAATTTCACCGCGGTTGGCAATGAGCAGTCGTTTGATCGGTTTCATGAGCCGGACTCCAGCCAGGAGGCTTTGCGTTTTTCCAGAAAAGCGCTGAGGCCTTCCTGCCCTTCGGCACCGACGCGTTGCTTGCCGATGCGTTGCGCCAGGTCGGCCATCAGCTCGTCGCTGACCGGTTGCTCGGCCACTGTCTTGACCAGTTGCTTGGCCATTTGTTGCGCTTCGGGGCCACCAGCCAGCAGGTCTGCCAACAGGGAGGCCAGCCGTGCTTCGATTTCGGCATCGGGCACCACTTCGTGCACCAGGCCCAATGCCTGAGCTTGGGTGGCACTGAAGCGCTCACCGGTCTGAAAATAACGCCGTGCCTGGCGTGCGCCCATGGCGCGCACCACAAAGGGCGAGATGGTGGCCGGGGTCAGGCCGAGGCGGACTTCGCTCAGCGCAAAAAAGGCATTGGGGCTGGCCAGCACGATGTCGCAACAGGCCAGCAAACCGACTCCACCGCCCATGGCGGCGCCGTTGGCGATGCCGACCAGGGGTTTGGGGCATTCGTCCAGGGTGCGCATCAGGGTGGCCAGGCGGCCGGCGTCTTCCTGGTTCTGCTGCTGGCTGTGGTCTTTCATCGACCGCATCCAGTTCAGGTCCGCTCCGGCGCTGAAGTGCTCACCCGCAGCGCGCAACACCAGCACACGCACTTCAGATGCCTGTGCCAGTTGTTGCACATGGGCCGTCAGTTCGGCAATCAGTTCGGCATTGAAGGCATTGCGCACTTCGGGCCGGCTCAGCGTCAGGGTGGCCACGCCCTTCTCCTGGGTCAGAGTCAGAGTTGTCATGGTTTCGGCCTCACATCCGGAAGACGCCGTAGCGTGTGGGTTCAATGGGAGCATTGCGGCAGGCCGAGAGCGCCAGCGCGAGAGTGGCGCGGGTGTCGGCCGGGTCGATGATGCCATCGTCCCAGAGGCGTGCCGTGGCGTAGTAGGGGTCGCCCTGGGTCTCGTATTGGTCGCGAATCGGTGCCTTGAAGGCCTCGATATCCGCTTCGGTCATGGTCTCGCCGGTTTTTTCTTTCTGGTCGGCTTTGACCGTGGCCAGCACGCTCGCCGCCTGCTCGCCGCCCATCACCGAGATGCGCGCATTCGGCCAGGTCCACAAAAAGCGTGGGTCGTAGGCGCGGCCGCACATGCCGTAGTTACCAGCACCAAAGCTGCCACCGATGATCACCGTCAGTTTTGGCACGGTCGAACAGGCCACAGCGGTGACCAGCTTGGCTCCGTCCTTGGCGATGCCGCCGTTTTCGTATTTCTGGCCAACCATAAAGCCAGTGATGTTCTGCAGGAACAACAGCGGAATGCCACGTTGATTGCACAGCTCTATAAAGTGCGCGCCCTTGAGGGCAGACTCGGAAAACAGAATGCCATTGTTGGCGACAATGCCGACCGGGTGGCCTTCGATGTGGGCAAAACCGCAGACCAGGGTGGCGCCATAGAGCGCCTTGAATTCATCCAGGCGCGAGCCATCGACCAGGCGGGCTATGATTTCGCGCACCTCCATGGGGGTGCGCACATCGGCCGGAATCAGGCCATAGAGTTCTTCGACGGGGTAAGCCGGTGGCTCGGGTGCCGTTACACCGCTGTTGTCTTTTTCTGGCCAGTTCAAGTGCCGCATAACCTGGCGCGCCTGAACCAGCGCATGGTCGTCGTTATCGGCCAGGTAATCCGCCACACCACTGACCCGGGCATGCACGTCGCCACCACCCAGATCCTCGGCACTGACTTCTTCACCGGTCGCGGCTTTTACCAGCGGCGGACCACCGAGGAAGATGGTGCCCTGGTTGCGCACAATGATGCTCTGATCACACATGGCTGGCACATAGGCGCCCCCGGCCGTGCAGGAACCCATGACCACCGCCACCTGAGGAATACCCTTGGCCGAGAGATTGGCCTGATTGAAAAAGATACGGCCAAAATGCTCCCGGTCGGGGAAGACTTCATCCTGCAACGGCAGAAAAGCGCCACCACTGTCGACCAGATAAATGCACGGCAAGCGGTTCTCGGCGGCAATGGCCTGAGCGCGCAGGTGCTTTTTCACCGTCATCGGATAGTAGGTGCCGCCCTTGACCGTCGCATCGTTGGCAACGATCAGGCAGTCCACCCCTTCCACTCGGCCGATGCCGGCAATGACCCCGGCGCTGGGCACGGCGTTGTCATAAAGCCCCCAGGCGGCCAGCGGTGCCAGTTCCAGAAAGGGCGAACCGGCATCCAGCAAGCGCTCAATACGCTCCCGAGGCAAACGCTTGCCCCGCGCCAGGTGCTTGCTGCGTGCCGCCTCGCCACCACCCATTTCCACCTGGCCGAGCCGTTGTTGCAGGGTTTCCCGCAGTGCCAGGCTGGCATCGCGATTGGTGCGAAAGGCCTCGCTGCGCGGATCAATTTGGGTCTGTAATCGGCTCATGCACCCTGCTCCTCTATCGACCGGGCAATGATGAGTTTCTGGATGTCGCTGGTGCCTTCATAGATTTTGGCAACACGCACATCACGGGCGATCTGCTCCAGCGGAAAATCACTCAGGTAACCATAGCCGCCAAGCGTCTGCATCGCATCCGAGCAGACCTTCTCGGCCATTTCACTGGCCAAGTACTTGGCCATGGCGGCCTCACGCAAACAGGGCAAGCCCGCATCCTTCAACCGCGCCGCATGCCACACCAGTTGGCGCGCGGCCTCGATCTGGGTGGCCATATCGGCCAGGCGAAAACTTACACCCTGATGCTGCATAAGCGGCTTGCCAAAACTGGTGCGCTCAAGCGCATACTGGCAAGCCACTTCATGCGCAGCCTGCGCCATACCGAGACACTGGGCAGCAATACCAATGCGCCCGCCTTCAAGGTTGGCCAGGGCAATACCATAACCCTTGCCTTCACTACCGAGCAGCGCATCCGCCGGCAGTTCAATATCGTTGAAGGTCAGTTGAGCAGTATCAGAAGCATGCTGACCCATTTTCTCCTCCACCCGGCTCACTTCAAAACCGGGCAGATGAGTCGGCACCAGAAAGGCAGAGATGCCTTTTTTGCCCGCCGAGGCATCCGTTACTGCGAATACGATGGCAAGATCGGCAATGGCGCCGTTGGTAATAAATTGTTTGGTGCCAGACAACACCCAGCCGTTGTCAGTCTCGCGAGCCTGACACTTGAGATTGGCCGCATCCGACCCGGACTGAGGTTCACTGAGGCAGAAGGCACCCAGTTTCTCGCCACTGGCTAACGGCTTGAGCCAGGTGGCTTTCTGCTCGTCCGAACCAAAGCTGAGCAAGGGGCCGCAGACCACGGAGTTCATCACAGAGGTAATGGTAGACAGCGCGCCATCCCCCTTGGCGATGGCTTCAACAACCAGCGCCAGGCTCAAATACCCAGCCTCGGTCCCACCCCACTCCTCGGGCACGGTCAGCCCAAAAAAGCCCATGTCACCCAGTTCCCGAATCACCTCAATGGGATGCTCAGCACTCTTGTCCCACTTGGGGGACATAGGCTTCAATCGCTCCTGAGCAAACACCTCAGCAGCGTCCCGCATCATGATTTGCGTATCGTTCAGTCCGAAGTCTTTGTTAGTCATTTTGTTGTTTACCTTTTTCGGTTGAACCCGCCCGAGGTGGGGGGTGACCCTCCAGCGCTACATTCGTACTTTTAACCCGCGGCAGGTGGGGGGTGTTACTCCTACGGGACGCCGTGAACCCGTCCATGGGGGCTCGAAAGCGGCGTCCTGCCGCTTAACGCCCGAGAGAGCAACACCCCCCACCTGCCGCTAGCCATTCCAGTCACAACTGGAGGGTCACCCCCCACCTCGTGCTAGCCATTCGTAACGCCTGAACGTGTGTGGGTTGGGTGGAGTGGGCCTTTGGCCCACATGGGTCCGGCCTTCCGATTGCTTTTTCTTCTCACCCAACCCTGCTGACATTGACCAGTGCAGGGGGCCGGGGTAGGCCACTGAGGGGTGTTATGCGGCATGGATGCCGCATCCAAGCCCCCATGGATGGGTTCACGGCGTCCCCTCAGGGGCCTACCCCGGTCACCTGCACGGGTTTAAATCGAATACACAAATTCAACGGGTCTCGTTGAAAAGCTCCCGACCAATCAACATGCGTCGTATCTCACTGGTGCCTGCGC
This sequence comes from Saccharospirillum sp., assembly GCA_022565595.1. Lineage (GTDB taxonomy): Bacteria > Pseudomonadota > Gammaproteobacteria > Pseudomonadales > Natronospirillaceae > Saccharospirillum. The sequence goes on along the minus strand of JAIUML010000030.1, from coordinate 38,642 downwards.
CGATCTCGTAGAGTTTGGCGTCGCGTAATAGACGGCCTGTCGGGTATTCGTTGATGTAGCCGTTGCCGCCGAGTATCTGGATGGCATCCAGGGCCACCTGGGTCGCGTTTTCGGCCGCGTAGAGAATGGCGCCGGCTGCGTCTTTGCGGGTGGTTTCGCCTCGGTCGCAGGAGGCGCCTACCGCGTATACGTAGGCTCGGCAGGCGTTGAGGCGGGTGTACATGTCGGCCACCTTGCCCTGTATCAACTGGAACTCACCGATGGGCTGGCCGAATTGCTCGCGCTCGTGGACATAGGGCATGACCACATCGAGGGCTGCCTGCATGATGCCGATGGGGCCTGCTGCCAATACGGCACGTTCGTAGTCCAGGCCACTCATCAGGATCTTGACGCCATCGCCTTCGGCGCCCATCACATTTTCGGCCGGTACCTGGCAGTCTTCGAACACCAGCTCGCAGGTGTTGCTGCCACGCATGCCCAGCTTGTCGAGTTTCTGGGCGGTGCTGAAGCCGGGGAAGTCTTTTTCGATGATGAAGGCGGTGATGCCGCGCTTGCCACCGTTAGGGTCGGTCTTAGCGTAGACGACGAGTACGTCTGCATCCGGGCCGTTCGTGATCCACATCTTGTTGCCGTTGAGCACGTAATGGTCGCCCTTGCGTTCGGCCTTGAGTTTCATGCTGACGACGTCTGAACCGGCGCCGGGTTCGCTCATGGCTAAGGCGCCGACGTGTTCGCCACTCATCAGTTTGGGCAGGTATTTGGCTTTTTGCGCGTCGTTGCCGTTGCGCCGAATCTGGTTGACGCAGAGGTTGGAGTGGGCACCGTAGCTCAGGCCGACCGAGGCGGAAGCGCGGCTGATTTCTTCCATGGCGACCATGTGGGCGAGGTAGCCCATACCGGTGCCGCCGAGTTCTTCCTCCACGGTGATGCCGAGCAGACCGAGGTCACCAAATTTGCGCCAGAGGTCGCTGGGGAATTCGTTGTCCTGGTCGATCTGGGCCGCGCGTGGGGCGATTTCGTTTTGGGCAAAATCGTGAATGCTGTCGCGCAGCATGTCGATGGTCTCGCCCAGACCGAAGTTCAAAGAGGGGATGCTCATACCGAAGTCCACCATTGCTTGTCTTTATTGAGATGGGCTCAGGCTAATTAACGTTGACGTTAACGTCAACTTGATTATGGTCGAATACCAGTCAAGTTAGGTTGACAGTTTAAAAGGGGCCGCCGGGTATCGACGCTCGGGCACGGCGTTCTATGGCAATGCCCTGGCGTTGCAGCGCCTGCACCAGCAGGGCGTTGTCGTCACTATTCAAGAATGGGGCCAGTGGTACTTCGGTATCTCTGTGGCGCAAATGCAGGGCGGGGGGCGTCCAGGGGTGTGGCGGTTCGGTCATCACCAGGCGAGTGTAGCGGCGTGGCAGTTCCCACTTGGATTCAAGCCGATAGATGCCTTTCTCAAGTCGAAGGGCCTCGTCTTCGATGATCAGAATTTCCTGCTGCCGGCAGCGCAAGGCGGTGTAATAGAGCGCTGCTGTCACCCCCGCCAGCTCAAGGCCAGCAAAGGGCACTACGGGCCAGGCACCGACATAGAGCATAGCGCCGATGATCAAGCCAGACAGCGCGAAGAGGGACGCCAGAATGCGCACATTGCCCTGCCAGCTCATGGAGCGGTTGGGTGTCATCAGCAACCTCAGATGATCGGGCTGTCGGTCTTCTTTGATCAAGTATCGCCATGCTCCACGGTTAAATCGGACAGGCACATGGAGGTGCTTTGCCCGCTGTTATCGGAATCGACCATCAGGCCGATGGCATGAAAGCGCTCGGGGCGGTCGCCGAAGGCCTGGTACCAGTCGTCCTGTATTGTACGTTCGATGTCGTGCCATTGGTTTTCATCACCGTTGCTGACCACCCACATCTGGAATTGACTGGTAAAGGGGTTCGGCCAGAAATCGTCCACCGGTTCAACATCGGCGTGCACATAGCTTAAAACGCGAGACCGCCAGAATAAAAGAGGGTGTTTAACCACCACATAGATGCGGGCCGAGAAGTCGTCGCCGGGCTTGCTGCGCTGGTCTACCCCACTGATGCCTTCGCGCTGCTGCCAGCGCCAACTCAGGCGGGTGTCTGCATCCAGCGGGTAGGTCTGCTCCCAGATCCTTGCCGAGGCGGTATTGTCGCTGCGCATCAGCAGGCATTGCTCGTCTGCTCGCCATTCATAGGTCGACTCACCTTCAAAGCTGTGCGTCTCCCAGGTCTCTATGTCATCCAGCGGCAACGTCTCGGCTGCACTGAACGGCAAGTAAATGGCGAGCAAAAGCGGGCTATAAAACTTGGCATTTATCATAAAGTCAGTACTCTTGTGTGGTTACAATGTATCATTTATTCATTATCCATCGGCATCCGGGTACCCTTATTCCATGCAAAGCGTCAAATTGACTCGCCACGCTCTCCCTGCCATTGCATTGTCTGCTGTGCTGCTCGCTGGTTGCAGCCAGGAGCCGTCTGCCGAGGCCGAAATCGACGCGGAGATTCTTGAAGTCGCCAACCGACCCGCCGAAGCGCCTGACCAGAACGGCCTGTCGGCCGATGAACTGGCGCTGGAGCCTACCGACCTCATAGAGCCCTTGAGCGAGGAAGAAGCCCAAACTGTCGCCTACCGGGAATTCACCTGGGACGACCTGCTGCCCGAAGACTTCGACTTCAGCTACTTGCAGGACGTCATCGACATTGAGGACTACGACATCATGTCGATGGAAGATGACGACCCGGAAGCTCAGCGCCTCTATGCCGACCTGATTGTGGCACTGGCCGATGTGCCTTTTGTCGAAAGCCTGCATGGGCAGGAAGGCCGCATTCCGGGCTTTCTGGTACCGCTTGAGTTCGAGGCCGAGGCGGTAAAGGAGTTCTTCCTGGTACCCTACTTCGGCGCCTGCATTCACACCCCACCGCCGCCTGCCAACCAGATCGTTCATGTGGTGCTGGACGAGGCCATTCCGTTCGACAACATCTATGAACCCTACTGGATCGAAGGCGCCATGAGTGTCACCCGAACAGAAACAGACCTCGGTACCGCCGGTTATCGCATGCAGGCCAGCTCCATCCGCGTGTACGAATAACGTCCCGGCAATTAATGACGACACTTTCGTCCGAAAGTTCCATTAGGGTCGGTTGAGTCTGTCCTTCAAAGCCTTTAAGATCGGTTAAAATAAAAAAATGGGCAGCAGCTCGGCTCGACGCTGCCACAAACACCGAAGACAAAGGTTTTGCTTTTTATGGGACGCAAGGTTGCGAATTCCTCCCGGTCACAAAAGGCAGTTTTAAGACGCCCAAGGCTGAATCAAACACTGGAGTCCATCACCTCGGAACGCATCCTTTGGCTGGTCGCCGCCGGCGGTTATGGCAAGACCACCCTGGCGCTGGATTTTTTATCACAACGTAAAATTAACCATCTGTATCTGCCCATACCAAAAACCGCTTTAGGTATTGGTGAGTGGTTTTTCAGCCTACGACAGCGCGCATTGGACAGCTTTGGAGAAACCGCACTGGCCTTACCTGTGCTGACACCAGAATACGCAGCCTCAGTCGACCGCTTAGCAGAACACTTTACCCAAAAATGGCTGGATATTACGCCCGTCGATAGCGCCGTATTTCTGGATGATGTACAGAACCTGCCAGAGACTCACCCGGTACAGACTTTGGTCATACATTTTGCCGAGAGTCTGCTCAATGCTGGCCACCGCATCCTGCTCGCCAGTCGACAGGAGCCGCCTTCCATTTGGGCAAGGCTGCGCGCCCAGAATCTGCTGGCCTTTATTGACGAAGACGATCTGGTATTCCGCGACAGCGAACAACAAGCCCTGCTTGATCAACACAACACTCATCTGGCACCAGGACTAAAGGCGCTTTCGCTTGAAACTCGCGGCTGGGCAGCCGGGCTAATGCTGTTGATGGAACACAGCCGACGGCCGTCACGACAGGACGAACAGCACCTGTTGCAACGCAATATTAGAGACTGGTTTGAACAGGAAGTCTTTGCACCCCTGGACGAAGAGGCTCGCCAGTTGCTGATGCGTGCGGTGTGGGTGCGGCACATCCCAAAGACGCTGGTCAATGAGGTTACTGAACTCACCCACGCCCAAAAGCGGCTCGAGCAACTGTACCTGGATCATGCCTTTATTCGCGAGGAAAACCACCCGGATCTCGGCCCCGGCTATGTGCTGCATGACCTGTTCAGAGAGTTTCTACTGCAGCGCAGCGAATCCCTTTTGAGTGCGGCACAACGCCAGCGGTGGCAGCTAGAGTGGGGCCATGCTCTGTGGCGAGCCGGCGACTGGAGCGAAGCGGCAACCCTGCTACAGGACTCCGGCGCTACACAAAGCCTGGCACAGGGTCTGCGCGAACAGGGCGGCACCCTGCTGCAACAGGGCCGGGGTGACCAGCTCTACCAATGGCTTCAGGCTTTGCCTTCCAGCCTGGTCGATGAAGACCCCTATCTGCAGGTTTGGCTAGGCCTTTGCCTGCTACTGACGGATACTCGGTCAGCGCGCGCCCATTTAACCTCTGCCTGGACTAACCTGACTCAACAACAGGATAGCCTGCACATGGCCCTGGCGTGGAGTGGCATTGTCGACAGCATCTGGCTGGAATGGGCCCACATCTCCGAGTATACCCCCTGGATTGATGCCTTGTTGGCGGTTGAGGATGGCCTTCGCTCGTCTTTACCGGAGGCGCTCTGGTACAGGGTTGTTCGCGGTATGCTCACTGCCCTGGGTTATGCCCGCCCGGGCTCAGATGAACTCAAACGCTGGCATCAGGAGGGCCTTTCGGCGATCTCCAAAGAGTCCATTCCAGCCGATGAGCGCCTGATGCTGGCCAGCCAGTTGATGTACCTGAGTACCTGGCAGTTCGGTCGCCGTGCCGATGCCGCTGCCGTCGTCAGCATTATCAACGAAAGCCCACATCTGGTCCGCCAGGCCGGCCCTTTGGCCCAGTGTCTCTGGGCAACCTTTGACTCGCTCTGGTCATTGCTGTTTGAGGCCGATCAGGCCGCTTGTCTGGCAAAAGCTGAGCACGGCCGCGAGTTGATTCGAACACACGGCATCAGCACCTGGGATAACGCCATACCGCCCATTCACTGCGCGCTTTGCTTTCACGACAACCGCATCATGAACGATTGGGCGGGATGGTTCATGCGCACTGAATTGAAAGCTCATCGGCCTTTTTACGATACCTTTCAGGCCCATGTCCTGGCCGGTCAGGCCTGGCTCAGCGGCCACCTTCCAGAGGCCCTGGACCATGCCGAGCGCAGTCTGGAGACCATGCACCGCCACGGTTCAGAAGCCATAACCGCCGGTTTTGAATCCATTTATGCCAGTCTGCTCTCGGAGGCGGGTCACTACCCGCAAGCCCTGCGTTCAGCGGCCAGAGCCAGAAAGGCCTTTCGTAGTTTTGACAGCGGCTTTGTCGATGTCATGGTGTATTTGACTCTGGCACGAATCCCCCTGCACCGCCGACAGCCGGAACGCGCCCTGCCCTTTATTCGCCGCGCCTTTCATGCCGGTGCCCGAGAGCGGCTGTTTTTCCCGATACAGATTCGTGATCAGGAGTTGGCCACTCTGGCTGCCCTGGCCTTGCGAGAAAACATTGAACCGGACTATGTGTATTGGCTGATCTCGGCGCGCAAACTCTTGCCACCAACGCATTGCGGGCTCCGACAGAGCTGGCCCTGGCCTTGCCAGTTGCAGGTCATGGGCCAATTCGATGTAAAAGCCCATGGCCAGTTGCTGGGGCGCCTGCCTCAAAAGCGCACTCGTGCTTTGCTCTCCGAGCTGATTCTTGCTGGCAAGGATGGCTTACCGTTGGAACAACTGTCCAGTGCTCTCTGGCCAGACAGTGACCCGGACAAAGCCGCCAACAGCCTGCATGTGACCACTCACCGTGTGCGTGACGCTCTGCGCAATGCCAATGCCTTGATTGTTGAAGCTGGTCAGGTTCGGCTTAACCCACATCAGGTCTGGGTGGACTGCTGGGAGTTGGAAGGCCTCGCTCAACAGGCCCGACAACTGACCCACCCGGTTTTGCAACAGGCCGTTAATCTGTTCAGCGGTCGGCTGCACCTGGAGGTTCTGGACGAAACACAAGCCGCCATTTACCAGGAAACCCTCAACCAGCACTATCTGACCCTGGTACTGACGCTTAGTAAACAACTGGAACAAGCCGACAGCGACCAGGCGCGCCAGCACTACCGCAGGGCATTGCGGCATCTGCCACTAGAACAAGCACTTTGGAGTGGGCTGCTTAGAACCGAGGCAAAACAGGGCAACGCAAGAACGCTGGAGCTGACCTTTGAACAGGCCAAAGCACACTACAAAAGAGAGCTGGATGCCCCACCACCCGAACCATTAGTAGCGACCTACCGGAAACTCACCTCCCTGTAAGGCAGATGTAAGTGGTTTGTGGACACTGGTTGAACAACAACTAAACGGAGTTCAACCATGCCCAAACATCTGCTTTCCATTGCCCTGATCAGCCTGACGCTTGCCGCCTGCAACTCCAGTAGCGGCGGTGGTGGTAGTGGCAACAACGACAATGTCGACGATACCAGCACCAACGGCGGCTCTACACCCGGTGCCAATACGCCAGCAGAAATCTTTCGTTTCAGCTCTCAGCTCGCGTTCAGCACAAGCTACACCGGGCTGAACGATTGGGCACAACCGATTGCCAGCCTTTACGACGGCAATGCCGAAGACCAACAACAACGCCAGATGATCGACACTGCAATTCTGGGCAACGCCTTGATGGCGGTCCCTTATCACCTCACTGACCGGTTGTTCGACCACCTCGGCACCGAGCCCGCCGACCTGATCGACTTTATGGAACAGGCAGCCTGCCCGGCTGGCCCCGTCACCCTCAGCAGCCAGAGCGGCGGCGAGTCCTTTGGCCCGGCCTGTGTTCAGGTGAGCAATGGGGACAATGCTGAAATCACCTTCAGTGGTAACTTGCACTGGCATCAGAGCGATGCCGATTATGACCTCAACTATGAATTTCAAAACCTGGCCGTGCAATGGCGCGGGGAGGACTTTGTTATCAATGGTGCCGGCGCACTCTACAACGAACTGAGCTGGCTGTTGCTGGCCATGGACGTTCATCACACGGCCACCAATACCACCTATCGCTATTGGGTACGCCACAAATTCGGGCTCAGCGTCAGCCAGCCACAGATTGATCTGGTGGCTTTTCATCCCGACCTGGGTGCCATGGCTCAACTGGCCGAGGGTGCTTTCAACAGCGACAACTGCACTGGCGGCGGCTATGCCGACAAGTCTGGCGTTTTACTCAATGGCGACCAGGCCACTGAGGCAGAGGCCGCCTTCTACTATGGCTTTACTACTTGTGATCTGTACCAAATCGCCTCGGGCACCAGCAAAGACGCTAATGGCTCAGCCGTACCGCCTGAGTTGCATCCGGCTTATGCGTCGCTTGGGATGGACTTCGGGCCATCGCAACTCGTCTGGCGCAACGGTACCGACAGTCACTATCAACTGGCGCAGGACAACCCTGGTGCAACCTTACTGGCTCCGACAACCGCTACCCTGGCCAAACTCGGCACCCAGGGCGATGCTGACGCCTATACTCAATACCACCTAGCTCTGACCTTCAATCTGAGTAATTTACCGGCCGGCATCAGCACAGAAGATGATGTGATCGCCGCCAGTTTGCGGCTGAACCAGGTCGACGGGAACAACCCTTATTCCTTTATCAGAGCCTCTCTGGAGGAATGGACGGGCACTCCCGATACCGTCTTTGCTGCGCAAAACAACCCCATCAACCTGAGTGGCAATAACAGCCTGGTAGAGCCACAACCCTGGCTTTGGGGGGACGCAACTCCCTGGCTCAAACAGGCGTTGACTGAATCCAGAACGGAACTTCAGGTTATCGTCGGTATTGAGACGATGCTTGGGTTGAACGAGGGGGATGCCTTCAGCGAAACCTGCTTGCAGAACGGGGATGGTTGCACTGCGCCTTTGCTGCCAACCATTGAAGTGATTTACTAAGTTCCGGAGTAAAACGGGGCCTTGCTTCTAGGCCCCTTTACTTTTCTCAAGCCTCACATTGTGGCAACTGGGCTTTCAAAACGACATCCTGTCGATGGTAGGTCCCGGTATCGCCTTCTGAAATCAAACCCGTGGAGTAGTCTCCAGCCAGTTCGCCCACAAAGACAAACTCACCCTGGTCGTTCAAGGGGTATCGCTGGCCGGTATTGGGGCCGGTTGGGCCAGTGTTGGCGTAGAAAGGCGGCGTATCCAGACTTCTCAGCGTACGCTCTGCGGTTTCCTTGCCTCTTACGGCCTGGCCGTCCTCCCAATCTATAACTACAGGCACGCCTTCAAGCTCAATCTCCTGATCTTCCATGGCAATCAACCAGAGTCCATTACAGGCATCGTGAAGCCACAGACTGTCGGCGGAGCTGCCATTGCTCGTGTCTTCCAACTCGGCCCAAAAAATCACCTGGTCCTTGTTATTGATGAAGGGCGCATCCAGCGGTGGCAAGGCATCCAGGCCCAGGCGCGCAAACGTCCAATTTTCAAGACCCGGTGCGTCCATGCCTTCGATGGCAATGGGCTGAGCTTCAACGCGGCTAGCCACCCAAACGCTGGTTTGGCTTTCGACCTCGGCTTGAAACGTCATCTGCCCGGAGTTGGACAGCGCCGGCACACCAATCCGGCCAAAAGTGGCGCCGGTGCTCAGGCCTACCTGGTCTGTATTGGGCGCCACCGTGCCATGGCGGGCAATGGGCCAGTAGCCATCTTCATCCAGGAACCAGAGGTCCCGTTTGAACCCGTCATCGGTGTAACCGTTCAACAGCGCGATCTCGCCCTGATCATTCAGTGAGTAGCCCTGTTCCTGACCGCCCGGCGCGATATCACTGAACTCCTCCAGCATACCCGTTCCCTGGCTTGTAAAGGGCGCATGGGTTCTGACGCGTATTTCCGGGTCGCTCTGCTCTGGAGCCACTGACCACAGCGCCTTGATCGTGGCAAATTCATCGTCCGGCTGGCTGTCCCGATCCGTTTTGGTGCTGGCATAGACAGCGATCGACCCGTCAGCAGAGATGGCCGGGCTGGAATTGCCCACGCTCAGGAAAGGCCAGCGAAACAAATACTCACCATACTCCAGGTGGAACTGACCGGTACCGTCTCCCCAGGTAAAGGCGGGTGCGAGGTTTTCCGGCTCCCCGAACAACCAGGTGACGGTATTGTTATCCGCTGCATCGGTTACTCTGAGTCGAATGGCGGTTTGGCCAGACTCATTGAACCGGAAGATATTGCCGAAATCAAAATCCGACCGAAGGCTGTAGCCGGTTAACCCTGGTACGTCATCCGGCTCAATCATGATCTGATAGTCACCCTCGTGATAGCGCACAGCCGCGGCGAATTCCGTGGAGCCTTCTTCAAACCCCACCAAGGCCATCAGGCTGCCGTCGGGTGCCGGGCTGTGTCGGGCGAAGCGGACCGGTGTTGCATCCGGAAACTGTGGTATGGTCAAAAACTGGCTAAGAAAAGGCGTGGGTCCACTACCGTCGGCCGGCAACAAGAGGTGGCTTGCACCACCGGAAACAATGTTGTGATCCAAATCACGCATGGTGCTGCGCAAGCTGACATCACCCTTGGCATTGATAAAAGCCTGACTGAGGCCATTCATCAACGCTGGCCCATAGCTGCCCAACTCGACTTCTTCATTGGCGGCAACCAGCAGCGAAACGCCTGGTTCGGGCGCTTCGGCCAATTCATCAAAGGTCAGCGTAATGGTGCAATCCGCCTCAATTGCTCCGGTGGTGTAGGTGGTATCGGACAAGCTGCCGCTGCAGCCATCAATATCCACCAGGCTAAAGCCGCTCTCGATGGCAATCTCGAAATCCAGCACCTCACCACGGCTCGCCTGTTGCGTTTGTGGGCTGATGCTGCCGCCTGTACCGGCCTGAGTGCTTACTTCAAAGGTTGCCTGATCAACATCCTCTTCTCCGTTTCCGGAACTGCTATTGCAGGCTGAAAGTAGAACGCCACTGGCGAGCGTCAACCCGACCATCAGCTCCTTTGAATAAGGCCGGAGCAAAGGCCCTGAACGTCCTTTATCGGTTGTCATGATGAACCCCTGTTCTAGTACGAAACAAATCCCACTCTGCCTCCAGACGACCTGAACTCAGAGAGGGCTCATCATGACAGTCCGCCCTTACAAACGACTTACAGCAGCCACTTTGGCACTACCAAATTAGCTCTCCGGTGTCGGCATCCAGCACGCCAAAGAGGTTACGGTGTTTTCCGTCCAGCTTCTGGAACCAGCCACCAACAAAAAGCTTGCCGTCGTGGTACAAGAGGGCATTCACACTTTTATCTGGCGCTGGATCCCAATCATCGACTTGACTGCCGTTGCTAAAACGCGAAAACGCCATCAGCCCATCGGCTGCATCCTGGGCGATACTGCGACCGACGAAGACGCGATTCTCACCGGTAGCAATCGACAACGTATTCGATGCCGCTGGAGTCCAGCCGGTATCCAGGTCGAAACTGCCATCGTCCATTAGCAAACGGGCGATGCCATTGTGGCTCTCTCCACCCAGGGTGTTGAACCGACCGCCCACGTAGAGCGTTGTGTCGTTGCCCCAGTGAAAGGTGTTGACGGTATTGGACGCTTCCATGGTCCAGCCCGTGGTCATGGTGCCATCCGCAGTTTTGAGCGACACAAGGTGCTCATGGGCCTGACCGGCGACATTGCCAAAGCGCCCACCCAGCAACAGTTGGTCTTCCGTAGCGGCCAGAGCATTGACGGTGTCATCCGGCTCTGGCGCGTGGGTAAAATCACTGAGTTCACCGCTGACCAGATCAAAACCGGTGACTCGAACAACATCCTCGTCACCCACCTTTCCAAAACGCCCTCCGGCATACAAGGTGCCACCGCTGATGGCCAGCCCGGACACATCCCTTGAACTGCTGGCGGTAGCCTTCCAGTCCTCATCCCGAGCCATGGTCGTCAGGTCGAATGCAGCGATGCTCTGCTGATCTGCATTGAAGTACATAGTACCCCCGGCATAGAGCCGCCCGTCGTTATACAACAGCTCATATACCTGCCCTGTCGAACCAGAAAGCGGCTCCTGCAGGACACCCGTCTCAATATCCATTACCGCGATGCTGTTGTATCGATTGCCGCCAGACTCCGGAAATTCACCGCCAACCAAAACCTGATCTGGTGTGGCTGCTATCGCTCTTGGGCCATCGTCAAAGGCGACCCCGATTTTCGCCTCCCAAGGCGCTGATGTTTTCAACGGTGCGTCCAACGCCATCAGGTTACGCTCGGTGGCGATGTAAATGCGATCACCGGAAACGGCCAAACCGTGCACATCGTCACTCAGGTAAGAGTCGGGCAGATCCCAGCTCTGATCGTGTGCCCCGTCGGTTCGATCGATGATTGAAAACGGCGTAGGCCAATCGGAGGAGCTGTGGACGCCACCGGCCAGGAGCTGATCTTCCCAAAGGCCCAGGACAAGCACTTCATCCGGCGCTCCCGGGTTCCACTGTCCATCAACCCCTCCCGAGACGGCATCGATTTTTACCAGGAAATCCCTGTCGTCATCAGACACTCTGGTGAAGAGTCCTCCGGCGAACACCGCTCCTGAATCATACAAGAGCGTGTTGACCGTATCGTTTGCACTGGGTGTCCAGCCGCTGTTGACCGAGCCGTCGTCGATCGACAGTGCCGCCAGGTGGTTGCGATTAGTACCGTTGACCTGGGTAAAGCTGCCACCGAGGTACAACTGCGTTTCGTTGCTGGTCAGCGCCCAAACCGGATCGTTGATCGTCGGATTCCAGCCAGTCACCGGTACGCCAGTCGACAGTTCAATGGCCGCCAGGTTTGATCGATTGTATTGGGCATCCTTGTCGATCGTCAGTTGCGAAAAGTCTCCCCCAATAAAGAGACGATCCCCCTGAACCGCCATCGCATAAACAGGCCCGTTAACATCGACCTGCCAATCGGTTTCGACGGTACCATCCTGTCGCAATCTGGCCAGATTGATGCGCTCCTTGCCATCGACGCGCTCAAACAGACCGCCCACAATCCAGCCACCGGTGCCATCGTCAACAATGTCGAGAACCTGGCCTTCCATATAGGGCAGCACACCGGTCAGGGTGTTATCTTGCTGAGCGTCGAACATGGCCAGCCCCCCGGTCGCCAGTGCGACTCGGCTGAAGCTGCCACCAACATAGAGGTTATCGCCATCGGTTTCCAGCGCATAGATCTGGTAGCCACCAAAAGACGGCACAGCGGGCCTGGCCGCTACTTGAGACGAGCGCCGCTCATCCGCCTCTACCACAAAATACCAGCCTCTCTCGGTAGACAGGTTTTCTTCAACCGCCCCGATAGCGACCTCGGAATCAGTAACACCCGACAGCATGCCAGCGCCACTGCACAACGAATAATTATCCCAGTCGCACCCAGGGTCAGAGCTGTAAAGAATGTCCACGGCGTCAGCGCCACCCCAGCTCAGGTGAACCTGCATGATGTCGGACGAAGCTGACAAAGTGAGTGCTTCCATTGGATCATCGGATTCGGTTGGGGGGTCTACCTCAGCCGCGTCATCGCTGCCCGAACCACCACAGCCGGCCAGACCAATCGCCACACCGGCGAATAAAACCATGGCCCGATAATAACCAGAATAAACCATCATCCTTTCCCCCTGTCTTCGATCTGAATCAATACCAGGAGTTCATGGTGACAGCAGGAGCTTACAGATGACTTACAGAGTGAATTTCAAGATAGGAATCAGGCAGGCGCCGCCATTGTAAGTCAACGGCGGCGCCCAGTTTAATGAGATCAAATAACCGCTTTGCGCACCCAAGCCGACACCCACTCCGACACAACGACCGTGCCGAGTATGACCACCAGGATCACCATGACTTGAGGCCAGGCTAGCACATTCATACTCGCCTGCAATTGCGAGCCAATGCCCCCGGCACCGACCAGGCCAAGTATGGCGCTCTCCCGGATGTTGATGTCCCAACGAAAGACACTGATGCCGTAAAAGGCCGGCAACACTTGCGGCACGATGCCATAGTTCAGAATCTGAGCCTGAGAAGCCCCCGTCGCCGTAATGGCTTCTACCTGGCTGACTTCCGTCTCTTCAATAGCTTCATAGAGCAGCTTGCCAATAAAACCAATGGAGCGAAAGGCAATGGCGAGAATACCGGCCAGCAAGCCAGGGCCCAGAATTGACACCAACAGCAACGCCCAGATCAGGGAGTTGATTGAACGAGAAGTAACAATGCAAAACAGGGCAAATGGCCGCAGAAATACCTTCGATGGCGTGGTATTACTGGCCGCCAGAAAAGCCAAAGGCACCGCCATCATGATACCCAACAAGGTGCCCAGGGTGGCGATATTGATGGTATCCCACAACGGTTTCCACAACCGCTCCATATAAGTCCAGCGTGGCGGGAATGCCCGGTTGAATAAATCACTGGCCGCCTGAGGGGCATCGTAAACGAACACCCACATGGTGTTTGCTGTCATCAGGTTCCAGCAATAAACGAACAGGGCCACCGTCAGCAACCAGAAGAACCACAAGGTAATGCGTGCCTTTGGCGTGCGTGGGTGCCAAACAGGTGTTGGTGTTTGAGTGGTTGGAGTCGTAGTCATTTCACCCACCTGCGCAAGTGGCTGGAAGAGTATTCGGTCATCATCACAATAGCGATTATGATGATCAGAATCGCACCAGAACTGTCGTATTCGTATCGAGAGAGCGACGTATTCAAGGTTGCACCAATACCACCAGCACCAACAATGCCGATCACCGCACTCTCACGAAAATTAATGTCTAGCCGGTACAGAGACAAACCGATTAGCCTCGGCATCACCTGCGGCTGAACGGCGTAATTTATCAGTTGTAACCAGGAAGCTCCGGTCGCACGAACCGCCTCCGCTTGAGCTTCATCAATATCTTCAATGTCTTCCGCCAGCAGCTTGCCAATAAAACCAATGGTGGCAAAGGTCAAGGTCAGGAAGCCGGCAAAGGCACCAAAACCAAAGAGCGCAACAAAGAAAATGGCGACGATGATTTCCTGCAAGGAACGACTCACAGCAATGACGCTGCGGCAGACATAGTAGACCCATCTCGGAGCAAGGTTGCGTGCTGCACCTACACCGATGGGGATAGAGATCAACACACCGACGACAGTGGAAGTAAAGGTCATGGTCAGGCTTTCAATCAGGCCGCGTGAAATGTCACGCCAGCGTGTCGTAAAATCCGGTTGCAGGAAACCGGCAATGAAACGCTGGCCACGCTCAACGCCTTCCACGACTCGGCCCCAGTTCACCTCGACTGTGCCTATGGCCATGATCAGATACAGCAACACACCAAAGGTCACCAGATAACGCCAATGTTTCGCCTGAATGATTTGCGGTGGTCTTCGCCACTGCGTAGGGTAGCTTTGCTTTGTCATAGGGCGCTCATCAATTTCTCGGTCTCACGATGCGCCTCAGCCTCGGCTTCGGCGTCCTCTGCAGCGCCGCGACGCATGGCCGTCCAATCTTCTTCACCATAAATCTGGGTCAGTACAGCTTCCGTCAGTTCGTTGGGCGAACCATCAAAAACCACCTGCCCGGCCTGGAGCCCGATGATGCGATCCGTAAACTGTTGCGCCAATACCACATCGTGAATATTGATGATGGCAGGCAGACTACTCTCGGCGCAGATCTCGACCAATAACCGCATAATCTGGCGGCTGGTTTTCGGGTCCAGACTTGCCGTCGGTTCATCAATCAGCATCAGCTCCGGATCCTGCTCCAGAGCGCGAGCAATACCTACTCGCTGACGCTGACCGCCGGAGAGTGCATCTGCTCGCTTGTCGGCATGCGCCATCAGCCCAACCCGATCCAACAACCGGTAGGCTTTGGCAATGTCGTCGCCGGGGAACTTGCGCAGGAAGCTGCGCCAGAAAGGCACATAACCCAAACGACCCGATAGAACGTTTTCCATCACAGTCAAACGCTCTACCAGGGCGTACTCCTGGAAGATCATGCCAATGCGACGTCGTGCACGGCGCAATTCGCCTACACTCAAGCGACTGATCTCAGTATCGTTCAAACGCACAGATCCCGAGGTGGGCTCTACCAGGCGATTGATGCAGCGAATCAAGGTCGACTTGCCCGCACCAGATGGACCAATCAAACCAACAACCTGGCCCTTGGGCACTGTAAAGCTGACATCGGTCAGGGCTTTGTCGCCCGTTTTGTACGTTTTATTGAGCTTGTCTACCGTAAGCATGGGGTACTCCAATACGCAAAAACCCGCCTAGATAGAGGCAGGTTTTTAAAGGTATATCCTGGGATCAATTACAGGTGTATTGCACGCCCATGGCGGCATCGATCTGACGAATCACCGACCAATGCTCCTGGAACGTAATAGGGATAAACTGAGACTCGCCTGAATTGCCGAATTCCGCTTCCATACTGGTGCCGGTCCAGTCAAAACTGAAAAAGGCTTCGTGAATCTTTTCCTGCAAGTCCGGGTGCAGGTTGTGCGCAGTGCCGTAACCGGTGGTCGGGAAGCTGTCAGACTGATAGATGGTGACATAATCGCCATCGTTGATCACGCCACGCTGCATCATGCGATGCGCAACAGAGTTAGCAATGGCAGCGGCATCGTAGTCTCGGTTGACGACACCGAGAATGGAGTTATCGTGCGCACCAGAGAATGCCGGGCTGTAGTCGTTGTTGACCACCAGACCGTATTCGGCTTCCAGCAGTGCCTGTGGCGCCTTGAAGCCCGAGTTGGACGTCTCGGCCGTAAAGGCCAGGGTGCGACCACGGATGTCTTCAATGCTGTTGATGCCGGAACCCGGGTGAGTAATGAATTCCATTTCGTAACCGAAGCTGCCATCTTCAGAAGCCATCATGGCGAAGGGGCGGAAACCGGCACAGGCAACGGCCAGTGGGTTGGAGCCAGTGTTGAATCCGGCAACATGCAAACGTCCCGCACGCATCGCTTCAATTTGAGCGGCGTTGGATTGAACCGGGAAGAACTGCACCCGCTTACCAGTCACTTCCGCCATGTGGTCCAGGAATGGCTGCCAAACTTCAGCGTATACGGCGGGGTCTTCCACCGGAGTGTAAGCAAACACCAGGGTATTTGGGTTTACCCACTGCGAAGCGTTGGTCGGGATATCGGCAATCATATCGCCATCATTATCGGTGTAACGGCTGTCCAGCTGGAAGTTAGCCAGAGCTGGCGTTACCGCCACGGCGGCGAGTGTTACTACGGTCATTAAAGTACGCATGCATCACCTCAGAACATGTGAGATTTCGGTTCAAGTGATGCCAAGGTACGCCATTAATATGACATTTATGGGACACATTTATGGCAATTGAATGATCGTTAATGCAGCAATGAGGCTGAGCAATCAGCACGACTGAGCACTACCGGGAGCCTGCCCCTTGTACCCTGAAGCAGAGGCCACTGTACATGGCTTAGAGTTGGCGCCAATAAGACGCGTTAGCCGGAAAATGACGACTGCCGCAGAACAAATAATGGTAGTTGATCCAACCTCGGTGCCTCTCATAGCCGGATATTAAGGTAGCGACGATGCGCCCTTCGTACTTAGCAATCCGGAAAAGTTAGGGGTCGACCTGCATTTTCCAGTCGATGTCCTTGCCCGGGTCGTTTTGAGGCACAACAAGGCCAACCTCCTCCCAGAGTGCTATGACTGCTTTTCTGTCAGATAAAGAAGCCCATCCATCTGACATGGATCAAGGTGATTTTTTTACCTTCGGCTAATATCGAAACGATCACATCCCACCATGCTCAACTGTGAGGCGTCAGATGGCTATTGGAAAGCACTTAAACAAGTCAGACAACCGACATGAAGTAGACGCAGGCGATACCGCGAAAGATCTGACCCCAGCGGCTATTTCTGAGTTTAGTGCCAAAGAGCGCACCCAGGGCGCTCAGGCGGCATTGGAAGTCGTGCTGAAGGAAATTTCTGCTAAAGGCAGCCATGAAGCCGAGCAAGGCGAGATCGAGCAGGTGTCCAACCAGCTCAGTGCTATTCTGTCCGGTGCCTCGCCTGATGATGTGGCACTGCTCAGGCGCACTTTGCTACGTGAGGAGTTTGAACGCACGTCTCAACTTGGCTCAGACTCTGACGAAGAATTGCGCCAGGACTGGCGAGAAAGCAATTACCCGTATCGCAACCGACTGCGCCGGAAATCCTACGAAAAGCAAAAGTACAACCTGCAAGTGGAGCTGCTCAAGTTGCAACATTGGGTCAAGGAGACCGGCGCACGTGTTGTCATTCTGTTTGAGGGGCGCGATGCAGCAGGCAAGGGTGGCACCATCAAGCGCTTTATGGAACACCTCAACCCCCGGGGTGCCAGGGTTATCGCACTGGAGAAGCCGACCATCGCTGAGCAGGGTCAATGGTATTTCCAACGCTATGTTAATCACCTACCCACCGCAGGTGAAATTGTGTTGTTTGACCGATCCTGGTACAACCGGGCAGGTGTTGAGCGAGTCATGGGCTTTTGCGCTGATGAAGACTACCGAGAATTCATGCGCCAGGCGCCCGATTTCGAACGCAACCTGGTGCGCTCAGGCATCCACCTGATTAAATTCTGGTTTTCAGTCACACGCGAAGAGCAGCGGCGTCGCTTTACCGAGCGAGAATCACATCCGCTCAAACAATGGAAACTCAGCCCGATCGACCGTGCCTCGCTCGACAAGTGGGATGAATACACCAAAGCAAAAGAAGCCATGTTCTTCCAGACCGATACGTCAGAGGCCCCCTGGATCGTTATCAAATCCGACTGCAAAAAACGGGCACGTTTAAACGCCATGCGCTATGTGTTGAGCCAGTTCGACTACCCGAACAAAGACATCCACCGCATGGGCTCCATTGACCCACTCATTGTCAACCGGGCAGCGACGCATCGCACTATCATCTAATGGGAGTCAAGCGAGCGGTCCGGTTCGGCGCCGACAAACCACTTGCTCATCCACGACGCCCCTACCGGCTCAACGACTGAAAAACCTGCTCCTCATGAACTCAGCGCTGCTCTGTCGCAACAGCGCCACAAAATGCGCTTCGGCCTCAGTCAAGGGGGTAGCCGCGGGCGTCGCCAGGTACACCTCGCATGAAGGGAGAGGCGCGTTGATATTGATGGGCCACAACAACCCCTGGCTCACAAAAGCCCGCGCCCCTTCTACGGTGAGTGCCCCAAAGCCCAGACCCGTCACTATCAAACGACGAATTTCCTCCTCGTTAGAAGAAATCGCCACAGTGCGGCCCCAGTTTCGATGTGACGCACGCAATTGTGCAATATCGCTCAACCCCTCACCTGGCTGATCGCTTTCGAATGAGATGTAGGGTAAACCGCCCAATTCATCAAGAGAGGCATTTTCCTTGCCAAACAAGGGGTGACCCGGGCCGCAGTAAAACCCCATTTCCTCGTAACCGATCAGCTCAAAATTCAGGGCGCTGTGCACCGACTTCATATTGCTCAGACCAATGTTCACCTCACGGTTCATCAGGTGTTTGAGAATATCCTTGCTGGGATGGGTATTGATGGTGATCAGCACATCAGGGTGATCGGCATGAAAGGCTTTCAAGCTCTGGTCAAACGGCGGGTTATAGATATGACTGGCAATCTGAATCGCCAACTCTCCCCCTAGTTGGGCATCCTGTCGGGCAAACTGGTCGGCCATTTGCACCAGTATAGTGTTCGCGGACGTCGCGTATTCGTAGACCATCCGGCCCTTGTGTGTCAGCGTGAAGGTGCCCTTTTTCCGAACCAGAAGTACGGTACCCAGGCTGTCCTCCAACCGCTTTAATGCATTGCTGACGCTGGGCTGGCTGTAGGCCAGCTTGTGTGCAGCAGCAGTAATACTTCCCTCGTCCACAATGGTGACAAAGGTATGCAACAGATTCCAATCCAGGTTGCGTAACAATCGGTCCGGGGTCATTGCCATCACATCAGCCCAAATATAGCCAGTCGCTATGTATAGCATGGGAATAGATCATTTGTCAGCCAAACCGCCTCAATGCATGCTCCACTCGACTACTTAGACCAATAACAGCAACAAGAGGTGCTCCATGACAATGCTTTCTCACCTGAAAAAGCTGACTGCTATCGCGGTCACTCTATTAGCCAGCTCTACCATCTGGGCGCAATCCACTATCCGCCTGGGTACCGAGGGCGCTTACCCTCCGTTCAACTATTATGACTCAAACGGTCAATTGGCTGGCTTTGACATAGATATCGGCAATGCGTTGTGCGAGCAGATGGGGGTCAATTGTGTTTGGGTTGCGCAGGATTGGGATGGCATTATCCCCGCCCTGATGGCCGGCCGCTACGATGTGATATTGGCCTCCATGTTCATCACCGACCGGCGCATGGAACAAGTCTCTTTCACCGACCCTTATCAGGCGTCTGCCATGACCTTTGTTGGGCACAAAAGTGCCAACATTACCGATGTTTCACCAGCCGCTCTGGCGGGAAAAACCATTGGTGCGCAAGGCTCAACAACCCAGGGTGACTTCCTGGAGGCACAGTATCCCGACTCTACCATTCGGCTCTACCCAACTCAGGATGCGGTGAATCTTGATCTGGCCAATGGCCGTTTGGACCTGCAAGCCGGAGACATTATTCCCATGGTCGAATGGTTACAAACGCAAGAAGGCAGTTGCTGCGAACGGGTTGGCGAACTGATCACTGATCCGGAATACGTTGGCTACGGCGTCGGCATGGCCGTCCGCAAAAATGACGACGCACTGCGCGAGCGTCTCAACGCAGCATTGGCGGCGATTATCGAAAACGGTGTCTATGACGAGATCAACAACCGCTACTTCGACGTGAACCTGCTGACACTGGAGTGATACCCCGGCATTCAGGTCAGGCCCCGAAAGGACGCAATAGCTCAATTGTCATCGGGGCTCTGGCGAGAACTGCCTAACACCACCAAACAACCAGACCCGCATCAATAAAAAAGGTGGCCGAATGGAGACACTCCAACTACTCCAACTGGGCGAACATGGCTGGGGCGACCAACTGCTCAGTGGCCTATGGGTCACACTCAGGCTTGCCTTGACCAGTTTGCCCATTGGCCTCGCCCTGGGCTTTCTGGTCGCCACGGTGCTGATGTCCAGAAACAGGGCACTGAAAAGCCTGGCCATCGCCTACACCACTACCCTAAGAGGCCTGCCGGAACTGCTCACTCTGTTCATTATTTACCATGGAGCCGGGCTACTGCTTCGTCAGGTTCTGAACTGGATCAACCCGGACATTGGCTATGTTGAATTAAGCCCCTTCGTTGCCGGTGTGGTTGCCCTGTCTCTGGTATTTGCCGCTTATTCGGCCGAAGTCATTCGCGGCGCCTGGCAAGCACTCGACAAAGGCCAGATTGAGGCGGCACAAGCCTATGGTTTCTCACCCTGGCTGGTGTTCCGACGCATCGAATTGCCGCAAATATGGCGCATTGCTCTGCCCGGCCTTGGCAACTTGTGGATCAACCTGATCAAGGATACCGCGCTGGTATCAGTGATTGCACTCAACGACTTGATGCGTATGGCCGGTATAGCCGTTGGCGCCACCAAACAGCCGTTCACCTTCTACCTGACGGTTTGCCTAATGTACTGGCTGGTGTGTCTGTCCTTTGAAGTCTTGCTTGGGCGAGCAGAAAAACGCGCCAGCCGAGGCCTGAAAACGCTGGGGGGACACTGATGATTAGTCTGGCTTTAGAGTATTCCGACAAGTTACTGATGGGTATGTGGGTAACGCTGCAACTCACCTTAATACCGGTGCTATTGGCGGCCTGTTTTGCACTGCCTCTGGCCGTGCTCCGACGCAAACCCAATCTTTGGGTGCAAGCGCCGATTCGGCTCTTTGTTTCCTTTTTTCGAGGCACACCGCTTTTGGCGCAGTTGTTCCTGGTGTATTACGGCAGTGGTCAGTTCCGCGAAGAATTGAGCGCACTGGGCCTCTGGTGGTTCTTCCGAGAGCCCATTTATTGTGCCTTGCTGGCATTCACCCTGAACTCCACTGCCTACCAAATCGAGATCATGAGAGGCGGGCTGCAATCGGTGAACGTCGGTGAAATTGAAGCCGGCCTGGCCTGCGGCATGACCCCATTAACGCTGCACCGGCGCATCATTCTGCCCAACGCCTATCGTATCGCCTTTCCTGCCCTGGGAAATGAAGTCATCCTCATGCTCAAGGGAGGTGCGGTCGCCAGTGTGATTACCATTCTGGACATTATGGGACATACTCGGCGCGCTTTTTCCCAAACCTTTGACATCAATATTTATTTTATTGCGGCGATTTTGTATTTGCTGATCACCACACTGTTTGTGCTGTTCTGGCGAACTCTGGAAGGGCGCTTGAACCACCATTTAAACCGACCAGAACAGCGCACGGTGATTGCTGCCAGAGGAGTAACTGCGGTCAATTAACAGATTCAACAAGACGAATAAACGGCACCAGAAACGAGCCGTTAAACCTGAATATCATTGTATTTTTTAATCATTCCTTTTCATCGTGCTGAACCCGGCAGGAGGTTGCCATGTCCACCATAGAAATTAAAACACCCTATTTGTTATTCCTCGGCGACGCCGAGGATTTCCTGATGGCCAAGGTCGCCAAAGGCATTCACTACTGGCGCCCCGAGAAATGCCTGGGGCAAATGCGCTTGCCACAAGCGAAAGTAGACCTGGGTCTCACCGAAATGACCATTCAGCAAGCGGCCGACGCCGGTGCCAAAACCTTTGTGCTCGGCCT
This sequence comes from Saccharospirillum sp., assembly GCA_022565595.1. GTDB lineage: Bacteria > Pseudomonadota > Gammaproteobacteria > Pseudomonadales > Natronospirillaceae > Saccharospirillum. The sequence goes on along the minus strand of JAIUML010000030.1, from coordinate 16,826 downwards.
TGCTCCAATCGGTGGCACCTTGCCCGCCAACTGGATTGGTCTATTGATCGAAGCGATGGAAGCCGGTATGGACATCGCCAGCGGCTTGCACATGCGCCTGAATGACATACCCGACCTGGTCACCGTGGCAAAAAGAACCGGCCAACAACTGATTGATGTACGCCACTATAAAGGCCAACTGGAATGCGGCACTGGCCTGCCACGCAGCGGCCAACGCTTGCTCGCCGTCGGCAGCGACTGCTGCGTCGGCAAGATGTTCACCACTTTAGCGATTCACAAGGCGATGCAGGAGCGTGGCATCAAGGCAACGTTCAGAGCCACCGGGCAAACCGGCATTTTAATCGAAGGCTCAGGCATCCCCATCGACGCCATTATTTCCGACTTTACCGCCGGCGCGATAGAGGGCCTGACTCCCGCCAATGATGAAGACCATTGGGATGTGATAGAAGGCCAGGGCTCGCTCTTCCACCCCGCCTATGCCGGCGTCAGTTTGGGCCTGCTGCATGGTGCCCAGGCCGATGTCCTCATATTGTGCCATGAGGCCGGGCGCACCCAGATGGACTTGATGGAGGGCTACGCCATACCCGAGTTCGACGACCTGATTCGCGTCAACCTGGAGATGGGTCGCATGACCAACCCAAACATCCGTCTCGGCGGCATCGCCCTGAACACATCCAGTCTCTCGGACGATGAGGCACACAGCCTGATGCAGGACTATGCGACACGCTATGGCGTCCCAGTGGTCGACCCCGTACGCACCGGAGTAGATGCCATTGTCGATGCTCTGGAGGCTACCCAATGAGACGCGTTCGATACAGCGTTGAGCGCTGGCCGCTGAACGAGCCCTTTGTCATCTCGCGTATGGATCCCATGATGCACGGAGAAGTGGTGGTGGTAGAAATCACCGAAAACGGCATCACCGGCCGAGGAGAATGCGAACGCAACGACGTCTTCGAGCCGGAATACCCGTCAGTCACTCGGATGGTGGAGAGCTGCCTGCCCGCACTCGAGAACGGGTTGAGCCGACAGGAACTTCAGCGACGCTTACCGGCCGGCAACGCGCGCAATGCCATCGACTGCGCTCTGTTTGAGCTGGAGGCCAGGCAGCAAGGTATCAGCACACGTGAGCTGGCGGGTCGAAATCACCCGGCGACGCCCATCACCACCGCCTTTACCTTGTCATTGGGCAGCCCTGAAGCAATGGCTGAGGCTGCGCGCCGGAATGCACAGCGGCCGCTTCTGAAACTCAAACTCGGCCGCAATGGCGACCTTGATCGAGTCAGAGCCGTGCGCGATGCCGCACCTGACGTCCGTTTGATCATCGACGCCAACATGGGCTGGCGATTCAATCAACTGGTAGATTATGCGTCCGAACTGAAAGCCCTGGGTGTCGAAATGATCGAGCAACCCCTGAAACCAGACGAAGAACACCGTCTGGAAGGCTATGAACCACCGCTGCCCATCATTGCCGATGAATCCTGCATTGACCGCACGTCACTGGCCCTGCTGCAAGGCCGCTATCAGGGCATCAACATCAAACTCGACAAAACCGGTGGTCTTACTGAAGCCCTGGCCTTATTGGCCGAGGCAAAGGCACAGGGATTCGAGATTATGGTCGGCTGCATGATCGGCACCTCCCTGGCTATGGCACCGGCTTTGCTGCTCGCAGAGCAGGCCCGCTGGGTGGATCTGGACGGGCCACTGCTGCTCGCCGAAGACCACAGCAATGGACTGCCCTACGAAAACGGCACCCTCTACCCTGGTTCTGAATTACTCTGGGGGTAAAAGGTTAACCTTCTGCACAGTCTTTGATACCTGGACCAGGGGTATTAAAGGCTGGGCCATACTTTTCTCAGTGGTATAGATACCCTCAATAATTCAGCAACTGATGGGACTCTATTTCGTCTCTTTATCTCCAATCTCGGCATCCAGGTTTCTTATACAAGCGAGACGTATAACGCTCCATCGTCTCTGCCTCAAATCCCGAGACTCCAACCACCCATCAGGCGACGAATGTTACCTCCTCAGTCGGCGAATACATGATAGCCGCGAGTACGGCCGCTTGGTTCATTCACGCCAAAAACATTATTTCTGCGATTAACAAGCTTCAGCAGGTATTCTCCTTCGGATGGTGCATCGATATCCAGATTGAGCGTACAGTCATTGCCACTGAGCTGTTGTATTAGCCGATCAGGGTCCGCAAAGGCGCCGACTATGGAATCACCACCCGTACCCGGTGCTCTGTATAGGTATACCCTGCTATTGGAATTGGTGACCTCACAGGGCGAATGATTAACACCAACCCGGATGATTCCGGCGGGCAGCGTGAAGCGCAGGTAGCTGTGATCGTTAGTGAGTGGGGCTGAGTCTGGAGCTGCATCGCCAGTACTCCGGCTGCCTGTTCTAAGCGTAAAATCCTGATTGACGAATGCAGCAGAGATGGTCAGATCAGGGAAGATCCAGCGAGGGTTTTGGGGCGAGCCGGCATTAAGCGTTTGTGCGGCCATGAATCCTGTCCGCGTGCCAAGGTTACTGGCATTCTGGATCCGCACATAGCGGATCGTTCCCTCGGACAGAATATCAGTCCCGACCGCTATTCCACCGGCTCCGACCGGGTTAACTTCAAGTAGAGTGCCCAGAACTCCGCTATCGCTGATTGTTTGGAAAAGCTCGAGTCTCCTGCTGGCGCCAAAATTGCCGCCTGACTGAAACAGGAAAGCCCCATCATGTGGCGCCTCAAACCAGAAAATTCGGCTTTCCGATTCCTCCAAAGTGAGCTCCCATTCATGGCCAAGGCAAAGCTGCTTGTTGCCGAAGGCGTCCTCTGCATTTGGGTTGCAGCCCAGAGTCATTCCGAGCGGCCCCTGGTTCGTCAACTGCCGACTGAACTCGACACCGCCGTAGTTGTTCGCAAGCCAGGTACGGGCGGTTTCGATGCCACCGTCTCCCAGCAATGCAGCCGCCTCTTCACGCAGCTCCTGCAAACGCTCAGCAAAGGCTTCCTCGACCTGGCTACCATCCCATGCTGTGGTGCCAGCTTGCTCAATGATGCTCGCAAGATCGTTACGTGCGGAAAGTGCGACCATAATTTTGGCAAAGACGCCGCTTACCTGGCGGTCGCGCGGGTGCTGACTGTCGAGCACAAACAGGTTTAGATTGCGCACATCCCCCTCGAACTCAAGAACTTCATTGAGCCTTCTGTTTGCGAGATTTACGCTGCCATCGAAGGAAGAGCCGTCTTCAAGCCGGGTCAGCACCAGGTGTGTCATCGCCTCGGTGAGCACGTTAACGGAGGTGGGAAAGGGTGACATCGCATCGTCATCATCCGGATCCGGAATCGCGACCACACTGCGCAAGGTCAACGGCTGCCCGGCAAAGTTGCCCGCGCTTTCGTTAAACCAGTCACCATTGACTGTGATCAATGAGGGACCGAACCAATCGATGCCGTTGAACTTGAATTCGCCTGCATTGCCGATTTCCGTCTGCAGAGCCTCTCCCAGGAGTGCGCCATCCTCCGAAAGCTGTTGAATGCTTGCAGTGCCGCCGAACTGAAACGGACCTTTCTGGGCGAAACCGTCGGCCTCGGCAACAGCATTGGCCACATCAGGCACCTCGCCATTAGTGTCACCATTGCCGTTTTGAGCACCCGTACCATCGCTGCTGTCACAACCCAACAACAGTAAGGGCACAAGCATAAATAGGAACCAACACCTTGCGTAGCTTAAGCTCTTCATGAAACTGCCTCCCAATGATCAATCCTGAATATCCGGGTTTCGTTACTACAAAGCGCCTTTCGCTGACTGGTGCCGGTTGCTTACCAGCGCCGACAACTGCGTTCGGCATAAGCCAATTAAAAAAAGCATAACATCGTTCTTTTTGCAAATTCACTCCATTCGCCGTCAACTTCCAGACAGCCTGAAGTTCTACCGCTGAGGCATCATGACTCGCTAGACCTTCTAAATGGACGGGCCCTCTGTTACACCAAACCGAGGGTGGTACTATAGATGCATCCCTCAACTCCTGGCCGACCGAACTGACACAGATCTCTTTTGAGGAAATACCCGGATGGAAACACCCGACGCTTTCGCCCACCACCCTGAATTGCGCAGCCGGATCACCGATCCTGAAACATCGTTCTACCGAACATTCAATGTCGACGCTGCACTCGCGCTGGACCGAGACAAGGCCGGCGATGGATGTGAAGGGCTGGCCTTTCGGATCCCTGCTCATGCAGTGGATGCGGAGACCGAGATCCTCTGGCGCCGTGAAGTGATCGCGCCTGGCTATGTCCCTTCTTTTATACAGACAGATCTGGCCGACGGGCCGGTTCAGGCACTAACCTTTATTGCCGATCACGCCGTTCCGGATGTCCGCTCAGATATCGACCCGGTCGATCAGGTACGCTTCATCGCCACCGGGGCAGGATTTCTGGGTACCAGCCGGGAATACCTCGCCAGCATCGTTGACCACTTCACACATCTCGGCATCGCCGACCATCATTGCAGCGACCTTTTGCGAGAAGTAGACGATTACATCGCCAGCCAACCAAAGCGTCGAATGGATTAAGAACACGGAAAGAGCGGGCCACCCAAGGGCAACCCATTTCCCTCACCCGGAAATCACCACATCCCCAAACCGCAGCAGGGGCATGAGGTCTCCGCATTGCCAGTCCCACAGGACTTCATCACCCACTGCTTCGATGCGGTTAAGCATCTGGTAGAAGTTGCCGGCGACGGTAATGCCGCGCACGGGTTGCAGCCGTTCGCCGTTGCGGCACAGGTAGCCACTGGCACCGAAGCTGAATTCACCCGAAAGGGCGTTGGCGCCGGAGTGGGTACCCTGGAGGTCGGTGAGTTCGAGGTAGTCGCCGCTGGTCAGGTCGCTGTGACTCGCTTTGCCGGGCGCTATGTGCAGTTGGTGGGCGCCAACACCTAAGGCACTTTTCGGGCTGCGTTGAGCATGGCCCGTTGTGGTGAGGTTGAAGTAGTTGGCGGTGAGGCTGTTGTGCAGCAGGCTTTCGAGGCGGCCTTCGGTGATGATGTTGGTCGGCTGACAGGCAATACCTTCAGCGTCGAACAGTTGGTAGCCGAAGCCTTCTTTCAACAGGGGCTGGTCGGTGAGCGTCAGCAGTGTGCTGGCAACGCTCTGGCCGACCTTGTCGCGCCAGGGGTTAACCCCCTCCATGGCGCTCTTGCCGGAAAGGCACAGCGAGAAGACGTCAAACAAACTCTGCTGAGCGTCGCGCTCGAAGATGACGCTGTAGTAGCCGCTTTTTACCGGGCTGCCGGTGAGCATGCGCTCGGCTTCGGTGCAGGCGTCGTGCACCAGTGGGTTTAATCTCAGTTGACCGCCCGTGCGGGCGACCTGGCCTTTAAAGGCCATGGCGGTGGTCTCGTCCCGCTCGGCCAGGGCGTAGGCATAAAGGGCGTTTACGCGTTGGCGGGTTTGGGCGCTGAGGCCGCCGGTGCTGTAAAGTTGCCGGGTACGGATACTCTCGCTCACGCCGTTGTAGGGCAGACTTTTGATGCTGGGGTACTCCAGACAGGCACGCTCTAGTTGCAGAGCGAGTTCGATGCGTTCGGCATCGCCAAGGTCGCTTGGTGGGCACAGCAGTGCATCGTCGCTGTGCAATTCCGTCGGGTTATCGAGGATGCGCTGGTGTTTGTCAGCCTTGGCAAAGCGTGCGTTGAGCAGTGCCTGTTCCACCAGATGGCTAATGGCGTCTGCGTCGGTGGCTTCGCTGAAGGCGAGGCCGACTTTTTGATCCTTGATCAGGCGCAGGCCGATGAGGCGGGTATCGCTCACGGCCTGTTCTTCCAGTTGGCCGTCACGCGCCTTGAGTGAGAGCGACGTCTGCTCGTCGATCAGCACATCGGCTGTTGCGCCGGCGTCCGTCACTTGCTGCAAGAGGGTGTCGATGTAATTTGGGCGTGGCATCAGGCGTTCCCCCCTACCAGGATGTCGTTCACTTTCAGGGCAGGTTGGCCCACGGTGGTAGGTACAGCGCCGCTGACTGAGCCACACATGCCACAGGCCAGGGCAAGGTCGCTGCCTACCATGCTGATCTCCCGGAGTACTTTGGGGCCGGTGCTGATCAGGGTGGCGGCCTTGACCGGGTATTGCACCTTGCCGTTTTCGACGTAGTAGCCTTCGGTCACGGCAAAGTTGAACTCGCCGGTACCGGGCTGCACCGAGCCGCCACCCATTCGGGCTGCATAAATGCCGCGGTCGATGGAAGCGATCATGTCATCAAAGTCATCTTTGCCGGCTTCGATAAAGGTGTTGCGCATACGCGAGGCGGGGGCATAGCGGTAACTCTCACGTCGGCCGGAGCCGGTACGGGCATAGCCGGTTTGCTCACTGCCGATGCGGTCGACCAGAAAACCGGTCAGCTTGCCGTTCTGGATCAGTTGAGTGCGTTGGGTTTCCATGCCTTCGTCATCAATGGCAATAGAACCCCAGGCACGGTCGATGGTGCCATCGTCCACAGCGCTAACAGATGGGTGAGCAATCATCTCGCCCATCTTGTCATGAAACACCGACGCCTTCTTGGCAACGGCCGTGGTTTCCAACAGGTGGCCGCAGGCTTCGTGGAAAATCACGCCACCGAAACCATTGCCGATCACCACCGGCATGTGGCCGGATGGGCACGGCCTGGCGCCAAGGTTAACCAGAGCCTGGCGCTGGGCTTCTTCCCCCATCTTTTCAGGGGCGCTTTGCTGATGAACTTCCCAGCCGACCAGGCCACCGACGTCTTCCCGGCCCGAAGCTTGCTGCTGGCCGTCGCTGGCCAGAGCCGTGATCATGGCGCGGCAGTAGTGACGGGTATCCTGGGTGTGCAGGCCTTCGCTGTTGAAGACTTCGATGCGCTGTTCGCGCTGCATCACCACACCCATGGTGCGTACGATTTGCTCGCTCCGTGTTCGGGCAGCCCGGTCGGCGCGGCGCAGGTAGTCGATTTTGGCATCCAGGGCGGCGTCCTGGCTGAGCGGGATTTGCGCGCTATAGTGGCGACTCGGGGCACGAAAATCGAAGGCGACGGCGGTGGTCACCGGATCACGACGATCCTTGGCGGCGAGCTGGTCGATGACCTTGCACAAAGCTTCCGCGCTGGCCTGGTTGGTGTAACCGTAGAGCACCTGATAACCATACACCAGGCGAATGCCTATGCCGAATTCCAGCCCAGAGGTGACGTTCTCGACGTCGTCCAACAGCGTACTGAGGTTCTGGCGCAGTTGTCTCTCAATAAAAAGGTCAGCAAAATCGGCCCCCTGTGAAAGGGCGTGGTCCAGCACGCGCCGAGCGATGGCAGGATTGAGCATAAGGGTTCTCCGCACTCTAAAACCCCAAGGGTAACCAAACTTTCGCTCCACTGCCAAAATTCCCGGCATCTATAAGTCTGGCCAATTGCTTGGCATCCATTATCAAGGTTTCGGCATTCATAGAAACAACCCGCATGTAGTCTGAGCGACTCTCATCCGGATGTGCATTATGTGAGTCTGTCATTGCAGATGTCATCGCGACGTACGCATCTTCGATGCTGGCTAGATCCTTCTCTGCATCCCCCATGACGCGAACTCCGAGCTCTTCCAAGTGTCCACTTTCATTACTGTGGATAAGAGTGTTTGAGGCTAGACATAGCTCTTTCAAAGCTTCGAATCTCTCTTGCCACAACCTTTCAGACTTCCCCTTCAAAACAGCAAAAAAAGCGCCGAAACCTGCGCCAAGAAGTAATGGGAAGAATGTTTCGATATCCATATTTTTTCTAACAGCTACTTTCTGCGCATACGCGTTTTTCTGAAGCAAGAAAGACCGCCACCAGCATTAACCCATTGATTTAGTGCGCAAGCCATAAACAAAATGGGCCACCCGAAGGCAGCCCATCATGCTATACCGAAACTTATCCGGGAATGGACCTCACTCAATTTCCTTGAGCAGGTTTTCCATAATGTCGTCCATCGATACAAAGCCCTGCATTTCGTTGTCGCGCATTACCAGCAAGCGTTTCACCTTGAGTTGCACCATCAGGCTGGCAACATGGCGCAGCGCCAGGCTTTCGCCGACGCTAATGACTGGCTTGGCACAGACGTCGTAAACGTTCAGCAGGTCGATGTCGCCCTCTTCGGCAATGACGGTTTTCAGGACGTTGGTGTACGTGATCAGCCCGTAGGCATCATGGTCACTTTGTTTCTCGACCACCAGGGATTTGACCTTACGGCTCTTCATAGTACTCAACGCTTCGCGCAGCGTAGCGAAGGGCGAAATGGTGGCCACGTCGGTTACCATCACATCTTTGACTTGCATAGGGCTAACCTCACTTGTGGATCAGAGTGTTTGCTTCAGGGTGCGTTCGAACCGGGTGACCTGGCTCATGTCGATACCGGCCAGGTGCTCAAGAGCGGTGGTAAACACCAGCCCTTTCGAATTGGTGCCTTCCGGGTCAAGCAGATGCTTGAGCGTCTTCAATACCTGCAACGAAAGCTGTTTTTCCAGAACCATCAGCAATACGCTCTGGCAACCATCATAATTGAGCCCGAAAAAGGATTTTTTCGCCTCATTGGCGATGCCTCGACCTTGCAGGATGGTGATGCCACCGGCGCCCAGTTCGCGCGCGGCATCAATGCATTCCTGCTCCATCTCTTCAGGGACGATGGCGACCAATACGGAAAATTTCATGGTTTCACCTATTCTGTTTTGGTTAAGGATTGCCGCTTGCCGTACCACTCCATCACTATGGCGTAGATCATGACGGTGACAATCGGGAATATGGAGGCAAAGGCAATCAAACCAAAGCCATCGATCAACACATTGCGCCCTTCTATGTTGGTGGCCAGACCAATGCCGAGAGCGGTCACCAGCGGTACCGTCACCTCTGAGGTGGTAACACCTCCCAGATCATAAGCCAGTGCGACGATGTAACGTGGTGACAGGAAGGTCAGCAAAATGACCAGGGTGTAGCCACCCATAATGTAGTAGTGCATGGAGCCGCCGACAATGATGCGGTGCACACCAATGCTGATGCCCACAGCCACCCCAAGAGCAACCAGTATGCGAATGGCGCTGCCATTGATGCGGCCGTTCGCGGCTTGTTCCGCTTGTTGGCCAACGGCTATCAACGCCGGCTCGGCCATGGTGGTGGCAAAACCGATCATGAATGCAAAGAGGTAAATAAAGCCATAGGCATCCAGCCCGATCAACTGCTCAGCCATGGACGTTCCTATGGGAAACAGGCCGAGTTTAAGGCCGACGACAAAGGCATAAAGGCCGATGATCACCATGCCAAAACCCAGGATGACCTTGCGTGGGTTGGCCAGAGGGCGTTTTAAAACCAGGTACTGGAAAAACAAAATGGTCAGGATGATGGGCAATACATCGCGAATCATTTCCAGCAGATCCAGTACCATAACGATCAGTCCGGAGGGTATCTTTTCGTCCTGAGCATGGCCCATCAGCAGTTCGGCTTCGCTCGGGGTGGTGGAATAGACAAAGATGCCATAGAGCTGAACACTGATCATCGGCACCATGACGGCCAGCGCAACGAGACCGAAGCCGTCCATCAAGGGGTTACGACCGCGAATGGAAGTGGCCAGACCAATACCAAGGGCGGCGATCAGAGGTACGGTGACGATATTGGTGGTCACGCCGCCAGAATCGTAAGCGAGGCCGACGATCTCTTCCGGCGCAAACCAGGTCACAAAAACGACTGTCGCATAGCCGATGATCATGAACCAGTGCAAGGGGTAGCCGAAAATAGTGCGAAACACGCCCAAGGCCACCACCAGGCCCACGGACGCCGCCACCAGCAAACGCAGGGTCAGGGCGTCTATACGGCCCTCGCTGATTTCCTGAGCTTGTTGAGCCACGGCAATCAGGGCGGGCTCGGCAACAACGGCCGAAAAACCAATAGCAAAACCAAAGGAGAGCAGGATCAGCACCGAACCGCGCCGGGCAAACTGGTTCGAGAGGCTCTTGCCCACAGGGAAAATACTGAGTTCGAGCCCCTGTAGAAACAGCGCCACACCCACAGCGACAATGAGCAGGCCGATAACCATGCTGGTGGCGCCATCGGGCATCTGCCTGAGCACGACCAACTGAAAGAAGACCACCACCACAACAATGGGCAGGAGGTTCTTCAGGGCATGCACAAAGGCATGGGAAAACTCTTTGAGTAAGGGCACAGACCTGCCTGGTGAACAACCGACTTGGTTTTATGCTACTGGGCCAGGCGGACATCATCAAGCACTGTTCTGACTCGTTGACACCTTGTTGATGCGAATCAATTCCCGGGCTGAAGCAAAGGGCACACCCCGACTGGCGGCCTGGTTGAAATTTAGCCAATCTCGACTAAACTAAAAGGCTCACTTTCGGCAAAGGTCAGTGGACATGGCAATGGATGTCACCGGGGTTTCGACCAGTATTCGGCCGATATCCCCGCAAGATCGCAACAACTCTGAAGCACGCACCAATCAGGCGCCTTTGGCTGAAAACCGGCGCCCGGGTAATGAACCGGATATCCGGGTGGATACCCGCCTGGCGGCTGATGACGTATCGGAGCGTGCCCTGGTGGAGGAGGCTTCCGGGCTCAGCAATGCCGTGCAGCAGCGTCAGGATCTGGCCAACGATTTGCGCTCTGAGCGACAGCGGCTCGATGATGGCAACCCACCCTCAGAGAACCGTCAAGCGCTCGAAGACGCCACCGAACGGGCACTTGAACGGGGTCGCAGCGAGCCGGCCGAACGCGAGCCGCTGTTCACCAACAACCCGGAACAGACTCGCGCCAATCTCGATACCGCCATCAACGAGCTGGAGCAGCGCAACAGTGCCGACCAGGAACGCCTGGGAGAGTTGACTCAAGCCTTCAACACCCAGCGTGATCAGACTTTACGACCAGGCAGTGTCGCGATTTCATCCAGTGATGAGGCTCAGCAACAGGTGGCGCAGGTTACGGATCGTTTGAGAACCGAGACACCTCAAGGCATTACTGGCCTGACTCAGGTAGAACGGGATACAGTGTTGACGGCCTTGCAAAGCTGACAAGGCCGTTACTGGTTGCAGGTCAGGCTATAAGCGCATAGACACCGCCTGCAACCGCCAGGCCACACACATTGTAAGCCGTATCGATACGAAACATGGCCCAGGGGCGAACCCTGTCATCGACGTTGTAAACGGCTGTTTTCAGGCGCTCCCAGAACGAAACTCCTAGCCCAAGTATCAGGCCAATCAGGAGCCCGTCCAGCACAGTGCTGCCACCGGCCCATTGATAGACAATGGCCACAACCAGTGTAGTGGCAATGCCACCGAGCAAAGTCAGCCCCAAGCCAGCACCCGGCCCACCGGTGCTTTGAATCTCCTCTGCTGTGCGCCCTGTGGACTGAACCCAAGGCTTTTGAAAGAGGAGGGCATACCAGAGTGCACCCAAGATGAAGTTGGCCACACCCCCTGCCACTATGGCCAGCACCACACGCCAACCGAAATCCAATAAGGACCAATCCATAGGCATTTCCTCCCCCAGTAAATGAGCCGTTGTCACTCAGCGTCGCGAATGGCCTGCAGGGCTTCACGCAGAGTTTTCGGACGCAGTATCAGACCATCTTCATCCGGGCCGGGGAAGACCACGACGTTGATTTCGTCGGTCTGCATACCGGGCAACCAGCGCTGCAGCCAGGCATCGAGGCTAATGGCGAAGGCTTCACAATCCGCCCAATCGTCGGTTAGCCAGGTCTTCGCAAAGTCCTCATCGGGCCAGATGGGCATGCACTCTTCATCGTCGGTCGACATCAAGACGCCGCCTTCGGCATCGCGCAGTGACCAGACCTGCTTCAACTCCACCATCCGCTGCAGTGCGTAATCATAGCGCTCTTCCGCATTCAATTGCTCAATCCTGTCTCGTTCAACAGCGTTCAGTTTGTCGGTCATGGTGGCTCCATCTTTCCGAGGTTGATTTTTTAGGGCGTGCAGCATACTCGGATGTGAGCACACTGAACAGAAATTCAGATCTTCAACTGGTACATGATGAAGTCGCTGGGGCCCCCTGTGTATCTGTCATAAAAAGCTCGGCCACGGTCATTGAAATGCTGGGTAACCCAGCGCAACAATGGCCAGCCACGCTCGCGTGCGATGGATTCAAGCCTGGCGACGAAGAGATCGGCCGCGCCAGAACCTCGAGCGTCGGGATCAATAAAGATATCGTCCACAAAGCCAATATCACCCCCGCTCAGCGAACGAGGGCAGGCCCTGAAATGAACAATGCCAATGGCCTGCTGATCGGTATCTCTCATGATCAGTCCTTCAAAGACATGGTCCGGGTCCATCAACCACTGCCACACCTGCTCAGCCACCTCTTCATTTAACGATGTTTTATAAAAGTCGGCGTAGCCATTAAACAAGCGACGCCAGTCCGGTTTGTCCTGTTCGACCAACGGCGTGATGCTGTATTCCTGCATAAAATGACCTCTATCTGGTTGAGGTTCAGACCAAAGCCCATTCAACGGCCTGGTCTGCGTGAATCTCGGTAGTGTCGTAAAGGGGTACGTTCGTATCGCCATTCTGAATCAACATGCCAACTTCGGTGCACCCCAGGATAACCGCCTGAGCCCCCTCTGATGCCAATGAATCCACTATCTCAAGATAGGCCGATTTGGAGCGTTCGTTGACCACCCCCTGGCACAGTTCCTCGTAGATGACAGAGTGTATGATGTCGCGCTGAGCCTCACTGGGCACACAAACCTTTATGCCCTGAGCTTCCAGACGCTCGCGGTAAAACGGGTGCTCCATGGTAAAACGGGTGCCCAGGAGCCCTACCCGTTCTATACCGTCTCGCAACAGCACGGTGGCGGTGGCGTCGGCAATGTGCAACAAGGGCAGGCTCACCGCCTGCTGAACCTGGGGTGCCACCTTGTGCATGGTGTTGGTACAGATGACCAGAAAATCCGCCCCGGCAGCCTCCAGTGACTGTGCGGCCTCAGTCAGTATCTCGGCCGTCGCTGCCCAATCGCCCTGGTGCTGCAATCGCTCTATCTCCGCAAAATCCACGCTATTGAGAATCAGTTTGGCAGAGTGTAGGCCGCCGAGCCTGGCTTTCACTTTTTCATTGAGCAGGCGGTAATAGATCAGGGTGGATTCCCAGCTCATGCCGCCAATCAGTCCCATGGTTTTCATCGAGTGCTTCCTGTCTGAATACGCCCCCTACCAATAGCCCATTCGCTAGCTGCGAGCAAGTCGATATCAGTGTGGTCGCTGTCGTTATCAGTGCACAGCCCCCTGGCTCGCCCCCTATACTCCGTGGAGCATTCACACAACAGCTCAGCAGGGTCTATTCTAACCTGCTGAAGGAACAACAGCCTGTTCAGGCGGAGAAGGTACAGATGGCAGAGTTTCCGAAACAAGCAGAGGTGGTCATCGTCGGTCTGGGCGGCATCGTCGGAGCGTCGGTGGCGCACCACCTGATCGAGCGTGGCTGGAGCGACATCGTCGGCATCGACAAGTCCGGCATTCCGACTGACATTGGCTCCACAGCGCACGCGTCGGATTTCTGTTACATGACGTCACACGACCCACTCACTTGCTATACCACCACCTATAGCGCCGATTTTTACGAAAAAATGGGTCACTACGAGCGTATTGGTGGCCTTGAAGTGGCAAGAGTAGGCGACGACGAGCGCATGAATGAACTGCGCCGCAGAGTGACCTCCGGCAAGGCCTTTGGCACCAATGTCAGCCTGATCAGCCCGGCAGAAGCCAAGGAAAAATTCCCCCTGTTGGAAGAAGAACTGATACAGGGTGCCATGTGGGATCCAGACGCCGGCCTGGTGATTCCTCGTTCACAGACTGTGGTGGCCGAACTGGTCGAAAAGGCCGTGGAAACCGGCAAGCTCAAGGCCTTTGCCAACACTCCAGCGCTGAAGCTCGATATCCAGAATGGCCGCATTGTCGGTGTGGAAACCCACCGTGGCTACATCGCGGCCAAGTACGTCGTTGTGTGTGCCGGACTCTGGGCGCGGTTGATTGCCGATATGGCCGGGGAAGATTTGCCCGTCATGCCGGTCGACCATCCTCTGCTCTGGTTCGGGCCCTTCGATGAGTTCGCAGGCACCGGCAAGGAAATCGGCTACCCCTTGCTGCGCGACCAGGGCAACTCCGCCTATATGCGCGACACAGGCGACCCGAAAACCTCCGAGGGCGGTGAAATCGAGTGGGGCTACTATGAGGAGAACAACCCTCGGCTGGTGCACCCGCGCGACATTCTGGAAAAAGAAGTGGCACGGCTGTCGCCTTCCCAGCGGGATCTGGAAATGGAACAGATCATCGAACCGCTGGAGCGCGCCATTGAGCTGACGCCCATCCTGGCCGAACTCGGTTACGACGAAAAACGCTCGTTCAACGGTCTACTCCAGGTTACTACAGACAATGGCCCCTCCATCGGTGAATCGGCCGATGTACGCGGCCTCTGGTACGCAGTTGCCATCTGGGTGAAAGATGGCCCCGGCATGGGCAAACTGATCGCCGACTGGATGACCGATGGCCGCACCCACATCGACCACCACAGCATCGACGTTTCACGCTTTTACCCCATACAGAAAACAGAGCACTACATCTGGGAGCGTTGCTACGAGTCGGCGTTCAAGATCTACAACCCACCCGTGCACAGCCGTGAACCTTACACCGCCGCACGTGGCTTGCGCCGCAGCCCTTTCTGGGCACGCGAGGAGGCCCTGGGCGGTCATTTCATGGAGCTGGCCAGTTGGGAACGTGCGCACGGCTATGCCTCTAACAAGGCGCTGCTGGAGAAATATGGCGATCGCATTCCAGTGCGTGAGAACGAATGGGACAATCGCCACTTCTGGCGTGTTTCCAACGCCGAGCATCTGGAGCTGTCGGAAAACGTCGGCATGATCAACCTGTCTCACTTCGCCATATATGAGGTGATAGGTCAGGACGCAGAAGCTCTACTGGAATACCTGAGCGTTGCCAAGGTCGGGGGTGATACACCCATCGGCAAAGGCGTCTATACCCATTTCCTCGACAGCGCTGGCGGTGTGCGCGCCGACCTGACGATTATCCGCCTGGCGACCGACCGCTATCGTGTCATCGATGGTGCCGATGCCGGTGCCCGTGACAGCACCTATATGAAGCGTATGGCCGAAGACCACGGCTTCAACAATGTCTACGTTATGGACCTCTCGGATCAATGGGCCTGCCTGGGCATCTGGGGGCCGAAAGCACGCGAGACCATCCAGAAGGTGGCCGACAGACCGGAACAGTGGTCTCAGGAAGCCTTTCCTTTTGCTCACTGGCGTGATCTGACGCTGAAAGGCATACCCGTCTCGGCGTTTCGTATTTCCTATGTCGGTGAACAGGGTTGGGAATTGCACCTGCCGTTCAGCTATGGCCTGGCGCTTTGGGATTTGCTGTACGACCAGGGCGTGACTCCCATTGGCATTGAAACTTACGCCAACAGCCGTCGTCTCGAAAAGAGCCTGCGCTTGCAGAATGCGGATTTACTGACCGAGTACAACCTGGTCGAGGCAGGCCTGCATCGACCCAAGGTCAAGGCCGCCGACTTTCATGGCAAGGAAGCTCACGTAGCGCATCGCGAGCGTGAGCGTCAGCCGGCCTACCTTTGCACCCTGACGATGATCGACAACCATGATGCTCATGGTATCGCCCGCTACCCGGTCGGCAACTGTGCGATTCTGGACCCAGCCAGCGGCGAGGTTCTGATCGATGAACTCGGTCGCCGCTCCTACACCACCAGCATTGCTTACGGGCCGTCCGTCGGCAAGAACATTGCCCTGGCGTATTTACCCGTCAACCATGCTGAGGTCGGCACTGAACTGTTAATGGAGTACTTCAACGAAACCTATCCAGTGCGAGTAGAAGGCGTGGGCTACCAGCCGCTCTACGACCCGGAAAACATAAAACCCCGTAGTTGAAACCATGATCCTGGCCACCGCTCTGGTGGCCCATCCAATTCCTTGAGCATCCAGCTTTGTTGAGATATTTCTCAGGCGGGCCCTGCGACAACCTATTTTGCGATTTTTTTCTGGAAGACAGCCTCTACTCTTCACTGCGCAACGCCAGAGACAACGGCGTCATTGTTGTGGTGTCTTCGGGCAACGATACCTTGAGGAACACGGGTCATATTATCAGCGCTGACGGTATGGTTCCTTGCAAAGCAGACGAAACCATCTGTGTCGGCGCTACCGTGCCTGACAGCAATGGCGTCTCTAATTATGCCAACGCCGGTTCAAGAGTAGATATCTGGGCCCCTGCCTGCATCCCCACGACTCCAAATGGAGCAAGCCCCGAATCTCTGCCGGTAGTCTGCGGTACCAGCTTCAGTTCACCCTTCGTCGCAGGTATCGTCGCGGTTATGAAAGCCTATGAACCGGATCTGGGGCTGGAAGACGTTCGTAATCTACTCAGAAGTACCGCCTGGACAGACTCGCCGGATGCCGTAGTCACTCACTCCATTAATGCCTACGCGGCGCTGAGAGCGGTTGCGGAAGAAAAGGGTGCCGACCCGTTCGTTAAAATATCGGGCTCTGCACTGGATGGCGGTAGCAACGAAGTTCCGTTGAACAGAACCTTTACCCTCACCGCCCAGGTTTACGACAACATCTTTGCGTACATGGATGGCGAGCCATCCTGCCCGCCTGCAATCTGCCCGGTAACCTGGTCACCGACACCTGAATCGATCAGGGTCTTCCACTGTTCGAGTGGGAAACTAGCATTTCCCCGTTGCCTTCCATATCCTGAGCGCTGTTCAATCACGCTTTTCAGGTGCCTATGGACGAATCAACCCTATACGAGCATATCCTCTCGAT
>JAIUML010000029.1 GCA_022565595.1 Saccharospirillum sp. | reverse complement strand
TTACAAGGCGAGGGTCAGCGGTTCGATCCCGTTCACACCCACCAAAACGCGGAGCGGTAGTTCAGTTGGTTAGAATACCGGCCTGTCACGCCGGGGGTCGCGGGTTCGAGTCCCGTCCGTTCCGCCATTTCTTTTGTACGTGATCAGTTAGACCTGTGTCGCGGTCTGGAGCGCCAGCCCGATCGAGTCCCGTCCGTTCCGCCATTTCTTTTTATGGCAGTTAAGTCGAAGTAGTCAGACTGGTGATACTGTCTTTATTCTTTAAGTTTCCCCTTCCCTTCAGTTCCAATCGGATATCTCCAGGTAATCACTTTCAAACCGATTTTTGTTCTAGCGCTCGCCCTTTTTACCACTCTTTCTTATACCCGCAACAATCCAGCGCAGCCTTCACCATTCTTGAACCATCAGGCCATACCGCTCGTACTTTCTTGACTCGACCATCGCCCTGTGGTGCTATGAGTACAAATTAAAACGACCGTTTGAAACAGACTAAAGGTTACGATATGACTCAGGCATACCCGGCGCTATTCACCCCGTTGAATGTGGGTCCTTTTGAATTAAAGAATCGTTTTCTGATGGGGTCCATGCACACCGGGCTGGAAGAAGCCCGCAATGGCTTTGATCGAATGGCGGCCTTTTATGCCGAGCGGGCGAGAGGTGGTGTGGCCCTTATTGTTACTGGCGGCATAGCACCAAATGACGAGGGGGTGACCTACCCCGGTGCCGCTAAACTGACGTCTGAGGCAGAGGCAGAGCACCATAAAGTCATCACCAAGGCAGTGCATCAGGAAGGAGGCAGAATCTGCTTGCAAATTCTGCACACGGGCCGTTACGCCTATGTGCCCAACAATGTCTCAGCTTCGGCTTTACAGTCGCCCATCAACCCCTTCAAGCCAAGGGAGTTGAGTGAAGAAGACATCGCCAGAACCATCAAGGACTTTGCCACCTGCGCCTCACTGGCAAAAAAAGCCGGTTACGATGGGGTCGAGGTCATGGGCTCGGAAGGCTATCTGATCAATCAGTTTACCGCACCACGCACCAATCATCGGACGGACCAATGGGGTGGGCAAGTAGACGCTCGAATCAGCCTGGCAGAACGCATTGTTCAGGAAATAAGAGCCCTTTGCGGTGAAGACTTCCTGATCATTTACCGCTTATCGATGATCGACCTGGTTGAGGGTGGCAATCAATGGGATGAGATCGTCACCCAGGCGAAAGCCATGCAAGCGGCTGGGGTCAACCTGTTGAATACAGGCATTGGCTGGCACGAGGCGAGAATCCCTACCATCGCTACTTCGGTACCCAGGGCGGCCTTCGTGGCAGTAACGGAGCGGATCAAGTCAGAGGTGACTATACCGGTAGTTGCCTGCAACCGAATCAATACTCCCGATGTTGCTGAATCCATAGTGGCCAGTGGCAAGGCCGATATGGTGTCGATGGCTCGACCCTTTTTGGCGGATTCTGATTTCGTCAATAAGGCGGCCAGCGGCGATGCGGAGGGCATCAATACCTGCATCGCCTGTAATCAGGCCTGCCTCGACCATATTTTTGAGATGAAACTGACATCCTGTCTGGTTAACCCGCGTGCCTGCAGAGAAACGGAACTGAATTACCACCCGACAGAGACGGTCAAGCGAGTCGCTGTGGTGGGTGCCGGTCCCGGTGGGTTATCGGCGGCAACCATTGCCGCTCAGAGGGGGCACAAGGTTAGCTTGTTTGATGCCGGGGCCGAACTCGGTGGTCAGTTCAATCTGGCCAAACGGATACCTGGTAAAGAGGAGTTTCATGAAACACTCCGTTATTTTCGCGTTCAGTTGGAGCGCCATGACGTCAACATCCAACTGAATACCCTGGTCAGTGCCGAAATGCTGTCCGATTTCGATGAGGTCATCATTGCAACTGGCATTGTACCCAGAACACCGAAGGTTGAAGGCATCGATCATCCCATGGTGGTCAGCTATGTCGATCTGGTCAGCGGGAAGGTAGCTCCCGGCAATAAGGTAGCCGTGATGGGGGCCGGCGGTATTGGTTTTGATGTCGGCGAGGTGCTGGTGCATGGCGAGGCTCAGCCAAGCCAGGACATTGCCGCCTTCACCCGAGAATGGGGTGTCGATTTGACGGTGTCCAGCCCTGGTGGTCTGATCAAGGCAGAACCGGAGCCAAGCCCCCGAGAAGTCTGGTTGCTGCAACGCAAGTCATCGAAATTGGGCAAGAATCTCGGCAAGACAACAGGCTGGATCCATCGCTCGACCCTCAAGAACAAGGGTGTGCACTTTGTCTCTGGAGTAGAATACCATCGTATAGACAATGACGGCTTGCATATCAGCGTCGATGGCGAGTCGCAGCTATTGCCTGTGGATCAAATAGTGGTCTGTGCCGGTCAGGAACCAAGGCATGACTTGTACGATGAGCTTGAAGCGCTTGGCCGTTCAGTCTGTCGCATTGGCGGCGCGCTCGAAGCTGGAGAGTTGGATGCCAAGCGAGCCATTCGGCAAGGTGCAGAAGCAGCAGTAGCATTGTGACTTTTCTGAAGGGTAGGGCAGCCACATTGAGGTTGCCCATTCAGTCATTTGAGTTGGATTTACCTGATTTTCGCGATGAAAATCGGTAATTTGTCACGTTTCCGGCCTTTAATATGCGTAAATTTGATGCCAAGTGATGAACAGGTCACATTCAGGGATCCTGACTAGAGTTACACTAACCTCATTGTGGTAGCCCAGTTTTGGCGTATGATGTGGCTTCCCAATCTGTTTTCACTTTCCAGTGGCAAGGCGATTGGATCGCTGGTTTTTGGGGTAGGTAAATGGCATTCCGCAACAGTAAAGATATTATCGAAGCGGTTTTCTTTTTCGGTCGCAAAGGTGTCACCAAGCAAATGCGGTACACCGAATTTGAAGCCGTGCTGGATGGCGTCGTCGGTGTGTCCGGGCTGTCTTCACGCGAAGTCCAGGCGGCCTATCTGAGAATCACCCCTACCCTGGATATACACTCCGTCGTACTTTTCCTTATTGAATTCGATGATAGAGGCTTTGCCGACCAGGATTGGAACATTCCGCTCAGACACCTTGCCGATACCGCCGGCCCCGGGCCCGACATGGGGCGTGGGCCGATTCGGCTTGCGTGCCGCAGTCAATGCTCTGTATCCTGGTATCAGAAAGAGCTTTGGGAGCCAACGGGCCGAGACGGCCTGAACCACTTCAAGCTCATGCAGGATGCTTTGCGTACCAACAAGCTCGGCATCATTACCGATGAACCTGTTTACGACCCTCCCGTTATCAATGAAAAAGTGACGGACGAGGTCGATTATGATCAGGTGCCAATGGTCTCCGAAACCGTTGAGCCAGCCGCTCTGGCCGGCTACAGCGAAGACGAATTGAAGGCCAAGCTTGGTGAGCAGGCCAAGGATTACCAGTCCAAGCTCAGTATTCTGTCTCAGCTACAAAAGCAGCGCTTGCAAGGCCTCGAAGAGCAACACAAGGAGGCTCTCGATCAGGTCAAGCGGGCGATGCGAAACGAAGCTCAGGCCTATAGAAATCGAATCCAGGAGCTGGAGCAGCAAGCCAATCAGAACAAGGTCCTGCTCGAGAAGCTGCAGAGTCGTCACGCCAAACTCGAGAAAAACTACCTGTTGATGCAGGAAAACAACGACACACAGAAAGATCGTTTCGATGAGCTTAAAGAAGAGCACCTTGAGTTGCTGCGCAACCAGCAGAAGACTGAAGCAGGCGAAACGCTGAAGTTGACCGAGCTCAAGGAAATGCTCACCGAAAAGAATTTTGAGATAGATGAGTTAAAAGACCAACTGCGTAAACTGAATGCAGAAAATCTGGACGTCAAGGATCAACTGGAAAAAGCGGACCAGGAAGAAGACACCACCAACGTCGAGGCTATATTCGAGCGTCTGGAGGATCTAGAGCTGGTGTTCGTCGCCTATCATCCTGGCGCTGGTCATATCAGTCTGCCAGCGCGGCAATTATCAGACTACCTCGAGCGGCCCCTGGTCTTCGCTGCCCAGAAGTGCGGTGTCACCCTTGAGCAATACAAGTCATGGTTGCTTCATTACGACAACCCAGAGTGTGAGCAATGTGGTGTGCCCGTCAAGCGGGTGGATCAGCCAGCCGAGTATGAGCCAGGCACCCACAATTTCTGCACTCGGCACCGCCTGGTGTCCGGTAATGTTGCTGCTTTCAGGAAATCCAGCTGATTTATTGGTGTCGGTTAATCGAGTCTTTCGTAACGGCAACACTCAGCACTCAAGCGCTTCACTCACTGAGGCGGGTATTGCTTATGCTGCAATGCCTGCTCGATCATTTCGTCTTTAGCCCGCCACAGGCTGCCCACCCACTGTTGTACCTCCTTCCGAAACTGAGCGTCATTCTGATAATCCCCCGTAGCGAAATGGCTGGGGATAGGCTGGTTTTCAATGCGGACAATCACTTCTCTCAGGCGCCCACACATCAGGTCCCAGAATGACGGTGCGCCATTCGGATAGACTATGGTGACGTTGGAGAGCGCGGTAAATCGATTACCGAGAGCCTGAATGGTATAGGCAATTCCGCCCGCCTTGGGTTTCAGCAGGTGCCTGTAGGGCGATTGTTGCTCTTTGTGTTTGGTTTGTGTGAAGCGTGTTCCTTCGAGAAAGTTCATGACACTGGTGGGGGACCGTGAGAATTTTTCGCAGGCCTTGCGTGTGGCTTCTAGGTCCTGACCCGCCTTTTCAGGGTGCTTTTCCAGGTAGGCCCTGGAGTGGCGCTGCATGAATGGGAAATCCAGAGCCCACCAGGCCTGTCCGACTACGGGTACCTTGGCCATTTCTTTCTTGATAAAGAACTTGAGCAGCGGAATTTTGCGATGAAAAACCTCAAACAACACGAAGATATCGGCCCATGATTGATGGTTTGCGGTAATCAGGTACCAGCCTTCTCGATTCAACTCAATCGGACAGTCTATGTCCCATTTTATGCTTTGCATATGCTTCATCCACCAGAGTACTCCCCCAATCCAGAGGCGTGCGACTTCCACTATGGCGAGTTGAACGGTCTCTCTGGCGCCCTGGAAAGGCATGAGCAGGCGAATAATGATCAACAAGTAAAGGAAGATGCCCAAAGTCAGGGTATGGATCAGCAAAGTGAAAGCAGCAAAGATACCAACCAATGAAGACAGAATTCTCGAAAACATGAGCGGCTCATAGTGGGGTCAGCCGATAAGTGTAAACAAAGCGCAAGAATGACTCAATTCTCAGCCTGACCAGACCTAGTGTCTCTGCTCAGCTGCCATGGAAATCCAGCATTTCGGGAACGAAGGCCGTCTGTAGCTCATGAATCAGCCATTTTCGAAAGGCAATAACCTTGGGGCGCTTAAGGTAGCGTTCCGGGCTAACCAGATAATAGGACGAACTCATCGGAAGCTCGAAAGGAAAGGCCTTGACCAGTCGACCCTCGACCAACTGGGCCTGGACCAGCGACTTCCGAGCCAGGCCGACAAAGCCCCCTGCCAGAGTAATGTCGATCAACATGCGAGAGTCTTCTATGGTCATGGCAACTTCAAACCCTTCGGCGTTGTACCCTTGTTGATGCAGCCATCGGCCCCAGGGGTTGGGTTCATAGTCCAGATCCTCGACCAGGTCGACTGTTCTCAGCCAATCGAAACCGACAGGGGCGGCAGGCAGCATGTCGGGAACGCAAACGGCAATGAGGGTGTCGCGCATCAGCAGTTCACTCCACAAGCCCGGATAATCGCCATAGCCAAAACGTATGGCGATGTCCGTATCTGACGCGAAGCGTTCGAGTTCAGCACTGGGGTTCAATACGACACGGTATTCACTGTGCCTTTGCCGAAAACTGCCCAGTCTTGGTGCCAACCAGGCCGAGGCAAAAGAGGGCAGAACTGATACCTTGAGCCGGTCGGGTTGAGGGTCCGTCCGCAGTTGGGATACCCCGGTTTCCAGTTTTTCGAAGGCGTCATGGACAAAGGGCAGTAAACTATGACCTTCGGCTGTCAGTCGAACCTCCCTGTTCAAGCGCTCGAACAGGGTGACACCCAACCAGGACTCCAATGCCTTGATTTGATGGCTGACTGCGGCCTGAGTAACAAACAGATTTTCGGATGCCTTCTTGAAGCTCAGGTGTTCGGCAGCCAGAGCAAAGCATCTCAGCGCATTCAAAGGGGGCAAGGGTTTCATTGCTCGAATTCTCGGTAGATATGGTTTAGTAAATCTTACTCGAACTGCAAATATGATCAATTGTGAGTTATCTGAATAAGGATGAGAATGGTCACTAGAGGCATTGTTGACCGAATAGACAGGAGGGTATCACCATGACACAAATCACCGTTTCTCAATCAACACTGTGCTGTGACTTTGAGCAAGTTGGCCGGGCAAGACAAGGGTTGCGTGAGGTTTTGCGTCGCTATTGGCGACGTTACCAGAGCCGCCAGGATCTGTTTGCCATGACCGACTACCAGTTACGAGACCTGGGGTTGACGCGAGATCAGGTGACTCGTGAGGCGATCAAGCCTTTCTGGCGATGAAACAAACTGGAACAACCGAGGCAAACATCCTGGCATTAAAGGGCCAGGATGCCGAAAGCCGCTGCTGCCCATTCAACGGTTGGTCAGTTTGATTTCGATTCGGCGGTTGAGAGCGAAGGCTTCTTCGGTTTCTCTTTCGTCTATTGGGTGATACTCACCAAAACCTGCTGCGGCCATGCGGTCCGGAGTAATTCCCTGACCCGCCAAATAGCGGACGACCGACACTGCTCTGGCGGTGGATAACTCCCAGTTCGAGGGGAATCGCTCGGTACTGATAGGGCGAATGTCGGTATGGCCATCTATCCTCAGGATCCATTCCAGATCATCAGGGATATTCACGGCGATGCTGAGCAGCGTTTCTGCCAGCTTGTCGAGCTCTGACTGCCCTGCCGCATTCAGTGTGGCAGAACCGGAGTCAAAGAAGAGCTCAGATGGCAGCAGGAAGCGGTCTCCCTCTATGCGTATGTTCGGGTTGTCGATCAATACCTGACGTAGCCGACCGAAAAACTCCGAGCGGTATTGCTCCAGCTCCGTCACTCTCTGGGCCAGCAAGGTGTTGAGTCGTTGGCCCAGGTCTTCCAACAGTGTTTCCTGTTGAGCGGTCCGATCTTCCTCGAGCCTGAGCGCCGCACTGATGATGCCAAGCTGAGTTTGCAGGTCTTCGATCTGTTGGCTCAAACGTCGCACATCGGCGCGTGCGCTGGCTGAGAGTTCACGTTCCTCTTCCAGGGCACGCTCACCTTCTTCCACTATGGCCACCAGGTCTTCAATGCGGAATTCTCTTTGTTCGATCTGGCGCTGTGCAAGCAGGGTGCGCTCTCGTTCATCCGCCAGGCGAGCTTCCAGTGCCTGGGTGCGGTCGCGCAACGAGCCAACGAGTGCTTCCCGGCTGCTCAGTTCGGACTGCAAACGGTCGATATCGGCTTCACGCAGGCTAAGCGTGGCGACTACGACCGCCAATTCCTGCTCAAGGTCTGCACGCAACTGTCTGAGTGCAACGATGTCCTGTTGCAGTGAGGCTTTTTCGCGCAATTGCACTTCGATGGTTTCGCGATCGGTGGTAATGGTTTCTTCGAGTGCGGCAATCTGCTCTTCGAGCCCTTGTTGAACCTGCAAGCTCTGGTTGTATTGCGAGCGCAAGGTGGTTAACCGTTGGCTTAAATCTTCGTTGGTGGCACGCTGGATTCGCAGCGCATCGGAGATTTCTGCCAGACGGGCATTCAGGCGGTTCAATTCCTGATCGCGATCGGAGACGGTTTCAGCCAGAAACACCTGCGCCAGGGTGAAAATCAGCAGCATGAAAATGACCAGCAGCAGCAGTGCAGAAAGAGCGTCTACATAGCCTGGCCAAGCATTGATGTTACTGGAGGAGCGACGGCGGCTACCTAACATCTGAATGCCTCCGTTTATTTCTCGTCGTCATAGAAACCCAACTGCCGCTTGAGCTGCCGGTTCTCTTCTTCGAGTATCATCAGCTCCTCAGCCAGCTCCTCTCTCGCCTTGATGCTGCCGGCTTTAGGGGCTTGCCCTTCGTTGATCTCGCGAGCGTCGACAAGGTTGGTCAAACCGGTCAACCACTCTTCCAGGCTGTCATAAAAACGGTTCTGTGCATGGCCAGCCTGAAGATCGAGGAAGCCGAGAACCAGTGATCCACCCAAACCAAAGAGGGAGGAACTGAATGCCGTTCCCATGCCTTCCAGAGGCGTTAATAGCCCTGCCTGGAGCTCACCGAAGACCTGATTGAAGTCCTGATTGCCGACGTTCAAATTGATGATCACCCGGCCAACGGATTCGATGGTGCCCAGAAGCCCCCAGAAGGTACCCAGCAGGCCAAGGAAGATCAGCAGGCTGATCATGTAACGGGAGATTTCTCGGGCTTCATCCAGGCGAGAGCGGATGCCGTCCAGCACCGTCCTCAGTGACATGGCCGACAGGGTAAAGCGATCTCTCTTGAAGTCTTCGCCCAATTGGCGAGCCAGAGGTTTCAGCAGGCGAGGTTCCTGCTCAACCGACAGTCCTGCTCGGCCGGTGCGAAACAGAGCGATCCATTGCACCTCGGCCCTCAAGGTCAGTACCTGGCGAAAGGTCACGCCGACGCCGATGACAAGGACGCCAAGAATCATTGAATTGAAGACCCAGTTGGCCATAAAGGCGCTTTCCAGTGGGTCGAAGATCAACGCACACACCGAACCGACTACCAGGAGGTAAACGGTCATCCAGAACAGCGTATGTTTGAGGTTGCTCATGGTTGCTCCTGGGCAGATACAGCGGGCAAAGTGGGCCTACCTTAGCATACTGTTCGGATATTTGTATTCACCGTCGAGCGCCTCTTTTGGATCAGTGGTTGACAAAAAATCGCTTTGAAGTTCGTTTGTGTGCGTATAAGATTGATAAACGAAATAAAACGAATTTATAGCGTCATTTGGCAACCCTGGCTTTTGGGCTTTCATTGAAACCAGGGTCCTTGCCATGATGCACAACAAAAAGACAATCAGGGGGACTCTCGTCTTACCCTGCGATCAAGAGGTTATCCATGTCGAATTGTCTCATCGCTATCGATCAAGGCACCACCAGCACGCGCTCCATATTATTCAGTCAGAGTGGCGAGGTGCTCGACTCGGCTCAACTGGAGTTTGAGCAACATTTCCCCAGGTCGGGCTGGGTTGAGCACGACCCACAGGACATCTGGCAAACCACCTTGACGACGCTGCAACAGGTACTTGAGCAATCGGGGTCGCGGCGCGAATCAATTCGAGCCCTGGGTATCACCAATCAGCGCGAAACAACCCTGGTCTGGGACCGAAAAACCGGTGAGCCAATCTACAACGCCATTGTCTGGCAGGACCGTCGGACGGCGCGCCAGTGTGACGAATGGCGCAAGCGCAAGGCGGAAACCTGGGTACACGAGAAAACCGGTTTGCTGTTGGACCCCTATTTCTCAGCGTCCAAGGTTGCCTGGATACTGGATAATGTCAGTGGCGCAAGAGCAAAGGCCGAAGCGGGTCAATTGCTGTTCGGAACAGTCGATACCTATTTGATCTGGAAGCTTACTGGGGGCAAGCGCCACGTTACCGATGCCTCCAATGCCTCTCGCACTCTGCTGTTCAACATTCACACCCAACAATGGGATTCGGCATTGCTGGACCTGTTCAATGTCCCTATCAAGATGATGCCGACCGTGCTCGACTCAGCCGCCGATTTTGGTACGACCTCAGCCGAGGTGGTTGGCGCAGAGCTGCCAATCAACGGGGTGGCTGGAGATCAACAAGCGGCTCTGTTTGGGCAGTGCTGTTTTGATGTAGGTATGGCCAAGAGTACCTACGGCACGGGGTGCTTTATGGTAATGAACACGGGTGTGATGCCGGTGAACTCGAAACACCGACTGCTTACGACGGTGGGCTACCGACTCAAGGGTGAAGTGACCTATGCACTGGAAGGCTCCATCTTCATGGCGGGCGCGACCATGCAGTGGCTGCGCGATCAGGTTCAAATGATCAATTCCGCAGCCGAGAGTTCGGCCCTGGCTGAACAGGTTGGCGCTGAGCAGTCAGTCTATCTGGTGCCGGCCTTTACTGGCCTTGGGGCGCCACACTGGAACCCTGATGCTCGCGGGGCTTTGTTGGGAATGACGCGTGATACTGGCGTCGCCGAGGTCGTCACCGCAGGCTTGCAATCGGTTGGTTACCAGACCGCCGATTTGCTCGGGGCCATGCTTCGAGATGGCTCTGCGACGGATGTCGAGTTGCGTATAGACGGTGGCATGGCCGCCAATGACTGGGCCATGCAGTTTATGGCCGATATTACCAACAGTCAGGTTGCCAGGCCCGTCGTCACCGAGACAACAGCCCTGGGCGCTGCCATGCTGGCTGGCCTTCAGTGTGGTGTGTACGAGTCCATTGATCAATTGCGCGAGACGTGGCAGTGCGAACGTCAGTTCGAGCCAGCCATGAAAGCCTCAGTGCGTCAGCGGCTGCTGGATGGTTGGCATCAGGCGGTTCGTGCCACCCTGTCCATGGCAAAATGACGGGAAGTCTGAAAGTTGCTCAGCTTTCGGACTGACGAGCGTACTTGTAAACTGTATTGCGGCTGACGCCAGCCGCTTTGGCCGTCTGCGACACATTGCCATTGTATTCTTTCAGCAGTCTTGGAATCAGAGTGTCATAGGTCTCTGCCTGATCTGAGGCTGTGGTAGCGGGAGTACTGCTCAAGTCGTCAAAGAAGTCGTCCGGCAAGTGCCAGTCTTCCAGAGGGTCGCCGTCCGCCATGGCCATGGCAACCTTCAATACATGCACCAGTTGGCGCATGTTGCCCGGCCAGGGGTGGGCAACAAATTGAGCCAGCATGGCGGGTGACAAGGGCGGCGACGGATCTTCCAGGCACAGCCGATGGTGCACGTATTGAATAACGGACTGTTTATCCGCTCGGTCACGCAGTGGCGGCAATTCGATATTCAGGCCCGATATGCGGTAGTAGAGGTCTTCTCTGAAGTGACCCGCCTGAACTTCTTCTTTCAAAATCCGGTTGGTGGCCGAAATCAGTTTGATGTCCACAGGAAAGGCTTCCGTCGACCCCAGAGGGGTAACGATGCGTTCCTGCAAAACTCGCAACAGCCGTGATTGTACGGTCAGCGGCATCTCACCGATTTCGTCCAGAAAGAGGGTGCCTTTGTGTGCTCGACGAATCAGGCCAATGGAACCTTTGGTGTGGGCACCAGTAAAGGCGCCTTTTTCGTAACCAAAGAGTTCTGATTCGACCAATTCTGCCGGTATGGCGGCACAGTTGACGGCCACCAGCATCTCCCTCCGCCGGCTACTGTGGTAGTGCAGTGAGCGCACCAGTATTTCCTTGCCGGCCCCGGTTTCCCCATGAATCAGGATGGGAATGTCCTTTTCCATGATCTTGTGCGCCTGCTTGACCACTCGTCTGACACGTTCATCGCCATGCTCAAGTTCGCTGATCGGGATGACATTGTCAGGCAAGGGAGGCACTCGGCTTTCGGGTTTTTCCGGGTCGGAGGCGGGCATGGCCACTGTGTATTCCGACAGATCAAATTTTGGCTGGTTCGGTTCGGGTGGTTGATAGTCCGGGCGATTCCGAAAGTCCGGTGCACGCATGACCGGCGCCAGTGGCGGGATTACCTTGATGTACATTTGATAACGACCCAGCGCACGCAGTCTCATTGGCAGGTTCTGGGGCTGCTGCTTGATTTCCCGCATCTCGCAGTCGAATATCTGATTGACATTCACCAGAGCGAGATCCTGTGCCAATACGATCTCGGCGCGACGGTTGGCCGAGACGATGGTGCCGTTGTTATCCAGCACCAGAATGCCGGACCAGTGGCTATCCAGGCTGACCACATTGGTATTGAAGGTGATGATGAAGTGGTCTTTCTGGAACGCCAGGTAGATCAGGCGGTTCTCGACACTCAGCGACATCAATTTGACCATACCCAGGGTGTGATCCTGCGGTAAATAGGCGTCGGATGAAATATCCAGTACACCCACCAGATCATTGTTGATGTTGTAGATGGGCGAGGCCGAACCCACCATATAGCGGTTGGCGCGCAGAAAATGCTCATCGCGGCCTACCTGCACAGCTTGACCGCTGGCCAGGGCGGTGCCGATTGCATTGGTGCCAACGCCAGACTCTTTCCATTGGTTGCCGCCAACCAGCCCGTGCTTGTCGGCCTTGCCAAAGCGGGATTGCCCCCAGGTGTTCAGAACATGCCCCTGGCGGTCCGCCAGGACGATCATGCAGGCCGAATTGCTGAGGATATTTTCGTAATAAGGCAGGACTTCGTTCTCGGTGGTATCGAGCAGATAGCGGTGTTCACTGAT
The DNA here is from genome assembly GCA_022565595.1 of Saccharospirillum sp. Classification (GTDB taxonomy): domain Bacteria; phylum Pseudomonadota; class Gammaproteobacteria; order Pseudomonadales; family Natronospirillaceae; genus Saccharospirillum. The sequence goes on along the minus strand of JAIUML010000029.1, from coordinate 42,830 downwards.
CAAGTCATTCAGTTCGCCAGCGGGCAGTGTGGAAAAATCCGGTTCACTGCCGTGTTCCAGTCCGAACTGTTCGCAGCGAAACCAGGATTCCTCAATGACCTCTTTATGCTGCTTCGGTTCGTTCTCGATGATGTGGTCACCTGTAAACGACTCAAGAGCGATTGAGTCGGGCGGATTGTCATGTTCGTTATTGTTCATATAAACGCCCCAATAGGATGCAAACCTGGAGCGACAAGCCGACTTCAATTGTCTACCAATCGAACTTCAAGTCAACCATTGATGCTAAAACAGCTTCTGAAGATCCGCGCTAGAGCCGCGATCGGATGGCTCATACTGCTATCAATGTTCATCTTGAACAGTCACTTTGAACAGTTGAAGTGTTCACTCAGTGTTCAGTCGTGAACACTTTTGAACAGTCAAGTCGATGGTCGCTAGTGCCCGGTTCGGGTGCACCTGCCGCTCTCGGCTCCCATTAATAGGGCACTTCCAACATATTTTTTCGGAAATTTTCGTTTCTGGCACGGCTCTTGTAATACTCCTGTCACAAGACGCCGCAATGGCCGGGTAGTACAGCGACAAGCCACGTCAAACTCGAAGCCCTTGCAGCCATAACAATACCCACCGCCCCTGGCGGTACCCAATAACAACGACAAAAGGTTGGAAAGTAATGTCTCTAACGCTGCAGAACGTGTCGCGCGTTGTGGAAGGCGAAACCTGGATCGACGATGTCAGCCTGACATTGGAGCCCGGTTCCTTCAATGTCCTGTTGGGACGCACCCTGGCGGGTAAAACGACTCTGATGCGATTGATGGCCGGCCTGGATCGGCCGAACTCAGGCAAAGTCCTGATGAACGGCATGGATGTGACTGGGGTGCCGGTTCAGGAACGAAACCTGTCCATGGTCTATCAACAGTTCATCAATTACCCGAATCTTACTGTGTACGAGAACATCGCCAGCCCACTGCGCCTGGCGAAACTCAATAAGAAGTTGATCGACCAGCGTGTGCACGAAACGGCCGCCATGCTGCGCATTGAGCATCTACTGGAGCGAATGCCATTGGAGCTTTCTGGCGGACAGCAACAGCGCACTTCCATGGCGCGCGCCCTGGTCAAGGATGCGCAACTGATTCTTTTCGATGAGCCACTGGTCAACCTCGACTACAAGTTGCGCGAGGAATTGCGAGAAGAGCTGCGCAGTCTGTTCAAGGCCCGCAATTGCATAGCCGTATATGCAACAACAGAGCCGAATGAGGCGCTTGCATTGGGCGGCAATACCGCCGTTATGCATGAGGGACGCTTGTTGCAAATGGGGCCAACGCCTCAGGTCTATCATCGCCCGAAAGACATCATCACCGCCGAAATGTTCTCCGAGCCGCCCATCAACATCATACCAGGGCGTGTCACCGAGAACGAGGTGACCTTTGATGAGACGGTGCACTTCCAACTGAACAGCGATCTGAGACCACTAAAACCCGGCCATTACCAGTTTGGGGTCCGGGCCTCCCATATTGGGTTGGTACCGCATGCCGATGACGACCTGGAACTGCCGGTCAAGGTCGATCTGGCCGAAATTTCAGGCTCGGAGACCTTTCTTCATGTGCGCAACCCGCACTTCGAACTGGTGTTGCACCTCTCCGGTGTGCACGAGTACCACGTGGATCAGGACATCAAGATTTACTTCCCGACTCACAAGCTCTACGCCTTTGACCCGCACGGCAGCATTGTTCATGCGCCGGCCAGTCTGCTGGAGGTTTAATTCTTATGGCGCAAATTACGCTTAATGCTCTGGCACACACCTACAGTGCCAACCCTCAAGGGCCTGAAGACTATGCCATCAGGCAGATGCAGCATGTCTGGGAACAGGGCGGAGCCTATGCCTTGCTGGGGCCTTCTGGTTGTGGCAAGTCGACCCTGCTGAACATTATTTCGGGTTTGTTGGAGCCCTCCGATGGAGAGATTCTCTTCAATGACGTCCGCGTCAATGAGATGAAGCCAGAACAACGCAACATTGCCCAGGTGTTTCAGTTCCCGGTGGTGTACGACACCATGACCGTATTCGATAACCTCGCTTTCCCGTTGCGCAACATTGGCACTGCCGAGCACAAGATCAAATCCAAGGTTTTTGAAGTGGCCGAAATCCTCGAGCTCACCAATCAGTTGGGTCGTAAGGCCAAAAACCTCAGTGCAGACCAGAAGCAAAAGGTGTCCATGGGCCGTGGCCTTGTGCGGGATGATGTATCCGCCATTCTCTTTGATGAACCGCTGACGGTGATCGACCCGCAATTGAAATGGAAACTGCGTCGCAAGCTCAAGCAGATTCACGAGCAGTTCAATATCACCATGGTTTACGTCACTCATGACCAGTTGGAAGCCTCGACCTTCGCCGACAAGATCGCCCTGATGTATGAAGGACAGATTGTCCAATTTGGCTCTCCTCGAGATCTTTTTGAACGGCCTGCACACACCTTTGTTGGTTACTTTATCGGCAGCCCCGGGATGAATTTCATCGAACCAGAATTGACCGAGCGGGGGCTTGAATTCGAAGGCCGTCTATTGCCCGTCAACGAAGACCTTGTGGCTGAAATTCGCAAACGCAATACAACCAATATCAAGTTGGGTATTCGTCCCGAATTTGTACACGTCTGGGACGAGAAGAACGACGAGGCGTTCGAAGTGACCATCAAGGACATCGAAGATCTGGGTACCTACCGAATCATGTCGTTTCTGTTTGGATCCGTATCGATGAAGGCTCGGCTGCACGAAGATCAAAAAGTTCCTGACTTGCACGCACGCGTCAGCTTCCCGGAACAGTGGCTGAAGGTGTATCTGGATGAATTCTTGTTGGAGTTGAACGATGAACAAGATTGAAAGCAACAAGGGCTGGTTTTTTGTATTACCAGTATTCATCGTGGTCGCTTTCTCGGCCGTGATCCCACTGATGACCGTCGTGAACTACTCTGTTCAGGATGTGTTCGATGCCAATACGCGTTTCTTTACCGGTACTGAATGGTATCGGGAGATGTTGAACAATCCCCAATTGCAATCCGCTCTGGTACGACAGTTCGCATTCTCCTTCACCATTCTGTTGATCGAGGTGCCACTGGGAATCGCCGTGGCTTTGATGATGCCGAAGAAAGGTTGGCAGGCTTCATTGGCCCTGGTGCTGGTTTCCTTGCCATTGCTCATTCCTTTGAACGTGGTGGGGACCATCTGGCAACTGTTTACACGCGGTGACATCGGCCTGATGGGATGGGGGCTGCGTGAACTGGGGTACGCCTACAACATTTCGCGTAACTCGGGCGATGCCTGGGCAACCATCATTCTGATGGACGTCTGGCACTGGACGCCTCTGATTGCCTTGCTTTGCTACAGCGGTTTGCGTGCCATACCGGAAGCCTATTACCAGGCGGCACGGATTGACCAGGCGTCACGCTGGGCCGTATTCCGTCACATACAGCTACCAAAGCTGACCAATGTGCTGGTGATCGGGGTGCTGATTCGCTTCATGGATTCGTTCATGATTTACGCGGAACCCTTTGTGTTGACTGGTGGTGGGCCGGGCAGTTCTACCACCTTCCTCAGTCAGGCGTTGACTGCCATGGCCATTGGACAGTTCGATCTGGGCCCGGCGGCTGCCTTCTCCATCATTTACTTTCTGATCATTCTGCTGGTGAGTTGGATATTCTACACCACAATTATGCACATGCAGAAAGACAAAACGATCAACAAATAAGGGGACCAGTGTGAGCCAGAACGTATTATCCGGAGCCGGTTCCCTGCAAAAGCAGAAAACGGTAATCAAACGAGGCAAATCACGTGTGATGGGAGGATCCTCCATGAAATCACGAATAGGGCTGGTGGTCTATTTGATCTTTGTCCTGCTGCCCATCTATTGGTTGTTGAATATGTCATTCAAAACCAACCAGGAAATATTGGGTGCACTGACCTTTTTTCCACAGGAGTTTACGTTCGATAATTATCGGAAAATTCTGACGGACCCCTCCTGGTACCGAGGTTATATCAACTCTGTTACCTATGTGGCGATTAACATGGTTATCAGTTTGAGTGTTGCGTTGCCAGCGGCCTATGCATTCAGTCGTTATAAGTTTGTTGGTGACAAACACCTGTTCTTCTGGTTGTTGACCAATAAAATGGCACCGCCTGCGGTATTTGTACTGCCCTTCTTTCAGCTTTACTCGTCCATTGGCTTGTTTGATACACACATAGCTGTGGCGCTTGCGCACTGCTTGTTCAATGTTGCACTGGCGGTATGGATTCTGGAAGGTTTTATGTCAGGTGTGCCCAAGGAAATTGATGAGACAGCCTATATTGATGGTTACAGCTTCCCGCGATTCTTTGTCAAGATATTCATTCCCCTGATTCGCTCAGGTATAGGCGTAACCGCTTTTTTCCTGTTCATGTTCTCCTGGATTGAATTGCTGCTGGCACGCACCCTGACCGCCACCAACGCTCAACCGATTCAGGCCATCATGACCCGGACTGTCGGTGCCTCTGGAATCGACTGGGGCGTGCTGGCGGCCGCTGGCGTACTGACCATCGTGCCCGGGATTTTTGTTATCTACTTTGTCCGCAACCATGTCGCCAAGGGCTTTGCCCTGGGCCGTACCTGAGGAGGCGTTGTTATGAACTGGATGGTCTGGACCGTACCGACAGCCGGCTTTTTTTCCACCATTGCCTTGATTCTTGCAGGAATGACTGTGTGGCAATACTTCTCACCTTCCATTGAGCGTAAAGGCTTTCTGCCCATCAGTACTACCAGGGGCGACCGTTTGTTCATAGGGCTATTGAGCAGTGCTTACATTCATCTCGGCATTGTCGGGTTTACCGAGTTTCACGTTTTGGTCGCAACCGCCATTTCCGTTGTCTGGATTGTTGTCCTGATGCGGTGGGGTTGATCCCAAAAAAACTTAGGGAAAGAGCGGTAACAAGGACTGGTTTAAAGTCAACAAAAGAGGTCATCATGAAAAACAATAAAGTGAAATACCTATCAATGTTGCTCTCAGGTGCACTCCTGGTAGCAGCCCAGACACAGGCAGAGGATGCCTATCGGCAAGCAGCAGAGCGTTGGGTAGACAATAATTTTCAGCGCTCTACCTTGAGTCGTGAAGAGCAGTTGGCTGAGCTGGAATGGTTCATCAAGGCGTCTGAGCCTTTCCGTGGCATGGAGATTCGAACCGTAGCGGAAGGTTTGACGACCCATGAGTATGAATCCAACGTGCTGGCTAGAGCATTCGAAGAGATCACTGGCATCAAGATAACACACAACATCATCGGCGAGGGTGACCTGGTCGATACGATGCAAACGCAGATGCAATCTGATCGTAATATCTACGACGGGTACATCAATGACTCGGATGCCATCGGCACCCACCTGCGTTACGGCAAAACCATTGCCATTTCGGATGCCATGGAAAACGAGTGGGCTGACTTCACCAATCCATACCTGGATCTGGATGACTTCATCGGTCTGCAATACACCACAGGACCCAACGGCAAAATATACCAGTTGCCGGCACAGCAGTTCGCCAACCTCTACTGGTTCCGCGCTGACTGGTTCGATCGTGAAGATTTGCAGAACGAGTTTCGTGATCAGTACGGTTATGACCTGGGTGTTCCCTTGAACTGGTCGGCTTACGAGGACATTGCGGAGTTCTTTACCGGCCGCACCATCGATGGCCGAACCGTTTACGGACACATGGACTACGGTCGCCGTGATCCTTCTCTGGGTTGGCGCTTCCATGACTCCTGGTTTTCCATGGCTGGTATGGGTGATCCCGGCATTCCTTTTGGTAATCCGGTTGATGACTGGGGTATTCGGGTCAATGAGAATGGCAACCCGGTTGGCGCCAGCGTGACGCGCGGTGGTGGTACCAACGCACCGGCTTCCGAGTATGCGTTGCGGAAAATGGTGGAATGGTTGCGCGATTATGCGCCACCTGAAGCTCAGGGTATGACGTTTGGTGAAGCAGGCCCAGTGCCAGCGCAAGGCAACGTCGCCCAGCAGATTTTCTGGTACACAGCGTTTACCGCTGACATGACGGACCCATCGCTGCCGGTAACAGATGACGAAGGCAACCCGAAATGGCGGATGGCGCCATCGCCGGTTGGACCTTACTGGCAAGAAGGCATGAAGGTAGGCTACCAGGACGTGGGTTCGTGGACGTTCTTCAATTCCACACCGGAAGATCGCCGTACCGCAGCCTGGTTGTTTGCTCAGTTCACCGTAGCCAAAAGCGTGTCCCTTGAAAAAACCATTGCAGGCCTGACGCCGATCCGTCGTTCCGATATCAACTCGGATGAGATGACTGAACTGGCGCCAAAACTGGGTGGCCTGGTCGAGTTCTACCGCAGCCCCAACGAAAGCATGTGGACACCGACTGGTACTAACGTACCTGACTACCCACGTCTTGCGCCATTGTGGTGGCAGAACCTGGCTCCGGCCGTCAGTGGGGAAATCAGCCCGCAACAGGCGCTGGACAACCTGGCCAATGCCATCGATAACACCATGATGCGCCTGGCGCGTGCCAATGTTTTTGAGCAGTATGAGCCCATTCTGAATGAGCCACGTGATCCTGAGTACTGGTTTGCTCAGCCAGGTGCACCCAAGCCTCGCATGGAAAACGAAAAAGAGCAGGGGCGTACCATGCCTTACGATCAGATGATGGCTGAGTGGATGGCCGCTGGCACTCGTTGATCCGAGAGCAACAGCATTGCCTTTCGCAATGCCCAAGGGCAAAGGATTTTGCCCTGATGCATTTCAGTAATTGAACGAAGCTGTACGGCATTTAACCGTGTCGTCAGTTGTGGCTTCGCTTGAAAAAAATCAACTAGACAAAAACTACCGACCAGGGAAGGTCGGACTATTACAACAAAAAGCAATTCCTGTTTTTTGGCCAACGGCGTTGTTAGCCAGAAAGGGGAGTAGTGCATGCTCGATGACCCAGTCTGAAAATGGTGCTGGGAGTACCAGATGGGACCTTGAGTCAGTTCAGGTCAACAACCATGAGTATCAAACGCAAAGCTTCTTTGGCTGCAGCCGTGCTGCTGTCGATGTCATTTCATTTTGTTCATGCTTCAGAGGACCTGGCAGTCCTTCTTGAAACCCACTTTCCTCAGTCTACTTTATCGCAGCAACAGCAGTTGGAAGAACTGAATTGGTTTGCTCAGGCTGCTCAGCCCTTGAAGGGTATGAGTATCAAGGTGATGTCTGAAAACATAGCCACGCACTATTACGAGTCCGAAGTACTGGCACCTCTGTTCACCGCAATCACCGGCATTGAAGTACAGCACGACGTTGTGCGTGAGTCGGAGGTGATCCATCAACTCTGGCTACAACTGATTTCGGGCATCAATGAGTACGATGCCTTCGTGAACGATTCGGACTCCATTGGTTACCACTTCCGTTCCGGAAGGGTACTGAATTTAACCGAGTTCATGGCCGGTATTGGTGAAGATTTTACCTCGCCCGGGCTGGATCTGGACGACTTCATCGGTCTGGATTTTGTACGGGCTCCAGATGGAGATCTGTATCAGCTACCAGACCAGCAATTTGCGAACCTTTACTGGTTTCGTTACGACTGGTTCCAGCGTTCGGAATTGCAACAGCAGTTTCGAGAGCTTTATGGTTATGAGCTGGGTGTTCCTGTCAACTGGTCAGCCTACGAAGACATTGCCGAATTTTTTACTGTCTATGTCCAGCAGCTCGATGGTCAGCGCGTTTATGGCCACAGTGATTATGGTAAGCGTGATCCTTCTCTTGGCTGGCGTTTTACCGATGCCTGGCTATCCATGGCCGGAGCGGGGGATCCGGGTTTACCCAACGGCCTTCCGGTTGATGATTGGGGCATACGGATGGAAGGGTGCTCACCGGTTGGATCGGACATCTCACGAGGTGGTGCAACCAACAGCCCGGCTGCTGTCTATGCACTGACCACCTTTATCGACTGGCTGGATCGTTTTGCGCCGCCAGAGTCGAAGGCCATGACTTTTGAAGAGGCGGGTGCTTTGCCTGCCCAGGGTAACATCGCCCAGCAGATTTTCTGGTACACGGTTTTTACACCCGACATGCTGGAAGAAGGTTTACCGGTTACCCATCCGGACGGTACTCCCAGGTGGCGCATGGCACCCTCACCTTACGGTGCCTACTGGCAAGAAGGTATGAAGTTGGGCTATCAGGATGTGGGCGCCTGGACCATACCCGCCTTCATGAGCGAGCGACGCCAGCAGGCGGCCTGGCTGTACGCCCAATTCACGACCTCTAAAACAGTCTCCTTGCAGAAAACGCTTGCCGGCCTAACGCCGATTCGAGCTTCCGATATCGAATCGGAAGTCATGACTGAACTGGCCCCAAGGCTAGGCGGGCTGGTTGAATTTTACCGAAGTCAGGCACGCAATAGCTGGACACCGACCGGCATCAATGTCCCGGACTACCCGCGGTTGTCTACGCTCTGGTGGCCGAACATAGCCGATGCAATTGAAGGCTTAAAAACGCCACAGGAAGCACTGGACCAGCTTGCGCGTGAGCAGGATCGGGCCATGAGGGTGATGCAACGCACCTTCCAGACAGACCTCTGCCCACCTCGAATCGCCATGGGTGACGACATCAGGGGGGCTGACTATTGGCTTTCTCAACCAGGTGCACCCAAGCCGCGCATGTCTCAGGAGAAACCCCCGGGGCAGACCCTGCCTTACGAGGCGCTGATGCGCCAATGGCAATGAGCGAGAGTGCGGGAGCATCTTATGAAAACATCAGACGTCAATGATAAAGCGCTCGTTCAAAGTCGATTCAGCCTGGGTATCAAGGTAGTGCTGTTGATCGGTATCGTTGCTCTTGTCATCGGGCTGGCCTTTTCTGTTACCCAGTGGGGAATGGCGCAAGTCCAACGCAATTACGATGCGTTGATTGACAGCGTTCGCAAGAGCGGGCAACTGTTGGAGCAGATGACGGCAAGCTTCCTGATGACATCCAACGGAGCGGCCAATCTGTTGTCAGTTGACAGCCCTTCGGCGGTCAGAGAGGAAGTTCGCCAATTGGAAGAACTCTCAGCACCCTTTGTTCGAACGGCCAGGGAGTTAATGAGTGTTTTGCCAGACGCCAGTTCGTCGGTTGAGCAATTGTTGGCTGAGCATCAGCGCTTGAATCAGGCGGTACTGGATATAGCCAGATATCAGGAAACAGCACTGACCATTGCCGAAGCTCAGGACGCACAAATGGAGGTTTTCCGTGAAGAAGGTCGTGTTCTGGTTGGTCGTCTGGACGAACTGATTCAAATGATCAGTATCTTTGTCAGCGATTATCCACTGGTGATAGAGGCACAAACCATTCAACAGGCAATACTCTCACTGGAATTGTCGTTGATCAGTTATCTGGGTGAGACCGATACGGATCGTTTAAGCCGTCAGGGAATGGCAATTGAAGATCTGGCACGCCATATTCCAACGCTTTTCGACCGATTGCAATTGATGACCGATGATCCGATGAACCGAGAGGATTTTGATGGGCTCAACCAGGACTTTCAAACCTGGGTAACCCTCAGGTTGGTCGAACCTGGTTTGTTGGCTTCGCGACTGGAGCAGTTGAATGCTCGAGAGTCAGCCTTGTCGAGCATTGGGAGGGTTCAGCAAGGGATCACAGCCTTGGGAGATGGGGTTAATCAGTTGCAACACCAAACAGAAAACTGGATGACCGGCGAGCGTCTCGAAACCGAAGTCTTCGCTGAGCGAATCTTGAACACCCTGCTGTTATCGATGGGCGTTGTCGTTCTCTGCTTTGCAGGGCTGTTGGTCATGTTGCGCACTCTGGTAATAAAGCCAGTACAGGAGATGACCAGAAGAGTTGTTGACATAGCCGAAGGGGAGGGTGACCTGACTCGGAGAATAGCGACCCGAAGAACAGACGAGTTGGGAATGTTGGCGCGCTACTTCAACCGCTTCGTTGAGCAAATTCAGCGCATCATGGTACGAATTCTGGAGGTTGGGAGCCGCCTGGGAGAGCACAGTCAGCGCTTGATTGGCAGTGCCCACAGCGCGACTGAGTACAGTGAGCAACAAAACAAGGAGTTCCTGCATTTGACGCAAACAATGATCACCCTCGGGCAGTCCGTTAGCGATGTTCGGCACATGGCTGGGCAGTCTGTCGAATATGCATTGCAGGCCATAAAGACGGGCAGAGTCACCCATCAAGAGGTCGATAAAACCATTGCTTCTTTTGAAGGCCTTGCGCAAGACATAGAAACGGGTACGGGTCTTATTGATGCGCTCGCTAGTGACATCGATCAGGTTGACGCTGTACTGGAAGTGATTAATAGCATAGCGGAGCAAACCAACCTGTTAGCCTTGAATGCCGCCATTGAAGCTGCCAGAGCTGGTGAACACGGGCGAGGATTTGCCGTGGTTGCTGACGAAGTTCGCTCGCTCGCCTCGCGCACGCAGAAAAGTATTCTGGATATCGCCACTGTGGTAGAGAGTGTCCAGCAGGGCTCCGCGAAAACCACAGAGTTCATGAAGGGCAGTCAGTCTAATGCCAGTATTGCCGTCAAGGGTGCTCGTGATGCACGCCGTTGTTTAACGGATATGGTCAAGGTAATCGAGCAGGTAGAAGCCATGAATCAGTCCATTGTGAGTGCTACCGAGGATCAGAACCTGCTCGCAGTTCAAGTGCAGGATCGAACGCGTACTGTGGCTGCGTTAAGTGAGCAAGCAGTGCAGGAAGCTCGGCAGAGTGCAGACTTGTGCCAGCAGTTGCAGGACTTGAGTCGGGAGCTTAACGAGCTGGTCGGGCGCTTTCGGGTGTCGTAGCGGAAGCCTTGTAGTTCCCTGGATTTTGGTGTTAAGTGACACCAACATCGGTAACCATCAGGACATGCTTTATGCCATACGACAATAACAATGTGTTTGCAAAAATGCTCAGGGGCGAAATTCCGGTGATCAAGGTGTATGAGGACGATCACAGCCTGGCCTTTATGGACATCATGCCACAGGCCAAAGGGCACACCCTGGTGATTCCAAAGGAGGCGGCCGAGACCATCATGGATCTGTCGGAAGAGGGCGCCGCTCACTGGATCAAAACCGCCAAAAAGATTGCAACGGCCGTCAAACAGGCCTTTGATGCGCCTGGTGTCGTTCTGTTTCAATTGAACGGCACCGGGGCGGGCCAGAGCGTGCCGCACATTCACTTTCATGTGTTGCCGGGTTCGATTGCAGACCTGCGTAAACCGCACGCCTCTGTTCAGGCAGACCCGGATGAGTTGAAGCAGCAAGCTGAACTCATCAAAGCTGCATTGCAGAACAGTTAAGGCTCAGGCTGTGGGCTGAGTAGCCGGTACCGTATCGGTATCCAGCTCAGCCAGATTCACCAGCCAGTAGCCTTTGCGCACCCGCCAGTAAACCCCTATTGCCTTGATCACTTCTTCACTCAAAACCAGAGCGTAGACCCAGGTAAAGGGCAACTGCCAGATAAAGGCCGCGATCCAGGTCAGCGGCAGGCCGATCAGCCAGAGCGCTACCATGTCCATGCCCAGGCAGAAACGGCTGTCGCCACCAGCGCGCAGAATGCCCTGAATGGCCGTCATGTTGAACACCTTGATCCAGAAACCAAGGCACATGACCACCATGGCCCACTGGGTCTGTTGCAGGGTGATCGGGTCACCTGGCACCATCACTGCCAATAGCCAGGGCGAAACGAAGAGCAACAAAAGGCCCATCAAGAACGAACCCAGGGGTGCCATCAGCAGGAAGCGATTGGCCAGCCAGCGGGCTTCACTAAACTGGCCACGGCCCAGGCGCTGTCCGATCATGATGCCACAGGCATTTACCAGCCCGAAGAAGAGGGCATGATAGAGCCCCTCGATTGGTGCCAGCAGGCTCATTACTGCCAGCGGTGTTGTCCCCAGGCGACCGGCGATCAGGTGATAGCCGAGCGACCCCATGGACCAGAGGGTAAAGTTGACCACCAGTGGCCAACAAAGGGTGAAGAAGCGTTGACGTAACTTTTTTTGCTGCAAAGCCACCAGGCTGTGACGGCTGACTCTCAGCGTGCTAAGGCGTTGCACATCCCACGCCATCCAGGCAACCTGGAGGGCTCTAGCCAGCACACTGGCGATCGCGGCTCCGGTCACGCCCATGGCCGGTACCCCTGGTCCACCATTAATGAACCAGTAGTTGAGTACTATGTTCAAAGCGATGGCAACGGCAGCGTATTTGAGCGGCCAGGTGGCTTTGCCAACAGCCCTCAACGCAGACTCATAGACGATAATGCCCTGAGTGGTCATCAAGGTCAGCGCCATCCAGGTCAGATAGGCCGTTCCTGCAGCTATCACCGCCGGATCGGAGCTGCCCAGGCGAATAAAGACCTCGGCAAAAAGCCCCAGCATCAGCGTGAAGGGCAGCATCAGCAACATTCCCCAGGCCAGTGACAAGGTCAGCGTCTGTTGCACTCGCTCATGGCGGCCCGCGCCGAAATACTGTGCCACCAGAATACTGCACCCGGTGCCTATAGCGGCCATCACCAGAATCAGGACAAAGTTCAACTTGGCGGATAAACCAACAGCAGCGACCGCAGCGCTGCCCAGGTGGCTGACCATCAATACATCGGCCATACCCAGTACTGAAATCAACATGGATTGCACAGCGACTGGAATGGCCAGTACCCATATTTGCTGCCAGAAATGTCGGTAGCTCATCTTCATACTCAGGTCGTATCCGCACACAGGGGCGCGGCCCGGTGCCTCTGCTTAAGGAGGCCGGTTAATGTGAAAAAATAGGATCAAGATTGGCGAGCGGTTGCGGATCGGCACCAGTGAGTGCCCTTGCATAAACAGGAAAGCCAACTATTATGGTGTGTATTATAGAAATCCTGATTGCCAATACTATGTGTTTATGAATCAACAAGCTGTGAATTCAGATCATGTCGAATTCGAGGATGTCCTCCACCTGGGGCCAGAATGTCGTGAACGTTTTCTGGTCACCGATGAGGTGCCCGAATTTCAGGAGCATGGCATTCATATGGGCGGCATCAGTTGGCTGAAGGGCAGTTATCGAGTCGGCCGGAAAAAGCCCGACCTCCATACCCTCTTGATGACCTTGGGTGGAGGTGGTCGATTGCATCTGCCCGGTAAAAGCCTCCCCATTGAGCCCGGCAGCGTGACCTTGCTTCCGGTAAACCAGCCTTTCTTGTTCGAGTTGACCGAACCCGATTGGCGCATGGCCTGGTTGCTGTTGCAGGACAGCCAGCTCTGGTCGCCGCTGAAAGCACAGATGGCAGATGTCTATCAGCATGAACAGGTCTGGGCCATTTCTCCCTTGATGGATGCACTCTACCATCAAACCCAGACCGCCCGGCGGGGTCGTTTCGTCGCCTTGCTGGACGAAATGCTGGCGGAGATGTTGTTGTTTGCCAGCGGCTACAGTCGCCTTGAGATGTCCATCCGACAGTTGTTTGCGCAACTCGAAGATCAGCTACATCAGCCCTGGTCACAACAAACTCTGGCCAGCCGAGTGCATTGTTCAGTACCACACCTGAATCGGGTGTGCCGCAAACTCTACGGTCAGGGCCCGATGTCGCGCCTGGCGGACATGCGCCTGCAATGTGCGCGGGAACTGTTGATGCACAGCAACTGGCGAGTCAGCCAGATTGCTCAGCGCGTCGGTTACAGTGATGCGTTTAATTTCAGTCACTGGTTTCGCGGCCGCACGGGGCTGTCGCCGAGTCGGTTTCGAGCGCAGTCTCGCGCCATCGCGGACCAGGAGGCTTGAGCAGGATGCTTCGCCATTGGGTGGTGTTGCTGGGCATGAGCCTGGTGCTCAGCAGTTGCAACACCGAAACACCTGAAGCCGAACTGCTGGCCTTCGTTCCCGAGCCGAAGCCGCAGCAGATCGCCCACCAGGTCAAAATTGCCGCGCCCAATGATCTGGCAGCAGACATTGGCCTCGGCGTGTTGCAGCAGGGCGGTCACGCCATGGATGCCGCCATTGCCGTCAAGGCCGTACTGGGTCTGGTCGAGGCGCCAGAAACCGGTTGGGGTGGGGGTGGCTTTGTGCTTTATTACGATGCGGCAAGCAAGCAGACCCGCTTTTATGATGGCCGAGAAACCGCGCCATTGGCCGCACAGCCAGATCGTTTTACGCTATTGGGCCGGGCTGTTCCCTGGTACACCGCCATGCCAACCGGTCGCAGCGTCGGAGTGCCCGGTATGCCAGCCCTGATGAGCGATTTGCACAGTAAATACGGGCGCCTGGCCTGGCCCGACTTGCTGGCTCCGGCCATCGACCTGGCGGAGCAGGGCGTACCCATGCCGATTCGACTGGCCGCCCAGATAGAGGCTGACCCGAGCTTGCGGCTCTTCCCCGATACCCGTGACTATTTCAGAACCCAGGCACAGCAAGAGCCAGCCCGTCTGGTCAACCAGGCCTATGCCGACACCCTGAGGCGCCTCGCGGAGTCTGGTGGTCGGGCCTTTTACGAGCCTCCCTTGTCGACGGCCGTTATAGAACGCGCCAGTCAGGGGCGGTTCTGGCCAAGTGATCTCGCTCAGGCCGACTTTGATCAATACCAGATGATTGAACGTGACGCGGTCTGTGCCAACTATCGCCAATGGCGAGTGTGTGGCGCGCCGCCTCCGTCATCCGGTGGCATTACCCTGTTGCAGACCCTGGGCATGCTGGAAGGCCAGGATCTGGCGGCACTGGGGCCAGACAGCGATCTGGTCTGGCACTGGATACTCGAGGCCAGTCGCCTTGCCTTTGCCGATCGTCATCGCTTTCTGGGTGATCCGGACCAGGTTTCGGTGCCTGTAGCTGAGCTGATTGATCCTCAGTATCTGAGTCTCAGAGCCGAGCTGATTCGTACCGACCGAGCCATGACCGAGGTGCCTTTTGGTGATCCACAGTCGCTCAGGGCGTCTGCCGGTTACAGCCAGCCTCTGGAAGGGGTGCGTGAAGGTACTTCCCACCTGAGTCTGGTGGACACCGATGGCAATGTCGTGTTGTTCACCTCCTCCATAGAAAAGCCCTTTGGTAATCGCATGATGACCGAGGGTTTCCTGCTGAACAATCAACTGACGGACTTCACCTTTAACGCCTCGGCCGAATTCGGGGCGCACCCCAATGCCGTTGCCGGCGGCAAAAGGCCACGCAGCTCCATGGCGCCAATACTGGTGTTTGACGAAAGCGGGGAACTGGTGCTGGCGCTGGGCTCTCGAGGAGGCAGTCGTATCATTGGCTATGTGCTCAAGACCCTTATTGCCCATCTGGATTGGCAGATGCCCCTTGAACAGGCCGTCGCCCTGCCCAACGTTTTGTACAGTGGTCAGGCGATAGAAGTTGAAGCCAATAGCGGGGCCGTGCGCAGAGTTGCTGGCCTCGAGGCGCTTGGGCACTCTGTTACTGTTACCAATTTGACTAGTGGGGTCCATGGCCTCGCCCGTGAAGGCGAAGGTTGGCAAGGGGCGGCGGACCCTCGCATGACGGGGGTAAGTCGCGGTTTTAATGTGCAAAGAGCGGAAGAAGACGGCCAATGATTACTGAACTGCCTTGTCAAACCAACGCCCAGGGTAACACCCGTCGAGTGGGTGTGGAAATAGAAATGAGTGGGCTTGGGCTGCACCGTCTCGCCGAGGTCTCTGCCGAAGTGCTTGGCCTTGAATGCAAACAGACCAGCCGCTACCAGTACCACCTGAAAGGCGACTCCGCTGGTGACTGGATTGCGGAAGTGGACTTCCGGATCTTGAAAGAGCTGGGCGAACAGTCCTACCGCGAAGGCGACTGGGAAGACGAAGTCCGGCAGGGGTTCGAAACCCTTTTGCAACGAGTGTCCGAGCCCTTTGTGCCACTTGAACTGGTCAGCCCTCCCATCCCGCTGAATCGGTTGCCGCTTTTCAACGATCTGACCACAGCGCTGAGGCAGGCCGGCGCGACTGGTTCTTCTGTTAACCTGTGGAATGCCTTTGGTTTGCAGTTCAACCCGGAAGTGCCCAGAGAAGATGCGGACCTGATTTTACGCTACCTTAAGGCCTTCTTCTGTCTGTTCGACTGGTTGATTGTGCGTGCCAATGTTGACCTGGCTCGTCGGCTGTCACCCTTTACCGACCCCTTTCCTGGCAAGTATGTACGCAAGGTTTTGTCGCCGGGCTACGCTCCGGATCAGGCCGCGTTGATTGATGATTATCTTCTGGATAACCCGACCCGAAATCGAGCGCTGGATATGTTGCCTCTGTTCAGTCACCTCGATGAGGCTCGGGTCAAGGCTGCAGTCGTTGACCCGCTGATCAAGTCGCGGCCTACCTTTCATTATCGCTTGCCCAACTCCGAGATCCATGAGCCAGGCTGGAGCATCGACAGTGCCTGGGAAGATTGGTGTCAGGTCGAGCGCCTGGCTTGCGACCCGGAACGTCTGGCAGCGTGCTGCAAAGCCTACCGTCAACTGCTGGATCGACCCTGGGAGAAGTGGACACACGATTGGGCACAGACGGTGGAGGAAAAATGGCTCGCCCCTTGATCGGAATCACCGGGCCAAGTCGTGGTGCAGCGGGTCCGCGCTTTTGTGTGTCTGTGGCGGTCCGGTGGAGCGGAGGCCAGCCACTGCAACTAAGGCCAGGCGATGACATCGAGCAAACACTCCATGGTGTGGTAGTGACCGGTGGCCACGATGTTCACCCAACCCTCTATGCCGAGGAGCCGGAAGTCGAGCCCAATTACGATCAGGAGCGTGATGCTTTCGAAAGTGCCATGATTGATCAGGCACTGGACAGAGATATACCCCTACTCGGTATTTGCCGAGGCGCCCAGTTGCTGAATGTCCGCCTTGGTGGCTCTTTGTTCCAGGACATCAACCCAATCCGCCGGCTGACCTCCAAGCGGCGCAGCCTGTTGCCGCTAAAGACCGTCACCATCGACCCGGATGCCGAACTTCTGGCGCACTGGCACGACCGGCGTGTGCGGGTGAACAGCCTGCACAACCAGGCCATCAAGAACCTTGGCGATGGGCTGAGCGTCGTAGCCCGTGATCAGGACAACATCATCCAGGCCATCGAAAGCCGCAATTCACCGTTTTTGCTGGGAGTGCAATGGCACCCGGAGTTTCTGCTTTATCAGAGTTGTCAGCGTTGGTTGTTCAGGCGACTGGTGGAATGTTCGCAGTAGGCTATTGGCTTTATTACAATAGGGGTTTTGAGTGGTTTTCAGCAAACGGAACGATGGTGATCGTTAATGAATGAACGCTTGACCATGATCGAATGGTTTGCCAGTCAGATGGACGCACGTGGCATCGACTTCAAGCAGACCGAGCAGATGTACGATTACGATGCACCCGACAACCGGGCCTGTGAAAGCCTATTGCGGGAGGGCGAACGACGCTTTCGTGTCCTCTTCAGTCGCCCCGTATCGCCTCTCGAAATCAACGAAGCCCTGTACAGCGCCTGTTTCTACCGCCATAGACAGGATCGTTTGCTGCGCCAGCGCAGTTGGTGGAAACGACTATCCGAGTGGATAAAGTTCTAACAAGGCGCAAGGCGAGCGACGGCTGGTGTTAAATAAATTTTACACCATGTTTTAAAAAACCTTTCTTTTGTACTGGGTTTTCACCCTGGGCTTTCTATACTCTGACCATTCCATCCAAAAAAAACACAGTGGAGGCGTCATGAGAATAGGTGTACCCAGGGAAATCAAGAACCATGAATACCGTGTTGGCCTGACTCCCATGGCCGTGCGTGAACTGGTTCATCATGGTCATCAGGTTGGTATTGAAACACAGGCTGGCGCCGCCATCGGCTTCAGCAATGAGGAATACCAACAGGCCGGGGCCGAGATCCTGGCAGATGCCCCTCGGGTGTTTGACTGGGCGGAGATGATCGTCAAGGTCAAGGAGCCTCTGGCCAACGAACGCGCTCTGCTCAAATCTCACCACACCCTTTTCACCTACCTGCATCTGGCGCCCGATGAAGCCCAGACTCAGGATCTGATCAAGTCTGGGGCTGTGTGCATTGCCTACGAAACCGTGACCGACCGTCTCGGAGGCTTACCGCTGTTGGCGCCCATGTCAGAGGTGGCCGGTCGCATGTCCATTCAGGCGGGTGCGCATTGCCTTGAAATTGCTCAGGGCGGTCGCGGCGTTCTGCTTGGCGGTGTGCCGGGTGTGGCACCGGCCAAAGTCACGGTGATTGGCGGTGGTGTGGTTGGCCACAATGCGGTTGACCTCTCTATCGGGCTGGGCGCCGACGTTACTGTGCTCGACAACAATATCGATACATTGCGTGCACTCGACAAACAATATCGCAATCGCATACGTGCGCTTTATTCCAACCGGGAAACACTGGAACAATCGGTTTTGGAAGCCGACCTCGTCATTGGTGCCGTGCTGATCCCGGGTGCGGCAGCGCCCAAACTGGTCAGTGCCGAGATGATCAAGGGCATGAAAGCCGGCGCTGTCATAGTTGATGTCGCCATTGATCAAGGTGGTTGCTTCGAAACAGCCAGAGCCACCACCCATGCCGAGCCAACCTATCTGGTGGATGATGTGGTGCACTATTGTGTTGCCAATATGCCAGGTGCTGTCGCTCGAACTTCGACCATGGCGCTCAATAATGCGACTCTGCCATTCACATTGGCACTGGCCAACAAGGGTGTCAAACAGGCGCTGCAACAGGACGTGCACCTGTTACACGGGCTTAATGTTTGCCGAGGGAAGGTCACTCACAGAGGGGTCGCAGAAGCACAGAAGCTTGACTTTCTGAAGCCTGAAGAAGCCCTGGCTGCAATCTAACTGGCCGTTACCGCCGATCAACCGAATCATTTACAACTCGACAGGCGCGCTATAGTCTTGCCCGACCATTGACGTGAGGGTATAGCGTGATCGGAATATTTGATTCGGGTGTGGGCGGACTGACAGTAACACGCTGGGTGCGCCAGGTCATTCCCGAGGCATCGATCATCTACGTCGCCGACCAGGGCTATGCACCCTACGGTAACCGACCTCAATGGCAGTTGCAGCAACGCTGTGACCACATTGCCGACTGGCTGATCGGGCAGGGCGCACACCTTATCGTTATTGCCTGTAATACGGCAACAGCTCACTGCATTGACAATCTGCGTGATCGTTTGAATGTACCCATCGTCGGTGTAGAGCCCGGCATCAAGCCAGCGGCCCTGGGCAGTCAGAAAGGCAGCATTGGCATACTCGCTACAGAAAACACCCTGGCGTCCGAGCGGTATCGAACACTGGCGGCCAAGTTCAACCCGGAAACGCTCATCATCAATCAGCCTTGCCCTGGCCTGGCCGACGCTGTAGAGCAAGGCCCCGATCACCCGGATATTCATCGCCTTTTGCACACCTATGTTCCAGGCCTCGCTGCGGCCGGTATCGATCGTCTCGTGCTGGGTTGTACCCACTACCCGCTGGTGGCCGATCAGATTCAGGCCCTGGCGGGCGACCAGATCACTCTTATCGATACCGGCAAGGCTATAGCGGCAGAAGTAAAACGCCGCTATCAGGCAAGGCCGGAACCATCCGTTGTCCGGTTGATCACCACCGCAGAAGACGACCGACTCAAAGGCCTGGTGCAGTCCTGGCCGGAGTTAAGCCTCGCCTTCGCCGGTGCCAGTTTTGAGACGGCTGAAGACTCTCTGCTGTAACCCTCAAAAATAAACGCCGGGATTAAAACCTAAAAAAATGTTACAGAAATCCTGAAACTGATGTTCTATACTTGTCAACTTAAACGATTAAGACGCCCCAATAATAGAAACAAGAGGCAACCCATGATCGATTCACGCAAAGCGTTCCTGACGGCCGTTCGGGCCTTTTTTCTGTTCCTGTTGAGTTGGAGTGTACTGGGCCTGCAATCAGCTTTGGCTGTTAAAGTGGTCATTGCCTGTGGCGCTGTCGGCATCGAGCGGCAGTTGTGCATCGAGGGTGCCGAGCGCTGGGCCAGCCAGACCGGTAACGAGGTCGATGTCATCGCCACGCCGGAATCTTCCACCGAACGTCTGGCCATGTATCAACTCCTGTTACGCGAACGGCACGACACCGTTGACGTCTTCCAGATCGACGTCATCTGGCCCGGCTTGCTGCACCAGTGGCTGTTGGATCTGACTCCCTATATCAACGACCAGGACGCCTTTTTCCCCAACCTGGTGGCCAACAACACCATCGAAGATCGCCTAATCGCCTTGCCCTGGTATGTCGACACCGGCCTTTTGTACTACCGTCAGGATTTACTACAACAATATGGTCATTCTGTGCCAGAAACCTGGCATGACCTCGAGCGCATCGCATTGGATGTCCAGAATCAACAGCGCAGCCGCAGCCCGGATTTCTGGGGTTACGTCTGGCAGGGCAGCGATTATGAAGGCCTGACCTGCAACATCGTCGAGTGGTTGGTCAGCGCCGACGCCGGCAATGTGGTGAACGAGAACCAGGAAGTGACATTGAACAATCAGGCAGCCATAGGGGCGCTCGAACAGGCGGCTGGTTGGGTCGGCCAAATCACCCCAAGCGAGGTGCTCGACTACCGTGAAGAAGATGCCAGAGCCCATTTCGAGTCCGGCAACGCCCTCTTTATGCGCAATTGGCCTTACGCCTGGAGCCTCGGCAACCGGGAAGGATCAGCGGTCGCGGGCAAAATTGGCGTCACTGTCTTGCCACGGGGCGACAATGGCCAATCCACCGGTGCCCTGGGTGGCTGGCAACTCGGCGTCACCCAGGCCACCCGCCACCCGGATGAAGCCGTCGACCTGATCCGTTTTTTGACCAGTGAAGCTGAACAGCGTCGCCGTACAGAACACGGCTACCTGCCCACACGCTCCGCACTATACGAAGACCCAAGTGTCACTGGCCAGAACCCCCTATTCGAACCCGTCGGCCGTGCCCTTGAAAACGTCGCCCTGCGTCCATCCTCGGCAACAGACCGCCTCTACAAGCACGTCTCGCGCTACCTGTCACAGGAAACCCACGACGTACTTGCTGGCCGCAAAACCGCCGAAGCGGCCGTTGAATCCATTACTCAGAGGATTGTTGACAAGAGCCTGGGGCGGTATTCGGTTCAGTGAATGAGCGTTTTTTAATCGGGCAGTCGAAAACTCGACCAACTTGATTGCAAAGTAAGCGGTTTGCCCCGAGATAGGATAGATTCCTTCTCGGGGCTTTTTTGTTTATGACCGCATCTACCCAAACGACTGAAACGGCAACGGAAACTTCTGCCAAGTCCAAAGCTTCCCTCAGCTTCCTGTTTCAGCTCTGGCCCTATCTCAAACGCTATAAAAGCCTGATGGTCGGCGCCGCCATTGCGCTGGTGTTTACCTCCGGGCTCACCCTGGCTCTGGGGCAGGGCGTGCGGCTGGTGATTGACCAGGGCATTCTGGCTCAGTCTGTCGGTGCCTTGAATCAGACGCTTATGTTGAGCATGGTGCTGGTGGTATTCATGGCTGCGGGAACCTTCGTGCGGTTCTTTCTGGTCACCTGGCTCGGCGAGCGTATCGCTGCCGATCTGCGCAACGATGTGTTTACGCATCTGGTGCACATGCACCCCAGTTACTTTGAAGAAAACCGCAGCGGCGAAATCATGTCGCGCCTGACCACCGATACCACCCTGCTGCAATCCATTATTGGTTCCAGTTTGTCCTTTGCCTTGCGCAGCAGCCTGACCGTTTTCGGTGGCACCATCATGCTGCTGATCACCAACCTCAAACTCTCGGCTCTGGTCATACTTGGCGTGCCTGCCATCCTTGCACCCATGTTGTGGATGGGTCGTCGCGTACGCGCACTCAGCCGTCGCAGTCAGGACACCGTCGCAGATGTCGGCTCCTATGCTGGAGAGATCATTCGCCAGATCAAGACGGTACAAAGTTACCACCGAGAAGCCTTTGAGAGAGAGGCCTTCAAGCGAGAAGTTGATAACGCCCTGGAGGTCGCCAGACAGCGCATCTGGCAGCGTTCAATATTAATGTCGGTGGTCATACTGCTGGCATTCAGTGCCATCGCCGTCATGATCTGGGTCGGTGGCTATGATGTGATGACCGGTCAGATGACGGGTGGGGAATTGGCGGCCTTTGTGTTCTATGCCGTCATGGTCGCCTTTGGTATCGCCGGTGTTTCAGAAGTTTACGGTGAAATACAACGTGCCGCTGGCGCGACGGAAAGGTTGTTGGAGATTCTGGCCGAACCCTCGCTGATTATTTCTCCGGCAACAGCGAAAACGGCGGACACCCAGACAACCGAGCATCTGCAATTGGACGAGGTGGTATTTTGCTACCCGAGTCGGCCCGATGAGCCGGCGCTGCGCGGCCTCACAGCTACCATCAAGCGCGGTGAGACAGTCGCCCTGGTTGGGCCGAGTGGCGCAGGCAAGTCAACGCTGTTCGAGCTGCTGCTGCGCTTTTATGACCCGCAGCAGGGCTCCATTCGATTGCTGGGCACAGATATAAAAGAACTGACGCTGGCCGATGTGCGTCGGCAGATGGCACTGGTACCGCAGCAACCGGTGTTGTTCAGCCAGAATGTCTGGCACAACATTCGCTATGGGCGACCGGATGCCAGCGACGAAGAGGTCATTGCCGCGGCGAAAGCTGCGAACGCTTACGAATTCATTCAAGCCTTGCCGCAGGGGTTCGACAGTGACCTGGGTGAGAGCGGGGTCAGGCTCAGCGGCGGACAGAAACAACGGTTGGTGATCGCTCGTGCGATCTTGAACAACCCGGCCATCCTGTTGTTGGACGAAGCCACCAGTGCGCTGGATGCCGAAAGTGAACACCAGGTGCAAAAAGCACTGGAACAACTGATGCAGAACAGAACGACTCTGATCATCGCGCATCGACTCGCTACTGTGCAGAGCGCAGATCGGATACTGGTGATGGAGCAGGGCCGAGTCATCGCTGAAGGGCGACATGAGGTTTTGATTGAGCAGTCACCGCTGTATCGTCGATTGGCCCAGTTGCAGTTTGGAGACAGCATGGCCGCGCCAATGAGCAACGCGGTAGGTGATGAGTCCCTGACCTGATTGACAAAACAGAAAGCGTCCCTCGGGTTGTCAGTCTAGTGTC
The DNA here is from genome assembly GCA_022565595.1 of Saccharospirillum sp. Lineage (GTDB taxonomy): Bacteria > Pseudomonadota > Gammaproteobacteria > Pseudomonadales > Natronospirillaceae > Saccharospirillum. The sequence continues at coordinate 19,784 of JAIUML010000029.1, read as the reverse complement.
AATGAATTAGTGTTTAGACAACAAAATAATAATCTCATGGATTCGCCCAAAAAGTGAGCGATTATCCTGAAGTGCAATCGAAACAGGACGGAATGTTTCGTTTGATAACTAAACATTAAACAGGGGATACGGAATGAGCGCCAATGAAAACATGACTCCGCCAGATGGTGAGGTCAATCCGATCGATACCGATTATCAGGTCGGGCAAGACAACATCAAGATGAACATCGGCCCCTTCGGGCTCGATATCCACAACCGGGTATTCATGATCTCGGGGTTGACCGTAATCGCCTTTGTGTTTTTGACACTGGCGTTTCAAAACAGCGTAGGACCGATGTTCGGTACCATGAGGGGTTGGTTAACCAGTAATCTCGACTGGTTCTTTTTAATCTCGGGGAATATTTTTGTCCTGGTTTGCCTCTTTTTGATTGTCTCGCCTTTGGGTAAAGTGCGCATCGGTGGTACGGAAGCCAAGCCGGATTACTCCTACCCGGGCTGGTTTGCCATGCTGTTTGCCGCGGGCATGGGCATAGGTTTGATGTTCTATGGCGTATCCGAACCCATGGATCATTTCCAGACAGCGCTGGGTGGCACTACCGTAGAAGACGGCGTCCGAACGGACTGGGCCCCCCTTGGTGGCGCAGAAGGAGACGCCGAAGCCGCCCGTCGGCTGGGCATGGCCGCAACGATTTATCATTGGGGCTTACATCCCTGGGCCATCTACGCCGTATTGGCATTGGCACTGGCCATCTTCTCATTCAACAAGGGCCTGCCGTTAACCGTCCGTTCTGTATTTTACCCCCTGTTAGGCGAACGCGTCTGGGGCTGGCCAGGGCATATCATTGATATTCTTGCCGTCTTCTCCACACTCTTTGGCCTGGCGACTTCTCTGGGGCTCGGTGCTGCCCAGGCTACGGCGGGGTTGAACGCCCTCTTTGGCGTTCCTCTCGGCGCTACCACTCAGGTTTTACTGGTCATCGGCATCACGGCCCTGGCATTGGTGTCAGTTGTTGCGGGGCTGGACAAAGGGGTCAAACGCTTGTCCGAGATCAACATGGGTCTGGCGTTACTGCTGCTGATCTTTGTCATTCTGACCGGTCCGACCATCATCATCCTGACTGGATTCTTCGGCAATCTCGGTGCTTATGTACAAAATCTACCCGCCCTGGCCATGCCCTTTGGTCGTGAAGACGCGAACTTCAGCCAGGGTTGGACCGCCTTCTACTGGGCATGGTGGATCTCCTGGTCACCTTTCGTTGGCATGTTCATCGCACGAGTATCGCGTGGCCGCACCGTTCGCGAATTCATGATCAGTGTGTTGCTGATTCCGTCAGCAGCCTGCATCCTGTGGATGACAGCCTTCGGTGGCACTGCCATTTCCCAGTTCATCAATGACGGCTATACCGGTGTTGTTGATGCGGGCCTCGATTTGCGTTTGTTTGAAATGCTTGCCGTATTGCCCTTGTCGGAAATAACGTCTTTCATCGCCATCATCCTGGTCATCGTTTTCTTCGTGACCTCTTCGGATTCCGGCTCACTGGTCATCGACACCATTACCGCTGGCGGCAAGGTTGCTTCGCCCACACCACAGCGTGTGTTCTGGGCGACCTTCGAAGGCCTCATCGCCATCGCCCTGATCCTCGGCGGCGGACTGGTCGCACTCCAGGCCATGGCAGTATCCACAGGCGCACCCTTCACCATAGTGCTACTGGTAGGCTGTGTAGCACTGTTTAAAGGGTTGGCTTCTGAACCGAAATCTGTCTAGGGTATAGGGACCCCCAAGGCTGTAAGTTGTGGCTATGGTTCGCGCTGGCTACCTCTGGTACCCCTCAGAGGCCTACCCGGTAGCTGTTGCGGACCATAGTCGAGGGTCAGGCCGTTTGATCCACCATCAAGTCCGGTGACAAACCTTCCAGGCCATTGATCACGGCCTCAAGTGCCTGGTCTTTCGTCAGGCCCAGCTCGATTTCTGCCCGAAACAGGATGCCGCCACTCATGGAAGCGGGTTCTATTTCTGTTGTCAGTTCGATGACATTGATGTTCATTGCCGCCAGCGCTCGGCTGACTTCCCGAACAATGCCCGGCCGATCATTACCGACCACCGCTATGGTGCAGCGTTGTGAAATTTCGGCTTCGCTTTCACCGAGCTCGATCTGAACGCTCAAGCCCTTGTCTCGTAGCGCCTGCAAGGCTTTTTGCAGAGAGGGGTAGTTGCCTTGTTCCAGCTCGACTCGCACGATGCCGGTAAAGCGGCCGGCCATTGTTGCCATGCGGCTTTCCTGCCAACTGGCGCCTTCTGCCTCGATGACTGCCGCCAACTGTTCCACTATGCCAGGCCGATCGGAAGCCATGACCGTCAGAATGATTTCCATCATTGCGTCTCCGTATATTCGTCTATGGCAGGGCAACTGCAAAACAGATTGCGGTCACCCCAGACATCGTCGATCCGGTTCACACTGGGCCAGAATTTTGCCTGAGCAACCCAGGGCAGGGGAAAGACGGCTCGCTTGCGGCTGTAGGGGCGCTGCCAGTCGCTGACCAGATCGCTCTGGGTGTGGGGTGCCCGTGTTAACGGGTTGTTGTCCAGTGGCCATTCACCCTGGTCAACGCGGTCGATCTCCTTTCGGATTTCGATCATGGCATCGATAAAACGGTCCAGCTCTTCCAGGTGCTCACTCTCGGTGGGCTCCACCATAAAGGTGCCCGGCACCGGAAAGCTCATGGTTGGCGCATGAAAGCCATAGTCCATCAGGCGCTTGGCAATGTCGACTTCGGTAATGCCGGTTTTGGCCTTCAAGGGCCGAAGGTCGAGAATGCACTCATGAGCCACTCGTCCATTGCGGCCAGTGTATAGAATGGGGTAATGATCCTTCAGCCGCTCGGCCACATAGTTGGCGTTCAACAGGGCGATGCAGGTGGCGCGGTGCAGGCCCTGGGCACCGAGCAGGCGAATGTACATCCAGGAAATGGGCAGAATGGAGGCGCTGCCAAAAGGGGCGGCAGAAACCGCTCCGTCTTTTGCGCCATCCGGCTCGTTCATGTTCTTGCCGTGGCCTGGCAGAAAGTCTATCAGGTGCGTTTTTACGCCGATGGGTCCCATGCCCGGGCCGCCACCCCCGTGTGGAATGGCGAAGGTCTTGTGCAGGTTCAGGTGGGCCACATCAGCGCCCATATCAGCTGGGCGGGTGAGTCCGACCTGAGCATTGAGGTTGGCGCCGTCCATATACACCTGACCGCCCTGGTCGTGAATGATCCGACAGATCTCCTTGATGCCTTCTTCGTAAACCCCGTGAGTTGAAGGGTAGGTGACCATCAGGCAACTGAGCTGGTCGCCAGCCTGAGCCGCTTTGGCGCGCAAATCGTCCAGATCAATGTTTCCAGCCTCGTCGGTTTTTACCACCACCACCTTCAGGCCCATCATCTGTGCTGAAGCGGGGTTGGTGCCGTGAGCCGACTGCGGGATCAGGCAAACAGTGCGCTGCACTTCGCCCTGGCTTTGCTGGTAGCGACGGATCGCCAACAGGCCAGCGTATTCTCCCTGGGCACCGGAGTTGGGTTGCATGCTGATGGCATCGAAGCCGGTAATGGCGCACAGCATGGCATTCAGCTCTTCCAGCAGAATGCGGTAACCACTGGATTGAGGTCGGGGTGCGAAGGGGTGCATGCGGTTGAATTCCGGCCAGGAGATCGGAATCATTTCAGCGGTGGCGTTCAATTTCATGGTGCACGAGCCCAGCGAAATCATACTGTGCGCCAGTGACAGGTCCCGGTTTTCCAGTTGCTTCAGGTAGCGCAACATGGCCGATTCGCTGTGATGTTTGTGAAACACCGGGTGCGTCAGATAGGGGCTTTGGCGCTCGAGGTTTTCGGGCAGAAAGGTCGTGCCCTGATTGGTGATCTGGTCATCTATCTCGGCGACGATAAAGTCGTGTTCGCCCATCAGGATATCGAACAGGTCCTCGACGTCTTCACGCGTTGTGGTCTCATTCAAGCTGATGCCCAGGGTGCCCCGGTCGTCCAGCCGCAGGTTCACCTGTTTTTCTTCGGCGCGTTGCAGAATCAGGTCCCTGTTGCCCTGGGGGTCTATGGTCAGCGTATCGAAGAAATGGCTGTTGACGATGTGAATGCCCTTGGCTTCCAGGCCTTCGGCCAGAATGCCGGTCAAACGATGAATGCGTTGTGCGATGGTAAGCAAGCCTTCCGGGCCATGATAAACCGCATAAAGCCCCGCGAGGTTGGCCAGCAATACCTGGGCAGTACAGATGTTCGAGTTGGCTTTTTCCCGGCGTATATGTTGCTCCCGGGTTTGCAGTGCCATGCGCAAGGCGGTTTTGCCATTGGTGTCTTTTGATACGCCGATCAAGCGGCCCGGGATACTGCGTTTGAATTCTTCGCGTGTGGCAAAAAAAGCGGCATGCGGGCCGCCGTAGCCGAGTGGTACACCGAAGCGCTGGCTGTTACCGAGCACAATGTCAGCGCCCATATCACCAGGCGATTTGAGCAACAACAGGGCCATCAGATCCGTGGCGACTATGGCCAGGGCATCCTGCCTATGAAGGGCTTCTATGACTGGCTCGGGGTCACGCACCTCACCATTGCTGCCCGGGTACTGCAGCAGGGCGGCAAAAACTGGCTGATTGGCCGCTTCTTCCAGTGTACCGGTGATGACTTCAAAACCCATGTACTGGGCCCGAGTGCGCACCACGTCCAGTGTCTGTGGCAGGATGTTGTCGTCCACAAAGAAGGTATTGGCGTTGTTTTTGGGGGTGCAGCGCCGCGCCATTGCCATGGCTTCAGCCGCAGCTGTAGCTTCGTCCAGCAGGGACGCATTGGCCAGAGGCAAGCCAGTCAGGTCAGAAACCACCTGCTGGTAATTGATCAAGGCTTCCAGCCGACCCTGGGCAATTTCCGGTTGGTAGGGGGTGTAGGCGGTGTACCAACCCGGGTTCTCCAGTACATTGCGCAGCAGCACATTGGGCACCAGGGTGTCGTGATACCCCAGGCCAATGTAGGTGCGATAGACCTTGTTTTGTCGGGCAACGGCCTGGAGGTAACTCAAAGCCTCTGTTTCACTGGTTGCGCGCTCGACTCTCAAATCCTGATCGTAACGGATGCTTTCGGGCAGGATCTGGTCGACCAGGGCTTCCAGAGAGTTCAGCCCAAGTTGCGACAGCATCTGGGCTTCGTCGGCCGGTGATGGCCCAATGTGGCGACGCAGGAAATCGTCCTTGGCTTCGAGAATCTCCAGAGGGGTTGCTTCGGTCATGGCGGGCGTCTCGGTTGGAACAGGGTAGGCGGGCAGGGCCAGATTGGCCCTGCCGTGTGACACTGGGGTGCTGGCAATCAGCTCAGTCTTCTGCGCACTGATCCTGGTAGGACTCGGCGTCCATCAAGTCTTTCAGCTCACCGGCATCGGCCAATTTGATCTTGAACAACCAGCCATTCTCATAGGCGTCTTCGTTAACCTGCTCCGGGGCATCTTCCAGAGAGTCGTTAACGGCGACAACGGTGCCGGTCAAGGGGGTGTAGATGTCGGATGCCGCCTTGACGGACTCAACCACGGCGACAGAATCGCCCGCTACCACCGCAGCTCCCTCCTCGGGAAGCTCGACGAAAACGACGTCACCCAGTTGTTCCTGAGCGTAGTCGGTAATGCCGATGGTAACGACGTCGTCGTTTTCTTCCCGAACCCACTCGTGAGATGCAGAGTACTTCAGATCTGCCGGAATCGTGCTCATGTCAAAACCCTTTGTTCATTACAGGAGTCAATGTGAAGACACCCGAACGAAGTCCGGGTGTCTGGATTGCCTATAATGTAGCATGGGGAATCAAAGTTGGGCTACTGAGACGGGTCAGTCACCGCCTAAAGGGGTTTATCTGGTGTGATCGTGGGGCGACACTCCACGTAGATGCGCTCTGCTTTCATCATCCGAATCAGCAACATCGAAGTGTACATGGCCGCTTCCACGGCATGATGCCGCAGTTCCGTCAGGTTGAGATCGGCTTCGTTGTCTACGCTGAAGGCGTGCTCGATCAATTCTTCGTCGGTCAGCAGGGTCTTGCCCAGGATTATAGCCGCCATGAGAGTCTGAACTCGTTGTTTAAATGAAGTTACTCTTGATATCGGCCTGTAAGGCGTCGGGTTTAGCCTTTTATTGGCGTCTATTCACGTTTGTGTCGACTTTGCCACAAAACCTCACTGCAACCCTCGGCTCTGGCCAGTTGTCTGGCGAACACGAACATCAGGTCCGAGAGGCGGTTCAGGTATTGCTGAGCCAGAGAATGGCCGGTGGCCTCCTCGCGGTTGAATGCCACCAGGCTGCGCTCGGCGCGCCGGCAGATGCTGCGCACCAGGTGGCAGCGGGCAGCGGCTTCGTTGCCTCCGGGTAGAATGAAGTTCTTCAGGGGCGGCAGTGGGTCGTTGATGCGATCGATGTGTTGTTCGATGTCCTGAATCAGTTGCTCATCGAGCAGTTCATAGCCGGGCATCGCCAGTTCGCCGCCGAGGTCGAAGAGGTCGTGCTGGATCTGGCTGAGCATGGTGTACTCTTCGTGCTCCGTACCCAACGCTACCATCAACCAACCGAGACTGCTGTTCAGCTCATCGATGTCGCCGATGGCTGCAATGCGAGCACTGTCTTTGCCAATGCGTTCCTGCATGCCAAGGCCTGTTTCGCCGGTGTCTCCGGTGCGGGTATAAATTTTCGATAGTCGGTTGCCCATGGGGTTGCCTCTATTATGCGGGGGGTTTGTATTCGCCGGGTGATGTCAGTGGCAGCTGAATAATGAAACGACTGCCGCCACCGATCTCGGATTCGACCGTCATGCGTCCATGGTGATGCGCCGTGATGATAAAGAAACTGACGGACAAACCAAGGCCGGTACCAACACCAATCTCTTTGGTGGTAAAAAAAGGTTCAAAAATCTGTTTGCGCGTAGCCTCGTTCATGCCGACTCCGTTGTCACTGACTTCTATAACGCAGTGATCCACATCGACATACTGGCGGATTTGAATGACACCCTCGTCGATGTCATTGAGAGTGTCGAAGCGTTCCTTGATCGCCTGAGCGGCGTTTTTCATCAAGTTCAGCAGTACCTGTTCGAGTTCCGTTAACACACAGGGTACGCGGGTTTCTGGTGAACGAAAATCCTGATCGACATACAGATGGTGATGAGCGTAGCCGGCACGCAAATTGTAGTCGTTGAGCGCTATGTTGATCGCCTGTTCCAGTACAGGGCCTACGGCATGGTAGGTCAGTTGGGTGCCGCTGTCCCGGCTGAATTGCAGCATGTTGCGTACGATGCGGGACGCCCTCAAACCGGATTCAGTGATGTTGTCGAGGAAGCGATAGACCTCTCTGGTCAGCAGGTAGCGCTGCATGGTATTCAAATCCAGGCCGAGCTTTTCTGCTTCCTGTGCATTGCGTTTCAGGTGAGGGTCGAGCCGACGCTGGATATTTTGCGCATTCTGAACAATGGCCCCCAGGGGGTTATTGATCTCGTGCGCCATACCGGCGGCCATACCACCGACAGACATCATCTTTTCAGTTTGCACCATGACCTCTTCCAGCTTGAACTGTTCGGTCACATCATCGATGCGAATAACCGCACCCTTGGTGCCGGTCAAGTGCAATGGGTAGACGATCAGATCAATGCGGCCGGGCTTGTCGTCCAGGGTAAAGGGCAGATTGTGACGGCTGGTTAATATCTGCTCGGCCAATGCCTGCTGTATCAAGTCCTCATGGTCGGCCAGGAACGGAAAGGCGTCAGCCAGGTCTCGGCCCATGGCCTTGTCGTCACGGGTGCCACTGAACTGGGTTGCGCCGGTATTCCATTGCGTCACCATCAACTGGTCGTCCACGGCTATCAAGGCCGACGGCATCGAGTTGATGATGGCGTTCATGTAAGTCTGGACATCGGTCAGCTTGCGTTCAATCCGTTGTCGAACGGCGACTTCGAATTCGAGGCTATGCAGTGCACGCTGGGCTTCACTGGCGAGGCCATCGGAGCGCTGCCGTGCATCGGTGGCTCGATCCCGTTCGGATTTGAGTTCAGCTTCACGGCTTTCCATGCGATCAAGCATCGAATTGAAGGCATCCACGACCTGGCCAAGCTCATCCTGATTCAGCTTGGGTGCCCGCAAACGAATACTCTCGGTGATGCTGACATCCTTGGAGACCTGCATCAGTTGATTCAGCGGCTTAAGAAAGTGCTTGCGCAGAATGTGTAACAGCACCCCGGCGCTGGTAATGGAAATGGTGGCGATAATGGCGACCGTTACCATGGCGGGCAAATGTTGGCCGGAGATAACCACAAGCCCAATGCACAGGGTGCTGACCGCTGTAGTGCCCAGCAACCACCAGAGAATGCGGCTGACCAGGGTAGGTTGAAGCCTTTTATTCATCGGTTCAGGGCTCCCTCTTTTTGATCGCATCATACCAGTTTCGCAACCTGGGTGTGGCAATGCCCTGTTCATGGCCGCGATCCAATAGAAAGCCGTTGATTGCCTCTATTTCTGTTGGTCGACCCTTGTCCATATCCTGCAGCATGGAAGAGCGATTGTGGGCCGTGCGCTCTGCCACTTCACGCACCTGGGCAAGCAAGTTCACAGGCAATTGAACGCCTTGCGCCGCAGCGACTGCTGATACCTCGGCGCAAATGGCCGACAGTTCTGCTTGCCAGTGCGGGGCCAGCAGGTCGCCATTACAAATACCTGCATGAGCAGTCAAGGGGTTGATGGCCGCGTTGATGGCCAGTTTGCGCCACAGCTGGGTGTTAATGTCATCCGCCCAGCGAAGGGTCAAGGGCCCACTCTGTTCGGTCAGCCAATGCGCCATTTGCAGGCAATCACTGTTGGCAAGTTCCGCTTGTGCACAGCCGATCAAGGTTTCACCCCGGCCGGTGTGCAAAACCTCCTGGCTGCTGGTCTGCAAGGCGCCTTCGGTCGTGCTGGCCCACAAGACTCGGCCCGGCTGTTGCTCACTGAGCCATTGTTGCGGGCCCATGCCATTGCAACAGATCAGCCAGGTGGCCCCCTGGAAGCGGTGCAGAAAGGGTGAGGTTGCGGTCCGAACCATGGATGATTTAGTGGTAACCAGAACCAGGTCGATGTCCGGGTTGATGTCATCTGGTTTGGACAAATGCCAATTCAGTGGGTATTCCTGCTCCTGGTCCAGCAACCGGATAGGCAAGAATTGATCGGAACGATGCTGCGGCACAACCAGGCTAAAGCTGTTCTGCAGGTGCCAGGCGAGCAGTGTGCCTATGGCACCTGGGCCGATGATCAGGGCGGTTTTCACTGCACAGTCCAAGCCGGGTTTCGCTGATGATAAGGGACAAGACACCAGGAAAGCCAGTCAGGCTATTCTTCCGGGGTATCATCCTTCGAAGGCGTATTGTGCCAGAAAAATTGGCCGTATCGCTGTTCCTGGGGCAGGGCGTCCAGTCTGCTCATGGCTTCTTCAAGCATGGAGCTGGCAGAAGCAGGGATGCTTTGCGCCACATCGGCCAACTCAAGTTGCAGGCAACCGTCCAGCGACAAGTAGCCGGCGCTGGTGGAGTAGGCCTTGGTGAAAAGGGCTTCATCCAGTCGGCGCAACAGAGAGTGCGAAGTGACATTATGGCCAGAGCCTTGAATCAGGACCCCCAGAATGTGGTCGCCCAATCGTGCTGTCTCGTCCAGTGGCCGGCAGTGCTCCTGCAGGCGGGCGCAGGCCTGACGAATCAGTTCATTTTTCAGCCCCTGGCCATGCTGTTGCTCCAGTTTCCCCAGATTATCGAGGCGCACCAGGATCAAGCCGATAAAGCCACTGCGACTGCGCATTTGCTGCAGAGCCCTGGTTAGCCGTGCTTCTATGTATTGGCTGTTACCCAGGCCCGTGGTGGTGTCCAGCCGGTTCATGCGGGTGATGGTTCGGAACTGCTCTTTCAATTGACGTTCCCGAGTCAACAGCCGGTTGTGCAATTGAGACAGGCGCTGGCCAGCGTGAACGCGGGCCAGCAGTTGGGTCTTGAGGTTCGTTTTGCCGACGAAGTCGTCCACACCCTTGGCAAAGGCCTCTTGCATGGCTTCGTCATTCTCCTTGGCGGTCAGCAGCATGACGTAGGTGAAGGTGCCCTGGCGCCGGTCGAGCTCTCGTACCAGTCGCGTTAATTCCAGACCGTCCATGCCAGGCATCAGCCAATCCGCCAGCAGCAGGTGAACGGGGCGCTTTTTAAGGGAGTTCAGAGCGTCTATGGCGTTGTCGGCAACGCGCACGTCTCGAAAGCCGGCCTTTTGCAACAAGCGTTGAATGATAGCGCTGCTGAACTTGGCATCGTCGACAATGAGAATGGAGGTATCGGTAGACATGTGTGTAGCCAGTGTCATCTTCCTTTATTTCCTGTGAGAGATCCCTGAGTTTTCCTTGCAGTGGCTGTTTGATTTATCGTTATCACCTTGCCACAGTACACTGAGTATAAAGGTTGGCTCTGGTGCATAGCAACCAACTTGAATGATCCTGAACGGGATTGGACACAACCACTCATGAGGCTAGACCATCGATGGAAGTCGAGCAGCGAGAGATCCGAGAACATATGCGGCAGTTTGCGCCTTTCGACAGCCTGCCGGAGGAGCATCTGACGCAGATCGCCAACAGAGTGGAAGTGCTGTATTACAAGGCAGGCAGTACCATTCTGACCTTCGGGCAAAGCGTCGAAGAGATGTATTACATTCGCAGCGGGGCTGTTGAGATCAGCCGACGCAATGGCGATTTCTACAATCGGCTGGCCGAGGGAGAGATCTTTGGTCAGCTGGCCTTGCTGATGAACCGGACCGTCCGTTTCCCGGCCAGGGCGCTTGAGGACACGCTGCTTTACAGTATTTCGAATGAAGATTTTCAATGGCTCTTCGAAACCGATGAAGAGTTCGCCGACTTTGTCGAAATTGAGGATCGCAACCCGCTGCAAAGCGCTCTGACCAACCGAACCGAGAAGAAAAACCTGATGACGGCCATGGTCATCAAGCTGGTAAGCAGGCCGCCAGTAACGGTGTCGGCAACCGTCAGCGTGCAACATGCCGCCAAAATCATGAGCGAAGAGGGCGTTTCTTCGTTGGCCATTATCGAAGGCGAGGCCGCTGGTACGCCAGAGCTGATCGGCATTCTGACCGACCGGGACTTGCGGACCCGAGCCCTGGCCGCTGGAGCACCTCTGGAAACCCCCATTACCGATATCATGAGCAGGGACGTCATTTGCATCGAAGCCAGCGATTTTATCTTCGAAGCCATGATGTTGATGCTGCGCCACAACGTCCACCACCTGCCGGTAATGCGCAGAGGCAAGCTGATTGGCATCATCGCGCTTTCTGACATCCTGCGGCACGAATCCCAAAGCAGTCTGATCCTGGTCAGCGAGATCTTTCACAAGCAGTCCGGTCGAGAATTGGCGCGCTTGAAACCCGGCATTCGCGCCACCTTCGTGCGCCTGGTCAACGAAGACGCCAATTCAAGAATGATTGGCAGCGCCATCGCCAGCATCGGCCGCAGCATCAGCCAGCGCCTGCTGGAATTGGGCGAGGCGAAACTGGGCCCGCCCCCTGTGCCTTACTGCTTCCTGGCGCTGGGCTCCATGGCTCGAGACGATCAGTACGTCTTGACCGACCAGGACAACGCCATGGTCATCGACGACCGTTTCGACCCGGCCGAACACGACGACTATTTCAAGCAACTGGCTGCCTTCGTCAGCGATGGCCTCGCAGAATGCGGTTACACCTACTGCACCGGCGGTATCATGGCCACCAACCCGACCTGGCGCCAGCCGCTGAAGGTCTGGAAGAGCTACTTCACCGACTGGATCGACAAACCCAACGCCCAGGCCCTGCTCAACAGCTCCATTTTTTTCGACCTTGACGGCATTTACGGTGAAACCGAATTCGCCACCACCTTGCAGAAGTTGTTGGCACAGAAGGCGAGCAAGAGCAATCTGTTCCTCGCCTGCCTGGCGCGCAATGCCCTGAACAGAACGCCCCCGCTGGGTTTCTTCCGCACCTTTGTGATGGAAAACGACGGCAAGCAGAACAACACCATTAACCTCAAGCGCCGAGGCACAGCACCACTGACCGACGTGATACGCGTTCATGCCCTCGCCTGTGGCTCCACTGCCCAGAACTCCTTCGACCGCCTTATCGACATTGCTGAACACAAGGTATTGGGGCACTCCAACGGCGACGACCTGCGCGATGCGCTAGAATTCATCTCCCTCGTCCGTGCCCGGCATCAGGCGTGGGACCTGGAGAACAATATAGACCCGGACAACAGCGTCGAACCCGAAGCCCTCTCCCAATTCGAGCGACGCAACCTCAAGGAAGCCTTTCAGGTTCTCAGCAATGCTCAGAAGTACCTGCGCATCCGCTACCAGGTAGGGCGTGCCCAATGATTCACTTGCTGCCAAGGCAAAGTGCCCAACCCACAGCACCACACTGGCCAGCCTGTTATGCTGAAATGGCCCAACGCAGCCAGCAATCTTTGCTCAAACGCTTTTATCAGGCGGGCGTGCCGGACCCGGAAACCCCCATCAAGAACATCTCCCTGCTCGCAATGGATTTCGAAACCACTGGTCTGAGTGCCAAAAGCCATTCCATCGTCAGTATCGGCCTTGTACCCTTCACCCTCGACCGAATACCCGTCCGCCACGCTCGCCAATGGCTGGTCAAACCGCGCATGCCGCTCGAAAACAAGTCCGTTACCATCCACCAGATCACCCATTCCGACCTGCAACAGGCACCAGACCTCAGCACCCACCTCGAAGAACTGCTCGGCCTGATGGCCGGCCGACTCTGCGTCGTCCACTTTCGAGGCATAGAGCGGCCCTTCCTGGATGTCGCCATCAAGGCCAGGCTAGGCCAGGGCATCACCTTCCCGGTCATCGACACCATGGAACTCGAAGCACGCCTTCACCGCACCGGCAAAAATGGCTTCCTGAGCCGATTGCTCGGCAAAAAACCAACCTCAATTCGCCTCGCCGACAGCCGGCAACGCTACAACCTCCCCTACTACAACGCCCACCAGGCGGCCACAGACGCCCTCGCCACAGCCGAACTCCTGCAAGCCCAGATTGCTACTCATTATTCACCAGATACTTCGGTCAAGGACCTATGGGTCTAGTCGATTGATAGGCCTTACCCGGTAGCGACCACGTCCCCACAGCCAAAAAACAAAAAAACCAGTGATTTTTTCAACCAGGGGGTGTTGAAATGAAAAAACCTCGGCCCCATTAACGGTGGGCATCGAAATTCCCGGGTAGCCCAGCGGCCACCCGGACTAACAAAAACTCCCAATTTGTTATTCTAGGAGATTGGATCCATGAAAATTCGTCCTTTGCATGATCGCGTAGTCGTACGCCGCAAGGATCAGGAAGAAACCACCGCCGGTGGCATTTTACTGCCCGGTTCAGCCAAGGAAAAACCCTCACAGGGTGAAGTACTGGCAGTCGGCAACGGCCGGATCCTCGAAAACGGAGAGGTTCGTCCGTTGGATGTGAAGGTCGGCGATACTGTGGTTTTTGGCCAGTATGCAGGCAGCACCGTCAAGATCGACGGCGAAGAACTGTTGATCATGACTGAAAGTGACATCTTCGGCGTTATTGCTTAAACAGCCGCTCGTCGTTCAACGAATTTCTAGGAAGGTATAATTACCATGGCAGCTAAAGAAGTTAAATTTGGCGATTCCGCTCGCAGTAAAATGCAGAAGGGCGTTAACCTGCTGGCAGACGCCGTAAAGGTTACCCTCGGTCCTAAAGGCCGTAACGTCGTTCTCGAAAAATCCTTCGGCTCACCCAGCATCACCAAAGACGGTGTTTCTGTCGCCAAAGAGATTGAGCTCGAAGACAAGTTCGAAAACATGGGCGCTCAGATGGTCAAGGAAGTTGCTTCCAAGGCCAACGACGAAGCCGGTGACGGCACCACCACCGCCACCGTACTGGCTCAGGCCCTGGTCAACGAAGGCCTCAAGTCTGTTGCAGCGGGCATGAACCCGATGGACCTCAAGCGTGGTATCGACCAGGCCTCTCGTGCCATGGTTGAAGAAATTGCCAAGCTGTCTATTCCATGCACAGACAAAAAAGCCATCGCTCAGGTCGGCACCATCTCTGCCAACACCGACGTTACCATCGGCAACCTCATTGCTGATGCCATGGAGCGAGTTGGTAACGAAGGCGTCATCACTGTAGAAGAAGGCAGTGGTTTCACCGACGAACTGGAAGTTGTTGAAGGCATGCAGTTCGACCGTGGCTACCTGTCGCCTTACTTCATCACCAACCAGGAAACCATGACTGCGGAGCTGGAAAGCCCCTACATCCTGCTGGTCGACAAAAAAATCTCCAACATCCGTGATCTGATCCCGGTACTGGAGTCAGTATCCAAAGCTGGCCGCCCGTTGATGATCATTGCTGAAGACATCGAAGGCGAAGCTCTGGCTACCCTGGTCGTGAACAACATGCGTGGCACCGTCAAGGTTGCTGCTGCGAAAGCGCCTGGTTTCGGCGATCGTCGTAAAGCCATGTTGCAGGACCTGGCCATCCTCACTGGTGGTACCGTCATCTCTGAAGAAGTCGGCCTGAGCCTGGATACCGCTACTCTGGAACACCTGGGCAGCGCCAAGAAAGTCACCATGACCAAGGAAAACACCACCGTGGTCGATGGTGCTGGCGAAGCCGCAGATATCGACTCTCGCGTTGAGCAGATTCGTGCCGAGATCGAGCAGTCTTCCTCAGACTACGACAAAGAGAAACTGCAAGAGCGCGTAGCCAAACTGGCTGGCGGTGTTGCTGTGATCAAGGTTGGTGCTGGCACCGAAACCGAAATGAAAGAGAAGAAAGCCCGCGTTGACGACGCTCTGCACGCTACTCGCGCTGCGGTTGAAGAAGGCGTCGTAGCTGGTGGCGGTGTTGCCCTGGTCCGTGCCCTGAGCAGCCTGGGTGACCTGAGAGGCGACAACGAAGACCAGAACGCTGGTATCACCCTGGCCCTGCGTGCCATGGAAGCTCCGTTGCGTCAGATCGTCCGTAATGCTGGTGGCGAGCCCTCTGTAGTGCTGAACGAAGTCAAGAAAGGTTCCGGCAACTACGGTTTCAACGCGGCCACCGGTGAGTACGGTGACATGATGGAACTGGGCATTATCGACCCGGCCAAGGTGACTCGCTCTGCACTGCAGGCAGCAGCCTCCATTGCTGGCTTGATGATCACCACCGAAGCCATGATCGCCGACAAGCCTGAAGACAAGTCTTCTGGTGGCGGTATGCCGGACATGGGCGGCATGGGTGGAATGGGCGGCATGGGCGGCATGATGTGATCAGCCCCCGCTGACCCGGTTACCTCGGTAACCCAAAGCAAAATAGAGCCCCGGCATGCCGGGGCTTTTTTATGTCCAGGGATGGACGGTATCCTGAAAATGCAGGAGCAATTTTCAGGGAATGGAGTGTCGATGTCCCCATCGACATGGCGTGCGCCAGCACGCTGTAATCCCTCGGCCCGGCGAGCAGGCTAACGCCTGCTACGTCGATGAGGACATCGACGCTCCAAAAAACCACCCACTTCTCACAAATCAACGTCAGGTTGGCGTAAACCGATTGTTGAGATTTGGCGCCTTCTATAAACTGTCCAGCCGGAAACAAGTCAGGGATGCGTTTAGAACGGCGGTTTATGAAGATAAATATAAAGCTTATTGGAATTTTTGTACTGGTGTACCTGGTCGCCCTGGTGGCGACAACGCCTCTAAGTTGGGTAAAACAGTACATCGACCCTGTTCTTCAGGCGCAGGGCGTGCGATTGGTAGAGCTCCAGGGCAACATCTGGCGTGGCTCTGGTCAGATACAGGTACCGCAACAACCTGCGTATCAGGTTGAATGGCGATCGCAACCGCTGGAACTCTTTTTGGCGCGTCTGCCTTATCAGTTATCCGTCACTACCCCCTTTGTCGACGTAAAGGGGCGAGTACTGCTCAAACCTCTGGGTTTGGCAGTGGAAGGCTTTTCCGGCCATGTGGATGAAGGTCAGTACAGCCGGGTTCTGGCCAATTTCAACGCCGACATTCAAGGGCGCCTTGTCTTCGATGATGTCGCCGCCGACAGCAGTTGGCGCTTTGATCTCGGTGAAGCTACAGGCCATTTGAGTTGGGCCGGAGGGCCCTTGAGCCTGCGCTTTGGCTCGTCCAACCAACGCTTTGAGGTACCGCAAATGGCCGGTGTGATTCTCAGCGACGATAACGCCTGGCGGCTTAATATAGCCGGGCTGAATGGTGAATCCTTTATCGAATCCCGGCTGGAACGCGAAGGCACGGGTGTTGTTGAAGTGCGCCGTGTTTTGGCGGACCAGATGAATCTCTCGATTCCGGGCAGTGGCCCGATTCTGGTAGAACTGGCACAGAAGGTTTTTTAAATGGAGTGGTTGGTTCAACTCAGACCCTGGTGGCTGGTGCTCCAGAAATGGCTGGTAACGGTGCTCGTTATCGGCAGTGCGATCTATGCTGCGCATTTTACCTGGTTGTGGCTGGAGCCTGTGCCAGGAGTGCAAGCGCCTACCATTACGCCAGCGGGTGGCTCAACCAGCGGCGGCCAGGCCGATCTGGCTCGTATCGGTGATCAACTGGCACAGGCAGAACTCTTTGGTGCCTTTGTCACTGAGCAAACAGCGGCCGTTGAAGAACCCCGGCCGGTAGAAGCACCTGATACTCGTTTGAACTTGACGCTACAGGCGATTCTGGCTCAGGGTTTGGAAGGCGAAGGCTTCGCCATCATTGCGCAGCGCAGCGGCGCTGGCCGAGCCTTCAGCATTGGTGACGATGTCTTCGGGCAGGCTGAACTGGCCGCTGTTTACGGTGATCGGGTCATACTCAGTCGCAATGGCCAAATGGAAACATTGCGCTATCCGCGTATTGAATCCTCGGGCCTGCTGCTCGCTCGTGATGAAGACCCGCGTGCACCAGAACCCAGTAGCGATCAGTCCAGCCCCAGCAATTTTACAGAGAGTGTTCAACGAGCCCAGGAAGAGTTTGAACGCGGCGGTAACGTGGAAGCCCAGGTTGAACAGATGGTTTCCTATATAGCCGAGCGCGCCAACAGCGACCCCCAGGGGTTGATCCAGGAGGTCGGTCTTGAGCCGACAGGCGCTGGTTACCAGGTAACCCGCAATGCCCGCCAATTACAAATGGCCGGTTTGCGCCCCGGAGATGTGGTCACGGCAGTGAACGACAACCCGGTGGGTAACATAGCTCAGGATCAGATGCTGCTGAACCAGATACTGCAATCCGGCGGCGAGTTGAAAATCTCCGTGCAGCGCGGTTCGCGGACTTTCACGATTTACCAAACCCTACCAGGAACAAGATAGGGAATGGCAAAAATACAGGACAGGAAAAGGGTAAAGCATGTTTAATTCGCGTTTCATTCGTTGGGTAGGCGCGCTGGCGGTCACCATCACCCTGGCATTTTCCGCTCAAGCTTTTGCACAACAGAACGGTGAGCCCACCTACCAACTGAATATGCAGGATGCCGAGATCAAGGAAGTGATCGATCTGGTTGCCAAAGTCACCGGAAAGAGTTTTATTGTCGACCCCAGAGTTCGAGGCCGGGTAACCGTTATCTCGGACCGGGATCTTACTGCCGCCGCCATCTATGAAATCTTTCTTGCCACCATTGAGGTCTACGGCTTTTCCGCTGTAGAAACCGACCATGCCGTCAAGGTTATTGGTCAGGCAGACATCAAGGCCGCGGGTATACCGGTTGATATCGAAGGCAACATGACCGGCGAAGAAATTGTTACCCGAGTTTTTGCGATACAGAACACCTCTGCCATGGAATTGGTCCCTATTCTGCGGCCCCTGGTTGCTCGCTATGGTCATCTGGCGGGGGTCAATACGGCCAACGCCTTGATCATCAGCGATCGGGCGACCAACATCGAGCGGGTAGGGGAAATCATTGCATTACTCGACCAGGCTGGCAGTGAAGAGATCGAAGTCGTGACACTGGAGCACGCATGGGTTGGCAACATCATCACGCTGCTGCAACGCATCGCGCCAACGCCCGTTACCTCTGGTGAACAGAGCGGACAACGAGCCGGCACCCGCGGTGTCCACCTGGTCGGCGACGAACGCAGTAATCGCATTATCATGAAGGGCGAAGCAGAAGCACGTGCGCAAATTCGCAACCTGATCCGTGAGCTGGATATCCCCGCACCCGAAAACACCTCATCTCGCGTAATTTTTCTGAACAATGCCTCTGCAGCACGCATGGCGGAACTGTTGCGCGGTTTGACTGGCCAGGCTCAATCCGGCAGTGGCAGTGGCAGTGGTGGTCAGGCCGCACCGACGGTGCCCGTCAGTATCCTGGCAGATGAAGATCTCAACGCACTGGTCGTCCGAGCCGAGCCATCGATGATGACCGAAATAGAAAGCATCATCGGGCAGCTTGATATCCGCCGCAAACAGGTGCTGATCGAAGCCGCCATTGTCGAAGTCAATGGCAACATCTCGGACGCTCTCGGCATTCAATGGGCCACCAATCCGGCCCGCGCTGAAGACGGCGTGCCTTTTGCCAGCACCAACTTCTCCGAAGGTGGCACACCCATTTCAACCGTCGCCCAGGCTGCAGCAACCGGCAACGTCGGCGCCTTGCCCAGTGGTGCTTTTATGGGCATTGTCGACCCCTGGGGCAGCACCCCGAATTTCGGTGTGATCATTCAGGCCATTGAGTCACAATCCAACACCAACCTGCTGTCGACCCCTAGCGTGATGACGCTCGACAACAGCGAAGCCTTTATAACGGTGGGCAGTTCGGTACCGTTCAAGCGCGGTGGTACAGGCTCGGACGAAAATCCCTTTATCATCGACCGTCAGGACGTCGGCACCACCCTGACCGTCGTGCCTCACGTTCAGCAGGACAACTACATTCGACTGGAAGTCGATCAGATTGTTGAATCCATCTCCAGCTCTAACGTCCTGGGCGCTGTGGACATCATCACGGACAAGCGCCAGGTGAAAACCGAAGTGCTGATCGGCAATGGCGAGACCATCGTACTCGGTGGCCTGATAGACGACACCATCATCGAACGTGAAAGCCGAGTCCCGGTTCTGGGTCGCATTCCCATCCTGGGTCACCTGTTCAAGAGCCGATCCACCGAGCGTCAGAAAACCAACCTGATGATCGTATTGCGCCCAACCATCATGGAAGACAATCTCGGTAGCTATCGTGAACGTCGCATGCAAGGCATCTGGGAGATTCGCATTGAGACGCTGGATGGGTTTAACGAGAATTTTGATCCACCCACGGTAGATGATCTCTTTGAAGGTCGCCTGGAAGGTACCCTGCGCAGCGGAGAGTGAAACTGCTCGACCTGTACTTTTATATTTACAAAAGAGTCGCTTTTAGAAAAGCGACCTTTGAGCCAATAACTGTTTACATTCAGAGGCTCGGAAGTACCATACGCGGCGTTTTGACTCTCTTGCATTAAGTTGCATTTCGCCCGAGCCATCAAAAGTGGCTCGGGCTTTTTTATGTCCAGGGAAGGACGGAATCCCGAAAATGCAGGAGCAATTTCCGGGGAATGTCCATTGGAGCGTCGATATCCCCATCGACGTAGCAGGCGTCAGCCTGCCGACCAAGCCGAGGGCTCAAAGTGAGCTAACGCACACAATGTCGATGAGGACATCGACACTCGTGTGCCCGGCATGGGCCAGAACTTGTTACCTGAAAGGAGGTAACCGGAAGTAGTGACGACAACCGTAGCGAAACGCAAGGGGGAAGCCGTGAGGCCAGCC
>JAIUML010000028.1 GCA_022565595.1 Saccharospirillum sp. | reverse complement strand
GCGCACTCATCGCCCACACCCGGCCTCACTGTCTGTTCGTATTCCTGCGGTCGTGCTTTTGCTACGCGCTTCTTTCAGGCTGACCTCACGGCTTCCCCCTTGCGTTTCGCTACGGTTGTCGTCACTAATTCCGGTTACATCCTTTCAGGTAACAAGTTCTGGACCATGCCGGGCACACGAGTCCGCAGCATGGATGCTGCGATCCAGGCTCCATGGACGGATTCACGCCGACCCCGCAGAGGCACCACCGGTAGCCGTCGCGGACCACTGCCCCCTAATCAGACTCTGGACTTGAGTTATTTTCAATAATGATTCATGCGAGTGTATCTCAGGCCATTCAAGAAAAGACAGCCATAAAAAAGGCAGCCCGAGGCTGCCTTTTCTGTTCACCAGCAATAACTTACCAGCCAGTGACTTCTTTCAACGCATCACCAATCTGAGCCAGAGAACGCACGGTTTTAACTCCAGCGTCTTCCAGAGCAGCGAACTTCTCGTCGGCTGTGCCTTTACCGCCGGCGATAATAGCGCCCGCATGGCCCATACGCTTACCTGCTGGGGCTGTTACACCAGCAATATAGGAAACGACCGGCTTGGAGACGTTGTCCTTGATGAAAGCCGCGGCCTCTTCTTCAGCAGTACCACCGATTTCACCGATCATGACAATGGCTTCGGTTTTCGGGTCGGCTTCAAACAACTTGAGGATGTCGATGAAGTTGGAACCCGGAATGGGGTCACCACCGATGCCGACACAGGTCGACTGACCAAAGCCGTGATCCGTTGTCTGCTTGACCGCTTCATAGGTCAGAGTACCGGAGCGAGACACTATGCCTACGCGACCGGGCTTGTGGATATGGCCAGGCATGATCCCGATCTTGCACTCTCCAGGTGTGATCACACCAGGGCAGTTCGGGCCAATCATGCGTACACCTTTGCGGTCCACGTATTCCTTGGCAACGAGCATGTCCAGGGTCGGAATGCCTTCGGTGATGCAGACAATCAGCTCAACGCCACTGTCGGCGGCTTCAATGATGGCGTCTTTGCAGAAAGGCGCTGGCACATAGATTACAGACGCCGTTGCACCCGTGGCTTCTACCGCTTCACGCGCTGTATTGAACACAGGCAGGCCCAGATGCTCAGTGCCGCCTTTACCGGGCGATACACCACCGACCATTTGAGTACCGTACTCAATCGCCTGTTCACTGTGAAAAGTACCTTGAGAGCCGGTGAAACCCTGGCAGATAACCTTGGTGTTCTTGTCGATCAAAACGCTCATGCTGCACCTCCGGCCGCTTCTACCACTTTCTCGGCTGCTTCAGTCAATGAAGCGGCAGCGATAATATTCAGGCCACTTTCAGCCAACTTCTGGGAACCCTTTTCGGCATTGTTGCCTTCGAGGCGAACCACTACGGGCACCTTGACACCAACTTCTTCAACGGCACCAATAATGCCTTCCGCGATCATGTCACAACGTACGATGCCGCCGAAAATATTCACCAGAACCGCTTTGACCGAGGTATCGGACAGGATGATCTTGAACGCTTCAGCTACACGCTCTTTGGTCGCACCGCCACCCACATCGAGGAAGTTGGCCGGTTGGCCACCGTGCAGCTTGATGATGTCCATGGTACCCATGGCCAGGCCAGCACCATTGACCATGCAACCAATGTTGCCTTCCAGTGCGACGTAGTTGAGTTCCCAAGCCGCAGCCTGAGCCTCACGCTCGTCTTCCTGGCTAGGATCGCGCATGTCGGCGATCTGCTTCTGACGGTAAAGTGCGTTGCCATCTACGGTGATCTTGGCATCCAGACAATGCAGGTTGCCTTCATCAGTGATGACCAGTGGGTTGACTTCAATCAGCGCAAGATCCTTGTCTTCAAACAGCTTGGCCAGGCCCAGAAAGATTTTGGTGAACTGTTTGATCTGCTCACCTTTCAGGCCCAACTGGAAGGCAATATCTCGCGCCTGAAAAGGCTGGGCGCCCACCAGGGGGTCAACCACCGCACGCAGAATTTTTTCGGGCGTTTCTTCAGCAACGGTCTCGATATCGACACCGCCCTCTGTAGAGGCCATGAAGACAATGCGACGGCTGCCACGGTCTACTACAGCACTCAGGTAAAGCTCGTTGGCGATGTCAGTGCAGGTTTCGACCAGAATCTTGCTGACTGGCTGACCGTTTTCGTCGGTCTGGAAAGTGACCAGGTTCTTGCCCAGCCATTTTTCAGCAAAGTCGTGAATCTCGGCACCGGACTTGACCAGCTTGACGCCGCCCGCCTTGCCTCGACCGCCCGCGTGCACCTGGGCTTTAACCACCCACATATTACCCCCGATTTTCTCAGCGGCAGCCACCGCTTCTTCGGGAGTATCACAGGCGTAGCCATCGGATACCGGCAGGCCGTACTCTCTGAACAGCTGCTTGGATTGATACTCGTGTAGGTTCATGATTCTTTCCGTTCTCTGAACTCGAGTGGTTTGGGTAAATTTATTCTTGTCGTGAGTTCTGCCCGCGCCTGACTCTGATTGGCAAAAAAAGGAATCGGGAGCAAACTCCCGATTCCTTTGTCACTTAACGCTTTTTGCGGTTCACCTTGTGAATCGCCATATTATCCACAGCCAGGGCTGCTTCGTGTACCGCTTCCGACAGAGTCGGGTGCGCGAAGCAGGTCAGCTGCAAATCTTCTGCGCTGGAGGCAAACTCCAACGCGATCACACCCTGGGCAATCATCTCTGAAGCCCCTGCTGCGAAAATATGCATGCCCAAAACCCGATCGGTCTTGGCATCGGCAATGATCTTGACCTGACCGTCGGTTGCTTCCTGTGCCATGGCGCGGCCGATAGCGGCCATCGGGAAGCTGCCAGACTTGTATTCGACGCCTTCAGCTTTGAGCTCTTCTTCCGTCTTGCCAACCCAGGCGACTTCCGGGTGGGTATAGATGACATTCGGAATGGCATCGTAGTTCATCTGAGCATTATGACCGGCAATGATCTCGGCGACCATTATACCTTCCTCTGAGCCCTTGTGAGCCAGCATGGGGCCACGCACCACATCGCCGATGGCGTAAACGCCGGGCACAGTAGTGCGGCATTGGTCGTCAACCTGCACGAAACCGCGCTCATCCAGAGAAACGCCACAGCCCTTGTCGAGGCAGCCTTCGGTGTAAGGACGACGGCCAACCGCGACGATCAACTTGTCAAAGGTCTCTTTCTGCTCACCTTCGCTGGTCTCGAAGGTAACTTCTACCTGTTTCTTCTTGACTTCGGAGCCCGTTACACGGGCTCCCAAGCGGATATCAAGTCCGGCTTTCTTGGTGAAGAATTTGAACGCGTCCTTGGCGATGGCTTGATCCGCAGCCGGCAGGAACTTGTCCATGGCCTCCAGAACGACCACATCAGAACCCAGGCGCTTCCAGACAGAACCCAACTCAAGGCCAATAACTCCAGCGCCAATCACACCCAGACGTTTGGGAATGGCGTCAAATTCCAGAGCACCTTCTGAATCGACGATCAGGTTTTCAGTCATCGGCGTCGGTGGAATCTCGATCGGTATGGAACCGGTCGCGATGATGATGTTCTCGCCTTCCAGGGTCACCGTTGAGCCATCGTGCTTGGTCACTTCGACCACCTTGTTGGCCTTCAACATGCCCTTGCCTTCAAAGGTGGTCACACCGTTGCCTTTCAGCAGGCCGGCAACACCACCGGTCAGTTTACCAACGATGTCAGACTTGCGAGCCATCATTTTTTTGACGTCTGGCTTGACGTCCTTGACGCTGATGCCGTGCGTATCAAAATCGTGCGCGGCTTCGTGAAACTTTTCAGAAGATTCCAGCAAGGCCTTGGACGGAATACAACCCACGTTCAAGCAGGTACCGCCGTATACCGGCTTTTCTTCTTTGTTCAGCCACTTTTCAATGATGGCTGTTTTCAAGCCCAGTTGTGCAGCCTTGATGGCTGCAACGTATCCACCCGGTCCAGAACCAATAACGACCACATCAAATTTATCAGCCATATTAACCTTACCTTTTAAAATGAGTGACAGGGTGCCGCACTGTCATGGACACCCCAGCTATTCCCTGGTCTCAGAGCTCCAACAATATGCGAGCTGGGTCTTCGAGCATGTCTTTGATGGCGACGAGGAACTGCACCGCTTCTTTACCATCGATCAGACGGTGGTCGTAAGACAACGCCAGATACATCATCGGCAGTATCTTGACTTCACCCTTGACCGCCATGGGGCGCTCCTGGATCTTGTGCATTCCCAGGATGGCCGTTTGTGGCGGGTTCAAAATGGGAGTCGACAGCAATGAGCCGAAAACACCACCGTTGGAGATGGTAAAAGTGCCGCCTTGCATGTCTTCAATACCCAGTTTACCGGCCTGGGCTTTTTCACCATAGTCGCGAATGGTGCTTTCGACCGTCGCCAGGCTCATTTGCTCGGTGTCACGCAACACCGGCACGACAAGGCCACGGTTGCTGGAAACAGCAACGCCAATGTCGTAGTAACCATGGTAGACGATGTCATCGCCATCGATGGAGGCGTTCACTTCAGGGTGACGACGCAAGGCTTCGGTTGCCGCCTTGACGAAGAAAGACATGAAACCAAGGCGCGTGCCGTTGTGGGCTTTCTGGAACTCATCCTTGTAGCGTGAACGCAGTTCCATGATAGGTGCCATATTGACTTCATTGAAGGTGGTCAACATGGCGGTGCTGTTCTTGGCATCCAACAGTCGTTCCGCAACACGCTTGCGCAGGCGAGTCATGGGGACGCGTTTTTCACTGCGCTCGCCCGCCTGAATGGCCGGTGCAGAAGCCGTCGCACTTTGTGACTGAGAGGCGGGCATCATGCCAGGCATGCTTTGCGCCGGCTCGTCTTTGCCACTGACGCCTTTAACGCCGCTTTCAACCGCATTGACTACGTCTTCTTTGGTAATGCGACCGCCTTTGCCGGTTCCGGTGATGTCTCCGGCCGTCAAATTGTTTTCGTCCGCCAGTCGGCGGGCTGCGGGGCTCATCGCCGCATTGGGATCAGCGTCGCTCTGTTTTTTGTCATCAGCGCTGTCCTTTTTGTCACCGCTGGATGCGCTACTGGATTCTTTCGACTCGGTTTTCTCGGTCTTCGAGTCTGCACTGTCGCTGCCTGAGGCACCTTCTTCGAAGATACCAATCACTTCCTGACTTTCAACGGTGTCCCCCTCGTCCTTGATGATCTCCTTGATGACACCATCCGCCGGTGCCACGACTTCGAGAACAACCTTGTCGGTTTCAATGTCGACGATCAGTTCATCACGAGAAACGGACTCTCCGGGCTTTTTGTGCCAGGTGGCAATGGTGCCGTCAGCGACGGATTCTGGAAATTGCGGTGCTTTGATATCTGTAGCCATGTGGGATCCTTAGTCGTTTACCCGTCAATCACTGTTCAGTCAGAATTGCTTCATTAAGGAATTTTTCGAGCTGCTCAAGGTGCAGTGCCATGTAGCCTGCCGCCGGTGACGCAGAAGCCTCGCGCCCTGCGTAATTCAGCAACAAGTCCGGATTCAGACGATGAGCCACCTTGCGCATATGGTGCTGACTGGAGTACCAGGCACCCTGGTTCATCGGCTCTTCCTGACACCAGACGACATCTTTCAGGTTCTTGTAGTCGCAGATTGCCTCATAGAGCTTCTCCTCCGGGAACGGATAGAGTTGCTCGATGCGCACCAGGGCGACATTGCGCACTTCTTCCTTACGCCGTTTTTCCAGCAAATCGTAGTAGACCTTGCCAGAACACAGAACGACCCGATCTACCTCTTTTGGTTTGATATCGGTATCGGTTTCCGGGATCACGGTCTGGAAGCTGCCGGTGGCCAGTTCTTCCAGGCTCGAAACAGCATCCTTGTGACGCAACAGGCTCTTGGGTGACATAACCACCAGAGGCTTGCGCAAGGTCCGACGCGCCTGGCGACGCAGCATGTGATACACCTGTGCGGGCGTGGTGGGCATGCAGACCTGGATGTTCTGTTCTGCACACAATTGCAGGTAGCGCTCGAGACGTGCCGACGAGTGTTCAGGCCCCTGCCCTTCGTAACCATGAGGCAGCAACATGACCAGACCACAGAGCCGGCCCCACTTATGCTCACCAGAGGTGATGAATTGGTCGATCACTACCTGGGCACCATTGGCGAAGTCGCCAAACTGGGCTTCCCAGATCACCAGTGCATTGGGCGTTGTGGTGGAGTAGCCGTATTCGAAGGCCAGCACCGCTTCCTCCGAGAGGAAGGAGTCGTAGACTTCAAACTTGGGCTGGTTCTCGTACAGATGCGCCAGCGGCACATAGGTAGAACCGTCTTTCTGGTTGTGCAGCACTGCATGACGATGAACAAAGGTGCCCCGTCCGACGTCCTGGCCAGTCAAACGAACCGGGTGATCCTCTTTCAACAAGGTAGCATAGGCAAGGGTTTCAGCCATCCCCCAGTTGATTGGCAAGGCACCTTTGGCCATTTTCTCACGATCGGTAATTAGCTTATTGACCTGTCGTTGCAGCGGAAAGCCTTCGGGAATGGTGTTCATCTCGATGGCCAGGGCTTGCAATTCTTTCAGCGGCCAGCTGGTATCGTAATAATCGACGACCGGTTGATTCAGGTAAGGCGACCAGTCGACAAAGAGCGTCTTGTTGGGTTCCTTGACCAGGGATTTGACCACATGCTTGCCATTATCGAGCAAATCGCGGTATTCATCCGCCATGTTTTTGGCGTCGTCAGTTGAAAGAATGCCCTTTTCAACCAGGGTGTTGGAGTACAGTTCCAGGGTCGATTTACGATTGCGAATGGCCTGATACATCATCGGCTGAGTCATGGCGGGCTCGTCTGCCTCGTTGTGGCCACGACGGCGGTAGCAGACCAGATCAATTACGACGTCTTTCTTGAACTGCTGACGGTAATCAACCGCCAATTGGGTGACAAACACCACGGCTTCAGGGTCATCGCCATTGACATGGAAAATGGGTGCCTGAACCATTTTGGCGATGTCGGTGCAGTATTCAGTCGAGCGCGCGTCTTCTCGCTTGGACGTGGTGAAACCCACCTGGTTGTTGATGATCAGGTGAATAGTACCGCCAGTGCAAAAAGCACGGGTCTGGGAAGACTGGAAGGTCTCCATGACCACACCCTGACCGGCGAAGGATGCATCCCCATGAATATTGACCGGTACCACCTGGTTCCTGGCCGTATCCTGGCGCCGATCCTGCCTGGCTCTGACCGAGCCCACCACCACTGGTGCAACAATTTCCAGGTGCGACGGGTTGAACGCCAGTGCCAGATGCACTTCACCGCCTTCTGTCATGACATTGGATGAAAAGCCCTGATGGTATTTTACATCACCCGAGCCCTGCGCCAGGAAGGACTTGCCTTCAAACTCTTCAAAGAGTTCGGCCGGGTTCTTGCCCAGAATGTTGACCAGCAAGTTCAGGCGCCCACGGTGCGCCATACCGATGACGATTTCCTTGGCGCCGTATGAGCCACAGCGCTGGATGAGCTCATCCATCAACGGAATCAGTGCTTCACCGCCTTCAAGGCCAAAGCGCTTGGTGCCCGGGTACTTGGAACCCAGAAATTTCTCGAGGCCTTCGGCAGCAGTCAGTCTTTCGAGTATGTGCTTGCGCGCTTCTGGCGAATAATCCGGATGAGAACGCACGGACTCCATACGCTGCTCGATCCAGCGTCGCTCTGTTGTGCTAACAATGTGGGTGAACTCGGCACCGATGGAAGCACAATAGGTTTGTTCGAGGTTCTGCAGAATTTCCTTTAATGGTGCCTCACTCTTGCCAAAATAGAGGTTGCCACATTGGAAAATCGTCTCTTCATCAGCTGAGCTCAGACCATGGTACTGCATGTCGAGGTCCGGCACTGGGGGGCGTTCAGTGACTTTCAGAGGATCCAGATCGGCCTTCTGGTGACCCCGAAAACGATAGGCTGTTGCCAACTGATGCACGCGAACCTGTTTGCGCTCATGCTCGGTGACAATGCTGGGCGCCAGAGTGCTGGATGCCACCTTGGATGATTTGCCCAACAACAGAAAGTGATCTCTGACGGGCGCATGCGGCGTATCAGTCGATACTTCATCATTTATGTTGGGGAGCTTGTCGAAGACCGAACGCCATTGTTCGGGTATGGAATTGGGATCAGCCAGATAGGCTTCGTACAGTTGGTCAAGGTAGGTTTGGTTGCCCCCTGAGAAATGGGAGCTGGACCAAAGTTCCTCCATGGTGCCATTTTGCATTGCTTGAACCCTGTTTGTTCAAAACCGCGGAGAATAAATGATGCAGTTGCATCGGCTCATATTGTCACGCTCCAGTACCCTTTCAGCCCGGTAATCACTGAACAGGCACGGCACTGGCAAGGCACCAGCGCAAAGACCGCGGAGCGTCAGCGGCCTTGAATACTCTCTTCTTGAACAGCAACCGCATCCTGCGGGTGCTGTTCAATCAAACCAATCCGTTTGCTTGTTGGCAAGCGCCAAACCATCCTCAGGTGGCGTTAGCCAGCAACATGGAACGGATGTGCCCTATCGCCTTGGTCGGGTTCAACCCTTTCGGGCATACACTAACACAGTTCATGATGCCCCTGCAGCGGAACACACTGAACGGATCGTCCAGATTGGCCAATCTTTCTTCTTGCGCTGTGTCTCGACTGTCGGCCAGAAAGCGATAAGCCTGCAACAAACCAGCGGGACCGACAAATCTCTCCGGATTCCACCAGAAGGACGGACAGGACGTTGAGCAACAGGCGCAGAGTATACACTCATACAGACCGTCGAGCTTCTCTCTGTCTTCCGGGCTCTGCAAGCGCTCAATGGCCGGAGCGGGAGTGTTGTTGATCAGGTAAGGCTTGATCTTCTCGTATTGCTTGTAAAACACACCCATATCAACAACCAGGTCGCGAATCACCGGCAGGCCGGGCAAGGGCCTCACGATCAGTTTTTCACGGCCTCCTTTCACTTCCGATAAGGGTGTCACGCAGCCCAGGCCATTTTTGCCGTTGATGTTAAGGCCGTCCGAACCACAGACGCCTTCACGACAGGAGCGACGATAAGAGACCGAAACATCCTGCTCTTTGACCAGGTTCAGGACATCAAGAACCATCAAGTCCTTGTCTGCAGGCACGTCTACGTCGTAATCCTGCATGTAGGGCTTCTTGTCGGTTTCCGGATTGTAACGATAAATACTGACTTTCATGCAGCGCTCCTGTTAATAGGTCCGGATTTTGGGCTGGAAGGTATCAACCGTTTTCGGGGTGAAGTTCACCGCACGCTTGGTGATTTTGCTGGAACCGGGTGTGAACAGTGTGTGACACAACCAGTTCTCATCATCACGCTCCTGGAAATCTTCACGTGCATGGGCACCGCGACTTTCAGTGCGCTGTTCTGCCGATACGGCAGTCGCCTCAGCTACTTCCAGCAGGTTGGCCAGTTCCAGCGCCTCGATGCGGGCCGTGTTGAAAGCGCGGCTCTTGTCATCCAGGCGCACCTTGCCCACACGCTCGCGGATGTCCGCCAGCTTTTTAAGGCCTTCGGCCATGCTCTTTCCTTCACGGAAAACGCCAAAGTGCAGTTGCATGGTGTTCTGCAGGTCTTTCTTGACCTCTGCAACGGCTTCGGTGCCAGTTGCATTATCGAGTGCGTTCAAGCGAGACATGGCACGCTCGATGTCGCTTTCACTGGCTGCATCGGATTCGAAACCTTCGCGCAGCGTTTTCTCGATCTGCAGACCCGCTGAACGGCCGAAGACCACCAGGTCCAGTAGAGAGTTACCACCCAGGCGGTTAGCTCCGTGCACAGACACACAGGCCGCTTCACCACACGCATAGAGGCCATCGACGACTTGATCATTACCTTCAGCGTCTTGCATCAAAGCCTGACCACCAATGTTGGTCGGGATACCACCCATCATATAATGGCAGGTTGGCACAACTGGGATTGGCTCCTTGGCCGGATCGACATGTGCAAAGGTTTTCGACAACTCAACAATGCCTGGCAAGCGGCTTTGCAGCAGCTCTTCGCCCAAGTGATCGAGTTTCAAGAAGACGTGATCACCCTCTGGACCACCGCCTCGACCTTCCAGCAGCTCCAGAATCATGGAGCGGGCGACGACATCGCGGCCGGCCAGATCTTTCGCATTGGGGGCATAGCGCTCCATAAAACGCTCGCCATCCTTGTTAATCAAGTAACCGCCCTCGCCTCGGCAACCTTCGGTCACCAGGGTGCCCGCACCGTAAATACCGGTCGGGTGGAACTGCCACATTTCCATATCCTGTACCGGGAAGCCGGCACGCATGGCCATACCAATACCGTCGCCGGTGTTGATCAGGGCGTTGGTAGTCGAGGCGTAGATACGGCCAGCACCGCCAGTCGCCAATACGGTCGCCTTTGACTTGATGTAAACCACATCACCGGTTTCCATCTCGATGGCAACGACCCCGACAACAGCATTGCTGGCATTAGTAACCAGATCAACCGCATACCATTCGTTGAGGAAGCTGGTGCCAGCCTTGAGGTTACCTTGATAGAGCGTATGCAGGAGTGCGTGGCCGGTCCGGTCTGCGGCCGCACAAGTTCTCGCTGCCTGACCACCTTCACCAAAGTTCTTGGACTGACCGCCAAAAGGACGCTGATAAATACGGCCATTCTCAAAGCGAGAAAACGGCAGGCCCATATGATCCAGCTCAAATACGGCCTGTGGCCCTACTGAACACATGTATTCAATGGCGTCCTGGTCACCAATGTAATCCGACCCTTTAACGGTGTCATACATGTGCCAGCGCCAATCGTCATTCGGGTCTTCGCTGGCAATCGCACAGGTAATGCCGCCCTGAGCAGAGACGGTATGCGAACGCGTTGGAAACACCTTGGACACCACGGCCGTATTCAAACCGGATTCGGCCAGTTGCAGCGCTGCACGTAAACCAGCACCGCCACCGCCAACCACAATGGCGTCGAACGTCATAGTCTTAATATTAGCCATACTCTATACACCCCACACGGCTGCAACACCAGCGACCAGATAGACAAAGGCAGTCACCGCGACTGCACACAGAACCAGGAAGCGAACCCAGGCATTTTTCAGATAATCGGTGGCGACGGTCCACATACCAACCCAGATGTGACCGACCAACGCCAACAAGGTAACCAGAGTGAAGATTTTGACCCAGAAGGTCGAGAAAAGTTGACGCCAGAGTTCATAGGTCATGTCCGGGGTTGCCCAGAAAACGCCCAACATGAAGAGGGTGTAAAGCGCGAGCAGAACCGCTGAGACACGCTGAACCAGCCAATCCGATACGCCACTGCGTGACAAATTCGTGATGCTTTTTACCATACCCAGACCCCCATAAGAACAATGGCAACAACGGTCAATGCCAGCGTGATTTTCGCTGCCAGAGGCCCGCCTTCTTTGGTTTCAGCGTAACCGGCATCCATGATCAGGTGCTTGATTCCGGCGAAGAGGTGGTAGACAACCAGGGAGAGAATGCCCCACGTAATGAACTTGGCGAGCGGGTGTGTCATGACCTGAGCCACCTGGTCAAAACCCTGACTGGACTGAAGGCTCAGACTGAGCGCCCAGACGAGAAAACCGACACCAAAGAAGAGCGCTATGCCCGTGATGCGGTGCAAAATGGAAGTAATGGCGGTGATAGGCATCCGGATCGTAGCCAGATCCAGGTTTTTTGGTCGGTGATCTTTCACGGCAGTTCACTCTTATGGATTAGCAGCCCCTTGCGGGGAGATATGAAGCGCCAGGCCAATGTTTCAGGGCCCGACCCCAAAAGGCGCCGGAATTATAGTGATCACAGCACATAATTACAAATGATCACATCCTGCAAAGTTCAGATAATTCGGGCCTTATAGCGCAGCGCTATTGTATCGATTAACAATTCTTTGCAACTGCGACTTTAGGGTGATACCCCTTTTTGCCAAATTGACAAAGGTTTCAAACTCTCTATAGTTGGGCGCGATTCAACGTCCTGTGTCACAACTGTGACAACTTTTAATTAAAAAGGGATCTCAACCACCCGGAACTCAGGCAGAACAGCTGCTTGATCCCCCATGCCATGGGCTCCGGGGCAACCTGAGGTACCTGATACAATGTCATACCATACTGCGTCAAAGCCGACGCCTAACCCTGCTTTAGAGAGGAGGCCTCATGACTGACAAGACAGCCAAGTTAGTCATCGAAGGGCGTGACCCAATCGAACTGCCGGTTTATTCTGGCACCCTGGGTCCCGATGTTATCGATGTGCGGTCACTTACCGGGAACGGTTTGTTTACTTTTGATCCTGGTTTTGTCTCGACCGCGTCCTGCGAGTCAGAAATCACCTATATTGACGGTGAGAAGGGTGTCCTGCTGCACCGTGGTTACCCCATTGACCAATTGGCGGACAACGTAGACTACCTGGAAGTCTGCTATCTGCTGCTGTATGGCGACCTGCCCACCAGTCAGGAAAAAGAGAAGTTCGAATACAGTATCCTGCATCACACCATGGTGCACGAGCAACTGCATCAGTTCTTCAAAGGCTTCCGTCGCGATTCGCACCCCATGGCCATCATGGTCGGCGTGGTCGGGGCTTTGTCGGCCTTCTATCACGACTCTCTGGACATCAGCAACGACCGCCATCAGGAAGTCGCCGCTCATCGCTTGATCTCTAAAATGCCAACTCTGGCAGCGATGACCTATAAATATTCCATCGGTCAGCCCTTTATTTACCCCCGGAACGATCTGTCCTATGGCGGGAACTTCCTGCACATGATGTTCAGTACTCCGGCCGAGGAATACAAGGTCACTCCGGTCATGGCTCGAGCCATGGACAAGATTCTGACCCTCCATGCCGATCATGAACAGAACGCTTCAACCTCAACGGTGCGCCTGGCTGGCTCTTCCGGAGCCAACCCCTTCGCCTGCATCGCAGCTGGCATTGCAGCGCTGTGGGGGCCTGCTCATGGCGGCGCCAACGAAGCAGTGCTGAACATGCTCGCCGAAATCGGTGATGAGTCGCGCATTGAAGAATATGTCGCCAAGGCCAAGGACAAGAACGACCCGTTCCGGCTGATGGGCTTTGGTCATCGGGTCTATAAAAACTACGATCCGCGCGCCAAGGTCATGAAGGCGACCTGCGATGAAGTGCTGGCTGAGCTGGGTGTCGAAAACGATCCTATGCTGAAAATGGCACGGCGCCTGGAGAAAATTGCCCTCGAAGACGAATACTTCATCGAAAGAAAGCTCTACCCGAACGTGGATTTCTATTCGGGCATCATTTTCAAGGCCATGGGCATCCCGACGGACATGTTCACCGTGTTGTTCGCGGTAGGCCGAACGCCAGGCTGGATTGCCCACTGGAAAGAAATGATCAGCGGCCCTTACCGCATCGGTCGACCGCGCCAGCTCTACAAAGGGCACACAGAGCGAGATGTCCCCAAAAAAGGCTGATCTCTCAGTTCAGTGACAAAAAAAACCGGCATTCGCCGGTTTTTTTTGCTTGCGCGTTGGGGCTACACGCCCCATAAGCCCGTAACGGGCATCCACTATTTTTTCTTGGTTGCCTTGTCTTCGACAGCCCAACGGCCTTTCTGATAGAAAGCCTTCCAACCGGTGGCCTTGCCGTCTTCGTTCTCTGTCATCACATATTGCTCCTTGGTCTTGCGACTGAAGCGAATAACGGTTGGCCGCCCTTCTTCATCCTCGGTAGGTGCCTTCAGAATAAAGTGGTATTTGTCGGGTAATTCACTTTTGTGCGACAACAGCTCCTTGACCAACGGAGGACGAGTCTCCCGGTTTTTCGGGAACTGGCTCGCCGCCAGAAACAAACCTGAAGCGCCATCACGCAGGACGTAGGTGTCATCCACCTTCTGACAGGCCAGTTCCGGCATCGGAATCGGGTCCATCTTGGGTGGCGCAGGCTCGCCGCTGCGCAGCAGCTTACGGGTGTTCTTGCACTCGCTGTTGGTACAACCGAAGTACTTGCCGAAACGCCCGCTCTTCAGCTGCATTTCTGAGCCACATTTGTCGCATTCCAGCGTTGGGCCATCGTAGCCCTTGATCTTGAACTGCCCCTGCTCCACCTTGAAGCCGGAACAATCCGGGTTGTTACCGCAGATATGCAGTTTACGCTGCTCATCGATCAGATAGCTGTCCATCGCTGTACCACAGAGGCTGCAGCGCTCCTTATGGCGCAGCGCCTGAGCTTCGGCTTCGTCATCCTCATCGAGGCTCAAGGCTTCATTGCCGGGCACCAGATTGAGCGTGCCCTTGCAGCGCTCCTTGGGTGGCAAGTTATAGCCGGAACATCCGAGGAATACGCCCGTAGTGCCGTTGCGAATCATCATCGGGCGAGCGCACTTGGGGCACTCGATGTCGGTCATGGTGGGCTCGTTGGCACGCATGCCGCCTTCCGCAGCCTCGGCTTTTTCGAGTTTGCTGGTAAAATCGGCGTAGAATTCGTCCAGCACCTCCTTCCAGCCGCGATTACCGGTCGCTATCTCATCCAGATACTCTTCCAGCTTTGCCGTGAACTGGTATTGCATCAGGTCTGAAAAGGATTCGGTCAAACGGTCGGTAACGATGTCACCAATTTTTTCGGCGTAGAAACGCTTGTTATCCAAGCGTACATAGCCGCGATCCTGAATGGTGGAAATGATGGCGGCATAAGTGGAGGGCCGACCGATACCGAGCTTTTCCAGTTCCTTGACCAGGGCCGCTTCACTGAAGCGAGCCGGCGGCTTGGTAAAGTGCTGCTTCGGCTCCAGGGCTTGCAGCGCCATGGCATCATTGACTTTGAGGTCCGGCAGGACAACGGCATCGTCGCCCTTGGCGGTTTGTGGCATCACACGCGTATAGCCATCAAACACCAGCACACGACCCTTGGCCTTCAATTCGTAATCACCGTCATTGATGGTAATAACGGTGCTCTTGTACTTGGCAGGCATCATCTGACAGGCAACAAAGCGCTGCCAAATCAGCTCATAGAGCCGCTGTGCGTCGCGCTCCATGTCACTGAGGTCAGCACTCTTGCGGTCCACGTAAGACGGTCGAATAGCCTCGTGCGCCTCCTGAGCGCCTTCTCGGCTGCCATAAATCTGAGGCTTCTCTGGCAGATACTGCTCGCCATAGCTGGATTCGATAAAGCTCCGCGCAGCCGATACAGCGTCACCACTCAAGTTGGTTGAGTCGGTACGCATATAGGTGATGTGGCCAGCCTCATACAGGCGTTGAGCCAGAGTCATGGTCTTTTTAACACTGAACCCTAGTCTAGTGCTCGCAGCCTGCTGCAAGGTGGACGTAATAAAAGGCGCACCGGGTTTTGAAGAGGTCGGCTTGTCTTCCCGATCGGTAATACGGTAGTTCAGGTGGGCCAACGCCGCTTCGTGTTTCTTGCTCTGAGCCTCGTTGACCGGGCGGTATTTCTCTCCCTGGTAGCGGCTGACTTCAAAGCGTACCTGTTGGCCAGCATCGCTCTTGAGTTGAGCGTGCATGTCCCAGAACTCTTCCGGGATAAAGGCACGGATTTCCCGCTCACGCTCGACGATCAGGCGTACCGCAACCGATTGCACACGACCGGCACTGAGACCACGCGCAACCTTGGCCCACAACAAGGGCGACACCATGTAGCCAACAACCCGATCAAGAAAGCGCCGTGCCTGCTGAGCGTTGACGCGATCCAGGTCGAGTTCACCAGGTTGCTCAAACGCACCCTGAATGGCCTTCTTGGTGATTTCGTTGAACACCACCCGTCGGTATTTTTCCGGGGTCAGACCAATGCTTTCCTGTAAGTGCCAGGCAATGGCCTCCCCTTCGCGGTCAAGGTCCGTCGCGAGATAGATGGTGTCGGCTGTTTTCGCTAAACGACGCAGTTCTTCAACCACTTTTTCCTTGCCAGGCAATACCTGATACTCGGCTTTCCAGCCGTGATCGGGGTCGATGCCCATGCGCGCAATCAGTTGTTCTTTGGATTTGCGCTGCTTGTGCTTCGCCTTTTCTTCCGGCGACAATTTACGAGTCTCAGCGGCCTGGCGTGCACGCGCTTTGGCGTCTACGGGCTTGGTCTGGCCACTGGTTGGCAAATCGCGAATGTGGCCGACAGATGACTTGACGATAAAATCGTCGCCCAGATAGCGATTGATCGTTTTGGCTTTGGCTGGTGACTCTACAATAACCAGAGATTTACCCATGCGTTAAAATTCCGCCTGTTGCTTCCTTTATATAGAATGAATGCCCATGGCATAACGGTTCGCATACTTCAGGAGCGGGCCGGTTTTGGCAAGAACCGCTCCTGTGACACGCAAGAGGCGCAGACGTATAAACTGTTGTTGAACTCAGGTCAAGTTTTGTCTGACCCGGTCAAGCCACTCTCAAACGTCTAACGTGCTTTTATCCGAGGCCTCTTGCTAATACCATAGCCTAAACCGAACGGGAGAGCACAGTGTCATTTTTTGCCGTATTCGCAAGCCTGTTACTCTTGTCATTAATTTTTGGTGGTCTCTACATCAGCCGAATAGCAGCCAAGCGAGAGGAAGCAGAGCGCCAGGTCAAGACTCGTATTCGCCAACACAAGTCGCGCCAGGCCGAGCTGGAAGAACTGTTCACAACCCTCTGTGCCTATGATCGAAACCCGGATCTGCTCCTCACTATACAAAAACTGATGTTGAAAGAAGCCGAACTCATCGGCCGGCTGGCGCCCAATAGTGCTGATGGTCTGGATAATCTGGACTATTACAAAGGACTCTCGGAGGCCATAGAGTCATTGGGTGACAACGCCAACCGACCAGACATTCCGGGCAGCGATCGCCAGATCAACATCATGAAGCGTCATTTTGCACGCACCATCAAGGTGCTACGCTCCCTGGCGGATCACGGCGACCTTCCTGAATTGAGTGCCCACGAGCATATCAAACGATTACGTCACAATAGCCTGATTCTCGAAGTGGACGCCTACAAGGACCAGGGCATCAAGGCGCACGATAACGGCGATCTGACCACAGCGGGTGCCTACCTGAAGCATGCCAAAGACCTGCTGCTTCAAAGTGACTCACACTTTGAGAACAAGACTCGCCACATCAAGGAAATTTCCCGCATGATCGCTGGCTTGTACAGCTCAGAATTTCATCAACAAACACCATCGGACAAAGCCAATCCATCGTCCACCGACAAGGGTTGAACCCAGCGAAAACGCGGAACTGATTCGCCTGCCACCTCTACATTTTCAGTGAACATCGACAAGGGCCTCACCCAGAACGAGTAGTCACCGTATAAACATTGATAGAAAACGAGCACTTCTTCGGTTTCACTGTGACGGCAGGTGCCAAACACACGGTATTCAGCCCCTTTATAATGTTGATAACGGCCAGTTTCCAGCGTTGTCATGGCGCTCTCCTCTGAACAAAAAAAACCGGACTGGGTTACCCCAGTCCGGTCAAACTTGAATGAAATCGATGTTTATACGCGTTCAATAACGGTACTGATGCCCTGCCCCAGACCAATACACATGGTCGACAGACCAAACTGGGCATCGTTCTGCTCCAGCACATTCAATAAAGTGCCGGTGATGCGTGCACCGGAACAGCCGAAGGGATGTCCCAGAGCGATGGCTCCACCGTGGATGTTGACTTTTTCGTCCATCACATCGAGCAGTTTCAAGTCTTTCAGCACAGGCAGGGCCTGCGCTGCGAAGGCTTCATTGAGCTCAACGTAGTTGATGTCACTGATCGAAAGCCCGAGGCGCTTGAGCACCTTCTTCGTGGCCGGAACAGGACCATAGCCCATAATGGACGGATCAACACCCGCCAGACCCATTCCACGCACAACGGCGCGAGGTGACAAGCCCAGAGCTTTGGCCCTGCCATAAGACATGACCAGCATGGCCGAAGCACCGTCGGTGATCTGGCTTGATGTACCCGCCGTGACCGTGCCGTTTTTGGGATCGAAGGCGGGACGCAATGCCGCCAACCCCTCGAGCGTGGTTTCCGGGCGAATGGTCTCGTCCTGGCTCATCATGTAAGGATTACCGGCTTCATCATGACCCTGACGGGCGATGATTTCGTTGGCAAATTTGCCTTCCTGAGTCGCCTGATGGGCCCTCATGTGCGATCTGTAGCCGAACTCATCCTGCTGCTGCCGCCCAATGCCATGCATCTTGGACAGCAATTCTGCGGTCAGCCCCATCATGCCAGCGGCCTTGGCAGCCTTCTTGGACAGAGTCGGGTTGGGATCAACACCGTGCATCATGTCCACATGGCCCATGTGCTCTACACCGCCAATAACGTACACATCTCCATTGCCAGACTGAATATTGGCGGTGGCGATGTGCAAAGCAGACATGGAAGAACCACACAAGCGGCTGACTGTTTGCGCTGGTACTGTGTGTGGAATATCCGTCAGCAGTTGCATCATCCGGGCGATGTTCCAGCCCTGCTCTTTGGTCTGGTTGACACAACCCCAGATGATGTCATCTATCTCGGCCGGATTCAGCGCTTCGTTGCGCGCCAACAGACCGTTAACAAGGTCCGCACTGAGGTTTTCTGCACGGGTGAACCGAAAGCTACCACCTTTGCTGCGCCCCATGGGGGTGCGACCAAAGTCCACAATTACCGCATCATTATCTCGAATAGTCATCTTGATGTTTCTCCCCTATTAACCGTGGAACTTCTGGTCAGATTTTGCCATTTCGCGCAACTTCTCGGTCGGCTCATAGAGCTTGCCAAGATCGGCATAGCGGTCACACAGGGCAACAAATTCGGTTACACCTATATCGTCAATGTACTTCAGGGCACCGCCTCGGAACGGCGGGAAGCCGATACCGTAGACCAGACCCATATCGGCTTCAGCAGCCGTATCGACGATGCCGTCTTCCAGGCAACGCACTGTTTCCAGACACATGGGGATCATCAACCGGTTGATGATGTCTTCATCACTCAGAGTCTGCTCCTGCTGGCGAACGCCGGCTACCAGTTCGTGAGCGGTTTCATCGGATACTTTCTTCGGTTTGCCTTTCTTGTCTATCTCGTAGCGGTAGAAGCCTTTGCCGTTCTTCTGGCCGTAACGTTCCTGCTCATACATGACGTCCATGGCGGTTTTGAAGTCCTGGTTCATGCGCTCAGGAAAACCTTCTGCCATAACTGCCTGAGCATGGACGCCGGTATCGATACCGACGACGTCCATCAGGTAGGCCGGGCCCATGGGCCAACCAAAGCCTTCCATCAGTTTATCAACCTGCTCGAAGTTGGCGCCATCGCGCAGCAACATGGCGAAGCCACCGAAATAGGGAAACAGAATGCGGTTCACCAGGAAGCCCGGGCAGTCGTTAACGACAATGGGAGTCTTGCCCATTTTTTGCGCATAGGAAACCACCGTCGCAATGGTCTCATCACTGGTTTTCTCACCACGAATGACTTCAACCAATGGCATCCGGTGTACCGGATTGAAAAAATGCATGCCACAGAACTGCTCAGGCCGCTTGACGGCTTTGGCCAGTTCAGTAATGGAAATGGTAGACGTATTGGAGGCGAGAATGGCGTCATCTTTCAGATGAGTTTCGGCTTCGGCCAACACGGCCTTCTTCACCTTGACGTTCTCGACTACGGCTTCAACCACCACATCGGCGTCACCAAAATCACCGTAAGACAAAGTTGGGCGAATGCGCGTCAAGGTATTGGCCAGAGCTCGAACGTCCATTTTACCGCGCTCGACCTGCTTGGACAGAAGTTTGGACGCTTCGTCCAGGCCCAGTTGGATGCCCGCCTCGTTGATGTCTTTCATCAAAA
Organism: Saccharospirillum sp.; assembly: GCA_022565595.1. Lineage (GTDB taxonomy): Bacteria > Pseudomonadota > Gammaproteobacteria > Pseudomonadales > Natronospirillaceae > Saccharospirillum. Next base: position 38,589 of record JAIUML010000028.1, on the reverse strand, counting down.
TAGGGGTGCCCTTGTAGGCACTCTGATAGGCAATGCCGCCGCCCATGATGCCAGCACCCAGAACAGCGGCCTTATCAACCGATCTGGCTTGCTTGACGTGGTCCTTGGCGATCTTCTTGATTTTCTGATCGTTCAGAAACAGACCGATGAGGTTTTGCGCTACGGGCGTCTTCGCCATTTTGGCAAAGCCCTTGGCTTCGATAGCGATGGCTTCATCACGATCGAAATTGGCATGTTTCTGAATGGCCTTGATGGCCTCTACCGGCGCCGGGTAATGCTTGCCTGCCTTGCCGGCAACGAAGCCCTTGGCAGTCTCGAACACCATCATGCTTTCGATGTTGTTCAGGCCCAACTTGCCTTTTTTGGCCGCACGGCGCTTCAGATAATCAACCTCACCACTGGCAAGGCGTTGCAGCAACTGCAGTGCGGTATCGCGCAGAGCATCGGGTTCAGTGACGGCATCGACCGCGCCTATCTTGAAGGCATCGTCAGCACGATTGTCATTACCACTGGCAATCCATTCAATGGCGTTATCTGCACCCACCAGGCGCGACAAACGCACAGTGCCACCGAAGCCCGGGAAAATGCCCAGTTTCACTTCAGGCAGACCAACTTTGGCTTTGCTGGACATGACACGGTAGTCCCCTGCCAAAGCCATCTCGAAACCGCCGCCGAGCGCCATACCATTGATGGCGATCACGGTTGGAAACGGCAAATCTTCAAAGGCACTGAAGATTTCATTGGCCGCCAGGATGTCGGCGATGACGCCTGCTTCATCCTTGTTAAACCATTCCAGAAATTCAGTAATATCGGCACCGACAATGAAGCTCTCTTTGGCGCTACTGACCAGCAGGCCCTTGACGTCGGAACCCCTGAGTGCTGCCGTGGCTTCGCTCAATTCCTTCAGGGTCGCCTGATTGAATTTGTTAACCGATTCGTCGTTGAGGTCGAACACCAACTCCGCCAGATCATTGTCCAGCTTGTCGACCTTGATACCATTACCTTGATAGATCATGGAGCCTCTCCGTTGTTGTCGTTACCGAGCCTGTTGTATAGCGAAGCATCAACGTAGCTCGACAACGGCTCGATTTCGCAGGAATCAAACACCAGTTTCAAACGTCTGTTTGATTATGGCTAATACGATAGACACAGATTTGGATAAGTCAACCGACGACAGGGGGTTTTGACGCCCTGATACGGCATTATGTCCTGGAGACGGACAGTAACTCGATCAATTGGGTCAGCCTTTCCTTCAACCGGGGTAATTCGTCCGGGCTGCCTCGTTCATCCCAGACTATTCCCACACTATTCATGCGGACTTCCAGCGCAATATAGGACGTTGGCAGCGTTTCTATAAATTCGGCCAATGCCACCCTTACCGCTTCGGGTGCACGCCGATGGTTGGCCCACTTCCAACAACCCGGTAAAAAGGCACCACTCTCCCCGGTCGTTCGCAACACAGTAAAAGCCATGCCCGAGTTTTTTTCAAACTGGTGAGGCTGGCAATACACAGCCAGCATCAGCCGTTTGGCTTCCACGCGGCCATATTCACTGGTGTCATCCAGTTTAATGGTGTGCACTTTCAAGCCTTCGTTCAATGCCTGTGCCCTGAGCATGGCCAGATGTTTATCGCGCGGGGAGGGCTTGACCCACAAGAACGCCCCAATCATCAACAAGGAGGCGGCAATCAACAAAACAGCGGTGATCATTTATTGATCGGCTCCAGCGTTTCGAACTGTTGTAAAGGATCCGTAATCGACATGAATGCCGGTTTCAACTTGCGCAGTTGAGCCTCGAGCGAATAGGACACACTGGCTGACATGGAGAAGAAGCTGAGCAGCGCTTTCAAATTGGAGTCACCCTCGCAGGCTGAATGAACGCGTTGCCACAAAGCCTGGTTCACCAATTGAAGTTCCCGATTCAGGGTGACCAGACCTTCAAGCTCCCAGTCTGCCTCATCGCCGCTCTGCTTCTTGTAGTACTGTCTGACCAGATAGGTGCCGACCGAGCGAATGATGAATTCATCCTGGCTGGAAAAGGGTAAATGGGTCGTGGCCATGGGCTTCAGGTTGGAAAGAATCGGGCAGGCACTGTTAGCCATAATCAGCCCCATTAGTGACCGCAACCCCTCTTCTATACCAGTAAACTTGCGGTATTCGCGCTCTTTGCTGATGACTCTGACTTCAACCTTACGAAAGGCCGGTAACGCCCGGAAATCCTCGACTACCGGCTGCATATCAAGCGCTGCCGGGCAGCGTTCGTGCTCGTTCTTGTCCAGTGGGCAGTTGGTACACTGGCAATACTCGAGTCGAGTCCAGTCGGCGTGCGCTTCTGCGCCTTCAGCATTCGAGGCGCGTCGGGAGGCAGCCTCGGTTTCAACGGTCAATTGCGATCCGTCTTCGGGAAAAATAAATTCGTAGCGTATACCCATCCGTGATATGACCCTCACACCAGCATTTGTTAAATGCCTGAATGGCTAAATGAGCGCCTGCCCATGCAGCCGTCCGCTTCAGGCCTGACTGTCTTCCAACTCGATCCAGCGCTCCATGCAGCCTTCCAGCTCTGCCTGAAGTTTGGCTAAACGGTCGAGCTCGGCCGTCACTGAATCAGCGTCTCTATCGTAAAAGCCGGGTTGGTTGATGTCATGCTCCAGGGTCGCGATTGACTGTTCCAATGCTTCAATTTGTGACGGAAGTTGTTCAAATTCCCGTTTTTCCTTGTAGCTCAACTTTTTGCCACCTGAAGACGGCGCTGGATTCCCAACTGGAAGGTCAGCTTTTTTCTCGGCAGGGGCGTTCCTTTTGGTAAGGGCCTGCACATTTTCTGGCCAACGCCCTCCCTGAATTTTCCAGTCTTCATAGCCGCCTGCAAACTGGCGAATGACGCCCTGCCCTTCGAACGCCCAGGTGCGGGTTGCCAGTTGATCGATGAAGTAGCGATCGTGGCTGACCAACAACAGGGTGCCATCGAATTCGCTGAGCCGATCGACCAGCATTTCCAGGGTTTCAATGTCGAGGTCGTTGGTGGGTTCGTCGAGTACCAGGAAGTTGGCCGGCTGGCTGAACAAGCGGGCCAACAGGAGTCGATTGGTTTCTCCACCAGAAAGCTGACGCACTCTCATGCGGGCTCGCTCTGGTGCGAACAGAAAGTCTTCAAGGTAGCTGATCACGTGACGTCGACGACCGCCCAGCTCCAGAAACTCGCGCCCCTCTGAAACCGAATCCATAACGGTTTTTTCCGGGTCCAGCTGATTGCGTGCCTGATCAAAATAGGCCACTTCCAGCTTGGTGCCCTGGGTTACGGTGCCTTGCTGTGGCTGCAATGCGCCCAGCATCAAACGAATCAGTGTGCTTTTGCCAATGCCGTTCGGGCCCAGCAGTGCGATACGATCACCACGATTGATCAGGCCGGTGAAATCCTTGACCAGATGGTTGTCGTCGTACTGGAAATTGACGTCTTCGAGTACCACGACCTGCTTGCCGCTTTTGGCGGCGGCTTCTATTTCGAAATCACTGTTTCCGACCTGACTGCGGCGCTGGGCCACCTCTTTGCGCATGGCTTCCAGTGCCCGGACGCGACCTTCGTTACGAGTTCTGCGGGCCTTGATGCCCTGGCGGATCCAGACTTCTTCTTCAGCGAGTTTTCGATTCTGATGCTGAATCTGCCGCGCCTCTTCGTGCAGCTTTTGCTCCTTGGCATCCAGAAAGGCTTCGTAGGGCGCCGGAAAACTGGTCAGTCGCCCCCGGTCCAGCTCAACAATGCGCGTAGCGACACGGTCGATGAAACGTCGATCGTGCGAAATAAAGATCACACTGCCCTGGTAGTCGCGCAGAAACTCCTCCAGCCATTCCACCATGGCAATGTCCAGATGGTTGGTGGGTTCATCCAGTATCAGCACTTCTGGCTGGCTAATGAGCGCTCTGGCCAATAACACGCGGCGACGCCAGCCACCCGAGAGCGATTTGAAAGCAACATCACCATTCAAACCAAGGCGGGTCAGTATGGTGTCGAGCGTAGTCTCAATTTGCCAGCCATGCGCCAGCTCGATGTCGTGTTGCAACCGTTCCAGGCGGTTCAGATCCGGTTCTGGCTTATGGCTTTCGGCTTCATAGTCTCGCAGTGTCTGACCCAATGTGCCCAGGCCTTCCAGCACGACTTCCCGCACAGCACGATCATCACCTTCCGGCAGATCCTGTTGTAACTGGGCCAGGCGCGCACCTTGCTGAATGCGAATGTCGCCGTCGTCAACACGGCGCTGACCCAGCAGAAGGCTGAACAGAGTGGACTTGCCAGCACCGTTTTTCCCAACCAGACAGAGGCGCTCACCGGCCTCCATGGTAAGCGATGCTTTGTCCAGCAGCGGTGCAGCGCCCAAAGCAAAGCTGACGTTATCCAGGATGATAAGACTCATTAACGACCTTTAACCATGACTTTCATTGATGACGAACATGTTCTCGAGGCGGATACAGGCTCTCGTTTAAGCGCCTCCTCAAGCGTGTTACCCTTGATTCAAGTGCTTTCGTTGCATCTCCACAACGGCAGCCTTGATATCATTACCGCAGACCTACCCAATGCTGACTTCTGGCACTGTGCCTGGTAAAAGCATCCAATTAGAGTGCGACCGATTAACCTTGAGGCAGTCTTTCAAAGTGGCAAAACACATTCCAAGTGGACCTATTATCGCAGTTTCCCTGGTGGTTGCGATAGGTGCCTGGTTGTTTAGCGGCATCAATAACGGCGATACCCCCACAGAAACTGAGTCCAGTGCTCCGCGAGACACTGCAATAACCCGGGTACAGTATCGGAACATTGCAGCCGACTCGGTCGAGAATATCCTGGTACTCAACGGCGTTACGCGCCCTGCTCGCAGTGTTTCGGTGAGCAGCGAAGGCACGGGTCGCATTGTTGAACTGCTGAAACATCAGGGCGATCAGGTTGAGGCGGGCGAAGTGATTGCGCGCATCGATACTCAGGATCTGGCAGCGCAGTTGCGTCAAGCCAGAGCTTATCAGGAACAAACCCGATTGGAATATGAGGGTGCGCAACGCCTTGGCAGTGAGGGTTTACAGAACCGCGCCCAGTTGGCCGCCAGCCTGACGGCTTACGAGCAAGCCAGAGCCCAGTTAGCCCAACTGGAGCGAACCCTGGCCAATACCAATATACGCGCGCCCTTTGATGGCATTATTGAGCGTCTCCAGGTGGAAATTGGCAGCTTTGTCCGCCCTGGCGATCCGGTTGCCGAACTATACGACTTCAGTCCGATGAAAATCATTGGCAACGTGCCGGAAGCCGACGTTGGCAAACTTGCGCTCGGCCAACAAGCGAGCATTCGGCTGCTGACCGGCGAACGCATGACCGGAAATGTTACCTTTATAGGCGCCGTTGCCGACTCCGCCACTCGTACCTTTCGGGTTGAATTGTCGGTGAACGACTCACCCAGACGTATTGCCGGGGCGACAGCCGTCGCTAACATCAGCCTGCAACAGGCGCGGGCGCATTTTATCAGCCCGGCCCTTTTGAATATCAACTCCGCCGGGCAAATGGGCGTCAAGACCCTGACAGCAGACGACCGAGTCGCTTTTACCGAAGTCTCCATTGTGCGCTCAGATACCAGTGGCGTGTGGGTGTCTGGCCTACCAGACCAGGCCCGTTTGATTGTTGTCGGTCAGGGTTTTGTTAACCCTGGGGAGCGCGTCGCTCCGGTTCTTTCCACCCTCAATCAGGCCTCGGGTCTTTAACGGAGTTCCCCCATGTTAAGCCTGATCAACGCTGCCCTGAGCCGAGTTCGAACGGTCCTGCTGTTTTTTGTCCTGATCATGGTGACCGGCTCTATTGCCCTGGTGACCATCCCCAAGGAAGCCTCACCCGACATTACCATCCCCTATGTCTATGTGGGTACCGGGCTGGAAGGCATTTCACCGGAGGACGCCGACCGGCTGTTGATCCGCCCTCTGGAAAAAGAACTGCGCTCGGTTGAAGGCCTCAAGGAAATCGTCAGCACCGCCAGCGAAAGCCGCGCCACCCTGACCCTGGAGTTTCTGATCGGGGTCGATATCGACAAGGCACTCAGAGAAGTACGAGACGCAGTCGATACCGCCAAGGGCAACCTGCCATCCGAGGCCGACGACCCGACTGTTACTGAAATCAACCTGGCGCTCTTCCCGATTATCAACGTTTCTCTTTACGGCGAAGTAGACGAACGCATTCTGTTTCGCGTCGCTGAGGACCTCAAGGACCGCCTTGAGTCCATACCGGGCGTGCTCGAAGCGCCGATCAATGGTAAGCGTGATGAAGTAGCCGAAATCATCATAGACCCATCGTTGATGGCCAGTTACAACATTGCCCAGGAGCAACTGGTGCAGTTGGTGAGCCGCAACAACCAATTGGTGACGGCGGGCAACATCGATACCGGCGCCGGCCGCTTTGCCGTCAAAGTGCCAGGGCTGATCGAAACGGAAGAGGACATCCTCAACCTGCCCATTAAAGTTGTAGACGACACCGTGGTGCGCTTCAGGGACATCGCCGTCGGCCAGCGAACCTATATGGATGCCATCGATCTTTCCCGTGTTAATGGCCAGCCGGCCGTCACTCTGGAGGTTAAAAAGCGGGTTGGTGAGAACATCATCAGCACCATCGACCAGGTCAAAGAGCAGGTTGAACTGGTGCAGTCTGCCTGGCCTGAAGGCATAGAGGTGACCTATACCCAGGACAACTCGGTGATGATCAACCAGCAACTGGATGACCTGTTCAATTCTGTGCTATTGGCGACCTTGTTGGTATTTATCGTCATCGTCTGGGCCCTGGGTTTTCGCAGCGCTATTCTGGTGGGCATTGCCATTCCCTCCTCCTTTCTGGCGGCCATTCTGGTGCTACAGATGTTGGGAATCACCCTCAATATCGTGGTGCTGTTTGCCTTGATTCTCTGTGTTGGCATGCTGGTTGACGGCTCCATTGTTGTGACCGAATACGCCGACCGGCGGATGGCAGAAGGCTCGAATCGTAAAAATGCCTACCGCGAAGCGGCCAACCGAATGGCCTGGCCGATAACCGCTTCAACGGCAACCACCCTGGCGGTGTTCATGCCATTGTTGTTCTGGCCTGGCATTGCCGGTGAGTTCATGGGGTTCCTGCCCAAGACCGTGCTGATTACCCTGACCGCCTCTCTGGTCATGGCGCTGATCGCCGTACCGGCCTTTGGCACAATCTTTGGCAAGGCGGTGCGTGTATCCGAGGCCAAGCGTGAAACCATGGATGCCATTGACCATGGCGACTTGAGCAAACTTCGAGGCGGTCTCGGCCTCTATATCCGGTTTCTCAAGCCCATGTTACACAAACCCATGCTGGCGCTGTTGCTTATCGGAGTCATCATAGCCGTTATTATTGTCAGTTTTTCCATGCGCAGTACCAATGTCGAATTCTTCCCGGATGTCGATGCCGATTTTGGCAGTCTGGTGGTGCGGGCTCGCGGTAATCTGTCTTTATTGGAACGAGACGCACTGGTGCGCCAGGTTGAAGACCAACTATTGGAGCTGGAAGGCATCAAAACGGTCACGACCCGCGTCACAGCCGTGCCGCTGAGAGACTATGCCGAAGACACCATTGGCATCCTGATGCTGGAATTTGTCGATTGGCAACTCAGACCACCCTCCAAAACAGTGATGAACCGGGCACTGGAGCTGACGTCTCGCATACCGGGCATCGTTGTAGAGAGTCAGCAGGCGCAAATGGGGCCAACCTCCGGCATAGACGTTGAACTGCAGTTTCTATCGGACGACCTGACCGCCTTGTATGAGTCCGTCGATTGGGCTGTCCGCCAGATTCGTGAAGACGAACGCATTCGGGATGTGTCAGATAACCGCCCGCTGGACGGTCTGGAATGGCAGATCAATGTCGACCGCGAGGCCGCCAGCCGTTTTGGCGTCGATCTGGCCACGGTCGGATCCTCCATCCAGATGATCACCAGCGGCCTGCAAGTCGGCAGCTACCGCCCCTTTGACGCAGAAGATGAATTGGAAATTCGCATTCGCTATCCGTTCGATGGACGCGACCTGGACCAGATCGACCGACTGACAGTCACATCCAATGGTCAGCAGGTGCCGCTGAGCAATTTCATTACCCGAACCGCGCAGAACAAGCAGGGCGACATCTTTCGCACCAACGGTCGGCTGACACTCGATGTGGACGCCAACCTGCGTGAAGGCGAACGCGTGGATCTCTTCATCGCCGACATGGAGCAACGCTTGCGGCAGGCCTACGAAGATGGCGAGCTTCCACCCCAGGTTCAGGTACGCTTTGTCGGAGATCAGCAGGAACAGGCGGAAACCATGGCGTTTCTGGCCCAGGCTTTTGGCGTGGCCTTCTTTATCATGATCATTATCCTGGTGACACAGTTCAACAGTTTCTTCCAGACGGCGCTGATCCTGACGGCTGTTGGCCTATCCACCATCGGTGTGCTGGTGGGCATCATTATTACCGGCAGCAGCTTTGGTGTGATCATGAGCGGAGTGGGCATTATTGCCTTGGCGGGTATTGTTGTGAACAACAACATCGTCTTGATCGACACCTTCAACCACATTCGCCGCCAGGGCGTGCCGCCCATCGATGCCGCCTTGATAACCTGTGCGCAACGCTTGAGGCCGGTACTGCTGACCACCATCACGACCATTCTCGGTCTGGTCCCAATGGTCTACCAGCTGACCATTGATCTGTTCGATCGACAACTATTCGTTGGTGCGCCCTCGTCGCAATGGTGGACGCAGTTGTCTACCACCATTGCCGGCGGCCTCCTCTTTGCTACCGTACTGACGCTGATCTTTACGCCCTGTATGCTGATGGTGGGCGAGCGACTGCGTAAAGGTACTGCGCAGCCGGTAGCCGAGTCCTATGAAGTCACTTGATTTGTAGTAGAATCCGGATGAGCTTGGTCACACTGATTTGAGCCGAATTCATCGAGGGTAGCAACAATGCACGCACTAAGGATTGGTTCTCTATCGCTGGTGTTGCTGCTGTGCTTTTCGATCACCGCCCAAGCTGAAACCTACAGCCAGGCACTGGAACGCATCCTTTCCGGTCAGTTTCAACAAGCCGAGTTGAGCGACTGGGAAGGGCACCCTCTTCAGGCTCACCTTTCGGCTCACTGGGCCGAAAAAAACCTCGCCGATCTGGATCCTGATTGGGTTCAGGAACTGCTCTCTTCAACAGACAACGCCGCGGCTGTCTGGAACCTTGGGCCAGCCTGGCTTACGGAACTGGCTCGACGTGAACAATGGGCGCTTTATCTTGAGCTGGCTCCCAAACATCGCTCGGACCGATGCCATGAACTGACAGCGCAACAGAAGGCCGGTCAGACGCCAACGACAGCAAGCCTGGAGCGACTGTGGTTGACCAGTGCCAGTTTACCGAATCATTGCGACCCCTGGCTGGAGCAAGTCCTGGCTCAGGACAACGCTGAAGACCTCATCTGGCAACGGCAACTGCTCGCTTTTTCTGCGCGCAATGGCGGGCTCGTCGGCTACCTGAGCGGGCTGTATCAGACCGAGACTGGCAAACATCGAGGCGAACGTCTGAACGCAGTCTACCAGGATCCCATGGCATTGCTGCGTGCGCCCTATCGTCCCGGTGAGGCCTGGCAACGGCAATTGGCATTAGCAGCCGTTGATCGGTTGGCCTACCTGCGCCCACAGCAGGCATCGAACCTCTGGGTGCAAATACTAAGAGCGACCCCGACACTTCGGCGCCAGGAAATACAGGAGCGTTCGGCTCATCTAGGCGTTGCCATGGCCAAGCTGGCGTTGCCGGAAGCCGATTATTGGTTGAACCTGGCCGATCCTGAACAAAAGGATTCCGAAGTCCAACACTGGCGGCTTCAGGTGGCACTTTCAACGGAAGATTGGCCTCAGGTACTGACGCTGCAGCAAGGTCTGGATGACACCATCCGGTCACAGGAAATCTGGCGTTATTGGCCAGCCTATGCTCATTATCGGCTGGGCGACTCCGATCGGGCTGAAGCCCTCTGGACAAGCCTGGCTCAGCAACGCTCCTACTATGGATTCCTGGCCGCCAAGCACCTGAATCAACCACCCTCTCTGAACCGAGACGAGTTGCCAGTAACGACTGAGGCCATAGTGGGTTTGCAGGAATGGCCCGCCTTGACCCGATCCGGGTTGCTCTTTGCTGAAGGCGATATAGAACGGGCACAACTGGAATGGAACCTGGCGTTACGCGGCCAGGACAGAGACACCCTGATGGCAGCCGCACACCTTGCCAAAGACTGGGGTTGGTATCATAAAGCATCTCAAGCGGCAGGCTGGAGTGGTCGCTTTGGTGAACTGACCTTACGTTATCCACGGCCCTGGCAGGAGGCGGTTTATCAGAACTCCGGCAACAACGCCCTGCCCTTGCCCTGGGTGTATGCCATTATGCGCCAGGAAAGTCATTTCATGTCTGATGCGGTATCCAGCGCGGGTGCGCTTGGCTTGATGCAGGTAATGCCCAATACCGGTCGGCACATTGTCACCACTCAGGGCCTGAGCCATGACTTGAGCGCTGCCAATGCTCTGCTTGATACGACCTTGAATATCGAATTGGGCACTCGCTACATGAACATGATGATGGCGCGCTTTCTTCACCCCATCTATGCAACGGCCGCCTACAATGCAGGCCCGTCCAGGGTGGATACCTGGATACAGCGCTACCCGACGGACATGCGCATCTGGATCGAGTCCATCCCTTTTGATGAAACCCGCGGCTACGTCAAAGCGGTCATGGCTTATACCCAGGTTTATGCGGCGCTTGAGGAGAGCGACTGGACCTTCGCCACCTGGTTCGACTTGCCGACCATGGCGCAACAGAACGCTGAGTAGCTGGATTATTCAAGCCTTAAACTCTGTCCTACGGCCAGGTGTTCAATCCCTCTGGCGATACCATTCATACCAAAAATGGTTTTACCCTGCCATTGGCAATGTTCTTTAATCGCAGCGGCAACATTACGTTGGTATTGAGCCGTATCCGGGTCGATGGCGGGTATGTTGCAGCGTTCGCAGGGTTTGACCAATGCAATAGCGCCACCATCTTCTGTTGTCAGGCGGGTGGCGGTTAGCTCCCTTAATGCCGGTGCGCCTTCAATTTCGAGGTTTGCTCGAAAGCGGCGACTATCCAGAGACAAGCCTGCCTGTTGGTTCAGTGCATCCAGCGATGACTGGTTGGCAATCAATAATGGATACCCATCGGCGAAAGCCACATTTTCTCCCTGTTCTGCGTGGTCCGGGTTAATCAGTCGCTGAGTTTCACTGGTGCACCTTACCAGCCTGACATCCTTGCCCAATTGCTCACTGAACCAGGCCGAGACCTCCTCTGGTGCGGCCAGAGCGCTGACTTCGTCCTGCCAGATGCGCACCCTGAGAGACTGCCCTGTGTCGATAGATGACGGTAAAGCGCATTGCCCGCCACGGAAACCCTGGACGATCCATTCCCCACCCTGTTGCTCCCACTGGAAACGAGCCATGTCCGGGTTTGAACGTTGAGAGACAAAGCGGCCTTCACTGTCGATCAGCATCCAGCGACGATCTTCTATGGGTCCAATGTTATCGAAACCGATCACATTGACAGATACTCCAGGTAGAGATTTAACCGGGTAAAGCCAGATAGCCTTTAAGATAACGGTATAACTCATTCAATAATCCTTTGTTGGAACTGCCTAAAACCAGGGAAATCTACCAGGATCTTATTGGCCAACGCCAGTTTGAGCTTCTATACGCTCCTTGACCAGATTGGCCAATTGTTGCGGTTGGAACTTGGACAAGAATGCATCGCACCCCACCTTTTCGACCATGGCCTGATTGAATTGACCAGAAAGGGATGTGTGCAAAGCGATGTAGAGTCCTTTCAACCGCGGGTCGGATCGGATCTCTGTGGTCAGCCTATAACCGTCCATCTTTGGCATTTCGGCATCGGTCACCAGCATCAACAAACGCTCATGCAACGGCTGAGTCGATTCATCGGCCAGTCTGCGTAACAATGCCAGGCCCTCTACTCCATCCATGGCCTGATGCACAATTAACCCCAGTGATTCAAATATGGTTTTTGCCTGAGTCAGAGCCGTATAGGAATCGTCCACCATGACAATTTCTCGCCCTTGTACCGCCCGAACAAAATCTGCCGAGAGTATCTCTTCAGACAGCTGCATTGTCATGGGGACAATCTCCGACAATACTTTCTCGACATCGATAATTTCGACAATCTTCCCTTCATGATGGGTGATGGCCGTCAGGTAATGGTATCGCCCTGCGCCGGCCGGCGGTGGCAGCACTTCTTCCCAGTTGAGGTTAACGATGCGGTCCACACTGCCAACCAGAAAGGCCTGAACGGTACTGTTGTATTCCGTTACGATGATATTGGATTCGGCGGTTTGCTTGATCGGGCGCATGCCAATGGCCAGACTCAAGTCCATCACAGGGATGGTTCGCCCTCTCAAGTGGACCACACCAATCACCGCCGGGTGGCGTTGTGGCATGAGCGTCAACTTGGGCATTGTCAGCACTTCCTGCACCTTGAACACATTGATGGCATAGAGTTGCTGGCCATTGAGACGAAACATCAGAATCTCCAACCGGTTTTGGCCAACCAGATTGGTACGGCTGTCGACACTGCTCAGAACACCAGACATAGTAAACTCCACAAGCCCCAGGGGCGTAACCGCTTGAACATCAGCACGGTGGTTGTTTCAACAGTAAAGCGCAGCACAGGTCTGCTCCTTACAAAGCTGTATCGGTTGAGTTTAGCCGAAGTTGAGTCATTCAGCCGCAGTGAGGTGACTGAATACCCCGCCTGCATCGGTTACCAATGGCAAACACACCCATTGGCGTCGAGTTGTACCACCTGCCCCCGAAGCTCCAGAGGCAACCACTGATCCACCAGGCTGGTCTCCGCATTGCAGCGCAAACCATCGCTATAAGGCCCCAGGTAGCGTACTTCACCTTCAGCATTGGTGAGTATCATCAAGGGGCCCGGAGAGGCAAAGTCGATCGGGTACTTCAACAACGAGGCCTGCTCTTCGCCCAGCAAAACCGAGGTCTGATAGACCTGATACCCCAATTGCACAGCTTTGTCACTCAAATCGCCTGCATGATCCCGAACAAACCACCGACACAGGCAATCCTCCGGCAAAAGATGCACCATGGCCGGGTGTTCCAGCTCTGGCTGGCCATCGAGCCAGGACTGCCACTGGCCCTGCCAGGCATTCATGTTGTCGACGGATTCTCCGAACCAGCCCATGTAGTGCCGTTCAAACCAGAACACAGAGCCGCCTGCCAGCAGTATCAAAAACACTCCAAGGCTAACACGAGTCGCCGTTTTCATGGTTTCACGTCACAACGGCCCCATTCGCACTGCACAAGGTAATAACTCTGGTCAGAACAAACAGCGTCATACACCTCCAGCGGCCATGCATTGCGTAACAGCGCGATTTCAGGCTGATTGCAACCCTGCCGGGCCATGTGCTGTTCAACAACGAACAGCGAGCGCCCATAGCGACGGTAGCGCGCATTGATGGAAATGCCCTGTTCGACATCCGTCGTCAAAGCCTGGCGCTCGTTCTGAAGTGTCACCAGAGTGTCAAAGTATTTCTTTTCACGACTCAGGTCTTTTCTACCGTCTCTATAGGCGGTCAGTTGTTGTTCACAATTGCGCTCGGCCCGGTTACCGCTCAGCCAGTCGTCAACCTGCTCTATGGAATCGACCTGCACTCGCTCCAGCACTTGCATGGACCAATAAGCACGTTGCTGTTCAGCCGGTTCTGCGGCCTGGTCCCAATTCAATTGAAGCAAACCATAATCGGCTGCCATTACGGCGTTGCCGTTGCGTTGCCACCAGTCACGTTGCGCCTGAACGGCCAGACTTTGCTGCGACGCACCCAACGCACTGCATTGACTGGCCAGTTCACGCAGGGTTGCATCCTGCAACAAAGCAAAATGAATGGCTTCACTCCTGGGCGTCGGCAAGCTTGCGCAACCCACCAGGGTAAGGCCGAGCGCAACAGACAGCAAGGGTTTCAGCATGAGCATTCTCCATTTCGATTTAAAACAGTTGTACCTTACTCTTGAACACTATCGGGATTACCCAGAAAGGCGGTTACGGCAGCCGCGTTAAACGGCCACCCCAGATCCGGAGAAGGCATTCCTTTTAGATGAATTACAGGGATTCGCCACCCATATCGCTCTATCAGAGTGTCGTCGCTGGCAATATCCACCAGACTCCAGGACAGCTCAGGTTGCGCTGCCCTGACCTCTTGCAGAACATACTCGGCTAGCTCACAAAGATGACAGCCAGAGGTATGGTACAGCACCAATGAATGCAAAGAGGAGCTCCTCAAGCCACGAATGAAGTGGTTCAAGGCGAAAAGGCACCTTGAACCCGGGACGGAGTAGTACCGCATCGGGCGCAGTATAGCCAATTCAGATGGAGTCAAAAAGACGAAAACGGCCCAGAAGGGCCGTTTTTGAGGGGCATGCCCTGGGTTGGTTGTAGTCTACTGGTGCGAATGGCCTGAAATCAGTTCAAAAGTGCTCTAGCCATATTGCCGAGTTGACCTTTGTTCAAAGGATGGTTCTCCAAGGCTTTCAGCAAACCAGTCGATGAATCAAAACGTTGTTGCCAATCCTTTTGGGCTTCAACAAGGTCTTTCGCGTATTGCGCCAGAGGCGACAAACCTTTCGGCAGGGCTTTATCACCACTCACTTGTTCATAGACACCAACGCCCTTGGCTTCTACAGAACGCAAGTTCAAATCCATACTCAATAAGCTGGTGCCTTCAATATTCAGCGCCTGAGCTTTCTCCCAGGCCACATCGTAGTTGCCGCTGTAAAAATCGTTGGCCAGTTCGTTAACCTGGCCAAGCAAGGCTTCGATATCGGCTCGCTCCTGCTCATTCAGATCGCCTTCGATCAGCACATTGAAACCGGCCATATCTGTGCGCCCCCACTGCAGGCTGGACCAGCCCTCACCACTGCGTTGTGAAGCGGACGCTTCCTGACTGTTCATGACCTTGATGGTAACCGTGTCTCCCTCTCGGGTTTTCAAATCCAGGGAGAAGGTGCGCTCCTGATACTGATACAAATCTATTTTTCGGCCTGCAACAGTCTCTTTTGCATCACGAGACTCAGCCATGGCGTTCAGATCTCGTGCCTCAAGCGCATCCGTCAAACGACCATAAGCCTGGTCAATTTTGTTTCCAAGAGGTTCAGAGAGCTTGCCCATCGACTTCAGGATGTCTTTGGCTTCGCCGAAGCCCTGTTTCAGCCCTTTTTCTGCGGCCTGCCACAGTTTGTCGAGCTCTTTTTCGCTGGCACCATTCGCCTGAGCCTCTGCAATACGGCCTTTCATGAAGCCCCAGAGGTTGTTGACCAGCGCATCCACGTCGAATTTGGATGCCGAATCTGGTGCCTTGGTGGTTTCCGTTGTACCAGCAACAGAAGCCTTTTCAGCGCCTCTGGATGGGTTATTCAGTGCAAAAGGTTTTGCCTGCGGTGGCAAAATACTGCTCACACCGGGTTGCTGTATGTTCATATTCGCCTCCCATGAGCGATATTGCTATCTGAAAGGTTAGCGACTGAGGACAACAAAGCTTGAACAAACAAAGGTAACAATTTGTAGCGCCAGATAAGCGGTATTTTTCATCAGAATGCGACCTGATTATCAAACATTAATCACTAATAAGGTTGGATTATTGATACACAGCCACTATTATGGCGATATTCAGGTGTTGTGCGGCCCCTCAAGCCCGATTGAACACCCACTACATCATCGTTGCTGCTTCACAGAACAGGGTAGACATCCATGGCTCGACTCGATTCCTTGATCATCTTTACCACGGTCGTTAAAGCCAACAACTTTACCAATGCCGCTCATCAGCTCGGCTTGACGCCCTCGGCTGTCAGCAAGCAAATCAGCCTGCTGGAAGACCGACTCGGCGTTCGATTGTTGAATCGCACCACCCGCTCCGTCAGCCCTACCGAGGCTGGCCAGCTGTTTTTTAACCGCTGCAGTCGTATTCTCGAGGACCTTGAAGAAGCCGAGCACATGGTCAAGGACCTGGAAACCTCCCCCAGGGGTACCTTGCGCATTACCGCGACGCCCACCTTTGGCCGTTCGATGTTGATGAAGATTTTCTCCAAGTTTCTCGAACAGTACCCGAATGTGAATTTCGATCTGATACTGGCTGACAAGGGCCTGGACCTGGTGCGCGAGGGCATCGATCTGGCGATTCATTTGGGGTCATTGCAGGATAGCCGCCTCGTTGCAAGGCCAGTTGCCAAGCAGAAGGTGATTTTGACCGCATCCAAAGCCTACCTTGAAGAGCATGGGCATCCACACAAACTGGCCGACCTCTACGAACACCATATTCTGATGGTGTCGGGCATCGATTTTGCCGAACCGCGCTGGATCAAACGGTTCTTGAAGGAAGCCGGCCTGCAAAACAAGGATCGGCGATTTACCGTCAACGATCTGGACACCCTGTGTGAGGCCACAACCAATGACATGGGTATTACGGCCCTGCCCTACTACATGGTGCGAGAGGAACTGGCCTCCGGCAAGCTGGTGCATTTGTTGCCCGAGATCATCTTCCCGAGCAGAACCATTCACGTTGTCTACCCGGAAAACCGCTATCTCTCAGCGAAAAGCCGGGCCTTTGTCGATTTCATGGCCGCCTACTTTGAAGAGCATGACCTCGACAAGACCGGCTGACCAAGGATTACAGGAGCGTCGGTATCGATTGCATCGACACTCCGCAGGCCCGCCAGCCATTGGAGCGTCGATATCATCATCGACGCTGTCGGCGTTAGCCGACTTCACATCAGCGGCCTGAGGCTCTCAGCGTCAGATGCAAATCGACACCCCAGGTATACACTTCTAATCAAAAAGCGTTCATGAAATTCTCAAGTCCCGCATCGCTGAACATCCGGTTCAAAGCGGTCTCCAAAACCCGATTCAGCAGCTCGTCGTTGCGTTCTTCACTGGGGTAACGAAAGGTCTCGATGCTACGCTGAGCTCGGTAACTGTTGGAGTAATTGGAACGATCACGAAACACCTCTACCGACACCCTGGCAGCCCCGGTTGCCCGCTTCCGTACGGCATCAAGGTCTTCCAACTGATAGCTTAACTCATCCAGATAGATAGTCATCTGCATGTCGACCATCGAGCCGTCCAGTCGATAGCCACCCCGGGTCAATACGTCCTCAGCTATGTTCTCGATCAGGCGGCGCAGGTCGTTACTGGCGGTAATACTGCTGCTTTCAGCATAAGTACCGCCTCTGTACCCTATGACGGTACTGCTGCGCCGATCAGTGACATTGACCAGAATTCCGGCCCCATTACCCTGGGGGACAGAAGTTTGTTCTATGGAAGGCGTAAACTCTACCTGTTGAGGCGAAAACTGCGCACAACCAGCCAACATAGCCGCCAAGGCAACCCAACACAGCTTCACAATCGCATTACTCATGTCATTCAGCCCTCTTGTTGTAACGGCTCATCTCTTAGAAAACAGATACGTTTTTCATCAGAGCGCCTGGCGTCATACCGATACCCAGCCATGTTGAAATCCTTCAGGCCTTCGACTCGGTCGACCCCTTGCTCCAGTATGTATCGCACCATCATGCCACGAGCCTTCTTGGCAAAAAAGGATATGATCTTGTACTGGTCGTTCTTGTAATCGCGAAATTCCGGGGTGATCACGGGAGTCGACAACCTGCCGGTGCTGATCGCCTTGAAGTACTCGTTGGAGGCCAGGTTGACCAGGACGCTAGCGCCCTCCTGCTGCATGTCTTGCGCCAACAGGTCAGTGATCTGATTGCCCCACCATTGGTAGAGATTGCGGCCGCGCTCACTCGATAAAGCCGTGCCCATCTCCAGTCGGTAAGGCAGAATATTGTCAAGAGGTCGTAATAGACCATAAAGCCCCGACAGAATCCTCAACTGACTCTGAGCCTGCTTCAACTGTGCTTCACTGAGAGAGGCCGCATCGAGCCCGGTGTAAACATCCCCCTGGAACGCCAGTACCGCCTGTTTGGACCTGTCCGAGGGCATTGGCCACTGCCAGTCGGAAAAACGCTGCACGTTGAGTTCCGCCAATTGACTGCTGATGGACATCAACCCTCTAAGATCCGCTACCGTGCAACGCCGTAACAGGTCAATCAGCCTGGCAGACTCGTCCGGAAAGCGGATCTGGGTGGCAATTTCAGTGCTCGACGGTTGTTCAAAATCCAGCGTTTTTGCCGGTGAAATCACCATCATCAATGCAGACATGCAGACTTTTCCTCGATCAAAAATTCAAGTGCAAAGGCATACCATATGCGCGATACCCACTTTATGGACATCACGCTTTAGAGCCAGCGACAGAGTGTAAACCATTGCCTGGCGGACCAACATTGTTTACCGTTACCATCAGGAACTTAACCGTGAGAGCGGCATGCCGGTATTCAGAACATACGTGCCAGAGTCTCTGCAGAACTACAATCACCTGGTTTATTGCCATTCCAGTGGTCACGCAGCAGCGGTTGACCCTTTTGATGCCAATCATCTGGTGAATGTGGCCGATGCTCAGAGTTTCAAGCTGACACAGATATGGATTACTCATGAACATGGCGATCATATTCGCAATCTGAGTGAGCTTAAAGCCAGAACTGGAGCACTCGTATTCGCCCCAGAAGCTTGCAAGGGCAAATTCGAGGCCGATCATTGGCTGGCAGACGGCGATTCTCTGAGCATCGGCGAGACCCATGCAGAGTTCTGGTACACGCCAGGCCATACCCCTGGCCATGGGGTGTACTATCTCCCCGGCAAGACGCCTGAACTGATTTGTGGCGACACCCTGTTCAATGCGGGAGTCGGCAACACACGATCGGGCAATGTCGAGACGCTGTTCACCTCTATCAAGCGCATTCTGGAGCGCTGCGCCTCCGATACTCGCATATACCCGGGGCACGACTATCTGCTGAACAACTTGAATTTTGCGCTAAGCCTGGAGCCCAATCTCGATATTGCCCTGGAGTGGGTGCGAGACTGTACCCAACAGAGTCCGGAGACTCGTGCCACGACGACCCTCCTGGATGAGCATCAGTTCAACCCCTTTCTCCGACTGGAAGACCCTGGCCTTATCAAGGCACTGCAGAATAGCGGCCATGATACAAGCACCCTACTCAGTCGCTTCACCGCGCTGCGCCAATTGAGGGATCGATGGTAATGTCCAACAGTGATCAACGCGCTCATGAGCGCACGCCATTTCAGGTCCGTATGCGCCTGACCACCCGTGACGGCGAACAACTGGAGGCGACGACCTGGAATATTTCTGAAGGTGGTGCTTTTATCGAACTCGATGCCGAACAGAAGCAAATGCTCAGTATTGGCAGTCTTGTGGTCTCTCAGGTACAAGGGCTGCCCATGCCAGCGCCCGAAGTACAGATGCGGGTCGTCCGGCACAGCCCCAACGGTGTAGGGCTGCGCATAGTCGACTAGCCTTTAGTCAAGGCACTGTTCAGGCTCAAGGACAGGGGTTGGGGTGCTTCTGGTGGATCGCTTCAATACCACTGAGAACCTCGTCGCTTAGCGTTATTGAGTGGCTTTCGATGTTGCTTTTCAATTGCTCCATCGACGTAGCACCTATGATGTTGCTGGTTACAAAGGCTCGGTCGTTGACATAAGCCAGAGCCATCTGCGCCGGGTCGAGCCCGTGTTGCTGGGCCAGTTCGACGTAATCAGCGGTTGCCTGAAAGCCGATCGGGTTATTGTAACGCTGAAAACGCGAGTACAGGGTCAGGCGAGCCTTTTCGGGTTTCTGCCCACCCAGGTATTTGCCTGAAAGCATGCCAAAGGCCAATGGGGAATAGGCCAATAAGCCGACATCTTCACGACAGGCAAATTCTGCGAGCCCGACTTCGAAGCTGCGATTCAGCAGGTTGTAGGGGTTCTGAATGCTGTCGATGCGGATCAAGCCTTCCTCGCGGCTCAAGCGCAGGTATTCAGACACCCCCCAGGCGGTTTCATTGGAGATCCCGACCCTTCTCACCTTGCCTTCAAGCACCAGTTCTTCGAGTGCTCTCAGGCTTTCTTCGATCGGGATCGGAATTTCAGCTTCGTCGATACCGGTGAATCCAAGTTTGCCAAAGTAATTGGTACTGCGGTCTGGCCAATGCAGCTGGTAGAGGTCGATGTAATCCGTCTGCAAGCGCTTCAGACTGCTTTCGCACGCCGCCTTGATTTGTTCACGCGACAACCGCGCGCCGCCGCGAACATAGTCAAAGCCACCACGAGATACCGCCTTGGTGGCCAATATCACCTTGTCTCGCTGACCCGTTTTGGCAAACCAGGTGCCGATGTATTGCTCAGTCAGCCCGTAGGTTTCCGCTTTGGGAGGCACCGGGTACATTTCAGCGGCATCAAAAAAGTTGATCCCCTGTCCGAGGGCGTAATCCATTTGCTCATGCGCCTGAGCTTCTGTGTTCTGCTCGCCCCATGTCATGGTGCCCAGAGCAATTTTTGATACCATTAGTTCGGAACGACCGAGACGCCGCATTTCCATCACATACCTTCCTGATTTTTTGTTCAGCATTAACCCGCTATAATAGGGGTTCACTCGCTTGATTTCGACGGATGTTCCATGTCACGTAAAAAAAAGACTCGGTCCCTGAAAGGTAAAATCAATATCAAGACCGGTTCAAAGAACGATCTGATTGGTCGCGGCGAGAAAGGCAAGATTCCCAGCCACAACCGCCTCGCCAAGCACTCCAAACGCCAGCAATCGGCCTATCAGAAGCACCTGGCGGCCACCCAGGGCAAAGACACCAGTGCGGGAACGACAAAACCGGCACCCAAAAAGCCCATTGATGCCGATCAGTACGATACCGAAGCCGATGCAGACCAGCTTGAGCAGGCAGAAGCGTCTTTTGATCAACTCTCTGCAGAAGAGCTGTTGAAGCGCTTCGAGCAGGACTAAGCCCATGACCAGTCGCCTGCGTTGCCTGTTCGTAAAACTTCTGATCAGTGTCTCACTGATTGGCATCGCCTCTGCGGCCGATTTTGGTGTTGCTCAGTGGGGGGATACCATTGGTGAGGTGCGTGAACAAGAGGCCTTGCCTAATCTCACGCCACTTGGCGCGAGCGATTACCTGATCTACGAGGTCGACCTGCCTGGCATTCACCGGGTCCGTCTGGTCTATGAGTTCGAAAACGGCCGGCTTCATCAGGGCCGTTTTCTGTTCTGGACAGTCGATGACGCGCCTGTGTCCGCCTGGATCAGTCAGTTTGATCAGGTTCAAACCCTGCTCAGTCAGCAGTATCACAACCCCGACCAACGCCAGATCCTGTCCCCGGAAGGCGTTAGCCAGCCAAGTCCTGCGCATTGGGCACAGGCACTTCAGGCAGATCAGTTGATTCTGAAAAACCATTGGCGCATGGATTCAACCCACATCGTGCAGCAATTGGCGTGGCGAGAGCAATCGCCTCATCATCAGGTAATCTATCAACCTGTGGCACCTTGAAGAAGTCGGGAGAAGCCGTGACCACGACCGCCCAACCAGAGTCGACAGCCCTACCCACCAGGCAACGCCTGAACAGTGTCGATCAGATGCGGGCCCTGGCCTTGTTACTGATGGCGGTTTTTCATTTCAGCTACGATCTCAGTGTCTTCGGCCTGATCGAATTCAGTATGCAGGACCCATTCTGGGCCTGGTTCCGCTTTGTGATCGTCACGCTGTTTTTTCTCAGTATCGGCATAGCCCTGGTGTTGGCAAACCCTGATGGCATTCGGTGGCGTCCTTTCTGGAATAGGGAAGCGAAAATTGCTGCAGGCGCCTTACTGATCTCTGCCCTCTCTTATGCAGCCTATGCCGAAGCCTGGGTCTGGTTCGGTGTCTTGCACTTCATTGCCGTGGCCAGTGTTCTTGCCCTTCCGCTGCTGTACTACCCCAGAGTTGCACTGGTCGTCGGCATTGGCATCTTCCTGCTGTTCAACCTGACTTCCTGGTTCAACCTGGCCTTTTTGTACGACGCCTTACAGGCACCATTGAACCTGCCGGCACACACCATGGACTTGACCCGCCTGATTCCCTGGTTGGGGATGGTTTATATTGGCATTTACCTGGGACACAGACAGCTCTTCGGCCTCCATGAGCTACCCTTGCTTGCCGGAAAAACCTGGATAAACTGGCTCGGGCGTCACAGCCTTGGCTTTTATCTGCTGCACCAGATACCCTTGTTTGCCTTGGCCTGGCTTGTCGCCCTGTTGCTGGGCAGGGTGTAAAGCATCAGGCCGCGACGACCTGACCTCTGTATACACGCTTGTTGCTGTTGTCTGATTCTATGCGTTTGAACCAGCCTTCCTTTACCGCCTGGGGAGATCGCTGGGCAAAATCCTCCAGCATGCGGTTGATCGCGGCATCGGTTCCATTCTGATAACGAAACAAGGTCTCGACATCCTCTACTTTGGTGATGCGAACATCTTCACCATAGACCGAGCGAATCCTTTTGCGAATGTTCTGCAGAGCACGATAGTTTTCCGGTTTGATCAACCAGTCTTGTGAATCGCTCATGGTGTCACCTCTATACAACTCGGACATTCACAGTAGATAAAGCAAAATACTTGCCGTTATCGACAATCTCTGTAAACCAGCCTTGAACACTCGCTCGAGGCGCCAGAACAGCAATAGCCTCCCTCGATAAAAGAACGCTGCTGCGCCATTTGTGAACACCGCCTGCCCGAAGCGCACAGAAGGTGTGCGTGGTGCAAAAAAAATAGTGGTTAACAGTTGCCGTATATTCGCTAAGATAGCCCTACATACTTTCAATTCCGGACGATCACAGATGTCTCTACAGGCAATTCGCTTACCCATCATTCTGGCGGTACTGGTGATTGGCGCTGCCGCCTTGCTGATCATACAAAGTCATTTGCATCAAACCGATCAAGTGGCATTGCAATCCGAACTTGAGGATCTGACCAACCAGAAAGAGGCGTTGCAACAGGAAAGCGAACGCCTGTCACTTCTGGTTGCTGAAAGAGAAAACCGTTTGGCTCAGCAAGGCCACCAACAGAACGACATGACGGAAGTCGTATCCGAACTGCGTGATCGTTTGCAGGATCTCAATGACGAATATCGAGCCTTACTGCAAACCTTTGAGGCCAATCAGCAACGCTTGAACAATGCCAATGAGCGACTTCAGGAGCTCATGAACGCCGACAGGGAGCGCGATCAACACGCGACTCAACTGGCCATTCTCACAGCACAGGTAAACGAACTGGAAGTTGAAAATACAGGCCTGCGTTCCACCCTAACGGACTATCGCAATCTTGCCCAGAATGCCCACATCACCTTGCAGACAGAACGAACACAACGGCAACAGCTGGAGCTGGCACTGCAACAGGAGCAACAGGCGTTGACGCATTTGCAAAGCCAGCTTGAGGGCCTTGGCAGCGAACAGGATTCCTTGATTGAACAACTGGCTGACGGCAGCACCGTCATCAAATTGCCCGAACGAATTCTGTTCGAACCTGGATCAGCCACCTTGAATAGCCAGGCTCAGTCTGTGCTTGCCGAAATCGCCACAGCCATAGAAAGTTTTCCGCAATACACCATAGCCGTTCAAGGCCACAGCGATTCAATCCCTGTCGTCGCCAGTGCTCGTCTGTTTCCATCCAACTGGGAATTGAGTTCCGCCCGGGCAAGCGCTGCAGTGCGGATTTTGGTCGACCTGGGCATAGAGCCGACTCGGTTGAAAGCAACCGGCTTCGCCGACACTCGCCCTTTGGTTGAAGAGGTCGACGACGCCAGCCGCCGTGAAAACCGGCGCATAGAGGTGGTTCTGGAGCCACCTCTGGAAGTCAGGGAGCTTGATGCCCCCCTAAGTCCGACAGGCTCCTAGCGCTCCAATACTTTCGGATCCAGGGCATCCCGTAAGCCATCACCGACAAAGTTGAAGGACAATACGGTGATGAAAATCATCAAGCCCGGAAAGGTCGGGTACCACCAGGCTTCACGGAATATCCGAACACCCTGTGCGCTGGTCAACATATTGCCCCAGGTCGCCGTAGGTGGCTGCACCCCCAGCCCCAGAAAACTCAACGCCGATTCCGCAAGAATAAAGGCCCCAACGGCCAGAGTAGCCGCAACAATAATGGGCCCCATGGCATTCGGTAAAATTTGGCTGAAAATAATGCGCGCCGGCGACATGCCCAGGGTTCGCGCAGCAAGCACAAATTCCCGTTGCTTCAAGCTCAAAAACTCCCCGCGCACCAGCCTCGCAGTGCCCGTCCAGCTCAACAGAGCAAAGACCATGATCAGTTTATCCAGGGTGGGTTGAAAGATGGCAACCAGTGCGATCAGCAGAAAGATGTTGGGAAAAGAAATAACAACATCGACCAGGCGCATAATCACAGCATCCACTCGTCCGCCATAGTAGCCAGCGATCGCACCCAGGGCTGTACCGATCGTCACTGCCCCCAGCATGGCTGAAAAGCCAACAAAGAGTGACACTCGTCCAGCAAATAGAATACGGCTGAACAGGTCTCGCCCGAGGTGGTCGGTTCCCAGCCAATTATCTGCACTGGGCGGAGCCAAACGCAGCCTGAGATTCTGGAAATTGGGGTCATGCTGTGCCAGCCAGGGCGCAAACAAGGCGCTGAAGATAATCAGTACCAGACAGATCAGCCCTATCACTGCCAACTTGTTCTGAAGAAATTTGGCCACTATTACCCGCAACAAACTGCGGTGAGACGACATACCCGCCGCCGAGTTGTCAGGCGGAAGAGTCGCAGGTGTTTCCAGTATCGTTTTCATGGAAGTCATCAGTATTCAATCCTTGGATCAACCATGGCATAGAGCAGATCTGCTACCAAATTACCAATCACCGTTAATACAGCACCCAACATGACCAACGCCATAATGACCGGGTAATCTCGTTGAAAAGTAGCGTCAATGAATAACAAGCCTAAACCGGGCCAGCTGAATAACTTCTCGACTATTACCGAGCCCCCAACCAGGGTAGGCAGAAGTAGACCAAACAGAGTAATGACCGGAATCAGACCGTTACGAAAACCATGCTTCATGACCACTTTCGACTCGCGAAATCCCTTGGCACGAGCGGTGCGAATATAGTCCTGATGCAAAACCTCGAGCATGCTTGAACGGGTATATCGGGTCAAAGCCGCCATGGAACCGGTTGCCAGAACGATGGTTGGCAATATGAGATGGTGGAGCCGATCCAGAACACTGAAATCGCCCCCAAGCGTCGCTATCCCTCCGACCGGTGTCCATCCGAGATTGACCGAAAACAACATAATCAGCATCAGGCCGAGCCAGAAATCTGGCACTGCGATGCCCAGAAAAGAGCCCGTCGTTATGCCATAGTCCAAAGGGGTATACTGTTTGTGAGCAGACAGTATTCCCATCGGTATGGCAATGATAGATGCGAGAAAGAGACTGCTGCCCATCAACAAAAGCGTCGCCGGCAAGCGTTCTGTAATCATTTTACTGACCGGCCGTTTGCGAATATAGGAGACGCCGAAATCCCCTTTCAAGGCGGCTCCCAGCCACTTGATGTATTGTATTGGAGCCGGATCATCCAGACCCAGAGCCGATAGCTGTCGCGACCGAGCTTCAGCGCTGATGGTCGGATCAAGATTCATGACGGCCGGTTTTCCGGGCGCCAGATACATAATGGAAAAGGAAATCACAGATATGCCAATCAAAATCGGAATCATCGACAGACTTCTGCGAATCAAATAGGAAACCATGCTTTATCCAATTTCAGATTTGGTCATGCTTACAGGCAGAAGCACTGGAACGCATGACCTGAAAATATCGTCTGTCGCCTTCGAACCCACAGGATTCGAAGGCGTCATTACCCTGCTTCTATCACTCAGCTATCCAGAGACTGGATACACTGTGCATGTCCGAACGAGGATGATGAACAAAACCCTGGACGCGCTGGTTCAACCCAACGAACTGCAGTGGATACCACATGAAGGTATAGGGTTGGTCTTCGGCCAGTTCAGCCCAGACCTTGGCCAATTCTGCGGCGCGCTCATCCTGATCCATGATTCGAATATTACTCTCGGCCAACGCATCAACCACTGGACTTGAGTAACCAATATTATTCAGACCCTGCTCGATTTCACGTGAGTGCCAGATGGCAGAGGGATCCGGATCAAGCGCCAGCCCCCAGGCCAGAATAGTAGCGTCGAAATCGAAGTTCGGTGCCAGAATTCGGTCTAGAAAAGCACCCCACTCCATTTGGCGTGGCGTCACTTCTATACCGATTCCGGCCAGTTGTTGTTGCACGATGATGCCCAAATCACGGCGTACGTTATTGCCATCATTGGAAAGAATCTCGAACGAGAAGCGCTCGCCGTCTTTTTGCATAATACCATCATCACCTGGCGTCCAGCCCGCTTCGGCCAGCAATGCCTTGGCACGCTCAGGATCGAAATCAAAGACAGGCACATCATCATTGTACGCCCAGCTCAAAGGTGAAACCGGTGCATGAGCAACAGTGGCATTGCCTTCCATGACGGTATCAACGATTTCCTGGCGATCAATGGCATGAGTCAGCGCCTGACGAACCCTTTTGTCCTGAAACAGCGGGTTGCGCAGATTGTAGCCAAGAAAGTCGTAACGAAGAGCCAGAGTAGAATGAACATTCACATTATCGAAGCTCTCTACCGTCGGTAACTCCTCAGGAGGAATACCCGTTGCATAGTCCACTTCACCCTGCCCCAGCAGCAATACCATGGCATTCAGATCCTGGACAAAACGGAAGGTTACCCGGTCCAGGTAAGGCCGGCCGCCGTGATAATCCTCAAAGGCTTCCAGCACCAGGTTCTGACCACTGGTCCAGCTGACAAAACGGAAGGGCCCCGCACCGATGGGCTGATCGATATTAAAGGCCTGGTACTCTCCCAGCTCTGCCACCGGAATATCCTCCAGAAGGTGGCGTGGTAAAATACCGTAGCCAGTCAGAGTAGCAAAACGTGCATCCGGCTCCGACAGAGTAAAGCGAACCTGATAGTCACTCAGCGCTTCGATGTTTTCCAGCGATGTAAAGCTACCTGCTCTTGGGCCTGTATAGTCTTCATCGAGAAAAATACTGTAGGTGAACACCACGTCATGAGCGGTCAACTCGACACCATCGTGAAAGAGCACCCCTTCTTTCATGTCGAAGGTCCACTGCAGGCCATCTTCAGAAATATCCGGCTCACCAATGGCAATGTCAGGGATAACTTCCAGGTTCTCGTTGGAAGTGGTCAGTGCGGCATAAATAAGGTCACTGATATCACCTGAGGGGACATCCTGCGAATAGAGATCATTGAAAATCACCGGCTCACCAATCGAACCTATGATGAGATTGCCACCGTAACCTGGCTCGACTCCAACAACCGCAGCCTCTGGTTCCGGTACGGGGGCTGTTTGAGTTTGAGTTGCGGCCGGCTCATTGCCGCCTCCGCAAGCCGCCAATAGAAAGGGGGTAGCCAACAATGGGCTTAACCATCGAAACGACATTGTCATGAATCAGTCTCCTTTTTCTTCTGTTTTTTATTTCAATTGCATGGACGAAAACACCTGACTGCAACCTGGTATTTCTGAATCAGCAACGCTTAATATTCAGTCGTAAAGATGACAAGCGATCCAGTGATCGGGTTTGTGCTCGATCAGGGTGGGTTTCGCTTGCCGGCAGTGATCCATTGCTTTTGGGCAACGGGTGTTAAACACACAGCCTGTCGGGGGGTTCGCAGGGCTGGGAATTTCCCCTTGCAACAAAACCCGATCAGGTCTTGATTCGTTTGGATGTGACTTGGGCACAGCAGACAACAGCGCCTGGGTGTAGGGGTGTAACGGCTCTCGGTAGAGGTTGGCCTTATTGGTCAATTCGACAAGGTTACCCAGGTACATGACTCCGATTCGATCAGAAATATGCTTGACCACCGCCAGGTCGTGAGCGATGAACAGATAGGTCAGCTCGAACTCATCCTGAAGATCCGCCATCAGGTTCAAAACCTGCGACTGAATTGATACATCCAGGGCAGAAACTGGCTCATCCCCTATGATCAGTTTGGGACGCAAAGCCAGTGCACGAGCGATGCTGATGCGCTGGCGTTGACCGCCTGAAAACTCATGAGGGTAACGATTCTTGAGCGCCGGGTTCAAGCCGACAGTTTCCATCAAAGCATCGACTCTGTGCTGTCGCTCTCCACGGAAGAGACCGTGCACGCTGAAAGGTTCAGCCAACAGGGTGCCAACGGTTTTACGAGGGTTCAAGGAGGAAAAGGGATCCTGGAACACCATCTGCATGTTACGTCGGAAATGGGCCAGGTGACGTTCAGACTGCTGACTGACGTCTTCACCATCAAAAATGATCTGACCCTCGGTAGGCTCATAGAGTCGAATTATGGTTCGCCCAGTGGTGGATTTTCCACAACCGGATTCTCCGACCAGGCCCAGAGTCTCTCCCGGATAAATCGAAAAACTGACATCATCGACGGCCTTGATGGTACCGACGGTGCGCTGCAGCACTCCAGATTTAACCGCAAAGTATTTCTTGAGGTTTTTGACTTCCAACAATGGCTTGGCTGTTTCTGTTGATGGCGTGATGGTGGTCGCGTCTTGTCGTTGAGCCGTCATCAACTGGCCTCCTTGAATATGCGGCCCTCGGCCAGAAAGCAACGAGCAGACTGCCCCGAACGCACCGGCTTCAATTCTGGTGCCTGCTCAACGCAAAGCGCCTGAGCATGAGGGCATCGAGTGCTGAAACGACAGCCGCGAGGCAAGGCATCCGGAGAAGGAACGTTGCCGGCAATGGAGGTCAAACGCTTAACATCGCCATCCAGCCTGGGCACGGATGCCATCAGCCCCTGGGTATAGGGATGTTGTGGGTAGTCAAACAGATCCGCCACTGCTGCCTGCTCCACAATCTGCCCGGCGTACATGACCACAACCTGGTCGGCCAGTTCTGCCACCACGCCCAAATCATGGGTGATCAGCAAAATGCCCGAATCGTAATCCGCCGAGAGTCGTCGTAACAGATCCAATATTTGTGCCTGCACGGTGACATCCAGCGCCGTTGTCGGCTCATCCGCGATCAGCAGTTTGGGGTTGCAGGACAAGGCAATGGCGATCATTACTCGCTGACGCATACCACCGGAAAGTTGATGTGGGTATTCGTCATAGAGCGACTCGGCGCGAGCAAAACCAACGCGTTTCAGCAACTCGATCGATTCAAGTCGTGCTGCCGAGCGGGATAAATGCTTGTGGTAGATCAGCACTTCGGCAATCTGATCACCAATGGTCAGGACAGGATTCAGCGACGTCATGGGTTCCTGAAACACCATGGCGATGTCAGCGCCACGTATCTGGTAGAGCGCCTCTTTGGGGGCAGACACCAGGTCAGACCCTTCGAGCAATATCTGCCCACTGGCAATTCTTCCACCTGGCTGGGGAACCAACCCCATGATAGAAAGCGAAGTCATACTCTTGCCGGAGCCGGATTCACCGACAATGGCCAGAGTTTCGCCACGCTCAACGCTGAAGGACACATCGTCTACAACTCGGACCACACCGCGCTTTGATTTAAATTCAGTACAAAGATTTTTGACGTCCAGTAATGTCATCTATTCAGTTTCTTTCTCTGATGTATTTATTGTTCATTCTGGCAAGGTCATGACCTGCCAGTCTCTTTACCTCAGTTCACTATTAACTCTGATCAAATAAAGCCCACAACCATCAGCAATAGCAAAGCAACTTATGCAAGCCCTATGCCTGATGTTCACAACCGTATTACTGATGTTGCGAACCGGCATTTGAGCGCCCATACCATCAAACCGCAAGCTCTTATGAATTCTCAGGAAAGATTAATGAACACTAATTGAATTGCACCAATACAATGACACGATTATGAAGGGTGTTTCATCAAAACCAACACTCTCTTTCGGTCTACTCAATGTAAAAGATTCAATACAAGCCGCTGAGAACAAGCTATTCGCTCTGCTTCTGGATGTCGACTGCTTTTCTGACCAATCGATCAATCTTGAGATAGAGAGCACATTTTTTGGAAGAAAGTGAGAGGAATATCACAAAACAGCGTTGGTAACAGAGTGGTAAGGTTTATGGCTTAATGCAGGCTGGTACAGCTAAAAGGGAAGATTTTTTTGTCGAGCCCACCCTGGAGCGTCGATATCACCATCGACGCGGCGTGCGCCAGCACGCTCAAGCTCCCGGCCAAGCCAGCAGGCTCACGCCTGCTACGTCGATGATGATATCGACGCTCCAGAACCTCCAAAACGAAAAAAGCCGGTCCCAAGACCGGCTTTTTGATGTTTGGTGGAGCTAAGCGGGATCGAACCGCTGACCTCTACAATGCCATTGTAGCGCTCTCCCAGCTGAGCTATAGCCCCAAAATTGTACCGCCGCCCTGAAGCAGCGGGCGCTATTCTACCGCCCTCTGCCCTGGTGTCAACACTTTCTTCTTGCGTATCAAACGGTTATCGCTGACTTTGCTACTAATCAACCCTTCAATGCCCGCTCAGCCATCTCAAACACATCCTGAGACAACTCAGGCGTCGCTAGAACCTGTTTCAGCGCATCCTCAAGCCTTGAGCGCACCGGCTCGGCAAAGCGCTTCCAGTCTGCCAGAACATTCACCATTCTCGCTGCTACCTGAGGGTTGAGGGTATTGAGTTCAGCAATGGTCTCCGCCAACAAACGGTAACCCTGGCCTTCTGAATCATGAAAAGCCTGAGCATTGTGAGCAAAGGTCAACACCACGGAGCGAACCTTGTTCGGATTACGCAGATCGAAAGCCTCATGCTGCATCAATTCCCGGACGCGAGAAGCCTTTATGCCCTGACCCGATGTCTGTAAGGAAAACCACTGCTCCACCATTTGCGTGTCTGTCTTCCAGTTGTCGTAAAAATGCTCAAGCAAACTGCTTTGCAACGCCTGGTCATCACCATCCAGAATGGCTCTTAGTGCATTGACTCGGTCTGTCTGATTGGTCGCACGACGATAAAGCTCAGCGGCATGCTCAAAAGCCGATTGATCACCCGCGTTCAACCAATAGCGCAAACAGAGGCCCTGGAGTTTTCTGCGACCCGATTCGGCGGCATCAAAACGATAAGCCGCGTCGCTGGACAGACTTTCAGTCAATGACCGCCAGAGGTCTCTGAACTGGCGGGACACTGTGCTCAACAGTTGCTTGCGCGCTGCAATCAATGACTCGATGTGTATCTCATCAACCGCATCCTTGAGGATGGGGTAACCCGGCATGGCCAGCATGGCTGCGCGCTTGGCATGAGACAAAGTCACATCACCAGCGATAGCCGCCACGGTATCCAGCACGGCGGCAGGCACCTTCATCGACTTGCCCAACTGCTTCGAGTTCGCCATCGACAGAATGGCCTTCAGGTACAATTGTTGCGCCGCATCCCAGCGATTGAAACCGTTGGTGTCATTCTGAGCCAGAAAAGCCAGAGCTTCGTTACTGTAATCGAAACGCAGTTTGACCGGTGCTGAAAAGTCCCGTAACAGGCTAGGCACGGGTTTTGAATTCAGCTTCTGGAATCTTGCGACAGTGTTTTCATCGCGCAGGGTCAGTACCTGAGTTTTGGCGTTGTAGTCGGCGTCCGTGTTGATCTGGCACTCTTCCCCCTGTTCATTCAGCAAGCCCAGTTTCACCGGAATCACAAAGGGCTGTTTCTCGGTTTGACCTGGCGTAGGCGGGCAATGTTGCCGAAAGATCAATTGGTATTCACCTTCGTTTTCAAGCCACTTCTCGGTCACGTCAATACGGGGTGTGCCCGCCTGACTGTACCAGCGCTTGAACTGGCTCAAATCCTGACCGCTGACTTCTTCCATGCAAGCGACAAAGTCGTCTGTGGTCACCGCTTGACCATCAAAACGCTCAAAATAGAGATCGCTGCCTTTACGGAATTCATCTGCCCCGAGTAGGGTGTGAATCATCCGCACCACTTCCGCGCCCTTTTCATAGACGGTGGCGGTGTAGAAATTATTGATCTCAATGTAGGAATCCGGTCGTACCGGATGTGCCATGGGGCCATTGTCTTCAGGAAACTGGGCCGCACGCAGCATGGCGACATCTTCAATGCGCTTCACCGCTCTATCGTGCATATCGGCGGTAAATTCGCTGTCGCGAAATACAGTAAACCCCTCTTTCAAGGATAGTTGAAACCAGTCGCGGCAGGTGACTCGGTTTCCACTCCAGTTATGGAAGTATTCGTGTGCGACGATGGCCTCAATACTCTCAAAGCGATCGTCCGTAGTGGTGTCGGGTGTAGCAAGAACCACAGCACTATTGAAAACATTCAGACCTTTATTTTCCATGGCGCCCATATTGAAAAAGTCCGAGGCGACGATCATGAACAGATCAAGGTCGTATTCACGGCCATAGACGTCTTCGTCCCATTTCATGGATTTTTTCAAGGACTCCAGCGCGAAATCAACCTTATGCGCATTCTGTGGCTCAACAAAAATCTTCAGTGCCACATCCCGGCCACTGGCTGTGGTGAATTGAGACGATTTTTCGCTCAGCTTTCCTGCTACCAAGGCGAACAAATAACTGGGTTTCACAAAGGGGTCGTCCCAGACAGCGTAGTGGCGGCCACCGTCAAGTTCGCCCTTGTCTACAGGGTTGCCATTGGACAGCAGTACCGGAAACCGCTCCTTGTCTGCTTCGATGCGGGTGCGAAAGGTGGCCATGACATCGGGGCGATCCGGGAAGAAGGTGATCTTGCGGAAGCCTTCGGCCTCACACTGGGTGCAATACATACTGCCTGATTGGTAGAGCCCTTCCAGAGAGGTATTCTTTTCCGGATAAATGCGCGTGCAGGCTTTGAACTCTGCCTTGTCGTTGGCGCACTCGAAAGAAAGCACTTCACCTTCCTGTCTGTAGTGCTCTTTGGTTAGCTCAACACCATCGAGCATCAACTGCTGAATGTCCTGATCGACGCCATGCAGTACCACTTCCCTGCCCTTGACGTCCGAGTTCTTCCGCAGCGAAAGGATTGAGCTCAATTCGGTATAGTCGTCGAAGATGCGCACCGTCAAATCCAGATGGTCCACCCAAAAATCGGGTTGGCGATAGTCTTTCAGGTAGATGGTACGCGGGTCCTGTGTTTTCATAGTCAGTGCTTCTTGTGCCTGCATTGATAAATTGCGAAATGGATTTACGCTTGGCTGGACAGCGAGACCTGATAGCCAGTATGGCGACGTATGTTTATCACACCGGTATCCAGTATCCAATACTGACCCTTGATGCCCACCAGCTTGCCTTCCAGTACCGACTGTTTCTCCAGATTGACGCTGCTGACTTTTTCCGGGTACCGCTCTACCGGGTAATCAAACTGATGCACCTCGGCATGCCTGATCAGTTGCACTGCGATCAACCCCTGCTCTTTAATCAGGGCGTCCAGTTCACTTCGGCACGCCTCGAACAAGGTGTCACGTTCCTGTGCAAGATCGAGTACTTCAGCGGAGCCTTTCAACATGGCGCGCCAGTTGGTTTTATCGGACACCTTCTGCTTGAAGATCACTTCCAGCAAACCGGCAAAACGGCGCGATGTGACTCGGGCAATCACCATCGCCTGAGTAGCACCTTGATCGATCCAGCGTGTGGGTATTTGATTCCCACGAGTAATACCAACCTTGATGCCACTGGCATTGGCCAGGTACACATAGTGCGATTGCATACAGGTGACTTCCGCCCATTCGGGCTCACGGCAGGTACCCTGATCGAAATGGCACTTCTCCGGGCTCATCATGCAACTGTCGCACTGGGCCAGTTTCATGAAATGCTCATAGCAATAGCCCTGTCCGTAGCTTTTACTGGTGGCCACCCCACAGTAGGTACAATGAATGCTCCCGCTGTATTCCAGACGAATCGATTGCCCGATCAAGGGGTTCATGTCGACCACCTGATCGCCCAGTACCAGTTGATAATTCACCGGTGCCCCCTGGCTAACACGCATTTTGTCGAGATCACCTTCGGCGATAAGAGTGCCTGGGGCCTGCTCGAACAAATCAAAATTCATTGCAACGCCTCGCTGCCTGGCATACGAATGGGCTGGACGTCCGAGTTGCTATCTGACCCGCAATTGGGGCGATCGATATAGCCGATGCGCTGTTCTTCTGGCACGCCCTGGGCGATTTCGTATTTAAGCAAGGCTTCCAGGCACAGGGCCTTTTGCTCGCGCGTCAAGGCCTGGCCAGTGGGCCATTTGCCCAGTTCTATGGATTCCTTGAGGCGCTGATACACCTCGGGCGTCAAACTGGCAGCGACTTCATCAAAATTCATTGTGCAGGCTCCTGTCTATCATGCATCCAGTGGGTTGCCCCAACCCAACTTGGTGCGACAAATTTCATAGTAATTGTGATCGCTCGGGTGCAGCAGTTTCAACTTGTAGGGGAAACGACTGACCCAGAGTTCGTCATCCGCCAGTATTTCCAGGTGGCCCTGGGCATCGCAACTGACAACGGGCGACACGCCCTCCTGGGGGCCAATGTGCAAGCGCAACTGAGCATCGCCACCAACGACCAGGGGTCTGTTATTGAGGCTATGGGGAAACATGGGCACCAGAATCATGGTATCAAGACTCGGGTGTACCAGGGGCCCACCGGCCGACAAGGCATAGGCGGTGGAGCCCGTAGGCGTCGAAATGATCAGCCCATCCGAGCGCTGGCTGTAAACGAACTGATCGTCGATATGAAGTTCGAACTCGATCATCCGGATCGATTGCCCCGAATGCAGCACGACGTCATTCAGTGCTCTACCAGTGCTGACGACTTCGCCTTGACGCACCACCTTGGCCTCGAGCAGAAAGCGGTCTTCTTTGACGTAATCACCCGCCAACACCGCCTGAACCCTGGCTTCCATCTCAAACGGCATGATATCGGTCAGGAACCCCAGTCGGCCTCGGTTGATGCCCAACAAAGGCTTCTGATGGGCCGCGAAATCCCGCGCGGCGGCCAGGAGTGTGCCATCACCACCGACAACGATGATCAGATCGGCCCACTGGCCCAGATCCTCTCGATCTCTGCTTTCTGCCTGCAAATGCGGCACAATGGCAGCCAGGCTGTTATCGACCGCATGGGCCAATTCCAGTTCGTTCAGCAGGGCGGTCAGGCGTTGTACGGTATGCACCACGCTATCACTGCCTGGCCGGCCGACGATACCGATGCGTTGAAATCCGGGTTCACTGGGAGTGTTGGTCATCAATCGACTTTAATGAGAGGCTCTGAGTGGGAATCATAACAGAAGGTTTGCCATTGAACGAACCCGAGAACCATGGTGTTGTTCAGGATCTGCTTTGGGTCTGGAACGCTCCTCCTCTGATGGCGTTCGAGGCAAACTGGCTTCCCCAGAATGAACTGGGAAGGCTGAATCTTGCGGCCTTGACACCCGACCAACTGGCCAGGCTACGACTGGCGCGTCAAGGCAAACTCGGCGCCTATTTTGAAGCCCTGGTCTGTGCCCTGGTGGAATGCAGTGACCATTACCGGGTACTGGCACGAGGGGTTATTATTCAGGGCAGCGAAAGAACCCTGGGTGAGCTCGATGTACTCATTCAGCACCAACAAAGCGGAGAAACGGTCCACCTCGAGTTGGCCCTCAAATTTTACCTGGCCGTCCCGGACACTGCCTCAGCCACCTGGATCGGCCCGGGTTTACGGGATTTCCTGCGACTGAAATACCATCACCTGAGAGGCCGGCAATTGACGTTGCCAGACAGAGCCCGACAGGCCTCTGTTTGGCCTGGCCACCTACCCTTTCCTGATCGGTCAATGCCCTGGGTCACTGGTCGACTGTACTACCCCTGGCAAATGCAGCCAACAGGCGAGGACCCCCTGCTTGAACCCGGCCATCGTTACAGCCACTGGCTGACTCTGTCAGACTTCCAAAGCCTGGACTTCAACAGCCAATGGCTGAAAAAAGCGCACTGGCTGTCCGGCCCCGCCAAAAGCACCCTCGACAAACCAACTCATGGATTACCCGCCCAGTGTTTCGGCAGCCCGAGGAATGGACAAGAGCAGGACAAAGCTGGCCACCATTGGTTTATCGTGCCTGACGACTGGCCAGAGCGGGCTCGAATCAGTATTCTGCAGCGCTTTGGCTGAGTCCCCGCCCTTGGCACCAGAGACCAACACCATGCCCATCACTGAACAACGTCATGACAATGGCCTCCCTTTCCTCACCCTCAGCACTGCGGCCGCTGAAGTGGACGTATTTCTCCAGGGCGCGCAACTGACGCGTTACCAACCCACAGGCGAACCTGACCTCTTGTGGGTCTCGTCTGCAGAGGACTTCCAGCCCGGCATGCCGATCCGCGGAGGAATACCCATCTGCTGGCCCTGGTTTGGAGCCCACCCGGACGATGCAACAGCCCCGGCCCATGGCCTGGTCAGAAGCGAGCCTTGGCAATGGCAAGAGGTTACAGACAACCCTGAACGCTGTGAGATCACCCTGTCGAAGCAGATTTCTGGAGCGCATCCGGCCTTTCCGCACAAGGCCACCGTGCAACTGACCATTGGACTGGGCAGCGATCTGAGCCTGGCTCTGACAACCAGCAATCAGAGCGACAGCGCCTTCGTATTGAGCCAGGCACTGCACAGCTACTTTGCAGTAAATGACATCCAGAAGGTTCAATTGACCGGCCTTGGCCAATGCCCCTACTACGACAAGGTCACCGGCGAACGCGCCCTGTGGCCGGAGCAATTCGCCTTCGATCGCGAGATCGATCGTATCGTTCAGGATTCAGGTCAGGTGATTGAACTGCACCAGCCGGGGTCGACTGGCGTCGTGATTGAGCGCTCTGGCAGTGAATCGGTCGTCATCTGGAACCCCTGGGTTGAAAAGAGCAAACGCCTCTCCAACTTCAACGATGACGATTATCGACACATGCTGTGCATCGAAAGCGCCAATGCAGATCAGGATACTCGCTTGATCGCACCCGGGGATGCGCATACCCTGAGTACAACCCTTCGCCCACTAAAGGCCCGGTTAACGACGTGAAAGACATCAATTTGCCACATGGGTTGCTGGCAGCCGTGGCTGAGTGCATTTACGCGGCTCCAGGTGGCCAGAGTGAATTTGAACTGATCCAGCGCCTCGACAAGGACTTCCCACAGGTATTCCCAAAACCGGATTTGACCGACCCTCTCCTGTTGTTTCAACACCACTTTGTACTGATGCACGCCCTCTATCGACTGCAGCAGCAATGGTGGCGCCAGGGCAAAGGCCTGCTTGAGATCCGGCCGTTGAACATCTGCTTCAGAGTGGAAGTGTCGAGTACGGAGCAGGCATTGAGCCAGGACCTGTCATTGGCCGAGTACTACCTCGACTGGCGCAACCTGGCGCGGGAAGACAGCGCCAGTGTCGATGCCCTCCTGACAGGGTTCTGGAAAAAACTGCTTGATACAGAGCGTCGGCCGGAAGCCCTGGAAACCCTGGGGCTCCCAGAAACCGCCAATAAAGACGAAGTACGTCAACGTTACCGACAACTGGTGCAGCAGCATCACCCCGACAAGGGTGGCGACCCGGCAGTGTTCCAGGAGGTTCAGGCGGCTTATGAAAGTTTGACGGTGGGGATGAAGCGGTGATGGAGGGCCGATATCATCATCGACCCGGGCCGGTAACGCCGGCCTGATCTTTGAAAGCTGCCTAACCTACTGGTAGTAGGCGTTCTCGGTCACCGTATGGTCTGTCACGTCCCGAATGCCCTTCAACTGAGGCACTTTCTCCATCAAGGTCGCTTCAACGCCATTTTTCAGGGTGATATCCACGGCTGAACAGCCCTGGCAACCACCACCAAAGCGCAATACCGCTACGTTGTCTTCCGTCAACTCTTCCAGGCTCACTTCCCCACCATGGGATGCCAGGCCAGGGTTGATTTCTGTGAACAGAATGTAGTTGATCTGGTCCGGCAGCGGGCTGTCCTTGTTCACCTTTGGCATCTTGGCATTGGGTGCCTTGATGGTCAGTTGGCCACCCATGGTATCCTTGGCGTAATCGACCACAGCCTCATCCAGATAAGGCAGGCTGTTCTTTTCCAGAAAGACTCGAAACCGAGCCAGCTCGATGATCTCGTCGTTTTCTTTCTCTTCCCCCGGGCGGCAATAGGCCAGACAGGTTTCGGCGTAACGAGTCCCGGGCTGAGTGACGAACATGCGCACGCCCATGCCCTCAGCGCTTTGTTTTTCCAGCAGGCCCGCCAGGTATTCCTGGGCGCCATCAGTAATATTCAATTCTATATCCATGCCACAGACTCCGTGGTCGACGCGATCGATTTAGGCGCTATTCTAACGAAAAGCTCGCTCAGAAAAAATACCTGAGTAATTTAGTTGGTTATAGAGTGTGGGTGGAATGGGCATTTTCAAGCCCATGGAAGCATTGACATGCGCACGATCCCCAGCGTTAGGCCTGATCGGGTCGAAGTAGCAGGATTGCGCCTGCTACTCCTCCCACACCACCGGACGTGCGGTTTTCCGCATCCGGCGGTTGAACCCGGTGAGTTATCTCACCGCGAGCACATCCGGTGTCACTATG
>JAIUML010000027.1 GCA_022565595.1 Saccharospirillum sp. | reverse complement strand
GTGGATAGAAGACTATAATCGAAGCCATCCACATAAAGGGCTGAGGATGAAGTCGCCCTGGGAGTATCGGGCTGACCTTGTATCAAATGAATGAGGTGGTGTCCGGTTTAGCGGGGGCAACTACAGGTATCAACATCCAGCTTTATACACTCTAATAGATAGTTTTCATTGGTAAATGGCTTCCTGCCATTTATGTAGGTCGCTCAGAAAAAATAGGTTATTTCCTGGTCTGCAAAGTCAGGAACACAGGGACTTGATTTTGGTAGTGCATCCCTGCATCCCTGCATCGCGTTAGCGCCAGGACAGTGCGAAGATTTTTCATTTTAGTGCGTCAAATCCTGAATCGTACTCGTTTTCACCGCATTGGGACGGAATGTTGACCATTTGGCCAAGTCTTTGCGAAAGGCAAGGCATCCATAGGCAAAGCGCCGCGAAGCGAGCGGACACAGCCTTCTCGAACTGCTGTGTAACAAAAAAAACCACATCAGATTCGCAATTACCCATCAATTACGGCTATTATTGTTAAAAAGAGAAGTATACTTCCTATTTTACAGGAGAACAGTCATGGATCACGCGAGCTTTATTGAGATCTGCCTGCAGCAGTTGAAAATGTCCGGGGTGCGTGAAGGAGAGCGCCTGATAGTACTCACGCAAGGCAATGAAAGACTGGATTACGCTGATGCCTTTCTGGCCGCCGGACAGCAACTCAAGGCCAACATGTATCATATGCGCCTGCCTGCTCCTCCGCCATCTGGAGGCTGGGCTGTGGGTGTTAATGGGTTGGCTTCCATGCCTGAGGCGGTAGAGGCGCTTAAGCAGTGCGACATGCTGATTGACTGCATGTTTCTTTTGTTCTCTCCAGAACAAATGGCCATACAGGCGGCTGGAACTCGTGTTCTTACCGTTGTAGAGCCACCGGAGTTGTTAGCGAGAATGATGCCCAACCCGCTGCTGCGAGAGAAGGTAGAGGCTGCCGGGGAGATTCTTGCCAGAGCAAAAGAGATGAGGATTACTTCGCCGAATGGCACCGACGTCGTCTACAAGATGAACACTTATCCGACGATCACTGAATACGCCTGCACCGATGAACCAGGGCGCTGGGATCACTGGCCATCAGGCTTTGTTTTTACAGGCGGTGACGATGACGGAGTCGATGGCACCATCGTGGTAGGACCAGGCGATATTCTGCTGCCGCAGAACATCTATGTTCGCGAGCCCATTACCTACACCATCGAAAAGGGCTGGATTACGGATATTCGGGGCGGACTGGAAGCTGATCTCGTCAAGTCGTACATGGCCAGCTTTGATGACAAGCGCGGCTTTGGAATGAGCCATGTGGGGTGGGGCATGAACAGAGATGCCAAATGGCACCGGATGGTTCCAGGCGAGTTCCCTGGCGGTATGGGCATGGAGCCCCGGAGCTTCTATGGCAACGTCATGTTTTCAACGGGTCCAAATAGCGAGTTGGGCGGAACCAATGACACGGCCTGCCACCTGGACATCCCCATGAGAAATTGTTCACTGTTTCTGGATGATGAGCCTATCGTCGTAGATGGAGACATAGTGAAAAAGGAAATCATCATACCGGCAAAGTAACGTTGGCGAACGCGAACGGAAGAACAGGTTGTGAGGTCCCTTCCAACTTGTTCTACGGTCATCAGATTGACCTCACCACGCCGCCATCGACGCGAATGTTTTGCCCGGTGATGTAACCGGCTCCCTCGGAGAGCAGGAACGCAATGGTGGCGGCCATCTCCTCGGTTGTTCCGTAACGCGCCATCGGCACGCTGTCACGTCGCTCGTCCAAAGTAGGCAGGCTGTCAATCCAGCCAGGTAGCACCGAGTTGATGCGAATGTTTTTGGGTGCAAACTCTTCCGCGAAAAGTTTGGCGAAATTTGCCAGGCCAGCTCTGAATACGACTGACGTCGGGAAAATGCTTGCTGGTTGGACAGTCCATGCAGTAGATATATTAACGATTGCACCCGAGCCCTGAGATTCCATAATTGGCGCGACGAGACGAATCGATCTGACTGCGCTCAGGAAATAGACCTCCATGCCCTGATGCCAGTCGTCGTCAGTAAGGCCCATCAGGGGGGCGCGCGGACCGTGACCGGCTGAGTTTACCAGTGCATCAACACGACCCCACTTGTCCATGGTCATGTCCACCAGTCGGCGCACATCGTCGTTTTCCAAATTGGATCCGGTCACGCCAATGCCACCCAATTCCTTGGCCAGGGCTTCGCCCTTGCCGGACGAAGAAAGAATGGCCACATGGTAACCCTCTTCGGCCAGTTTGCGAGCAGCCGCCGCTCCGATTCCGGAGCCCCCTGCTGTGATGATTGCTACTTTCTGTGTGGACATTTCCGACGCCTTTGCCATGATTTGCCCTTATTCTGGCCGGAAAACCTTTAACTTTCGAGCGATAAATAAACATGTCATAATGTAGAAAAACTACAGGCTATATCATGGTGCACTCACGTCGGAAACTGCCGCCACTCAATGCCATTCGGGCCTTTGAAGTGTCTGGCCGCCGACTCAATTTCAGGGTTGCTGCAGAAGAACTGGGAGTGACTCAGGGTGCTGTTGCGCAGCAGGTTAGGGCCCTGGAAGAACGGTTGGGAACTGCACTCTTTCAGCGCCTGCCCAGGGGGCTGAAACTCACTGCTCACGGTGCCGTTTATCTGGCTGAAGTGACACGCGCCTTCGATATTCTTGGGGAGGCGACAGGCAGGTTCCTCGACAGCCCCGAGGCAGTGACCATCAGTGTGACGCCTACAGTTGCCGCTCGCATGCTTATCCCCGCCCTGGCGGAGCTGAATGCAGTATTGCCTGATGTGGAGCTGCGCACGGTGGCCACAGAGGCGTTGTCTGATTTTGATCGTGATCAGGTCGATATTGCGGTTCGACTGACCCGCCCGCCTTTTCCGCCTTCGCTCGATTTCCAGTTGCTGTTTAGTCAGGATCTGGTCGCGGTGGCAAGCCCGCTGCTGGTTACGGATTTGCCTCAGCCGCTTTCTGCGGAACAACTTTTGCGGTTGCCATTGCTTCATGATGCGCTCAATCAATGGCCCAGGTTTCTGGGTGTTGAGAACGGTTTGCCGGGGCCGGTGTTCAACCAAACTACGCTGGCTCTGGATGCCGCTATGGCGGGTCAGGGGGTAGCATTAGCTTGTCGGCCTTTCGTGGCAAAAGATCTTGAGTCAGGTCGACTTTTGCAGGTTACCGATGTTGTCATGAGACTGGAATCCAGTTATTACCTGGTTCGCAAACGACAAACCGTCTACAACAAGGCGGCGGATGCCGTATGGGGGTGGTGCATGATGCGTTTTTCGGGCTCTGAGCAAGTTTAAAGAGAGCGTGAGTTCCTGGCCTTACTAACCTGTGTCTCGCCGTCGCTGTCAATCTGTTGTAGTCGAGCGAAAATGGCGCATTCATGCATGATTATGGTGCGCATATGCCTGGTACTCTTGGATCTTAAGGGGGTCGGTTTGTATTCTGATTCTCGCAGTCTCCATTAGTTGTCGAGCCTGAACGCATTTTCCTGATTTGCTGGAATGTTACTTGCATTAATCATCGGGAAGAGTGCAATTTAACTACACTTTCAAGTGATGCTGAAAAATCAGTCTTGCAACTGCAGGGATGTTGAGATACGTTTAAATCATTGGTGTACTGATAACTTAAAAAACATTCGGACACTTTTGGGAAATTCCTTGGTGCAATTACTGGCTCCCGACGAGTGCCTGGGTTAGAAGTCGCGTTTGGTGTAGTCCAAAAAGCTGAAGGTTGCGATCAGGCCGTTTGATGGGCGACAACCCTACCGGCGACCTACTGTTCAAATTCAATTGTTTTAAAGGGGGCTTATGAAAGTTATTGCTGATCTCATTGACAAGCTAAACCTAATGATAGGCGATGCCTTGAAATGGGCTATGCCGATCGTGGTGTTTGTCTGTGCATTGGTGGCAGTACTGCGATATGGCTTTGGAGTAGGCTATCCGTGGCTGTCGGAAATCTACGTGTGGCTGAATGGCGCAGCTTTCATGCTTGCTGCACCTTATTTGCTGTGCGTCGACAAGCATGTCCGAGTTGATTTTCTTTACGGTAAGTTGTCCAAGGGAGGGCAGGCTATCGTCAATATTGTGGGCACTGTCGTGTTGCTGTGGCCCATGCTGTACGTCATTGCCATCAAGTCGTTGCCCGGTATTTCAAGATCATGGCGTGTGCTTGAGCAATCACCGACCCTCGGCGGTTTGCCTTTTATGTACTTGCTTAAATCCTGCCTTCTGGCGTTCTGTATACTGCTTGCCTTGCAGGGTTTAAGCCTCGTCATCCGCTCAATCATTACCCTTCGAAATCCAACCACGGAAGAGCAGTCACATGGTTGAGTTATTTATTTTACTTCTATTCGTCTGTCTGATCCTGGCTCTATTGAGCGGGTTTCCGGTTGCCCTTGCCATTGGTGGGTCAGCGTTTCTGGTAGCAACCATTGCCTCCTATTTCGGGGTTTACGACATGGTGATGATGGGTGCCATTCCGGGACGCATCTATTCGGTTATGACCAATGAAACTTTGGTGGCCATACCACTGTTCGTGTTTATGGGCGCTGTGCTTGAACGCTCACGCATTGCGGAGAACCTGCTGACAACAATGTCCCATTTGTTTGGCTCCTTGCCCGGCGGGCTAGGCGTGGCGGTTATCGTTGTGGGTGCCTTGCTCGCTGCTTCTACCGGCGTAGTTGGTGCTACTGTTGTGGCAATGGGGTTGATTAGCTTGCCGGTAATGCGCAGGGCGGGCTATAGCCAGGAGTTGTCAAGCGGATTGATCTGTGCTTCTGGCTCGACAGCCCAGATCATCCCACCTTCAACCGTTTTAATCCTGCTAGGCGTGATGCTTCAGGACGCCAATACGCAGGCGATGCTGTCACAGGGCATTTTCAGCGGTGCCAGCTTCAGTATTACCGATCTATTTGCAGCTGCGCTGATACCCGGGGTGCTTCTGGTTGTTTTGTACCTTGTTACCATGGGTATCTGGGCGCTTTTCAAGCCGACATCATGCCCGCCGATTCGCATGA
This sequence comes from Saccharospirillum sp., assembly GCA_022565595.1. Taxonomy (GTDB): domain Bacteria; phylum Pseudomonadota; class Gammaproteobacteria; order Pseudomonadales; family Natronospirillaceae; genus Saccharospirillum. The sequence continues at coordinate 53,938 of JAIUML010000027.1, read as the reverse complement.
ATGTCGAAGAACGGCGAACGTTATTAAAGCGTGTCGCCCTGACCATGTTGCCGCCTCTTGTTCTTATTGTGCTGGTATTGGGCTCTATTCTGGCCGGTATTGCAACGGCCACTGAATCAGCCGCGCTTGGGGGTGTCGGGGCCTGTATTCTTGCAGTGCTCGGGCGTCAATTCTCCTGGCGTGTCCTGCGGGAAGCTGCGCAATCTGCTCTGAATATCAGTGTAATGATTTTTACCATCCTGATCGGCGCGACAATCATGTCGTTGGTTTTCAGGCAAATGGGCGGTGAAGACGTCATTCTGAATGTTATGGAAGCCATACCCGGGGGGCTGTTTGGTGCCACACTGCTGGTTCTATTCGTGATGTTTATTCTGGGGTTCATGCTCGACACTTTCGAGATCATTTTCATCATAGTACCCGTTTTCGTGCCACCGCTAATCATTCTGGGTGTCGATCCGCTGTGGTTCGGTGTGGTGGCTGCAATCGTGCTGCAAACCAGCTACCTGACCCCACCCTTTGGTTACGCCATTTTCTATTTGCAGGGCGCTGTTTCAGGGCTTGACCTGAAAGCGGTCTACCGTGGTGTTGTCCCATTTGTTGGACTTCAGTTGCTCTGTGTGGTGCTGATATGGGTTTGGCCAAATTTAGCTTTGTGGTTACCCGCATTTTTATAATAAAACCGTGTATCACGGTTAATCAAACTCTTGCATAACGCAGAGTTGTAATCGGGAGGAGTGTCGCAATGAAAAGACGTGAATTTCTTGGCTATACCGGGGCCGGACTTGTCGGAGCAAGTGCGTCAGTGATAAGTGCACCTGCAATTGCATCCGGAGCGAAACAATGGCGAATGCAGAGTACCTGGGCCCGTAATTCTCCACTGTTGTCCACTGGGCCTCAATTGGTTGCCGACTACATCAATAAGGCCTCCAACGGACGATTGACCGTACGGGTATTCAATGCGGGTGACGTTGTCGGTCCGTTGGAAGTCTTCGATGCGGTCTCGGATGGAACGCTGGACATGGGCCATGGCTACCCTGCCTACTGGGGTGGCAAGCATCCCGGTTTTCAATTTCTTGCCCCGCTGCCATTTGGCATGACCTCCCAGGAACAGAATGCCTGGTTCCAGTGGGGGGGCGGTCAGGAAGTCATCGATGAACTCTATGCTGAGTTCGGCCTGAAGTTCTTCCCCAGCGGGAATACTTCCGTGCAGGGCACCTGGTTCAACCGGGAAATCAACTCTTCCAGTGATTTACAGGGTCTTCGGGTGCGCATCGGTGGCTTGGCCGGTCGTGCTATTCAGACTTTCGGTGCGGTGCCGGTACAAATGGCGCTTGGCGAGGTGCCCCAGGCGCTGGAAAACGGAACCCTGGATGGTCTCGATTTTGTTGGACCTTTCAATGATATGGCGTTTGGTCTGCATCGGGTGGCGAGTCATTATTACTGGCCTGGTTGGTTGGAGCCAAACGGTGTCCTGGATTGTTTCGTCAATGAGCGTTCGTGGAACGAACTCGATGACGATCTAAAGGAGATCGTGCGCGGTGCCAATATCTATGCTAACCAGATGGTGCTGAGCGAGTTTGTCGCCAAAAACGCAATGGCGCTCAAGGATCTTCGGGAAAATCATCCGAATGTAACCGTGGCCAGTTTCAACAATGATTTCCTGAGGGATATGTATAAGGCATCCATGCAGGTCGTCTCTGAGGCTGCGGCAGGAAATGCATTGGCAACTCGGATCAATAACTCGATCAACGAGTTTACCAGCGTTGTACGGCCATACTCCGAGATCACCGAACGTGACTTTATGGCTGCTCGCTCATTGGGTGTTTGAACGACGGCTATGGGTTAGCTTGAAAAAATGTAGCAACGTCCTGTTGCTGCATTTTCAGTTTTGCCAGCTCTGTCTACAGGAGACTACATGAACAAAACAGGTATTGGTCAGCGGGTCAGGCGTTTGGAAGATCCTCGTTTGGTTCATGGAAAGAGCCGTTACATAGGCGATATTAAAGTCGCCGGTATGCGTGATGTTGCCTTCCTGCGAAGCCCGTTGGCGCATGCGTTAATCAAGGGTGTCAAGAAGCCTGCAGGATATGAGAATCAGGTCATTTGTGCTGAGGATCTGAATGGCGTCAGGCCGATCAGGGCGGAATCGACACTGCCGAGTTTTCGCAACTCAGAACAATGGCCCTTGGCAAAAGAAAAGGTTCGTTTCGCCGGTGAGCCGATTGTGATGTGCATTGCACGGAACCGTGCTGAGGCAGAAGATCTGGTCGAACTGGTTGAGGTCGACCTCGAAGCACTGTCGCCGGTGATCACGCCGGATCAAGCCAAGGATAACAAAGGCGATCGTCTGCATGAGCATTGGCCGGACAACATGTTTTTGGACTTCACCATCGGTAAGGATATGCCAGATATTCGCGATCGGGCTGATGTGGTCGTCAAACGGGAGTACGATACCGGTCGGCAGGTTATGAACCCCATGGAAGGAAAGGGTGTGGTTGCCTGGTGGGACAGTCAGGCAGAGCAGTTAATCGTCAATACGTCGACTCAGGTTCCTCACCTTATACGCAGTGGTCTGGCCGACTGTCTTGGATTGTCTCCTGACCTTGTTCGAGTCATCACCCCAGAGGTGGGTGGTGGATTTGGCTACAAGTGTGTATTGCAGCCTGAAGAAATTCTGGTGGCCTGGCTTGCCTATGAGCGTCGGGGTGCCTTTCGTTGGCTCGAGGATCGCCGGGAGCACCTGACCGCAGGTGCCAATACCCGGGAACATCATTATTCAGTAACGGCTTATGCAGACAAGCGAGGTCGTTTGCTGGGGCTGGACGCGGAAGTCACTGTTAACGTCGGTGCCTACTCTGTCTGGCCCTTTACTGCTGGGCTTGAAGCGGCGCAGGCCGGAGGCAATCTTCCCGGTCCCTATGCATTTGATCATTACCGTTGCCATGTGATGGCCACGGCGTCAAACAAGCCTCCGTTCACCCCCTATCGCGGTGTGGCTCGCCCGGGTGTTTGCTTCGCCATGGAGCTAACCATTGATGCGATCGCCAGAGCGGTGGGCCGAGAGGCCTGGGAAGTTCGTGCGGAGAATCTTGTTCCTGCTGCGTCCATGCCTTATCAGAATGTAACAAACAAGCAGTATGACAGCGGTAATTATCCCGAATCTCTTCGTCTGGCCAAGGACGCGATTCGGTTTGATGAGGTTCGCCAGCGTCAGAAGACGCCTGAGCCGGACGGCCGCTTGATAGGCGTCGGTTTTGCCACTTTCACTGAGCAGTCGGCTCACGGTACGCAGGTATTTGCACAATGGGGCTTGCCACTGGTTCCCGGTTATGACGAGGCTCGGATCAAGCTTACTCCGGATGGCGGAGTCGAGGTTGCTGCCGGTATTGCCAACATTGGCCAGGGCATCCAGACAACGCTGGCGCAGATAGCGTCTGAGATTCTGAGTATTCCGACTGACCGAATAAGGGTCAGTCTGGGCGATACCACAACCACACCTTTTTCGACTGGAGCCTATGCTTCTCGTGGGATCGTCATGTCTGGGGGGGCAGTGTCCCGTGCGGCAGAAGGGCTGGCCGAGCGTATACGCACCCTGGCTGCGCATCGTTTGGAATGCAATGCCTCCGAAATTCGCTTGGAGGATGGAGAGATCCACGGCCCCAATGGGACACTGGGCTTCAACGAACTAGCTATCAGTTGGTACCGGCGTCCTGATCAGTTGCCGGCCGGGGATGGTAATACCGGACTAGAATACACCGCCTTCTACAAACCGCGGGTGGATACGGGCGTGTTTTCTTATGCCACCCATGCAGTCGTGGTGTCTGTCGATCCCCAAACCGGCAAGACAGAGCTGCTGGACTACGCCATCACTGAGGACTGTGGTCGAATCGTCAATCCGATGATTGTTGACGGGCAGGCCATTGGCGGTACGGCACAGGGCATCGGGTCAGCGCTTTACGAGGAAGTGATTTACGACGAGAGGGGACAGCCGTTGAATTCCACTCTGGCCGATTATCATCTGCCCGGAGCGGCGGAAGTACCGCACATACGTGTTCAGCATATGGAAACACTATCACCCCACACGGCGCATGGCATCAAGGGCGTGGGCGAAGGTGGTGCCATCGCCCCCGGCGGGGCGGTTATCAATGCCATCAATGATGCTCTGAGTGCAATGGGTGTTGAAATCAGCCGCATACCGGCCACGGCTGATCATGTTCTGCAAGCCATCGAAAGAAGAAAAACACAGAAAACATTGACATCACAGCACAGCAGCGAGGAGCAGCAGAATGAAGCCCGTGCGGTTTGACTATGTAGCGGCCAGAGACAGTGCAGAAGCCGTACAGTTGTTGAGGCAGCACGGTGATGAGGCCAAGTGTATTGCCGGTGGTCAGTCTCTCGGGCCGATGCTGAATTTGCGTCTGGCGCGTCCTTCAGTGCTGGTTGATCTGCATCGGGCTGAGGACCTCCGTCTCACGGAACAAAGATCCGACTCCATCGTCTACGGCAGCACGCAGCGGCATGCCGAATTTGAGGACGGCCTGGTGCCCGATGCGACGAATGGCCTGTTGCGAACAGTTGCGTCGCGCCTTGCCTACCGTGCCATCCGCAACAGGGGCACCCTTGGCGGAAGCATCGCGCATGCCGACCCAGCTGCAGACTGGATCGGCGTCATGGTGGGGCTTGATGCTACCTATCGGTTGCTGGGCGCGGATGGACTGCGAGAGGTGTCGTCAACCGAGTTCATGTCGGCGGCCTTCATGACCAGGTTGGGTGCAGGGGAAATACTGTGCGGCATCAGTGTGCCGCGACTGAGTAAGGCGGCACGCTGGGGGTACTATCGGTACAGCCGAAAATCGTCAGGCTTTTCCGAGGCTACTGGAATCGTGGTTGCCGATCCGGAACGCGGCTATTGTCGTGTCGTGCTCGGTGCCCTTGATATTCCCCCTGTTGCGCTTGAACAGGTTGCCAACGCCCTTGCGGAGAAGGGTGTTGATGAAGCCATTGCCTGCACGGGCGAGGCGGTCAATGAAATGCTAGCAGGCTATTCGGATGCAAAACGCCAGCTTTTCACAGTGGTGGTCCGACGTGCCCTGGAACAGATCGGAGAAAAGCAATGACTGAAACGATCGCCCCTAAGGTGGCTCATTTTGAAGTGAACGGTGAACAGGTCCAGGGATTCCCGGAGCCGCGTACCAGCCTGGCAGATTTTCTGCGTGATGACTTGAATCTCACTGGGACACACCTGGGTTGTGAGCATGGTGTTTGCGGTGCCTGCTCGGTGGAAGTAGACGGACAAATGGTAAGATCCTGCATCACCCTGGCCCAGGCGTGCACGGGAAGTCGGATCAGAACCATAGAGGGATACGATGATGATCCTGTTATGGCGGCCTTGCGAGAGGCTTTCATGGACCATCATGGTCTGCAGTGCGGCTTTTGCACGCCCGGCATGTTGATCGCATGCCGCGATATGGTGATACGCCATGAGCATCTTGATGAAAAGGCGATCAGAGTGGCGCTCGGTGGCAATTTATGTCGCTGTACCGGATATGTGGGCATTGTCGGTGCGGTCATGTCGGTTTTCGAGCGGCGTTCAGAGCTGCTTGATGACAGCGCTGGAAATAGTGTAGCTCCGGCATTAGAGCAGATGACGTCTCAACCCTTGCCTACCTTCAAGCGCACCAGCGGACAGGTGGATCAAGTCGCTACCAGCGCAGGTGGGGAAGACTCGGATGGTGATCAGACCCTGAGAGAGCAGGTGGTCGTAGCTAAACCGGTCGAAGAAGTTTGGCAATTCCTGCGCGATGTCGAGAAGGTAGTACCCTGCGTGCCGGGTGCCAGTATTCTCAGCGTAGACGGTGAAGACCTGGCAATCGAGATGGAGATCTCCCTCGGCGCCATTCGTGTTCGCTTTCAGGGTAGCGGGCGCTTTACTTTTGATGACAGCAACCGCACCGGACGTTTTGAAGGGAAAGGCCGAGATGTGCGCAGTGGATCCGATGCGACCGGAGTTATGGAGTTCAGTGTCGTGCCCGGTGACAACGAGAATCAATGTCGGATAAACATACTGGCGTCCTACACCATTACCGGTGCACTGTCGCAATTCAGCCGAGGCGGACTGGTCAAGAGTTTTGTTGGCGCCATTGCGCGCATGTTTGCGGACAATGTGCAGAAGGTTCTGTCCGGTGGCGAAGCATCCGCTGGATCCACGCCCAATCTCAGCGTATTCCAGTTGCTTCTGACGGTTGCGAAAGGCTGGTTTCGGGCACTAATCGGGCGGAAATGACTATCGTTTTTATCAGTGTAAATGGATGAGAAATCGACCCAAAGGTGATTTCTCGAATTTGTTATGATATAAAAACGCAGTATACTGATGATATGGGATGGCATGCGCCGATTGCGTCTTGCTTGGGAGGTGATTGAATGGGTTGGACACTTGTAGAGGGCGCGACTGAACTGCCTGCAGACCATGGTGTAATGGCCGTGAGTATCAGTGGCGAGCGCGTGGCAGTGTTCCGTGTGCAAGATGAATACTTTGCCACTGGGAATGTCTGCACGCATCAGTTCGCATTGCTGAATGACGGCTTTGTCGAAGATGGCTGTGTCGAATGTCCCTTGCATCAGGGACGTTTTGACATTCGAACCGGCAAGGCAATGGGATCACCGGTCACTGAGGACATCCCCACCTATGCCACCAAGGTCGAGGACGGGCAACTTTACGTCGATCTGGATCGACAAGCGGAATTGGCAGACACTCAATCGGTTGCCCTGGAGGACAAACCCTCCGCTGATTTGGAAAAGAGCGACGGGCGCCGTTTTGTGATTCTGGGTGGGGGGCAGGCGGCAGCCTGTGCTGCGCGCGGACTGCGTGACGCCAACTTCACCGGAGAGATCGTGCTGATTGCCGATGAACTCGAGCTGCCTTATGAACGACCTCCCCTGTCCAAGGATGTGCTGCTGGGTACTGCTAGTACCCAGGAAGCGACGGTGTTGGATCGCCAGGCCGTTGAGACTTTGAAGATTGATTTGCGCTGCGGCTTGTCCGCAGTGCAACTGAATACCGGCACCAGAACGATCACCCTTTCCGACCAAAGCACAGTCGAGTATGACAGCGTACTGATTGCTACCGGTGCTCGTCCGCGGCCCTTACCGATACCCGGTGCGGATTTGCCACAGGTACACGAACTGCGAACCGGTGAGGACGCAATTTCGCTGAAGCGCGCACTGAAGCGCGGAGGACAGGTGGCCATTATCGGGGGCGGCTTTATCGGCATGGAGGTCGCATCTGCCGCGCGCAAACTGGGCTGCGAAGTGACGCTGCTTGAAGCCGAGGGCAGGCTCTGCGCGCGAGCTCTGCATCCGCGCGCTGCACGGTATCTGCATGAAATTGCAGAGGCCAGTGGTGTCGAGGTACGCACCGGCACCAGAGTCAGCGCAATAGAGCCGCACGGTTCTGTTGTACAGCTGAACCTGGCGGACAGCGAACCCTTGCTGGCCGATACTGTGGTTGTCGGGATTGGCGTGGTCCCTAATTGCGAGCTGGCCGAAGCCGCCGGAATCACCATCAGGAATGGCATTTTAGTTGATCGTTTTGGTCGTACGTCCGCAAATAATGTTTTTGCCGCTGGCGATGTAGCCACCTGGCCCGGTTCAAACAATGCCCAGCTGCGCCTGGAATCCTGGCACAACGCACAAGAGCAGGCGTTGTCTGCGGCCAAAACCATGGCGGGAATCGAAACAGCCTACGATACGGTGCCCTGGTTCTGGTCTGATCAATTCGGCCACAACATTCAAATGCTGGGGCTGCCAACGCCCTCTGACGAATTCTACGTCCAGCCTGCCAGTCAGGACGGTGGTGAAGTAATTTACTTGCATGATGGGGAGCGCCTGAGTGGCGTTGTTGCCTTTGATAATACGGCTGCTATTCGCAAAGCACGGATATGGGTATCTCAGCGACTTGAGGTATCGACACTGCTTGGTTTTTTGAAGACAGCCTCGGATAGCGCAGGTGACACGCGGGTGTCGCCGGAGAACAGGAGAAAGTTAATGAATAACCCGGCACAATATTATGTCTGGCCCGAGAAGGGCCTGCGTCGCATTCCGGACTGGGTCTATACCGATCCAGCGATCTACCAGCTTGAAGTGGACAAGATATTCCATGGTTCAACCTGGAACTATGTCGGGCTGGAGGCGGAAATCCCAGAGGCGGGGGATTTTATCAGGAGCAATGTGGGCCCTACTCCCGTTGTCGTAAGTCGCGACGAGGATGGAGAAATCAACGTCTTTCTCAATCGTTGCTCTCACCGGGCCGCGGAGTTCTGTCGTGAATTGCGTGGTAACAACAAGGAATTTGTATGCCCCTATCACCAGTGGACTTACGATCTCAAGGGTAACTTGTCCGGCATTCCGTTCCGGCGCGGCGTCGGAGGTAAAGGCGGGCTTCCATCAAATTTTATCGCCAGTGATCATAGCCCACAGAAACTGGCAGTGACCACCCGAGGTGGGGTCATCTTCGCTTCCTTCGATTTGAATATGGAGCCGCTGGAAGATTACCTCGGACCTCGCATCACGGAAGAATTCGATGCTACCTTTAATGGGCGCAAGCTCAAAGTGCTGGGCTACTACCGGAATACTCTGCCGGGCAACTGGAAGCTTTATCACGAGAATCTCAAGGACCCTTATCATGCCACGCTTCTGCATACCTTTCTGGTGAGCTTCGGTTTGTTGGTTGCCGGAAACGAGGCCGAGATGATTTGCGACGAGACAGGACGGCACGGTGTTATGGCCTCTGCCAAAAGCGACGCAGGCAAGGTGTCCGAAGAAGATAGCAAGGAAATGCGCGCCTACAATGCGGAATTAAAGCTGAAGGCACCTGAAATGTTGGACTTTGAAGACGAGTTTGACTCGCGGTGGAGCGTGACCATGATGACGCTCTGGCCCAATTTGATCGTCCAGCGAGAAATGAATACTTTGGGGGTTCGCCAGATCGTGCCGAATGGACCAAACGAATTTGTCATGAACTGGACGATGTTTGGTTTCGAGGGCGACACAGACGAACAGCAGCGCCATCGCCTGCGTCAAGGCAACCTCATGGGCCCGGCGGGCTTCCTGGGGATGGAAGACAATGAGGCGATGAAATTTGTTCAGGACGGCATGAAGCACTCTTTGGCTGGCGAGCATCTGATAGAGATGGACCCGAATACGGAGGCCGGTACTGCAGATACATTGATTTCCGAAGCAGCGATTCGAGCCATGTACAAATACTGGCGCAAAGAGCTGGGTATCGGTTGAAGGAGGAAACAGCAATGCTGAAAGAAAATGAAGCGAATCAAGGCGAAGCGGGTATTGCGGAAGATACCTTGTTGCGTACCATCGAGAAGTTCAATGTCGAGTATTGTCTTGCTCTCGATGAAGGGCGTTTGTATGACTGGGCGAATTTTTTTACTCAAGATTGTCGTTATATAATATTATCGAGAGAGAATTTTGATGCCGGACTGCCGGTAGGGTTAGTGTATTGCGAAGGGCGGCCAATGCTTGAGGATCGAGCGACAGCAATCCTCGAGACTTCGATGTTCGCACCTCGATATTTGCGTCATTTCGTTACCAACACCTTTGTGCATTACAAAGAAGGCGATGAGATTCATTCTGGATCCAATTATCTTCTGACCCAAGTTTTGATGGATAAGCCCAATGCGACAATGCACCAGATTGGGCGCTATGTGGATCGATTTGTTCATGAGGAGGGTGTCCTGAAGCTCAAGGAAAGGCAATGCATCTATGACAATCTGTTGCTGGAGAATTCTCTAGTATATCCGGTCTGACGCCTGTTACGTTGCCAGGTATGGCAGCCTGGCTTATAATTTAATGGATTTATTTGGGAATCTGATGTTGGAAGTATTATCAGCATGTCAGGGACTTCCCGATTTATGTCAGCATACATGCTGCGAGGCTGTACCCACTTTGTCATTTCGTCAAAGAAGGTAGTATAACTGGGAGATTGCGGCTTTGAATAAATTCATTAAAGGCAGATAAATAATGCTATCTCGACTTGAAATATATCTGGATATGCCGGATGACAAGGCATCAGGCAGTAAAATTCCATTGTGGTCGCGTGCGGGCTTCTTAATTCGACGATTGAACCAGATACACTATGCGCTCTTTCTGAGAGAGTCCGAAGGGTATGACCTGACACCGGTACAGTATGGCGTATTAACCAAGCTCGCAGAGCAGCCCGACCTGGATCAGATAACATTGTCGCAGGAAGTTGGGATAGATCGGAGCAATACGGCAGATATTCTCCGGCGCCTGGAAGGCTGGGGGCTGGTCAAACGAAGTCCGAGCCCCAATGACAAGCGTGTCAGGCTAAGTCGTCTGACCGAAAAGGGTGAGCAGGTGACGCAGAGTATGTATGACTGCATGCTCCGGGCACAGGAGCTTTTGCTTGAGCCGCTCACGCCAGAGGAGCGAAAGGCTTTTAGCCTGCTGCTGGCGAAACTGGTTCACGCCAACAATCATCTCGGACGAGCTGTTTTTCGACCCAGTTAAACGATCGGATTTCGAAGTCATAGGGCCACCAATCACTCTCTGAACTTCAAGGACAGCCTATCCGATAATGGATGAATTATATCGGATCCTGATAAGCCAGCTGTTACAGGCCTTTGGCGGGAAGTGGAACCCTTTTGAATGACAGAGGAATCGACAAGTTGACTGATTTCGAGAATCTGCTGGCGGCTGCAGCGAATTTCCGCAGTGAAGGTCATCGGATCGTACTGGTAACTCAGATCGGTAGCGATGGTTCCTCACCCCGCCCGGTTGGCAGTCAGATGGTGGTCTGTGAAGATGGCCGCAGTATTGGTTACCTGACTGGTGGATGTGCTGAACATGTCATTGTTGAAGATAGCCTGTCTGCTCTGTATGAGGGTCAGAATCGGCAGCTAAGACTCGGTGCAGGGTCTCCATATTTCGATATACCCCTCCCTTGTGGGGCTGGTATAGATCTTTTCATCGATATTCATTTGGGCGACCACATCCTGGCAGAATTGAACCGTGCCTACAGTGCTCGCGTCCCCGTCGCTCTTGATACCAGCAAAATTGCCCAATACAGCCATCGCTGTGTTTACGATCAGAATTCGGCACCCTCCCCGGAAGTTTTCAGGCGCTGGTACTACCCCAAGCGAAGGCTAATCATTTTGGGTAAGGGACCCAATATGATGGCTCTGGTTCGGCTGGCTCTCGTCAGCGACTACGAAGTGCTGGTGGGTTCGTCTGACCGTGACATGCTGGCAGAGGCTGATAGGCAGGGCGCGGATGTTCAGTTACTGTCGACTCCAGCCGCGTTTACGCTTCCAGAAGTGGATCAGTGGACTGCAGCCGTTCTTATGTTTCATGAGCATGACTGGGAACCGGAATTGCTTGATAAACTGCTGGCAAGCCAATGCTTTTATATCGGTGCTCTCGGCAGCCACCGTACTCACCAGCAGCGCCTGAATAGCCTGGCCGAGCGCGGGCTTTTAACGGCAGATGACAGATTGCATGGCCCCGTGGGCCTTGCTATTGGTGCGGCAACACCTGTGGAAATTGCTGTTTCCATACTGGCTGAAATGACACAAGTCTACCGGCAAACTAACAGACCTTTGCTGGCTACTTGATTGTTGACGATACTGAAGGTTCGGATTGTACCCTACGTTCAATGCCTCCTACCGATGCCATTGCCAGCAGCGCAACAACGACGGTTGGCAGAAAAGCAAGGGCTCTCAATCCAGTAAGGTCATTTAGCCAGCCACCGACTACCGGAACGAAAAAGACCAGGGTGTAACCAATAAAAAGCATGCCAGCCGACAACCGAGCAACCTGATTGGATGGAACAAGCCATGCAGGCAGAGCCAGGGCCAGGATCAAGATAGCACTGGTCAGCGCTCCAGATATTCCAGCGACAAAAACCACCCAATATCCTGGCGCCCAAAGAAGGCCCGGTATGGTCAGCAAGGCCAGACTGTTGAGAATATAGAAGGGAGCTCTGGTGCCAACCAGACGATCAGCATAGAAGATCAGGAGTACCGAAAACAGAATCTGGACCCCATTGAGTGCGCTCAAGGTCATATCCAGCATGTGTACCCGGTCAGTCTCGACCAGGATTGGAGGCAAGAAAATGTTTCCCGCAAAATAGAGTATTCCGGAGCTTGCCATGACAATTGAGACTCGCCAAAGCAAAGGATCACGCCAGTCCGGCATCATTGACGTTTTAGAGTGAGCTGCATGTGCCGCCGCCACCTGTCTTCGGTCACCATAGGCCAGGAGTGCCAGAATGATTAGCGGGACTGGCAATACCCAGAAAGTAAATGACAGCCGCCATGCATCCTTCAGCAAATGAGTGACCAGAGGACCGGTAAAGCCTGCCGCAATCCACTCACCCACCAATAGCCCCGTGGTATAAACCGCAGCCGCTCGACCAATATTGTCGGGCAGCCAAACCCGGGTCAGAGAAGGCAGCCCCACCTGCATCAGGGCAATGCCTATGCCCATGATGACTGTAGCGAAGAGAAACAGAAAGAACTCGATGGGCAGACTGCGAAAGGCACTTCCTATTGCCATTGCCAGTAACCCCAGAATAAGGGTTTTGAGAATACCAAGACGATTGACCATCCACCCACCGAACAGAGCACCGAAAGCCAAAAGGAGCAGCGGCAAACTGGTGGCAAGTGCTGACTGACTGGTGGAAAATCCCAGCATGGCTTCCAGCCTTGGAATTAATGGCGGGATTATCAAAGCCCCAAGTCTCAGGTAGAACCCTATGAAGAACAGCAGGGCGTATTTGACCCAAGGACTGGTTGTCATGTGTAATCTCTTGTGATCACAGAATCAGAGCTTGAAAATGCGTTTTGCGTTGTCGTAACAAATCAGTGCCCTGGTGCGCTCATCCATCGGTGCCTGCTCGATGAAATCCACAGCAAGTTGGGTGGATTCATAGGGGTAGTCAATGGAAAACATAACTCCTTCCGGCCCCATCTCGCCAATTGCCCCCAGCAGTGTGGGTGAAGAGCACACGCCCGAAGTGGTAATCAGGATATTGGAACCGAAATAAGCCGAGGGTTGGCGCTGAAGGTTGATGCCCTGAGAATAGACAGCGAAACGGCTATCGAACCGCCAGCGCATGAAGGGCAAGCCCTCACCCATGTGGCCAAGAATCAGTTTCAGGTTGGGGAACCGGTCAAACACACCGCCGAACAATAGGCGCAGCGCATGGGTTCCGGTTTCAACACCCCAGCCCCAGACGGCTCCGGCCAGTACCGGATGCCCTTTCATGTTGTGCGGCACATCATGAAAGTTGACGGGATGCAAATACATCGGCACGTCCAATTCCTGCATCTTTTCCCAGAACGGATCATAAGCCGGATCGTCATAATAGACTCCGAGGGTGTGACCATTGACCATTGACCCTTTAAAGCCCAACTGTTTGACCGCTCTTTCCAGCTCAATCGCTGCAGCCTTTGGATCCTGCATGGGCAATGTGGCAAAGCCAGCATATCGGCTTGGGTTCCGGGCAATGCGCTCAGCCAAAAAGTCGTTATTTTCCCGAGCCTTGCGAATGGCCTGTGCCGTGTCAGGTTCTGCCTGAACACCGGGGCCGGATTGGGACAACAGCACCATTTCAACGCCAGCCTGGTCCATGTCTGCCAGTCGGAGATCATCAAAATCATTCAGCTTGCTGCTGAGTTCTTGCCGGACATTGGCAGGTATGTTCTTCAGAAACACTTCGGAGTAGCTTTCAAATCCGGGCGCCATGAAGTGTTCTTCAAGTGCTATTTTCCTGACTCGGTTCATTTAGAAATCCTCATTGCAGATCTTTCTTGTTGTTTCATCAAATACCGGGCGCGACCGATGAACCGTCGCTCAGGTGGGCGAAAAAGTCCGTCTTGGAGATGACGTCACCATATTTGCTGTCTATATCAAAAAGGTTTGCTTCATGTGGATCAGGATGACGGTCCCCAACCCCCTCACGGATGACGAGTACGCGAAAACCATGTTGCAGGCCGTCGACGGCTGTTGCGCGTATGCAACCGCTGGTGGAACAGCCGATCAGCACAATGGTATCGATCCCCTGCGCATGCAGGGTGCTGGCCAGGGAAGTGCCGAAGAAGGAACTGGGGTACTGCTTGCTGATCACCAGTTCACCCTTTGCCGGAGCAGTCTCAGGGCAGAACTCCGCATGCGGATTGCCAGCCACCATGTCTTTCATGACAGGGGACTTCACTAGCCATACACCACCATCCAGAAACGTATCAGGTTGATAGCGAATATTCGTGTGGACCAGAGGTATACCCGCCAGGCGGGCGGCGTTCAGAACTTCCGCCGCATGAGGAATGGCTTCCACTACACCGGGCGCATACAAGGGTGCGCCTTCGGTGGTGTAGCCCTGCATGAAATCAATCACCAGCAGAGCCGTTTTGCGGCCAAAACCGATGCGCCCATCCCAAACACCTTGATAGTTTTTCTGCGCGTTTTCGGTCATGTCCTCAGCCTCCGGCTGATTTCGGGGTGGCAGCAGGGTAACGCCCGCTGAGCAGAGCACCTGCATGGGGAACTTCGGGCTTCAACCCCAGGTTGTCCAACATCAGTCGGGTGGTACAGATGGCGGTTGAAGTGACCGGAATGCCCAGAGCATCTTCCACCTTCTGAATGGCCGGTAGGGAGGGCATTTGGACACACGCCGATAACACAACGGCATCAACGTTGGAGGTATTCAGCTTTTTGACGTCCTCAACCAGCTGCATGGGGTCGCGCCTCCCAACTTCGAGGTTGTCGGGTATTTCGAAGCAGCGGGAATCCACCACCTCAATGCCTTCGCTCTCGATGTACTCGATGACGGTATCGGTCAGTGGGCGCATATAGGGAGCCAATAGGGCAATGCGCTTGGCGCCCATCAGATTCAGGCCAGCGATCAAGGCGCCGGCTGAGGTCATGACTGGTGCCTGGCAACCATTCTCCCGAGCCACTTCTGTCAACTCGCGTTCAACTTCGCGGTGGTAACCGGGGCCCATTGCCATGATGGCAACCAGGCATGCTGTACTCATCACGTCGACCCGCGCATCTGCCAACTCAGCTGCACAGCGCAGTCCCTGACGATTCATGGCGATCAACTCTTCCTTGGTGACCTTATGCATGCGCATGCGGCTGGAGTGGAAAGTAAAACGCTCAGGATGCAGCTCCTCACGCCAGCGCAGCATTCTGGGGATCTCTGTTTCCATGGTGGTGTTCGAGCTGGGCACAATTTGTCCGATACGATACGGATTCTTCATGGTTTGGTTCTCCAGGGATGTCTATCGACTGTTTGCAGAGACTGGGTCACAGCGCCGCAAGTTCTGATCAAGCTTTCTTGCCCAGGAAATCCCCCAGGGCTGCGAAGAAACCTTCGTAGTCATCCCAGGGAATCATGTGCCCGGCATCCGGTACGTGTGCAATCTGAATGGAAGGCATGAGAGTGCTGATCTCCTTCTCGTCCTTTTCCTGTATCACGCCACCTTTTCCGGCAACCATCAGCAGAGCAGGGACCTTGAGCGATGGCAGGTTCTGATGGATGTCATCTTCGTGAAAACCATTGAAGGTATCGATCACAGCTTTTTCGTTACAGGTGTGTAGCCACTCGGCGCGCAACCGCAGTTGCTCGTCGGTCCAGGTTGGACAGAAGGTGCGCATGGTTTCTATGTCTGCGCCATGTCGACAGGCCTTCATTGAGTCAATATACCAGGGAAGTTTGCTGGGGTATTCGCGACGTCCTGGCCCGGACACCGGCGGGTCAACCAGCACAAGCTTATCGATTCCATCGGCGTTGCGGGTTGCAGCTCGAATGGCGAAACGGGCACCCATGGAGTGCCCGAGGATTGAGTACTTGTTCAGGTCGAGAGCCTCGGCAAAAGCAATAATGTCATCGGCACAGGTATCAATCCCGTAATCCAGATGATCACCAGTTTCTGACAGGCCCCGGCCACGGACATCCAGTACATAGGTATCAAAGACGTGTCCAAGTCGCTCGGCAACGAACTCCCAGGTAATGGCTGGGCTTGTAATTCCAGGAACCACTATCAACACAGGCAACTGATCATCGGAGGCACAGTAACGCAGGTAGTGCTGACGTATTCCGTTGGCATGCACATGGCCGCCGTACAAGAAGGTCTGATTCATAAAGTACCCTTACTTTTTTTGTCGATGATCGCGCCAAGCCTGTTTTGGTGCTTGTTCTGTCAGGCACTGCGCCAATGAATTGATGCAAGTTCGCTTTCTCGCCATTCCACAAGACAAACTGCTAGGGCTCATCCCATAATTCGATATTATATCAGTATACTTCCTATTTCAAGAAAGCGCTTTTTTTGGTCTGTATCGCCCTGATGGCTCCATCGCATTGAATGCCTTCACATCAACTTCTTTGCCGGTGCGGGTAGCCCGATGGATCGTTGTTCGATGAAATTGGAATTGTCCAGCGTGACGGCAATTATCCCGTATGTGGTTGGCGCAGGAATTTCTCTGGTGTTGGGTATTACTGGGCTCCTGGTACAGCATCTGAGACTGACCGATCCACCGGATATGGTTATAGTTCAGCGAATAAAGAGGGAATCAGTCTGCGCTTCAGCAAGCACTAGTATCAAAGCAGAGCTTGTAGTCAGTCGCTTAAATGGAAAGAGTCACGGCTGCTCTTGTCTGAGCTTTGCAAGTGCTTCGGGGGTGTCAACATCGAGCAGGATGCCGGGCTGGTAAACCGGCACTTCGACGATTCGATCTGGATTGTCCCTGATCAATTGGCGCGCTCCAATGTCGCCCTGAAGATTATTCAGCGAGCTGAATAATCGGCGGCCGAGCAGAATGGGGTTGCCGCGTTGTCCATTGTGGGTGGGAATGCAGACATCGAGTTCTCGAGCAGGACAGTAGGCCTCTATGAGGGCATTCATGACCTTTGACGTGACCAGTGGCATGTCTCCCAGGCAGACGAGCACACCGTCAATGTTGGCGTCCAGTGAACGGACCCCCAGCTTGAGTGACGCCGCCATCCCGGACGCGTGATCCGGATTGTGGATCAAGGTAACTGGCATACCCTGAAGCAGACTGGCCACCTGGTCTGCTTCATACCCGGTGACCACGCAAACAGTCGCTGCATTGCTGTTCAATGCTTGCTCAGCAACCTGACGCAGCAAAGCTTTTCCTCGCCATTTCGACAAGAGCTTGTTTTCGGAAGGCATCCGCCGGGAGCTGCCTGCGGCGAGCACCACCGCAGCGATTCGGGCAGTCGTTGGTATCATTAGTGTTTGAGTGTCGTAGAGACAGCCAGAGCGTTGGTTGTCACTAGTAAGTTCATATTGTTCGCCCTCAAGTCCAGCATTTCAATGTGAGTTTTCATTTTGAGGTGTACTATCTCGCATTGCCGTTAGCAGTTACAATGCCTTCGTTACATACACAACCTTCACCCTCATATGGCAGAGGATCTTGCAAAACAGGGTCCTTCAGACTGTTATGATGCCCGGCACATGCTTTAATCTGCCACGGTCTTTAAGGTTTGGTAATACTCCGATATCCAAAGGTGTAATTGGTGTCGACAATAGTATCTATGTTTGTCGGCTATCCTCCTCGTGGAACCAACTGAGTCAACAGTCGTATTAAAGAGTGAAGTGATCTCCCCATTTTTCTTTCACTGAGTATCCAGTCTTAGTGGCGCTCGGCTCAGCTCATTAACGCTCTCGGTAGCGGCTTTCAATAAGCGCAGAAAAGACTCTGCGTCCTCTCTACTTAGCCCGCGCAGCATCACCTGTTGCGCCTTTTCTACTGCTGGACGAATGACGGACAGGGCGTGCTCGCCTTCATCAGTCAGGTGCAGAATTCGAGCTCGCCGGTCCTGGCTACTGATGCGTCGCTTTAGCCACCCCTTCTGAACCAGCCGATCAACAACTCCGGTAATAGTGGTGCGGTCATAGGCAATTAAACCGGCTAGTGTGATCTGGTCAATACCGGGTGATGCCTGTAATTGCTCCATAGCTGCAAATTGTACAGGGGTTATGTCGTAATCAAGTTGAGCGGTTTCATGGTGAAATATGGCAACTGCGGCTTGGTGATATCGCCGAATCAGGTGGCCAGGCATGCTTTCGAGGTTGAACATAACGGTGCTTCTCTTCCCATACAATAATTGACGTTAATATAAATATTCAGCATACTGAATAATTATGTGATTGCAAAAAAATAAAAGCCGTGTTGGTCGGCTAGCTGGAGGAGACTATCTTATGCAATTTTATCTTGAAGGTTTCCGTGCGGGCGATCCGCATAGGGAAGCACCTGCGCCGGGTGCAGAAGCCGCCTTTCAGAATGACAAACTGCCTGAGTCCGTCGATGTGCTCATTGTCGGCAGTGGACCGGCCGGATTGACGCTAGCAGCGCAGTTGGCTGCGTTTCCTGATATTTCGACGCGGCTGATTGAAGCGAGATCTGGCCCTTTGGAATTGGGTCAAGCAGATGGTGTAGCCTGTCGTACTATGGAAATGTTTGAAGCCTTTGGGTTCGCTGAGCAGATTATGCAAGAAGCCTATTGGGTCAATGAAGTCGCCTTTTGGAAACCGGACGCCAAAAAGCCGGAAAATATAGAGCGTAATGGCATCGTTCAGGATACCGAAGACGGGCTGTCCGAGTTTCCACATGTCATCCTCAACCAGGCCCGGGTTCACGACCGTTACCTTGAGCAAATGCGCAATTCACCCTCCCGTATGGAAGTGGATTATTCCCGCAGAGTGGCCTCAGTCACTACTGGCAAGGACGGAGGCCCGTCCCTGGTGACGATTGAGCGCACCGACCCGGCCCACGCTGGCCAGACTGAGCAGGTCGTAGCACGCTATGTGGTGGGTTGTGATGGTGCGCGCAGTGTGGTGCGTAAATCCATAGGCCGAGAATTGCGTGGCGATTCTGCTAACCAGGCCTGGGGTGTTATGGATGTTCTGGCGATTACGGACTTTCCAGACATTCGCAGGAAATCGGCCATTCAGTCTTCGAGTGAAGGCAATGTACTGATTATCCCGAGAGAGGGCGGCTACCTGGTGCGTTTCTATGTGGAAATGGACAAGTTGGCCGAAAACGAACGGGTAGCCAGTAAAAACATCACTGTCGAGCACGTGATCGCAGCCGCCAAGCGCATTATGAGGCCCTTCACCCTGGAGGTAAAAGATGTTGCCTGGTGGTCTGTCTATGAGATCGGCCAACGTATTTGCGACAGGTACGATAATGTCATTGAGTCCGATGTGGAGCGGCAACTACCTTCAGTATTTATTGCCGGTGATGCTTGTCATACCCACAGTCCAAAGGCCGGTCAAGGCATGAATTTTTCCATGCAGGATACGTTCAATCTGGGGTGGAAATTGGCTGCAGTTCTGCGCGGGCAAGCAGTCCCGGAGTTGCTGCATACCTACTCGGAAGAACGGCAAGTGGTGGCACAGGATTTGATCGACTTCGATCGGGAATGGGCGGCGATGTTCAGCGATCGGCCAAAAGACAGCGCGAGTGGCGAAGGCGTGGATCCAAAGGCCTTTCAGCAGTATTTCATCAAGAAAGGCCGTTTTACAGCGGGCACGGAAACCCACTATCGACCATCCATGATTCAAGGCGAAGACACCTGGCAGAACCTGGCCAAGGGGTTTATCGTCGGAATGCGCTTCCACTCGGCTCCCGTCATACGACAGGCGGATGGCAAGGTGTTGCATCTCGGGCATGTGGCCCGGGCCGATGGTCGGTGGCGTCTGTATGCCTTTGCTGGGGCGGACGACTCAAGCGCGGATAACACTTCGACAATTCATAAGCTGTGTGACTTTTTGGCAAATGACACTGAGTCTCCTCTAAGCCGATACAACCCTGAAGGTGCAGACATCGACGCCTTGTTTGACTGTCGCGTGATCTTCCAGCAATCCCATCTTGAAGTGACGGACGAGACTTTGCCGTCATTATTGCGACCGCGAAAAGGGCAGTTCGGCCTGATCGACTACGAGAAGGTCTTTTGCCCTGACTCAAGATCCGAGCAGGATATTTATGACCTTCGCGGTATTGACCGTGAGAAGGGGTGTCTGGTTGTTGTTCGGCCAGACCAGTACATTGCGCATGTTTTGCCTCTAGAAGCGCATGCCGAGCTCGCTGCATTCTTTAACCGCTTCATGATGCGACGATAGAACCGACCCTAACGAGAAGCACATTTTCGGTAATGTGCTTCTACCGTGTGGAACACCAAGGAATCCGGTTAAGTGAGCCGAGCGCGGGTAGTGAAGTAGGGTATTTCTGACTAAGCAGATGGCCGCAGAGGCGCTTGATA
This sequence comes from Saccharospirillum sp., assembly GCA_022565595.1. Lineage (GTDB taxonomy): Bacteria > Pseudomonadota > Gammaproteobacteria > Pseudomonadales > Natronospirillaceae > Saccharospirillum. The sequence continues at coordinate 33,618 of JAIUML010000027.1, read as the reverse complement.
TGCCCGGTAGGTGGTTGTCACTGCGACCAACATGCTCTCATTTTCGGAGTGTTGCTCCTTGCGAATGACGTTCAACACCATTGGTTTTCATTAAAAAGATAGGCTATTGATGTAAATTCAGCACCCAACCGGCGGTCGTTGGATAAATCAGGTTATTTGCTTCTAAAACCCATAAAAATCAGTTAAAAGCATTGAAATAGCGGTAACTTCTTTGCCGAAATATTGGCCTTTCCCATCGAACCTGAACCAAAATCTCCCTGAGCTCGGCTTGACAACCCCCCAGCTTAAGTCCTACCTTAAGAATAATATTAGATATCTAATTTTATTTTCTTGATCCAGATCAAGGTTAAGAACTAACCCTGATAATAAAACCAAAAGGTGAGGGCTCATGTTATCCAACCAAGACAATGAACTGTTGTGCCGCGTCGAAGGTGATGCGCCTATGGGCAAAATCATGCGCAGCCATTGGATGCCGGCCTGTTTATCTGAGGAAGTAGCAGAAATGGACGGTACACCTGTCCGAGTCAGACTGTTGGGGGAGAACCTCGTGGCCTTCCGAGACAGTGAAGGGAGGGTAGGTGTTATTGATGAAAAGTGCCCGCACCGCAAAGCGTCCCTGGCACTTGGCCGAAATGAAGAATGTGGGTTACGTTGTCTGTATCACGGTTGGAAAGTGGATGTTGAAGGCAATGTGCTGGAAATGCCATCGGAACCTGCCGAATCAACTTTGGCCGAAAAAGTGAAGGTCAAAGCCTACAAGACTCACGAAGCTGCTGGCTTTATCTGGGTGTACATGGGTGATCAGGATCAGGTGCCAGAGTTTGAGCCACCTGTGTTTCAGCCGGACCCAGATACAAAGATCTCGATAGCGAAAACCAAAATAGCTTGTAACTGGGCTCAAATTCTTGAGGGCGCTATCGATTCAGCGCACTCATCGACCTTGCACTCAACCGATATGGTGCCGGCACGAAAGACCCGAGCCGAGGCGGATGACTCCTTGTGGTATCGGCCATCGACCGACCGCGCGCCGAGATTGCAGATTGAAGAGACCAGCTTTGGCTTTCGCTATGCCGCCATCCGCCGGCCCATCAAGGACGCGAAAACGCACGATTACGTGCGCACGACTCTTTTCATCGCGCCCCATACCGTGCAAATACCGCCGAACAATCGTTACAACATTGCCATTGTTCATGTACCGATTGACGACACCCATACGGATTTTCACTTCATTGCCTGGGGTCGCCCGGAAACCACGCCGGATACCGAATCCTGGCGCAAATTTCTGGGCTTGCAGGTCGGTATTGACGTGGATGCGTCATTCAATCGCTTTAACACCTATGCCAACAATTACGGCCAGGACCGCATCATCATGAAAACTGGTGAAAGCTTTACTGGCATTCGAGGCATACCTAACCAGGACATCGCCATGTGGGAAACCATGGGAGCCATTGCTGATCGTTCTGAAGATCGCCTTGGCGCCAGTGATTTGGCCATTGTCGAGTTTCGTCGGCAAATGGTACGAGCAGCCAAGACTGTAGCTGAAGGCGGTCCGATAATCGGTACAACAGAGCCAAGGGTTCAAATGAGCAAGCTGCAGTCGTTCGAGGGCATTGTTCCCAAAGACACAGAGTGGCGGGAGATCGGCCGTGCGCCTGAGGAGCCCGCCCTTGAATCTGTCAAATCAGCGTCGTCCTGACCCATCTATAAAGAGAGTAGATCATGAGCAAATTGCAGTTGTCAGTGGCGGTAGGTAACTACGATCGAATGCGGCCTTTGGTCGACGGCGCTGTACAGATTGATGGTGTTGACCCGGTGTTCATGTTGCACGATCCAGAAGAGATTTTTTTCCGGGCGTTTCGACATGCTGACTTCGATATCACCGAGTTGTCGATGAGCAGTTACGTTGTAAAGACGGCTAACGGTAGCAGCCCTTATATAGGTGTACCGGTGTTTCCGTCTCGGGCGTTTCGGCACACCTCTATCTACATCCGAACCGATAGAGGTATTCAGTCGCCAGCGGATTTGAAAGGCAAGCGTATCGGTGTGCCGGAGTATCAGTTGACGGCCAATGTCTGGGTGCGTCTGTTTCTGGAAGAAGATTACGGTGTAAAACCCAATGAGATTACCTGGGTACGCGGCGGATATGAAGAAGCAGGTCGAGTCGAGAAAATCAATCTCAACCTGACTGATGGCGTGGAAGTCGTGAATGCACCAGAGGGTGAGACCATCTCCAGCCTGTTGGCAAAGGGTGAGATCGATGCAGTGATCGGGCCGCGTGCACCCAGCTGTTTTACCAATGGGCACCCCAATGTTGGCTATCTTTTTAAAGATCCAATGGCAGAGGCCAAGGCGTGGTACGAGCGCACCAGGCTGTTTCCCATTATGCATTTATTGGGTATTCGGAAGACGCTAGTGGAGCAACACCCCTGGTTGCCGTTTTCCGTGTTTAAAGCTTTTGAGGCTTCCAAGCAAAAGGCGCTGTCTCACTTAACCGATACGTCGGCTACCAAGGTCACGCTGCCTTTTGTGGAGGACCAACTTCGCGCAGCCCGGCAATTAATGGGTGAGGATTTCTGGTCTTACGGTTACGATGCGAATCGCACAACTCTGGAGCGTTTTTTAGCACAACATCACTCCGAGGGGCTGTCTTCTCGGCTGGTAGCCCCAGAAGAACTGTTTCACCCGGCAAGTATGGAGAGTTTCAAAATTTGAAGTAGTTTGGTGTGGATTACCTGATTCAGTAGCACCATGCAACAAGCAAGTAGAAAGTACGATTTCAACAAACGACATAAAAACTGAAAGTGCAAGTCCAACGTGAACAACAATAAGAGGTGTACCATGAAACGCATCATAAAACAGTCTATCGCTGCCATTGCAACAGCTGGCGCGCTCCTGACATTTTCGACCGTTCAGGCTCAGTCTTACACCATGAACATCGCAGGTGCATCTCCGGGTGGCCTGTGGACCTTGCTCGGTGCCGGTGTCGATTCCGCTGTGCGCGAAGCCTATCCGGGTTCGACCATAACCTACCAGACGTCCGGTGGTGGCATTGCCAACGTTGCACTTTTGCAACGCGACCAGGCCGATATGGCGCTGATTCACGACGCGGAATTACTGTTGGCAAAAAATGGCGGCGCTCCTTTCCAGGAACCCGTCGACTCCATTCGTGTGCTGGCCTACATGTATACCTGGGCGCCCATGCAAGCATTGATGCGCGATGCCTTCGCAGAGCGCTATGGCATTGAAACCTTTGAAGACATCGCTCGTGTTCAGCCACCGATCACCATTGCGATTAACCGTCGCGGTAATATTGCCTCCAGTGTTGCAAATGAAATGTTCAATGCTATTGGTGTAACTGAAGCTGATATACGTAGTTGGGGCGGACAGGTGATTTATGCCGCATCGGATGAGCAAATGAGCCTGATTCAGGATCGTCGTGCTGACATGATTTTGAACAGCCTGTTTGTTCGTCACAGCTCGATCATGCAGGCGGGAAACAGCGTGGACCTGACGCTGCTATCAGTCAGCAATGAAACCATTGAAGCCGTGAACGAAGCTAGCGGTACCATAGCCTTTATTATTCCCGAAGGCACCTACGAGTGGTCGCCCAACGAAGTGTCTACAGCATCTCTTGGTGCTGCCCTGGCGGTACGTGCTGACATGGACGAACAAACGGCATACAACCTGACAAAAGCGTTGTTCGAGAACTACGAAAAAATCGCCAGTGTGCATCCAGCCATGCGAGACCTGACTCGGGAAGTAATGGCATCGATTGATGTTGTGCCTTTCCACGATGGCGCACTACGTTACTTGAATGAAGTCGGGTTGCGTTAAAAAGCCCTTCATCTTAGCACTCAACTCTCGGGGCAAATGCGCCCCGAGAATTGTCAATAGATACTAACCAATACGGCCCATCGAGAGGGTAAAAGTATATGAGTTCACTCCTGGGAGCGCTGATCGGTACTGGGGTGCGCAGGTCTCTGTCCGGGATTCTGGGTACAGTAGTCAAAAGTTTTGCGGCAATGGTTGCCGTGGCGGTGGTGTACACCACGACCATTGTCTACATTGACCTCTTTCTCATGACCGTGATTTTTTTGTCGGCAATTCTTGCGCTGTTGTTTTTGATCTATTCCGCTAGCCCGAATTCGCGGCTGGACAAACCCAGTATTCTCGATTGGGTATTTTCACTCGCCAGCGTAGCGGTGGGTGTCTATTTTACGATGGAAGCTGGACGTATCGTTCAGCGAATTACCTTGCTGTTTCCGCTGGAAATGACAGACATGGTGATGGCCTCTATTTTGTTGATTCTCACCATTGAGGCTACTCGACGTACGGTGGGCTTTGGTCTGACCAGTGTGGTCATGATCTTTGTTGTTTATAACCTCTTCGGACACAACCTACCGGCGGGTTTTGGCTTTCGGCAAGTCAATTACAACCACTTTCTCGACATCATGATGTTTACAACCGATGGTTTGTTCGGGGTGCCTTTGCGTGTTGCCGCAACCTATGCGTTTCTTTTTGTGATGTTCGGGACTTTCCTCGCTCGCGCAGGCGGCGCCGAGTTTTTCTACAATTTTGCGTCCGCTTTAGCAGGAAGAAAAGTCGGTGGCCCGGCCAAAATCTCGGTTATTTCATCTGGTCTTTACGGCACTATGTCAGGTAGTCCAACTTCCGATGTGGTCACAACAGGATCCATCACTATTCCAATAATGCAGCGTTTGGGTTACAGCAAACCCTTGTCAGGCAGCGTTGAAGTGGCGGCGTCAACGGGTGGCAGCCTGCTACCGCCGGTTATGGGGTCGGCAGCCTTTATTATGGCTGAGTATACCGGTATCGATTATCGCGATATCGTAATCGCAGGCATCGTCCCTGCATTGTTGTATTACCTTTGCGTGTACACTCAAGTACACCTTCGTTCTCAAAAGCTTGGTTTGAAGGGGTTGAGCAAAGAGGAAACCCCGGAACTGAAATCAACGCTGAATAATGGTGGCTTGTTCATTATTCCGCTAGTGGCATTGTCTGCTGCGCTGATTATGGGGTATTCGCCCACCTACGTCGCGGCCGTAGCGACTGGCGTTGTTCTAGTCGTTGCTTCGGTCAAGCCAAGCACTCGTATGGGCCTTCTAGCTATCTGGTTGGCGTTGGGTGAAACGACCTTGCGCATGGTGGCCGTAGTGGCTGCTTGTGCTGCAGCCGGTCTGGTGATCGGCGGTATTTCGATGACAGGTTTGGGCGGAAAAGTAGCCGATCTGGTCTTTATCCTGGCGGGTAACAGCACCTTCCTGGTACTGGTGATCTCGGCGATCCTGGCCATCATCCTGGGCATGGGTATGCCGACGCCTTCGGCCTTTATTCTTTCGGCTGTTCTTGTAGGACCAACCATGTTGGCACTGGATTTCAGCGTTCTTCAAACCAACATGTTCATCCTGTATTTTGCCGTGTTGTCAGCCATGACACCTCCGGTGGCTGTTGCCGCATTCGCGGCAGCGGCGATCGCCGATGCCAAACCGCTGGAAATCGCGGTCGGTGCTGTGCGCCTGGCGATTACCGCTTTCATCATTCCCTTTGCTTTTGTTTATGGCGATGGCTTGTTGTTGAACGGCAGCACTATGAACATTATCGTTTCCTGTGTGACCGCAATCACTGGTGTGGTGCTGCTGAGTATCGGAGTAGAGGGTTTTTGGAAGGAGCGTTTAAGTGCGGTTCCTCGACTCGGTTTTGGCGCGGCCGGTTTGTTGTTTATCTTCCCGAGTGTGTTTGCCATTTCTATTGCCCTTGTATTGGCGTTGGGCTCGATGATAATGACACCCCATCTCAGAGCTGGCATGAAGTTCTCGCACTAGTTCCGGCTTTTTCTGTTAAAGGGCACGACTCACTTTCATTGTGAGTCGTGCTCGCTCCTGTTTGGATTGAGCCATGTCTAGTACCTTGCTGGCGGTTATCTGGTCGCTGCTTTCGGCGATGATGTTTGCTGGAACCTTTATCCTGGTCAAGATGGGCCGCAAGACGGTCACTACATTGGCCACTTTATGGCTTACGTTAACAGTGAATGTGGTCCTGCTTTGGAGCTGGAGCCTGGCGCTGCATGAGCCAGATTTTACCGGCTGGTGGGAGTGGCGCTATTTCTTTCTTGCGGGCTTGTTTGCGCCTTTGCTTGGGCGACTCTTTCAGTTTATTGGTATGGCGAAATTGGGCGCCAATATCACCACGCCCTTGACGCTCACTCACCCTTTAATAACCATTTTAATTGCCATCCTTGTATTAAATGAACCGGTAACAGCTGCAAATCTGATCGGTGGCTTTCTGGTTCTGCTTGGCTCTTTGGCCGTGGGCTCTCAAGGCGCTTCGGCGTCTGCCCTGACCGCCGCACTGGGCGAAAATAGCCGTACCTATCTACTTTTCCCCCTTGGAGCTTCCATGGCGTATGGCATCTCCGTGGTGTTTCGAAAGGTTGGTATTGATATGGGCACCGATGCAGTGACGGCCAGTGCCGTTACCACCTTTGCGTCCTGGAGTGTCGTTAGTCTTTATATATTGGTCAGGGCTGAGTGGGCGTCGATTCGCTGCGATGGCTTTGAGCTCAGGTATCTGATTGGTGCCGGAGTATTATCGAGTCTGGGGCCAGTTTTTTTCTATCTGGCGCTGCAGCAAGGCACCTTGATTGTCGTCGCACCTTTGGCAGCGACTACGCCGCTGTTTGTGCTATTGGCCACCTGGGTGATGTTCCGAAAAGAGGAGTTGTTCAGTCGTATGGTGCTTATCGGTACCTGCGTTACCGTCGTGGGGGTGAGCATCATGACCGCGCTGTAATCAGAGCGAAGTCAATGCCTGCTCCGTATGGAAAAAATCAGATGGACATGCCTCGCAGCATGTCCTGTTTTTGACGCTCTTATACGGTTGGATCCATCCATTGTTTTTGGGCGTGGCGCGCACGCATCTTCCACAATTGCCAGGGGCGCTCGACCTGTCCTTCAATGGTTTTCTGTGTGGTTTCGGTTTCGCCGGCACTGAGAAATTCGATTGGTCCAAGGCGGCTGGCTTCGGACTGAAGCCTGGCATTCACCTCAACATAGACTGCTCGGTAAACCACCTGTTTCAGTGTAGGCGCCACAACCGTTGAGCCGTGGCCACGCATCAATACAACGGTATTGTCACCGAGTGAGTCCGACAGTGCCGCGCCCAATTGTGGACTGGTAATCAGCAAGTCGGTTGCGTCACCGGCGACGTCGCGAATTTCAAAAATCGGCGCCTGCAGCCCGATAAAACCACTCATGTGACACATGGGACGCAAAGGGTTTGATTTAACCGCACTGAATGGCACAACCGAGGGTGAGTGACTGTGAACAATGGCCATCACATCCGGCCGGGAACGAAAAATTTCACCATGGATATAGCGCTCCAGGTAGACCTTTCGAGTATCGCCGTCAACAACATTACCATCGTAGTCGAACTCGATGATGTCTTCTCTTGTTACCAACCCGGGTGCCATATTTCTGGAGAGAAAATAGTGTTCGGGGTTGTCCGGGTTGCGAACACTGACATGACCAAAGGCATCGACGATGCCCTCGTTAAATAGAATCAGGTTGGCATCGACCAGGTCGTCCAGCAATGTGGTTACGGAGTCGGAATGGTGTTTCATGGGGGCTTGCTCCTCGTTATTTATTTTTGTCGTTATGGATTGCGTTGATCGGCCGTAACGGGCGCTTTATTCATCCTGTTCATTGACACTGTTATCATCCACATCGTTGTCACGCGCCAGATTGTCGATCATGGTCAGCAGCGTTTGGCGGGTCACTTTCTGGTCGGCCTCCGACACCCCGCGCAGAGAGGTGCGGTTGACGTCTTCCGCCAGAGGCGTGAGCACATCGCGCAGGTTGCGGCCTTTTTTGGTCAAGAAGACATGCAGCTTGCGGCGGTTGCCGTTCATGTGTCGACGTTCGATCAGCCCATTCGCTTCCATGGCTTTCAGCGCCGTGAAGGTGGTTGGCTCCATGACACCGGCTTCCTCACTGAGCTCACGTTGGGTCAGCCCTTCTTGAGTCCAGAGAATACGCAGAAAGGTCCAGTGGCCAAAGCTGACGTCGTGTTCGGTCAGGCGGCTTTGCAGGCTTTTGGCCAGCAACCGGCTGGCGTCACGAACGAGGTGGGCCATCCGATCATTGGGTACATCTCGATGCCAATGCTGTAGCACACGCAGCGTTTCGCTCTGGTTATGTTTGCTCATGAGTCAAATTCCTGGTCAGCATTCATGACGTGTATCTGGCAAGGCACATTGATGCCTCAGTGATACAGCCTGACCGGTTCGCGCCGATTCCAGAATGGCAAAGCACACTTCCATTGTCGCAAGCCCCCATTCGCCCGAGTGGATGGGTGCCTTGTCGCCTCGAATCGCCGCAACCCATTCATCGATCACTTCACGTCTGGGGATGTCAGGCTCAGGCAAGGGTACAAGATGCTTTCGGGTGTTGCCATAGAGTTGAATACCGGCGGGCGTAGGCCTCAAGTCCGCATGATCGCAACTGACCAGAACAAAACCGAAGTGATTGTGGCCAATGCCCTCAAGCGACGTATCTTCAAGTCCTAGCGTTTCGCCGTAGGCTCGGCGATTTTTCAGTTCGGCTTCGGCTTCAGGGGAGCTGATTTTTTGCAGAGCCTGGCGTGCTTTGCCATAGTCGGATGCGGATCGGGCCTGGCCCAATTCACCCTTCCAGTCGTTCAATTCATCGGTATCGAAATGCGCATAACCACTGTAAGTCAGAGTGGCAACGGCGCCATTGGCAAAGCTGAGCAGTGCTGAATAAGCCCCTTCGGTTGGCCGAGCCGGGTCCCACTGGCCAGTATGTGCCGTGACCTTTGTCACCTCGCCGCCACCGAGCAAACGCACGATGTCGACCTGGTGCGCAGCCTGGCTGTACACCACACCACCGCCCCGTTGGGTATCCAGTTCTTCGGGTCGACGAGGGCGGTACAGGAAGTCGGTAAAGTTCATCGCCTGTATCATTCGTACAGCGCCAAAGTCTCCTGAGTGAACCATCTGAGCAGCGCGCAAATAGGGCGTATCGAAACTATGGCTGTGGCCAACCAGGAGTGTTTTCTGCGCGGCTTTCATGGCGTCGATCATGGCCTGGCAGTCGTCCAGCGACAGGGCCATGGGCTTCTCTACCAGAATATGCTTGCCGTATCGCGCAGCACATTCGACCTGTTCACGATGCAACCCGTGGGGCGAGGCTATGTACACCGCTTCGACGTCCGGGTTCTGGCACAGCTGTTCAAAATCGGTATAGGTTTTACCGTGAAAATCCTGCTCAAAGCGCAGGCGCGCATCGGGTCGTGGGTCGGCAGCGGCAACCAGTTTGATGTCCGGATGGGCCCCCAAAGTAGGGAGCAGCAACATGAAGCCGCGGCCCAGGCCAGAGATGCCAATCTGAACCGCGCTGTTCATTGAGGCAACCGAATGGTCAGCGAAGGTCCCTGTGCTCGTGAAACACAAGGCATCACGTAGCGTTCCTGCTCGGCGTCGCTCAGAACCAGGTCTCGGTGGTCGGCTTCGCCTTCGATAAGCTCGCAACGGCAGGTGCCACAAGTACCACTTTCACAAGAATAGGGTGCATCGAAACCCGCGGCTTCCAGGGCCTCAAGCATGGTTTGGTCGGCGGCTACGGGCACCGGTGTGTCGTGACCTTCCAGGTGGAGTTCAAACGCCTGATCATCGGCATGATGTGCGGCATCTGCGCCGCCGAAGTCCTCGAAGTGTATGCTGCTGGGCGACCAGTGACCGGTCATGTCGCGTACCTCTTCCATCATCCCTCGCGGGCCGCAACAATACAGATAGGCACCCTTGGGCTGTTCAAATACGGGCCAGAGATCGTATTGGCTATCAGGTTTGCCTTCAGTGTGGTGAATCACCACCTTGCCTTTGTAGTGAGGCGCACTCAGTTCATCGAGAAAAGCAGTCTGCTTAGCGTGACGGCTCAGATAGTAGAGCTTCCAGGGTTTGCCGCCTGTTTGCTCCAGCGTTTTTATCATCGAATACAGCGGCGTAATGCCAATGCCGCCAGCGATGAAAACGTAGCGTGTGGGGTTGCCGGTTAATGGGAAGTCGTTGATGGGTTCGGAGATCTTGAAGATGTCTCCCACTTTGCTCTCGTCGATAAGACTTTTGGAGCCGCCTTTGCCATCAGCTTCATACTTGACCACGATGACATATCGATCGGTCAGGTCAGGCCCCTGGCACAGCGAGTATTGCCGTTGTTCGCCGTTGGGTACTTGAATGCGTATGTGGGCGCCGGCCATCGGTTCAGGGAGGGTGGTATCATCAGCGGGTCTGAACTCAAAGCGGACGATCCCCTCTGCGAGGGACTCTTTTGCGGCCAAGTGTACCGTCAGATCAAGCGATGGTTGTGCCATGATGTCCATTACTCCTAAAAACTTATATATCTAAGATTATTTGGAAGTTTGGACAAAATAGTGGATCATTGCAAGTATTGTCAGCTTTTTGCACAGTATTAAAAAGGCACCTGCTGATAACCATTAGGAACACCGTTTTAACCCTAGGTTTTAACCCTGGAGTACTGAGGACCATTCCCTATGTACCAGATTGACAAGGCCGCACTCTCTGAGGCGATTAAAACCAATGTGACAGCTGCTTTAACTGAGGACCTGGGAGCGGGTGATATCAACGCTGCGCTGATTTCTCCGCATAGCTATGCGCGAGCAACAGTAATCAGCCGCGAACCGGCCGTCCTCTGCGGTGTCCATTGGTGTAATGAGGTGTTTCGCCAGATCGACACAGACGTGGACGTCGTATGGTATGCCAATGACGGCGACCGGCTGGTGCCCAATGAGCCCTTTGTTGAGATAACCGGAAAAGCCCAGGCATTGCTCTCTGGTGAGCGTGTCGCGCTTAATTTTTTGCAATTATTGTCTGCAACAGCGACCAAAACGGCGGAAGTAGTCGCGAAAGTGACGGGAACGGCGGTGAATGTGCTTGATACCCGTAAAACTTTGCCCGGATTGCGATTGGCGCAAAAGTACGCAGTTACCTGTGGTGGTGGGCAAAGTCATCGCATGGGCCTCTACGATGCCTTTTTAATCAAGGAAAACCACATCGCGGCCTGTGGCGGGCTGACCGAAGCCGTGCTGGCGGCCCGAAAACTGGCACCTGGCAAGCCAGTGGAAGTGGAGGTTGAAACACTGCAGGAGCTGGATATGGCGTTGTCCGCCAGGGCGGACGTGATCATGTTGGATAACTTCAGCCTGGAGCAAACCCGGGAGGCCGTCATCCGAGCTAAAGGCAAGGCCAAAATTGAAGCATCAGGCGGGATCAATGAGCAAACGCTGGTACCAATAGCGAAAACCGGCGTAGATTATATTTCTATGGGAACCTTGACCAAGGACGTGCAGGCGATTGACCTGTCCATGAGGCTGGAAGTAATCGACGGGGAATAGGGTAGGGCCTGAACTTCAGTTTTGAGTTTATGTCCTGGAATCGAATACATCTCAGCCACAGGAGTTACTTTCTTTAGGAAATCTCGATAGCGATATCCGACCCGTTCAATGGAGTAACGCGAACCAGAGCCTGATCCATTACACTGCTTTTAGCCTTGGCGATGAAGCATTCTTTAACATCCACACTGAACGGACGGGTTACGCCAGGTTTGGCTTGTACAAAATCATGCTGGAAAGCCTTACAGCAGCGCTATTACCCTAGCGTTATATTTCGCTTTGCATTTGAACTCCTCGTAGTCAATGTAGCTACTTATGTGTTTACTTCAAGTGGGCCAAATAATCGGTTTCAACAATCCTATCTGAATTTGTGCAGGGTTTACGCCGATTCAAAAGACTGAAGGTCGATACATGTTTGGCAGCTTGAAGGGTGTCGCCAGCAGCGGTTGGGCTCGGCTAGGTTTGTCTTGCATTACTGGGCGGTTAAATCACCGTTCTATAGGTGCTGGCTTTTTGCATAAGATTCGCTTGCGTCGGTCGAGATCGACTTCAGGTTACAGCCTCCCTTACTCTGGAGGCTGCCCCTGGGTCTCATTCATTCGTGTAAAATTGCTTCGAGCAATCCAGTAATACGAAGAGGATTTTAAAGAAGCTTTGTTGTTTCGAAGGGGAGCATGCATCCACTCCGCATAAGGTTATAGGTTAACACCTTGGCACTGAGGCGAGGTAATGACCCAGAGATTGCGGTTCTCCTATAGCGTTTTTCTGGTGCTTTAAAAAACACCAGAAAAATACTTAAAGCTCTTTAAATAATTAGCGTATTCTCAATTCTGGAATAGCTAGAGAGAACCAGGGAACGAAGGTTATGAAGAGCATTGCTATTATCATGGCGACGATAAATCCGATTACTGCCCTCGAGAGTTTTTCAATGGCTACTTGCCCCACCTGAGCCGCCATAAACAAATTGGCCCCCAAGGGCGGCGTTACAAAGCCGATTGCCAGGTTCACAATCATGATGATGCCGAAATGGACAGGCGACATCCCCAGCGAGACAACAATGGGCAGTAGTAGTGGTGTTAATATCACAATCGCGGCCAGGGTTTCCATAAAGGTACCGACTATCAGCAACAATACCAGAATGGCGAGCAAAATCAGGATTTTGCTATCCGTTATGCTCAACACCCAGGTAGCGATTTCAGTTGGTACTCGTTCGATCGTAAGAATTCGTCCAAAGGCAGTCGAAGCCCCAATAATGACTAATACAGCTCCGACCAGCAGTGCGGATTCGAGCATGATGCCGTAGAGTTCTTTCGGCTTTATTTCACGATAGATAATTACACTTAATACCAGACCATATACAACGCCGACAGCGGCAGATTCCGTGGGAGTAAAGAGCCCGGAATAAATACCGCCCAAAATGATGACTGGCATCATTAGTGGTAATATCGCCTGCCGTAATATGACAATAATTTCTGCCGTGGAAAAATGCGCATCAGATCCTTTATAGCCATAACGGCGAGACTGAATGTAGGTATAAATCATCAGAGCAATGCCAATCAACAAGCCAGGTAATAGCCCGGCCAGAAACATGTCCGTAACAGATACCTGCGCTGTAACGGCATAAACAATCATTACTACGCTTGGAGGAATGATCACCCCAATGCCACCGGCGGCGGCCACTAGTGCTCCAGAGAACGCCCGGTCATATCCTTTTCTTACCATGGCCGGTATCATGGCCAACCCTATGGCGGCTACGGTGGCTGAGCCGGTTCCAGATATGGATGCGACAACCATGCAGGCTACGATGGCAACGATGCCGAGCCCGCCGGTCGATCTTCCGAGGAAGACCTCAGCGAGCCGAATAAGCCGGTTGGCAATGCCGCCACGGCTCATGATGTTGCCCGCCAGTGTGAAAAGTATAACAGCGAGCAAAGGAAAAGAGTTCAGACCGTAAACCAACCCTTGCACCAGAAATTCCGGGTTCAGGAACGGTAGGGTAAAGATAACAATCAGGCTGGCGACGCCAAGGGCAATACCAATGGGGACGCCAATGATCAGTAACCCAAAGAATGATCCAAATAGTATGGCAGCGGTCATGGTGTGACCCCTTCAGTAACAGGAACCGTATGTCTTTCCTGAATTCGATGAATGGTACGCTGAATCAGGCGGATGACGTTTAATGCACCACCGAGTACGATTGAGCCGTACAGTATGGCAACTGGAATTTCCAGCCCCGATGAAATTTGGCCCAGCTCCAGGCTGCGCTGGATAATGTGGGCCCCGTAGTAGACGACCAGGCACGAATAGGCCAGGAAGATCATGTCAGCAATGATCAGGCAGACAAGTTGACCTGTTAGTGGCAGCAATTTCACCACGGCAGTAATGCGAATGTGTCGATCATCTCGAATGGCGTAGCTGATGCTTAGATAGATGACCCAGACAAACAAATAACGTGCGAGCTCTTCAGCCCAACTGATGGGGTTGTCAAAGTAACGCAATACAATCTGTAGCGAGATTGAAAAGGTAATCAGGGCAACACCAGTAACAATCAACACTGGCTCAAAGTGTTTATCAAGGCCGCGTATCAGAGTCATCAACTTCATGACGTACCTCCAGGGTTCTAATAAGCGGCCACAGAGTGGCCGCTTTTTGCTGAGGGATTACCGCAAACGCTCAACAGTGTCGATGACTTGATCAAACAAAGATGGACCGGTTCTTTCGCGCAACTGATCGCGAACAGCACCATTCATTTTTTCAGCCATCACCGCCTTTAATGAATCTGGCATGGTTGAAACTTCGACGCCCAGTTCCTCCAGCTGGCCAACCACATTGGTGTTGCTTTCCAGTGCCAACTCACGCTGGTAGTCGATGGCGCGGTCGGCCGCTTCAAGTACCGCTTGTTGCTGTGCGTCATTCAAACCGTTGAAGAAACCAGCATTCATGAACCAAACAAAGTTGGTGTAGATATGGCCGGATTGTGTCATGTGGCTCTGAACTTCGTAGAACCGCTCAGAGAATACGGAGAATGCAGCACTTTCCTGAGAGTTGATCAGGTTCTGTTGCAGCGATGTATAAATTTCGCCCCAGGCCAGTGGAATGGGTGTCGCTTCGACAGAACGCCAGGCCGCAATTTGCATGGGGTTATCCGCTGAACGCAGGCGCACCCGAGCCAGGGTTTCCTCGTCGTTGATTGGGCCGAGGTTGGATGTCATGTGGCGGAAGCCGACTTCACCGAAGCCAAGCCCCTTGAAGCCTCGTGGTGCCATGGCGTCGAGCAGCGCCTTGCCGCCAGTGTCACTATCCAATACCCGGTGAGCATGTGCCTCGTCGTCAAACAGGAAAAACAGATCGAGTACATTGAATTCCGGTATATAGGGGGCAAGTAGAACGGATGCCGCCGCCGTCATCTGCATGTTATTGTTTTGTACCATATCGGTAACTTCAGCGACGCCACCAAGTTGGCCGCCTTCGTAAATTTCTACTCGCAGGCCCAGGTCGCTTTGTTTCTCCAATTCCTTTTTGAACTGAACCAGCGATTTGTGCAGTGGCGTATCCAGTTGATTATCGTGAGCGATGCGAATGACCTGTGCATGAACGGCTGTCGCTGCCCAGCAGGTGGTCGCAAGGATTATCGATGTGATGGTTTTATTCATTGTTGTTCTCCGTTGAGAGGTAGTCTTGATTTAAAGATCCTTGTGTATGTATCCCTCGCAAACGGCTATATAGAGCCGGTCGCAGTTTTTTTGCCGCACTGAGCCAGTTCAGCCCATCCCGAGTACGCTGCCTTGGACTGTATTCAGCACCAATCCATCCGCTGTAGTTCAGCCGAGTGAGTTGCTGGAAAATATATCCGAAGTCGATTTCGCCGTAGTCCGGTTCATGGCGACCCGGTACACCGGCGCACTGAATATGGCCAAGGGCACTGCCCAGTCGTGCCAGGTTCTGGGAGAGGTCGCCATCGGTCCGTTGCTGATGGTACAGGTCGAACTGTATTTTCAGGTTGGGACGGTCCACCTGCTCATGGATAGACAGGGCTGTGGTCAAATTGGGTACCAGGTAGTTGGGTACATCCTGAGCGTTCAAGGCTTCGATCATCACAGTTATGCCCAATCTGTTTGCCTGATCACAAGCGTGTTTCAGCCGCTTGATCAGGCATTCCAGTTGCGACTCTCGAGTTAGCGAAGGCTGTTGCAGGCCTGCCATAACATGCACTTGGCTGCAGCCGAGAATGCTTGCGTAGTGCCATGCCTGCTCAAGTGACTGAGCAAACTCGACTTCCCGCCCTGGCAAGCCGGCCAGGCCTCGTTCGCCTTGCTCCCAATCACCAGCAGGGGCATTGATCAACGCCAGTGGCATCCGACTCTGGCCAAGGGACTCTGCCAGATCGTCAGCCGGAAAGTGATAGGGGAATAAGCATTCGATCCCATCAAACCCATCTTCAGCGGCTTTCAAGGGCCTTTCGAGGAAGGGCCATTCACGATAAAGCCAGGTGATATTTGCAGCAAACTTCAGCATAGGGTCACCATTCACTGCCAAAATGTTGCTGCAACTCTTGAACTTGCTGATCGTTCAGAGGGCGGCAACCGCGCTGTGCCAGGAGCAGGTACAGTCGAGCGTTTTCTTCCAGTTCCTCTGCTGCATAGACTGCAGACTCCAGGTCGACGCCCGAGATGACTGGCCCATGGTTGGCCAGCAAACAGGCCGCGTAGCGGCCATTGAGTTGTTCAATGGCGTCCGCAATGGCCAGGTCACCTGGTCGGAAGTAGGGCAGTAGCGGGACCTTGCCCACCTTCATGACCAGATAGGGTGTCAAGGGTGGCAGGACTGATTCCGGGTCTACCCCCTCCAGCATGGATACAGCAACCGAGTGGCAGGAATGCAGATGAACGACGGCTCCGGTATTGTTGCGACTTCGATACATGGCCAGGTGTAAAGGCACTTCCTTGGTGGGAGCAGGGCCACTCAACAGGCTTCCGTCACGGCGAATAACGCTCAGTTCATTCGGGTCCAAACGGCCCAGGCAGGCATTGGTCGGTGTGACGATCCAGCCTTCGTCTGTTTGGACGCTGATGTTACCGGTGGAGCCATGGGTGTAGCCTCTTTCATAGAGTGAGGCACCCAACAAGCAAATTTGTTCTCTGATCGCACTGTTGTTATTCATGGCCTACTCCAGAGTGGAGACGCTGAAGAGCTTCCTGGTAGAAGGTGTCTGATCCGAAGTTTCCTGACTTCAAAGCAATGGCCAATGGCTGCGTATCGTGCTGATGCATCCAGGGGACGCCTGGGGCAATGGTTGAGCCGACCGTCAAGGCCTTCAGGTTCAGCCCTGAAACGACAGCGCCCGAGGTTTCTCCTCCGGCAACAATCAGCGTTTGGGTGGTTTCAGGCACTAATTGCCGGGCGATCTCTACAAAGGCTTGCTCGATTTTGTGGCCAAGGTGCTCGCGGCCATAGTCGGCTTGCAGCTGTTTGACGACGACGGCAGGGGAGGTGGCATAGACCAGAACTGGCCCATCGGCTAATTGATCCCTTACTGAGTGAATGATGTCTTCTACTGCATTAGCCTGGGTCATCAATTCTTCAGGATTCAGAAAAATGGTAGCGCCACCCTGGTTTTTCCAAACCTCTACCTGACGATTGGATTGTTCCGAGCAGGAGCCTGAGAGAATCAGGGCATGGCCTTCGAGATTGTGTGCCTCGATCTCACTGCCTGTATTTTCTGGCAACAGGCCGTGCCGACGCCATGCCTTGGCCATTGCCGGCGCCAGGGCTGAACCGCCGCTTACCAGGGTGTGCTCGGCACACAATTCGCCCAGTTGCTCGAGATGATGGTCATTCAAGGCGTCGGTCAGAATGTATCTGTGATCGGAAGCCTGCAAATCATTCAGCCTGTTCCTGGCGGTGTCGATGCCTTGATCCAGCGCATCGAAACTGAGCAGTCCCACCCGTTGTTGAGTTTGTTGACTCAACCAGCGCACGAGGTTGGCATCCGTCATGGGGGTTAGCGGGTGCGTTGCCAGGCTGGATTCACTCAACAAGGCGCCATTGACGAACAGGTGACCCTGGTACAGGGTGCGACCATTTTTTGGAAAGGCAGGGCAAAAGAACACGGAGGCTGCGTCAAGTGAATCGGCTAAAGCATCCGTCACCGGGCCTATGTTGCCCTTGGGTGTTGAGTCAAAGGTGGAGCAGTATTTGAAGTAAAAACGAGCACAGCCCTGCCGGTTCAGAAAGGCCAGTGCCTTCAGGCTGTCGCTTATGGCGCTATCGACTTTTTCCGTGCGCGTTTTGAGGCCGATGATGATCGCTTGCGTATCCGCATCAATCTCAGTAGTTGCATCGGGCACGCCAAATAGTTGGACAGTTCGAACCCCTTGCTCAGCCAATTGGCTGGCAATGTCTGAAGCGCCGGTGTAATCATCGGCGATACAGCCTAGTAGTGCGGCCATCTTTTTGCCTCCAACCAGTTATTCAGTTCCTCGGCTACCCATACTGGCTGCTCCAGTGGCAGGTAATGGCCAGAATCCTCGATCCAAACCAGTCGGGCATTCGGTTGTGCCTGGGATGCAGCGAGTGGTTTGTCGGGGGTGCACAGTTTGTCGTTATGGCTCGCCAGTATGAGCGTCGGTCGTGTAAAGCTGGCCAGGCATTGGTGTTGATCTGCCCGAGTCGTAGCCATTAGGGTTTGTCGCTCTACGTCGGCCAAATCGAATGTGGCGGCCATCGCCTGTAACAGATGCGCATTTTGCAGGTAGGCAGGGTGGCTGGGCATTAACCCGGCGGGAATAAAGAGATCACGGATCAATGCATCAACACCCTGGGTTCGAGCCTGTTCCAGTTGCTGTAGACGCACCTGAGTGGAATCCGTTGAGTCGGCAAAGGCGTGGCTGCTGATCAAGGCCAGCCGGTCGACCGCATCAGGAAACTGCCTAAGCAGCTCAAGTGCTGCCAATCCACCAAGCGAAAACCCGGCCAATGCAAAACGCTCTGGCAGCTCCGTTTTAAGGTAGGCGACGACCTCGCTCATGGAGTCGCCCTGGGTGTAAGTCGGACAGATGATCTCTGTGTCCGCAGGCAAGCGGGTGCGCAGCGACCCCCAAAGTCGGTCGTCGCAGAGCGTTCCCGGTAGCAACACCAAAGGCAAGGCGCTCACGACCGGGCCTCCTTGAGTTGCATGATTCGCTGCGAGGCTTCACTCCGTAGCAGTTGTACGTCGTTCCCAGGCGTTACCAGAGATGCGCCAGCGGCTTGCATGTCAGCGGCCATGTCAACATCCGAGCAAAAAATCCCCGAGTACTTGTTATGCTGATGACAGAGCTTAATCAGGGAAGGAATGTGCTCGGCCAGAGCCGTTTCTTTCCAGGAAAGAGCGGGAGAAATACCGAGACTCAATGCCAGGTCATTGGGCCCGATGTAAATTCCATCCAACCCTGGCACTTGCAGAATCTTGTCGGCATTTTCCAGCCCGGTGGGCGTCTCGATCATCGCCAGTACCAGAATGGTGTCATTGGCGTTGTTCAGGTAGTCCGATCCACCGTATAGCAAACCCCGGGCAGGGCCAAAGCTGCGGCGGCCCAGGGGGGCATAGCGCGTTGCATCGACGAGGTCTTGTGCTTGCTCAGCGGTTTCAATCATCGGGCAAATGATGCCGTACGCGCCCATATCCAACAGTTTGTTGATTTCGGCAAGGTTGTTTCCGCTGCTGCGAACCCAGGGCATCGCTGGCGTAGCCGAGATGGCTTGCAACAGGCTGGGCAGTGCATCCATACCGAACTGACCATGTTGCAGATCAACCGTTACTGCATCAAAGCCACAGTGTCCGAGTACTTCTGCAATGTAGGTGCTGTCGCTGGAAAGCCAGGCATTGATTGCCGGGGTACCAGCTGCGGCCAGCTGCTTTAGACCATTGGGGCGCATCCTGGACTCCTTATCGCGCACGCAGGGCGAGCGTACTGGTGGTTGCGACATAGCCATTCGGATCCAGGGCGTAACCCTTGGCTTCAGCCTCGTCTATAACACCGTTTGACCACTCGATGCAGGTGCGCGCATCAGAACCGGTGATGACCAGTACTCGGCCAGTCTCGGTACCGATGTTTTTAAGAGTGCGCCAGGCACCGGCGGGGACCGAAATCAAATCCCACGGGCCGAGCGTGATGCGGACATCCTGGCTCTCATTGTGGGCGACCTCCCACTCGCCATGTCGAACCAGAAACACCTGGCTGTCGTTATGACGGTGTTGCAGCAACCCTTCGCCCGGCTCTGCTTCAAGCCAGGCCATGGCAAAACCATGAGGGTTGAAAACGCGTGGCTGCTGGTTGCGGTCTTCACTTAACCCATAGCCGATAACGCTGGCGAGCTTTTTGCGGCCACCGGGCAGAACGGCATCGAGCGTGGGGCAATCGGACCAGACCAGGTCTTCTTCCAGGGTAATGCGAGCACGCATTTCCTCTGCAGACCAGTGCTTGAGCTGGTCAATATCCTGCTGCGGCATAGGCTCCAGCAGCTCGGGTACGTCTTGCTCGTCCAGTTCGTTCAAGTCGACCAGTTTGGTGTCGGCAGCACTGAGTGCCAGGCCGGTTTCCCGGGCACGACGAATGACATCAGGGCTCCAGATTACACCGCCCGTTATGTCCTGACCCAAACAGGTAAACAGGAAGCCATCATCGGGCCCGGTGTTGGTGAAACCACGGTAAATCCAGGTCGGTACGGTCAGGATGCTGCCAGCCCCCATGGTGAACTCACCTTCTTCACCATTAACGCCCCAGCGAAAAGTCCACTCACCGGCAAAACACATAAAGACTTCGGCGGTAAAATGCAGATGCAAGTTGTTGGTGATGCCGTTTGGCATCGCGGCACCGCCAATGTTGTAACCATGTGGCTCCTGTAGATTCACCACCTGCTTTTTGGATTGGGAAACGCCGCCACCAATAAAGGCATAGTTGTGTTTGGGCATAGAACCAGGGAGCCGGCAATCGAGGAAGGCCTCTGAGCAACCCTGATGGTCGACACGTCGCACGGTTCTGCGTTGTGCTTCAGATAGTTGAACGGTAGTCATTGGCTGAGCCCTTTCTTTTTTGTGTGTCCTCCACTTTAAAGAGATACAAATAATATTTCTAATATATATTTTGCTATTATATTATTCTTTTAAAGTATCAAAGGTGTTTATTCATGCTGGAGCTAAGGCATTTCCGGTACTTCATTGCCGTCGCTGAAGAACGGCATTTTGGCCGCGCTGCTGCGCGCCTCTTTATGACTCAGCCCCCTCTGAGTATGCAGATCAGACAATTGGAAGAGGTAGTCGGCGTACCTTTGATCCTGCGAGACAGTCGGCCTATTACGCTCACCGCGGCGGGTGAGGCTTTTTTGTTGCAGGCTAGGGAGGTTATTCGGCAGGCAGATTCCGCTGTGCAGCGAGCTCAATTGACGGCACGAGGGGAGGCTGGTCATCTAACTATTGCAGTGACATCCGCTTCGGTACTCAGCCTATTGCCTCGTTTGATCGCCACGTTTAAGCAACGTTACCCTGCGGTGCAAGTTGATGTGCGTGAACTGGTTTCACGAGAGCAAATCGATGCTCTGGTTCAAAGCGACATTAATTTAGGGTTAGTTCGACCGCCGATTGATCTAACGATTCTGGATATGATGCCCATCCAGGCAGAACCTATCGTTGTGGCCATTCCCCGGCGACACCCCCTGGCGGACTTCGCCAGGATACCAGTTGAAGAGCTACATCGAACAGCCTTTATCCGTTTTGACCCTATTTCAGCTGCTTACTTTTATCGATTAGCGGAGAGCCTGTTCCATTCGCACAACATTCAGCCATTGACTGTGCAAACAGCGACTCAGTTGCACACCGTTATGGCACTGGTTTCCTCGGGGCTTGGGTTGGCTCTAGTGCCAGAGGCCGCTGCTCGTATCCAGCTCGAGGATGTTGTACTCAGGCCGCTTGCACTTGATCCCCCTCCAATGGCTGAGCTGTGCCTCGCCTGGAGCAGGAATGACAATAATCCTGCCATAGTTTCCTTTCTGGAGTTGTTAAGAGAAGAGTGGGCGATAACGAGTAACCCCTGACCTGATGTGCCTATAAGTTCGCCACGCCGTATGAAAGCCATCTTGTACAGTATTTCCTCAGGCGAGTGGGTAAACACACCCGTATCGTTCTGGGTGATTGAAATCAAGCAACCACAGCAGTACTAACCATAACTCACAATGATCGGTTTTTTATGTAATGTAGTTTGAGTCAGATTTCTGTGATGCCATAGCCCCCCCTATTCAGGACCAGGTTGCTTATACCCGGGTAACATGTAAAAGTCTCTCCCACTCAAGCAAGCACAACTAGCACGTCGGAGAGCTTAAGAATGGACCCATCAATGCCAAAATTTAAGTGGATCATACCCGGCCTGCTTTTGGCGATCCTGCTGGTTGGATGCCAGGAAGCTCCTTCACGCCTCGCCGCCAACGACTCCGATTCGAACCTTGCTGGAGAATATTGGCTCAGCGCAACGACCATCAATGCAGAGTGGCTATGGGATTACGACAACAACATAGATGGCGAGGTGCTTGGCCCGGGCGACATACCGAACTTCAATGAATATTGGGCCGAGATTCGATACTACGCTGGCCTTATCGTCGAAAACAAAGCCAACCTTGTTGCTTTTCAGGAGATTGAAGGCTGCCACATTATTGAAGATATCCGCTCGGAGCTTGGCCCTGACAGTTGGCACTCAGTCTGCCAGCCAGGCAGGGATACCTATACAGGCCAGGACGTCGCCATTGTCTCACGGTTTCCTGTGGTGTATGGGCCAGACACCTTTCCTGATACTTTTGGCCAATATGCGGGCACATCCGTTCGCCCCACCAAAATAGTGGGTGCGGTTCTCGACACCCCTCATGGTAATATGGCTGTCATCACCACTCATTTATTGTCCAGGGCAAACCCTGATAATGATGTACGACGCGCCGCCCAGGCTGATGCTGTGTTGACCAACTTCTATAGGTTCATGCAGCAACCCAATGTTGTGCATGGTTTGGTAATGGGTGACCTTAACGATTCTCCGGACTCCACTCCACTCATGTTACTTACCTCCAGCGGGACGCTCAAGAATACGCTTTACGCCAATGGCCGTAACGCAACCAGTTCGGATTGTTCCTTCACCTTTCAGGGGAATTGTGAGTTGATAGATCACATTCTGAAATCAAGCAGCCTGACGGGTGGCGAGTTCAGAATTGTTAAAACCAATCGGCAATACACTGATCATCATGCAGTATTGTATAGATTGCCTAAGGAGCAAGCCCCATAACAAACAACAGTGCAGAGGGTTTCAGAAGGGTGATGAACTCGCCTGACCCAAGGGTTTGATACCGCACAGACAGCTGCCATCATCTGGGTGAACATTGGCTGAGGCCAATAATCGAACATCTGGAGTCAAACCATGCTGACACGCAGGCAAGGGAGAGGGTGGCATGAAGCAACGAGATGACATGACCTTTCCATTCGAGGAATATAAGCGCCGCCTCACCGAACTGCGCACCAGAATGAAAGAGCGCCTGCTGGATACAGTGGTGATCACAGACCCGGCGAACCAGATGTACCTTACCGACTATCAGACCACTGGCTATTCCTACTTTCAGGCACTGGTCGTGCCGCTGGAAGACGAGCCCTTCATGGTTACCCGAATGCTGGAGGAGTCGAACGTTTACGCTCGCACCTGGGTGGAGAAGTCTCGCACCTACCCGGATTCAGGGAACGCCATTCAGACGCTGGTGAGTGCTTTGCACGAGTTCGGCCTGACTGGCAAACGGATCGGCTACGAGCGTAACAGCTACTTTTTCCCGGCCTATGATCAGGACGCCATCCATACCACCCTCCAGGACAGTGAACTATGCGACTGCTATGGCATCGTGGAGGAGGGACGTATCTGCAAGTCAGAGGTCGAGCTGGATGTCATGGCCAAGGCGGCCCGGGCTACCGAGGCTGGTATGGAAGCCGGCTGGGAAGCCTGTGTTCCCGGTGCCACCGAGAACGAGGTGGGTGCAGCCATTGCCAGTGCCATGTTCCGCGCTGGCGGCGAAACTCCGGCGGTGATGCCCTATGTCACCTCCGGTCCCAGAACCATGATCGCTCATGCCAGCTTCGAGGGTCGCGTCATACAGCCCGGGGAGCATGTGTTTCTGGAAGTGGGCGGGTGTTATCGGCGCTACCACACCGCGATGATGCGCACCGTTGTGATGGGGGAGCCAGGCGCTTCCATGCTGAAAGCTCAGGAACTGATGAAGCACACCTTGCTGGAGATGAAGCAGTTGATTCGCCCTGGCCTGACCGTTTCAGACCTGGACAATCTGGCTCGCAAGATGATCGGCGACAACGATGTCGGGGCGAAGTTGATTACGAGGTCCGGTTATTCCATCGGCATTGCCTTCACACCCAGCTGGGACGAAGGCCACATCCTGAGCATCAAGCAGGGTGGGCCCCAAATACTCAAGGAGGGCATGACCCTGCATCTTATCCCCTGGATGTGGGGCGTCGACGGCGACAAGACGGTAGGCATCAGTGATACCATTCATGTCACGGCCACCGGCTGCGAGAGCTTCTTCACTCTGGATCAGGACTTCGTCGTCAAGTCAGAGTTCTGAGCTTTTGATGCGCCTTGGTCAAGGCAGGAAAATCGACTTTACGTTGACGAATTCCTTCATACCAAAACCGCCGTGTTCCCGTCCGTAGCCCGAATCCTTGACGCCGCCAAAGGGCATGCCCGGGTCGGCGACCCCGAACGAGTTGATGCGTACCATGCCTGTGTCGAAGTGTTCTCGGGCTAATTTGACGGCACGGCTTTCATCCCTGGAAAAGATCCCTCCACCCAGCCCGTAGCGGCTTTCGTTCGCCAGTCGCATGGCGTCTTCGTCATCCGTGGCCCGGATGATCGACGCGACAGGCCCAAAGATCTCATCGTCGTAGGCTGGCATGCCGGGCGTAAGCTCTGCCAACACCGTGGCCGGATAAAAGGAGCCCGTGCGCTCAGGCACTTCGCCGCCGCACAGGGCCTTTGCCCCTCTGGCGACGCTGCTATCCACCTGTTCTTTTACCGTGTCAAATTGATCCTGGCTAGAGAGCGGGCCAAGATGGCTGTTCTCATCGTTTGGGTCGCCCATGACCATTGTTTTCATTTGAGTGACAAATGCCTCGACAAAGGCGTCATAGACTTTATCGGTCATGATGAAGCGTTTTGCGGAAATGCAGGTCTGGCCGTTGTTGTACAGCCGCCCCATGACAGAGAACTTCACCGCCGTTTCGATGTCGGCATCTTCAAGTACGAGATAGGCGTCGTTCGACCCCAGTTCGAGTACCGACTTCTTCAAGGCTCTGGCGGCAACCGCACCGACATGTCTTCCGGCTTTATCGCTGCCGGTCAATGTCACGCCTCGGATTTTTGGATGGTCGATCAACTTGTCGCTGGTTTTGTGGTCGATCACAACGACCTGAAACAGATCCTCGGGCAAGCCTGCCTCAATGCACAGTTCACGCAGACGCAAACCAGAGCCGGTGCAGATGCTGGCGTGTTTTAAAACACAGCCGTTGCCGGCCATCAGATTGGAGGCCAGAACACGTATTGGCTGATAGAGAGGGAAATTCCACGGCTGAATGGAATAGATAACACCGATAGGCTGATAGCTGACTATGCCGCGCTTTCCTTCTGCTCCGTGTGTGCGCTCTTCATCGGCCAGCAATTCTGGCCCTTTTTCAGCGGTGTATTCACAGATCGCCGCACAGATCTCGATTTCAAGATGCCCGTCTTTCAGCAGTTTGCCGGTTTCGTTGGTCATCAAAATGGCTAACTCATCGGCATTGTCACGCAATATTTGACCGATTTTCTTGAGGTAGATGCCCCGTTCCTGATGACTCTGTTTGCGCCATTCCAGAAAGGCCCCATGGCAAGCTTCGAGCCGATCCGTTGCCTCCTTCTCGGTCATCAGGTCGTAGGACTGAATTTCTTTCTCAGTCGCAGGGTTAATGGTGGTGATTGTCGACATGGTCGTCTCTTCCTTATTCGATTGTGAATCGCAGGGCAGCGCCATACGCTACTGCCCTTGAAGGATTTTATGGCGCTGTCGCAAACTGTCTGTTCGATAACGAACCCAGACCAGGGGTTGCGGATAACTGTGGTCTCGTCACAACTCCCTGTTTGATCAGATTTTCACGGTGAAAGCGTCCATCCGAAGGCACATAGGGCAATATGCCGATATCCAACTTGAGTTGATGGTTGCGTGAGGTTTTTTACAGCAGTTCAAGCAAGAGATTCATACTGTACGCACCACCAAAAATATAAATAGCACAGATGACCCCTTCGCCAATGGATATACCAAGCAGCGTCTTGACTACGCTTACGCGCAACACACTGCACACGTAGACAATCAAGTCACTGGGTACAAAGGGCAAAAATCCCCATGTGGAGATAACCGTCAGTTCTGCTTTTTTCAACAGTAGGCTGAGGCGCGATATCTGTGTCGGATAGTGGGCATGGAAGTAGCGATCAAAGCCCAGGTGGCGCGCCAGGTAATAGACAATGGCGGAGGAAGAGTAGACGGCAAATTGATTGACGATCCACAATGGCAAAGGTGGAAACACAAGAATGCCAGCGAGCAAGATCGGAGTTGAAGGGATTAACGTCAAACCACGCAACGTTGAAATGACAAAGTATATGAAGAGGCCGCTGATCAGATTTTCAGTAAAAAACTGGCGAATATGCTGTGGGTTGAACAGATCCGGGCGAAAAAAATACAGCGACAGGCTAAAGGTTATCAAACCCAGCCACAGATATAGCCCGAAAAAATTCAGATGCTGCAGTTTTTCAAGTTTTCCATCGAGCTCTTTTGTCATGCGGCTCCAGACCGCCCGGAATGCAAAGTCTCGGTTGAGGAGCTGACTGACTTGGACATCTGATAGACAAAAGCAGGCAGAATATTCAAGGGCACGAAGCTGACGGCGTCCATATTCTTGCCAAAGACCAGTTCTATGTCGGACTGGTTGCTTTTGAAGTACTGATACTGAAGGTAGGAGCCGCCTTCTTTCAAAGCAAACTGAACGGCGGTCAGAATCTGATACAGAAAGGCATTGTCGCTTGCCGGGTCTTCAAGGCTTTTTAACGGCAATGAGGAGAGAATAACATCGTAGTGATCGGGCCTGGTCAGCAAGGTTGTTACGCAGCAGTTGTGCAAGTGAACGTTCTTGTCGGCATTCGCTCCCATGATCTGCTCGACCAGGGGGTTGTATTCGGCCTTGATTTCGCAGATGTCCAGGCTGGAATTGGGGGACATTCTCGCAATCAACTCGCGGGTAAAAGCACCGCGACCACTGCCAATTTCCAGAATCCGCAAGTCCTGATCGAAATCAATGCGTTGCAGCATGGCTCGCACCAGAAAGCCCGAACTGCTTACGATCAGGCCGTCTTCGCGTATGTTGCGACGAATGTTCTGGTAGAACCGAATCAGCATGGTCGTCTGAGTACCTGAGCAAAGAACCGCCACCATAACCTGTTCTGTGCTCAGCAAGAACCCTCTATTCGAAAACTCCGCAAAGTTTCTGCCAGGTTGATCATCCCGGTTTCAAACAGGGAAACCCTGAGCCTCCTCGCTGGAGATCAGTGCGCGCCTGTCCTGCCAGAACGCCTGACACACCCGAACGAAGTCACTGGTAACCGGGCTCAGTTCCCGATCGGATCGGTAAAAAACCCCGACCTGGCGTTCGATGCTGGCAAAATCGAACTCCAGCAAGGGCCGGAAGTGCTGTATTTGCGGCAGTTGCCGCGTTACCTCTGTACTGATGTAGCCAACCGCCAGCCCCTGGTCGATCAGGTTCAGGCGCACGTTCAGGCTGCTGATCTGCCAGATCATTTGAAAGCGGTCGCGCAGCTTTTCCTGATAGGGGCGCTGATCGGGTTCGTCCAGGGAGGATACCAAAAGGGGGATGCGCTGCAGATCGGCCAGCGTCAGCTCGCCGCTGTGAATGGGCTTGCTGGGGTTGATCATCAACAAGCGCTTTTCCCGATACAGCGGTATGCGTTCGAACCGATCCATCCGGGTCTGAAAGGGTCCCAGCCCCAGCTCGACTTCTCCACTGATGACCGATTGCACGATCGTCCGCGAGGGCTGCTCAATAATGCGCAAGCGCGCCTCCGGCCAGCGCCGATTGAACACCGAGATCAACTCGGCGCCTGCAAAGCGGTTGTTGGTGCTGTCGATCGCTACGGTCAGGCGTTGGTCCAGCCCGCGAGACAGACGGTTCAGGTCACTGAACACCTGCTGCTCCTGCTGGCGTTGATCATCCGCGTAGCGATACAGCCGCCGACCCGCCGGGGTGAGCCGAACCGGCCGTTCGCGCACCAGCAGCGGCACGCCCAGCTTGGTCTCCAGCTGTTTTACCGACTGGCTGACCGCCGATTGGGTCAGGTGCAGGTCCGCTGCGGCCGACCGAAAACCTCCGGTTCTTGCCACACTCAAGAAGATACGCAGTTCACTGTTTTCGAAGCGCACGATCAGTTCAGCTTATCGTTAATTAATAAAGTTTAATTAGATTAACCAAAAGAGCGGGCGTTTAATAGTCATCCCGAACGGTATTGAAGGTGACTCTATGACAACCGACATCAATTCAGGTCTCGAAGGCGTTATCGTCGGCGCAACGCGCCTGTCCAATGTAGAAGGCGAGATCGGCCGTCTGACATACCGCGGCGAAAGCATCGAGGAGCTGGTCAAACAGCCATTCGCCGGTGTTGCCTACTGGCTGATGACGGGTGAGCACCCCAGCGAAGAGCAGGTCAACGCTCTGGATTTCTGGCTGGCGGCCGAGTCTGAACTGACCGCGACCGAACTGCGCCTGCTGGAACAACTGCCGCGCACTCTGCACCCGATGGCGGTGTTACAGTGCCTGGCACCCGTTGCCAACCTGACACCCAATCAAGCAGTGCCAGACTTCGTGGCTGAACAATGGCATGACGGCCTGGTACTGGCCGCCCGGCTGAACGGCGTCGTGCGCGTCTGGCATAACCTCTGTACTCTGGGCCAGGTTCGTGTGTTGCCCGCCGGATTGGGTTTTCTGGAAACCCTGCTGTATGGCATTCAGGGCAAGGCGCCCTCTGCCGATGCACTGGAGGCAATCAACTCGACCCAGATCCTGCAACTGGACCACAGCTTCAATGCCGGCACTTTCGCAGGCCGGGTGATCGCCAGTACTCAGGGCAGTTTGCAAGCCAGTGTGGCCGGCAGCCTTGGTGCGCTGTCTGGCGCTCTTCACGGCGGTGCCGACGAAGCTGCTGTGATCATGGCGCAAACAATTGGCTCACCGGAAAAAGCCGACGCCTGGGTGCGCGATGCGCTGGCGAACAAGGTCAAGATCATGGGCATGGGCCATCGCGAATACAAAGCACTGGACCCACGTGCCGTCATTCTCAAGCCGATGGCGCGCCAGTTCTGTGAAGGCACTGAATGGCAAAACCTGATGGAAACCCTGGTAGCGGTGGAAGACACCTGCCAGGCCGTATTCAGCGAAAAGGGCAAGGAAATCCATGCCAACCTGGAGTTCTACAAAGGCGCTGTGTACCTGGCCCTGGGCATCCCGGAGCAGTATTTCACCTCCTTCTTTGCCTGCAGCCGGGTCTTCGGCTGGGTCTCGCATTACCACGAATTCCAGAACGATGCTCGGTTGATTCGGCCACGCGCGCTGTACATCGGCGATTGACCGCCCCGGGCTTCAGGGTTGCTCGGTTTTCAGATAGAGTCAGGTGTTATCGACTGATCTGAAAGGCGGGCTAACCCGGCATGATCCCAACCTGGGCTGAAGTAGTAACCAAGATCCCCCGGCTTGACGCGCAAGACTGGCGCGCCATGGGGTTGGCAAAGCGCTGGTTTGTGGCCACCCGGTCAGCCGTCTTTGTGATGACGCTGTTCTCGGCCGGTATTGGCATGCTGCTGGCCGTTCCCGCAGCCCAGTTTGATGCCATCAATGCTGGCCTGGTATGCCTGGGGTTGGTGCTGGCGCATGCCACCAACAACCTGCTGAACGACTGGACAGACAGCAAAAAGGGCGTGGACAAAGACAACTACTTCCGCACCCAATATGGCCCCCAACCCCTGGAAGACGGCCTGCTCACAGAGCGCCAGATGCTAGGCTACATAGCACTCACCGGCGCCGCAGCCCTGGCGGTTGGAGCCGTACTGGTTCTCCGCACAGACCTGACAACGCTTTATTTCATGCTCGCCGGTGCCTTCTTCGTGTTGTTCTACACCTGGCCGCTCAAGTACATCGGCCTGGGCGAACCCGCCGTCTGGCTGGTCTGGGGGCCTTTGATGGTGCTGGGGTCGGCCTATGTTGTCTCTGGCGAGCTCACCGCAATGCAGCTTTGGGTTTCGGTGGTTTACGGCATCGGGCCTACCTCGGTATTGCTGGGCAAGCATACCGACAAGTTGAACCAGGACCGAGCGAAGGGTGTGCATACCCTGCCAGTGATTCTGGGAGAGCAGGGTAGTCGAACCCTCACTCTGGTGTTGTGGGTAATGCAATATGGCGTACTGACGCTGGGCGTGTTGACTGGCGTGTTGAGTCTCTGGTTTTTACTGGTCTGGCTTGCTCTACCAAGCTTTATTACTACCGTAAGAAAATTCCGGCAGCCTCGCCCGACCGAACGGCCTGCAGATGTGCCGGAAGATGTCTGGCCGCTGTACTTGGTGGCATTCGCCTTTAACTACAACAAAGTGTTCAGCGCCATGCTAGTGCTGGGGATAGTGTTTAGCCTGGTAATCGAATACCACGATGTCTTCCAGTAAAGGCTTGAATACTTCCTTCAATGCTTCATGTTCAGGGTGAGGCAAATAATTCTGTCGACCTTGTTCATTGGCGAACGTCATAAACACGCAGTGAGTGTAGCCCTGATTCATGTGTTCCGGGCTGTCATTCAAACCCCATTCGACAGAAGTCACACCTTCTACCTTCTGTGGCATGGATTCGAATAGCGTTCTGAGTCTATCTATTTCAGACAACTCAGATGAGGCCTTGAATTTGATGAGTAGTATGTGACGAATCATCTATTTCTCCATATGAGGCTATTGAGTCAGGTATTCCTTCTAGCGTCCTCTGCGGCAAAGAAAGCCAACTGATCCTTATGCGCTTTTTTGAAGGCTGGACGAGCCGTGGCTCGGGCGATGTATTCACGGCAAGCTTTATGTTGCGCTAATCCGTCGAAGCGATCGACCAGGCGCAACGCATCAGACATAACGATATCTGCAATAGAAAACGACTCAGCCAACCATTCATTTTCGGACAGAACCTTCTCCATATGGCGGAGTCTACTCGCCAGAAAATTTTCCAGCATTCTGCGCCCTGGAGTGTCCTCAGAATCTTGTGAAAACATGAAGAGAGACCAGGGAACGGTTGCCATTTCGACAGAGTTGAGTGCCGCGAACAACCACCCAATCACCTTGTTCCGTGCCGCCAGGTCGTGAGGCATTAGAGCGGTACTGCGCTCTCCCAAATAAAGAAGGATTGCGCCGCTCTCAAATATCGAGGTATCCCCATCGGTCAGCCATGGGACCTGGCCGAACGGTTGGTGTGCGAAATGGTCTTCACCGCGCTCACCAAATGTGACGCTTTCGACCCGGTAAGGCAAACCAGACTCCTCCAGCGCCCAGCGCACGCGCAGGTCGCGTACGTAACCGCGAGGGATGTCAGGCACCCAATCGAATGTAGTGAGTATAAAGTCGGTCATTATTGTTCTCCGAAAAATGAGGACAGTGCTTTCATAAGCCCGCTCCAGCTAGCTCGGTGGCTGTCTCGAACTTTCTGTCAGGAATAGGCCTCCTCAATTGGAGCATGTCTGCTATTCCCTTAATGGTGTCCAGTACATGACTGGCGCTGTATGCGTCGAACCACAGCAGGGAATTTACCGATCCCGAACATAGCGGCAGACTTGAGCTCCAGTGCTGGCCTTGGTTGTTGATTCCAGTCTGAATGGGAGCGCCTTTCCATTATCGGCAAAGATCGTCTTCCCGCCACCAAGAATGATTGGCTCAATCGTGAGCAGTAGCTCATCTACAAGATCGGCTTCCAGTAATGACCTGACCATCGTCGCACTGCCATACACATAGATGTAGCCGCCGGGCTTCGCGCGTAATTTGGATACAGTCTTCAAAAAGTCAGCGCCACGAATGATGGTGGTGGGGTTCCATGCTGCATCTTTCTCGGTGAATGTATCGGATACGACGTATTTCTGGACACTGTTGATCCAGTCCGTGAATGGATCGCCCGAGCGGCCCGGCCAGGCAGCGGCCGAAGCCTGATAGGTGCGGCGACCCTGCAAGAGTACATCACTCTGTGCGGCCAGTTCCTCAAATTGGCTGCCCATAACGTCCGGGTCGAAGTACTTCATTGACCAACCACCATGGCGGAAGCCGCCGTCGGTGTCCTCATCAGCTCCCCCTGGCGCTTGTATGACGCCGTCTAAGCTAATGAACTCGGTGATGAGCGTTTTCATATGATCTCCTGATCCTGAGTCGTTTCATTAGTGTGTCAGAGGGTAACCTCGCACACTAGTCGATTGGCAGTACTGGTTTTCGACTGGCCATAGCCACTAATGGTCAATCAGAAACATTATTCTTGAGTTGCTCAGCAGATTCCCAATTTATTAATAGCCTGCTGGGCTGCCACTTTGACTCGCATTGGCCCATGGGGACGGTAAGCAAAGACGCGGAATATAGTAGGTTGGGTAAGCGAAGCGCCACCCAACAATGTAGGCTACACAGGATGTTAGTCGGCGCCCCGAGAGATCAGAGAGCGCCTTGAAAACAAGATTCAGGTCAGTCGTCATGAATCCATTTATGCAACCCAAGAATCGCATGTCAAGGAGCATGGTCAACCCGTTCATGAAGTATCGATGTTGCGCACAAAGCGATACCCATCAACCTCGGGTGTTGTCTTGTACGGTATGGCCTGATAGCCAACTCTCTGAAATACCTGAACGGGCAGCCTGTCATCGCCATCAACCCCGACCCGGCGCGATGGGATAGCCAATTGTTGCCCTTCCGGGTAACGGACTCCGAACAGGTCATAGTGGAAACCCTGGCAGCACGAGCACCGATAAAATCGGTGACCTTCGCCGAAGCCACAGCTCGGCCCGCTACCTGCTCAACTGGAATGGCGAACAGGAAACCCAAAGTTCCTCCGGCATTATCGTCTCCACTGGTCTGGGCAGTACCGGTTGGTTCCAGTCCATACTGGCGGGCGCGGCAGGCATTGCCGGAAGGGCTCCGCCAACTGAGCTGGTCGGTGGCTTCCCTTGGGAAGCGGACTACCTCTACTACTCGGTACGCGAACCCTTCCCTAGCCAGACAACCGGAACCCACCTGGTTATGGGCAGAGTGACCGCGAGCAGCAAACTGGTACTCAGCTCATTGATGCCGATGAATGGCGTGGTATTCTCGGATGGTATCGAGTCTGATGCCCTGGCCTTTAATGCCGGTACAGAGTTGACCATTGGCCTTGCAGATATCCGAGGTTGTCTGGTTTCCAGATAGTGCGTGGCGCTATCCACGTTTTTAAAAAGGAGTGGCAACACCCTCATGATCCCAACCTGGGCTGAAGTTGTAACCAAAATCCCCCGGCTAGACGCGCAAGACTGGCGCGCCATGGGGTTGGCAAAACGCTGGTTTGTGGCCACCCGGTCAGCCGTCTTTGTGATGACGCTGTTCTCGGCCGGCATTGGCATGCTGCTGGCCGTTACCGCAGCCCAGTTTGATGCCATCAATGCTGGCCGGCGCCTTCTTTGTGTTGTTCTACACTTGGCCCCTCAAGTACATCGGCCTGGGCGAACCCGCCGTCTGGCTGGTGTGGGGGCCCCTGATGGTGCTGGGGGCCGCTTATGTGGTGTCCGGCGAGCTCACCGCAATGCAGCTTTGGGTTTCGGTGGTTTACGGCATTGGGCCCACCTCGGTGCTACTCGGCAAGCACACCGATAAATTGAATCAGGATCGCGCCAATGTCAACACCAGTTTAGTTTGTCCTCATTGAGGGTGCGGCGGAAATCTTGGACTACTTTGGAGGTAGTTCATGTATTCATATTCTGATCAGGTGAAGGCTATTGAGCTGTACATCCAGTATGGCAAAAGTGCGGCGGCAACTGTTCGAGTTCTAGG
>JAIUML010000026.1 GCA_022565595.1 Saccharospirillum sp. | reverse complement strand
CCCACCGCCACAGCACCGAAGGTCAGGCCGGCACCACCGAACTCTGGGGCCTGAACTACACCGACAGTGACCAGGGCGAAGCCCTGGCCAACCGCCTGGCCGAGCACCGCCTGTGGCAGAACCACCGTCTGCGCATCGCCACCACCTGCCGTACTCTGCGCCCCGGCAGCCGTTTTGAACTGACCCACCACCCGGACCGCAGTGGCTTTTACCAGGTCATCAGCGTGCGCTTGAGTGGCAGCCAGAAAAGCCTGGCCCAGGGCCAGAGCGGCCGGGCCTTTCAGTGCGAAGTCGAGGCCATACCCGTCAGCCTCAGCTTTCGCCCGGCCTACCAGCCCTTGCCGGCGCGCAGCCACCTGTTTACCGGCCACATCACCCGGGAAGTCGACGAACAGGGCCGCTACCGCATCCAGTACCCCTTTGACCGACGCGACGAAGACAACGCCGAACCCAGCCCAGCCACCGAGTTGATGCAACCCTTCGGCGGCGCCGACCATGGCATGCACTTCCCGCTGGAAGAAGGCACCGAAGGCGCCGTCGGCTCGATCAACGGCGACCTCGACCGGCCGGTCATCCTGGGCGCGCTCTACAACGCCCGCAGCCCCAACGTGGTCACCGCCGACAACGCCCGCCAGAACCGCATTCGCACTCGGGCCGGGCACGAACTGCTGATGCACGATCAACGCGGCGAGGAACACATTCAGCTCAACACGCCCGACGCCCTGAACCGCCTCAAACTCGACGCCACCGCCGACCAGCACCAGATCGAGATGATCACCGAAGAAGGTGACATGACCTTGAGTGCAGGCCAGAACATGAACCTGACGGTCGGCAAGAGCATGACCGTTGAAGTGGGTGAAGACCACCATGTGGAAGTGGGCGGTGACCAGAGCCTGGTGACCGACGAAGGCAACATCCAGTTGGAAGCCGGCAAAGACCTGACCCTGACCGCCGCCGGCGCCGTTCAATGGGAAGCCCAGGACGGCGACCTCGACCTGCATTCCGGCGGCGATACGCGCATTCACAGCGAAGGCCAGCGTTTCGACCAAATTGCGGACGGCAACTACCAGATTGACGTCAGCCAGGGCGACTTTGAACTCAACGCCTCGGGCCGAGTGCAAATGAACAGCGACGACAGCCTTCTGTTGAAAGTGGGCGGCAGCGCCCTGCACCTGGACGGCAACCTGACCGTGGACAGCGGCCAGATAGAACTCAATGCCGACAAGATCGCCATCCGCGCTGGCACTGTTGGTAATAACTGAGCCTGATCGAACAAGGAGCGACACATGACCATTTCATTCGATCAGATCCGCATGCACTGGGTCTTCGGCCAGGAACGCTGGCCCATACAGCGCTTTGACGCCCGGGAAGGGCTCAACCAGCCCATGACCGCCCGCATCGAACTGAGTGCCCGGCTCGGCCGCGAACCGGCCGACCTGCTCGGCCAGTCCAGCCGGCTCGAAATCATCGGCACCGACGGCCACAAACGCCACTTTGATGGCGTGGTCACCGCCGCCGAGTGGGGCGACACCACCGGCCGCGACCACCACTGGACCCTCACCCTCGCCAGCAAACTGCTGGTCGGCCGCCTGCAGGAACGTTCCCGCCTGATGATGACAGCCTCCCGCCGGGACGCCGTGCAGACCCTGCTGCAGGAGATGGGCTACCAGAGCGCCGAAGTGAGTTGGCAACTGAGCAGCGGCGCCCGTCACCTGCCGCTGCCGCGCCTCCAGGCGCGCGAGACCAACTTCGACTGCTTTGCCCGCCTGCTCAGCGAAGCCGGCTGGAACTACTGGTTCGAACCCGGAGACGACCAGGACTTCAGCGAACGCCTGGTGATCAGCGAACAGCAACGGTTCCCCGCCCTCGACCTGTTGCCCCTGCGCGCCGCCAGTGTGCACGGCGAAGCCGAACCCGGCCACGTCAACCGGCTCAGCTCGTTCGACTACTGCCACTTCACCGGCACCGCCCCCAGCCTGCGCACCCGCATCCGCTCCGGCAATGCCTTCGCACCGGTCGGGCTCAAGGCCCCGGCACCGCTCGAACGCTACCAGACCGGCTACTGGGAGACCTTCGCCGCCCCCCAGGACCAGGTGGCCAGTGAACGCCTGGTCCAGCAGGACGCTGCCCGCCAACCACAACTTGAAACCCGCCTCAGCATCGGCAGCCACCAGCCCGTGCTGCGCCCCGGTTACCGGGTCAGCCTCGATTGCAGCCGAGGCCAGTTCCCGCAACTGACCGGCGACTACCTGATGCTGAGTGTGGAACACCAGGGTGAGCAACCCCACGAAGACGGCCAGAACGGCGTCGTCCAGTACCGCAACCAGGCCGAACTGCTGTCGATACGGGACCGGCGCATCCTGCCCGCCATCATCGAACCGCCCGAGCACCTGCCCATGCTGTTCCCCGCCCGCATCGAAAGCCGCAGCCCGCTCTACGCCGACCTGGATCAGGACGGGCGCTACTACCTGCGCACCCGCTTCGACGCCACCCGGCCCGATGAAGACGCCCCTCACGCCCAGGCCAGCCCCGCCATTGAAGTACGCGTGCCCTATGCCTCCCCCCTGGGCGAGCGGAAAAACCCGGTCGGCTGGCACTTCCCGCTGCTCGACCAGAGCACCGTACTGGTCAGTTGCCTCAACGGCGACCCGAACCGGCCGCTGATCATGGGGTTCAGCCCCAACCGCAAGGTGCTCAACCCGGTCACCCGCAAAAACGCCAGCCAGTACCGGCTGATCAGCCCGGCCCAGAACGAACTGAGCTTCGACGACGCCCCGGCCAACCCCTGCATCCTGATGCAGACCTTCGATGGCGACGTCCGGCTGGCGCTGAACAGCAAGGAGGCCGAACCCTTTATTGAACTGGCCACCCGCTACGGCGCCCTCAACATCGGCGTCGCCAAGGACCTGCTGCAAAAGGCCATCGACGGCAGCCTGAACGAACGCATCGCTCAGCATCGACGACTGCAGGTGCAACAGAACAGCCACACCGAAGCCGGCGGCAACATCCACCATCAGAGTGGCCAGCACCAGAACCTGCGCGCCCAACAGAACCTCAGCCAGAGCGCCGATGGCGACCTGAACGTGAAAGTGAGCGGCGAGATCCGCACCCGGGTCGACCACGCCATGACCGTCGAAGCCCAGCAGGGCTGGCTGATCCAGGTACCGGCGGGCAGCACCCTGATCCGCAGTCCCGGCCAGATCCGCATCGAAGCCGACCGGGAACTGCTGCTCACCTCCGGCAATGGCGAATCTGGCATCCTGATGACGCCCAACAAGGTCAAGCTGTTCGGCAAGCAGATCACCCTCAAGGGCCAGCAAGGCGTTGCGATGAACGGCGATGTGCATTACGACACCGGGGCCAGTTTGGAAGAAGAATCGGTGAGCCATCAGTCGATGCCCGCCATACCCAGTACCTGGCCACTGAGTTACTCTGGCCCGGTTGAGCGGCCAGACCCGAACCTCAGAGCCAGCCGCGATACCACCGCCACCCATGAAGATGCGCAACAATGGGCCCAGGTCCATATCAAGGATGCCCAGGGGCAACTCATGCCATTTCAGCCCGTCACCCTCACCAAAGCCGATGGCACCGCCCTGGCCTTAAAAACCGATGCCGAAGGATCATTAAGAGTACAACGTGACGACCTGCAAGGTGCACGCATTGTCGCCAACCAGCACGGAACGGAGGTTCAGTAAATGCCACGCTATACGCTTGTCGGTGATGAATGCATGGTCAGCCTGGCGCTGGAACGCAACCTGGACCCGAAAGAACTTTGGGAAAGTGACGCCAATGAGGCCCTGCGCGAAGAGCGAGCGTTGTTTAATTGCCTGGCAGAGGGCGATACCATCGCGCTGCCAGACGACAGCGGCGGCCATGAGCTCCAAATGAATCAGGAACAGACACTGGTGGTGTCCAAAACCCGGTACCGCCTGCCAATACGGGTCGTCTCACCCGATTGGCAAGCCGCCTCTGGTGTAACGCTCAAGTGCTGGGCTGAATCTCTGCCTCAGCCGCTCGAAACGGAATCCAACGCTGAAGGCATTGGCTGGTTTGAGCTGCCCCTGGATGTTACAGAGGGTTTTATCGCCATGGAATTTGAAGACAGGGCGATCATTCGCCCCTTTCTGGTGGGTAGGCTCGATCCGCCAGAGCTGGAAAGCGGACGCCAGCAACGCCTGGAAAACCTCAACGGAAGCTTTATCCCCAACCGGCCAGCGGATGAATTAATCACCGCTCTGGCAGACGACAGCGGCATGACCAAAGACCAACTGGACGCTTTACTGGTGGGAACAGTTACATGAAGACATTGACCATATCGTTAAAAGCCAGTGCCCTGGGGTTCATCGCAGCTCTGAGCATAGGCTGCCTGGCCAGCGAGCCAGAAACAGACGACATCGAACGCTTTGAATTTGAAGGCCAACTGTGGCCAGCGCCGCCCTTCACACCGGAGCAGGTTCAGCGTTTTGCTCACCCTGAGGATTATGCGGTATTGCAAGGGTTGAGTATGTATCAGCCGCAAGCTCGGGGAGTTGAAGGCTTCAACAATAGGCTAGCTAGTTCAAGTTTTTTTCTTGAAGAGCGCATCCGCCAAGTCGATGCCCATATAGTCAGTGTTTCGGATCATAGTTACCGAATACTGGTACGAGACCGCCTTGGCGACCAACCCATGACAGCGGAAGACCACCTTTTTTCCTATTCCTCCTTGGTATGGGACCAAAATGGAAGAATAGTAGGAACAAAAGCAGAACAGGTTACAAACGATGATCTTCTTTCATTA
The DNA here is from genome assembly GCA_022565595.1 of Saccharospirillum sp. Classification (GTDB taxonomy): domain Bacteria; phylum Pseudomonadota; class Gammaproteobacteria; order Pseudomonadales; family Natronospirillaceae; genus Saccharospirillum. Next base: position 56,033 of record JAIUML010000026.1, on the reverse strand, counting down.
CAATCGCTAGAAAAACTGAAGTATCTTCAACTGGATAGGGACTCGGAAGATAAGGGTCTGGACTTGTCTTTGCTTTCCCAGCACCAGGGGCTTAGATCATTGGACATGGCGGCATCCTTTAAGTCCTTTGACGCACTTTGCGAAAACAATCGCCTTACACTCCTCACTATTGGTTTTAGCCAACCTAACGATGAACATTTGGACATCAGTTGTTTTCCAGAACTCAGAAGACTGATATATGGCAGAAACAGCAAAACAAGCATGTCGCTTTCCAATTTGCCTGAGCTACAAGCAGCGGCAATCACCTTTGGTCGACTAATCAACTTCACTTTAGAAGGCCGCAGTCTACCCAGCCTCAAATCTCTGGTGATTGCTGAACTGGAAGTAACGAATAATGCCGATATTGAATGGCCTGAAAATCTGGAATATCTGAACATTAGCAACGCAAACCTTCCCGGCGGCTTTCCTCCCTTGCCAGAGAGTCTTCGAAACCTGAATATGAAGGAAGTTTCAGCCCCCCGGTTCAGCCGAATTCAACTACCTGAAAACCTGAACTATCTGGATCTTGAAGGGGCGCAGTTGGATGATTATAGCCTTATCCTGGGAGCAAAAAACCTTGAAAGCCTGGTGTTAATGAACTCCAACTTTGAACAATGGGCATTGTTACCAGAGCTGGAAAACTTGAAGCATCTCGATCTTATCAATACCCCTATTGAAGATGAGCATTTGGAATATTTGGCAAAAATGGAACAGCTACAATCACTGTTCCTGGGGAGTACCAATGTGTCCACACTGCTTCCTTTGGCCAGCCTACAAAACCTGAACTACTTGTCCTTCAGCCTAACCAATGTTGAGAATGCAGACGAGGTTCCCTTTATAAAGGATATTTCACACCTTGGTTATGACATGGCGTTCCTGGAGAAACATGAAGGAAACTGGCCAGACCATTTCCAGCGCATGTTTGAGAACCTATCAGGTAACCGCAATTGCAACGGCCTCAAACCCTGCGAAGTCCCCATATTCAGCCGCATAAGCCGAGGTTCAGAAGTCCGCTACCACTCAATGGATTAAAGGAGCACCTACATGGATGCCATTAAGTTTCGTCAGTTTCTGATCGATCAACTGCGCCTTGAATACAAGCGACTGGATAGCCAAAGCGATCCGCTGCTCAAGGACGCCATTCAAACCCACATAGACCTTATCCTTCACCAATTGGACGTTCTGGATCGCGGTAAATTTCACGCCGGTGCGCAATTTACCGCCGAAAACCAGGCACCCGCCTCGTCCAACGCGCGGCCACACTTCAGTGATGCCACTGTCCGTCGCATCATGGCCGAGTTTGGCTACGCCGAAAGCCGGGATAAGCTCGACAAGTACCGCCGGTATTTCAACGAAATCGAACGTCGGGCGCGCCAGTATTGTGATCACATCGATCGCCTTCTACAGAACCGCTTCGAGCTGGATACCAACAACCCCTATCGTCAATGGGGGGGCCTATACAGCAGCGTGAGAATGCTCTTCTTGCACTCGCAATCCGGTTTAGGCCGAGCAACCACCATCGACGAAGAGCTCAATCAATGGGAAGCACGCGCCTTCGCCTATATGGACGGCCGACAATCATCGATACATGGGGCCGCCCTGCTACCGCTCTTTCAAAATGCAGACCTCATCCAGAACCTGGTGGAGCTGGAGCAAAGCCGACTGCCAGAGCTGGAAGCGCGCCAGCAACGCCGCCTGGCACCGATGATCGACCAACGTTTTGGCCAGGAGAACGGCCTGGCCCTCTGGGAGCTGCTGCAAGAGAACGCCTACACGCTGCAAAACTTCCAGCAAGAAGAAAACCGGCTGTCGTATCTGACCGAGGCCACGCGACGCGTCCGGGTATCGTCCGACTCAACACCCCTGATGCTCGGCCGTCATCCGCTGAATTCAGTTGAAAGCACACAAACGGTATTGAGCCCGGCCACCCTGGTCAACCCACGCTTCCAGGACGAAGACGGCAATCCGCTCAAGAACACCCAAATTCTGTGCTGGCGCTACCACAAGGATCGGCCCGAAGAACTCGCCGATATGAGGGTGGATCGCCAGGTATCGGAGTTGTTTACCGTCGGCATCCTCTACACCGACGAGAACGGTGACCCAACCCTGTTCAAGCCGGCCTTTATGGCGAATGAGCACAACGACATCATCGCCCAGGTCGACCCCGACACCGGCGATTTTCTGTTACTCGAACGCCACACCGGCCATGAACGCCCGGACAGCGCAGAGCTGAACGACCCGCTCAAACAGACTTGGTTCAGTTGGGACAACACCGACCATGCTGCCCTGTTGGAGAAGGTGGTCGGACAGTTGGGCGACACAGGCCATCTGGACCCCCTGAGCTACGTGCGTGGCGATGGCGACCTGATGCACCAGGGCATGACGGCAGCGGGGCGTATTTCCTCCCGCTTGACCGCCACCCCTCTGAGCGGCTACCTGGAACTGACTGCAGGCTATGACTATGGCTTTATGGCCATGCCCCTGGGCTATGGCTCGCTCTCGATCAAGGCCTTGCACACCCTGCCGAACCGACAGGACGCCAACCACCCGGTCTGTGTGCGCGAAACCGTTGCCGGCGGAACCTATGCGCACATCATTAAACTGCCGCGCACCTTGCGCCAGTTCACGCATGAAGTCACCCAACAACGCGCGACCCTGACTCAGGCGTACGAACAACTGCTGAACGTTAACCAGAACGGATTGAACGACCTCTTTCAAATCGAATCCCTCAAGGACTGGTTAACCATACACAAGCACGCGCCTTTTCAGCCGCACAGCTCGCTCAACCTCGATGCCCATGGCCGACTGAACACCGCACTGACAAGCATGCAAAGTGCCATTCGCAACCGCCTGGTGTCACCGCCGTTGGTGGACAACCTGGCCAACGGCAACGCGGCTGAACAAGCCTTGTACGCCAGTCAGGAGGCGCGCAACCTCGCCGTTCGTCGTTTCCAGCAGGCGCTGGAGCGGTCTTTTGCCTTGATCGAGGACACCAGGCTGGTACCGCGCTTGAAAGCCTGGCAGGAGGTGCAGGCATCGCTGGAAAGCTCTGATCAGGATCAATTCGTGGGTTGGTTAGAGCGAAAGGAAGAACACTTACTCGATCCCGACAAAGCTCAACGAGCTTTTACTGACCAAACCCCCAGAATCGACTGGCAACCAGCGCAATCCATCAATGAAGAGGTGGCCGAACCCTACATCCCGCAATTTTTTGATGCGTTGGCTGCTTTGTTGGCCAGCCTGGTGCCTGCGGTTCAAATCGAACCGGAAGACAGTAACCTGCAACGGCTGTTTGATGGTCACCTTTTGCCCATCATCGCGGCCTGGATAAGTACCAATAAAGTTACTGAGGTGTTGCAGTATTTTCTGAAATTCGCAGCACAGGACAATCCATCTTCTGTTGACAACAACATAGAGAAGTTTCAAGAACAATCCAATCCACCCGGCTCTATTGAAGGCTTAAACAACCTAACTTCAAACACCCCAAGCATCCTGAAAGACATCATCGACCCCAGTGTCGAGATTTTCAAAACCACCTTTATCCGCGGCCCTGGTGCTCCGGCCCTGCTCGAAGCCGTTCTGGACCTGTCCGGCCACCTGGTGCAAACCCGTTTGCAATACAATGTGACCCTGCAAACGCGCCTGGCCGTGCGGCTCTATAGCGTGCAATTCCTGTTACTGGTTCAGGTCAATCAGCAACAGCATTACAACCGCATCGGCCGCCTACTGTATCGGACCCTGGCGTACAACAACCCGCTTAGAATGCAGCAATTGCTGTCCAGCCGGGATCTGATCTCCCGCGCCGGTTACGGTGGGCAGGTGTGGTCGGGCGGCACCGCTCGGGTGCGGGCAGAAGCGCGCATTAAAACAGGGCTGATCTTCTGGGAAGGGGCCCGTTTTCTGTTTGGCTTCATGAACGAGATGGACCCGGAAAAACGCCTCGAACCCAGTGCGGCCGACTTCCGCAGCGCGACCTATCGTTTTGGCCTGAAACTGGGTGACAGCGCCAATGCGGCGTCCATGGCGCTGGGCATTCCCGCCATGGTCAGTTATTGGCAAAGCCAGGGCCGCGTTCCCGGGCAACTGCATACACTGCTGGAGCGTCAGTTCACCAACAGCGCTCGCCATGCGGCGCGCAACCTCTTTGGTCGCGCCGGAGGCAGTACAGCCGCCAGCCTGATTGGAACCTCGACCGTAGGCAGCGTTGTGCAGGCATGGGCTTCAAGATTGAGCTTTTTGGCGGCCGGTGTCGCCACCGCCACCAGCCTTGCAGACATGCGCCGCAACCTGCAAAGGGGTCAGACAGACCAGGCCACGCTGAACGCCGTCTCCGCCGCGGGCACAGCCGCCACTCTCCTGGGTGGCAGCATCCTCGGCTTTACAAAAACGGCGTTGCTCGTTGGTCTTACGCCCGCCCTGGGTCAAGTGCTGTTTATCGCCGGTGCCGTCATCAGCATTGGCGCTCTGGCGTGGTCTCTGTACTGGAACCATTGGGGGATGGCGCATTTTTACGGCCGGAACTTTGTGGTGTTTCATCAGGGTTGGCGTGCCATCGTCAACCAGCCTCACAGCCTGGAATACACCGACACGGATCGCGGCGCAACGAACACCATGGTGAACCTCACCAAAACCATTGAAGATTTACAGAGAAATACGGTGTACGAGAACCTCGGCCGCTCCATGGCTCAAAATGCAATAGAGCAAAGCCGACTCCTGATCAACATCCATCAGTTTGTGAGAGGCCGGCCACAGCTCGACCCCATCAGCTTACCCCAGGATGTGCGCTGGAAGCCCTTATCCTGGCTGGCTCTGCCTCACATCCTGGACTTTACTGACTTGCTGGGTACCCGTTTTTACGAAACCTTTGATCTAACAGAGCCCGAAGTAGATGCAATGGGCGAGATGTACAAACTGGATGAAGAGAAAGAACGCAAAGAATCCGCCAAATTCCATTGGCGATTCTTTATTGCAGATATTAAACATTACGCCAATGAAGACAGCGACAGGGGCCGCCATCTTAAGGCCTTCGTTTGGGAGCCGCTAAACACAACCGGCCACTACCCCACCGAAATCCACACTCAGGACATGGCAAAATTGCTGGCCCCTTTCTGGGGCGATGAAAGACTCGCTGCCCTGGAACAGTTATGCTTCTTATGGAAGCTCCGCAGTACCGAGCATCAACGAGACCAGCAATCCTCAGCGATCTCCCAACCCTCATGGGAAGCAGTAGCCCATGAGTAATCGGCATCAGACAGTGTCCGCACCAGCGGAGCACACATTGGAGCACCGCCCTTCGGTCAGGACCCCCTTGATGAGGAGAACGCCCTTGGCATTAAAAGCAACCGCCCTGCTCTTGAGCACCGTTCTGGGTATGAGCTGCCTCGCCAGCGAGCCAGAAACAGACGATATCGAACGCTTTGAATTTGAAGGCCAACTGTGGCCAGCGCCACCCTTCACCCCGGAGCGGGTTCAGCGTTTTGCTCACCCTGAGGATTTTGCAGTGTTGCAAGGGTTGAGCATGTATCAGCCAGGGGGGGATGGGTTTGGTGAAGAGCGTTTTAGCGAGACTTTAAAACGCTCAAACTTTTTTCTTGAGGAGCGATATCGCGTAAGCGAACCAGCGCTGACACAAGTTAAGCTGATTGGCTATCGACTATTGCGTCCTGACTACATAGGAGAAGAGGTCTTTTTTGCAGAAGATCACTTCCTGACAAACGCTACTTTACTCTGGAGCAATTCCGGAAATGTTATGCAATTGACAATAGAAAGAGCAACCGATAATGATCTCCAATTAACGAAAGCTCTGGAAAATCTGAGATATCTACGTATTGATGGGAGTGTTGAAGATGGTGGTGCTGATTTATCGCTGATTGCTTCGCATAAAAATCTCAGAATGCTAAGGCTGGCGACTGCTTTCCATTCACTTGAAAATACCTGTGATTTTGATCAGTTAGTAGAATTGCGAATTGGATTTAGTCAACCAGAAGATGAGCATTTGCACATTTCTTGTTATCCAGAGCTAAGAAGCCTGACCTACAGTCGCAATAGTACCACTGCCTTGACAGTCTCAAACCTTCCAAATTTACAGGTAGCGGGCATAAATTCAGGTCGGCTGAGTAGCTTTAATCTCGACGGCAGCACGTTACCTATGCTGCGGTCGTTGATATTGCAGGATTTAGAAGTTTTAGGCGAGGCTAAAATCCAGTGGCCAGAGAATCTGGAATTTTTGAACATCAGCAACGCCAGCATTCTCGGAAGTTTTCCTCCCTTGCCAGAGAATCTTCGGAACCTTTATATGAAGGAGGTTACAGCCCCCCGGTTCAGCCGAGTTCAACTGCCCGAAAACCTGAACTATCTGGATCTCGAAGGGGCGCAGTTGGATGACTATGGCTTTATTCTAAAGGCAAAGAATCTTGAGAGCCTGGTTCTGAGAGGGTCCAACTTTCGTCAGTGGGACTTACTCCCAGAGCTCAAGCAGTTAAAGCATTTAAGCTTGACTAATACTCAACTGGATGACGAAGGGCTCGTCCATCTCGCTCAAATGACGCAACTACAGTCTCTCTATCTCAACGGGAGCAACATTTCCAACTTGCTGCCACTTTCCAGCCTGGAAAACCTGAATTTTATCTCCTTTGCTGCAACCCGAATAACCAGTGCCGAAGAGGTGCCTTATTTCGACGGTCTTTCTGATATTGGCTATGACATGGAATTCCATGAAAAGTACGATGGCCGTTGGCCAGAGCACTTCCAGCGTATGTTTGAACACCAAACGGGATCAAGAACCTGCAATGGCCTTAAACCCTGCGAAGTCCCCATCTTCACCCGCGTCAGCCAGGGTGCGGAAGTTCGCTACTACTCAATGGATTAGTGGAAAGGGTTCACCAGCCCGTTTACAGGGAAGCTGTTGCTCCGCGGGGTTGCTGAAAAGCTTCTCGGTGAAGTAATTCCGTTCTTGAATGGCTATGATGTATCTCATTCGCTGACTCCGTTATGGGTCACTTCACCATTGGCTGGTTTTTGGGAGTGAGTATATGAAAATTGCCATCATGGGGGCGGGTGCTGTTGGTTGTTATTATGGCGCCATGCTGGCGCTGGCCGGTCATCAGGTGGTGTTGGTTGGGCGCGCGGCTCTTGTTGAAGCGGTTTCGGAACGAGGCCTGATTCTGGAAAAGGACGGCGACCGCCTGGTGGCCGAGGTTGAGGCGAGCCGTGATCCTGCTGCCGTTGCTGGTGCCGATTGGGTGTTGGTTTGTGTGAAGTCGGGCGATACCGAGCAGGCCGGGCGGGAGATTGCGCCATCAATCCGCTCTCGGCCATTAGTGGCTTACCCTATGGGAAACTGGCAACACAGAGCGGCATGCCAGAGTTGATGGAGGACATCGCCCGTGAAGCGCTCAGTGTGGCCAAGGCTGAAGGGGTGTCGGTGCCGGACAGCGTATTCGACACCATTCACAGCATTCCGAAATCCATGCCCGGGCAGTACTCTTCAACCGCGCAAGACCTGATGAACGGCAAGCGAACCGAGATCGATTTTCTGAATGGGTATATTGTGACAAAGGCGGCTGACCATGGCATTGATGTACCCATCAATCGTACCCTGACTTTGCTGGTAAAGAGTGCCGAGCAAAGCGGTGCCGTGACCATTAACATGGCCCCAAAAAATCCTTAACGGAGTTCAGTGCGACGACCGCACGGCTTATTGCCGGTCGTATACTGCACCCAATTCAATGCCGTTAACCCAGCTTAGCGAACAAGAATGGGGGCCGTCAGTAAGGTATCTCCAACCAGGTTCAGCGCCAAATGAACGATGACCCCTATATAAAGACACCGCTTGAACCACACCAGGTAAACCATTGGTAACAAAGCAACGATTCGAACCGGCGTCAGCCAGATGGTCCAGAAGTGATAGAGTGCGAATAACACCAGGTTGATCAGCGGCGCCCAGGCGCCGAAACGATCAATCCGGGGCAACAGATACCCTCTGAAATACAGTTCCTCAACAATGGGCGCTGCAATCGAGGTGACCACCATTGCCAGCAGCCAGGTGACCAGTACGGCACCGTAGGCGTAGCTTTCCGGGTGGGTGGCGTAGTGGCTGATGGCAAACCATTCTGGCAACCAATAAAAGTAGGTCACACTCAGGAAGTCAGAAAAAGGCGTCATAAGCAGGAAGGCCATAACGGCACACAGCAAGGAGACGGTAGCCAGCCCGGCCAACTGTGGCCACTTAAAGCGTTCACGATAGCCAAGCACCGGCACTCCAGTCTTTTTCCGGCTTACAAAGTAGAGAATGCCCATCATGAGCGGCAAGACGACCAGTGCATCAACAATGATGATGGCCAGCAAGGTTGGCAGCCCTAACCTGGCCATCACTGGCGCGATCAGTACAAAGCCCAGCAGCAACAGTACTCCTGGAAATAGATGCAGAAAGACGGACAGCCCAAAGGGGTGCTGCTCCGGGTAAGAGGTTGAATGTGCCATGAGATGCGTCTCACTCTTGCACGGCAAGTGCCACCATCTTGTAGATGTTAAGTTATTTATTTTAACATTGTTAAGATGTCATCGATTTTTAGATTGCTTTTCTATAAACCGGAAACAGTCGCGGAGGATCAGTTCCTCAAGCTGAGACCTTCTATGCCTGCCGCATCATCCAACCCCTTGGGTTCAACCAGGCGTCGAAGTACTGATTCAAGGCCGATATGGATTGAGCAAAGCCATCGGTCCAGACCCATTCTGTCGTGCCCACGGCCAGCCAGGGCATTAGGCGTTCGGTGTGGGTAGTGCGGGTTACATTGCCTTGCAAAACCAGGTGCGGGCAGGGCAGTTGCTGGAGGTGTTTAATCAATTCGAGTTGGTGCCTGGGGTTGTGCTTCTCGGCGGGTATGGGGTAGCCGAAGCTGACCAGGGCTGCGAGGGAGTCGGGTGAGTATTTGGCGGCGTAGGCTGTGACCAGGCGGGCGCCAGCGCCTTTGCCGGCCAATATCAAGGGCAGGTCTGTGGCGATGGCGGTGAGCTGGTCCATGAACACATCCAGTTCACCCATTTTGGGGTAGAGCGAGGGTTCGCTCCAGCGGCGTTTTGGCTGGGTGCGCCGCAGGTGCATGTAGCAGAGCTCCCAGCGCAACACGTCGACTCCCATCTGGTTGATGGTGTTGGCGAGTTGGTCCATCCAGGGGGAGTCCATGGGTTCCTTGCTGTCGTGCAAAAGCAGCATCCTTGCTTTGGGGTTTCCCTCTGCAAGCGTCGTTAAAACATGTTCCATCATTCGGTCCTTTGAAACCATCCGGTTCCCGTTGGGCTTTACCGACCCAGGGACTGAGCAAAGTCAAAACTTTGTCATTCTTCCTGAAGCCGAGTTCCTTGCCGCGAATTATGTCATTTCATTGACCGGTTGAGGACTCTTGCAACCCACTAATGTCTCGGACTGGGACAGCCATCACGCCCCACGGCAACGGAGTTCACACTTTAAAGGGCTGTTCGAATTTCCGGCTTATCAACTCATTCAGGGGATGGCCTCGGTGTGATGACTCTCACAATTTCTTGATTCCAGACAAAAGCTGTGTGACTTTACAGGAGCCTGACAATACCATAGGGGGCCGTCGCTAAGGATAAGCGGAAGTCGCATGATCATATTGCCTACAGAAAAACGCCTGGACATGAACCGGGCTCCCTTTGTGTTGTTTGGCATCATACTGCTTAACATCCTCATTTTTGTCGTCTATCAGTCCGGCGATTCTCAAAAAATCAACGATGCACTGCAGCAATACCAGCAGGAACGGATGTTGCCGTTTGAATGGCCCCTGTACGAGGCCTGGCTGGAGCGTCAGGGCGAGCAGGAGCACCTGGCCGAGCTTCAGTCTGCTTACGAATCAGGGTTTTATGCGGAAGTTGCCTTTGAGTTGCTATTGGATGCGTCTTTCTATCAGCACCTGCAGGTGGTGGCGCAATCCGAGCTGCATTTCGACGAGTACCAGCAGTGGTCTCGGGCTCGGGCGGATATCCACCGAACCGTGCAGTCGGTCAGTGTATTGGCCAATGGGTTAACGCCCAATCAGCTCAGCCTGTCTTCGTTGATCACTCATCAGTTCCTGCATGGTGACCTCATGCACTTGCTGGGCAACCTGTTCTTTCTGGCGGTATGCGGTTTTGCGGTCGAGGCCATTGTTGGCCATTGGCGCTTTCTGGGTTTTTACCTGCTGTCCGGCATCGCCGGCGGTTTGGCCCATGCCTGGCTGGATCTATCCAGCTCGCAACCTCTGGTGGGGGCGTCGGGGGCGATCTCCGGTGTCATGGCGATGTATGTCGCCGCCTTCCGACTGAAGCGCATCGAGTTTTTCTACTGGCTTTACTTTCTGGTGGGTTACATCCGCGCGCCGGCGCTATTGATTCTGCCGTTCTACATTGGCAAGGAAGTCTATTTTTATCTGTCGGATACCGAGTCCAATGTCGCCTTTATGGCGCACGCTGGCGGTTTTATCATGGGGGCCGCGCTGATTGGCTTTACCTTCCTGTTCAATCGCAATCTGCTGGATGCCGACTACATCGAGGCCGATCAGACGATGGATCCGCGTCAGGTGCAGCTGGCCGCTATTTATCAGTCGATTGAGAAATTCCGATTTCAGCAGGCGTTCAAGCAGGTCAATGAGATGATTCGCGCCGAGGGTCTGTGCTTTGAACTGGCTCGGCTGCGTTATAACCTGCTGCGGCTGAACCCCAACGCCTCAACGCCTAAAGCCGGGCTGGCTCTATTGATGCTCGATCAGGTCAACCCGGCGGAAGTCGCCATACAGGCCAGAGTGCTGCAGGAAGAACCCGCTTTACTCGACACACAGAGCGAGGAACAGCGCATCAAGGTTGCCATGCGTTTCAGTCGTCATGGTGCCGCAGCGGCGGCCGAGCGACTCTTTGTGCAATTGCAGGAAGCTGGCTGTAAAGACCCGGCCATGGGTGTACTGGCGGGCAAGTTGGCCGTGGCTTTTGGGGAACAGAAAGAAAACCACAAGCGGTCCCACTACCAGGGCCTTTCCGATCAAATGCTGGCGCAGGGGCTCTAATGGATTATTGCAACTATCACCCGATGGAGCCGGCAATCTACCATTGCCCTCAGTGCCAGATTGACTGTTGTGATCTGTGCGTTGACGACCGCGACATCGAGCACGGCATACGTTGCCTGAAGTGCCATGGCGAGATGACCTTGCTCGCTGCAGAACACCGGGTAACGCCCTTCTGGCGCCGCCTTCAGGAGAGCTTTCGTTACCCCTTGAACCTGCAAACGCTGTTGCTGATCGCGGCCGTGTCGGTGGTGTCGACGCTAACCTCCATGGCGGCTTCAGCCCAACTGGTGGCTTTTATCATCAACCTGGCCGCTACCGGGGTGATGGTGAAGTACAGCTTCCTTAGCCTGCAGGAAACCTCGGCCGGCAACCTGGAAGCACCCGACCTCACCGAGGCTTATCAGGGTGGCATAGCCCTGGTGCTCCGATTGATGCTGATGTTGTTTTTGATGGGTGCCTCTGTATTTGCCGTTGCAGTCTTTGTGCATCCGAGCCTGGCTGGCTTATTGGGCTTTTATTTTATCGTGGCCTTTCCAGCCAGCCTGATTCAGTTTGCCATTTCCGAAGACACGTTCGCCGCCCTCAACCCGCTGAACAGCTTCCGGCTGATTGCTGCCATTGGCCTGCCCTATGGGTTATTGGTTGCGCTGATCCTGGTCATGGTCGGCTCGGTCAGTGTGATTCATCAGCTGATCGGCTACGAGTTTTCCGTGGTCGCTCTGTCACTCCAGGCCATGGCCTCCAACTACTACATTGTGGTGGTGTTCCACATCATGGGTTATATGCTGTTTCAGTATCAAGGCCGCTTGGGTTACAGCGCGCGTGAGCATGGTGATGTGGCAGGTCGCTCGGAAGAGGCCGTTACTCTGGCCCATCTGGACATGCTGCTCAAGGAGGGCCGCTACGATGCACTGCGCGACGGTTACAACAAGGCACTGGAACGCTTCCCCTCAAGCATGGCGTTGTACGGTCGCTACTTCGATTTTCTGGTACAAGCCAAAAACCCGGACTGGCTAGGTGCCTTTGCCGAGCGCTATCTGCGTTTTCTGCTCCAGCAGGGCCACAGCGAACTGCTCGGCCAGACCTATAGAACCACCAAAACCGTACTGCCCAAATTCCTGCCGAACAGCCCGGAATTGAGGCTTGCTCTGGCGAAAGATTGCCATAAACAGGATGACGCCCGCGGCGTGGTCAGTCTAATCAACGGCATGCAGCGTCAGTATCCGGATTTTCCACACCTGCCGGCAGCCCTGGAACTGCTGGCAGACTCGCTACAACTGCTGCCCAACCTGGCCGAAAAAGCCGAGGCATGTCGCACCCTGGCGGAAAGGGTCAGGCAAGCCCAGCAGTCACGGGCGGCTGAACCGAAACGCAATGAACCACCGTCCAGAGTGCGGCCAATGCCGATAGAGCCCGAACCTGCCAAAGCCGACTCAGCGGATGGCATTGGCCCACCTAAAACCCTGGAACTGATTGAATTTACCGATTCCGGCACGAAATAGACCCTTCAGCTTTGCCGGATGTGGCAAACTGGAGCCTATTCGTTGATTGGGAGTGGTTATGTCGAGCGAAGCCTTGCTCACCCTGACACTGGTGGCAGCACTGGGGGCCTGGTTCTGGCACCATCTGGGCGTGCGCCAGCGCGCGCTCAATTATTGCCGGAAGGTTACCCACAAGGAAGGGGTGCAGTTGCTGGACGACAGCATCATCATGACCCGGATGCGGCCCTGCCGATCGCCGGACTCATTTTTTGCCTTTGAGCGCACCTACCAATTCGAGTTTTCAACCCGGGGGGATCGGCGCTTTCTCGGTTGGGTGGTGCTCAATGGGGTACGCCTCAAGCAGGTCGAATTACAACCCTACAGCGACGATACCTTGTTGCAGTAATCTCAAACCAGGGCGAACGACAAGCTTTTCAGATCAATGCCTTCATGGCCATCCGGCAGAACCTCAGCAATGTAGATTGACCCATCGGTCGTTGTCGCTTCGGTTTGCACCGAACTGCTCGCCAGATCGACAACCTCGCTCGTCAAGTACTCACCTTCGTCCGATTTCACCAGAAGTTGAACGACCGGTTTCAACCGCTGCCCCAGCTTGGCTTGTAATACGACGGCGGTATCGCCGTTGTTCAAACGCACCAGAGTGCCGGGTGTGACCCAACCCATGAACTGAATAAAGGCCTCAACCATCGGTTGACTGAATTGAGTACCTTTCTGTTGCCACAGAATGCTCAAGGCCTCGTGGTGAGAGCGGGCTGCATCGTAAACGCGGTGAGAGGTTATGGCATCGTAGGCATCCACTACCGCAACGAGGGCAGCCATGGGTGGTATTCGCGCCTCGCCCAGGCCCGCCGGGTAGCCACGACCGTCTGGCCGTTCGTGGTGGTACAACACGGCCTGCTTGATCTCGCTGGAAACGGAGTCGTCTTCCTTGAGCAGATCATAGCCCAGCCGAGAATGGGTTTTCAGGTGGTCGAACTCTTCAGGCGTTAACCGACCCGGCTTGTTCAGAATGGCTTGATCGACCTTCATCTTGCCCAGGTCATGCAGCAGCCCGGTCAGCCCGGCGCTTTCGACCTCTTCTTTGGGCCATTCCAGCGCATGCGCCAGGCCCATGGAGAGGATGGCCACGTTGATACAATGCTCGGCGGTGTACTGATCCTTATGCTTGATGCGGGTCAGCCACACCATGGCTGAAAGATTCTTCGACAAGGCCACAGACAGCCCTGATACGGCCTCGCGTGCACTGGGGATATCCAGACTGCGGTTATCGGCAAAAGCGCTCAGCAGCTTACGCGCCTGACGGCTGAGATCGGAGTAGCCGACAAGGGATTGGCGCAGCGTGCGACGGTCAACTTTGCTTCTGCGCAGCGCGTGAATCGGGTGGGACGCCGGCTTCTTGTCAAGGACTTCCAGAAACCCCGTCGCAGAAGCATAGGGAGCCGGGCGAAAGGTGTTGCGACTGCGCTTCAGATCAATAATCACCCAGGCACAATTCTGCGCTATCCACGCCTTGTCGGCATAGCTCTCGATTAAAACACCTTCGAGCAAGAAGGGCGATTCTGACCAGGGTCGGTCCAGACGAGACACAAAATGCCCCACGGCCAGTTTTCCCGGGTCTATACAGGCTTGATGGTCCCACAAAGTGGCTGGTGGAGCGTTGTACTGCCTGTAATTCATGAAAGCCCTGAACATTCGGGGGAGAGTGGAAAAAACCAAACCGCCAGTTTACTGCATAAGGATAAAATACAAGGTCTGTTTTTGTAATAGAACACCATAGCAGGGCGAACGTAAACCTTCTGTCGTTCTTTTTTGCTCCACAATGCCTGCCAGTTCGCAGCTCATAGTTTCTTCTGACGCAAAAACCAGTGAAAGCCTCCACGAAAAGCGCAACCCTGGTTCGTTCCAGCAAACTGATGGTAGCAACCGCTCTGGCCACTGCCCTGGAGCGAGGGTGCTAACAGTACCTACGCCCGGGGTGGCCGCCAGAAGATCGGAAATGCGGATTGAACTGATGGACCAATTGGGAACTGTTGTGCAGGCCCATCAGGTAGTAGGGTTACTGGACTACCCGGAGGCGCATTTCGGTATGTTGATGCGCAAAGGGATACGCCATAGTTTCGAGGGACAAAGCGGCGAGTAGCTGACAAGTAATGCGTAAAAAAGCCCACCGACGGGTGGGCTTATAATCCTATTTGACGACAGGTTTGATCTACTGTGCTCTTACCAATCATCCCATCCATCGGACCCATAGTTGGCGTCGATTTCTGCCCAGGTGATCAGCTCGGCTTGTCCACCATTGACACTGACTTCTATCCCATCGGGTTCAATGGTGTATTGTGCAGTAGTTCCACCGCCGCCACGAACGATCCATTGGCCCGCTGTTGGGTGGTCGTTATCAGTGCTTCCGGTAATTGCTGTCAAAGTCTCAGCCGCAACGCCTTCACCACCCAAATCAGAACCTCGGAAGAAAATATCCAGAGTATTGGTGTAGTTGGTGCCAGACAATGAGGAAACCATCTCTCCGTCGAACTCTTCAAAGTAGTCCAATTCATCATCGATGTATTCGTATAAGCTGGAGTTGATTGCCTTAATGGAAAAATTCAAGCTTGAAAAAGTATCGGTTACATCGTTGTAACCAGTCCAGCTTAAGGTGAAACGTATGGTTCCATTAGAAATATCGTATTCACCTTCCCACCATTCTTCACGACAATTATTTGATGTAATTTCAAAAGTGACGTTGCCGCTTGGTGAAATATCGCCTTCCTCGCTGATGCCGGTACCGGTGACCTTATACACTTCCGTACCAGAGTCGCAGTCATAGGTTTCGCTCTCATTAAAATTGCGAGCTGAAAATGACCTACGCTCCATCAATCTTGCTGCGTGCTTGTTTATATCGATTGAAAAGTCATCCAAATCATCAAAAAGGAGATCTGCATACCCGCCTTCCAGCCCAATAACACCCTCTATGGCAAACTCGTCTACCATCGCTCGGTTTGCATTGGAAATTTGCAGTGAGGGAGTTTTATTGAAGCTTCCACCGCCACCGCCACCTCCGCCGCTATCGCTGCTGGAGTTACAGCCCATCAGGACAAAGGGTGTTGCTAGTGTCAATATCAATAGATTTTTCATTATTATTTCCCTCACTTTTGTGAAGATGACTATAACCATCGATTTGCCTTACTTATATGAAGTAGACAGCATCGCTGACACCGACCGTAAAGCTGAGTCAAACAATAGCTGTTGTTATCGACTAGTCAAGCAACCCCCCTCCCCTAAATGGGGTAGCCTTAATCAAATACCTCTGAAATAGGGCTCTTGAGAGCAGAGAAACGGTAAAAGTCCACCGATAGAAAGCATCAGCACAACGGCAAGTGACACTAACGAACCTTAATAACAAAGTGTTTTGATTTAAGCCGAGCTTAGTACAAATTGATTCAAAGGTTAGCCCAAATGCGTGATACCCGCTTCCGTTTCTGAGAGTAGAATGGTCAGGTTAAAGAGCGCCTGTCCGGGAATCTTCGAGCCTGGTATAGGGTAGTGAACCTTAAACACTTCTGTAAAAAAGACCCATTAAATCGCGAAAAGAGGGACCGTTATGAGACACCTGTATTACATTCTGGCTATATTACTGGCTTTCAGCCTTGCCGCATGCGGCTCCAAGGACTCCGACAATGGCAGCTCTGGTGGCTACTCAGGTAAAACCAGCGCGGCAAAAGTAGACGACAGTAACAGCGAAGACATAGGCGCTGGCGTCCACATTGCAGCAAAGAAATCTGTCGAATCAGAAATCAATGGCAGCAATATTGCGTTCTCTTCTGGGGGGCAATCGCCACTTCCAGCGATCCTTCAACCATTGCACACAAACGTAGAGTCCATTCTCAATGTCCGCTCTGCCACTCGTAATACCAGTGGCAGTATGGATTGGTCCGATTTCTGCGACAGTGGCAGTGCCTCATATACCTACAATTACTCAGATGACTATAAAACCGGAACCATGTCATTCACCTACAATAACTGTACTTACTCCTACTCCTATGCGGGGAACAATAGCAGCATTACCTACAATGGGTCCTATTTTTACGAGTTCAGACCCGGCTACTGGTACTGGGACTATGACTTGACCGTGACCTCCAGTTTCAATGGTGAAACAGATCAATACTCCATGAGAGGAACCTTTGAATGCACAGGTGACGATGACAGCTTATGGAGCTACACCGATTGCACCTACAGCGAAACCTACAGCGAAGGCGGTGTGACCTACAGAGTCAGCAACCTGACGTTTACCAGCACCGGCAACAGCTACAGCTTCACGGCTCGGGTATATCACTCCGAATATGGCTACGTTGAAGTCGTAGCCACGAACCTGGTTTACTGCGTTGGCGGTGGATTTGAATCTGGCACCATTACAATCAGTGATTCTGATTCGGCTGAAGTACTGAGCATAACTTACAGCGGTTGTGATGACCCAGCGGTTATAGCTTACCAGGGTACTACTTATTTGGTCGATCAGTAACACAGATCGAGACCTGTTCTAGTAAGCTGTCGAGGGCTGTATGCGCAGCCCTCTTTTCTCTCTTTTTGATGCCGTTTTGATCTCGACTGCCAATTATCGATCCCTTATCTCCGGCCAGTTCTGGTCCGCTGCTTTGATAAAATCAACCCGCTCTGCCACCCAGCGTTCCTGTATTCGGCGATTGAAATTCAAGTACAACTTGCCATCGACCACTGAAAATTGGCTCGGGTCGATACCCGCTGTCTTGTCGGTGGCTACCGCATAGGCGCAGTAGCCGCCATATTGGGGAGCATAGGCCTCGGGGTTTTCGATAAAGCGCTGGCGATGCTCCGCATTGGCAAAGCGCCAGGTGGCACCCTGCCACTCGTATTCATGATCTGCCAGGCCTTCTACCGCCCTGTTTTCAGCAAAATACGCCACCGGGTCGTAGCCCTTGATCGCCAAATTGTTGTACCAGGGGGTATAAATCGCATCGACGGCCCAACTGCCGGGCGATAGTAAACAGAGCATCCAGGTCAGTGGGTTCAGCAACAATCGTTTCATGGTGGCCTCCTCTGGTTTGCCGATTTCGTGCAGTGCGCGCGGTAAGAACCAGCAGGCAGTAAAAAGTTCCCGGGAACCATTGGCCTTGTCGTCAGTCCAAGCCGTTATAAACAACAACAGCCAGGGTTTGGATTCGCGATGTCTTTGGTTTCTCAGGTAGAGGACAACCTTCTGTGTTTGCAGCCATTGGAAGACCTTTTGCGGCGGCTGCATACTCCCCATTACCGGGCCGAGCAGGCCGGTCAGTCCATCGGCCAGCATGTTCGTCATATACTGGAGCACTACCAGTGCCTATGGCAGGCACTCGATCATCACACAGAGCTCGACTATGAACAGCGACATCGTCACCTTGAGCTGGCGCAGTCGCCAACGGTGGCCCTGGGTAATTTGACCGCCCATTGCCACCGCTTGAAGCACCTGAAAAACGAGACACTGCTGGTGCCACTGCACCTGTGTTCGGTTGTGCCTGACCAGTCGCAAACCGTCGCTTCCAGCCTGGTACGTGAACTCGCCTTTCTCGCCAGCCATACCATCCACCACCAGGCCATCATCAAACTGTTGGCGACCCAAATGGGGTATGTTCTGCCTGTCGAATTCGGTGTGCACCACTCCACGCTCAAATACTGGGCCAGCCAGGCGGAGGCTCGTTAGGATGTGTACTCTGAGTTGGCAGATCTGGCAGGGCAAGCTGAGCCTGGTGTTCAGCCGCGATGAGGCGCTGGATCGAGCCGTTGCCGAACCTCCGCGCACAGAACAGGGAATGCATTCCCGACTGCTGTGCCCTGTAGACCCGAAAGGGGGCGGCACCTGGTTCAGCTTGAACGAACAGGGCCTGGTCCTGTGTCTGCTGAATGACTACCGCTCCCCACCCCGGGCCACCAGGCGCTCTCGTGGCTTGCTGGTAAAAGACCTGGCCAATCACCACAATCTCGAAGACCTTGCCGCCCACCTGAAGCGACTCAACCTGACCGACTACGCGCCCTTTCAACTGGTTGTTTTTCCGGGGCCGGAGGCGCCACGACTCTGGCACTGGAATGGCGAGGAGCTGGCCGAGGTGGTTGCTCCCGCCTCGCCACTGTCATCGTCCTCCTTGTTTCCTACTCTCACACCCTGGTTACGCCGCCGCTGGTTTCGTCGGCAAACCGACGGCAACCTGTTGAGACTGAACGCTGAGCAACATCGGCAACTGCATCTTAACTCGGGGCCTTTGGGTCGTTATCTGGGCATTCGCATGCGTCGCGCACAGCGCGCGACCGTCAGCCTGTGTCACCTTGAATTGACGACTCGGGAAGGCAGGCTCCACTACCAGGACCTGCTCAGCGAACAGCAAAGCACCGCGACGCTCGCACTCCAACCCCGAGGCGCTCCTCAGGGGTTCACAGCGGTGCAACGTGACCAGCCGCTGGATCTCGAAGCCCTGTTTCAGAGCAAGAACCCGGGGCTGCATCAGTCCCTGCCAAAACTGACCTGGCCATTGCTGCGCTGGGTGCTGTGCGAAGTCAGGCTCAACCGTGGCTTGCGCCAGCTCGATGGCCAGCATGCTCGCGACTTCTGCGCTCATGTGCTGGATCATCTGGATGTTTCCATGCGCATTGCGCCCGGTAGTGCCGCTCTGCCACCAGCCAACAGTCGCCCGGTCTTCCTGGCCAATCACCCCAGCGGCGGCATTGATGGCCTGGTCCTGATCACCTGGCTCAGTCAGCATTTTCCTGACCTCAGGGTCATTGTCTCTGACGCCCTGTTGGCATTACCGCACCTCGAACCCTTTGTCGTACCGGTCGATCGCTATCAGCGTAACCACGGTGCCCTGCGCCAGTTGCACGGCGCCTTTTCCAGCGACTCCGCCTTGCTGGTGTTTCCGGCTGGGCGCACTGCCCGTCGCCAGCAGGGCCGTCTGATCGATGCCCCCTGGCAAAAAATGCCCATAAACCTTGCTCGCCAATACGAACGCAGCCTGGTAACGATGCATCTCGACACCGCCAATTCCCGCACCTTTGATGCCCTCGCATCGGCGCGCAAAAGCCTGGGCATTGGGCTGAACCTGGAAATGCTGTTGCTGGTCCGAGAAATACTGAAGCCCGCCAGGAAAACCGTCGGGCTGACACTCGGCCGTTATCAGACGGCGCAAGAGTGGGTGCCCAGAGGCCAGACAGACCAGGCGCGCCTGGCCTACTGGCGCGGGCAATACGATCAATTGGCCGGCAATAGCGAGCCAACCCTTTCAAGTACGGAGGTCTTCTCATGAGTACTCAATCCATACTGTCATCCAAGGGCGAACTGCTTGCCCAGGAACTGGCTGATTTAACGCCCCTGGCCGATTGCCGTGGGCTGACGCTCTACGCCTTTTATGCCGACAATAAGCCGGCCACACTCGAAGAGATCGGACGTCTACGTGAGGTGGGTTTTCGCGCTGTCGGCGCTGGGCGTGGCCAGACTCTGGATCTGGATGACCTCGACACTGGCCCGGGTGCCTATCAGCAACTCATTGCCTGGGACGCGGCCGAGCAGGAAATTGTCGCCATGTACCGGTTCCAGTTGGGTGCGCGGCAAGCGCTTTATGGCGATGCCTGTTTACGCACCAGCCGGCTGTTCGACTACAGCCCGGAGTTCCGCGACCAGGGTCTGCATCAGGCTATAGAACTGGGCCGGTCTGTGGTCAACCGCGATGCGCGCCGCGCCAAACTGGGGTTCTTCGCGCTGTGGGCTGGCCTGGGCGCCCTGTTGCGCACCTATCCGGAAGTGCGTTACTTCTTCGGCAATGTCTCTCTTTATAAAAGCATGGACCCGGAAGCGCGTGACTGCCTGGTGCATCACTTGCACCAGCATTATCAGCCAGCACAGCCCTGGCTCAGGGCTCGGCCCTGGGTTCGGTTTGAAACAGATGACCTGATCATAAGTCCGGCAGTCGCGCCGGGTGAGCTGGATACACCGGAACAGCGCATTCGACAGTTGCGGCAATTGCTCAGCCCCTGGCAGGAGAGTATCCCACCGATTCTGCAAAGTTACATGGGTCTTTCAACCGAGATACAGTTTGGTGAAACCGTTTTTGATGCGGACTTTGGTGATGCATTGGAAATTGGTCTGGTTGTACCGGTGGAGAAGATCAATGAGCAAGTCTACCGCCGATTCATCGCGAGGTAAGATGGCAGGCGGCCGGTTGCTGACTTCGATTAGACCCGAGATTGAACCTCGGTCAGCTTGGCCGTCAACTCACCAGCCGGGGCAGGCCTGCTGTGCCAATACCCCTGCCCGAGATCACTGCCAAGTTCCAACAAGCGGGTCGATTGCGCTGCCGATTCAATGCCCTCGGTAATCACCTGTAACCCCAGTCCATGCGCCATATCAATAATGGTTTTGACCACCAGGGCGTCCTGGACATCCGTTTCTACATCGATGACAAAACTGCGATCAATCTTCAGCTTGTTGACTGGCATACGCCTGAGGTAATTGAGGCTCGAGTAACCTGTCCCGAAATCGTCTATCGCCAGTTCCAGCCCCATTGCTCGTAGCGCATGCATGGTGCTGATACAGGCCTCGCTGTCAGTCAGAAAGGCGGTTTCCGTGATTTCAAGCTCAAGCGCCCGAGGCGGTATCTCGTAACTGGAGAGCAAATGCCTGACATCAGCGAGGAAGTCAGGCCGCAGGAATTCATTGGCGGATACGTTTACTGCTATCGTAAAATCGGCCTTGATGAGGCCTGCCTGATGCCAGTTCAGCCATTGCTGACAGGCCTGATCCAGAGCCCAGCGGCCCAGTTCGACAATGGTGCCACTGCGTTCGGCAATCGGTATAAACTCAGCGGGCGACACCATTTCACCGCCGTGATACCAACGCATAAGCGCCTCTACGCCAACGATTTCACCGCTGCCCAATCTGACCTGTGGTTGATAGAAGAGACGCAGCTCCTCCCTTCCAATGGCATCACTCAGGCCTTCTTCAAGTTCCAGCATGCGCTGGACGGCTTCGCCCAGGAAATCGTCGTACCAGACAATTTCCTGATGCACTTTTTGCTGCGCGTGGTGCAGAGCGGTGTTGGCGTAGTCCACCATACGATCCACCCCAAAACCGGGCTGATGGCGAACCAGCCCAAGTCGAGCACCCAATTGAACACGCCGATCTTTCACATAGAGTGGTTGCGTGACTTGTTCGCAAAACGCCTGAGCCAGTTCAGCCTGTTGCTCTTGAACCTGGCCACAGATAACGACCGCAAAAATATAGCCGTCGAACCGATAACACTTGATGGTGTTGTGTACCGGATCATTGCAGTTGTGATCAAATTCGAGCAAACGGTTGGCCAGCGTTTGTATCACCTCATCGGCCATGAGATAGCCATCGCGCACCGCTGTTTTTGCCAAACCCTCAACCCAGACGAAACCCAGGCTCAAGGAATCTCCTTGCGCAATCCAGGTTTTCAGATCCTCTATCAATGAGCGCCGGTTTGGCATATGGGTAATGCTGTCGTGGCCGGCTTGCCAGGCCAATTGTTGAGTCGCTTGCTCGCGCCCGGTTACATTTTCCAGATAGATATGGGCACGCTCCAGCCTGGGAATGATATTGATATGGTATTCGTAGATGTTGTCACCTATGGGTTGCAACCAGCGGTCATTCGATCGCCCCGCCTGTGACTGGTTTTTCAATCTTTCCTGATAGTCCGAAGGCAACAGTTCTTTCAACCGATGATGATCCGTGTCTTCGCTTTTTTTGAGTCGATGCGCAGCGGGGTTGGCATACAGAATACAACCATCTTCCATCGAGACACCCAGAACAGGGTTGGGGTTGTACTGAGGAAAAATCTCTTGAGACTGGTTGCGCAAGGCGCTGAAGGTTGCCACGCAAAAAGGCACCAGAAAATTCAAACCCAACATATCCCAACGCAAGCTATCGCCGGAAAAAATGACACCCCACTGGTTAATGAGGTTGAGGATCACTCCCACTACCAGACTGATTTTAAGGGAGTTGACGACCATGCTCCGTGTCGGAATCCAGTTCAGCATGTTGAGCTCCCGCCGGTGTTTTTGTTTGTGTATGGCCACTTCATGGTTGTTTAGAGCCATCAATAGTCACTTGGTTCCCAACTGATTTGACGAATGACCCTGAATATAGCCTGGTTCAGGCGTAATGCGGGTATAGCAGGAACTTTGTTTAACAGGGTACGTCTAAATTCCTTCCAAATGGCTGGTACAGGACAAGAACAATGACACCCAAGCTGACGCTAAAAATCGGCACCCTGGCTTTTGCATCTCTCACTCTAGCGGGCTGCGCCTACCTCGGCCTTGGCAGCCCGGACCCGCGCTGGGCCGACTACACCAGTTGGACCAAAATCAATGAGGAGCCCATCACGGGCGACCATACTCATATCCTCGGCAACCTGCACCAGGGGAGCAGTGGCTATCGTGACATCTACGTCAACGATGTTGGCCGCGATACCGTGCTTGACCCCGAGGGTCCTTACAAATACCCGGTTGGCACGGTCATTGTGAAAGAGCAGTATCGCAATCAGGCCGCTTATGAGCGGGGTGGTCGGCCAGGGGTGACCGTCATGCTCAAGGTAGAAGATTCGAACCCGACTCAGGCGTCGGATTGGCAGTGGTCACGTGGATACACCATGACCGCCAGTGAAGACGACTTCTGTTCAGCCTGCCATATGGCCGCTTACAACTCTGATTTGAATTTCGTCAATGGCGCTTCATTGCCGGACTTTCTCAGGCAGTAAATACCAGTGAAGCTTCGGTGGCGGTGGGCTGGCCGGAAGGCTGGCCCGGACCAGTGGCCTGCGTGCTGAGGCACGCCGCGTCGATGAGGATATCGACACTCCAAGGGGCAGCCCTTGAATGAAGCATCGATATCACCATCAACGCAGCAGGTGCAAGCCGACTTATACAACCACTATCGCTCAAACTGCTCGACAATCTGCTCAGCGACCTGAGTCGGTATCAACCCGGCCACCACCAATTGACGACCATTGATGGCCCGAGCCGCCAGGCTTTGGGCACCGCGCCGCTCGGTGGTGCTGAACAGGCTATCGGCTTCGCTTGGGTCGACATCATCCATCATCAAGGAAACTCGCACCAGGCCGTCACTCCAGAGCTGGTACAGTTGCCCCGGCTGGCTTTCATCCACCTTCAGCGAGAAGCTCTCCGGCATGCGGTCGGCGTATTCGGTCCAGCCACCCGTCGTCGCCATTTGGGCGGGTTTGGCCTCAAATCGATGCCAGAAAGAGGCCGGATAAATACTCGACCAACTGACCGGCATGCGGAGACTATCGAACTGCACGGATACGTATCGTGTTTCCTGCAGCAATTCATCATCCTCAAATACCCGATGCGCCAGAATCACCCTGGTCTCACGGTCCAGCCAGACTTCATGAGAATACATGGCCGTGAGCACTCGAGGCTCCAGCCGATAGCGATCAACTGGTCGGTCGGAGATGCGGGTATCGTCGAGGCGGGTGAGCCGATAGTTCTGCTGTAACTGTTCGGGTTCTGCTTGCAGAATGTCGGAAAACGGAAAGCTCGGCAGTTCATGGTCAGCCGGCACCTGGGCGTCTGGTCCATGCCAGCAGGAGAGCTGATCGCCGATGCGAATCACTTCCAGCACGGTGCCACCCTCTACCCTCATACGTTGCTGACGCTGGCCCTGGTGTTCCATTTGCCAGAAATGGTAACGCTCACTCTGATTTTGAACAGCATTCAAACGCACAAAGCTGCCCTGGAACTCCATGTTGTTTGAAGGCTCAAGCCAGGCCTCGGCCCAACGTTCAGCGTCCAGAACCTCAGACGCCAACAACAACCTGGGCAAGACCAGGCTGAACAGGGCAGCGATCAAGGCACCGCCCACCCATACCATGGCTTTCAAGGTTGCCCCTCCGATACCAGCAGTTCGGTTTCCTGCCAACGCATGCCGGTTTCAAAACTGGCATACTGATGATGCAAGTCCCAATAGGCATGGGAGGAACCGGCAGCCAGCTCGACCGGTACATCGCCCGGCCCGAGCAGAGACTGCATATTGACCCCCAACACCACTACAGCGGCAAAAGACGCCGCCATGGCACTCCACTTGAGCCCTGTCATGCGCTTCGGGAAAGACAAAATGCTGGCGCCGCCTGAACGGTTTGATCTTGCCTCTGCGGCCTCATCGATGGCGTGGTTCACTGCCGCCACCACATCCACATCGGGCAGGTTCTGGCGGCTGGCCGATTGCTGATGCATGCGCTGCCATTGCGCCATGATGGCCGGATCCCGGCTGGCCTGCTCCAGCAGGGCATCCATTTCTTCGGCACTCAGTTCGCCGTCCATCATAGCTGAAAGGCGTTCTTGCCATTGATCGGATGTCATAAGGTACTACCTCCTGAACGCCATTGATCGATACTGCGATCAATGAAATCCCGCGCTCGATGAATTCTTGATCGTACTGTGCCTACCGATACTTGTAGGGCTTCTGCAATGTCCTGATAACTCATGCCTTGCCACTCGCGAAGATGCAGCGTCTCGCGCTGGTCCTCGGGCAAATCGGCCATGGCCGCCTGTATCACCTCGTTCAGTTCGCTCACCGCATAGGCATGTTCCGGGTCGGGCTGTTGCGAAGACACCGAATCGTACTCGGAACGGCCGGCTTCGCTCAGGTCCGATTCCAGCACTGCGGCTTTTCGTCGAGACAAATAAGACAAGGCTGTATTGGTCGCAATACGGTATATCCAGGTATAAAACTGGCTGTCCTGGCGAAAGCTGGAGAGCCCCTGCCATGCCTTGAGAAAGGTTTCCTGCGTCAGGTCACTGACTTCCTGAGGGTTTTTGACAAAGGTCTGTAAATGACCGGCAATGCGATGCTGATAACGCACCATTAAAAAATCGTACGCCATTCGGTCGCCATTCTGAGCCCGGCTGACCAGTTGCGTATCCACATCGGCGGCTTCAGTACTTGACACCGTGGCCCTTTCCTCCCGTTGAATTGTGCTGGGCCAAGGCCCTTGCCAGTGTGTCAGGGACAACGACGTCATTTTGATGCTCCACACGTTCAGTGTAGATAGGACGCAGACATCGCTTAATAGTTCCAATCTGATTGTATCAGGATAGTACCCCAAACTGCGTTCCTGTTTAACGTTCAGGTTGATCCAGGGTCGCCAATATCGCTTCTTCATCGATCTCGCAGAGCTGCTCCGGCAGCAGGAAATCCTCCGCATAATGCCGATAGACACCCGACTCGATAAACAACCGCAACAAGGCTTTATCCAGGTGCTGTTCGCGCCCCATTTTCACCATGATGTTCAGCGATTCGGTCAGCGTCTTGGCGGGTTTGTAGGGCCGGTCTGCGGCGGTCAGAGCTTCGAACACGTCGGCAATGGCCATAACGCGCTCACTGACCGACATCTGTTCACCCGTCAGCCCTCGGGGGTAACCTAGCCCATCGATCCGTTCGTGGTGGTTGGCGGCAATGTCGGGTACTGCCTTGAGGTGGTTGGGCCAGGGTAGGGTGGTGAGCATGCGCAGGGTTTCGACAATGTGATTATTGATCTTGAAGCGTTCTTCCGGGTTCAAAGTACCGCGTCGTATGCTCAGGTTATAGCGCTCGCCATGGTTGGCGCTGTGCTCGGGCAGCACCATCCTGAAGCCCCAGTGGTTGTCAGGGTTATCGGCCTCGACCGGTGGTTTAACTGGCCCCCAGTCCACTCGATGCTCAGGCTTGTCGGCCAGCAGCGTGTCGGTAACGGGTAATGCAGGCTCTTCAAAGCTCGCGAGGTGGCGTGCTTCGGCCATCGACAAGCCAAGTCGGTCACTGAAATGACGTTGCCAGGTGCGGTCTGCAATGCGCTCCATGCGCGCGATGTCGTCATCGCTCAACGCCTCACCACCAATGTTCATGTTGGCGATGAAGGCGAAATCGTCCTGCAACTGGGCCTGTATTCGATCGCGTTCTTGCTGAGCCTCAGCCTCGGGTACGCCATCCAGTTGTGCCTTCAAAGCAGCAATCTCAGCGTCTCGCCACAGGATGTCAAAGCGGGTTCGCACTTCGTGGATACGGTTATGTATGGTCTCCAGCTTGGTCGCCTTGTCGACGATGTATTCCGGGATGACGATCTTGCCGCAATCGTGCAGCCAGGCAGCAATAGTGAATTCGTAATGCTCTTTTTCGGACAGACGGAAGTCGGCAAAGGGCCCTTCCTTTACCGCCTCGACCTGGTTCAGCAAGAGGGTGGCAATGTGTGGCACCCGGTCACAATGGCCACCGGTGTAAGGGGATTTGGTGTCAATGGCATCAGCCAGGACCTTGATAATGGCATCAATCAGCGCGCGCTGCTGTTGCAGCAGTTGGCGAGTTTCGATCGCCACGGCCACTGAGCCCGACAAGCGATAGGCAAATTTACGATAGGCTGCCAGAGGTACTTCGCTGTTTTGTGCAACGCAGAGCACCAGAGCGCCAATCACCTCCTCTTCACGATTTTGCAGAGGTACTACCAGTAACGAGTCCGATCGGTTCGACAGGGCCTTTTCCAGAGTGTTCACCACATCGCTCACTCCGGCAGAACCTGGCTTCAGGTTGGTTGGTGCCTGAGAAAACTGATGCGCCTGCGCCAGTTGCAATTGATGCTGTTCGCTGTGGTACAGATAAATGCCGCCGGCCGTGGCTTCGGTCATTGACATCAAACTGGTGAGAATGGCTTCCAGCATCTGGTCCAGATCAGTGCTGCGATTGAGGCTGTGGTTGATGTCATTAAAACTGCGGATCATCGAAGCCAGGCGCTGGGTCTGGCCGCCGAGTTGGTGAACTTCGGAGATATTGGACGCCACGCCGATCTTTGCCCCGAAATCGAATTGGCCAAGGCGGGCCACCTGATCTGACAGTTCGCGCAAGGGGCTACCGATGCGTTTACCCAACAACCAGCCGAACGGCAACAGCAGCAGGATGATTACCAGTGACCAGATCGCCTGTTGCAATAGAGTTGAGAGTGCACCATCGAGCAACTCGTCAGCCGGCACTGACATCAATAGACGAATATCGTCACCTTCAAATTCGGTCAGAGGCACCCAAAAGCTGTACCAGCGTCGGCCGCTAATGTTGCTGCTGTAAAGGCTATTGGCAGCCACATCGGCGCTGATCAGGCTCTCCAGCATAGGCAGATTCAATTCGCTGAGCATAGCCAACCGCAGGTCTTCACCACTGCCAAGAATAATACGCTGCAAGTCCGGATAGCCCAGCACCCTACCTTCGCCACTAACCATGGCCATTTGGGTACCCGGCGTAACACGCAAATCGAGGATCTGCCCGGAGAGATCTTCCACCGATGCATCCAGACCAAGCACAGGCCCGTCGGCGGCTACCTGGCTAGCCATGGTGATACCGATCTCACCGGTGGTGAAAAACACATAAGGCTGAGTCAACACACTCGCACCGGGCTGACCTTGAGCTGACTGGTACCAGGGGCGCTCACGCGGATCAAACCGATAATCCTCGCGCTCGCGGTCTTCGAGCAGGGTCAACTCCGGGCTGAAATAGGCCCAGCGCCCGGTCGAATTCTGCTCCGCATCAACCTCGATGCTTTGCAAAAGAAAGGCCGCACCTTCAGGTGGGTCGAGCAGCCTCTGTGCTCGCACCTGGCGCAAAGTTCGCAGCAGTACGAAGTCACCATTGGGGTAGCCGACGTAAACCGCGCTGAGCAAGGGGTTGGCATTGAGCATCTGCGCCAATGCCGGTACACGCTCAAAGCGCTCGGTGTAGGTTTCAGCACTGACGACCGGATCAAACTGCAATTGCCCCAGAGCCGCCTGCACTGGCCAGATCAGCCGATTGAGGTGGCCATCCAGGATGATGCCAGCCTGGTTAGCGGATTCCTCCGTGGCATCCAGCAGGGTGGCTCTGCTGCTCTGATAGCTGAGTGTCAGTTGGGTAAGCCCAAGAATCACCAGGCTGGCTACAATGGCCAGGCTGATGAGCCATTGCAGCGGTAAGCGATGTAGCGGACGGTTCATGTCGATCCTTTAGTAAAACACGGATAATGCCAACCACAAACAGTGATCAGATGGGTAAAGGTAGTCGACGGTTACTGAACCATCGAATGATCAATCACCCATCCTTGCGCGATATCCAAACCAGATCAGCGTCCCTTGAGCTGGAAGTTACCGGCCAGATCCTGCAAATCCGCGCCGAGGCGGCTCAGTTCCACATTGGCCTGAAGCGTCTGCTCGCTGCCGGTTGCCGTCTGTTCGGACGCTTCTGAGATAGTACTGATGCTGCGGTTGATCTCTTCAGCCACAGCGCTCTGCTCGGTTACCGAGGCAGCGATTTGCTGGTTCATTTCCTGAATCTGGTTGACGGCTTCGGTAATCTGCTTGAAGGCTTGCCGCGCCTGCTCAGCCGGCCCCTTGGTGGCCTCAGCTCGCTCAGAGCTTCGTTGCATCTTTTCTGAGGTCTGTTCGGCATTCTTTTGCAGGCTGGTAATCAGCGCTTCAATTTGTTCGGTCGACTCCTGAGTCCGCTGCGACAGGCTTCGAACCTCATCGGCGACTACGGCGAAACCGCGACCAGCCTCACCGGCTCTGGCGGCTTCAATGGCAGCATTCAAAGCCAGGAGGTTGGTTTGTTCGGCAATGCCGCTGATGACATCCAATACTGTGCTGATCTGATCAGACTCGGATTTCAATTCAATAATGGACTGCGTTGCTTCGGCGACTTCGTCGGCCAGCTCTTCCGTTTGTTTGATGGTGTTGCGAACCAGACCACCCCCTTCGCGCGTCAACTGCTCGCAATTTTGTGCGTACTCGGATGCCTCTTCTGCGTTTTGGGCAACCTCCTTGACCGTGGCCGACATCTCATTCATGGCCGTTGCGACCTGGTCGGTTTCGCCTTTCTGCTCTGTGATGACTCGGGTGTTTTCTTGAGCTACGGCAGACATTTCTTCACTGGCCGAAGCCAGTTGATCGATTGGTTTGCTGAATTGACGTGTAATCGCTAACGCAATAATAACTCCCAGAAGCAAAGCCAGCACAGCAGCACCTACCAACTGCCGTTCAGTAGAAGTCACCGATCGATCAAGGAATGACGTTTGTGTCGCGGTCCACTCATCTATTACCGCCATAAAGCTCTGCGCACTTTCGTTCAAGCTAGCATCAGTGTTTTCAACGACCGCTTGATCAGCACCGGCCAGAGTGTCTGAAACAAGTTGCTCAAACAGTTGTCTATAATGGTCTATCTCTGCGATCACTTGCTCCATAACGCCTCGCTCAGCATCACTGTCCGCAACGCTTAACAGCTCGACCGCGTTGGCACGAACACTATCGGTCAGCGCCTGATTTTCAGTGATGTATTGGCGATCACCTCGAATCACAAAATTCTTTTCTGCTATTCGAGCATTCGACATAGTTTCGCTAATGGCTCCCAGCTGATTCAACTCCCGGTACTCTCTACTGACGTAATTCAATGCCTGAAAACTGACAATAGCGATGGCCGCAGTGAACAGCAGTATCAGCCCAAATCCACCAAAAAGCTTGTTCCGGATCGACAAATTGTTCAAGGGTCGGCTCAGCAAGTCCAACATCGGCTATACCTCTTTAGTGATACAAATGGGTGTATTACATTCAGTATAGACACTAACGGCAGGCTTCCGGGACAGTTGATGTCCAGATATTGCAAAGTGGCTGTGGATTCCTTGGCAAAATGCAGAGGAATATCCGCTCTGTTCAGGGCTGATTCCGGTCAAAAAAATAGATATATATCAAGAGATTAGAGACTTACCCACAGACTGCGAGCATAAGCCCTCATTGGCGCTGGATTAGTTCAACCGACAAATAAACGTCAGACGCCATTCTTGTGAATGACTTCACAAAAAACAGATAGCATCCTTATTTCATTGACAACGAATCAGAACCCACAAGCCGTCACACTTAGTAGAAGAAACACATAAAAACATACCCGGCTTGTGGGTTCTGATTAAAAGGGGCCTAACGGCCCTGTTCAGGCCAGACCTGTTCAACATCCGACCAGGTCGGCAGCGAAGGCAGTGCCCCCGCTCGGCTAACGGCCACTCCGCCGCAGGCTGCAGCAAAAGCCGTAACCGAGGCGATGTCCTTGTCTGTCAACTGAGCCAGGTCTCGGCCATTCAGCGCCATCAGCAAACCACCGGTAAAGGCATCACCGCCAGCGGTGGTGTCGACCACCTTGACCTTGGGAGGCGTCAGTCTATGCTCACCCTGGCGTGTCACTGCGCGAATATCACCGCCACCGTCGGTTACCCAAATAGCGGTTACGGTCGCCAGCCAATCCTTCATCGGAAAGCCACCTTGCTCAATCCAGTCCGCCTCTTCTTTGGAAACCTTGACGATGTCCGCCAGCATCAGGAACTGGCCAATCACGTCCGCATCGACCCGGGTGTTTGGCCAGAGATTATGACGCAGGTTTACATCAAAGCTGATAGTGGCACCGGCGGCTCTTGCCCTGGTAATGGCCACTTCTGTGGTGCGGGCAATGGCTTCGTCGGTCAGGGTGTTGGAGCAGAAGTGGAACAAGCCTGCGTCAGCGAAAGCGGCATCGGGCAGGTCGTCCGGGGTCATCAGCACATCGGCCGACTGGTGACGCAAGAACTCGAAGCTGCGGTCGCCATCGGCATCGAGAAACACATAGGCGAGGGGGGTGTGCGCCGTCGGGTGCACCTTCAGGAACTGCATGTCGACCTGCATCTGCTTCATGGCGTCGGTCAGGAACTGACCGAAACGGTCGTTCCCCACCTGCCCCAGAAACCGAGCTGGTGCACCCAAGCGACCCACGGCAGCGGCCACATTGGCGGGTGCACCGCCCGGGTACTGGCGGAACTCAGGCAGCTGGAAGCCACCCTCTTCGGTGGTGTTGAAGTTCAGAAAGTCGATCAGCAGTTCGCCGAAGCAGAGGATGGGTTTCATTGACCGGGTACCGTTTTTGTCGTTAAAAGAATAAATGGCTGTGTTTTGTAGAGCATTCTACCTGATTTACTTCCGGGTTTTTACCCGATAATAACCGGCCCGACTGACCCGGAACCCATCAACTGTGGGCATATTACGCCATGCACGGGTAAACTTCCCTTTTGCATAGGCCCCCAATCTGGTGCCTGATGAGCGACACTGTTCGAAAACAAAGACTCTTCAACCTGAAAGCTGGGCTCGGCCAATCTTGCGCATCCTGTATCTTCAGTCAGTGACCGCGTAACCGTCCGTGTTGGGCTGATTACCACCATCCCCAACAAGGATTGCGACGACGTCCTCAAACTCGCTGACCGGGCGCTTTACCGTGCCAAACACCAGGGGCGGAACCGATTGGAAGCATCCGAGCTGAGTTAGCGACCCGTCTTGAAGCCACCAAGCAACGCCTCCATCGGGCAAGGGCGATGGAGGCCATAACCCTGCCCCCATTGGATGCCAAGCTCTGTCATGCATTGGCGAATCTCGTCCGTCTCGATACTCTCTGCCACGACGCTTTTCCCCATCAACGAAACAATTTCTCCTATGGATTTAACGAAGGCACGGTGGATGTCGTTCTCGAGCGCGTCCCGCACAAAGGATCCATCGATTTTAACCACATCGACCGGCAGGGTTGTGAGATAACCGAATGACGACAGACCACTGCCAAAGTCATCGAGCGCGAAAGTGCAGCCTCGACTGTGAAGCCTCGTGAAGAAGTGTCGAGCATCGGCGAGATTCGAGATTGCCGCTGTTTCGGTAATCTCGAAACACAGCTTGCGAGGGTCCACAGGGGAATGATCCAGAACCCGCTCGAGGAAACTCAAGAAATCCTCTCGCCCAATAGACTGCCCGGACAGATTAATGTGGCATGACTCAAGGTAGGCGAATTGTTGAGGGTGCCTTGCCAGAGTATCCAGACTTGCCTGAACCACCCAACGGTCGATGTCCGGCGCGGCCTGGTAGCGCTCTGCTGCAGGCAGAAACTTCCCCGGTGGCACTCTATTACCGTCAGCATCCAGCATACGCACCAGTACTTCGCAGCGTGGTTTTTGGTGCTCAGCCAGGGGCCGTATCTCCTGTGCGTAAAGGACAAAGCGGTCGTCCGTCAGGGCTGAACGGATTTTTGTCAGAACCTCCATCTCCGAGTGGCGCGAAAGCAGGGCCTGGTCATTCGGTGAGTAATGCACGACGCGATTCCGACCGTAATCCTTGGCCATGTAGCAGGCGGTGTCCGCCAGTCTCAACAGGTCGGTCGGGTCAAGCGTGGTCTCATTGATGGTGACACAGCCAATGCTCGCACCCTGGCGCAACAGGGTGTCGCCCGATTGGTAGACATAGCCTTCTATGACTTCACGCAGTTTTTCAGCGACTTCAACGGCTGCGGCTTCATCGCAATTACGCAGAATCACGCCAAACTCGTCACCGCCGAGGCGGGCAAGAATGTCGGACTGGCGTAGTTCGCGTTGCAGCAGCCTGGTGATTTCCTGCAGAACTTCGTCGCCAGCGAGATGGCCTGCAGTATCGTTCACGACCTTGAACTGGTCCAGATCAATAAAACAAAAGGCGTGCTGGGCGTTATGTATTCGGGCATGGTGAATGGCAACGGCCAACTGCTCTTCGAACTCGTAGCGGTTGATCGTTCCGGTGAGCGCATCATGGCGAGCCTGGTAATGCAATTTATGCATCAAATCCCGCGCTTCAGTAACATCCTGAACCCCAAGAATCATGTGATGTCGGCCATTCCAGGCGTCGTCTACACGAGACAGCGAAAAGCGGCACCAGATGGCGGCACCATCGCTCGTTATCAATTTGTGCTCCTGAGATTTCGGTGCCTCACCAATGCCAAGCAATTGATTGAAGCTGTCCGGGTCCTGGTCGGGATGCAGTAACTCCGTCAGGGATCCGCCAATCAGATCCTTGCTGGTATACCCCAGAAGCTCACAAAGGGCATGATTGACCGCCACCAATGTCCCATCGGGGCGCATCTGAGCCATACCCATGGCGGCCTGTTCGAAGGTGTCGCGAAATTGCTGTTCCGAGTCAGCGATTCTGAGGGTGGCCCATCGAAAAACGAACCCAATGGCAATGGCCAGAATACCAATGGCGACAGCCGCCCCGATTTTTAACCAGAAATTGAGCCAGCGCGACGCTTCGTTAAGCGAAGCCGAAAAGTCAGTTTGCAAGGGGCGCAACTCTTCGGCGATTCGGCTGACCTCTTCGCGCAGGCCATTAATCGATCCAGAGTCTGTGGGCTCGCTTTCCAGCGCTGCCTGCATGGCGTCCAGAATAGCCTGAAGGCGAAAAATATAGGCGTCGGAGTCTCGCCAATAAGCCACAGATTCCCGAATGTAGGGTGCGTCGCGAAAGTAGCGGAACAGCCAGGCCATTCTGACGGAATCGCCTGGGTCATTTCCTGCCTCAATAAAATACTGTACAGCGGCGCCCATGTCGGGGCTTTCTTGCTCCATGGCAAGCCTCGCTCGGAGGTCAGCCAGAGGGACTTGAAGTGCTTCTCGAGCCTGTTCCAGCCAGATTTTATCACCGGTGTCGGCAGCGCGATCCAGCCAGTAAACAACTTCTTTTTGGGATTTTGACCATTCGCTTTCGCCTGCAACATAGGCACGCGCCGCCGATTGGATCTCCAATGCGAGCGTCGTCAGCCCGAAACCGAATAGCGCAAGGAGGACGACAACAATATTGACACTGACAGCGGTAGACCGTGGTCGACGCGGACCCAACAAGGCAGTTGGGTTCGAGCCATCCTTGCCTTGGCCAATCCACAGGTCTTGCTTCATTCATGACATCCGCTAAAGTCGAAGTCGAGTTCAGGATTACTGAGTCAAACTCATAATCAGAAAACAGGGCTATTTTTTAACTACTCACTAAGCAATAGTAGTGGAAACGACTATTGTCAATTCCGAGGCGGTTACAACAAGACAAGGGCAACGGCGTGGCCATTCATTCCCAACCTATTGAAGAGCGTATCGACTGGTTGCTGCAGCTCAGCCAGAACCACAGTGAGCAGTTCTGCAACCCGGATAACCATCTGGCGCGGCAGCGCTACCTGGCCGAGCACCCGACCGAGATTCTGGCACTCAAGTGCATGGACGGCCGCATACATTTGCCCGTCGCTACCCAAACGCCAATGGGCATCATCCAGCCGTTTCGGAACCTGGGCGGGATTTTTGACCTCGGCTGGCCTTACCTTGGGGATTTACTGGCCGATAGGGTCCAGACGGCGGTCAATCAGGGGCGGCGGGTGCTGGTGATTATCACTTATCACTTCTCCCGGGGAGAAAAAACGCGTGGCTGCGCCGGCTTCAATTGCGATAAGGATGCAGCCAAAGCCCATGCTTTCGACATTGCCAAACAGGTACAGACCATTTTTGGTCGCGCCCACCAGACGGTATACCCCCTGGTGTGCGGTTTCGAGACCGATGAAGATGCTTTGTTACTGCATACGACGCCGGAGCAGTGCTTTAATCTGGCCGATTGGCCCGAAGCTGATCTGGCACAGTTGTCAGCCCAGATCTACAGACTCTATCCGAACATGCCTGAACAGATGAGACGTGATCTTCTGCCGTTGGCTGAAGGCAATGTACGTCATATCAGCGAAATTCGCCGAAGCAAGCGCACCCTGGCCATTGAGCACCGGGAATGGGTGATCTGCGTCGGGCGTGGTTTCGACTTCCTGCATGTGCCTAACGTGGCATTAATTGTTGGCCCCTACAGCCCGGATCTGGCTCACCCGATCCGAACAGCGGCTGACATCATCCGCACCAATATGGATAAAGGCCGCATTCCTGATGATGGTTTTCTGCTGCTTTCTTCGGCGCCCTTTCAGGAAGCAGGGCCGGATCGGGCGCGAGCTGCCGTGAAGGCACAGTTTATGGCGGAATTTGCTGCGGATGTGATCAAGGAAGGCCAGCCGGAGCTGGCCGAGAAGATGCGCGTACGCACTGGCATATTGAACTGGCCTACGCGCAAGTTATCGCTGCTCTAGCACACGCAGTACTTCGAAGCAGGCGCCCAGGGTGTGGTAATCGCACTTGGCACCTGCGGCACTTTTTTCGTTGGTGATTTTGCTGTTGTCGCGGTTCAGGATGCGAAACCAGGCGCCATACTGGTGGTCGACAAAGTGTTGCCAGCTGTAATTCCAGAGTTGTTCATAAGCTGACTGATAGCGCGCATCACCCGTGGACTGGTGCAGCAGCGCGGCGGCGGCAAAGCTTTCTGCCTGTACCCAGAAGTATTTGTCGTCATCGCACCAGCGGTTTTCCGGGTCGAAACCATAGACCAGGCCGCCGTGTTCGGCATCCCAGGCGGTATCCCAGGCACGATCAAAGAGGCTTCTGGCTCGCTCCAGCAGCCAGGGCTGGGGCTTGTGCCGGTTCAGCATCAGCAGCAATTTGGCCCACTCGGTCTGGTGACCAGGCTGGAAGCCCCAGGGGCGGTAGAGGTTTTTCGGGTCCTGCTTGTTGTAGTTCCAATCGATGTCGAAGGTCGGGGTAAAGTGCTCCCAGATCAGGCCACCGGTCAGGTCGGCCTGACGCATGGCAATGTTGTGCGCAAGGGTGTCGGCTCGCTCCAAAAAGCGGGCATCGCCGCAAGCTTCAAAGGCGGCAATCATGGCTTCGCACAGATGCATGTTGGCGTTCTGGCCGCGGTAATCACTGAGCTGGCCGCTGGCGCTGAGTTCGTCAGCGTAGAGGCCGTATTCTGGTTGCCAGAAGCGATTTTCGAGCAGGTTGTAGGTATTGAGGAGGCGCTCGTCGTCTTCGAACAGGCCTGCCTTGCGGCAGGCTGCATAGGCAAGCAATACAAAGGCGTAGCCGTAGGCCTGCTGGGTCATGTCTTCGGGTTCATGATCGCGCAGAGTCCAGGCGTAGAGCTGCTCTTCTTCGCGCCAGTGGACTTTTTCGAGGTAGTCGAGGCCGTGGCGGGCAGTGGCGAGGTAATCCTCGCGGCCGAAGAATTGGCCAGCCGTAGCGTAGTTGACGATCAGGCGGGTGCTGCTGACCAGTTGGCGAAAACCGGGCTCGAACAGGTCGCCGTTGTCGTAATAGTTCTGGTAGTAACCGCCACTGGTATCGACCACCCGCGGATCGTAGAAGGCCAGGATGGACTTGCAGTGGTCGATTAGAAAGTCACGGGAGTAGAAATTCACTGCATATTCCTCTTGGGTTCATGAAACAATAATTTGTCGCTGGAGTGTCGATGGCAATGTTGACGCTCCAGTGTTGGCTTCGTTCGCCGACGCACCGGGTTAATAACTAGCAGCCAGGTGGTACAACTCGCCTTTATAGGAACCAAAAGCCTCACCTTGCCAATAGAGTTTAACCGGCTCATCCGGCAGGAGGGTGAGGCTGTTGTCGCTCCAGTGGCCTTCTGCCGGGTTTTCCAGGGTGACGAAGTGAGCTGGTTGCTCTGTGCTGAGTTCAACAAAGTACCCACCTTCATCCTGACCCTGTTGCATCTGAACGTTCGCTTTTGGCAGGTCGAGCCGTTTCCACAGGTCAAAGTAGGCGGTGGCGTCGCAGTCGAACAGTCGCTCACCGCTGTCAACTGCTGCGACGACGCCTCTGGCCACAGCAAAGGTTTTATCCGGCTTCGCGGCCGTCACCTCGGCCAGGCAAAGACTGGCACCCGCCTCGAGCTGAATTTCGATGTCGTGCCGTTCGACGATTTTGCCGTCCAGCCCCAGCATTTTCCATTGGCCGCTGATGGTCACCGCCTCGGCAAGGTCATTAACGGCCATCAGTTTTTGCTGAGCGCCTTCGCCGATCCAGAACCACTGCACCGGCTGGTAGAAACGCCGCGCATGGTAGTGCAGTTGCTTCCAGCCACCACCGTATTCCAGGCTGCTCCAGGAGGCGACGGGCCAGACATCATTGAGCTGCCAGTAGAGAGTACCCATGCAGTGCGGCCTGAGGGTGCGCCAGTATTCGATGCCGGTTTTCATGGCGATCGCCTGCTGCACCTGGCTGAGGTAGAGGAACTGGTTGAAACCGGTCGGGAAGCGAAAATAGCGGGTGAACATTTCCACGATCTTGGAGTTGCCGGCCGGGTTCTTCTGGTGTACTTCCATTACCGGGCTGGTGACGTTCCGATCCTTCGGTTCGGTAATGCTTTCGACCAACTGTCGGGAGGGGAAGGACTGGTAGCCAAACTCACTGCAAAAGCGCGGCTGGATGTCGTAATAGGCCGAGAAGGATTTGCCCGAATGCCACACATCCCAGTAGTGCATGTCGCCCTTATTGTCGTCGTGCCAGGCGTCGCCAAAATCCAGTTCGCCATTGCAGGGGGAGCTTGGCCAGAACAACCGACCCGGGTCCGCCTTTTGCACCGCCTGATCCAGCACCCGGTTCAGTCGGTCGTAGTTGACCAGGTACTTTTCCCGGTTGTTGCGCGAGGTTTCGTACCAGTTGATGGCGCCGATGACTTCGTTATCGCCACACCAGAGCGCGATGCAGCCGTAGCTTTGCAGGCGACGTACCTGCCAGTCGACTTCCGGCTCAACATCGTCAATAAAAGCCGGTGTGCTGGGGTAGAGGGAGCAGGCAAACATCAAGTCCTGCCAAACCAGCAAGCCAAGGCGCTCGCAGGTTTCGTAGAAGATATCCTGCTCATAAAAGCCGCCCCCCCAGACGCGGATCATGTTCATGTGCGCCTGGGCGGCCGAGCCGAGGATGTCCTGATAACGTTGCGGTGTTTGTCGGGCCGGGAAGGCATCGGCCGGTATCCAGTTGGCGCCCTTGGCGAAGATTTCGACGCCATTGACCACCACAACCATACGGTTACCGGACTCATCCGCACTCAAATCCCAGTGCAGCTCACGCAAGCCAATATCACGCTGCCAGAGCTGCCCATTCAGTTCGGCAACCAGACGATACAAGGGTTGGTCGCCATAGCCATTGGGCCACCAGAGCTGCGGATCGGTCACAATCAGAGAAGCCTCGGCCTGATTCTGGCCGGGTAGGAGGGTCACGCTTGCCGGTTCAGCACCGGGCAGGCTGAGTTTGACTTTTTGCTCTGTGGTAGCTCTACCCAGGGTATCGACGGTCACGTGCAGGCGCACTTCTCCGGCCTGGTGGTGTTGCTCTACCCGCACGGTGTCCAGGAGTCGATCACTGTGGCGATGCACTTTCGGCGGAGAATAAAGCCCGGCCGACATCAGGCAGATGCCCCAATCCCACCCGGCATCGCATTGGGTTTTGCGTACGGTGTTCATGTGCGGAATCTTGTTATTGCTTTCGCTGTAGGGCACCGGGAAGGGCAGGGCCTCAGCGCGCTCGGCGGCCAGTTTGGCGACGTCGTGCAGGGTGATGCGCAGGCAGTTGGTGCCGACTCGGGCCTGGCCGGTGATGTCGAGGTGGTAGCGTCTGAAAAAGTTGCACAGCGAAGCCACGGGCTGGTCGTTCAGGGTGACATCGGCATGGGTATCGAGGTATTCGAGTTCCAGCGTCAGTGTTTCTGCCAGGTCGGCTTCGCTAAGTTCAAAGTGA
The DNA here is from genome assembly GCA_022565595.1 of Saccharospirillum sp. Taxonomy (GTDB): domain Bacteria; phylum Pseudomonadota; class Gammaproteobacteria; order Pseudomonadales; family Natronospirillaceae; genus Saccharospirillum. Next base: position 16,955 of record JAIUML010000026.1, on the reverse strand, counting down.
CGTTCCAGCACCCAACTGTGCTGATGCACCCATTGTACCTGGGCTTCGTTGTCGCGATGAAAGGGATCCGGTATGGCACCGGCCTGCAGCAGGCGGTGATGGACGTCTATCGGGATTTCCGCAGCATAAGGTTCGGACGACTTGTCGGCGCGGTACAGCGTCCACTGATCTTCGAGGAGTTGGGTCAGGGTTGGCATGGGTCCGTTTGTCCAACTGAATGTGCTGTTGATACTACGCCATTTGGTCGGGCTTGATAATGATGGGAAGATTAGCGGCTTCGCCAGTCGGCTGACACCGACCACGTCGATGAGGATATCGACGCTCCAATGTTGTTCAAAGGAGAATGACGTAATGCATCACGGTGAAGAAGTGCAGCACACTGCCCGCCAGCACAAACAGGTGCCAGATGGCGTGGTTAAAGGGCAAGCGTTTGGCCATGTAGAACACCACACCCAGGGTATAGGACAAGCCACCGGCGACCAGGAGCCCAAGGCCCGCCGTTGGTAATGCCTTGATTAGCGGGGCCAGAGCAATGGTCACCGACCAGCCCATCAGCAAATAAAGCCCCACCATAACCCCATGAAAGCGGCGCAGCGAGGTCAGGTGCACAACGGTGCCGATCACCGCCAGGCCCCACACAACTCCGAACAGCGACCACCCCCAGGGGCCACGCAATGTGACCAGGGTAAAGGGCGTATAGGTTCCGGCGATCAGATAAAGAATGGCGATGTGATCCAGCCGCTGCATGACGTGGCGCACGCGTTGGGACTGTATGGCGTGGTATAGCGTAGAAGCGGTGTAAAGCAGAACCAGAGTCGTGCCATAAATGCTGACACTGACGATCTGCCAGGCATCTCTGTTCAGGCTGGCCAGCACCACCAGTATGACCAGGCCGGCTATGGACAGCACCGCTCCAATACCATGGGTCAGGCTGTTGGCCCATTCTTCGAGGGTTGAGTAGGTCGGTAATTCCAGAGTCATTAGGCTCAGCAATAAGAAATGTCTGCCCAGTCTGGGTCAGAACGATGAAAGGTCAATGACCGTTCTCTTATTATCACCCGCTGGACTCACAATGACGGTTCGGTGAAGCACATTACCACGCCCTTGTTCGCCATTGTCAGCCATAAAGTGCGGCCAGATCTTCCTCCGGGCCCAATTCAGGTCGGGTATAGTAAATTCGATCCCGCCCCTCCTTTTTACTGGCATAGAGCGCTGCATCGGCCCGGCTATAAGCGGTTTCCGGGGAGACCATTTCCGCGGGTTCGATCACCACCATCCCTATGGAGGCAGTCAGATAACCATTATTCTGATCCGGGTAATTGATTTGTTTGCTGGCCAGAGCCGCCCTGAAACGATCCAACAGGCAAGGCAGATCGTCGCGACTCTTGACCTCGAAAATCACGCCGAACTCCTCACCACCCAAACGAAAAACGCCATCGGTACTGCGCTTCCAGGCCTGATTCATCACCTCGGCAAATTGTTTGAGCACTTCGTCACCATAGGGGTGCCCCCAATGGTCGTTGATCTGTTTGAAGTAATCGATGTCAATCAACGCCAGCGCCAACGGTTCCTGATGACGTTGTGAACGTTTGATGGCTTCGCCCAGGGAATAGTAAAAATTTCGCCGGTTGCGCAGGCCAGTCAGGCTGTCGGTTTGAGAATCGTGCTGCAATTGGCGGTTGAGCCGGCGCAAGGCCTTGGTCTGTTCGTCCACCTGCTGCTGCAGGCGCTCGCTGTAAGCGCGCTCCTGTTCCAGTATGGTCAGTTGGTCCCGGGTCTGCTGCTGCTTGAGTTGATTGATGCGATCAGCCAGGGCCAGCCCTATCACGAATACTTCTATAGCAGACCCGATATTCAGAGCGTTCTCGGTAAACCAGCTTGACTCAATCAAGCCATAGACGCGTGCGTAATAGATAAATGCCGAGGCAATCAAGAAGCCCCAGGCCAACAGGAAAATTCTCGCACTGCGCTGGCCCTGGAGGCTCTGGTGAACGGCTGCCACCAGCACCAGAGTCATGACAAGCAGGGCCTGAGGGATCAGGATCTGATAAACGATCGAGTAGAAACCGGCCAGAGTCAGTACAACGGGAATGCTCAGGCTGTACATCACAACCCTGAGCACCAGGCTCATCCGAGGCATGTGATCCCGCAGACCCAGGAAACTGGAGGTAAATAAAATCAGGAACATAAAGATGCCTGACGCAAAAAAGCCGACCGCCTGGTTGTACAGCAAGGGGAAATTGGCCAGGGGACCCAACGCCAGATAACCCCGAAAGGCGAGGTTCCAGACCAGAAAACAGGCCAGATAAGCCGAGTAGAGCAGGAAATTTCGCTCACGTGCCTGAATCCAGACCACGAAGTTATACAACAGCAAACCGATGATGATGCCGTAATACACCCCAAAAGCGAGATTCTCCCACCACTTGGCCTCAAAAAAGGCCCCATGGGAAAACAGCGCCATTGGCAAGGCATCGTAGAGCCCATCGAAGGTATCGAACCGAATCAGCAACTCGCCCTGGGCACCTGGTGGCAGTTCCAGCGGGAAGGCAAAGCCACGATAGGGCACCGGCCTGGTATTGGCCGAGTAGCGGCTGCCAGTCTGCCAGCTAGTACGCACTTCTCCCTCAACCAGCCAGGTCGCTGAGGCATAGTCCAGTAGCGGTTGGGCAATATCAAAGACCAGAGATCGGCTGGACTCGGTCGGATTGTGCAACGGCAGTCTCAGCCACCAGGCGGAATCGCTGAAACTGAAATTGGGAGCCGCAGTGCTGGCGGTTTGCCATTGCGATGCCGGCAGGGACTGAACATCCGCAAGCGACCATTGCCGCTCAACGTCTTCCAGAATTTCCAGGTGAGGCAAGAGCTCGTAGCTCTGATTCCCCCCAACAATGGAGACTTGCGCATGAGAAATAGTGGCGCATAGAAACACCAAGGCCAGACCTGCCCAGTTCCTGCTTGGCTTGAGCACTGCAGTTACTCCCCAGCAATCCTTTTTATGATCTCTACAGTGTATCCTGACTGTCAGCGAGCGTCCTCTACCAAATGGGGTAAGGTGTCATTTTTGTCCGGCTGGGGATGATTTTTGAGCAAGGTTACTTCTGGAGGACTTTTCATCTGTACTTATATCGAATAATATATAACGTATGTTATGTATCATTTGCTATTTAAGAGTTTGCAGCCATGGCACCCCGCAAGAAATTTTCCAGAGAACAAATCGTTGCAGCGGCCTTCGACATCGCCAGGGGCGAAGGCACGGCCAAACTGACCATACGCAAGGTAGCAGAGGCACTGGGTAGCTCAATTGCGCCCATTTACGTCAATTTCGAAACCGCAGAAGAGTTGATTGAGGCCGTGCTCAAGGAAGTAGTCGCACTGAGCCAGCAACTGATCGCACAGCAACAGACAGGAAACCCCTTTCGCGACATCGGACTTGCCAGCCTCAAATTCGCGCGCGACTACCCAAATCTGTTCCGGGATTTGATCACCATTCAAAAGCAGCAAATGCAACATCATCAAGCTGGGATGACACCAGAGCTGCTCCAGCTCATGCGCCAGGACCCGGAACTCGCCGGCCTGAGCGATGAACAACTGCCGGAGCTATTGCTCAGAATGCGGGTCTTCCAGATGGGGCTTTCGGTGATGATCGCCCACGATCTGCTGCCCGAAGCAGACAACGAGGACGCTCAGATCGCACTCTTGATGAACACCGGTGCCGATCTTATCTCCGGCATGAAGCAGCCCAGGGAGTAAAAAAATGCGCCTGATAAACCTGACCAAACCGCTTTGTCTATTACTCTGGGTTCAGTTCAGCCTGGTAGCATTGGCCGTCAACCCGCAAGCGCTGGAGCCGTTGGCTGATCGTCACTTTCAGCCATCCGAACCACCCATGTTGCCCCACGCCGTTGTCAGTGTAGTGCACCAGGGTGAAACCCGTCTGCTCAAGGCCTATGGCCTGGAAGACCCTAGCGGCATCCGCGCAACCTCGGCCGAGCAGACCCTGTTTCGTATTGGTTCGACCTCCAAACTGTTCACCTGGCTGGCCATCATGCAACTGGCGGAAGCCGAGCTGTTGGATCTCGATGCGGATGTTCAAACCTATCTGGACTTTGAGCTGAACCAAAAACTGGTTGCGGGTGCTCGAGACCTTGAGCCTGGTACCATCACCCTGGCCCACCTGATGACACACACAGCCGGCTTTGAAGACTACCCCGATACGCTGTTCCGTTTGAACCCGGATCAGCACCTGCCTCTATCCGACTACGTTCGACAGCACCAGCCACAGCGCATCTACCCGGCCGGTCAGATCACGGCCTATTCCAACTACGGCAGCGCTCTGGCCGGTTACATCGTCGAACACCTTTCCGGATTGGCGTTTGAGGACTACGTTCGTCAGAACATCTTTCAGCCCCTGGGCATGACGCAAAGCACCTTCGAGCAACCTGTGCCCCTGGCGTTTCAAGTCAACCTGGCGGTACCGGCCCGGCGGTATCAGGATGAATGGCTCACCGGTCAATTTGAATACATGCCGGTTTCGGCCGGGGCGATGAGCACAACAGCGGCCGACATGGCGTTGTTCATGCTCGCCATGCTCGAACCGGAACGACTCGAAGCGGCCGGGGTGTTGAGGCAAGCAACCTTGATGACAATGCGTGAGCGTCAATTCAGCCAGGATGACGCCCTGGGTGGTGTCGCCCATGGCTGGATGGAAGCAGACGTCAACGGCGAGCGCGTGCTGTTTCATGGCGGCGGCACCCTGGTGTTTGATACCGGGCTGTACCTGCTGCCCGAGCGCAACAGCGGGGTTTTTGTCAGCTACAGCGGGGGCAATTTCCTGAACCACGCTCAGTTCTTCCAGGCCTTTATGGATGCCTTTTACCCGGACCTTGCAGACGACACAGCCTTGCCAGACGCCCGCACTGGTGCTGCCGAGCGAGCACAGGCGCTGGTGGGTGAGTACCACCAGAACCGGCGGAGCCTGACCAGCAGTGAAAAACTGGTCAGCCTGATGATGGGGCCCTTGTTGATTGAAGCCGATGCACAGGGTGATTTGCGCGTTCATCACAGTGGCCAGGTGTCCACTTTCCGCGAGATTGCACCTGGGCGTTATACCAATCTCGACGGCGATCGATTCCGAGACTACTTCGGCACCTTCGGCCGCCTGGTGTTCTCTACCGACCCGCAGGGCCGCACCTTGCTTGCGGCCGGTGGCCCAATGACCTACAGCAAGGCGCCCTGGTTCGAAACCCTGGCCTTCAATGCGGTAGGCATCGGCTTTGTAACTCTGTTCATGAGCCTCTCCCTGGTGGTTTTTGCGGTGCAGGGCCTGCGGCGACTCGCTCGAAAACAGCCAATGGAACCGACGCAGCGGCGCTTGCGTTGGCTGACCATTGCCTTTGCCATGGGATGGTTACTGTTGTTGATCAGCACCTTGACTACTGGCCAGCCAAGCCCGCTTTATCAGCTTCCGGTGGCCGCTTATGACCCCAAAGCCTGGTTTGATCACCTGATCTGGATACCGCGCCTGTTAATCGGTATTGGCGTTGTCTGGCTGCTGAGCCATATTCTGCTTGCCCAAAAGGCGTTCCTGACCAGGGCCCAATGGTTCTATGTGAGTCTGTTTGGCTTACAGGTTATTGGTGTGCTGGCCTGGTTGTGGCACTGGAACCTGGTCTGAGTCAGGCGAGTTAGCACCCAATCCACAGGTAAAGGAGCCCTGAACCATGAATTACAACCATGCCATCCAAAACACTTTCAACCAGTGGGTGAACAAGGCCCGCGTGCCCGGCAATGCCTTTGTACGAGTCTATTGCCCATCCCGCTCGGTGGACATCCAACTGGCCGCATCCCTTATTGATAAGGCACCGCTACCAGTGGACCAGCCAAACTACCTTGCCAGTTGCGGTAAATTGTTCACCTCGACCCTGGTCGCCCAACTGGTTGAAGCGGGAAAACTGGGGTTTTACGACCCCATTGGCCACTATCTGGACCCTGAACTGATGTCGGGCCTGCATCTCTATCGAGGGCAGGATTATTCGGACCAGATAACGGTTCGACACCTGCTGTCGCAGACCTCCGGCCTGCCCGATCATTTCTGGCCACTGCTCAAGCGCCTGGTAAAAGAGCCGGAGTTTGACCTTTCCACTCGCGAGGCAATAGAGTGGTCCAAAACCCATATGAAGCCCAGGTTTCGACCCGGTCAGGGGTTCAACTACACAGACATCAACTACCACTTGCTGGGCCTGATTCTTGAGCAGATTGAAGGCGAACCCTTCCACGACATTCTGCATCGCCAATTGTTTCAGCCACTGGGCATGACACACAGCTCCGTACTGCATTGCTCTGCACCGGCTGCCGCCGACACCCTGCCAGAGGCCGATTTCTATTTGGACAAAACCGCCATCAACCCACTCAAAGCCTACGCCGCTCTGGATTATGCCGGCGGCAGTGTCGTTGCCCCGCTCAACGAAGCTCTGATATTCATGCAAGCCCTGGTCAACCACCAGTTGATCAGCCCGGAAACTCTGACCACCATGCAATCCGACAAGACCCGCTTCAATCCCATCATCGATTACGGCTACGGCATTTGGCAACTGAGGCCCACCTTTCTGATTCTGCCGCAAAAATATCAGTGTTGGGGAGTAGTGGGTGCCACCGGCGCTTTCATGTTCTATCACCCAGGGTTGGAGGCCTATCTGATCGGCAACTTCAACAGCAGTCGCTATATGCGCAAAGGGGTTCGTTTCCTGATGAGTCTCATCAAGGCACTGGACCAATAATTATTTTTCAGGGTGCTTAGGTGATAGAAGCAATTGCTCCGCCAAAGCGTCGGACCGCCCGGAGGGAGAGGGAGTTAAAGGCTTTACCGATTGGCGTTCTACCAGGGTGGGTTGGAAGGCGAGTTCGGCTGGGGGGCGTTTCTGGTAGATCCATTGCAGGGCCATGCGGGCGGCGGAGCTGGCCATATCGAACATGGGGAAGTGCATGGTGGTGAGTTTGGGTTTGACGTAGGTGGCGGTGAGGACGTCGTCGAAGCCGATGACCGAGAGATCGTCGGGGACGACGATGCCGGCTTCGGAGGCAGCTTCCATAACACCAAAGGCGAGTTCGTCATTGGTGGCGAAGACGGCGGTGCAGGCGACTCTTCTCGCTTGCAGAGTATCGAAGGCTTCGATGCCGCCCGGCACTTCGAAGTAGCTGTTGACGATCCAGTTATCATCTATGGGTAGGCCGGCTTCGTTCATGGCTTTTTTGTAGCCTTCGAGTCGGTCGATGGCGTCCTGCTTCCAGATCTGGCCGGTGATGCAGGCAATGCGGCTGTGGCCTTGCTCGATCAGATAGCGGGTGGCCTGGTAGCCACCATTGAGGTTGTCGATCCAGACTGACTGGTTGCGCAGCCCCTTGATGTGGTGGTTGATCAGAAAGGTGGGCACGCGTTCGTTCAGCGGTAGCAGGTAGTCTGCGTCGAGTCGCTCGACCAGTAATATCAGGCCATCGACCTGGCGGTTAATCAGAAACTCTATGGCCTCTTCTTCGGCGGCGGCTTCGCCATGGCCGGCGGCAATGATCAGATGCTTATGCGCCTGGCGCAGGGTGTCTTCGACTCCAGCCATCATTGGCCCATAAAAGGGGCCGTCCAGTTGCGATACCACCATGCCAATTGAATTGCTGCGATTGGAGGCCAGCGACTGGGCCGCAGAGTTGGGTCGATAGCCGAGGGCTTTCATCGCCTCCATCACGCGCTTGCGAGTGGACTCGGTGACGCGGTCACTGCCATTCATGACACGCGAAACAGTGGCCTGAGAAACCCGGGCGAGTTCGGAGACTTCTTTAATGGTCGGCATGACGGGCCTTTTTGCATCAGGACGCCTGGTTTTACCACGCTGGTCTGTGCAGTCAAGCCCTGTTGGCTTTGTCATGCCGACTCTGTTGCTTATTGCTCGTAGCGAATGTTGGCGACATCGAAGTTCATGACGCCGTTAGGCTCGAACACTATCGGGTTCAGAACATCGGCCAGGTCTACTGAACCGGCGACGATGGAGTTGCCACTGGCGACCAGATCGGCGATGTTCAGCCGCACTTCGGCCCAGGCACCCACTTCCGGCAAGGTGACGGTCAGGTCGCTGACGTTGGGCCAGCCGCCGTCTATCTTGACCAGCAAGGCCACGTCTTCGTCCAGGCTGTTGACTCTCAAATCAAACACCAGGTCTCCATCATCACCCCAGTGGCTGAGGTCGAGCCTGGGGGTGTAGCTGGCGTAGAAGTTCCCGGTAGCGCCGGCCTTGTCGATGTTCAGGAATTGACGGTCACCGTCTGTGCCAGGCGTAGCGTTGATCACGTTATTCGGGTCGTAAGCATTCCAGTCCAGGCCGGCGGTGAGCTCACCATCGAAAATGGTAAAGAGCGGGGCGGCGCCAAGGTCTTCGTCCGGTTCGATGATGTCGGGTGGGGTATTGCCTTCAATCAGGGTGGCCTCCTCCGAGCGGGTTTCACAACCAGCGCCGGTAACGGCGTCAACATCGCACTGATAAACCCGGACGTAGTCAATCTCGAATGTCTGCGGGAAAACGGACTCATCGACACCGCCGTCGTTCACGGCGCCAGCCCAGTTGCCACCAACGGCCAGGTTCATGATCAGGTGAAAGTCCTGGTTGAAGGGGGCGGCATTTTCACCAGTGACCATTTCGCCGCTTTCATCATCTTTGTATTGGGTGTACCAGCCGTCCATGGTGTGGGTGGCGTAATGCTGACCATCGACATACCAGCGAACTTCCCCTTCCTGCCATTCGATGGCGTAGTGATGGAAGCCATCGGCCGGGCTTTCGTCCGGACCGAAGTCATAGGAAGTGCCGGAATAGACGTTGTTGGGCCAGGCACGGCCATAATGCAGGGTGCCATGAACCCGATGCTCGGGTGTGCCGGCTTCGGCATCCGGGGCATCGCTCTGGGTGCCAATATTGACCGCTTCCATGATGTCGATTTCACCGGAGGCCGCCCAGCCGCCGTAAACCCAGTCTGTCGGCAGCATCCAGACGGCAGGCCAGGTACCCTGACCCTGGGGCAATTTGGCGCGGATTTCAAAACGGCCGTAACGCCAATCGCCCTTGTTGATGGTGCGCAGGCGGGCGGAGGTGTAGGGCTGGGTACGGGTGTTGTCGGGGTCGTAGGCATCGGAGTCTTCGGTGTCGGCCGGGCCGGTGAAGTCTTCACGCTGCGCCTTGATGATCAGCCTGCCGTCTTCAATGTAGGCGTTGTCATCCCTGTTGGTGTAGCACTGCAACTCGTCGTTGCCGCCGCCCCAGCAGTTCTGTTCGAAACTCCATTTGGCCGGGTCGATGGCGTGGCCATCGAACTCGTCCGACCAGATCAGGCGCCATTCCTTGTCAACCGGGTGGTGGCGTGAGACCTCCGGTGTGGTCAGGTTGTCGTCACCGTTCTGGTCGCCGTTGTCATCCGGGTCCGTCTGGCCATTACCATTGCCGCCATTGGCGTTACAGCCTGCCAGAATGAGTGCCCCGGTCAGGGCCACCAGGGTGAACGCGGGTCGAGCATTTAGCCGTCGCAGGGTGTTCCTCTGTGTCATCGGTTTATCCTCTTATTGTTTTATGGGTTAGCGCCAAGCGATGAAAGCGCTTACATTTGCGGACAGCAAAACCGCGAATCTGTGGTGATTCATCCTGAAGTTCGGTGCTTCAGTCGTCGGTGAACAGGTGACAACGAACAAAGTGCTGCTCAGCCAGTTGCCGAGTCGGAGGCAAGGTCTCGCGGCACACGGCCATGGCTTTAGGGCAGCGTTCGGCGAAGGGGCAGCCGGTGCTTTCGGGTTGCCACATGGGAATGTCCGCCTTGTTCTGGTACTGGCTGATGTCCCGATTGCGTTGCTCGCCGGGCTCGGGCACGGCGGCGATCAGCAACTGGGTGTAGGGGTGTTGCGGGTTCTGGGTCACCGCATCGCTGTCGCCCCATTCGACCAGGTGGCCGACGTACATGACCGCCGTGCGCTCAGCAAAATAGCGCGCCGTGGCGATGTCGTGGGTGATGTACAAGAAGGCGATACCGTGTTGCTCTTTCAGATCGAGCATCAGGTTAAGGATACCCAACCGAATGGAGACATCGAGCATGGAGATGGGTTCATCGGCCAGAATCACATCCGGCTCTACCGCCAGGGCCCGGGCAATGGCAACGCGCTGGCGCTGGCCGCCACTGAGTTCGTGCGGGAACTTGAGGGCCGTGTCTTCAGCCGGGTTCAAACCCACAGTGCGCAACAGCTCCAGCACTCTGGCACGCAACGCCTTGCGCCCCTTGATGCCCTGGTGCAACTGCAACGGTCGGGCGATCTGATAGAAGATTCGGTGCACCGGGTTCAAACTGCCGAACGGGTCCTGAAAAATCATCTGCACTTTGCGTGCATAGGCGCGCTGTCCGTGCTCGCTCATGTAGTCTCGAATGGGCGTGCCCTTGTAGAGTACCTCCCCTTCGTTGTGTTGATAGATTTGCGACAGAATGCGCGCGCTGGTGCTTTTACCACTGCCGGATTCACCGACAATGGCCAATGCCTCGCCCGGATAGAGGTCAAAGGAGACGTCGTTCAACGCCCGCATGACCGTTGGCTTGAAGAAGGATTGACTGACCGGAAAATCCTTGACCACGCCACGCATGGAAACAATGGGTTCCTGGCTTTGCGTCATGACGAGGACTCCTCAGTCAGTTCATGGCAGGCGGCCTGATGTAAGGGTTTTACCTGAATCAACTCGGGTTCCCGTTGATGGCACAGCGGGAACGCCCTGGGGCAGCGCTCCTGGAAATAGCAGCCGGTAGGGGTTTCAAGCAGGTTGATCGGGTTGCCGGCAATGCCATGCAGCCGGTCCTTGGGGCCATGAATGGTGGGAAAGGAGTTGATCAGGCCCTGGGTGTAGGGGTGGCTTGGGTGGTAGAACACCTCCCGCGCCGGGCCCAGTTCTACCAGCTTGCCGCCGTACATGATGCCGATGCGGTCGGCGATTTCGCCCATCAAGCTCAGATCATGGCTAATAAAGAGTATTGAGAAGCCGAAGCGATCCTTGAGCTGGTAGAGCTCATCCATGATCTCGCGCTCAACCACCACATCCAGCGCAGTGGTCGGCTCATCCATGATGATCAACTTGGGTTGCAGCGCCAGAGCAATGGCGATGACCACCCGCTGGCGCATGCCGCCACTGAGCTGGTGGGCAAAGCTGCTCATCCGGCTCGGGTGTATGCCGACCGTTTTCAGCAGGCTTTCGCCGCGCGACCAGGCATCGTCATAGCGTATTTTCTGGTGTGCCAGCAGTACGTCGATGATCTGCTCGCCAATGGTGATCACCGGGTTCAGCGAGTTCATCGCGCTCTGAAACACCAGACTAACCTCATTCCAACGGAAGCGGCGCAGCTCGCGTGGTTTCATGGTCAGCACATCCCGGTTCTGGTACAGAATCTGCCCTTCGGAGATCAGTGCGGGCGGCTTGTGCAAACGCGCAACGGCAAAAGCCAGAGTCGATTTACCGCAGCCCGATTCGCCCGCCAGGCCAAGCGTCTCGCCCGGCCGGATGCTCAGGCTGACGTTGTTGACGGCACGGGCAAAGCCATTGGGGGTGACGTAATCCACACTGAGGTTGCGGATGTCCAGCAGGGGCTCTGCGCTGGACTGCAACGAGGCTATAGCACCGTATTGTCCGTCGCGCTTCTGCTCGGACTTATTCTCAGCCCGGCCAGGGTTGTTGAATGCACCATTGGCGCCGGCGGATGTCGCTACCACCGAACCGGGCTCGGTTTGGGACCGGGTTGTCATCGATAGACCTCAACTTATTGTTTTCAAATACCCGAGATGGCGCACCCTGTACTCAGGCATCGGTAAGTGTTTTACCATAATGTAAGCGCTTACATTCTAAGGTACGGATAATTCACGGCCCGGTCAACCGCTTTTTAAAGTGCTCGGTATAATCGAGTCCGACCGCACCAAGCCAGGAGGGAAAGTCAGTCAGTGCTGAGGTATTGCTTAAGCCGGTCGATGTCGTCGCTGGAACCGAACATCAACGGCGTTTTCTCATGAAGCTCGGTGGGCACCTTATCCAGAATGTCTACGAAGCCGTCGATCGCTTTGCCTCCGGCTTGCTCGATCAACCATGCGATTGGGAAAGCCTCGTAAATCAAGCGGATATGACCTTGAGCAAAACCAGGACGAGCGTCCGCCGGATACATGAACAAGCCGCCCCGGTTGATGATACGGTGCAATTCACCCACAGCCGCCGCCAACCAGCGCATATTGACATCTTTACCCAAGGGGCCATTTTCTCCGGCCAGAATATCGACAACATAACGCTGTAACCCGGCGGACCAATGGCGGTGGTTCGAGGCGTTGAAAGCGATCATCGGATGGGATTGCGGCAAGGTCACGTCACTGGTATTGATTCGATAGAGACTGGTTTCCGCATCCAGCGTAGCGATGGCTACACCATTGCCCAGACTGAAGCCAAAGTCTACTGAATGGCCGTAAGATACATAACCTGCCGCAATGATGCTCCGCCCGGAGCGGAGAAAGGAATCCCCGGCTGGAAATACAGCGAACAGCAGACCGAGTGGTGCGCCAATACCAATGCTGCCTGAACCGTCGATCGGGTCGATAACCAGATCAAGCAGGCCGTCTTCTTCAACCTGCAACACCGCCTCTGCTTCTTCAGAAAGCACCGAGCGAACCGAAGCCCCCTGCAACGCAGTGAGAACGTGTTCGTGCGCTCCGATGTCCAGGGCTTTTTGCCGATCACCACTGTCATTCACCCCGACGACCCTGGCTGGGTCTCCCAACAGGTGTCCATAGGCGAGACGCTGGCCAATACCGACCGATGCTCTGGTCAGGCGATCGAACAGGTCAAGCAAGGCGGTTTCAAGCTCATGACCTGTCAAGACGCGTTGCAGATACTCGTTCAACGTCTCGCTGTTACAAGCTTTATCCGATGGCAAGGTCAGACGGTCGTTCATGAGTGCACTCCGAGCAGGCCCTGCACCCGAGCGATAATGGCTTCCTCGGTGATCTGAAAATGCTGATAGAGTCTATCTGCTGGTGCCGAAGCACCAAAGCCGCTCAATCCGACAACATTCGACTCGCTACCAACATAGCGGCCCCAGCCGAACGTACTCGCAGCCTCCACCGCGATACGGGGTGCTTCGCCCAGAACCTCATCACGGTAAGGCGCGTCCATCTGTTCAAAAAGCTCCCAGGAAGGCATCGACACCACAGCCGCATTGATACCCTGTTCATGCAACTTTTCTGCAGCCTGAACAGCCAGAGACACCTCGGTACCGGTGGCGATAATGGTCGCATCCCGCTGCTGGCCAGACTCACGAATAACATAGGCACCCCTGGCAGTCAGATTGTCGCCCGCCTGAGTTCGTAATGCAGGAACGGCCTGCCTGGACAACACCAGCATGGTCGGCGTGTGGCGGCTGTTAACAGCTACCTGCCAGGCTTCCAGCGTCTCAACGGCATCTGCCGGGCGCAGTACAGTGACCCCGGGCATGGCCCGGAAGCTCGCCAGGTGCTCCACCGGCTGGTGCGTCGGCCCGTCCTCGCCCAGGCCAATGCTGTCGTGCGTCATCACATAGATGACACCGAGCTTCATCAGGGCCGACAATCGAATGGCATTACGGGCATAGTCTGAAAACACAAAGAATGTTCCGCCATAGGGCACCAAACCACCATGAGCGGCAATACCATTCATCATGGCAGCCATGCCAAACTCCCGAACACCGTAGCTCAGATAGCGACCCTCAGGGGTACCGGCCTGAAAATCCTTGCCTACCGCATCCACCCGAGTCAGGTTGGAGCCGGTCAAGTCTGCCGAGCCGCCAATCAGTTCCGGTATCTGCTCCGCCAATTGTGACAGCGCCATCTGGCTAGCCTTGCGTGTCGCCAGAGTGGGGCGTTGTTCTATCAACGACTGCTTTGCTGCTTGAACAGCTGCAGACACCGTTTCGGGAAGCCGCCCCGCTGTCTGCCTGAGAAAAGCCTCCCGAGTCTCGTCATCGGCAGTTTCGAGACGCTTTTCCCATTCTTGATGGGCTTGCTGACCGCCTTGCGCGGTTTTTAACCAGGCCTGGCGCTCTGTATCCGGTATGTCAAAGGGTTCGACAGTCCAGCCCAGGGCGTCCAGGGTTTTGCGTCGCTCATCACTGCCCAGCGGTGCCCCGTGGGAGGACTCCTGCCCACTTTTGTTGGGTGAGCCAAAGCCAATCAGGGTCCGCAGCTTGACCAGACTGGGTTTCCCCGTCTCCTGGCGTGCCGCCACTATTGCTCGGTCTATCGCCTCATGGTCGTGACCGTCGCAGCTGATAACATGCCAGCCACAGGCCTCGAAACGACCCGCGACATCCTCGGTAAAGGCCTTATCGGTAGAGCCGTCGATAGAAATACCATTGTCGTCGTACAACACGGTCAGTTTGTCGAGTTTGAGGTGCCCTGCCAGGGAGATCGCTTCCTGACTAATGCCCTCCATCAAACAGCCGTCTCCACAGATAACCCAGGTTCGATGGTCTACCAAATCCTGGCCAAATCGGGCCTGAAGCGAGCGCTCGGCGATGGCCATACCTACGGCACTGGCAAGCCCCTGTCCTAACGGACCAGTGGTTACCTCAACGCCCGGGGTATGACCATATTCCGGATGGCCGGGCGTGCTTGAACCCCATTGACGAAAGGCCTTGATGTCGTCCAGCGTCATCGATGGGTATCCGGTCAAATACAGCACACTGTAGAGCAACATTGAGGCGTGACCATTAGAAAGCACAAAACGATCTCGGTCTGGCCAATCCGGTGCCTGTGAATCAAACTTCAGATGCTTGCTCCAGAGAACAGTCGCCGCATCGGCCAATCCCATAGGGGCGCCCGGATGTCCTGACTGAGCTTTCTCAACTGCATCAATCGCCAAGCTGCGTAAACAGTTTGCCATCCGATAATGCGGTAAATCTTTCTGGGCTGTGGCAATGCATTGGGAAAGATTGGTCATGAGGGCTCCTCGCTCTTTATGTGATTATTTTCCTTAAAATATCATTTATTTGTTATTTATACCATATTAATGTTATATTAACCTATGAACAGGAAAGAGATGTGCCATGAAGCCTGAAGACCGTCGAGCTGAAATTGTTGAGTTTTTAATATCACAAGGCTCTGCCAGTCTGGATGAACTAGCCGAGCGTTTTAGCGTCTCCAAAATGACGATTCACCGCGACTTGGACTTCCTGGAGAGTGACGGGTTGTTGCGCAAGTTACGTGGCGGTGCCTCTATCGAATCCAGCGGGCAGTTTGAAAGCGACTTCCGTTACCGGGCACAACTGTCCGCTCAGGAAAAGGCCAGCATTACGCGCCGTGCGGCCCAGTTCATCGAGCCCGGCACCAGCGTGATGATTGATGACGGAACGACTTCGCAAACCATTGTGCCGTGGCTGATCGAGAAAAAGCCCCTGACCGTGATCACCAACAACCTTTCCATCATCAACGCCCTCACCGACCAATCCGAAATTAACCTGGTCGCCCTGGGCGGAAGCTTCTCTAGGAAGTATCAAGGCTTTTTTGGGGTTCTGACTCATAACACCCTTTCTGCCCTCAGGGCAGATGTCGCACTGGTTTCAGCCTCAGCCATAGAAGCAGGTATTGCCTATCATCAGGATCAGGAGATCCTGACAACCAAGCGCCAAATGGTCGCTTCGTCTGCGGTCAGTTATCTGATGGTAGACCATCACAAATTCGGGAAAACGGCCTTGCATCGTTTTTTCAGACTGGATGCGTTCGATGGCGTCGTCGTCAGTAATGAATTGCCTTACCACCGCATTCGCGAATTACGTGAAATGGGTGTCAAGGTCTACATAGCGGAGGATTAGCCAAGTGAAAAAACCACTGTGGATCGGGACCAGTTGGAAGATGAACAAAACCCTGGCGGAGGCCGTACAGTTCGCTGATGCGCTGTCATCCGTTGCCTTTTCTGACAGAGTAACGCCATTCGTCATCCCCTCTTTTACCAACATTCGGGAGGTCAAACAGCGATTGGCAAATACACCAGTAAAGGTTGGTGCGCAAAACATGCACTGGGCCGAAGCGGGCGCCTGGACCGGTGAAGTCTCGCCGCTCATGCTGAAGGATTGTCTGGTTGATCTGGTCGAGATCGGGCATTCTGAGCGTAGAACGCATTTTGGAGAAACAGACGAAACCGTGGGTCTGAAGGTTCAGTCTGCCCTGAAGCATGGCCTGACACCGTTGGTCTGCATCGGTGAGACCGAAAGCGACCTTAATAATAATCGCGCCGACGAGGTATTGTCTGCACAGGTATTGGCAGCCATCAACCCCAGTCTGGCCTATGCCAGGGAGCACCAACCCGAGATTCTGTTCGCTTATGAGCCGGTCTGGGCCATCGGTGAAAACGGCAGGCCAGCCTCTTCGGCATACGCCAATGACCGTCACAAGAAGATCTCAGCCGTCCTGAAGGAGGCTCTCGGTTACACCGTGCCTTGCTTGTATGGTGGCAGCGTCAACCCCGACAACGCCTGCGACTTAATCGAACAACATCACATCGACGGACTTTTTATCGGTCGATCGGCATGGAATGTAGAAGGCTTTGTGCAGATTCTAACGTTGTGCAACGCCATTAGAAACAACTAAGGCACACCTCAAAAAAACTTATGGTTGGGCCTGCCCAAAGGGCACCCAACCAGACTGCACATCAACGCTTGCACGTTCAACGCGAGTCGTCACCTTTGGGAAAGGCGATAAAGTAACGCACGACTACATACCCATTCAGCAGAACGGCCATAATCTGCCATTACTGCCGCCATAAAATCATTCAACAACCAGCCATGACAGCGTTGTTAACAGCAGAATCATCCACCGCCACATCGGCATAAAAAATTGTCACTCAGAAAGATTCAAAAGAATGCTCTCGATTGGGGGGGGGGGGATT
>JAIUML010000025.1 GCA_022565595.1 Saccharospirillum sp. | reverse complement strand
TGCCCCTTGAATGCACAATTCAACTCCCCCCACACAAAACAGACCCCCGTGCCGCTGCCGAACCAGGGTGCGGCAGCGCGTGCCGTAGTGATCGGCGAGGATGGTTTGCGCCGAGAGCATCCGTTCGACTTCCTGCGCTACACCGGTTGCGGGCAAATTTTCTGGAGCGGCTTCGCGAGTGTCGGTCAGGATGGGGGCATCCAGTTCCTGTTCCAATTGATAGGCATGCCTTTGCATTTGTTGCTCGGCCAGCACCGTCTTGGGCCAGTTGGTATCGAGATCGTGATTGCTGAGGCTGTGAATCCCCGGTTGCAGCCATTGCCCTTCCGGGTGGTCTGAGCTGAACCAGAACAGGCGCTGGCCATCGCCGAGCAGCAGGTTGAAGCCGCCGTAATCGGCCAGGTTGGGCACCAGGCTTTGGTGAAAGGCTTCGATGCTGATGCGCTGTCGGGTAAAGGCCAGTGGCAACTCACCTCGGCTGAGCTTGCCCTGGGTGCCGACATAGCCTGGCCGAATGTTGGTCAACAGGGCGAAGTGGCCTGAATCGTTGAATGCCAGCCAGGTGCCTCCGGCTTTCAGGTCTTTGCCCGCCAGAATGGGGCGCTCTTGGGAAGCCCACCAGTGCATGGGTTCGGCGGGGCGTTCGCGGAATTCATCTCTGTTGGCGACCAGCAGCAGGGGGTAGTCACTGTTCGGCTGCCAGCGCAGTACGACCAGGCACATCAGGGGGCCTCCGGGCTATGCAGGGCGATGCGGTTGCCTTCTGAATCGGTAACGACGGCTCGGTAACCAAAGGGTGTCAGCGGATGAATATCTTGCAGAATCGAGCCACCCCTGGGTATTACCTGGCTGACGGCTTGCTCCAGACGTCGCTGGCAATTGAAATAGGGTAGAGGGAAATTACCTTCGGCGCTGTCACCCTCGGTCAGCATCAAGGAGCAGGAAACGCCACCTTGGGGTTGAACGATAACCGCCATGCTTTGATCGGGTCGCATATCCCGGATCGGGAAATTGAGAACGGACTGATAAAAGGCAATGGCCCGATCCAGGTCGCGAACCGGGATGTCGAGCCATACCAGGGTGTTGGGAAAAACGGCGTGCATTAGGGCTCCAGTACTGAACGCTCTGTAACGGAACCCGAATCCTATCACGCCATGGCGGGGCGCATATCCGTTGATTCAAAAATTTTGTCGGCACTGGCGGCCACGA
This sequence comes from Saccharospirillum sp., assembly GCA_022565595.1. Classification (GTDB taxonomy): domain Bacteria; phylum Pseudomonadota; class Gammaproteobacteria; order Pseudomonadales; family Natronospirillaceae; genus Saccharospirillum. The sequence goes on along the minus strand of JAIUML010000025.1, from coordinate 65,355 downwards.
AGCCCTGGTAGAGTTTGCCGTTGTCGTCGAAGTAACGTTTGGCAAACTCGTAATAGCAGGTGGTGACGTCGTGCTGTTGGCCATCGGCAAAGGTGAATGCTTGCACGCTGGCTTTGGTTGACGCCTGTTCCAGCAATACGGCAGGCGAACCCTTGACCCGTCCGCCACTGCTGTTGATGGTGTAGCCCAGGTCCTCCACCAGCAGGTTCATCGCTTCGATGCCATTGATGCTGTTCAGCGCATTGACGTTGATGGTGAAGTGGTTGCAACGCAAGCCGATTACGCTCAGCCAGGCGGCGTATTCACTTTCTTCTGCCAGCACCTGATAGTCTTCCCAGGAAGGTGTTGCCCACAGTGTTCCGCGCCAGAAGATGCTGGCGTCAGCGATGTCTTTGGCGTCGATCTGGTCGATCAATTTCTGAATGATGGACTGTGCCTGGTCGCTGAGTTCTTCAACACGCAGTTCGCTAAGAAAGATGCGTGGTTTGTTGGCATCCGGGTGGATATAACCCCAGGCATCCAGCTTCTTGCCAGAGAAGTGATAAGGTTCGAAGCGCTCGTAACCCATTTCGAGAATAAAGGGCTCCAGGCATTCGAGCCGAATCGGGCCCCTGTTGAAGGTACGGAAGGCAACGTGATCGTTCTGGACGCTTTCACCACGTTGGGTCAGAGCGTTGTGGATCGCTTCTGCCTGAGGGGTCATGTTGATGTAGTCTTGCCACAGGCTGCTGAAAAAAAGCTCAGTGTTCATGTCGATCTCCGCTGGAATTGGGTATGTCGCCAAGGCGACAGGCGGAGGCAGTGTATAGAGGACTCAGGGAAGCTGGTAACAGGCGCGTGCCATGCTTTTTACTGGCAGCGACAAGGGGAAGGTAGCGATGCAATCTGGGGTTGCATCGCGTGAGTCTTGCTTCAGCGGAGCACCAGCAAGGGAATATCGCTCTGACCGATCATTTTGCGCGTGGTACTGCCAACAAAGAACTGGCGAATGCGGGAATGCCCATAGGCGCCCATGACCATCAAATCAATCTGGTTTCTCTGCTGGTAGCCTTGCAGGCTGGATTGAACGTCGCCCTCGAGAAAACTCTGGGTTACCTCGTAGCCTGCTGTGTCGAGGCGCTCTGCCGCGCTTTGCATCTGTTGCTTGCGCTCGGCACTGGCGTCGCCAACCATGACCAGGTGGCAGGGCAGGCCTTGTAGCAAAGGGCTGTCGGCAATGCGGCCCAGGGCGTTTTCGACCGACTCACTGCCATCGTAAGCGACCATAAAGGATTCCGGTGCACTGAACTCAGGCAAGGCGATCAGAATGGGTCTGTGTACGGCGCGAACAATGCTTTCGAGGTGAGAGCCAATAGAGTGAGCAATGTTCTCGTGCGTTTCACCGCTTCGGCCCATGACATAGAGTCGGGTGCTTTCTTCCAGCTCGATCAGTGTCTCGACCAGGTTGCCGTGGCGTTGCATGCGTTTGATATCGACGGCGCCATCTTCCTTGGCTCGTGCTTCAGCCTGCTCAAGCATCTGCTTGCCATGTTCCAATGCTACTTTACTGCGCTGCTCATCCAGAGCCGTGAGTTCTTCCAGCAAGGCTTCGCGGCTGCCAAGGCCAATATTGCCCGAAAAGTTGCCTTCGGGTGACTCTGTCTTTTCCAGAGCATGCAGCAATAAAAGTGGGGCGTTGAGTCGGTTGCTGGCCCAGGCACCGGCGTCACAGACGGCGGTGGAGAGTATGGAGCCATCTATACAGGCGAGAATCTGTGTCATTGTTGTTTTCCTTAGTGTCCAGCCATCATTTTTTCAACTTCTTCGGGTTTGTCGTGCACGCCAAAGCGGTCGATGATGGTCGCACTGGCGTTGTTCATGCCAATGATGTCGACCTCGGAGCCTTCACGGCGGAATTTGATCACCGCCTTGTCCAGCACCGACACGGCGGTAATGTCCCAGAAGTGGGCTTCAGAGAGGTCGATGGTGACATGGTCAACGGCTTCTTTAAAGTCGAAGGAGGCCAGAAACTGCTCGGAAGATGCAAAGAAAACTTGACCGATAACCTTGTAGACGCGCTTGCCTTCATACGTTTGCGGCTTTTTCACGATCATGAAGCGACCAATCTTGTTGGCGAAGAAGAGGGCCGCCAGAAGTACGCCGACCAGCACGCCAATGGCCAGGTTATGGGTGAACACAACGACGATGACCGTTGCCAGCATAACGATGTTGGTCGACAGAGGATGCTTCTTCAAGTTGCGCAGTGAATCCCACGAGAACGTACCAATGGACACCATGATCATCACCGCCACCAGAGCGGCCATGGGGATCTGCTTGAGCAGGTCACCGATAAACACGATCATAACCAGCAGAAAGACACCCGCAGCAAAGGTGGACAAGCGGCCACGTCCGCCGGATTTGATGTTAATGATTGATTGACCAATCATGGCGCAGGAGGCCATGCCGCCGATCAGGCCGGTGCCAATGTTGGCAATGCCCTGGCCTTTGCACTCGCGGTTGCGATCACTTTTGGTGTCGGTCAGATCGTCGACAATGGTCGCCGTCATCAGGGATTCCAACAAGCCAACTACTGCCAGAGCGGCTGAGTAAGGCAGAATGATCATCAGGGTTTCAAAGTTCAAAGGCACATCTGGCCAGAGGAAAACTGGCAGGGTATCGGGCAGGTCGCCCATGTCACCCACGGTGCGGATATCCAGCCCCATCAGAACAGCAATGACGGTCAATCCGACAATGCAGACCGGGGTTATGGAATCAGCTTGCCGATGAAAGGTATCAACGGAAAGAGGTAGATGATGCCGAGACCCAGAGCTGTCATGGCGTACACCGGCCAGGTGACGTTGGTCAACTCTGGCAATTGGGCGAGGAAGATGAGAATGGCCAGGGCGTTGACGAAGCCGGTAACGACAGAGCGGGATACAAAGCGCATCAAACTGCCGAGTTTGAGGTAACCTGCGCCAATCTGCAGCACACCGGTCAGGAGGGTGGCGGCGAGCAGGTATTCAAGGCCGTGTTCACGCACCAGGGTGACCATCAGCAGTGCCATGGCGCCGGTAGCGGCTGAGATCATGCCCGGGCGACCGCCGGTAAAGGCAATGATGACGGCCATACTGAAGGAGGCATAGAGGCCGACTTTCGGGTCGACGCCAGCGATAATGGAAAAGGCGATGGCCTCGGGGATCAGGGCCAAGGCGACGACAAGGCCAGCGATCAGGTCGCCACGGATGTTGCCAAACCATTCTTTGCGATACTGTTCAATCATTTAGGGGGGTGAACCTGTTTATCAGTGTTAGAGTCAGTCTATGATGCGCGTGCGAAAGCTTTGTGAACCCGGCAGGGCTCAGCGATTCCAGAGCAATCTTCTTGTCGTAAAGGGGGATTGCCTTTGGGCGGGATTCCGAAAGCGGAAATCAGAGCGGTGCGCTATGGCGGCGTAACAATCACTTGGGTTATCTACTGTCAATGGCTTGTCAGGGCCGCGCATTATACGGGATGATCGGGTGATAACAACCCGCGTCTTTATGACAGATAGGAATTCAAGTACCGGGGTGCCTCTGCTGGCAATGGCACCACCGGCAAATAGATAAAGACAGCAATACAACTCGTAAAGCGCTGTCGTTATAAACCAGGAGATCAGAAACTGTGTGGCCTTTTTTAGTTGTTTATACCGCCGCTGTGATCAGCCCGGGGCCGGATTTTGCTCTGGTAGTGCGTTCGGCGCTCACAAGAGGCCGCAAGGCCAGCTTGCTTAATGCTCTGGGCATTGGTTGTGGGGTTGGTTTGCATACGTTGATTGCGCTGTTGGGCGTCAGTGTACTGGTGCAGGCCTCTCCCTTGTTGGCGACGACCTTGCCATTGGTTGGTATTGCTTACTTGCTGTACCTGGGTTGGGGCGGTTTAACGGCGAAAGCGGATACTCGAATGGTCGTGCTTGAGCAGGACCAGGCTGATAGAGGGGATTTCTGGCGGGGCTTTTTGACCAATGTTCTTAACCCCAAGGCCTTGTTGTTCTTCTCGGCCATCTTGCTGCAACTCATTGATGGGTTCAGCATTCTGGCCCAGGTGTTCATTCTGGTGTATGTGTTGATAGTGACCACAGCCTGGTTTGCTCTGGTCGGGGTGCTATTGGCCACCGAGCGCCTTCGACAGCGCTTCTTGCACAAGCGCCATTGGATTGATCGCAGTGCCGGGGCTATTTTTGTACTGTTGGCTGCGTTGTTTTTGCTCGACTGGTGGCAGCGCTTTATCGTCTGATTATTTGGCCGGTGTGACCAGGGGCGCAGGGTCTGGTTTGCGCCGCCGCAGGTTATTCAGCGAATCGATCGATAAAATGGCCAGGGCCGTCCAGATCAATGCGAAGGTAATCAGCTTGGCGGTGGTCAGGGTTTCGCCGTACACAAAGACCGCCAGCAGAAACATTCCGCTGGGTGCAATGTATTGGAAGAAGCCCAGGGCGGTCAGGCTGATCCGATTGGCCGCAGCGGCAAAGCACATCAGTGGCACCATGGTGATTGGCCCGGCTGCAAACAGCAGCAGGTTGATGGTCAGGCTGTTGTCAAAATGGCTGCTGGTCGGGCTGGTGCTGAACCAGAGGTACACCGCTGCAACAGGCAACAGCAGGCCGGTTTCAAGGGTCATACCGGTGAAGCTGTCGACGCCGAGCTTTTTCCGAACCAGGCCGTAGAGGGCAAAACTGGTGGCCAGCATCAGGGCGATCCACGGCAGGCGGCCAAACTGAATGACCTCAAACAGGACGGCGATCAGACACAGTCCGGCCGCCAGAGTGCGTACCTTGCCCAGTTTGTCCTTGAAAAAAATCATGCCAAACAGAATGTTGATCAGCGGGTTGATGTAATAACCAAGGCTGGCGCTGAGCATAAAGTTGGCGTTAACGGCCCAGATGAAGAGCCCCCAATTGAAGCCAATCAGCAGGGTTGATGCCAGCAAGGCCCAACGCGCTCGAGATGATTTGAGGGTGCTGATCAGAACGTGGCGTTTCTTCATCAGCAGCACCATGCCCAGGGTGAGCAGAAAGCTCCAGATGACGCGGTTAGCCAGAATCTCGATAGCCGGTACCGCCTGCATGACCTTGAAATAGATGGGCGCCACCGCCCAGAGGCTATAGGCAGTCAGTGCGTATAGGGCACCGTTGCGGGCTGTGTTGTCCATAGTCAGTTAAATATCCGTGCAGTATTCGCGTGTGTAGTCGCTGCCGCTGAGCAATTGCGTCAGGGTTGCTACGGCCGACATCAGAGTTTCTCGCTGCACCCGCCCGCCAATACAGAGGCGCACGGCCTGGGGCGCGGCATACTGACCCGCCGCAAAGACCTCGGCTGGTTTGATACGGATGTTGTGCTGCTCGGCGTGTTGCACCAGGTTTACGGCGCGCCAGGGGGGCGGCAAGTTGATCCAGATATTGAAGCCGCCAAAGCTGTGTTCCAGGCCAATGGCGCTCAGTCGTTCACTGACGGCATTCTGTCGCCAGGCCAATTCAGCACGCTGTGTTGCCATCAATCGATCGGCGTAGCCGTTGTCCAGCCATTGGCAGGCAATTTCTGTGGTCAGCGGAATGGCCATCCAACAGGTGGCTCGGAAAGCGGCACCAACGGCAGCAACCCAGGGCTCTGGTGCGCGCAGAAAGCCGACGTGCAGGCCGCCACAGAGAGCCTTCGACAGGCTGGCGATGGTGACGGTGATGTCCGGGTGGCGCAGCGAGAATGAAGGGTTTTCGACATCGCCCAGGCAGCCCTGAACATCGTCTTCGACGACCATGATGCGGTATTGACGACAGAGGAACGCCAACTGGTCGATGCGCTCGGCGGACATGGCACCGCCGGTAGGGTTGTGCATGCGCGTCATCAGGTAGAGCGCGCGGGGCGGGGAGCGCAGGCACTGAGTTTCCAGAGCTTCGGGCAGCATCCCCTCCCGGTCGAACTGCAGGGGCATCAGGCGCAGGTTTTGCTGCGTTGCCGCCCCGACCAGACCAGGATACGTCAGCCCCTCACAGGCCAGACCATCGCCAGGCTGTAATAGAGCCAATAACGCAACAAAAAAGCCGTGCTGACCGCCCAGGGTGACGAAGAGGTCATCCTGCTCAAAGCGGCCAAGCCCGGTTTTTTCCAGCCATTGCTGCCCCGCTTCACGATGATGCGACAGGCCGAATTCCGATTGATAGCGCAGCAGGTGGGGCAGGATGCTGGAGTCCTGAAGTTTGGCCAGGCTGTGTTTCAATTGTTCGGCCTGATCGAGCTCCAGAGCGACACTGAAACCCAGGTCGATGCCGTTATCGACGGTAGAATCACTGACCTGAAACATGTGACTGGGCAGGCGATTGCCGCGTATAAAGGTGCCACTGCCAACGCGGGCTTCGACCAGGCGTCGCCGTTCCGCCTCGGCGTAGGCGCGGGTGACCGTGCCGACGGTAATGCCGAGGTCTTCCGCCAGTTGCCGATGCGTTGGCAGCCGATCACCAGGGCGCAGTTCGCCGTTCTGAACCGCCTGTTCAATGCGGTTTGCCAGAGCCTTGTATTTGGGGCCTTTGAAGCCATCGAGAGTCAATATTGTCATGGTGACAAAGTAACGCTTGCAGAGAATTGTCAAATTATTACACTGCAAATAACGACGATTGTCCAAAATTATTTAGGACAATTTTCAGCTCGCACTCAGATCCCGTTGATTGTATCGATTTTTAACAAGGAAACTGTCATGGCACCACGCTTCTATCACGACCCCTATCAGACAACTCTGACGACAACCGTTGTGGCAGTGGAGGAGCATCGTGTGGTGCTGGCCGATACCCTGTTTTACCCCAACGGCGGCGGTCAGCCGGGCGATACTGGGACCCTTACCTGGGCAGGCAGCAGTCAGGAAGTGGTCGATACCCGTTACAGCGCGGACCGACACCATATAGAGCATCACCTGGCCGAACCACTGGCATTGGCTGTGGGCGACGAGGTGCAACTGGAACTGGACTGGGCGCGTCGTCACCGCCATATGCGCATGCACACCTGCCTGCACCTTCTGTGTCACCTGATCAAGGATCCGGTAACCGGGGGCAACGTTGGTGCCCAACAGAGCCGCGCCGAATTCGACCTGACAGAGGCCGTCGACAAGCTGGAGCTCGAAGCTCGGCTCAATGCGCTCATCGCCAATGGAGCGGAAGTAACCTCTGAGTGGTTGCCGGAATCCATTCTGGACGAGCAGCCCGACCTGGTGCGCACCATGAGTGTTCAGCCACCGCGCGGCAAGGGTGCCATTCGCATGGTGCGGGTTGAGGGTCTGGACTATCAGCCCTGTGGGGGCACGCATGTTGCCAATATCAGCGAGATTGGCGAGGTGCGCATTCCCAGCATCAAGAGCAAGGGCAAACAGAATAAACGGATCAATGTTGAACTGGTGGACTGATGGACATACTGACGCTCAGTTTTTTATTGCCAGTGTTGCTGTACACCATCAGCACGACCATCACTCCCGGGCCTAACGTGCTGATGGTGACTGCCTCCGGTATGAATTTCGGTGTACGCCGCACCTTGCCGCACATCAACGGCATCATGATCGGCTTTTTGACGCTTAACCTCGCCGTTGCCAGCGGCATCGGCGCCATATTGCTGGCCATTCCGCAATTGCACTGGGCGCTGAAGATTCTGGGGTCGATCTATTTGCTTTGGCTGGCCTGGAAGATTGCGACGGCGGGTGAGGTGAAATCGACCGGGCACAAGCCCGAGCCGTTCAAGTGGTGGCAAGCGGCACTGTTTCAGGTGATCAACCCCAAGGCCTGGGCCATGGCGATTACTGGCATTGCGGCTTTCAGCCTGCCAGGAGACGCCTACTGGCCGAGCGCTCTGGCCGTGGCCTTTGCTTTCGCGGTGATGACCTATCCGTGCAGCATCGTCTGGGCCGTTGCCGGTGCTCAACTGCGTCGCTGGTTGCAGGACCCGGCAAAGCGGCGTCTGTTCAACGGCTTTTTGGGCGCGCTGACGGCCCTGAGTATCGTCTTTATTCTGATGTAAAACCGGGCGGGAAACCGCCCAATCTTTTGTCCCATCCCCTCTCTGCAACTCCCCCCGCATTTTTACGCAGAGAGGGTTTTTTATTTACCTGGAGCTCGAGGCTCGAAAACTGTTGCAGTGACAGAACCCGCACCGGCTGCCGGGCAGGCCTATCCGGGGTCGCCGTGCACCCATCCCTGGGGGCTTGGCGGCAGTATCCGACCGCCATGGATGGCGGAAGTGCAGTTTTTGCAGGAGCAAAAAACTGCCAGGCTGCCGACATCCCCGGATAGGCCTACCCGGCATCCGGCGCTAGCACTCTGAATGTTGGTCTAACTTAGTCCTCTACGGAAAGCCAGGCACAATGGTAAGGCGCCAGCGTCAGTTCCTGATTGGCCTCTATTACTTCGTCACTGAGAATGTCCCGGTAGCGCTGCGGCCCGCTGGAGGGCATGAAGCGGCTGAGGGACAAGGTGCGGTTGGTGGAGGTGACGTTGAACAGGGCGTAAATCCGGCCCTGGGCGCCATCTCGACGGACGATGAAAAAGGCCGGGTCGAGGTCGATGACTCTTTGGCCGGCATTGGGGTGAAAGGCCGAGTGTTGGCCACGCAATTGAATGCGTCGCGCCAGTTCTCGGCTGACCAGGAAGGCCGGGTGACGCTCGTCTGACATGATTTCGCTGAGTTCCTGCCACTCCCAGATCCGACGATTGATCGAGCGCAGTCGGCCGGTGCGCTCGACGCCGGCCAGGTCGTTGGGTGAAGCGATCAGGGATTGCAGGTAGAAAGCCGGCAGACCCTGAAGGCTCATCATCAGAGTCTGCGAGCAGATAAAGCGTTCGATCTGCCATTGATCGGCGCCGGTGCGGGTGCCGCGCAGGGCGTCGAAGTAACTGATGTTGATTTCATAGGGGCTGTCCTTGCCATCGGCCCCGGTTTTCATGCTGACATAGCCGCCGAATTGGTGCATGCAGTCAAGCAGGCTTTGCAGTTCGTATTGGGGCAGGATTCTCTCCAGGGAACGCAAACCGATACCATCGTGACTGGCGGTGAAGTTCAGATAGGTGCAGTTCGGTGGCGGTGGGGCCAGGGTCATGGCCCAGTTGCTGAGCAGGTCGGCATTGCCTCGGTTCAAGGTGTAAAGTACCAGAGGGGGCAGGGCAAACTGATACACCATGGAGGCTTCATCACCCTCACCGAAATAGGAGAGGTTTTCTTCGTGGGGCACATTGGTTTCTGTTACCAGTATCACCCAGGGGGCTATGGCGTCGACCAGGTCGCGCATTAACTTGACGATTTCGTGGGTCTGCGGCAAGTGGATGCAGGAGGTCCCCAGTTCCTTCCAGAGAAAGGCCACTGCATCCAGTCGTACCAGACGAGCGCCCTTGGATAGATAAAACAGAAAGATGTCCATCATCGCCATCAGCACATCGGGGTTGCTGTAGTTGAAGTCGATCTGATCCTCACTGAAGGTTGCCCAGACATGGCGGGTGCCGCGACGAGTGTTGATTGGGGCCAGCAAGGGGGAGTTGCGCGGTCGAGTGACCGAACTGGTGTCGGTTGCCGGGTCCAGTTCGACAAAAAAGTTACAACCGGGCTCCTGGTTCTGAATGTAATCGATAAACCAGAGGTTTTCGCGTGAGCAGTGGTTCAGCACCAGGTCAAACATCAACCCGAAGCGGCGTGCCAGGGCGTCAATATGATCCCAATTCCCGACTGCCTCGCGTACCTGCTTGAAATCGATGACCGAGAAGCCATCATCCGAACTGTAAGGGCAGAACGGCAGCAGGTGGATATTGGTGATGCAGTCCCGAAAGTACTCTTCGATAAAGCGTTCCAGTTGCAGCAAGCCAGGTTCATCTCTGTGCCGAATGGCATCGCCATAGGTGATCAGCAGGGTGTCGCTGGCCTGCCAGTGCGTATCCTGGCTGTGATGGTAGATCGGCGAACGATACCGCTCTACCAGACTCATAAGGCGCTGGGTGAGTGCTTCAGCCTTGTCCGGCCCATACAGGAAGCCCAGCCGGGTTTGAGCTGAATGCCGCAACTGTTCTAGCCGTTGCTCAAGGTCTGTCATAAAAGGCTCCATCAAGAGTATTATGATCTGATCAAGTGATCACTTGCCTGGCCCGGTCGATCGTCACAGATATACACATCATCGGGTCTAAAATGGTGCGATACCTTGCACTGCCATGGTGCCCTGCTCGGACTTGGTGCACAATGGCAGCGAGTGAGCATCCCGGTCTTGGGTAACAACCTGATAAACCCGGAACCGGCGCTTGTGTAAGGACCAGTCTCGGTTAAATGCTTGGCAAACAACGCGCCAAAATGGACTCTGGTCAAAGAATTGCAAGGTATGACAGGACTCAGTCAGCAGAGGATGAAAGATGATTCGTAAATGTTTATTCCCCGTCGGGGGTTACGGTACTCGCTTCTTGCCAGCAACCAAGGCTCTACCCAAGGAAATGCTGCCCATTGTTAACAAGCCCCTTGTGCAATATGGGGTCGAGGAATCCATTGAAGCAGGCTTGAATCAAATTGGTTTTGTGACTGGCCGAGGTAAGCGCGCCATCGCGGATCACTTTGATATTTCCTATGAGTTGGAGCACCAGATCAGCGGCTCAAACAAAGAGCAGTACCTTGAGTCCATTCGCCATGTGATGAGCGAAGGCATTTTCTCTTTTACTCGTCAGAAAGAAATGAAAGGCCTTGGCCATGCCATTCTGGCGGGCGAGACCTTGACCGGCAATGAGCCCTTTGGTGTCGTCCTGGCGGACGATTTGTGCATCCCGGACGAAGGCCTGGAAAACGTGCTCGGGCAAATGGTGAAGATCTACAAGCAGTTTCGTTGCTCCATTGTTGCAGTCATGGAAGTACCGGAAGACGAGATCCACAAGTATGGTGTCATCGATGGTGAAGCCATGAAGGATGGCCTGTATCGGGTCAAGAGCATGGTGGAAAAACCTAAGAAAGAAGATGCGCCCAGCAACCTCGCTGTTATAGGTCGCTATATTCTGACACCCGATATCTTCGACATTCTGCGTGTTACTCCGCCGGGCAAGAACGACGAAATCCAGTTGACTGATGCCTTGATGCAGCAAGCACAGGATGGTGTCGTCATGGCCTATCGTTTCAAGGGCACACGTTTTGATTGCGGTTCAGTGGAAGGCTTTGTTGAAGCCACGAATTACTGCTTCGAAGAGCTCTTCAAAAAAGGCAAGCTGGTCTGAACGGTAGTGAAATCAATGGATTGCTTCCGCTGAAGTGAATGCCTAGACTGCAATCCATGCGTTCACTATCCCGTTACCTTCGCCTGATCTCCATCAGTGTTCGCCACCACTGGCGACCACTGATGGCCTATTACCTCTACACCAGCCTCCTGCTCGCGGCCGTTCTGGTGCCCGCCATTGGTTGGTCGTTGACGGCGATGCTGTCTCTGACCGGCGAGACCATGGTCGGCAACATCGACCTTATCCGCCTTGCTGCCACTCCTCTGGGTGCGCTCTGGGTCATCAGTGCAGCTTCCCTGGCGGCCATGCTGGTGTTTGTGCAACACGCCGGCATGATGGCGTTGATCACGCCAGACTCAGACCGCCAATACCCCACTGTGCTGCAGGCACTGACCCTGGTGGCTCGAAAACTGCCAAGCTTGTTGGTACTGGCTCTGATTCAGGTGATTGCGCATCTGTTATTGGCCAGCCCCTTGCTGTGGCTGCTGGCACTTGGCTTTGAGCGCATCCTCGGTGACTTCGATATCTATTACGTGCTGCTGGCCAAACCAGCCGAATACTGGCGCTTTCTCGGGCTGGCGCTACTGATTGCGGCTGGTTTAATACTGTTGAACGGCAGTCTCTATGTACGCTGGCTTCTGGCCATGCCCTTTGTCGTATTCGAGAACTACCAGCCCTGGCAGGCCTTGCACAGCAGTGCGCGCAGCACCAAAGGGGTGAGGTTGACCATGGCGTTGCTGGTGCTGTCTGTTGCCGTTCTGGTGACCCTGGCCCCTTTTTTGTTATCGACATTGTTCTCCTGGTCCGCGGCTGTCTTCATTGCCCCCTTGCCGAGTGACTCCGCCATAGTGCTCAGCATGATGGCATTGCTGATTGTCGGATTCGCGGTAACAGGTTGGCTGGTGGGCTTTATCGGGGTAAGCACCAACAGCCTGTTGATTGCCAAGCTGTATCGCCAGTGTCGGCAAAAACCCCTGCTGCAAACGACTGAAACAAGACCTCGCCATGGTGGAACCCTGGCTTTTGGTATTGAGTTTCTGGTGGTTGTGGTGGCTCTGGGTCAAGTAGCCTTTGCTCTTCAAGTGTTTGATCAGTTGGACAGGACCGACAACATTGCCCACCGAGGCAGCCCCTTCAATGCGCCGGAAAATACTTTGTCAGCCATTGATGCAGCTATTGCAGAAGGAGCCGACTATGTGGAGCTGGATGTTCGGCGCACGCGCGATGGCGTACTGGTTTTATTACATGATCGAGACCTGCGTCGGGTGGCTGCCGATCCTCGAACCATCTGGCAGGTTGACTATGAGGAACTGAGAGAGATGGATGTCGGTAGCTGGTTCAGTGCGGAATTTGCAGGAGAGCAGGTGCCCACCCTGGCTGAGGCTGTTGAGCGTATTAGAGGTCGAGCCGGGCTTTACCTCGAAATCAAGCAACAGCCTGGTGCGCCGGATCTGGTTGCTGATGTGATCGCAGAGCTCGAAGCGCTGGAGATGATCGACCAGACCATTCTTGCCGCCCTGGAACTGAGCGCCCTCCAGCAGGCCCGTCAATTGGCTCCTGATCTGAGGCTTTCAATGTTGGTCCATAGCTCTGTGGGTTCACTGGCCAGCTTGCCGGTCGACATTCTGGCTATGCGAGATGCACTGGCAACACCGCAAAATGTGAGGCTATGGCGTTCCCACGGTTATGAAGTGCATTTGTGGACTGTGAATGACGCGCGTGACATGGCTCGCCTTCTGGATATTGGTGTTGATGGTATCATTACCGATCGTCCCGAACTATTATCCAGGGTCATGGAAGAGCGTGCTGAATCCAGCGCGATTGAACGCTGGTTATTGCGTTTGCGATATTGGTCCTGGACATTCTGAGAGGAAGCTGGAAAGAATGATCATTCATTACAGGGTGTTGATACTCCTGTCCGCACTGGTGCTGAGTGCGTGCCAAAGTGTGCCGAAAGAAGCGCTGCTGGATCCCGAACCGATGAGTAGCCAATACCGCTGCGGCTTGATGACGGCTCAGTTAAAGGTAGAGGGTAAGGGTGCTGTGCTGGAACTGGGTGATCGAACCATTGCGATGACGGCAGTCGTCGACGAGTCTGGTGTGCGCTATCAGAGCCAGGAGACCGAGTCTGAGTTCTGGCAGCAGGGGCCCCTTGCCCGCCTTGTGGTGAACGGTGTTTCATGGCCCGAATGCACCATCGCTGGTTCCGTACCGTTCTTCCTTGACGCCAGGGGCAATGAGCCATTCTGGCACCTCAAGCTGGAAGAGGATCGCGTCGTGTTGAGCCGGCTTGGGTTCAACCAGGAGCAAGAGGGCCTCATTGTTGAACGAAACTTTGAAGGCAGAACAGAAGACGCTCTGCTCCATTTTGGTTCAGACCAGGAGCAATTGACTGTCGAAGCCAGCCTGTGTCAGGACAGTATGACGGGAATGCCTTATCCATACAGGGTTCGGTTGAGTCATGAGGGGCAGATTTTACAGGGCTGCGGTGGCAAACCTTACGATCTGTTGCAGGGGCCGCAATGGCGGGTAACCAGCCTGCATGAGCAGGAGATCCCTGAAAACATCGAATTGTCGATGTTTTTTAGCGAAGACCGGCGCTTGTCTGGCAGGTCGGCCTGTAATCGATACTTTGGCGCTGTTCGGCTAAGCGGTGAAGGGCTCGATATTGGCAACCTGGCCACCACCCGAATGGGCTGTGCTCGTGAGGTGATGGAGTGGGAGCAGTCTTTCCTGGCTGTGTTGGCGCAAGTCAGCCGCTTCAGCTTGACGGAAGATCAACAACTGGTCCTCTACATTGGAGATACTCCTGCGCTTTTGGCCGATTTTTAACCTTTCCTGTTTTTCTGATCTCTCCCTTTTCATGATTTCGACAGGTTTCTTGATGTAAATCACTAAGCCTGTCCGATAACAAGACTAAAGTCATATTCAAATAGAATAATATATGCATTAGAATATTCTAATGTTATATCGAACGCAGTGAAGGTGGCTTTATGACTAAAACTGGAAGCAAAGCAGGAGTCGGGCAGGTCAGCCGACGTGATTTGGTTAAGCTGGGTATGGCCGCAGGTGCAGTTGCAGCCATGGCCCCCGCCAAGGGCCTGGCGCGTACCGTAAATGCTCGTGGGCATATCGTTATAGTCGGTGCTGGTGCCGGTGGTATATCCCTGGCTAATCGATTAGTGCAGCGACTGCCCAATGCCCGGATCACCATTGTGGATGGGGGCGCCAGGCATGTTTATCAGCCAGGCCTGACTCTGGTTGCTTCCGGACTCTGGGCATCGTCCAAATTGAACAGTACCACCCAGAACTGGTTGCCGTCGACGGTCGACTGGAAACAGGCCTATGCAGAAGCGTTCGAACCCGATTTGAAGCAAGTCAGGCTTTCTACTGGCGAAGTGCTCAGCTATGACTTTCTGGTTGTGGCAACGGGTCTGCAAGTCAATTATGACGAGATTGAAGGTTTTTCTGCGAATGAAATCGGCAGCAATGGCATTGGCTGTGTCTACGACACCCCGGAGCACGCCGTTAAAACCAACCAGATGATCGAGCAGTGGATGCAAAGAGGCGAAGGCGCTGGCGTTTTCACCCTGGCGCCGACTCCAATCAAGTGTGCTGGCGCACCATTGAAAATGTGCTTCACAACCCTTTCCAGACTGGAAGCCCGGCCAGATAGAGATCGCTTCGATGTGCACTTTTACGTTCCGGGTGATCGGGTCTTTGGTATTGATTATTACAATACCTTCGTCAAGGAACGCTGGCAGTCACAGGGCGTCATCCGCCACGACTTCCATAGGCTGGTTGCAGTGGATGGACCGAATCGAAAAGCCACTTTCCAGCAAACGGACGGGACCCTCGTTACTCAGGACTACGGGTTTCTGCACGTTGTACCGCCCATGAGCGCCCCTGACGCCTTGCGCGATAGTGATCTGGTCTGGTGGGAAGGCCCCTTCGCAGGCAACTGGCTGGAAGTAGACCAACACACCATGCAGCATCGTCGTTACCCTGAAGTGTTTGGCCTGGGCGATGTCATCGGCGCGCCGGTCAACAAAACCGCCGCCAGTGTCAAAATGCAGGTACCGGTAGTCGAAGAAAACTTGTTGGCCGTGATGCAAGGGCAGGCACCCCAGGCACAACACAACGGTTACACATCCTGCCCGCTGATTACCGGCATCGGCAAGGCCATGCTGGTCGAGTTCGGCTACGGCGGTGTGCTGCTGCCGTCCTTTCCGTTCATTGACCCGAAAGAAGAATCCTGGGCCGTCTGGATCATGAAAGACCGGATGTTGCAGCCAGCTTACTACGCCATGCTTGATGGCAAGATTTGAGGAGGAGCATTCATGAGTCTGACAGGTATCTTGACGGTCATCTGGTACACCGTGCAGCCATTGCTTTGGCTGATCGTTCTCGCTCTGGTCGTGCTCCTGGTCGCACAACTGGCTGGGTGGCTAAAAGGCTATCGCATCAGCAATGCCCGCCAGGGCCTGAGCTGGTTGCTGGCCGCAGTTACAGGGGTTGCTGCATTATTGCTGGCACCAACCATCACCGGCTCACAGCTGTCCATGGTGGTCACTGTTTTTGACTGGGTCGCCCTGATTGGTCTGTCGATTGGAGTCGCCGTTTACAGTTGGTTGGTGATCAACCCACTCATTTATCTGACCGAGAATCGGGCTTTGCCGCACTCTCAGCGGCAGAGAGCACACCCCTGAGCAGCTTCAACTCCTTGCTGCTTGGTCGAGCGCGCCTGAACAGGGCGCGCAAATGATCCATCGTCTGGCCTGGTTGAGCCGGCTTCAAAAAGCCAATGCTGTGTAACGCCTCATCCAGATGCTGATAAAACCGCTCCAGATCCTCCTGCAACGGATAGGCTTCCTCTTCCCTTGAAGCAGGTGGCGTGGTTTGATTCGCTTTGAAAATCTCATAACTGATCAACTGCACCGCCTGGCTGAGGTTCAACACCGGGTACTCCGGGTTGGCATCAATATTCACCTGAGCATGACACTGCTGAATATCATCGTTATGCAGCCCCATACGCTCCCGACCAAAGACAATAGCGACCGGTGCTGACGCCTGCTCAACAACCGCCTGCTTGCCACAAGTCTCGGCACTGAACGCCGGCAAACGAATACTGCGATCCCGAGCACTGGTCGCCACCACCCACTGGCAATCACTGATTGCCTCTGCCAGGCTCCTCACCACCAGGGCATTGTCCAACACATCTGTGGCCTTGCCAGCCCGGTTATAGGCCTCATCTGAGGGGAAATCGACCGGATTCACCAGCACCAACTGATGCAACCCCATATTCTTCATGGCCCTCGCTGCCGCGCCAATGTTCCCGGGGTGCCAGGTCTGTACCAGTACGATTTTGATGTTCAAAGCGGATTGTCCTTGATGTAATTGTAGTGCTTTCTGCAGTTTGTATTTAAACGAGGTAATCGCGACGACTCGAATAGATCAACCCCGGTAGCTGGGGCGGGTTCAACCGCTGCCTCAAAGAAGTATGGATCGTCTAAACGGGCAATATTCTAAAGCAGCGGCAGAGGAACTTACAGCGAAGGTGGTTGATATGGGTATATCTGGACGCCGGCTATGCGCCATTCGCCCTCTCCGTTGCGTTGCATCGCGTAGAAGGCAAGGTACTCGTCATTGTTCAGGTCGCTCAGCCGAACTGGCTGAACCCAGACCTGATCTGCCTGCTCGGCCTCCTGAAAGGTCACCCTGGTGAAATCGATCAGTGGCCGATAGCCCTGATCGACCATCTGGTAAAAGCGGTCCGGGTTACCAAAGATATTGCGAATCGAAGAGTGCGCAAAGGCCCAGGCACCATCGGCATCTCCATTCTGCAGAGCGGCCAACTGGCTGGTAATGATACGGCGGAATTCCGGGGTAGGGTCTTCAGACTGCGACTGAGCTAAAGAGGTGCCAAGCAGCAGTGTGAGCAAGAGGGCCAGAGTGCGCATAAGGAAGACTCCAAACAGGTTCTACCATCATACGCGGAAAACGACCGGCCAGATGCGCTGCTGCTCAAATATTGGTCAGATCAATGGCGCTTGGTTACTGGGATGGATCTCACCCGTGCAGCGATAACCGCATTGTCCCTGATTTGCAGAATCTCGATCAGGTAATGGTCGATCTTCAGGCTCAAGTTGGCGTCGGGAATGTCTTCAATTTGCTCAAGAATCAGGCCGTTGAGCGTTTTCGGACCATCGGTCGGTAGCTCCCAGCCACAGATCTTGTTGATGTCACGGATGCTTGCCGTGCCATCGATTACAAAGGAGCCATCGCGCTGAGGGTGAATCTCCTTGCTGTCCGCCAGGTCAGTGGTGAATTCCCCGACGATCTCCTCCAGCAAATCTTCCAGTGTCACCAGGCCCTGAATATCCCCATACTCATCGACCACCAGCCCCATGCGCAATTGCTGCGCCTGAAAGTTCATCAACTGGGTGTGGAGCGGCGTGCTTTCTGGAACGAAGTAAGGGTCCTTGGCGGCCTTGGTCAGCATGACCTTGCTCGGATCATCGGCATAGAGGAATTCTGCCGCATCACGAATGTGCAGAATGCCAATCACCTTATCCAGATCGCCCTTGTAGAGCGGGAAACGGGTGTATTCCGTGCGTCGAATCTGGTCGGCTATGGCTTCGACAGAATTCTCCATATCGACCCCCACGACTTCGTTTCGGGGGATCATGATGTCTTCCACCGTCACATTTTCCAGTTCCAGAATACCGAGCAACATCGATTGCCGCTCCTGAGGTAAACTCTCGCTGGACTCGTTAACGATGGTTTTCAGTTCTTCAGTCGATAGCGCGTCGGAATCCTGAACGCGATGTCCGACCCGAAATACCCAAAAAAGTGCCTTGACCATAACGTTGATAAGCCAGATTGCAGGGCTCAAGAAGGTCATAATGGGTTTTAAGGCGTAACTCGCCGGGAAAGCAATGCGCTCAGGGTGTCGTTGAGCCAGCGTTTTGGGGGTTACCTCAGCGAAGATCAATACCACCAGCGTCAGCAGCACAGTTGATATTGCCAACGCGAGGTCCGGGCTGTTCGGTAACATACGTATTGCAATGATGGTCGCCAGAGTGGCAGCGGCAATATTGACCAGATTGTTGCCAATCAGAATCGCGCTGATCAGGCGGTCAGGGCTGTCCAGAAGCTGCCGAGACTGGCGGGCACCGCGGTTGCCTTCGTTAGCAAGGTGCTTTAGACGATAGCGGTTCAAAGACAGCATGCTGGTTTCGGAACTTGAGAAAAAAGCCGAACAAAGCAGAAGCAGGCCCAGTAACGCAAATAGCAGGCCTAAGGGAAGCTCGTTCAAGGGGTAAAACCTTTATCACCGTCAGAAGATGCTTTTTAGCGGTCCGGGGTGGTCGCTGTCAAGTGAAGTGAGCATTCAATCACGGATAATTGGCTGTTGTTTGTGTAGACGAACACCAGACCCATTGAATTGGCTCAAAATTTGGTGATCAGGTACTCCATGACAAACTTCGAGCCAAAGAACGCCAACATCAGGAAAGCGAAGCCAAGGACGGTCAGGCGACTTGCCCTGGCCCCACGCCAACCCAAATGGAAATGGCCGAATAGCAGTACCGCAAAGAACAGCCATGCGATCAGGGTAAGGACTGTCTTGTGTGCCAGACTCTGGGCAAAGAAATCGCTCACAAAAAGGCTGCCGGAGATGATGGCGATGGTCAGCAAAACAAAGCCGATCATCAACCACTCGAACATCAATCGCTCGGTGGTTTGTAACGGTGGCAACACACGGTTTAGCCGGGTTTCAGGGTGGTGTTCATGTAACTGACGGTTCTGAATGCCAAGCAGTACCGCGAGTAAAGCGGCGATAGTAATGACGCTGTAAGCCAGCATGGAAACGAAGATATGGAACATCATCCCGCCGGAGTAGAACCTGGGCGGTTGCGTTTGAGGTACCAGCAGAGCGACGATCAAAATGGCGGCAGCCAGTGGGAGTACGAAGGCAAAAAGGCTGTGAATCGGCTTGGAGAAGCCGCTGACGAGCAAAGTGCTGACAATAAAGAAGGTAATGATCGAGGCAGAATTGAAGAATCCGACCTGAAGGGCTCCAAATACAATCAGTTCAGAGGCCAGAGTCGACAAATGTGCTGCAGCGCCGAAAACCGCTGGCCAGAACAAGAGGCGACGATCCGGTAGACTGGCTTTTTGCAGACTGTAGAGGGCAACCCCACCACTGAAACCGTATCCTAAAATTGCAAGCCAGATCAGCATGGACCCTTCTCTGAGATATCGACCCCTTCAGGGGTACCGCGAAAATAGATGAGTGAGATAAAGGCGGCCACTGTGTTCAAGACGGAATCGGCCAACCGACCGAGATAGTGTCTCATAAACGATAGCCGTTCCCAACCATGTTCGATCATTCGCCGCTCAATCATAGAGCCAGGGCAGTCAGGCTGATATACTGCCGCAATTCGACGGATTACCACGGAAGCATTCATGTTTAAAAGTCTTACCGAGCGTCTCTCACAAACGCTGAAGCAGATTTCCGGCCAGGCAAAACTGACCGAAGACAACATCAAGGCTACCTTGCGTGAAGTGCGCATGGCCCTGCTTGAGGCGGATGTCGCCTTGCCCGTTGTCAAGGCCTTCATCGATGGCGTGCGCGAACGAGCCGTGGGGCAGGAAGTCTCCCAGGCACTGAACCCCGGCCAGCAATTTCTGAAGATCGTCCACGCCGAACTGGTTCAGGTCATGGGCGAGCAGGCTGCACCGCTCAACCTTAATGTACAGCCACCGGCCATTATCCTGATGGCTGGCTTGCAGGGTGCCGGTAAAACCACCACCGTCGCCAAACTCGCCAAGCACCTCAGTGAGCGTGAAAAGAAAAAGGTCATGGTCGTCTCGGCGGACATCTACCGCCCAGCCGCGATCAAACAGCTGGAAACATTGGCTGGCGAAGTCGGCGCCACCTTCCACCCGAGTGACACCAGCCAGAAGCCAGAAGCGATTGCCAAGGGCGCCATAGAGGCTGCACGCAAACAGTACATCGACGTCGTCATCGTCGATACTGCCGGCCGACTCGCTATAGACGAAGCCATGATGGCCGAAATCAAAAGCCTGCACGCGGCCATCAACCCGGTAGAGACCCTCTTCGTCGTCGACGCCATGACCGGCCAGGACGCCGCCAACACCGCCAAGGCCTTCAACGAAGCCCTGTCGCTGACCGGTGTTGTACTCTCCAAGGCGGACGGCGACGCCCGAGGCGGTGCAGCGCTGTCTGTGCGCCACATTACCGGCAAGCCCATCAAGTTCCTCGGCATCGGTGAAAAAACCGATGCCCTGGAAACCTTCCACCCGGACCGCATCGCTTCACGCATTCTCGATATGGGCGACGTCCTCTCCCTGATCGAAGAAGTCGAACGCAAGGTCGACAAGTCCAAGGCCGAAAAGCTCGCCCAGAAACTCAAAAAGGGCAAAGGCTTCGACCTCGAAGACTTCCGCGAACAGCTCCGCCAGATGGACAACATGGGTGGCCTGGGCGGCATGATGGACAAACTGCCCGGAATGGGCCAGATGAGTGCCGCCGTTAACCAGATGCAAGGTGCCGAAAGGCAGTTCCGCCAGATGGGTGCCATTATCGACTCCATGACCCCACTGGAGCGCCACTTCCCGGACAAAATCAACGGCTCCCGCAAACGTCGTATCGCCATGGGCTCCGGCACTCAGATTCAGGACGTCAATCGCTTGCTCAAGCAGCACAAGCAGATGTCCAAGATGATGAAGAAAGTCGGCAAGAAGGGCGGCATGAGCAAGATGATGCGAGGCATGGGGGGCATGATGGGCGGCGGCGCAGGCGGCGGTGGCCTACCTCCCGGCTTCCCCGGCGGCGGCAAAGGCCCGTTCGGGTAGCTAGCAGCAGGGCTCTCTTCTCTTTGGCTCTTTGTCTTGCACCCGTGTCGGCTACCTGGGGTGCTCATTCAGGGTCGGGCGGGATGCCGCCCACTCAACCCATCCATGGAGCCTGGACCGCAGCATCCATGCTGCGAACACCCCTTTATGAGCACCCCAGGCATCCGACACTAGACTTCTAGAACTCTCCGTGTATCCGTAGCTACACATTCCTCAACGAAAAAGCTCACAATTAGTATCAGTCAATATCTGACTCAATTGAGTAACCATTCCTTTATTGGTGTCAGTAACTCTGCATTGTGTCGAGAGGCGAGTGCAGGGGCGGGGGTGGCCCTTCAGCGGGACGTCTGCAGCATGGATGCTGCAGTCGAGCCTCCATGGACGGATCTACGGCGACCCGCAGAAGGGTTACCCCCGCCCCTGTACGGATTCTGTCGAATAGCCGACCGAGCAGGCAGGGAAGAGCCTAAATCCTTGATTTACCCCTGAGTCCAAGTATAATGCGGCGGCCTTGAAAACCGGGGTGGGCTCGGTTTTCAATTAACCTTGGGTTGTGTTGCAGGTAACCCCTGCAGGGATCCAAAACGGCAGGTGATTTCAAAGCTTGCCCAGACAGGAGGACGCGATGGTAGTCATTAGACTCTCACGAGGCGGTTCCAAGAAGCGCCCGTTTTATCATATTTCCGTAGCTGACAGCCGTAACGCACGCGATGGTCGTTTCATCGAGCGTATTGGCTTCTTTAACCCCGTTGCCCGTGGACAGGAAGAGCGTGCGCGCATCAACCTGGATCGCGTCGAGTACTGGGAAAGCAAGGGTGCACAGACATCTGCTCGTGTCGCCCAGCTAGTTAAAGAGTTCCGGAAAGCCCAAAGCTGATCTGACCAGTAAAGGGTGAGTATGATGCCGGTTGACACCGACGACTTGATCATTCTCGGGCGCGTCTCTTCAGTTTACGGCGTAAAAGGGTGGGTGAAAATCTACTCCTACACCGAACCGATGGACCGCATACTCGATTATGGTGAGTGGTTGCTGAAGCAAAATGGACAGTGGCGGCCGATTACGGTCAGCAAGGGTCGCAGCCACGGTAAAGGCATGGTCGCACACTTTGAAGGGTGTGATGATCGTGAACAAGCCAGGCAATACAACGGGGCCGAAATAGCCGTCCCCCGAGAGCGGATACCCGAACTACCCGAAGGCGACTACTACTGGTACCAGCTCGAAGGTCTGCAAGTAGTCAACGTTCAAGGCACCATACTGGGTAAAGTGGATCATATGATGAGTGCGGGAGCCAGCAATGACGTGCTGGTGGTAAAGGGCGATGCTGACAGTCTCGACCGTCAGGAGCGACTGATCCCGTATGTACCGGAAATCTACGTCAAAGAGGTCGACCTAGAACAAGGCCGCATCCTCGTTGACTGGGACCCGGAGTTTTGACAGTCATTCCGTCTGTTGAAGACAACAGACTGTGGGTTGGCATAGTCACCCTTTTTCCTGAGCTTTTTGCGTCCTTTCTGGAGCAGGGAGTGATTGGAAGAGCAGTGCAGCGTGGCCAGATCGAGGTAAGCCTCTGGAACCCCAGAGACTATACCCACGATCGACACCGAACCGTGGACGACCGGCCTTTTGGCGGCGGCCCCGGCATGTTGATGAAGGTGCAGCCATTACGCGATGCCATAACCGCGGCAAAAGCCGCCAGCGAGCACAGCGCCAAGGTGATCTACCTCAGCCCTCAGGGGCGAAAGCTGGATCAAAATGGTGCGACCGAACTGGTGGGCAATGCGAGTCTGATCTTTGTCTGTGGCCGATATGAGGGCATAGACGAACGTGTTATCGCGACGGAAGTAGATGAAGAGTGGTCGTTGGGTGATTTTGTGCTCAGCGGCGGGGAAGTAGCCGCCATGGCGTTTATCGATGCCATTGGTCGACTGGTCCCCGGTGTGTTGGGGCATGAAGCATCAGCGGTTGAAGACTCTTTCACCGATGGGCTGTTGGACTGTCCACATTATACCCGACCCGAAAATTTGGATGGATTGTGTGTGCCGGAAGTTCTGTTGAGCGGTCACCATGAGCACATCAGGCAGTGGCGATTAAAGCAGTCTTTGGGGCGCACATGGCAACGAAGACCAGACCTGTTGGCTGACCGTGTACTCACCGCAGAACAGCAGGCGCTTTTGGATGAGTTTCGGCGTGAGCAAAGCTCACGTAATTGATCAGGAGCGGATTTATGAGCAGCAAAAACTTGATAATTCAGCAAATCGAAGCTGAACAAATGAACAAAGAAATCCCTGCCTTCGGCCCCGGTGACACCGTGGTTGTGCAGGTTAAAGTAAAAGAAGGTGAGCGTGAGCGTTTGCAGGCGTTCGAAGGCGTGGTAATTGGCAAGCGTAACCGCGGCCTGAACTCTGCTTTCACCGTGCGCAAAATCTCCAGCGGCGTTGGCGTTGAGCGTACCTTCCAAACTTACTCACCGATCGTAGACAGCATTAACGTCAAGCGTCGCGGTGACGTACGTCAAGCCAAGCTTTACTACCTGCGCGAGCGTTCAGGTAAGTCGGCTCGTATTAAAGAGCGTATCGACTACAAAGGCTAAACATCCTTGGGTGTTTCAGGCAAAAAAAGGCAGCCAGGGCTGCCTTTTCTTGTTTGGAGGGCAGGCCGAAACAGCCTGTTGCAAAAAAATCACAAGCCCGGGTGCAGAAAAGCGGATAATCGCGCCGTTATCGCGTTGACACTGCCGCCCCCCCTCAGTATGTTTGCTCGGTCACATCCATCGCCGTGCCCGGACGCGCGGCCAGTCAGTTTTTCATCAAGTGAGGCAGATTTTGAAATCAGTCAACGTGGGTTTATGCGGTCTGGGGACCGTAGGTAAGGGTACCTTCAATGTCATGCAGCGGAACCTGGAAGATATTTCGCGCCGCGCCGGCAAGCCAGTACGAATTACCCACGTTGGAGCCCGTCGCGACAACCCCGAATGCGATCTGACCGGTGTTAAAGTATCACGTGACATTTTCGACGTTGTTCGCGACCCCGATATTCACATCGTCGTCGAATTGATCGGCGGCTACGACACCGCCAAAGAGCTGGTGCTCGAAGCCATCAAAAACGGCAAGCACGTCGTCACCGCCAACAAGGCAATGATTGCCGTACATGGCAATGAGATTTTCAAAGCAGCCGAAGCCAAGGGCGTGGTCGTTACCTATGAAGCCGCTGTCGCTGGCGGCATTCCCATCATCAAGGGCATTCGCGAAGGCCTGGTCGCCAACGACATCAAATGGCTGGCAGGCATCATCAATGGCACCGGTAACTTTATTCTCACCGAAATGCGTGAAAAAGGCCGGATGTTCGAAGACGTTCTCAAGGAAGCCCAGGCGCTGGGTTATGCCGAAGCAGACCCGACCTTCGACGTCGAAGGCATCGATGCCGCCCACAAGCTGACCATTCTGGCGTCCATTGCCTTCGGCATCCCCTTGCAGTTCGACAAAGTCTACACCGAAGGCATTTCCAAAATTACCCGTGAAGATGTTCAATACGCCGAAGAGCTCGGCTACCGCATCAAGCACCTCGGTTTCACACGGAAAACAGCGGAAGGCGTCGAACTGCGTGTTCACCCAACCTTGATTCCGGAAAAACGCCTGATCGCCAACGTCAATGGGGTACTCAATGCCGTCCTGGTCGAAGGCGATGCCGTCGGCCCGACCATGTACTACGGCCCCGGTGCTGGCTCAGAACAAACAGCTTCTTCGGTCATTGCAGACATCGTCGACATTGCCCGCGAAATCGACAACGCCGGTAACGTGCCTCACCTTGGCTACAGCAGCGAAACCGAGAACCTGCCGGTGCTGCCAGTCAATGAGATCGAAACAGCCTATTACCTGCGCATTACGGTAAAAGACGAAGTCGGCCAGATGGCGAAAATCGCCCAGATACTGAGCAACAACAACATCAACATCGAGGCCATTATCCAGAAAGAGCCCGATGGTGAAGCGGCCGTGGTACCCTTGATTCTGTTGACGCACAATGTGCGCGAGAAGCTTATGGATCAGGCCATCGTAGAATTGGAAGCCCTCGACTCCGTAACCCGCCCAGTAGTGCGCATTCGAGTTGAGCAGTTGGACGGCTGATTTTATTGCCATGAGCCCGAAGCTCTACCCGCCATCCGCTACTCAGTTCAGCGGCTTAATAAAAAATTTAAGAACGGCAGGAGTCATCTTCAGCCGTCAAGGTTATGGTGGTGTGGTAAATAAGACAGCCAAGCCATTCATACAAGTGGCCGATGCCGGGTAAGGGTTTTCGGGGCGTTAGCCGCCAAGGCCGCTTTTTTGCTCCTGCAAAAGCGGCACTACGCCATCCATGGCGGTCGGATGGCGGCTCCGAGCGTACAGGGATGTATTCACAGCGTCCCCGAGAAACCCTTACCCGGTAGCGGCCACGGATTCTGCCGCAATAGTCAAACAAGCCGTGACGTTCAAATAAACAGAGCATACAAAGTGAAATATATCAGCACCCGGGGCCAGGCGCCCACTTTGGAATTTGAAGACGTACTTTTAACTGGCTTGGCGTCGGATGGCGGCCTTTATGTGCCTGAAACGCTGCCGGAGTTCAGTAAAGAGCAGATTCGTAGTTGGCGGGGTTTGCCTTATCACGAATTGGCCTTTCATATTATTCAGCCGTTTGTCGCTGGCGCGATTGCCGACGATGAACTGGCGACCATGCTGGAAGAGACTTATGGGGTTTTTGCCCATAAGGCTATTGCACCGCTGGCGCAGATTGACCATAACGAATATGTGCTTGAACTGTTCCAGGGGCCTACTCTGGCGTTCAAGGATTTTGCTCTACAATTGCTCGGACGCCTGCTGGACCACATGCTGCAGAAGCGTGGTGAGAAGGCCGTTATCGTTGGGGCGACTTCTGGTGATACCGGCTCGGCGGCCATTGAAGGGTGCAAACGGTGTGACAACATCGATATTTTTATATTGCACCCCTATCAGAAAGTCTCGGAAGTGCAGCGCCGTCAGATGACGACCATTCTGGCAGATAATATTCATAACATTGCGCTTGAAGGCAATTTTGACGACTGCCAGAGCATGGTCAAGGCCAGCTTTGGTGATCAGAGCTTCCTCAAGGGCGAGCGACGTCTGGTGGCGGTGAACTCCATCAACTGGGCGCGCATCATGGCGCAGATCGTTTATTACTTCTACGCCTCCTTGAACCTGGGTGGGCCAGATCGTGCCATGGCGTTCTCTGTGCCGACCGGTAACTTTGGCGATATTTTTGCCGGTTACCTGGCTCGGAAAATGGGCTTGCCCATCAATCAGTTGATTGTGGCGACCAACCAGAACGACATTTTGCACCGTGTCATGAGTGCGAACAAATACGAGAAGCACCCCCTGGCGCACACCCTGTCACCGTCCATGGATATTGTTGTTTCCAGCAACTTTGAACGCTTGTTGTTCGATCTTTATGATCGCGATGGTGTCGTACTGGCTGACCTGATGGCGCGGATGAACAACGAGACGGTTGAGCTCGATTCGCAGCGGCTAGCGAAAGCGCGTGAGCTATTCGACAGCTATGCCGTCGATGATGACACTACGGTTGATACCATCCGTACTGTTTTTGATGAAACCGGCTATTTACTTGACCCGCATACCGCTATCGGCGTAAAAGCGGCCCGGGCCACACGCCGCAGTGAGACAGACCCGATGATTACTCTGGGGACTGCGCATCCGGTGAAATTTGCCGATGCGGTCGAAAAGGCCGGTCTGGAAACCCCGGCATTGCCGCATCATCTGACGGATCTGTTGTCGCGCGAAGAGCGCTACAAGGTCATGCCCAATGATCTGTCGGCGATTCAGTCCTTTATCGCGCAGGAAGTGTTTGGCCAATAAGATGGCCGCACTGCCCGATATCTCCACGCGCCCCGTTCCAGACGGGGCTGCGGTGCATGCCAACCCCTTGCTCGACAGACTGTACCGTGCCCGTGGCGTTAGTTCCGAGCAGGAGCTGGATGCCAGGCTGTCGTTGTTGTTGCCCTGGCAGCCGATGAAAGGCATGGAGCAAGCTGTGGACCTGTTGCTGGCGGCCTTGCGGCAGGGGCAGCGGGTTCTGGTGGTGGGTGACTATGATGTCGACGGGGCGACGAGCACCGCCATAGTGGTGCAGGCTTTGTCCGCTCTTGGGATGCAGCTGAGTTACCTTTTGCCGAATCGCTTTGAGTATGGTTATGGCCTTTCTCCTGAAATTGTCGCTCTGGCTC
The DNA here is from genome assembly GCA_022565595.1 of Saccharospirillum sp. Lineage (GTDB taxonomy): Bacteria > Pseudomonadota > Gammaproteobacteria > Pseudomonadales > Natronospirillaceae > Saccharospirillum. Next base: position 38,004 of record JAIUML010000025.1, on the reverse strand, counting down.
TGGAACAAAACCCCGAACTGATCATTACTGTCGATAATGGCATCGCCAGCATGGATGGCGTCGCCGCTGCCCGTGCGGCGGGTGTGGCGGTGTTGGTGACCGATCACCATCTCCCGGCGGCCGAGCTGCCCGACGCCAATGCCATTGTGAACCCCAATCAACCCGGTTGTGACTTTGCCAGCAAGGCCGCTTGCGGTTGTACGGTGGCATTCTACCTGCTGATTGCTCTACGAGCTCGATTGCGCGCCATGAACTGGTTTGCGGAGCAGGGCGTTGAGGAGCTCAATCTCGGTCAATGGCTTGATCTGGTAGCACTGGCGACTGTTGCCGATGTGGTGCCGCTCGATGCGAACAATCGACGACTGGTGCAACAGGGGTTGAACCGAATCCGTGCCGGCCAAGGAAGGCCGGGCATTCAGGCTCTGCTTGAAGTCGCCGGTCGCGATTGGCAGCAGGCTCGGTCTGAAGACTTTGGCTTTGTCGTCGGGCCGCGGCTCAATGCGGCAGGGCGGTTGGACGACATGACCGTTGGTGTGCGTTGCTTGCTGGCCGAGAACCCCGGTGAGGCGCGCGAACTGGCGGCTCGTCTGGATGAGTTGAACCGTGAACGGCGCAGTATAGAGCGTTCCATGGTGGTGGACGCCGAGCGCTATCTGGCTCGACTCGAGACCAGCCATTTGCGCAAAGGCCATGTGCTCTATGAGCCGGACTGGCACGAAGGTGTGATCGGTATTCTTGCCTCTCGTGTGAAGGAGAAAGTGCATCGCCCGGTAATCGCTCTGGCCGATTCCGGTGAAGAACACGTCAAGGGTTCAGCGCGATCTATACCCGGTTTTCACCTGCGTGACGGCCTCGACTGGATCGCCAAACAAGCGCCAGATCTGCTGATCAAGTTTGGTGGCCATGCCATGGCCGCTGGCCTGACGCTGGAGCGACAGCGCATCGATGAACTGCAACACTGGTTCGAGCGGGCGGTCGATCAGCTCTGTGAACCCGAGGCGTTGATTCCCTGCTTGATGACGGATGGTCATTTGCTTTCCGACGAAATCAATCTCGAGAATGCACGCCTTTTGGAGACGGCCGGACCCTGGGGGCAGGCTTTTCCGGCACCGCGATTTTTTGGGCAATGGAGGCTTGAAGAGCAGCGCATCGTGGGCGAGCGCCACCTCAAACTGAAACTGATCGATGACCTTGGGCAACTGATCGACGCCATTGCCTTCAATGTGGACCTCGATCAGTGGCCGACCAGTCACCCGCGCCTGAAAGGTGTTTACCAGCTCAGCTGCAATCGGTTTCGTGGTAAAGAAACCGTGCAACTCATGCTGGACGCCATCGAACCCCTCTGCTGAAGCCAAAACAGCCAATATCACTATCGAACAGGCTCGATTTTCGCTAAAATGCGCGCCCCATTCAGCCAGTTACCATTTTGCCAATTGGCAGTGCCTCAATGCACCAGGCGGGTGGTCCATTTTTATCAATCATCAGGAGTGATTCGTGGAAATTTCTCCCATCAAAGAACAAATCAAAGACCTCAAGGCGCGTACCGACGTGCTTAGGGGGTATCTTTGACTTCGATTACAAGAAAGAACGTCTCGACGAAGTAGAGCGTGAACTGGCGCAACCCGATGTCTGGAACCAGCCAGATAGAGCCCAGGCACTTGGCCAGGAGCGTAGTGCCCTGGAAACCGTGGTCAAGACGATCGTAAACCTGACCGACGGTGTTTCCGATGCAGCCGACTTGCTGGAGATGGCCGTTGAAGAAAACGACGAAGCCACCCTGGAAGATGTGAAAGCCGATCTCAACAACCTCGAATCCGAACTGGAGGTGCTGGAGTTCCGGCGCATGTTCAGCGGCGAGATGGACCCCAACAATGCCTATGTCGACATTCAGGCCGGTTCCGGCGGCACTGAAGCGCAGGACTGGGCAGAAATCATGCTGCGCATGTACCTGCGTTGGGCCGAGGAGAAGGGCTTCAAATCCGAGTTGCTGGAAGTCTCCGCCGGTGATGTTGCCGGCATCAAGTCTGCAACGATCAAGGTTGACGGCGAATACGCCTTTGGCTGGCTGCGTACCGAAACCGGTGTGCATCGTCTGGTGCGCAAATCGCCGTTCGACTCCGGTAATCGTCGCCATACCTCTTTCTCGTCGGTCTTTGTCTCGCCGGAGATTGATGACAGTTTTGTAGTGGATATCAACCCTGCCGATTTGCGCATCGATGTGTATCGCGCTTCGGGTGCGGGTGGTCAGCACGTCAACCGGACGGAATCGGCAGTGCGGATTACGCACATTCCTTCGGGCATCGTCACGCAGTGCCAGAACGATCGTTCGCAGCACAAGAACAAGGACACCGCCATGAAGCAATTGAAAGCCAAGCTTTATGAGCAGGAAATGCAAAAGCGCAACGAGGCGGCTCAGGCACAGGAGGACTCCAAGTCCGACATTGGTTGGGGCAGTCAGATTCGTTCATACGTGCTGGACGATTCTCGCATCAAGGACCTGCGTACCGGGGTTGAAACACACAATACCCAGGCGGTGCTGGATGGCGCTCTCGATCAGTTTATCGAAGCCTCACTAAAGAAAGGTCTTTAATTCACGCCACCGACCTCCGAGTCGGTGGCCATCATGCATTGCGGAACTTTACCGATATGACAGACAACCAGCAGCCGCTCGAAGAGAACCAGCTCATCGCCGAGCGCAAGCAGAAATTGGCGCAACTGGGAGAGAGTCGGCCTCAGGCCTTCCCCAATACCTTCAAACGGGAGCATCTGGCTGGCGACCTTCAGGCCGAGTACGGTGATCTGGAAAAAGAGGCCATTGCTGATCTGAACATTCAGATATCGGTGGCCGGGCGTGTCATGCGCCGTGGTGGGCCCTTTGTTGGCCTGCGCGACAGCAGTGGCCGTATTCAGTTCTATATGCCCAAGGCCTTGCAGAAAACCAGTCAGGATTGGCAATTGCTCGATATTGGCGACATTGTTGGCGTCACCGGCAAACTGTCCAAATCCGGCAAGGGTGAGCTCTATGTCGAGGTCGCTGCCGAAGCCGACATGACCATTCTGACCAAGTCGCTTCGCCCGCTGCCGGACAAGTTCCATGGGCTGGCCGACCAGGAGCTGAAATACCGCCAGCGCTACGTGGATCTGATCACCAGCGACGAAACGCGCCGTACCTTTGAAGTGCGTGCCGGCATCATCAATGGCATTCGCCGTTACCTGTCGGATCGGGGCTTTATGGAAGTGGAGACACCCATGCTGCAGGTGATTCCCGGTGGCGCCACGGCGCGGCCCTTCATGACGCACCATAACGCCATGGACATCGACATGTACCTGCGCATTGCTCCGGAGCTATACCTTAAGCGCCTGGTCGTCGGTGGCTTCGAGAAGGTGTTCGAGATCAACCGCAACTTCCGTAACGAAGGGGTGTCGACACGTCATAACCCCGAGTTCACTATGCTGGAATGGTATCAGGCCTATGCGGACTACCACCAGTTGATGGACCTGACCGAAGACATGCTGCGCACCCTGGCACAGGACGTTCTCGGCACCACCGAACTGCACTACCAGGGAGAAGCTTTTGATCTGGGGCAGCCGTTTGAGCGGTTGAGCATGTTCGACGCCATTTTGAAGTACAACCCGAACCTGACCGCTTCTGATATCGACAGTCGCGAAGCCGCTGCCACTGTTGCCACCAAGCTGAGCATAGAAGTCGCTGCAGGTTGGGGCCTGGGCCGTATACAGACAGAAATCTTTGAAGCCACGGTAGAAGAACGACTGAAAGGCCCGGTATTTATCACCGCTTACCCGGCCGAGATATCGCCGCTGGCACGCCGCAACGATGATAATCCTGAAGTCACCGACCGCTTCGAGTTCTTTCTGGGCGGCCGTGAGATTGCCAATGGCTTCTCGGAGCTGAATGACCCCATCGACCAGGCAGCGCGCTTCCGTGCCCAGGTGGAAGAGAAAGACGCTGGCGATGACGAAGCCATGTTTTATGACGAAGATTACATTACCGCTCTGGAATACGGCATGCCGCCAACGGCCGGCGAGGGCATTGGTATTGATCGTCTGGCCATGTATTTCACCGATTCACCGTCCATCAAGGACGTTATTTTATTTCCCCATATGAAACCCCGTTCAACGGGCGAATGATCAGGAGGCACACCATGCTGGATCTGGAAATCGACAAGAAAATTTCCGAAGTGGAAGGCAAACTAGAGGAGCTGCGTCAGCAGAAGGAAGCTCAAGCCAAGCGTATGCAAGGTTTCGAGGAGTACGACGAGGCTGTGCGCAAGCTGTTCGACGAATATGGCATCTCCGAATACGATATTTTTACCGTTCGTGCCAAAGCCATCGTCGAATGGGTGAAAGCCCAGGGTAAGAAGGCTGACAAGCCGGAGTTCTATGAGGAACTTCAAGCCTATTTTGCTCGTGTTGGTGGCGTCAAGGCCAGTCGCAAGAAGGCCAAGGCCAGCAGCAAGACAGGTAACGAAGTAAAGCTTGAACTGGGTGTCTATGAAAACCCCAATACCGGCGAAAAAATCGAGAAAAAACGCCGCAACCCGAAAACCCTGGATCTGTGGTTGGAAGAGTTTGGTGTTGAAACCGTTCAGACCTGGTTGATCAAGTAATTCGGCTACGCCACCCTGTTGATTCAGGGTGGCAATCCAGCTGATTGAGTGTCGTACTATTTTACAATTTGATGAATACGTACAAAAAATTACAAATTAGACCCGACGATACTCTTGCCGCATTTTTGAAAAGGGTTTAGGAAAATATCCCCAAGCCGAAACTGAACAGTTTTTTCATCGCTTATGGGCAAAGTTGAACAGCCATTCAACGCATGGTAAGGCCTGAAAACCTGTAACTGATTGTTTTATATAGATAAAAAATAGCTGATCAAAAAATAAACAATCTGTAGAGTGCGCAGTAATAGTGGTGCTCAGCCCCGATCAGTAACCTCTTTTACACACACTTATCCACAGAATTTGTGGACACCCATCGGTAAGCCTGATGCCTTCTGGGTAGCGCCTTGAGCCGCACACTTGTGTAAATTCCTGACCCACCAAAAAGGCTCGCTGTTGGATTATCGTCGGCTGGTTCTCATTGAGAGTTTTACTGCCTTGGCAATCTGACGGTAGCGGTTAATAATCATCGGGTAGCTCGGGTATCTGTGCTTTTTTCTCTTAATACCGCATATAGCTATTGTTGCTTAGCAGAAGAGTTAGGTACTGTAACGAGGCATAAAAACAAAAAGGACCTGTAACATGGCACCGGAGCGAAATACTCTCTGACCGTTGCGCTGACAGGCCATCATTGAGAGGCCATTCATGTCGAATGATCAGTTCTACGATAGTAAACCCTGGGAAAGCTTTCACCGAGTCGCCCGTTCAGAGGCAGGTGATGCAACAGATGGACACCATTTACACGATAACCTGCCCGCGCTGATACAGGCGTCCAGTCAAACATTCAGCGATAAAACCGCCTTTACAACCTGCATGCCGAACGGCATGAATGGTCACCTGACGTATGCGCAAGTCGACGAAATGTCGGATGCTTTTGCTGTTTACCTGCGCGAGGTCGTCAAGCTGGAGGCGGGTACTCGGGTCGCCGTGCAAATGCCCAACTGTCTGACGCTGCCCGTTGTTGCCTTTGGTATTCTCAAGGCCGGTTGTACCCTGGTGAATGTGAACCCGCTCTATACCAAAAGGGAAATGGAGCACCAGTTCAATGACAGCGGCGCGCAAGCGCTCGTTATTGTCGACATGTTCGTCGACAAGTTGGAGGCGATATTGCCTAAAACGGGCATTAAACAGGTGGTCGTCACCTCTGTTGCTCAATGGTTTCCGCCCGTCGTGAGGGGCGTACTAAAGGCCGTGCTTAAACACTGGAATCGCGTCATTCCCAAGCACAATTTGAACGTGGACAACATTAATCAGGCCCTTAAAAAAGGTCGTGAAGCAAAAGCCAAATCAAACATCGATGTCCGTCAGTACTGGGAGCATTTGACGCGCTCAGATACGGCTTTATTGCAGTATACGGGCGGAACCACGGGCGTCAGTAAAGGCGCCGTGTTGACCCATGGAAACCTGATCAGCAACCTTGAGCAGGTCGATTCTGTTGTCGGTGGGCACATCGAGCCTGGCAAAGAGTGCATTCTCACCGCTTTGCCGATCTATCACATCTTCGCTTTCACCGTGAACTTGTTGGCGTTTTATCACAAGGGAGGGCACAACGTTCTGGTGCCGAGCCCACGGCCAATTCAGAATTGCCAGCGCGCCTTTGATAACTATGCTATCACCGCCATTTCAGGGGTTAACACCCTCTACAATGCGCTTTTGAATGAAGACTGGTTCACAGTCTACCCACCAAAAACCATGAAGTTGGCTATGGCGGGGGGAACGGCGCTTCACCAGTCGGTTGCCGAGCGATGGCGCACAGTCGTCGGTAGCCCTATTGCAGAGGGTTATGGGCTGACGGAGACATCGCCGGTCGTCTGCTTTAACCCTATTGGCCATGAACGAGCAAACAGCATTGGTGTTCCGGCACCCGGTACCGACGTGCGTCTTGTTGATGAACAGGGCAAAACTGTGCCCGTTGGCGAGCCTGGTGAAATCATAGTGCGTGGCCCCCAGGTCATGAAGGGGTACTGGAATCGCCCCCAGGATACCGCCGATTCGATCAAGGATGGCTGGTTCTATACCGGGGATATCGGTGTCATGACGGAAGACGGCCATTTCAGCATTGTCGATCGCAAAAAAGACATGATTCTGGTCAGTGGCTTTAACGTCTATCCCAATGAGGTTGAGGACTGCATTGCTCGTATACCACAGGTGCAGGAATCCGCGGTCATTGGCGTCTCTGACAATCAGACCGGTGAAGCAGTGCAGGCTTATGTAGTGTTGCGGGAAGAGGGCGTCACTGAAAAAGACGTTATCGCTCATTGCAAGCAGGAGCTGGCCGCCTACAAGGTTCCCAAAAAGGTTGTGTTCTGGAGCGAATTGCCCAAGACGCCGGTCGGCAAGGTTCTGCGCAAAGAAGTACGCGCTGCTGTAGACAAACAATAACACCAACAAAGTTGGAGCATAGAGAATGCTGAGTCCATTGGAAGAAAGTTTATTGTCCCTCATGATGGTTATCATCATGTTTGGCATGGGGTCGTCACTGACCTTCAAGGATTTGCGATTGGCCCTGCGCCACCCTCAGGCAGTGGGAGTAGGGTTTGCTTCCCAGTACATGCTGATGCCATTGATTGCCTTTTTGTTGTCGCGAGTACTCAACCTGACAGTCGAGCAAACCGTTGGCCTGGTGCTGATTGGCTGTATGCCCGGTGGTACCACGTCCAACATCTTTGCCTATTTTTCAAAAAGTCTGCTCAGCTTGAGTATCATGATGACCATCTGCTCTACCCTGGCAGGCTTTGTCATGGTGCCTTTGCTGATGGAGTTCTATACCCAGGGTATAGATGATGCGTTTCGAATCCCGCCGGACCAGATCGCTCGATTACTCTTTGTCTTGTTGATCCCGACTCTCATTGGCATGTGGTTGCGCCGCAAGAACTCCAATATTGGCGCTGTTATAGAGCTGATGGGGGGCATCCTGGGCGCCATCGTTATCATCTTCCTGGTCGTTACCTGGGTGCCCAGAAACTGGCGTTTGCTGGTTGAGACCGGCTGGGAAGTCTATGCTGCGGTTATCCTGATTGGCATTATTGGCTTTACCTTTGGTTATCTGTTCTCGAGGGTACTGAAGCTGAACCCACAGAAGGCCAGAACTGTATCGCTGGAAACCGGTATTCAGAATGGGCCATTGGCTGCACTGATTGTCATCATGACCTTTGCCGATGAAACTCAGCAGCTTATTCTGCTGATGCCAGTCATGTACTCCCTCTTTATTGTCATCAACTCGACCATTGCCACAGTCTTTTATCGCCGCTGGACCAGGCGAGAAGAGCTGGCGCGAGATCAGGCCAAAGTCGAACCGGCCTGATTCCTTTCCCGTTGCAACTTGCGGCCCTCAGGCCGCAAGTTTTCCCTCTGTTATACTGTTGATTCAGGTTGGGTTCATGCCCAGAGCATAGACTGGAGTCATGAATGAGATGAGGGGATCAACAATGAAAACGCAATGGTTGTTAAGTGCCGCCCTGGCAGTAGCCCTGGCCGGTTCTGCCGCCGCAGATTACCGAGGAAGCTCCTGGAGCGATCGCCAGCGCTTTATGGATGAAGGGCGCGTGGTCAGTGCCGTACCCATTTACGAAACCTACTACTACCGCGAAAGCAGCCGTCGTGATGACCGCTATGAAATCTGCCGCACTCGGAATGTTGAAGTAGAGCGCAGCTACCGCAGTGGCAACCCGGCCTCAACCATCATTGGTGGCGCTGTGGGTGCGACCGTTGGCTCACAGGCCGGGCGCTCGCCGGAATCCCAGGTATTTGGTGCCATTGCTGGCGGCATCATTGGCGGTGCCATTGGGCATGAGCTGGGTGGTCGCGGTGAAACCATCGTGCATTATCGAACAGAGCGCGAATGTGAAGTGGAATACCGTCATCGCAGGCGCGAACTGGTAGGCTATGAGGTTCGCTACCGCTACAATGGTCGGGAATTCATGACTTTTATGGATCGTCACCCCGGCCGCTATGTCCGTCTGGAGGTTGAGGTGACGCCCAGACGATGACGAGGCAGCTTCATGGCAAGGGCGTTCAATAGAATTACAACAGCAGCCCACAAGGTTATAACCGGTAACAGAGTTAGCAGTGTTCAGGCTCTGGACTCAGCTTACAGCCATCGTTGGCGCCTTTGGTGGTCAGCTATCGGTCTCGCCCTTGTGGTCAGCCTGGCCAGTGTGACGACTGCCACCGCGCAAACCAATCACCCCTGTCCGGGGGTGGCCTTGCCGCTGACCGAAGAGCGTGCAGTAGTCCAGGTTGGCGAGTGTCTGTTTCAGGGCCGGGTGGTCAAAGTTGATCGCCTTGGCAACGGTAACCAGGTGGTGTTTCGAGTGAGAGTATTGTCGTCGGATGGCCGAGTGCGCAACATCGATCTGGATGCGGCGACAGGCTTGCCGACCGACCCGGCGATATTGGAGGAAGTCAATGCGGCTCTTGGTCGTTGAAGATGAAACGGGCTTGCAGGAGCACCTGCAGCAGGGGCTGAAACGGGAAGGCTACGCCGTCGATGTCAGCAGCGATGGCAAGGATGGTCTGTTCATGGGTGGTGAGCACGATTACGACGCCGCCATCATAGACCTGGGCTTGCCCGAATTGGACGGTATTGAACTGATCCGTCAGCTGCGGGCTCAGGGCAAAACCTACCCCATCATGATCCTTACCGCTCGTGGGCATTGGCAGGACAAGGTCACTGGTCTTGAAGCCGGTGCGGACGACTACCTTGCCAAACCCTTTGTGTTTGCCGAGCTGCTGGCACGGGTAAAAGCTTTGCTGAGGCGCAGTGTGGGCATGGCGACTTCATCGTTGCAAGTGGGCGAGTACGAACTCGACACCGCTTCCAAAACCCTGAGAGTCGCTGGGCAGCGAGTTGAACTCACCAGCTACGAGTACAACACCCTCGAATACCTGATGTTGCACCGGGACAAGGTGGTTTCCAAAACAGAACTGACCACCCACCTTTATGAGCAGGATTTTGACCGGGACAGCAATGTGATCGAGGTCTTCATTCGGCGCTTGCGCAAAAAACTCGACCCGGATGGCAAGCGCAACCCCATTCTGACTCAGCGCGGTATGGGCTATCGCTTTAATGCGGATGGCCATGCCGGTTAAGCCAATTCGTCGTTTGTCTGGCCATTTTTCACTGCGCCGACGCCTGCTGGTGTCGGCTTCTTTGGTCCTGCTGTTGTTTTTGGGTTTTACCGGTGTTGCCCTGGACCGTGCCTTTGAGCGCAGCCTGGTCTCGGGCCAGGCCGAACGTCTCTTCTTGCGCGTGCTTAACCTGCTCGCCGAGTCTGAACCAACCGAAGATTCCTTGTGGTTGCCTCGCTACCTGGCCGAAGAACGCTATAACTCCCCCGAATCTGGCCTGATGGCGTTGGTACTGAATGAGGATCGGGACATCGTCTGGCGCAGCCTCTCCAGCGACTGGCTGGATTCCACCGACTGGATGCAACGTCAGGCTGCCATAGCCCCCGGTCAGGAGCAGTATGGGGAGCAGTCGGGACTGGTTTATGAGCGCTACGCCGTGATCTGGGAGACCGATGCCGGCAACGAACAACTTTTCGAGTATTGGGTGCTGGAAGACGCCTCGCCGCTATACCGTAGCCTGCGCACCTTCCGCAACCAGCTCTGGGGTGGACTGGTCACGGTCACTTTTGCCTTGTTGATTTCGCTCTGGCTTGTGGCCCGCTGGGGGTTGATGCCATTGCGCACTCTGGCGCTCAACCTTCAGCAGATCAGAGCCGGCAACAAGAGCCGCCTGGAAGGTCGTTACCCAGACGAGTTGCGCCCACTGACGGATAACCTGAACCGACTGCTTGCTGCCGAGCAGGGTCAGCGTGATCGCTACCGCCAGGCCATGGCCGACCTGGCGCACAGCTTGAAGACTCCCCTGGCGGTGATGCGCACCTTGAACCCGGGTGACGAGTCCGAACTGAACGAGCAGGTTCGGCGCATGGATCAGATTATCCGTTATCAGCTCCAGCGGGCCGTCACCGAAGCCCGCTCCGGCCCAGTGCTTGGTCAGCGCAGTTCGCTCAGTCAGGCCTTGAATCGGCTCGGCAGTGCCCTCGGTAAAGCCTTTCTCGCCGACGATAAAGTACTTGATCTGCCTGAAGATGACGCCGCCAGTTGGCAAGTGGCCATGGACAACAACGACCTGCTCGAAGTGCTCGGCAACCTGCTTGAGAATGGCTTCAAATACAGTCGCTCCGTAATAAGCGTTACCGTTGAAGAAGATGAAGAAAACGGATCCTGGATCGTCAATATAGACGACGATGGCCCCGGCATTCCGTCTGAAAACCGCCAACAAGTACTTACGCGTGGAAAGAGGCTGGATACGCTTCAGCCCGGGCAGGGGATTGGCCTGAGTATCGTGAATGACATTCTGGCCAGCTACGACGTCATCCTTGAGATCGACGACAGCCCCCTGGGTGGCGCACGGTTCAGGATGAATTTGCCCAAGGCTTAAGTGGGCACCTTAACAAGTCGAATTATTTTTACCCCTTTCCCCTGTTACAGGCGTTTAACCCTCAAGACCGCCAAAGTGACGGTCATCTGAAAAGAGGGTTATCCGCATGTTCATTCGCATTCCCAGCCTTTGGCTGATCACTGTCGTTCTCGCCGCCTGTTCAAGCGTTCAGGACCCCGAAACTCTGGAAACCGGCCAGGCTCAATCTGATACCAGACCCATTGAACTCCGACTAGCCCCGCAACATCATGCTTTGCCGGGAGAGGGAGAACGCAAATTAGCCCTTCAGGATGCATCGAGCCTCAGTTTTCAGGCTCAGCCTTTAGTGCGCTCCGAAAGCGTGGCTAGCCTGGTCATGCCTTCACCGAGGCCAGAGCTTCCTGTTTATGCCGAGCCCAATCGTGAACGTTATGAGGCGGCAAAGGTCAACCCGATCTACACGGTGATCGAACATCCGGTGTCTACCTTTAGCGTTGATGTGGATACGGCCAGTTATAGCAACATGCGTCGGTATTTGAGCCAGGGTGTGATGCCGCCTGAAGACAGCATTCGGGTTGAAGAGTTGCTTAATTATTTCGATTATCACTATGAAAAGCCTGGTAATGGCGACCACCCCTTTGCCATTAATACTCAGCTTGCACAAACCCCCTGGAACGAGAACACCCAGTTATTACGCATTGGCATTCAAGGCTACGATGTCGAGCTGGAGTCGCTGCCGCCGATGAATCTGGTGTTCCTGCTGGATGTGTCCGGGTCCATGAATCAGCCTAATAAACTGCCCTTGTTACAACGCACCTTTGGCTTGCTCGTAGATCGGTTAAGGCCGGAAGACACCGTCGCCATAGTGGTTTATGCCGGCGCCTCGGGAGTGGCGTTGGAGCCTACCTCAGGGGGTAATGGCACCAAAATCCTCAATGCTATAAACCAGTTGCGAGCCAGCGGCAGCACTCATGGCAGTGCTGGTATCCAGTTGGCTTATCAGGTTGCTGAAGAGCATTTCAAGGAAGGCGGCATCAACCGGGTAATACTCGGCACCGATGGCGACTTTAATGTGGGTGTGACCAACCTGGACGACCTGAAGGCACTGATTGAGGCCAAGCGCAACAGCGGTGTGTACTTCAGTGTCCTCGGTTTTGGCACCGGAAACTATAACGATCACCTGATGGAAGAACTGACGAATATTGGTAACGGCACCGCTTACTATATTGATCAATTCCGCGAAGCCCGGAAGGTATTCTCCGAAGAATTGACCGGCACGCTGCACATCATCGCCAAGGATGTAAAAATACAGGTCGAATTCAACCCTGAATGGGTCGCTGAATACCGTCTGATTGGTTACGACAACCGCCAATTGCGCCGTGAAGACTTCAACAACGATCGGGTAGATGCCGGTGATGTCGGAGCCGGGCACTCGGTCACGGCGATTTACGAAGTGGTACCCACCGGCGGTGACTTCAGGTTTACTGACCCACTGCGTTTTCAGAATCGCTCTGGCGCTGAAGGCTCTGCTGCGGAAATGGCTTTTGTGAAATTGCGTTACAAGTTGCCAGACGAGGACAGGAGCATCCTGATGTCTCATCCGGTCAAAGCCGCGTCGGAACTCAAGGGCATGAGTGAGGCCATGCAGTTTGCCGCAGCCGTCGCCGGATTTGGAGAGTTGTTAAGAGGCAGCTACTATGTCGGAGATTGGTCTATTGCAGATGCCCATCTATTGGCGCAAGCGGCTATCGGTGATGATTCCTTTGGCTACCGACAGGAACTGCTTCAGCTTATGCAGAATGCTGAAGTGTTGAGGTCCCATTGAAACAGGAATGCAGGCTGCGGTGACGCTGTTATCCAACGTACAAGGCTGGTTCTCCGGCCGGGGTGATGCCCCCCCGGCTGATCCGGACAGCCAACTAATGTGGCGTTATCGTCAATCAGGGGGCGCGGATCTGCTCGACCGCCTGATGCGCAACACAGGGGACGACCTCTACCACTTTCTGTTAACACAAACCGATGCCGCCTTTGCCGAAGATCTGTACCAGAGTGTCTGGATCAGGGTAATGGAGCGTCGCCATCTGTACGAACCGGGCACCGCCAAATTCAAGACCTGGCTGTTCACCCTGGGCCGAAATTTGATGATCGACGAGTTACGGCGGCAGCAACGTTGGCAAACAACGGACCTGGATCACGCAGAAACCGACCCGGCAGGCCTTGCCGAACTGCACACTCAACCGTTGGAAAGTACCATCGCTCAGGATAACCTTCATCAGCATTTTGACCGAGTGCTGCTGGGGCTACCCTTTGCCCAGCGTGAGGCCTTTGTATTGCAACAGGAAGGCTTTAGCCTGAAAGACATCAGCGAGATTACCGGCATCGGCCAGGAAACCATCAGGAGCCGACTTCGCTTTGCCCGTCAAACCCTACAGCAACAGTTGGAGGCGCATCATGGCCCCGCATGACGACGACCGCTCAGTACCGCTCGATGATGAACTTTCGTCGCTTTACCAGCAGCGCAAGCGTCGTCATCCTGCCCCTGAGCGGTTGAATAAGACGTTGTTGGCGACCACCAAAGCCGACCCTTCAGGTCATGGGCGAGGTTACGGCTGGAAAAGTGCGGCGTCTTCGGCAGCGGCGGCCGTGGTAATAGTGATACTGGGTGTAAACTGGCTGCAAGAACCGAAGCTGACGATCAGCGAAAGCGCCAGCCCGGCATCAGAAATGGCCGATACCACTGTAACCGAGTCCGAAATGTCCGCCAGAGACTCATTAACCGAAGCCCCGAAAAGTCTCGCTGCGCCCGCCCCGGAAGCCGATGCTCGGCGTTCGGAGCCAGCCCCGAGTAGCTTGCCCAGATCCGTTGTGCCAGCTCCGATGGCTGATAAGGCATTGCAGTTCGAAGCATTGCAGGCTGAACCGGTAGCCTCAGCGCCGCGCTTCCTGAAGGCTATAGAGGGAGAGGCGAAGCTGTATGAACAATGCGATGGCAGCCTGTTCCAGCACGAAATACCAGACGCACCGGATACAGGATGGTTTGAAGTGGATTGGACTCAGGAAGGGGGTATTCGCCAGATTACTCCCATAGGGGATGAATCTCAGTGTCTCGAGCCTTGAACTTGCTGAGTGCCATCAGCAAAGGAAACAGTGGCAAGTAACGTGTTGGACGTCTTCGAGTTTTTGCAACCGCCGGCTGACCTGCAGCAGTTTATCAAGTATTTGTGGGTTATTGAAGGCAAAGCTTCCGAGCAGCAGCCTTATGAACACAGGGCATTAGTGGATGGCTGTACGCAACTCTTGTTTGCATTCAGAGGTGGGTTTTATCGCCTTGGTGACAGTGGCGAGCAGAGTCCGTTTTTGAATTCTGCACTGGTTGCTCAGACTTCAAACCCTCTGATTTATCGGATGACCGAGGATTTTAGCCTCTTTGGGGTATGCCTGTATCCCTTCAGTATTCCCTACCTGATGGGCATTAAGGGGAGTGACTTTATTGATCGCTACTATGCCCCGGGTGAACTGCTCGATGAATTAATGCCAGAGCTTGAGATGGCTATAATGCAGAGTGAACACCAGGACGCTCGCCAGGCAATAATAAGTGATTTGTTCAAGCCATACATCGATAGACTCACCGGTTCAGAACCCGCAGCGCTCCCTATCATCAGGGAGATGTTCCATGCACAAGCACCCGACACCCTGAACAACCTGGTTCACCCTAAAAGCCTGTCGAGCCGACATCTGCAGCGACAGTTCAAGCGGTACAGCGGCTACACACCCAAACAGCTGGTGCGTATTCTGAGAATGCAATTGACCCTGTCTGAAACCGCAACGGACAACTTGTCCGGTATTGCCACAGACGGTCATTACTACGATCAATCGCATCTCACCAACGAGTTTCAGGCACTGGCAGGCACGACCCCAAAATCCTACTTTGCGGGAGAGCAACCCGACGCACGATGGCGACGCGAGGGAGTGGAGGTCGCATTTTTCCAATCAAAGGCCAAAAGGACCGGCTATGCTGTCACTTCCAGCAAAGAGAAAGGTATTAACAATGACGCAGACGATTAACCGCTTGCTTTTGAACGTCTTGTCAGATGACCTTGAAGCCAGCAAGGCATTTTACACGGCGTTGTTTGACTTTCAGGTAGACTATGACAGCGACTGGTTCGTGCACCTGATCTCGTCCGAGCGCCAACTGGAGCTCGGCATCATGAGTGTCGACAGTGAAATTCTGCCGAAGGGCATCCAGCCGGTGCCGCGGGGTTTCTACACAACCTTTGTCGTTAAAGATGCCGATGAGGTATTCCAGTTAGCCAGGCAACTGGGCCTGGATGTCATCAGTGAACCGGAAGATACCTTCTATGGGCAACGTCGCCTTGTGTTGAGTAGCCCGGAAGGCAGCATCATTGACGTATCGTCACCCATGTCGGATTTCTCTTTAGAACCTCAAGCCTGATTCAGTTGGGCAGTGTCCCAGGCCCCGTTTTTATGGGCGGCTTTCACATAGTCTATGAAACGACGGGGTGGCTTTCCTAGTGCTTCCTCCACTCCATGAGCGATATGGCTGTTGCGACCATCCAACACCCTGGTAAACAGCTCACGCAGTAGCCAGAGTTCCTCTTCGCTCGTTCCCAGGTCTTTCAGAAAGTCCATATAGGGTTCAATTGGCACCTGGTTGAATTCGATGCTGCGTCCGGTCGTGTCAGAAATGAGTGCCACACAATCGGCGAAGGCCAAAAGCTCCGGGCCAGTCACCTCAAAGAGGCGATTGGCGAGGGCCGGGTTTGTCAGGGCAGCCACGGCGACCTCGGCGATATCGTTGCAGTCGACGAAGGGCTCCAGAACGTCACCCACTGGCAGCGAAACCTCTCCATCGATAAGGGGTTCTACCAGAAAGCTCTCGCTGAAGTTCTGAAAGAACCAGGAGGCACGAACTACATTCCAGCGCAGACCACTTTCAATGAGAGCCTTTTCTGCTCGGATGGCACCGTCCTCGCCGCGTCCGGACAGCAGCACCAGATGTTCCACACCCTGGTCTTGAGCCGCATCTATAAAGGAGCGGAGCGTTGATTCGGCATTGGGAACGGCCAGATCGGGTTGATAACTTACATAGGCCAGTTTCACATCTTGCAGGACAACTGGCCAGGTAGCTGGTTGGTTCCAATCGAAGCTCGGGTGAGAAGAGCGAGAAACAGGTCGGGTCTTGAGCCCCTGTTGCTTCAACAAGGCATCCACGCGGGAGCCGGTTTTGCCATTCTTGCCAATGATCAGAATAGGCTTGGTTGCAGTCATGAGATGAGTCCTCGTTTATTTTGCCGAGATAGGCGTGTGTGTGAGGCTGTATACTGCGAGACTTCAGGTAGATATTGGATGGTTGAAAGTCTATATAAATTGATTGAAAAGCCAGAAATATTGGATTTTCAGTCATTCTGATGCAGTATCTTCAATCCGTTTACTTTGAGCCAGGTCGAGGATTCAGGCCATGAGCGAAAACCGTATTGTGCCTGAGCACAGCGACTATCTTGGCGAGGCGCTGCACCTGCTCAAGCTCAATGGTACCTTTTACTGTCAGTCGGAATTAAGTGCACCCTGGGGCATAGAGATGCCACCCTTTGACGACTGCCTGATGATGCACATTCTCACCGAAGGGCATTGTTGGCTGAACGTTGAAGGTAAAGCACCCATTCATGTGCAACAGGGCAGTCTTATCTTGCTGCCTCATGGTCGTGGGCACACCATCAGCAGCGACCCGGAGCAATCGGCTACGCCGCTGTTTGATATCCCCGTGCATCACGTCAGTGAGCGCTACGACATCATGAAGTTTGGTGGTGAGGGTGAGACCTGTAAGGCCACCTGCTGTGTGGCCCGCTTCAATCATGCCGCTGGCCAGGAGTTGATTCGGCATTTGCCACCAGTGATGCTGGTCAACAGCTGGAGGGAAGCCGAAGGCAGTTGGTTGCAAAGCACACTGCGCTATATGGCTCACGAAGCTCAACAACTTAGCCCTGGCGGCGAGACAGTGATGTCGCACCTGGCCGATATTCTGATCATTCAGGTAATTCGCAGCTGGTTAAACAGCGCCCCACAAGCCGATACGGGCTGGCTGGCGGGCCTTCGTGACAAACAGATAGGACGTGCCCTGGCGGCCATTCACCGCGACCCGGCAGCAGACTGGAGCATCGAACGCCTTGCAAAAATGGTAGGCATGTCGCGCTCCGGTTTCAGTGCCCGCTTTACCGAACTCCTGGGCGAACCTGCCATTCGCTATCTGACACGCTGGCGAATGCAGATGGCGAGAATGGAACTTGAATCCAGCTCTGCAGCCATGATCTCTATTGCAGAAAAGCTTGGGTATCAGAGTGAGGCGGCGTTTAGTCGGGCCTTCAAACGAGTGTTTGGGGTGGCGCCGGGAAGGGTGAGAAAAGAGGGTTCCCTCTTATGACCCGTGTCAGGCGCGACTATCGCACCCGGTAGATCCGCAAGGGTTTGGCGTTTTCCCTTGCAATTACCCCTTTCGCTTCTAGATCTAGCTGCACTGCCTTTAGCCACCAGCCAGCCTTGGCACCGCCCGGAAACAAGGCATCGGGGAGTAATGGCAGAAGGGCGGATTTGGCTTCGGCTACGGTGAATCCGGGTGTTTCCCTGGGGAGAACCTCCAGGAAAGCATCTCGCATGGCCTCGAATTTAACGCGGTCAACACGGCGAACATGGCCGGGAGATATGACGTTTCCTATTTCGATCTTGTCATCATTGATGGGCATCGAGCTTTCCCTCTACATAGTCGATTTTGGGTGTTCTGAAGCCCATGGCGGCCCAGGCGCCGAGCAGGCTGACACTCGCATGCCAGTTTTGTGTTGTTAGTCATGGGTACACCCTTGGCTATCTTTTAGTACTAACTAGACTAGACGGTCTAGTTCTATTGTGTCAACAGTTGATGGTACACTGGAGCTCCAGGTTCAAAGCGTGGCGGAAAGCCGCAGGAACATAACCAACAGGGTGTTTCTATATGTCGAAGGGTGCAGTAGCCCGACTCCAACGTAACCGTCAGAAGATACTCAGCGCGGCGGAAGCGGTGTTCCTGAGTAAGGGGTTTCTCAGCACCACTATGGATCAGGTGGCCGAGGGTGCTGCGGTTTCCAAGCAGACCGTTTATTCGCACTTCAAGTCTAAGGAAGCATTGTTTCTTGAAGTTGTGATGTCCATGACGGGCTCGGCCTCGAAAACACTGTATGAAAACAACGATGAGCCTCTGGATGACCGTCCGGTGCGAGAGTTCCTGATTGAATTGGCAACGGAGCAGCTAAGGGTGGTACTCAGCCCGCGTTTGATGCAACTGCGGCGTATGGTGATCGGTGAAGTTGAGCGCTTTCCGGAGCTTGGCGAAGCACTCTATGAAAATGGACCGAAGAAGGCGATCAAACGCTTTGCCAGGGTCTGTGCCCACTACACGGAGATCGGTCAATTGCAGACCCCCGATCCAACGGCTGCGGCAACCTATTTCAATTGGATCGTCATGGGCGAACCGACCAGCATGGCCATGCTTATAAGGGATGCAGGACCTCCGGACAAGGCGTGGATTGCCAGACATGCTGAAGAGAGTGTCCGTATTTTCCTCTGTGCTTTTGGTCTACAGGCTTCATGATTGGTAGAACCTTCATCTGTTCTCTTGGTGTTTTTGCATAAATAAAGTGCCTGCTGTAGAGAATGTGCAACCCAACACAAGCTATTAGAACTAGAAATGAACAAACAACGAATTGCAATCATAGGTGCAGGGACGGCAGGGCTTGCGTCTGCCACCTTACTGAGTCGGCAAGGTCACGACGTTACTCTGATTGAGCGAGCCAGTGAGTTGACGACCGTTGGTGCAGGTATTCTGCTGCAACCCTCTGGTGTCGAGGTGCTTGCGGAAATCGGGAGCCTTGATCATATGCTTGAGTATGGTCATCGTGTTGAGGCGCTTTACGGCTGGATTCCGTCTGGCAGAGCCATTATGCAGGTTCAGTACTCTCACCTGAACGAAGGGCGTGAACTCTTCGGCCTTGGCGTTCATCGTTCGGCGCTTTGCCACGTGCTGGATACAGCGCTTTCTGGCGTGACACACCAGCGCTGGTTTGGCTGCGAGGTGAGCGCTGTTACCCAGAATGGGAAGGCCTCCACCGTTCAGTTTCGCAAGGATGGTCAGGATCACAGTGAAACCTTTGATGCGGTCATTATCGCCAACGGTAGCTCAAGCCAGCTTCGCCCCTCGTCCCTGGTAAAATACGACCGTCAGTACCCCTGGGGGGCCATGTGGTTGATTCGCCCGCTTACGGAGAAGCTGTCCTCGCTCAACAAGCCACACCTTCAGCAAAAGTATGCCGGTTCATCTGTCATGCTTGGCATACTGCCGACGGGCTGCATTCCCGATGCTACCGAAACTCCTCTGGTCAGTTTGTTCTGGAGCCTTCCGGTAGCCTCTATCCCGGACTGGCAAGCCGAGCGTTTTGATTTCTCTGCCTGGAAATCCCGGGTGGAAGCGCTGTGGCCTGAGGTATCCCCTTTGGTAAGGGAGTTAAAGAGTTCTTCAGAGCTGCTGCCGGCCACCTACAGAGACGTCATTCTGTCACATTGGGGTATCGGGCGAGTTGGTGTGATCGGAGATGCCGCTCATGCCATGAGCCCGCAGTTGGGGCAGGGGTCTAACATGGCGCTATTGGACGCCTCGGCCCTGACCCGATCTGTGGAAGCAAGCGATGACTGGGAGGGCGTTTGGCATAACTTCAATAAGGAACGAAGTGGTTCCATTCGTTTTTACCAACGCATGAGTCGGTTACTTACGCCGCTGTTTCAATCCAATATCCCAGGTGTCGCCATGATGCGTGATATTGCATTGCCAGTTTCTCATGGTATCCCATGGTTGCGTCGTCATATGGCGGAAACTGTTTCAGGCAGAAAGAAAAAATGGTTGTAAAGCCCTGGTGTCCGGCAAGAGGCAGATAGCACTAAGCGTTTAGTTCAGAAGAGGTCTCAGGTTAAGACGCCGAGACTTTATTTACATTCAGTAGTGCTTGTAGTTCTCCCTTTGACCCCTATTATAGTTGCATACGCAACGAATAGGAGAGCGTCATGAAAATTGCTGTTTTTGGTGGTTCAGGTCAGACGGGTCTGCAGGTACTGCGCGCTGCGCTTGATAAAGGCTACGAGGTAAACGCCCTGGTTCGTAACCCGGACAAGGTAGATCCAGCCTTGAGGCGTGATCACGCCGAGAAGCTTCATCTGGTTAAAGGAGATCTGTTGAATGATGCCGATGTTGCCAAGGCGCTGGCGGGTTGTGAGGGCTTGATCTTCGCTGCAGGGCCCGTCAAAGGCGGTCACCCGGATCTGCCAAACCTGGCTGCCATAGCTGTTTTGACGGCAGCCAAAGAGGCCGAGGTGAAACGTGTTGTCTGGCTTCTGGGTGCAGCGGTGATCGATGAGCGGGATGTGCCTGACTTTAGCCGAAAAATCATTCGGATGATAATGAAGTTGACTGCCCGTAATGTGCTCGAATCGAGCGAACGAGCCTACCAACAGTTGATCACTTCCGGCTTGGACTACACCGTAATAAGGCCTCCCATTTTGGCCAATACTCCTGCCAAAGGTAGGTTGAAAGGTTCTTACCAACCACCGAAACCCAGTGGCATCAGTCGAGAAGATCTGGGTCGTTACATGGTCGATGCTTTGACGGATTCTCAATTGAAATGTCAGAGCCCTATGGTGAGTTATTCCTGAAACAGTCAAATTTTTTGGGGGTTACAGATGCAAAAAAACCGGGATAACGCCTTTGGCTATCACCTATGGTTGCTTAACCGCTTGGCACACACCCATTTCAGCAAGGTATTGGCACCACTGTCGATTGGCCCCGGCCAGCAGGTCTATCTGCTTGCCATACAGGAAGAGGAGTGCATTCATCAGGATGCCCTTGCGCATCGCCTGGAGGTTGACAAGTCCAACGTGACGCGGGCCATCGTCGCATTAAGCAACCAGGGTTATGTGCACCGAGAAAAGAGTGCGGAGGATGGGCGTCAGTGGCTGATTAGACTGACACCAAAGGGTAAGAAGGCGAGATTGGAAGTTGTACAACATGCTCAGGCGTGGGTCGATCGACTGAAGGCGCCGCTAAAGGACGATGAATGGCAACAACTGACCGATCTATTGGCCAGAGTCTGTGAACATCAA
Source organism: Saccharospirillum sp. (assembly GCA_022565595.1). Classification (GTDB taxonomy): domain Bacteria; phylum Pseudomonadota; class Gammaproteobacteria; order Pseudomonadales; family Natronospirillaceae; genus Saccharospirillum. The sequence goes on along the minus strand of JAIUML010000025.1, from coordinate 16,698 downwards.
ATCGAGTAGGTAACAGCCCTGGGTGGTCAAGAGGAGAAAGAGTCATGAGAGTTCTGGTGACAGGTGCGACTGGTAATGTCGGATTGGCGTTGCTTTCTCAGCTTCTTGAAAAATCTGATGTAACACTCGTAGCGGGGGTCCGAGGCGTAGAAGCCAGCCTTGAGCAGTTCAATCTGTTGCTCCGGATGGAGTGTCGGCATTTTGATTTCGAAGATGCATCTACCTTTGATGGCGCCCTGGAAGGTATCGACCTGGTGTTTATATTGCGACCGCCACAGATTTCCGATATACCTCGTTACTTCGAACCCCTGGTGAAAAAAATCAAAGATAAGGGTATCACTCGAGTGGTGTTGCTATCGGTACAGGGCGCGGAGCGCTCGAATATCATACCCCACCGAAAAATCGAAAAGTTGATATTGGCGCATCAACTGGACTACATCTTCCTCAGACCCAGCTATTTCATGGAAAACCTGATCACGACCTTGTTGCCGGAGATTCAGGCCAAGCGAAGCGAAGCATCACCTTGCCTTCGCGTCAGGCGAAGTTCAACTGGCTCAGCGTGAAGGATATTGGTTGTGTTGGGGCTCATCTCATCGCGAACTTTGATCAGCACAAAAACAAGGCTTACACCTTGTCGGGCACTGAAAACCTGTCGTTTGGTGAAGTAGTGCAGCGGGTCAATCATTTGACCCATGCCAACATTGAATACCGCAGTGTGAACCCGGTTTGCTATTACTTTTTGAAAAGTGGGGAAGGGCTGCCCAAGGGAAAAGTCATCGTCATGCTGGTGCTTCATTTCTTGCCGGTTATCCAGGGCCCGCCAGAGGTCAGCGATTCTTTTCAGCAACTCATGCAGAGGTCACCGATTTCAATTGACGATTTTATTCAGCAGCATCAGGCAACATTCCGTTCAACCATCACGAGCGCCATCCAGCAGGGCTCGTAATTTGCGCAGCGTCGGCAATATGGAGCGAGCTTCGTCGAGGCCAAACTGAGGAATCATCTGGGCAATCTGTGGGGTAAGGCTTTGAATCGCCCGTTCCCGCAACTCGCGCCCTGCGTCGGTCAATAACACCAGTTTGCCACGGCCATCTGCCGGGTTGGGTACCAATTGAATGAAGCCGCGCTTTTCCAGCCCCGCCAGGGTGTGTGACATGCTGGTCTTGGGTACCTGAAAAGCACGCGCCATGTCCATGGGCGTTTTCCCGTCTCCCAATCTCACCAGATGATTCAGAGCCGTGAAATGGTGAACGGTCAGCCCTTCATCAAGATGTGATTCCAGCATGGCACGGCTGAGTTGAGCGATGATGCCCACCTCATTAAGCAACTCGAACATCACTAGCCCCTCTGAAGGGGGGGCGGTATCAGCTGAGTGTGATCTTGTCATCCAGGCTCCATCTTGGTGTTTGCGGCACCGCTTCAGCATACCCTAAACGGCCCAGCATCTGAACGGTTTGCCCCGGCTGCGCCAGGGTCTGATGGGCCGTGCGGTAATGCTCCGCCATTTCAGGATATTCTTGCAAACACTGACTGACCGGGTGCAGCGCCAACCCCTGTTGAGTGGTCAGCAGGTTTAGTCTCAGCCAGGCGCGACCAGCCGCGATCTGTGCCGTACGAGAATTGTCGTTGCTGGTCAGCCATACATAGGCAGGCGTCGCTTCCAACATGGGTTTGTACATGTCATGGCCCGCTTGATAACTGATGGTACCGGGGGTCAGCAGCCCTTGTCGTGTAACCAACCCTATCGCGATCAAGCCTTCCAGTGGCATACCGCCGACATCTATGCCGTCCGGATTGGCTTCGATTTCTGTTTTGCCAAGGCGCATCAGATCAACGCTTTCCTTGTGGGCAGTGGGTGTGGAGTATTCCGTCAACCATGCATCCCAGGTCAGTTTTCTGAGTTCGGCAACCTGAGCCGCATCGACAGTTCCACTAAAGGAAGTGCCCACTACTTCTGGCTGAAGATCTAACAGACTCTGTTCCGCGACCGGGCGAGACAGGTCGAAAGGGACTTTGCTGGAGCGACGGTAGGGAATCTGCTCAAACAATGGGTCGACTCTGTTGATACCGGCTACAAAGCGGGAGCGTGCGACGGGCATGGTGCCCAGGATGTCCGAGGGAGTGCCCTCTGGAAACAGGGTCGTTTCTACACGAAAACCTGCGGCGGAAGCCGCAATGGTCATCTGCTCCAGAAAGCAACCCAGACCGATGGTCAGTTGGCGATCGAAGGGGTCTGTTGCTGGCAATCGCCGCGAAGGGTCCGGCAGCAAGGTCACAACGCCTTCTTCGCTCAAATCCACTAGCCATGGCTGTAAATTATGCGGGTTGGGCGCCAGGATGGCGTGTGACAGTGCAAACCGGCGCGGCTCCTCATACTGACCAGCCTGAGCCCAGGGAGTAAGGGCAGCATGTGGCGTCCGGGTACTGGCAAAGAGTCCGATACCACTGCCAGCAGCAACAACGACCCCGCCGCCTACCAGAGTGAGAAAATGACGCCTTGAGAGCCTGGATTTGTTGGATGTTTTCATGTCGTACCCGCCTTTTCATCAGTGTGTAGACAGGATCATATAGTACGATATCGTACTTATCAAGTGCGATATCGTACTAAAATAGTTTGTTTTTTGATCTGCCCGGGAACTTCAAGGCGTCTTTCTGGTCTGGTTGTACTGCCCATTAAAAGAGATCGACAGGCCATGTTTCGGAAAGTGCCCTTACTCATCTTGCTATTCACCATGCTCAACGCCTGGGGTGAAGAGGCCCCTTTACAACACCCACAGGGTGTTTGGGGCAGCGATGCCGCCTGTGAACGATGGCGCAACAACGAGCCCCCGGTGCCCGAAGCTGCGGTATACGAAATAGATGCTCAATGGCTACAGCGTTTTATGTTTGCCTGCTATTTCGGCGATCAGCCACCCGAATCGGCTGTGCCCGGAGAGTGGTCGGTGCTGCTTGTGTGTGGAGAGGATGGCATCCGGCCTTACCACCTGACGTTTATTGAGGAGCCAGAGGGAGGTTTGACACTTCGATGGCAGTTTCCCGGTGAAGAATTTGTTCACAGGGTAGGGCCATTGTCTGCCTGTTCGAGTGCTCATGAGATGTGAGCAGGTCTAATCACCTGCGGCAATCTCGCGAAGTCGTACTATAGTCAGGCTGACCTTGGTCGATAACATAACAAATCTATATTCAAAGGGAGTCTCAGCATGACTATTCAGTCCCGTATTCGCTTTTCCATGGCAGGCTTGCTGTTACTGCTTGTACTGGTTGGTTTAGCAGGTTTTCTGGGGTCTCGCTTTGTTGGCGGACTGGCAACCTATTACTCCCAATCTCTGATTCCGGCTATTCTCCAGTACAGCGAGATGAGAACCGCCGCCTCTGAGCTGCAACTGGCCGTTTATGAGCCGGAAGTTACGAACCTTCCAGCAAGGCTCGACCATGCGCGCGACTCCGCTCAACGTTTATTGGGGGCAACCACAAGCGGGCCGTTCCAGGAAGACCGAGAAGTGACCGATCGGGTTCGTCGCACTTCAGACATTCTGTTCCGCATGGCCGATCGTGTTCAGGCGCACCCCAGAGGGGAGGCCGTCACTCCTGAATTGCAAAGCCTGTTTCGGGAATGGAAGGACAACGAACCGGAAGCCGAATACACCATCAATTACGTGATTTCGACGGTCGATGCCCAAATTCAGTCCGCGCTCGGTACCATCATCAATGTCATCCTTGGAGTCGCTGCGGCTTCTGTTGTGGTGTTCGTGCTGGTTGCCTTTGGACTGGGGCGACTGCTTCAACGCGGCATTTCGGATCTGCTGGAGTCCTTTCGTGCCGTTGCGTCTGGGGATATGACGGTCAGAGCCAATGAGCGCCCCAGGAACGAGTTCGGGGAGTTGGCTCGACACTTCAATCAACTGGCGGGCAATCTGGCGGCGACGCTCGGGCAGCTATCGGAGTTGGTGAGTGAGTTGCATGGTTTGTCCGGTGAGTTCAATAAGGCCAGCCGCAATTACTCGGAGCGCGCTCAGTTGCAATCGGACGATACTCATCAGGTTGCCACCGCCATGACCGAGATGTCGGCCACCATTCGTGAGGTTGCTCAAAATGCAGAAGAAACCGCCCACCGCGCCAGCGACGCCAATCAGCAGGCGGGTCATTCGCGCCAGGTAATTGCGCAGGCGATCACCTCAGCTCAGTCCATGCAAGGACAGATGTCGGCTCTGGCTGATCGTATAGCCAGCCTGAAAAATCAAACCGATGCCATTACCTCGGTGGTGAAAACCATCAACGATATTGCAGAACAAACCAACTTGCTGGCGCTAAATGCGGCTATAGAAGCGGCTCGCGCTGGCGAGCAGGGGCGTGGCTTTGCTGTTGTGGCAGACGAAGTACGTAATTTATCGGTTAAAACCGCAGAGTCGACCAAGGAGATTGAAACGGTCATCGGTCAGTTGCAATCGCAGAGCGATGAAGCGGCTCATGCTGCAAACGAAAGCGCCGAAGTCGTTAAAACCAGTGCCATCAATATTACTGAGATCGGTGATGGGCTAAAACATATTCTGGATGCTGTCGAGTCCATTTCCTCCATGAACGAACTGATTGCCACCACAGCGGAGGAGCAGTCCAAGGTAGCAGAGGACATGAATGTCAACGTAGTTCGAATCAGTGATGTTTCTTCCAAAAACGCGGAAGAGACCGAACATCTGGTTGTTGGCATCGAGCGCATTGACGGCATGACAGGGGAGCTAAGGGCGCTCGTTAACCGCTACAAGTTGTAGCGCCCAGTCTGGTCTGAACAGCCTGCTGCAATCTTTGACATCAGTTAACGGGTGTAGCTCAAGCCAAAGAGGGTGCCGGAAACAAGGACCAGGGCCAGCAGCAGCCAGATGCTCCAGCCGGTGCCATCCAGGTGGCGCCGGCCGCGTATACGTTGTAGATGCAAGGCCCAGAGCGAACTCAACACACACAAGGTCAGGACGACGGGTATCCAGACCGCTATTTCACTGACCCAGTCCTCGCGCATTTCGATGTTGTGAAAGCGCACCAGACCGGTATCCATTTCTGGTTTGGCCAGCCACCACAGTACCTGAAAGGCGATCAAACCCAGCCAGCCTAGAGATAGAATGATATAGAAAAGCTTCAGCCAGAAATCCGGCCCTTGGCGTCGTTCCATCCTGTTCTCTTTTAGTTATGAACTACAACTGCAAACGGTGCCCTTGATGGTGCAGCCAAGCGCGTTCGGCTTGCCAGCCTGGATGCAGCCGCTGCACCTCGGCCCAGAAAGCGGGGCCGTGGTGCGGGTGCAACAAATGGGCACATTCGTGTGCTACAAGGTAGTCGACAACGCGCTCGGGTGCTTGCATTACCAGCCAGTTGTATTGAATGCGCCCGGCGGCAGTACAGTGTCCCCATTTGGTTTTGGTGCGTCGAAAACGGATGTCGGTCAGCCGCTGGTGCCAGCCCTGTTGGTGCACGCACTGCAGTGTTTTTTCGGTCAAATAGAAGCGAGCCTGGGCCTTGTAAAAGTCGGCCAGAACCGTGTGAACGGCGTCTCGGGTTCTTTCTTTCACCGTGATGTGCAACTGATTGTCTTCGACCTTCCAGGCCAGGGCGGAACCCTCTGTCAGAGACAGTTCGAGCTGCCGGTCCATCAGGGGAGCCGTCTCATTTTGGCTATAATCGGGCAGGTCGGCCTGACGTTGTGCCTGCTCGGTTTTGACCTTGAGCAACCATTGCTGGCGGCTGTCCAGGAACTGGCGTATGTCGGTACGGCTCAGGTGTCCGGGTGCCCGTATCTCTGCCTCACCGGCCTTGACGTGCAAGGCGAGGGTTTTGCGCCTTGAGCGCACTATGGGGATGCTCTCACCCTGCCACTCCAGTTGCTCAGCCATGAGTGCTCTTGCCTTTCAGCGGGTGAATCAGGTGTTCGAGGCCTTCACTGCGGATCAGCAACGCCAATGCCAACAAACTGCCGAGTCGGCCCGGTGGCCAGCCCTTGTTCTGAAACCAGAGCAGGTAAGGCTCCGGCAAGGAGATCAAGTATTGACCCTGATACTTGCCAAAGGGCATTCTGGTATTGGCCAGTTCGACCAGATCATCGGTATTAAACGACATCTATTGCAGGTTTCCTTGGTGACAAAGCCGGTATTGCTTCCCGAATTCGTACAACATCAGGCCGAGAATGCCTGGCGGCGATTGCTGGCTCATTATCCGGAAATTCCGCTGACCAGCAAACAGCAAAAGACAGCCCTGGTGATTTACGAGGTGGGTCCGCACCCCAACCAGAAGACCCAAATCGAATTGCCGGTCGGCCTGATCAACTGGCGTCAGGATGCATGGCGGCTGTATTTTCGCAGTAGTCAGGGGCGTTGGCTGTTGTTGCCGGATGTACCGGCGAGCAAAGACCCTCAACCCCTGCTCGAAGCCATCGTTCAAGATACTTCCGGCCTGTTCTGGCGCCAGTAGTCACTCAACTGAGTCAGTGCCTGTTCAAGCGTGGCTCGGTCGGTACCAAAGTTCAGCCGAACCGAACAGGGGTCACCAAAGTCTTTTCCATCACTGGGCATGATGCCTGCTTCGTTGAAATAACGCAGGGCTTCGCCCGGGCCGAAATCGGATTCAATCCATGCCAGGAAGGTGGCTGCCTGGGGACGATAACGCAGGCCGGAGAGGCCATTGATGACCTCGGCAACGCGATGCTGGTTACCACGCAAGTGGCCCAACAAATCCGATAGCCAGGGCCTGCCCTGAGTAAAGGCCGCTTCGGCGGCAAAGTAGCCGAGAAAGTTGGGGTGGGGCACCAGGTCATGGCCACAGTGGCGGAAGTGCTGTCGCAAGGCATTGTCCGGTATAATGGCGAAGGAGCAACCGAGACCGGCCACATTGAATGTCTTGCTGGCGGCCATCAAGGTCAGGCTGCGCGCTGCAAGGGTATCGACCAGGCCTGCCGGAGTATGAACACTGCTGGCGTCCAGGCGAAGGTCGCAATGGATTTCATCCGAGCAAAGTACCACCTGGTATTGTTCGCACAGGGCACCGAGACGAGCCATATCAGCGGGGCTGAGCACGGTGCCATGAGGGTTCATTGGGTTGCAGGTGATGATCAAATGGCACTCCGGGTGTGCCAGTTCCTGTTCGAGTTGTTGCCAGTCCCATTGCCAGGTGGCACCGTTGAAGGTGACCGGTAGGGCAACGGGGGTGCAACCGCGCAATTTGGCGGCGGCTCTCAATGGCGGGTAATTGGGTTCCTGAGTGATGACCCGGCCACCCTTGGCAAAGGCCTGAATAGCCAGGTTAAAACTGGGCACAACGCCAGGCAGCCAGACGATCCAATCCGCCTCGATGGACCAGTCGTACTCCTGCTGACACCAGTTGACTACACTCTGGTTCAGGCTGGGCCAGGGGTGAGTGTAGCCATAAACCTGGTGTTCCATGCGGCTCTGCAGGGCCTTGCTGACACAGGGGGCCGTGGCCAGATCCATATCGGCAACCCACATGGGCATCAGGGGCTGGTCGCGGTACTTTTCCAGTTTTATGGCGTGCGTATTGCGGCGGTCAATAAAATCGAACATGGTTCTCTCGAATCGGTCAGTTGCCGGGATGCTGCCGCATTCGTTTCGCTCTGGCAAGGATGGCTTTGTCAGGGTGCAATGCTTTTTTAGCTCAAGTTTTGGGGTTCCGTCTGGCGGCAATGGTCCGCGACGGCTACCGGTGGTGCCTCTGCAGGGTCGGCGTAGATCCGTCCATGGAGCCTAGACCGCAGCATCCATGCTGCGGACTCCCTGCTGAGGCACCACCGGCATCCGCCGCTCTCACGGTGCCATCTTTGAAACTTGAGGTTCAAGCCAACTATGGGTTTAACTGAATTTATTTGTTCAAGTGTGAAGGTGGTATTTTTTCATGATTTCAGAGCGTTTTGGTGGCACACAGAGGCTCTACGGTGTGCCTGAAACAGATTGGTTGGCGCAACAGCATGTTGTTGTGGTTGGCTTGGGTGGTGTCGGCAGTTGGGCGGCTGAGGCGCTGGCGCGCACGGCTGTCGGAAAGCTGACGCTGATCGACCTCGACGATGTCTGTGTCTCCAACACCAATCGGCAATTGCATGCCACTGTACCGGCAGTCGGGCAGATGAAGGTGGAGGTGATGGCCGAGCGCATTCGAGCCATTAATCCGGCCTGTGAGGTGGTGCCGGTGCTGGATTTCATGACGCCCGATAATCTTGAACGCTATTTGACCCCCAGGCCCGATGCGGTGCTTGATGCTATCGACAGCGTCAAGGTCAAGGCGGCATTGCTGGCCTACTGCAAACGCCAGCGCATCCCTGTGGTGACCACAGGTGGGGCTGGTGGTCAGTTGGACCCCTTGAAAATTACCGTGGCAGATCTCAGTAAAACCGTGCAGGACCCGTTGGCGGCGCGTACCCGCAGTTTGTTGCGGCGTGATTATGGCTTCAGCCGGAACCCGAAGCGCAAGTTTGGTATCGAGTGCGTCTACTCCACCGAGCAACTGCGCTACCCTCAACTGGACGGTTCCGTCTGCTTGCAGCGGGCCGAAGGCGATGCCAGCACGCGTCTCGATTGTGCCAGTGGTTTTGGTGCTTCGGTGATGGTGACCGGGTCTTTTGGTTTTATTGCGGCCAGTCGCACAATTGCGCAATTATTGACGCGACAGCCTGCATCGCTGCCGCAAGTGTACTGTAACAAACTAAATGCCCTAACCAGCGAGCCGTCAGGCGGCCAGATGCAAGTGGTGCGACATTTCGACGCATCAGCGCAGGAATAGTGGTGGTGCGGCATCCCGACCTATTTCAAGCTGATGCAACGCAGACAGATGGCTGCCTGACGGCTCGCCCGAAGGGAGCTTCCCAAAAGGCCCACCCCGGCGTTGCCGCTCTTGGAAAGGGGGCCACCCTTACCGGCGAGCGGCGCCTTGTGGTGAACCTTTTGGGAATCTCTGGTATGGGCATTTAGTCTGTTACAGTACACTAGAATCAACGGCGGTTTCAGCTTCGCCAGAGTGAAGCCGTCTAATTAACCAGCCCGCGTGAGGGACATCATGCTGACTCAAGTCGCGAAAGTATTAAAAGCACTGAATTCCGAGGCGGGGCCCTGGCAAATTGCCTTTGCCGTCGGTTTTGCTCTGATCATCGGGCTGACCCCTTTGTGGTCCCTGCACAATCTGTTGGTTTTGCTGTTGGTGTTTGTGTTGCGCACACACCTCTCTACTTTTTTTGTGTTCTGGGCGATCTTCTCCGGTTTCGCCTACATGCTCGATGGCTGGTTCGATCAGGTCGGGTATCAGATGCTGACCTCTCCGGGGCTTGAGGGTTTCTGGACTGCTCTTTACCAGAACGACTGGTGGCAAGTCAGTCGCTTCAATCACACCATTACTGTAGCCAGCCTGGTGGTATCACTCTCCCTGTTTTTGCCGGTGGTGGTGATATCTCGTATAGGCATACTGCGCTACAGAGACAAGTTGATGCCGGTGATGAGCCGCCTGAAAGTGGTGCAAGTCATCAAAACTAGCCGCCTGTTTGAAATTTACCAAAGACTGAGCTGAGGGAGCCGTTCGCATGAAAATCTTTCGTTGGAGCGGCCTGATTGGCTTTGCTGTCGTTACTGCCTTGTTGTTGGTTGTCGGCCTTTTGTTTATCGATAACTGGGTCAAGTCTGGTCTGGAAAGGGGAGGCACCTCGGTGAATCGTGCCGAGGTCAATGTGCGCTCCGTCAACCTGACCCTTTCACCGCTGGGCTTTGATGTCCGGGGGGTGCAGATCACCGACATCAACAACCCGAGCCGCAATGCCTTTGAACTCGATGAGGCCCGCCTTGAGGTCAACCTGCCTCAGTTGTTTCTGGGTCGAATCAACATCGACGATCTGATTGTCGATGGCATGCGCACCAATACGGAACGACAGCGACCAGGCCGGGTATTGCCGGTTGCCGAACCAGAGGGCCCGGGCCTTGTCGACCAGGCAAGAGAGCAGGCAACCGCTCGCCTGGATGCGATTCGGGGTGAACTGCCAGACCCGCAAACCGTGGGCAGAGAAGCCACGGCGCAGACTCGAAGCGAAGCGCAACGCGCGCAGCAAAATATAGATGCAGCACTGACTCGCGCCCAACAGGCCGTCAATGACCTGCCAGGGCAGGACGACCTGAACAATTACGACCAACGCATCAATGCCCTGCGCAATCGCAATATCAATTCCATTGATGCCATTCGATCGGTACAGGCGGACCTGAACAGCCTGTTGCAGCAGGTCGCAACAGATCAGTTGCGCATCGCCGAAGCCCGTCAGGCAGCCAACAATGCTGTGTCCACCAGCCAGGAGTCGCTTCAGTCTGTGTTGGCAGCACCCGCCAGAGACTGGGCTGCCTTCCGTGAGGCTTACCCAATCAATCAGGAAAGTGCCGTGCGCGCTGGTCGAATGTTGTTGGGCGAAGAGATTTTTGATCGGGTGGACCAACTTCAGGGTATTTATCGTCAGGTATCGCCCTGGCTGGATCGCTTGCTCCCGGATCGCGAGGAAGCCGAAGCCGGGCCGGAGCGTCTGGCTGGCCGTTTTGTTCGCTATGCGCACCCCAATCCACGCCCCAATTTTTTGCTCAACAACGGTCGGGTTGGTTTTGAAGCCGATGGTTGGCCCTGGGCATTGCAGGTAAATGATGTTACTGGCCAACAGCGCTTGACCAACCGCCCGGTGACGCTGAGGTTGAATCGGGGCGAGCGGGATGATGCCGGTATGCTGATCACAGGCAGCCTGGATCGGCGTGGCGAGCAGCGTGAAGATTCCTTTACGCTGTCTGGCCGTAACCTGGGTTTCAGCCCTCGCTCACTGGAAATGGGCGGCGCCGAGGTCGAATGGAACCCGGGGCGGGTCGATCTGAACGGCAATATTGATGTTGTCGCCAACGCCCTGGATGGCCGCCTTGCGCTGACGTTTGAAGGCTCTCGTTTCACGGTGCCAGGCAGTGGGCAGGTCGCCACCTTGCTGGATAGAGCCCTCTCGGATGTGACTCAGTTCGAAGTTGCCGTGCTGGTCGGCGGCCGAGTCAATTCGCCGAGCCTGCAGATCACGTCCGATCTGGACAACCGCCTGAGCGATGCCATAGGCCGAATTCTGCGGGAAGAGTACGATCGGTGGCTGGCGGTAGCGCGTGAAGCGCTCGATGCCGAGGTGGCTCGCTTGCGCGCACCAGTGGATGCTGGTCTTGCGCAAGTGCGTGAGCGCCGCGACCAGGTTGAGCAACGCGCAGACGAATTCCAGACTCAGGTCGTCGATCGCATTGAGCAATTGCGTCAGGAACTGGAAGCCGAGAGAGACCGCCTTACCCAACAACTGGATGCTGAGCGTCGCCGGCTTGAAGAAGAGCGCCGCCGCGCCGAAGATGAAGCCCGGCGCAGGGCGGAAGAAGCCGCGCGGGAATCGTTACAGGGCATTCGCGTTCCAGGATTTTAACCAAACAGACAAGAGCAGATGCAAATAGACGTAGTTTTGGAAGTGGAAGCGGACGACTCCTTGATCGCCATTGATTTTCTGGTCGATAACATCGAGTTGTCCAAGTCACGCTTGAAGGACATGATGAACAAGGGCGCTGTCTGGCATGTGGATGGAAAAAACCACCGTCGGCGCCTGCGCAGGGCGATGAGTGACCTGGCGGTGGGCGATCGTCTCGAGGTGTTCTACGATGATGAACTCTTGGCCATTCGTCCGCCCTTGCCAAAATTGATTGCAGACCATGTGCAATACAGTGTTTGGGACAAACCGCCGGGCTTGTTGAGCCAGGGCACCGACTGGGGAGATCATGCCTCGGTACTGCGTCTGGTGGAGCTCTACTTCAAACCAAGGCGAGACGTGTTTCTGGTGCATCGGCTTGATCGTGAAGCTTCCGGGTTGATTATCATCGCTCATGCGCGCAAGGCGGCGGCCCAGTTGTCGGCACTTTTTGCGGACGGCAAGGCCATTACCAAACGCTATCGCGTGGAAGTGTTGGGCGATGCGCCGGAAAGTGGCGAGATAGAGACCCCCATAGAGGGCCAGGCGGCGCGTACGCGTTTCGCCAAGGTCAAGTACGAGCCGCACCCGAACCGGTCAACTCTGGATGTCTGGATTGAAACCGGTCGCAAGCATCAGATTCGGCGCCATATGGACAGCATCGGTTTTCCCGTGATGGGCGACCCCCGTTACGGTGTGGGCAACAAGAACAACGAAGGAATGCGCCTGAAGGCGGTTGAAATATCCTTCGATTGCCCAATCACTGGAGAACATCAGATTTTCTCAGCACATTGAGCCCAGCTGTGACGAGTTGTACTCAATGGCGTATACTGAGAGGCTGCCTTCGTCGGCTTTTTCGCTGGCGCCGGGTTGAGTCGAACCCACTAACTTTACAGGATTCCAGTCGTCATGTTTGAACGCGTAGCGGCCGCGCCGGCCGACCCCATTCTTGGTTTGAACGAAGCTTTTGCCGCCGACACCCGGGCACAGAAAGTCAACCTGGGTGTGGGTGTTTTCATGAATGATGAGGGCATCACACCCATTCTCGGAACTGTCAAGGAAGCAGAAAAGCGACTGCTGAACGACGAAACCACCAAAAGCTACCTGGGCATCGCCGGTGATGCCGAATATGGGCGCCAGGTGCAGCGGCTGTTGTTTGGTGCCGACAGCGAGGTGCTCAGCAATCAGCGGGCTCGCACCGCTCAGACTCCGGGCGGCACTGGCGCATTGCGCGTGGCAGCCGAATTCATGGTGCGCCAACTGGACGTGACCCGTATTCATGTCAGCAACCCGACCTGGGCCAATCATGGCAACATCTTCAAGAGTACCGGCCTTGAAGTAACGGCATATCGGTATTTCGATAACGATACCATGGGTCTGGATTTCGCTGGCATGATGGAAGACCTTGAGCAGGTACCGGCGAACGAAGCCGTGCTATTGCATGGCTGCTGCCACAACCCGACCGGTGCAGACCCCAGCGCCGAACAGTGGCAGCAGTTGGCTGAGCTGGCGGCGCGTAAAGGCTTTTTTGTCTTGTTCGATTTTGCCTATCAGGGCTTCTCCCGCGGCATGGATGAAGACGCCGTCGGCCTGCGTACCTTCACCAAAGCCATTCCTGAGCTGCTGGTGGCCAACTCCTTTTCCAAGAATTTTGGCCTCTACAATGAGCGTGTTGGTGCCATGACCTTGGTCGCATCAGACCGCTTTACGGCCGACTCGGCTTTCAGTCAGGTTAAAGCGATCATCCGCGCAAACTACTCCAACCCGCCGGCTCACGGTGCCAAGGTTGTAGCGGCCATCCTGAAGGACGACGCGTTGCGTGCCGAGTGGATCGAAGAAGTAGCACAGATGCGTCACCACATTCGTCAACTGCGTGATTTGATGGTCAGCAAATTGAAAGAGCGTGGTGCCAATAGAGACTTCAGCTTCATTGCCGAACAACATGGCATGTTCTCTTTCACTGGCTTGACGGGTGAGCAGGTGAAACAGCTGCGCGAAGAATACGGCATCTACATGGTTGGTAGCGGTCGTATTAACGTGGCGGGTATGTCCAAAGGCAACATCGATGCCGTCTGCGATGCAATAGTCTCGGTGCTCTGAATGCACTTCAGGGCGGGGCTTACCCCGCCCACCAGTTTTTACGGTAGCCATCAACAGCATGAAACCCTTTCGCGTAGCGTCAAAGTACGAACCTGCCGGTGACCAACCCAAGGCCATCGATCAATTGGTGACCGGCTTGAGTGCGGGTCTGGCGGCGCAGACGTTGTTGGGTGTGACCGGCTCCGGTAAAACCTTTACCATGGCCAAGGTGGTCGAGGCGGTGCAACGCCCGACCATCGTCATGGCGCACAACAAGACGCTGGCAGCGCAGCTCTATTCGGAGTTTCGGGAGTTTTTCCCGGACAACGCCATAGAATATTTTGTCTCCTATTACGACTATTACCAGCCAGAAGCCTATGTGCCTTCGTCCGATACCTTTATCGACAAGGACGCCTCCGTTAACGAACACATCGAACAGATGCGCCTGTCGGCGACCAAGGCGTTGTTGGAGCGACGGGATACCCTCATTGTCGCCACGGTCTCAGCCATCTATGGTCTCGGCTCACCAGAATCCTATCTGAAAATGATCCTGCACCTGAAAAAGGGTGACCAGATCGATCAGCGGGCGGTGTTGCGCAGGTTGGCTGAGCTGCAATACAAACGCAACGATGTGGATTTTGCGCGGGGCACCTATCGCGTACGTGGTGACATCATCGACGTGTTTCCGGCCGAGTCCGAGCTGGAAGCCGTGCGAATCGAATTGTTCGATGACGAAGTGGAAGGCCTGAGCCTGTTCGACCCGCTAACGGGTGAGTTGTTGCAAAAACTGACGCGTTGCACCATCTATCCGAAAACTCACTATGTCACACCCAGAGAAACGATACTCTCTGCCGTTGACCATATCGAAGTGGAATTGAAAGAACGGCTGGCTGTATTGGAGAACGACAGTCGCCTGGTGGAAGCACAACGGCTCGAGCAGCGTACCCGATACGACCTCGAAATGATGCGTGAGCTCGGCTATTGCAACGGCATCGAAAACTATTCGCGCTATCTGTCGGGCCGGGGTGCGGGTCAGCCACCGCCTACGCTCTATGAATATCTGCCTGACGATGCCCTGATGTTCATTGATGAATCACACGTCAGCATTCCGCAGTTGGGCGCCATGTATAAGGGTGACCGTTCGCGCAAAGAGACGTTGGTGGAGTATGGCTTTCGCTTGCCATCCGCGCTCGATAATCGCCCCCTCAGGTTTGAGGAATGGGAACGGCTGGCGCCTCAAGGGATTTATGTCTCAGCCACACCCGGAAAATATGAAGCAGAGCACACTCAACAGGTGGTCGAGCAAGTCGTCAGGCCAACGGGTCTGGTGGATCCGATCGTTGAAGTTCGCCCAGCCTCAACTCAGGTGGATGATTTACTCCATGAGATACACCTGCGTTTGAAAGTAAAAGAGCGTGTGCTGGTGACAACGCTGACCAAACGCATGGCAGAAGACCTGACCGATTACCTGAATGAAAATGGCATACGCGTGCGCTACCTGCACTCGGACATCGATACCGTAGAGCGAGTAGAGATTATACGTGATCTGCGTCTGGGTGAGTTCGACGTTCTGGTCGGCATCAACCTCCTGCGTGAAGGCCTCGATATGCCCGAGGTGTCGCTGGTGGCGATTCTGGATGCTGACAAGGAAGGTTTTCTGCGCAGTGACCGTTCCCTCATTCAGACTATCGGGCGTGCGGCCCGTAACCTCAATGGCAAGGCAATACTCTATGGGGACCGGATGACAGGCTCCATGGAGCGAGCCATAGATGAAACCGAACGCCGCCGTGAAAAACAGATCGCCCACAATCTCGAACACGGCATCACACCCCAGGCATTGAAGAAAGACGTTCAGGACATTCTGGAAGGCGCCGTTGCTCCTGGCCGAAAAGGCAAGCTGGCAAGCCGACGGCAAAAAGTGGAGCGCATCACTGATCAAGCCAAGGATTACCGCACTATGTCGCCTGCTGAATTGTCCAAAGCCATCGTCAAGTTGGAAGATGACATGCATCGCGCTGCCAAGGAAATGGCTTTCGAAAAAGCCGCAGCACTGAGAGATGAAATGCTGGAAGCCAAAAATCTGTTAAAGGTACTTTAGTCATATGATGATGATTCAATTGGGTCCGCTGGCGTTTTCGGTTCAGCGTTTTTCCGCCTTGCTGGCCATAGTGGTTCTGGTATTGATTGCTGGTATCTGGCAGCGGCGTCGCAAAATCCCGCTTGAAGGACCCGCTTTCTGGTTGTTGCTGGTCAGTTTGCTATTGGGTCGAATGGCGTTTGTTGTTCAATACTGGAGTGCCTATCAGGGCAGTGTGCTCAGCTGGTTTGATATTCGTGATGGCGGTTTTTCCGTTCCTGCCGTTCTGGTGGGTGCTGGTCTTGTACTGGCATTCTACTGGATCAGGAACAGTCGGCAGGCGATGCACCTGACCGGCATCAGCCTGGTCGCACTGGTGGCCTGGTTTGGCAGTTTGTTGGGGCTGGGCTATGGCTATGAACCACCTGAAGAGTGGCCTGATGTCTCGCTCTACGAGCGTACCATGGAGCGTAAAACCCTGGCCGATGTGCACCAGGGGCGCCCCCTTGTGATCAACGTCTGGGCCAGTTGGTGTGCGCCCTGTGTCCGTGAGTTGCCGGTACTGCAGGAGGCCGCCGATCAGTTCGATGATATCGATTTTGTCTTTTTGAACGCGGGTGAAGATTGGGAGCGTATTGATGGCTTCCTGGAGCGCCTAGCATTGGATATCAACCCGATCATGAGTGACCCCAGTAATGCGCTGGCCAGAGCCTATGGCTCTCAGGGGTTGCCGACCACGATGTTTTATCATGCAGACGGCCGCTTGCTGGAAGCGAAGATGGGGGAGATCTCCCGCGCTACCCTGTTGCAGCAACTCCAGCAGTTGGAACCTTGAAGGGGTAAAGCCCAGGGTGCTCCTGTACCCACAAACAAAAAAGCCACCGCAAGGGTGGCTTTTTTGTTTGTAAATCTGGTAGGACTATCCAGATGGGCTCGCTACGCTCGCCGCCCTTCGGGTCGAACTGTCCAGTTCGGTTCCCGGGTAGCCCGGTAACCACCAATAAAAAAGCCACCGCAGGGGTGGCTTCTTTATTAGTAAATCTGGTAGGACTATCCAGAT
>JAIUML010000024.1 GCA_022565595.1 Saccharospirillum sp. | reverse complement strand
TTCCTCACGAAGTGCTCACGGCCGATCGGGCCCGCTTTTCGATTACCGGTTGGTTCCGACACAATAACAGCATTCAGGGCGTGATTGATCCTGGCCGTTAATAATCTCGATGCCCGCACTTCAATGCGTCAAAGAAGTATTGACAACCACCTCCTTTCAGTGGAAAGGTGTTTGAAAAAGACGGCATAGCTGCCTGGCGTTCCGCCAAGCGATATGACTTATACAACAACAATAAGATGCGAGTAGGTTTCCATGCTGACAGTCAAGGATGCCGAGTTATCCTTTGGTGGCATCAAAGCGCTGGACCAGGTGTCGTTTGAGGCACGCTCGGGCGAGATCACCGCCATCATCGGGCCCAACGGCGCTGGAAAAACCAGTCTGTTCAACATCATCTCCGGTTTCTATCGGCCACAACGCGGGCAGATTCTGTTCGACAATACCGACATCACCCGCATGCGCGCCGACAAACGCGCTAACCTGGGCATTGCCCGTACCTTTCAGAACCTCGCCCTCTTCCGCGGCATGACGGTGCTCGACAACATCAAGCTGGGGGGCCACATCAGGTTGCGCAGTGGCTTCTGGACCTCGGGCTGGTTTTACGGTTCAGCCCAGCGAGAAGAGTTGGCTTTGCGTGCCCAGATTGAGCGTGACGTCATCGATTTTCTTGAGCTGGACCACATCCGCAATGCCCCTGTCGCCATCCTGCCTTATGGCCTGCAAAAGCGGGTGGAACTCGGGCGGGCGTTGGCCATGCAACCCAATGTCCTGCTTCTGGACGAACCCGTTGCCGGTATGAACCGGGAAGAAACCGAGGACATGGCGCGCTTTATTCTGGACATACAGGAGCGCTGGGGCACCACGATTTTGTTGGTCGAACACGACATGGGCATGGTGATGGACCTTGCCAACCAGGTGGTGGTGCTGAATTTTGGTCGACAAATCGCCTCAGGCAGCGCCGATTCAGTGCAGCACAATCCAGCGGTGATCGAGGCATACCTTGGCACCAAAGCCACCCAGGAAGCCAGTTTGCAGGCGAGTTGAGTCAGGAGAAGACGTTTCATGGGGCAATTCATTCAATACCTGATCAACGGCCTGATTTCCGGCAGTATTCTGGCGTTGATTGCGATCGGCATCGTCGCGGTGTTCAAGTCGACCAAGGTGGTCAACTTTGCACATGGCCACTTGATCATGTTCGGTGCCTATTTCTACTTCACCTTCGCTGTCATGTTGCCCGAGGCAGCCTTTATGCCATCCTGGGTGGCAAAATGGGAGCCGCAATGGCTGTTGGATTACCGTGGCGACGCCATGATGTTCTCGAAAGAGGCGGCCATCGCCACCTGGGTGAGTAATCTGCCTCGCATTCTGCTGGGTCTGGTGGGTGCATTGGCCGCCAATGCTGTTCTGGCACTGCTGATTGAGCGGCTGGTCATGCGCCCTCTTTTGGGCCAATCCATCTTCGCCATGATTCTTTCAACGGTCGGGCTGATCTGGGTGCTGGAAGGCGCAGCCGGTTTGATCTGGACGGCCGAGGCCGAACAGGTGCCGACCCTGGGGCCCAATTTCCCGATACGCTTCGAACTGTTTGGCACCAACCTCTTTTTATTCAGCGCGTCTCTGGTGAACTTTGTGATCGCCTTGTTGCTCTTTGCTGGGCTGATGCTGGTGTTGCGCTATACCCGATCCGGTATTGCCATAAGAGCCACAGCGGAAGACCAGAGCACGGCCTACGGCATGGGCATCAATGTTCCGCGTGTCTTTTCTACGGCCTGGCTGATAGCCTCGATGACCGGTGCCATTGCTGGCGCCATTCTTGCCTCGCGCACCGGGCTTTCGCCCGCCATGGGGTTGTTTGGTTTGTCCGTATTGGCCGTCGTGCTGATGGGCGGACTTGACTCCTTTCTCGGCGTATTGATTGCCTCCATGTTGATTGGTGTGCTGGAAGCCATGGCGCAATGGAAGCTCGGCGGCAGCGTCGCCGAGATTGTGCCCTACGTCGCCGTACTCGTCGTCATCCTGATCCGTCCACATGGCTTTCTGGGCCAGAAGGAGATTGAGCGCATATGATTACCGGCAATTACAAAACGCGCTATCAGGACGACGAAAGCATCTGGAACAACTGGGCCAAACGCTGGGGTTTTGCACTGAGCATTGTCTTTCTGGTGGTGTTTCCATTTGTCGCCGATAACTACATGCTCTTGCTGGCGGGGCAGATTGCTATCTTCATCATTGCCGTAGCGGGCCTGAATGTGCTCGTGGGTTATACCGGTTTGATGTCTCTTGGTCACGGGGCCTTCTTTGCCATCGGTGCCTATACGGCCGTTGCCATTCACCATGAATGGCCGGGGACATTTCCGTTGATCACCCTGGTCGTTTCCATTCTGGTCGCTGCAGCTTTTGGGGTCCTGTTCGGGTTACCTGCATTGCGAGTCAAAGGCTTATACCTGGCCGTCGCCACCCTGTCCGCCAACTTCATTGTGCTGTTTTTTATCAGAGAACACTGGTTCGAAGAATGGACGGGCGGTGTGCGCGGCACAGAGACACCCAACGCCGTCTTTTTCGGGGTAGAACTGGTCTCCCAGCAAGCCAAATACTTCATGATCGCGCCGATCATGGTCATTATGTTGCTGTTCGCTCAAAACCTTTTCCGAACCCGCTTCGGCCGCGCCCTGATCGCTATTCGCGACAAGGATTACTCCGCCGAAATTATGGGAATTTCCCTGTACAGCTACAAACTGAAAAGCTTTGCCATATCGGCCGGCTACTGCGGCGCTGCTGGTTGTCTCTGGGCCTACTTCTTTCCGGCAATTTTGCCTGAGGATTTTGGGCTGAATATGTCCATTACGCTGCTGGTCTGTCTGGTCGCCGGTGGCATGGGACGCACACTGGGCCCAATTTTCGGCACCATGTTGATATTGCTGGTCCCGGAGATGCTGAAAGTCATCGTCAGCATGGTGACCGATGGCGATGCCATGGCACAGCGTTACTTCAGCCCTATGCGCGATATTGTCTTTGGTTTGATGATCATCGGCTTTCTGATTTTTGAGCCAATGGGTCTGGTGAACATTTGGGATCGGTTCTGGCGCTTCCTGAGCCGCTGGCCCTTTGCTAAATAGAGGCTAGTCTAGAACGAACACTGGTTAGACATTGCGACAGTGGCCCGCGACGGCTGCAACGGAAACCTCTGAGGGGTCGGCGTGAATCCTTCCCTGGAGCCTAGACCGCAGCATCCCTGCTGCGGACTCCCCCTCAGAGGCATCCGCAGCATCCGCCGCTCAGTCTCAGAACAACATCGACCTTCTACAGGGTGATTGAGGTTATAGAGGCTAGCGATGGGTACCCGGTTTACTTGTGTGGGGATGTCTGCGGCAGGACGCCGCAGTCAAGCTTACAGGGATGTATTCCACAAGTGAACCGGGTGACCAGCGCGGGTTTTGTCGAAGAGCAAACAACAACAAGAGGACGAAGCAATGGCATTGACAAGACGTACGCTAATCAAGACTGGCGCCACCCTGGCCGCCGCATCCATGGCACCGGCCATTGTCCGTGCCGATACCCACCAATGGCGAGTGGCGGCGTCACTGCCGATGACAGGTCCCTTTGCCACGGCCGGTCAGTTGGTTGCCCCCGCCTTCTCCGAGTTTGCCAAACAGGTGAACGACAGCGGCGGTATCGGTGGCAAGCCGATCCGCATTGAGGTGGAGGACTCCGGCTACATTCCACGCAACGCATTGGCAAACTTCCAGCGCGCCATGGCAAGCGGGCCTCTGCACTTTTACTTTGGTGACTCCACCGGCTTTATGGAACTGGTTGGCCCTACCCTACGTGGCGATAACGCCGTAATGATGGGTTCAACATCCTTTGCCTCGGTTCTGGCTCGCCCAGCCGAACGGCCTTACCAGTTTATGGCTGGCCCGACTTATGAAGACCAGTTTGAAATCCTGTTGAAAGACATTGCTGACCGAGGCGGCAAGACAGTGGCCTTCGTGTTCTCGGACACAGAGTTTGGCCGCGACCCCCTGGCCCATGGTCGGCGAGTGGCTGCAGAGCTGGGCATCCAGGTTGTACTGGAAGAGTCGACCGCAGCCGAAGGGGCCAACATCGAAAGCCATGTCACCGCACTGGCACAGGCCAACCCGGAATTCACCATTCTGCAAGGCTATGTAACAGGCGTCTGGCCGCAATTGATCGGCGGTGCGCGAGCCTTTGGTTTGCAGACTCAATTCATGGGTACTTTCTGGGGCATGGAAAAGATCATTGCCGATCGGGTAACCGATCAGGCAGGGCCTTTCCTGGATGGCTATCAGGGTGTGATGCCTTATCGCTATTTCTATGATCAGGAAGATGCGCCCTACTACCGGGAACTGGCCGAGTTCAAGCGTAACAACGTCCCTAATTTTTCAGGCTATGTGACCGCCTGGGAGCTGGAGGGCCGCTTGAATCTGGAGCTCTGGAAGTTGTGTATGGAGCGAGTGATTGAGGCGGATAAAGAGGTGACGCCCGACAATCTGATGGCAGAGTTGGCCAGCATTCGTAACTGGGATAGCGGTGGTTTCTTTGGCCGCCCGGTGGATGTAGTCGACAACAAGATCGGACAGGGTCGGGTCTATCGCTACAATGCCAGTAACAAGTTGTATGAGCCGGCGTCTGATTGGATAACTGTCTGATAGTTATAGTTGTTTAATTGGAACCCGCACTTGCTGCCGGGTACGTCCCCATTCGGGACGCTGCAAGTACATCCATGTAAGCTCGGCGGCCCCCTTCCATGGGGGCCGACGCCCGGCTGTGAACGTACCCGGCATCAAGCGCTAGTCAACTCGACAAAGTCCCAAATGGTCTGCTTATTCTGTTCTCGGCTGTTTAATGAATCGCCAAATATGCTTCTCGACATAGCCGTCCGGGGCGAACAACCTGGCAAGAAAACTGACCACTTGCAAGAAATCCGTCGATCAAATCTGGAACAAAACCATGCTGAGTATTGAGAACCTCGAAACGGCTTACATGAACGCAATACAGGTGTTGAAAGGTTTGTCGATGCGTGTCGACACCGGTGAAATTGTCGCTCTGTTGGGCTCCAATGGTGCCGGCAAGTCGACCTTGTTGAAGGCGGCTTCGGGCTTGTTGGCCCTGGAGAACGGTGCCATTGGTGAGGGCCGGATTCGATTTGATGGGGAGTTGATCAACAAGACGCCGCCACACATCCTGGCGCAACAGGGTTTGATTCATGTGCGTGAGGGGCGGCGGATTTTTGCCGAGATGACGGTGGAGGAAAATTTGATTGCGGCGTCTTATGCTTTGACCGGTCGTAATCAATCGCCGGACTACGATGCTGTTTATGCCTATTTTCCGCAGTTGAAAGAGCGTGCCAAACAGACGGCAGGGCTGCTTTCCGGTGGTGAGCAGCAGATGTTGGCCTTGGGTCGAGCTTTGATTGGGCAACCCAAGTTGATTTTGCTGGATGAGCCGTCTTTGGGTTTGGCGCCGCAAATTGTCGAAGAAATATTTGGCATTATTGCGCGCATCAACAAGGAGCAGAATGTGAGTATTCTGCTGGTGGAACAGAATGCGAATGCGGCCTTCAGTATTGCGCATCGGGTTTACATTCTGGAGAACGGCAAGATTGTGATGGAAGGGCCAGTGGAATCCATGCGCGAGAATGAGGATATTCAGACCTTCTATCTGGGCATGGGCGACCAGGATGATCACAAGTCCTTTCGTGATATCAAGCATTACAAACGCCGCAAGCGTTGGCTGAATTGATGGGAGAACCAGGTCTATGGCCAATTTTCGTGAACAGGGTTACATCAGTCTGACGCAGTTGTTGCAGCGCCATGCGGAGGAGTTTCCGGATGACATAGCGATGCGGCAAAAAGAATACGGTGTCTGGCAGGAAACCACCTGGAAGGGGTACAGAGATAAAACCCATGCCATTGCTTCGGGCTTGATCGAGTTGGGCATTCAACCGCGCGATCATCTGGGCATTATTTCCGAAAATCGCCAGGAGTGGATTCTGACGCAACTGGGCATCAACTCAGCAGGGGCGGTGACCTGTGGTGTGTACCCGACCAGCCCGGCGTCTGAGGTGGTCTATCTTCTCAAGAGCGCGGATTGCAAAGTGGCATTCTGTGAAGACCAGGAGCAGGTCGACAAGGTGTTGCAGATACGCGATCAGCTTCCGCTGCTTGAGCACATCGTGGTGTTCGATCCAAAAGGCTTGCAAGGCTACGATGCGTCCTTGTGGATGAGCCTGGATGCCTTGATCGAGTTGGGCGCTGAAACCTTGCAGAAGCAACCCGACCGCATTCCACAACGATTGGCGGAACAAAAGCCGGACGATACGGCTCTGGTTGTTTTTACTTCAGGCTCTACTGGCCTGCCCAAGGCGGCGATGATTTCGTTCGAGAACATCTGGGCGCAGATGGCATTGCTCTGGGATGCCGTACCGTCGACTGCAGGCGAGAATGTGCTGTCCTACCTGCCTCTGTGCCATGTGGCCGAACAAGCGTTCAGCACCATGAATGCGATGGCGCGTCGCATGGTGGTGAACTTTGGCGAAAGTCTGCGCACCATTCGCACCGATTTGCAGGAAATTTCACCGCAGATGTTTTTTGGTGTGCCTCGCATCTGGGAAAAAATGCAGTCTGAGCTGGTGGTGTTGGCTGGACGTACTGGCAAAGTGAGGCGTGCGCTGTTGTTGAAGGCCATGCAGTCGGCCTCCGAACGCGGCAAGCTGCCACCGAGTGACTGGTCGACCAATCAGAAACTGGAATACAATTTCTGGCGGTTTCTGGTATACCGCCCGGTTCTCGGCTACCTGGGCCTGGCGCGATGTCGGATCGCCATGACCGCTGCAGCCCCGATCTCGCCTGGCTTGTTGGCGCTGTTCCGTGGCATGGGTGTGCCCCTGGTCGAGATCTGGGGGATGACCGAGACAACGGGTGCGGCGACCATGCAGCCGGTGGATTTGCGTTGTGAAGGCCGTATCGGTCGCCCCATTACCGGGCTGGAGGCAAAGGTTGCCGAAGACGGCGAATTGCTGGTAAAAGGCCCGGTGGTCTTCAAGGGGTATTACAAGAACGACGACGCCACGCGCGAGACCATTGTCGATGGCTGGTTGCACACCGGCGATGTCGCACAACAACACAGTGACCAATCGTTCACCATTGTTGACCGAAAGAAAGACATCATCATCACCGCCGGGGGCAAGAACCTTTCGCCGAGTGTGATCGAAAACACCATGAAGGCGAGCCCCTTTATCAAGGAGTGCATCATCGTAGGGGATCAGAAAAAATATGTCGTCGCGCTGATTCAGATCGACTACGACACCGTGGCCAGCTGGGCGGAACGGGAAGACATTTCCTACACAACCTTCAAGTCTCTCGCCGAGAACGCTCAGGTAAGAGAGCTGGTACAGCAGGAAGTCGACAAGGGCAACGCTCAGTTGGCCAGTGTGGAACAGATCAAGAAGTTCCATTTGCTGACCAAGGAGCTGGATCACGACGACGGTGAAGTGACCGCCACCATGAAGGTGCGACGCAAGAAGGTGGAATCCCAATACCAGGATCTGATTGAAGGCTTGTATGCCTGACCGTCAGGCAACCAACGCCATAATCTTCTCGATAAAGGCCGACTTCGCTTCAGCGTAAGCGAGTCGGTCGTCTCCGAAGCGGGCAATGGCCGCCCGCTTGATGCTCTCATATTCCTTTGCTGCTTCAGGATTCTCTCTCAGATAATCCCTGAAGAGCAGCCTCTCCCACTCTTCGGCATCCGGTTCCAGGAAGTGCAAATGATGAGTGCGCTCGCCCTCGTTGTTGCGTTTGATAAACCAACAGTAGGCAGGCAGGTTGGCATCATACCAGGCGGCGCGCCAGAAATATTCGTAATTGTATTCTGTGAGGATAGGCGCTATCCGAGTTGGCACCATTTGCAATGATGGCACTTCAATCAGCATATCGATGATGGGCTTGGCAGAAAGCCCCGGTACAGCGGTACTGCCAAAGTGCTCAATTCGACCTATGACATCTTTAGGCAGCAAGTTACGCAACAGCACTTGCTCGTCGTTGAAGTCGAGTGGCCATTCCTTGTTATAGGGAACCAGTTCTACCGTTTCAGCCAGTGCGCGATGCACTTGTTGCTCATGATCCGCCATTGCTACCCCTCCCCTCCGACTGCTCGCTATGCAGGACCCTCGCCTCATAAAACGCGTAGCTGCCCAGCGCGAAGCAGAACACCCCACTGACGCCAGCGATGGCGCGGCCGATGAATTCGTTCGCTGCTCTCGACAAAAAGGGGATGCCCGCCACCAGTTCGCCACCGCCCATCAGAATATAGACGCTGAATCCGCCCAGGGTGAAACAGGTGAGGCCTCCCAGGATAGCGCTGACACGACTTGTGTTCTGGCGCGCCCCCATTTCCAGCTTGAAGCCCATGGCGCCTCCTTCTCAGCAGCGGCTCATCTGGTCAGTATAGAGCAAAGGCCAGAGAAAGGGTCGCTACCAGTCCGGCCATCAGGCTGTAGTAGAGCATGGGCACCAGGGTGAAGCGAATGACTTCACCTTCACGCCCGGTCAGGTTGACCACGCTGCAGGCGGCGACAACGTTGACGACGCAGATCATGTTGCCGGCATTGGCACCGAGCAGTTGCAGGCCCAGCACCAGGGTTTCCGGCAGACCGGTTTGCACGGCAACGGCTTGCTGGAAGGAAGCGAACATCATGTTGGAGAAGGTGGCAGAACCTGCGATAAAGGAGCCCAGGGCGCCGATCAATGGCGCCACAAAAAGCCACTGACCCGCCAGGTGCTCGGCTGCCAGGCTTGCCAGTTCCAGCGGCATGGCCTGAAGCCCAAGTGCATTCACATCGGATTGCAAAAAGATGCGCACCATGGGTACGGCCGTAGCCAAAGCAATGACGGTAGGCACCAGTGTTCGGGCGCTTCTCGAAAAGGCCGTGGTCACCTGAGACCAGTGGCCACGTTGAATATAGGCAGCAGCTACGGCAGTTATGGCAAAGAGCGTACCTGGCAGATAAAGCGGTGCAAAAGAGGCCGACACCTCGGTGGCGAAGATGTTCGACCAGGCCACCACCACGGAATTCATCCAGGCTTTGAGCGGCAAGAACTCGACTCGGGTCGCCACCAGCAGAGTCGCCACTAGTAAATAGGGTGACCAGGCCCGCAACAAAGACAACCCTGGGGCCTTATCGGTATCTTGCGCCAGCTTCTCCAATGCGGCTTCGGCTGTCGCCTTGTCCTCGGCTGAAAAATACCAGGCCGTTTTTGGCACCAGGATGTTGTTGCGTGCCAGGGTACTCATCAACGCCAACCCGAAAAGTGCGCCCAGAATGGAGGGGAACTCTGGCCCCAACAACCAGGCCACCAGATAGGCGGGCAAGGTAAAGGACAAGCCGGCTGCCACCGCGAAAGGAATCATGGCGATGGCGGGCTTGAAGGATTTTTCGCTGCCAAAAAAGCGGGTCAGAATCATGACCATGATCAGGGGTAAAAAGGATGCGACAAAGATGTCGATACCAATGCCTGTCATGGCAATGCTTTGCACCATCTCCTCGGAGGCGCCGCTCAAGCCCTGCCCCATACCAACAATGACGGGCGTGCCCACGGCACCGAAAGAGACCGAACTGGAATCGGCCACCAACGCCAGCACCACCGCCGCCAACGGCGGAAAACCAAGGGCCACCAACAAAGGCGCACCTATGGCTGCCGGCGTACCAAAACCGCTGGCACCTTCAAGAAAACTGCCAAACAGCCAGGCGATGATGATGACCTGAACGCGGCGGTCGGGGGAAACACCGGAAAAACCGGCCCGAATGACGTCGATGGCACCGGTCTCGCGCAGCACGTTCAACAATAGAATGGCGCCGAAGACGATCCAGACGATGGTGGTGGCGATCATCAGGCCTTCGACCATGGCGGCGCTGATCTGAATGGCCGGCATCTGCCAGATGCCCCAGGCCATCAGGGCGCTCACCAGCAGGCTCAGCGGCATGGCGCGGGTGGCGGGCATTCTAAGGATGACGAGCAGAATAAAGACACTCAGGACCGGCATGGCGGCGGTCATGAATTGTAGCAGGGTCATTCGGTTTCCTTGGGTCAGGGTCGGTATAGAGATTCCATGGATACAGGCTATCTCAAAATGAGGGAGATTTCATTGAGTGGCGTCAGGTATAGCCTTCCTTACTTTTCCTTATAAGGCACAACCCGCACCAGCTACCGGGTGGGCTCCCTCGGGGTCGGCGTTAACCCATCCATGGGGCCTAGACTGCAGCCATCCAGGCTGCAGACTACCCCGGGTGAGCCCACCCGGCATCTGGCGCTAGTCTCCTATGCAACTTTTTGCTTAAGTAATACCGCGAATGACTTCAGCTATGTCACCGGCATGGCGATTAACGATGGTGAGGTTGGATTTCTCGGTAGACGACAGCCGGCTGGTGAGGTCGCCGCGATGGTAATCCTGCCAGGCGAGCAGCAGGGTGCTGACTCGGCCAGTGCCGATGCTGCTGATGGCGTTATCGGGGTCGGTGAGGGTCGTTTGTACTCGGGCGGCGTTGGCCCGGGTGCTGCCCAGGCTGCTGAGGGTGCTGTAGAGTCCGGGGTCCAGACGGTACGGGCCGCCGCTGCTCTCCTGGGTGAGGATTTCGCCTTCAAATTGACGGCCACCAAGGAGTTCCTCATCTGGCGTTTTTCCGGCGTTGTCAGTCCGTTCGCCGCGCCGATCCTGGTTTGGGTTTTCGTGGCTTTCTCCAGCGTCTTTGACGTAAACCGATTGGATGGTACGGGTAAATTCATCGAGGCGAGTGCCGTCGGTTTTCTTCACGTAAGCGTTGCAGACGAAGTTGGCATTGATCTGGTTGTCCGGATGGCGCCCGGGCTGGTCCAGTTGTTCGCGGATGCCCTGGACCTGCACTTTGTAGTACACCCAGTGCAGCCGGGTATCTACCCAATCCTTGACGGTGTTTTCCACTTGATGAACATGGGCGCTGTTGGCTTCGGCGGTAATGGGAAAAAGGTTTTCGGCTGTGCCAGGCCCGCCGATGTGGTGGTTGAGCAGACGACCCTTGATGTATTTGGACGGGTTGCGAGCGCTGGGGTTGGTAACCAGACGGCTCATCACATCGGCGAGGGCACTGCTGTTCGGTTCCGAGCCCCTCGGGTGACTAGGGCCGAGGTTCGAGGCTTCCATTGTAATACCGACGGTATCGCCACCGGCCGAGCCGGTCTGGTAGCGTATCTCGTTGCTCAGGTTCACACCGGGATTTTGCCCGCGTATGGCTTCCGAAACGCTGACTCGTTGCTCCTGGTTGGCGCGCAGTTTGACTTCGATGCGGTCGTTCTGTTCAACATAGCTCACCTCTTCCAATGCCATGCGCAGACGAATGCGCTCGAACCAACCAGCCAGTTCTTCGGTGCCATCAGCCCGCTCCTGCGCCAGTAGTACCAGTTGCTGGGCTGCATTCAGGTCAGCGCTTTCCTCTTCGGATGTGCGTGGCATTGGCACGGGATTTTCGTCCAGTGTGGCCAGGATAAGCGGGCTGGGAACACGTTCACTGCTGCCTGCGGTGGGTACCATCAAAGGGGTCAGTTCGGTAGCCAGTTCGTCGAACAGGGTGTTCAGGCGGGCCTGATCGTTACTGGTATCTTCGCCGCTGCGACTGGCGGTATTCAGAGCACGCTTCAGAGCGTGAATGGCATCCAGTTTTGTTTGAGCGTTTTGTTTATGGCGTTCTTTCTGCGTTTTCTGTGGATCGTCTTCTGCGATCACCAACTGGTTCAAGAAAACTCCGACCGGGCTGGGTGTGCTGGCAACCATCAGGTCGCTGGTGGCATCCCGGAAAAAGAGTTCGTGCTGCTCTCCAGCACTGTCGGTAAATTCCTTGCGCTGCTGCCACCAGTTGCGCACCATCTCTACCCCTGAGCGCAGCATGTCGATAAAGCCCTGCCCCACTCGCAGCGCCGTGCTGATGATCCAGTCAATGGCCGCGTTGACGCGCTCACGCAGGCTTTCGACCAGTTCGGCGATGCGGCTACCGAGCCGGCCTAACCCGAATTGATTGGCGAGGAAACCGATCACTATGGGCAGGCTGCTGGCGAGCGCATCGACCAGAAAATTCGCCGCCGTATCGATGGCGCCCCGGGCGATGTCGGCGATGCCCAGGGTCACGGTGGAGACAATGGCCAACATCTCATTGAGGTATTCCATAAAGGACTCAATGGCGTTATAGATGGCAATGAGGGCATTGATGACCGGAGTAATGCCGGAGACATCCAGCAGGCTGAGCAGCCAGCGCGAAGCGGTGGTGATGATGGCAGTATTGACCCAGGTGACTACCGCGCCCAACACTGTATCCCACAAACCAGTAAGCTGTTCCTGTATCAGGCGCCACAAACCTGGCAATCCTTCGGTAACAGCCACCTGCACCCAACTCCAGGCCCCCTGGGCAAATTCGATGGCAACGCGAATGCGATCAACAATGGGCCGGCCAACCTGTTCGGCCAGGCGGTTCCAGAGGTTTTCGACCGTCAGGCCCAGCACTTCGAACAAAAAATTCAATACCGAGCGGAAGCTGGTAATGTCCGGTGGCGTCAGGCCGGCTTCGGTAATTTGGCCGAACAGCCAACCGGTCACGCCATTGAACAGATGGGTGAGAATGTCACTGAAGAAACGTGAGCAGCCTTCCCACATGGCGCGTAACAAATTGCCCAGAAAACCGATCGGGTCCATAAGAATATCGGCAAATGCCTGAGCTGCGTTGGCCACAATCTGGATGACCAGTTGCACCGGAATACCGATCAGACTCAGCATTTCACGGAAGAACGTCCATGCCGCCCCAGCCAGGTTGCCGTCGACAAAAATCTGCTGCAACACCCGCAGCGCCAGGCCGCGCACCCGCTCCCACAAATCGCCCACGGCCACCAGTTGCTGGAATAGCGGTATGCGGCTGAGAATCTGCTCGATAAAAAATTGTTTGATCGGGTTTTTGATGCACTCCGGCAGTACCCACCAGATGGGCCCAAGCAGAAAGTCCGGCAGGCGCCCGAGCAAATCGCCCACCACCGAGACGATGCGCTGCAAGGCATTCAATACCGGCTCAATGAATTGGGACAAACGCTCAAGTCCACTGCCGATTAAATTGAAGAGCCCCTGCACGCCCTCTTGCGCCCAGGTGCCGACGCGATCTATTGCGCTGCGTAGCCAGTCGAAGGCGCTGCTGATGCCACTGAGCAAGGGTGTCACGGCCAGTCGCCCCAGCCATTGCTGGCCAAGTGTGACCAGGCTACCGATCTGCTCAGCCACCCAGCCTCCAGTCTCACTCAGCGTCTCACGAAAGGCTTGCACGCGCGCCAACACCGCCGGCAAGATCTGTTCGCGCAGACTGATCTGCTGGTCGGCGACATCGCCGCCTTCGCCATCGTCCATGGCGGCAGCCATTTCGCTGACACCCTGCATCCACTCGGCAATACGCTCCTGCAAGCGAGACAAGGCCGTCAGGGGTAGAAACTCGCGAACTCGGTTCATTACCCGCTCAATTCCATCGGTCACCGGACGCAAAGTCTCCTTGATCTGCCCCCAGGCACTGGCGGCCTGATCCTGCACCCATTTCACCAACCCGCCCTCGCTGGAACCACCACCCAGGCCCAATTGCTCCTGAATCCACTCCCAGGCACCGGAAACCAGTGAGCGAATGCGATCCACCACCGGTCGCGTCCATTCCCAGATTTTCTCGCCCAATCCGCTGATGAAATCCCAGGTGCTGCTGGCGACTTCCCCCAGCCAATCCAGCACCGGGGCGCCGAACCGATCCCAGGCTTCGGAGAAAAAGTCTCCTATGGGGGTGAAGAAATCAACAATGCCCTGCCAGGCCGATTCCGCCAGTTGTGCCACCACATCGCGCATCTGCCGCAACGCCGCAAACAGGGGCTCGCAATCCCCCTGCGAAAGCGCAGCGACAATGTCGGTCATGTTGATGGCAAATTTGGAAAAAAGGGTGACCAGTGCACCCAAGGTGGGGCTGCCATCCCCAAGGCCCGAAAGAATGCGATCGGTAACCTCGCTGATCATCTCCTTGATGTAGCCAAAAAAGCCCTTTTCACGCACGGCATTGATCAAATTCATCAGCGGTCGCGGGGCGACCGCCCGGACCGCTGCCCAGATGACATCGGCGCCGACATCCAGTGCATCCGAGGCACGATCACCCACCCAGCCCACCGCACTGGAACCCGCGCTCTTGATGCTGTCCCAGGCGCCCCGTTGCACCTGAGGGCTGACCGAATCATGTATCGGCAAGTGATCCGCCAGAGGTGAGGCGGTGCCCTGCTGAACCACATGGGTCAACTCATGTGCCAAAAGAAAACGGCCACTGGCCTGGTCCGGGGCATAGGCGCCGTTGGAAAAAAACACATGATTGCGAAAAGTGAAAGCTTTCGCACCCAATGCCGAGGTGAGGGTGGCGGACTCTGTGTCGGTATGCAGGCGGGTACCCGAAAAATCATGCCCGAAATGATCGGCAAAAGCATGCTGATCGCGCTGACGCAGCGGCCTGCCTCGCGAAAAAAGACCCTTGATGCGCACCCAGAGACCAACAGGAACGCGCTCAGCCTCGGCGCTGTCGCCGTCTTGCAGTTCCGGTTCGGCCTTGAGCTGGATCTCGTCATCGCAGTCCGCACACTGGCGCTGGATGCCCTCGCCAGCGGCCGAAGGGTCGGCAATCAACGCGGGTTCACTGTGACTTTTTTGCGCTTCGAGCTGCACAACCTGAGCAGCGACCTGGTCCGCCTCCTGCTCGTAGAACGAGTCTTCCTTACCGATGGCAGGCCCATCGGTCACCTGAGCACCGGATGACTCGGCTGCTCTGCTCACCGAACCTTGAGTGTCTGCCTTGTCCGGCCCCTCAGCAGCCTTCTGCTGCACCGCCAGCAGGTGAGAACGCACCTGAGGGTGGTGCCGACCCGGGCGTTGGCTCGCCCGCCTGATCGTTGCAGCGTGCGGGCGTTCCTGTGGCCGGGCATGGGTCTTCAGCATCGCATACCTCGGTCAGATCGGCGGGCAGCGCCCGTCGAAGGAGGTGATGTTGCGAATGTCACCGATGTACGAGGCGTAACACTCGGGGTTGCTGCCACGTTGTCGCCGATTGCCGGCATAGTAAGCAGCCAGGCCCAGAGGCAATTTCGCACCGACTCGGTGCCCTTGTCGTTTTAGCCAGATTTTCATTTTTTGCCTCTTTGGTTTTTTGGGTGGTGGTGGTGTAGGTAGGCGCTTCGCTTCTCCGACATCTCAACCCCAATACACAGCCCGGCGTCCAACCACCACCCTACGACCCTAACGCTTGATGGTGGTAATCCGCTGGAACTCTCCCATCAACTGGTCTACCTTGGCGCTGTCCAGGCCGCCCTGCTCCATTAATACACGCTTGTCGACTTTCTCGAGGTCGCCGACGTTTCTCACGCCCATGGCGCCGAGCCTGGTTGCTTCTTCCTGGGTAACGGCCATTACTTCCTTGACGGGGCGTTCTTTCACTACTTCGACTTTCATCATCTGCAATTCTTCCCGCAGGCTGCCAAACTGACTCGTCAGGGCTTCCATCTCCGTTTTTACCACCTCGCGCTGAGATGCCATCGACTGGTAATCCTGCTGCATTTTTTGCAACTGCTGCTGCGTCTGTTGCTTCTGTACCTCCATCGTTTGCAGGTCGGCCTGAGCTTTCATGATATCGGCCACCACCCGCTCCTTTTGTTGCCGCAAC
The DNA here is from genome assembly GCA_022565595.1 of Saccharospirillum sp. Classification (GTDB taxonomy): domain Bacteria; phylum Pseudomonadota; class Gammaproteobacteria; order Pseudomonadales; family Natronospirillaceae; genus Saccharospirillum. The sequence goes on along the minus strand of JAIUML010000024.1, from coordinate 53,422 downwards.
TGACTCATTTGCGTCTCAGCTGCCGCAGTATCAAAGCTCTGGGTTGGCGTACTCTTTATCGCATAGAAAAGCGTTTTTCCCTGTTCCTCGTAGACAACCACCTCACTGCCTTCCGGTATACGATCCGGTGTTCGGGTGTAGTGGCTTAATGCCTCCTGTGAATGAGTTCTGTCGTACTTGACCACCTCGGCAACCCGAATATTCTTCTGATCCAACTGCTCAACGGTTTGCTCCACAGGCAACCTCTGGTAATGCAGTTTACCCACGCCCGACATGCGCTGCCGCGCACCGCGATGCAAGACAGTATCCGACCCCAGTCGCATCGTGGTTTGAAGCTTGCTTCGGTTTTCTCTTACAGCCCGAGTCGTGTCAAAGGTCTTGGTGGTACCCACCATCGCCTGATAAACCTGGCCCGACGGTGCATAGCCTTTGGGCCTCTCGGATAAGTAAGCCTGACTGGCCTGTTGATCGCTGCGGTCATCAGAACCCAGAATCTCTTCGCGTTGACGATTACCAAACAGATTCGGCAAAACCAGACAACAAAAGCGGGCAACGCCGGCCTTGATCAAGGGAATAACAGGTACAATGGACATCCAGTATTCGACTTTCGGGAAAGTCCAGACATCCTTGCGCTTGCCGAAATTACAAATCTTGTAGACCCGATTTTCCCTGATCTCGATTTTGGCAAGGTAGACTTTCTGATCTTCATCACAGCTGGGGCACTTGATCAACAGATGATTGCAAAAACAGTCTTTCAAATGTTGCAGAAGGTTGCCAAACAATCCAAGAAAGGCAGTGAATATTTGATTCCGATAATTGACCAGGGCATTGATGCGTGATTCAGAAACCTCCAATCGATCAGGGGGATAGAGCGTCAGGGTATTGCTCATATAATTCAACACCACCAACTGCCGATTGTAGCCGGCAACCGCCAAAGCAGATGGCATCAGTTGCACGGGAATTCGTTCAACCAGGGGCTCACCATAACTGTATGACCGTACCAGGAATTCATCCTGAATGCTGACCAGCAGATCCTGGCGGTTGGGGCTGATGCAGAGCCTGACGGTGCTGTTGGTTCCCAGATCTATAAAATTGGATACAGTATTGCCATCAGCCTGACTGCGGTAAATGGTTGTCCAAACGGCCTTACTAGCGCTGGTCCGGTTAATGACGACGTGCAACTGATTGGGCAACTTGTTATCAGTATTCTGAACAATCAGGTCATCCTGGCCGTGGGCCGGCAATTCAAAGGTGTTTACCGGCGCGTTTGCCGTCAGGTGTACATTAAAATGGTAGACCCTGTCGTAGTGTGTAGGATCTTCCACCCCCCGATCGGCAGCTGCCGCAAAGACTTCACCATCATCAGCATTAAAATCGGCCTGCCCTGTGGCATTGAACTCCCAGCGCGGACTCGGAAATACCTTGTCCTCACCGAAAAGTTCGTGCAGATTCAACTGATACAGGCCGCGCCCGTAACCGATCATATAGAGTTGATTATCTTCTGTAACAAAGAAAAGTTTTTCGGCACGAACACCGCATAAAATAACGCTGTCTTCCCAGGTGACCTTGCCTTCGTCAAAACGACCGCGCGTCAGAATGGAATCGTGCGCATTAATGGCGGTAGCGGCGTAAACAAGATCGCCTTCGTTGGTGAAGGTAACGGCTGTGACAGTGGAGCCCTCACCCGACCGCACTTGCGTAATATCAGTTAGCTGTTGTCGCTCCAGGTCATAGACATTAACCGTGGTATCGGTTCCCTGAAACGTCAGGGCGAAGGATTCGCTCGGGTGCACTACCAGCCGTTCGTGATGGTTCTTGCCGAAGGCAGTACCGATGCCTCGCCACTCGTCAGGGTAATCCGGGAAGTCCTGCCCCTGATACATACCACAGAAAGTCTTGCTCTGTAACAATGCTCTTAAACGCAAATAGAAAGTGCGCAGTATCTGGTGTTCCTTCTCGGACAGAAACACCCGCTGACCGTGATGCCCATATATAAAGTGAGCCAACAAGTTCAACAGGGTTGTGGCTTCTTTGCGGCCAGCGGTAACCAGTTCGGTATTGTTCTCACCCTGGTCCGCGCCCAGCTCTGAAAAAATGGCCCTGACTTCGTCGAGCAAATCCTTGATGCAATGCTGGTAAAAGTCCATCCACAGGGTACCGTCCAGCAGCTTTGACTTGTTCTGATCGGTATAGGGTTCAATGCGCAAGCGCGGCTCGCCCTGGGGGCCCTGTTCGATCCATAGGCACACCTGGCCCGTGCCGTTCGGTAGGGCATTGGGCTGCTCTTCCAGCAGGCGTTCAACGCGTTCGATAAGGTCTATTTCGCGGGTTTCGTCCAGCTCCAGGATGTTGCCTTCGCAATCCAGGGCGGCTCCTTTGGTGACCTTGACGTGCCGCCGCAACGCTTCGCCGCTGTCGAGGCTGGGGTTGGTATCGCTGCCACACTGCACCACCAGACCACAGACCACGCCCATGCCGTGAAGGTGTTTGTGGTGCCAGCGCAGGTCTTTTGCCTTGCACAGGTAATCGATGGCGTCCTGGACCGAATTGACCTCGGGCATGTCGCAGGCATCGTTGTCGTAGCAGACGTCTTTGGCCTGGATGTCCGTCAGGGGTGGAAAACCGTGGGCCTTACAGGCGGCATCCGGATCGGGCTCAAAGTGGGTTATGTTGCCGGCATCATCGACGGTAACCACACCGAGCGACCAGTAATGGTGTCGAACCCCATCAGGCAGTGCGCCTTCGAGCAAGAGGTCACCGGGGTTGTGCTCGGCCTCGCGCACGGTGGCCAGCCAATAATCACCAGCCAGGGCGACGCCGTCGGCAAGATCGAGGGTCAGTTCCAGGGCGTCCAGGTTGATGTGCAGCGGGTCACCCAGGTCAAGGTGGCCGTGGGCGGTGTCACCGTAGCTGGTCGATAGCTCGCGCCCTCTGTCGGCGCCGTCGTCCAGTACCCAGGCGCCAGCCTCCTTGCGCAGCACGGCAAAACCATCCCAGCGGCGCACCAGATCCTCTGGCTCGGAAGCCGGGTAGCCGTTCACCAGCACACCACGGCTGGGGCTGAAACCCGGCAGCAGGTGATGCCCCAGGTGCTTCTCTGTAATCATCTGCTGGCTGGCATCGGGGTAGAATTCATAGCACCAGTTGGACGATTCAAACCCCGGCGGCACGGCCCCCACCCGGTATTGTTCAGCGCCATTCTCGCTGGACCACTTCAACACCAGGCCAACCAGCTCCGGGTCGCTGTCATCACTCTGGTGCCAGGTGACGTCATGGACTTCGACCCGAAACAGATAGTTGCCGACCTTGTCCTGCAGGGCCAACTCTTCGGCACAGGGATCGCACGGGTCCTTTAATGTCTGACCCTGGCGAATGGCCAGGTCCAGCGGCAGCGTGCCGATGGCCGGGTTCCAGTAGCGGTTCCCTTCGAGGTCTGCCGAGCTGATGTCTGGCGAGCAGGCCTTGATTTGCGCCATGCGCTGAGTGCGGGTGGCGGTATCGGCCCCCTTGAGGGCGGTATCGAGCAGGCCCAGGTCTTCCAGGTGCATGACGCTGCGATCCCAGACATCCGCATAGAGGCGGTACTGGCCCTCGGCCAGGGGTGCAAGGCCCGGGAAATCCGCTTGCTGATGAAACACAAATTCAGTACTGAACACCTCAGGCTGCGGCGTCAATACCGCATGATAACCTTCGGCGTAGAGATGCCCCCAGCGCAGCCGATAATCACCCGGCGCCACTTCAACAACGATGCCTCTTTTGCGCGGCGTTCCCGATCCGACCACATCGGCAAGTGCATCGGAGACTTCATACTGGAGCAGGTCGGTCAGTTCATTCCAGTCGGCGTCGGTGATCATTCGACCCATTTGCTGGAAGACGCCACTGTACCGCTGTTCAGCCTTGAAACTTTGACGTGATAATTGTGTTTTCATATCCATGGCTCTTCGTCAGGTCAATTGGTAGCCGGTAACTTCGCCAGACCGGCATCCGGAATCAATACAGCCTCCTGCCCGATGGGAAGATAGGCCTGCAATTTGTCCTGTACCGCCTGCACACGCAGACTCAGGTGTAAAAAGTGAAAGGCACCCATTTCGGAGCCGTCTTCCGCACCGGTGCGAATGGCTTCATCGCTGGCCGGGTGCAAGACGCCTGCGCCACTGTCACCAAAGGCCGCGCCAAAAAACACCGGCCGTTCTCGGGTATTGCGGTTCTTTTCGCCAATGCCCTCGGGCTGCTGAGCGCTGATCACTCGGCTATAGCGCAGGCACAGTTCCTCGGGCGGAATATCGGTCGCGTGATCCTTGCGAATGGAGCAGGTGAACAGGCAGTCACTGGCCTGCAAGCCTTCAACCACACAGCGATCAAGCACCGTGCAGTATTCCAGGCGAGTCAGGCTGCGGGCCGTTTGCACGCTGGAAAAAAGGGTATCGCGTGCGGTGATGACCGGCGTCGTCATATCGATGCTATGAACCTGCACATGGGCTACTGCACAACGGTCAAAACTGACCCGACCGCTGTCTGCTTCGATCCGGTTTCGCAGGGCCAGGCCTGCAAAATGCCAGGCGTCGTCATCGGCATCCCCGACGCCGGTCAGTGGTACCTGCCCGAGCGCAAAGACGCCGCGCACATTAACCGGGGTAAAGGCAGGCTCATGTAAAAAACGGCCTTCAAACACCAGGGTGCCATCCAGCCGACAATAGAGGGTGACCGCCTTCAAAAAGGCCTTGCTGGGCAGGGTGTCGGTATCAAGCCACTCCTGGCGCCAGAATACCCGGTGGTCGGCCGGCTGCCTGGACGGGAAATGGCCTTCGGGTTGCACCAGATGAATCAAGACACGACGCGGATGGATATGCCCGACCCGCCAGTCGCCGTCGCGCATGTCTGGCGTGCGCAGCGAAACATCATCAAAGGCCGCGCCATGAAAATGACCCTCTGCATCGATGCGTTGATGGTGGCAAGGCACACCATGACGATAATGCTGACGCCAACGAACGCTTTGCCCCTCTATGGTGCTGACCTGGCTGAACACAGCCTGGTTGTCGTCCAGTACCGCCCGGCTGCCGCAGCGCATGTCCGGCGTGACCGATACCAGCGCCGGGTGTTTGGCCACTTCCTGGGGAATGGCGGGGTTCAGCGGTGTTGTGATGCCATAGAGATGCTCCTGCAACAAGGGTTCATCCAGGCGGGCGGTTCTGGCGACCCGGGTCCAGCCTTCCTGAATCACCGTCTCCCATTGGCCAACGCCTTCGGCGACTTCATCGACCGTTTTCCGGGTCCCCTTGGCCTGGCGCCAACGAATGGCTTCAGTGACCTCGGTGCGCCGACCTTCTGCCAGAGGCGACAGCAGTTGGGCGTCCAGTAAGTCGGCAAAATAGGGCAGCAACCATTCCTGGGCAGCGCCGTCCTGTTCCGGCAGACCATCCGTATCGGGGAAGTTATCCCGGTAATATTGTTCGAGACTGCCCTGAAACCGATCCAGCACCTGATCGATGCCTGACAACAGCCGGCGTGTATGCTGATTACGATCCTGCTGGCGGATGTATTCCGGCAAGAGTGCATAGAGGCTTGAGCGTCTGCGTTGCATGGCTAAACTTCCTCCACCGTCAGGTTGATGGGGCGCTGCCCTGCATCGAGATAGAGCACCTGCCGAAGCGTCGGGCTGGCACGGCGCACACTGCCATCGTCGGCCACAAAGAGACTGCGCAGGCTGACTTCAACCCCCTGATCATTCTGAAAATCCGTTGCAATACCACAGTGGCTGGTACGGACCCCGGTAACCCGTTCGAGGATATCCGTGACTGTGGATCGATAGATTGGCTGACCCAAAAGGCGACGCTGCAATGACAACTGGTCGTAGAGAGTATCTTTCACCCACTCGGCGACCTGGTCCGGGTCAAAGGCATCAACCTCGACCCGCACCCATACATCCAGCCCCATCAACACCGGCTCGTATCGGCTGACCAGCACCTGAACGCCCGGTGGGCTGTGCTGGCGCAGCAAGGTTTTGAGGTTGGCCTGCAAAGGCCCCAGTTCACCACCACCGGCTGACACCACGACTACTTCGACTCGGTCGGCCAGGCCTGGCGAATCCGGCAAGGCGAAAGCACTGGCCTGCCAGACGCCACTGTGTGCCTGGGCCAGGTGACCGTAGTCCTTGAGTGCAACGGCTCGCCCCAGGGTCAAGACCGATTTCGGCGCCTGGGTCCGAAGGCTGTCGATGCCTTCCGTTTCGCCACCTCCCGCTGACGCGACTGGTTGAATCACGGCTTTGATCAGCGGGTGTGGTTTCTTCAGTTCATTCAGGTTATGAGCTGGCAAGTTACCAGCGAGGCCTCGTCCTTTGCGGTAAGCGATGCGCACGTTGTCTGTACCGGTTGGCAGACGTTGACCGTTCTGGCCATCGCCAAAAAGTATTTTCGCTTCATCGTCTTCGGTCATGGAGATCACGTAATGAGTATCCGTTGGACCGCTGTTGCGCAGCGTTTCGACCTGGGTCCAGGTACGGGCATCCACCCGGACCTCGACTGCCGCTCGCACGCCTTTACTGAACTGAGTGTCCTGCACAAAACTCAGGGTTTTCTGATGGAAAGCGAAGCTCTGGTTGGCCTGAATGCGATCACCACTGCCCAGCACTTTTTCATCCTGACGCTCACCGTGACCAGCCAGCACGACGTTGCCATAGACGCGCGTTTCCCATTTGGGCAGGTTGCGTCCTTCGAGGCCTGGTGTTACGCGCAAGCGCACTACCCCATTACCCGCAGATACGATTTCGGCCAACTGCGCCAGAACAGCATCGTGCGAACTTTCGAACCAGAGTTTACGACCTGGTTTCAAAATGCCCGGCACCTCGACCAGCGCCAATTCCACTTCGCTGTGGCTGGCACTGGAATTAATAAAGAGTGGGGCTTCGTTGCGATCATACCCGGCCAACGCCAGGCTCTCCTGGAAAAGCCCGCGTGCGTATGTCCAGCTTTGGCTCATATCGAGATCCGGCAAGCTGAGCGAGAATAGTCCGTCCTCTTCCTGCACCGATGCAATGCGCACAACGACGGTTCCGCCAGAACCTTGCACTATGACCCACTGGCCACTGCCAAGATCTCCCGCCTTGCCAGCAAAGCTTAAACGGTTGTTGGCTTCTACAAGGTTGGCTGACAAAGCATTACTACCAGTAGGAAGATAGTAGACCTGGGCTGAGGTGCTAGCGTTCACGTACTCATAGAGATCGCCATCTCCGTCCTCAACCGCTTGTTTATTCACGTTGCCAGTGCTGATCAGACCCAGATTCTGGTTCCATACTCTGTTGTGACCACGTTCAAGTGGCAGTAACGCACGAGAGCTGCCATTAATGGTTTGAGCGCGGCTTACTTGAACCAGATAATAGTCACCAGCAGAAGCGGCCTTATTCAGCCTAACGCGTCCGCCTTTGACTGAGAGCACCCGTGCTGGAGTGTAGCTAGAGCCCGATTTGTGCAGCAAAACATCGCCCACCTGGGCTGTCAGGGCAGCATTGCCAAAGTCGAGTACATCGGGACCATTCAATTCGGGTGCCTGTTGCCATTTGGGCCGACGCAGCAAACGGGTATCTGCAATTGACCAACTCAGGGACTCATCACTCGAGCTTTGCAACAACAGTTCAAGCCGGTCGCTTTTTACCTGAGCCACTGTGACCGCACGGGCGTGCGACGCTTCGGCCAGTACACCCCAGTCGCCAACCTTTGCTGCCGCTGGCTGGCTCGCCCATAGGAAAGAACGCAGGCTATTAACCCCACCTCCATGCCAGTCCCAGTTGTCGGAGGATTGATCGGGCGCGGGGGCCTGCAATTGATTCAACCGATAATCCACGTCCAGGTCCGTCAGCGTCTCGAACACCACAGGCTCGCCGCCATCGTCGGGTTCGTGAACCACCGCCAGGCCTGCCGTCACCTCCCCTATTGCCTGGTCTTCTTCATCCGCGATAAAGGCCAGCCAGGTTTCCGCTGAGGCGGGCAAGGCCGGCTGGTAATCCAGCATGGCCACCAGGCGGCGCAGGTTGTCCCATTGAGTCGCGGTGCCGATGTAGCGTTCGTTGGCATAGGCATCGGCATAACGAGCCAGTACATGGAGTGCGCGTGAAAGCGTACGCAGGGTTTCCCAGCCATAATCACGGCGCGGTGAGTGATATTGCGCCAATAGACGTTGCTGCCACTCGGCCAGGCTTTCGGCATCGTCGTGATCGGTCAGCCAGCGCAGCACATCCGGGTCGCCAGCAAACTGAATGCGCAGGCGCTGGCGGATGTCGTCGAGGTAGGTGGGTGCATTGCCATCAATGTATTGCAGCCGTTCCAGGCCACCGCGATTCCAGCGGCTGTAGTCGAGCGTCATCCGGGCTGCCCTCCATGGAGTTGCAAGCGCCAGTAACCCAGCTCCGGTTGATCGGCCAGGTTATCGCAGCGCGCTATTTCAATGCCGTTCAATGCAATGCGGCCACTGCCGGACTGATCGGCATACCTCGCCCCGACGCGTTTGAAACGGTTCAAACAGACCGACTCCACGCCATCGAGTTGCATCACGGCGGCTACCAGATCACTGGCATAAATATCTTCACCAAAGGCGAGTCGACCTGGCGCAAAATAGCCCTCCGGCCCGGTGCCCAAAACCTGAGCGATGGATTGACGCAATTCTGACTGGTAATAGTTCGGGCTCAGCCGAACCGACAGACCAATGGACAGCCCGACCGGTTCGGCGTCCATCAACCAGACCTCCTGGCCGATCATTCGGTAGGCTTCGAGGAAGGCACGCAACAGGGAGCGGAAACTGGGGTTGGCGGTCCAGTCCACCGGGCTCATTCGGTTCTGCCAGTGAAAGCGATCGGTCTCGCGTCGGATAGTCTGCCAGGCCTTGTCGCTCAAACTATCGCGCACGACATCGTCGAGCCGGGCGTTGGCGACCAATACGACCACGGCTTCCAGAGTTTGCCAGGAACCGGTCCAGCGCTGGCTGGCCTGGACACGCATCACCAGGGGGTGACGTTGAAACTCGTCGCGATAATCCGCCAGTGAAACCATGCGGCGATTGGTGTGCACCGCACGCGGGCCGGCGGCCCTGGCCTCGTCCATCAGCCGTGGTTGTTCGCGCCAGAGTTTCAGCAAGCGCTCAGTGAGGAAGGCGCGGTGTTCTGCCCGTTGCGGGTCAACCACATCGCGCAGGCTGTCGCCCTGGTAACCGATCAGGTGCAGCAGTGCCTGCTCGGTTTCCGGGACGGCGAGATCTGGCTCCGGCCCAAGCGCGTCGGGCGGCTCGCCCATCCAGACCAGCAAGCGCTGAACTTCGCTGCTGCCTGGCAGTCGCCAGCCGGTTGGAAAGGTTTCGACCGGCCAGCCACGCAGCTCGAACAAATGCCGCAACAGTATTGAATCACTCCAGCTCGGCTCAAGGGTGAGCCGTACCGCATCGAAACCGATGTAGCGCAACAACCGCAATACAGATTCGGGCCGGCGCGCGGTTTCGAGAAAGGCTTCCGAATGCGCGCGGTCGAGTTGATCGGAGAACTGATCGAGAATAACGGCCAATGCTTCAACCAGGATGACTTCAATATCGGCCGGCGTCCATCGCCTACGTTCGGGAAACCGACCGGCCAGTTCTTCCAACATGAACAACCGAAAGCCATCGTAATCGCGCAGCAACCAGTCGAAATCGTCACCGACTGTGGGCAGTGGCCTGGGCAGGGTGACGCGACGCTCGGCGCAATCGCCACAGCCCTGGGTAAACACCAGTTCGGGTTTGGGAGTCGCGGCCATCAGCGGCTTACCTCGAAGGTCAGGCTTTCGACATGGTTGATCGCCGTCAGCCGGTAGCTGATGATGATCAAGAGTTGTTCGGGCCGATCGGGTGAGGCACTGACCTCGACTTCCAGGTCGCGCGGTGCCACCTCACCGGCGAGTGCATCGGCCAGGCTCGCCTGCAAGCGTTGGCGGGTGATTTGCCACAGGGCCGAGCCATTGGGTTCGAACACCAGGGCGCGGACACCGGCACCAAAGTCCGGTCGAAACCAGCGCTCGCCCGGGTCGGTAAAGAGCACCTGCTCGATCTGATGGCGAATGTGTGCCATACGGTCGGTAGTGGCGACGCCTTCGGACCCCAGTCGAAGCGGGAAATCACTGTAGACGGTCTGGTTCAATCGAGTCATGGTCATTTCGCCTTGGTGGTCATGGTCAGAGTCGACATTTCACCCTGGGGAATGGGCGGAGAGGTGGGCGAGCCGGGAGCGGTGCAGGTGTGCACATGAGTCGCAAAGAGCGACAGGAAACTCTGCCCCTTGATCAGCGGTTCTCCGCCCTGCCCGCCGAGATCCACCTGGGTGCCGGAAATAACAATGCTTTGCCCGGAAACTTTCAGTTCACCGGCGCTCATCACCACCTCATTGCCGTTGCCGTCGCTGACGGTGGTGCCTGAGGAATCCATCACCAGGCGGTTGCCATTGGTGTCTTCCAGAGTCAGGCTGTTGCCTTCGGCATCCAGCGTCAGGTGGGCGCCCCGGGAATCGGTCAGGTGCACCGTGCCGACGGCATCAATGGCCAGTTGGCTGCCTTTTGGATGCGTCAGCCGTATGCCCTCTTTGCCGCCTTCGTCATCGAACTCCAGGCAATGCCCTGAAGGCGTTTTGATCACTCTGTTGTTGGGGTAGTGGTCGATGGCTTCGCTGGGCACACCCTCGGTCGGCTGCCAGAAGACACCGGTCCAGATGGGGTGATCCTTGTTGCCTTCCTCAAACTCGACCCAGACCTGGGCATCGACCGATGGCAGATAAAACAGCCCCTGATCCGCCAGGCCACCAAAGGGCAAACAGGGCAGCGCCCAGTAGGTGACCTGCTGGCCAAAAACCGAAGGCACCGAGACTTTCAGCCGGCCGCGTTGCTCGGGGTCGAGATTGTCCATGACAAAGCCCCGGTACTTGCCATAAAAGCGTTGTTGGGCTTGGCGTACTGTCTGTTGCAGGGCGTCTTCCAACGGCATGAATACCTCCTAAAGCACCGCAGCCAGCGGGTTGCTGTGGGTTTCCAGGTTGTCGCCGTAGGCATTGCGCAGCAACTCGAACGACTGGCGATAGCCGTTCATGTCGAAGCGGTGGCTGACCTGGCTGACGTACCAGCGACCGCCGTATGCATCGCCGATTCCATCGACACCAACCGGATCACCCGGCAGCAGCACATGCCCATAGAGGGCACCATCGAGCTCCCCGGTGGCCTTGATTTTCAACGAGGCTTCATTGGCCTGAGCCTGAGCCCGTGCACGCGCCTGGTTGCCATCCGCTAGCCCTTCCCGACTCAGGCGCCATGCAAAGTCCCCCTGCCGGGATGAGACGGCATTGACTGGGGTATCACCCAGAAGATCCAGGTTGGGCGTCACGCGTTGCTCATTGGTGTCGCTACCGGACGTATCGGCAACCTCATAGAGGACGGCGTCTGGCTGATGGCCGTCGTCGTCGATGTTGAAGCTCAAACAGTGGGTGTCGGTGCCGGCATAGATGCGAATGGTGGCCTGGTCGCTGCGATCAAAGCGCATCGGCCCGAAGTACAGTTGCTGCTCGCGAAAGAACAGATCAAAGGCGTTTTCCTGAGCGCGCTTTTTCAGGAACTTGATGTCGGTTTCGTTCTGGTTGACCACCAGATCAGGCACACCTTCGCCGGGCGGGTCGAGAAAACCAAGGCCTGCTTGCTGGAGAATTCGAGTGACGATCTGGCCATCGCTGAGTGGCACATCGTCCCCCCAGCGCTGGGTGCGTTGCGTTCTATCAAGCAATAACGAGGTATCCTGACAGCTCACGGTCACCTTGGCGGCGCCACGTTCTTCGGGAAAGGCGACCTGAACCTGGCGAATAAAGCCATCGAAAATCGGGTCTTCGCGAGCGCCAAAAACTGCATGGATGCTGATCGCAGACCAGGGGCGAATCCGGTCGTCGTCCTGAACGTTCCAGCGGCCGTTGTCGACGCGGTGAGTCTCGAATACCAGGGTGGCGACACCGCTGTCCTGCCGGGCCAGTACCACTTCGAGTTCTTCCAGGCTCGGGTAGAGATCATCGATCTCACGGCCATCGATACGCACCCGACAGGATGCCGGGTCGCGAAATGTGTCGTCCAACCAGCTCAGCAATGACATAAGCGACCCTCAACGTGCCATCGGTGAGTTGGCGGCCGGAATCAGTATCACCCGCCCAACCCAGTCCGGATGCGACAACTCGCCACCTGCACCCAACTCCGGGTTGGCATCAAGGATGCGCCACCATTGACGATCGTCGTTGTAGTAGTGATGTGCCAGATGGTCGAGCCGGTCGGTTCGGGTCAGGGTGTGTTCCACTACTCCCTCCAGGCTGCGAATCTGGCGCGCGCGGATGCCGGGAAAAGTTCCGGGTTCTGCCTGGGGTTCGAAAGGCAGTGTTTTATGATAGCGGCTGTTTTTTAGTAACATCCTGGTACTCCTTTTACTTCTGTCGGAAGGCGCTGCGCTTTTCCCACCTACGCTTTTCAGACCTGCTTTTTGTTAGCCAAATACCTTGCCCAGTACGTTGGCCGCGCCGCTGGCGAAGTTCAGCCCGGCTCCCACTGCCTGACGCACCTTTTCCACCTTGTAGAAGGGGTTGTTGCCTTCGATCACCTGAAAGCTCAAATTGACGTTGGCGCGATAGGGTTTCAGGTTGGGAAGGTGAGCGGTCTCGTCGACCTGGACACTGGTCAGAAACACCGGCAAGACATGGGAGCCCCATACCAGCAACAGCACCGAGGGGTGTTCGTCGCGCGCGAAGGCACGGCCGCCTACACCACCGAGCCCGGCCAACATCTGTACCCCACCTGGGCCCTGGGTTTTCGGCTCCACCATGGAGCGCAGGGTGTCAAGGTCGGGCTCGATGCCATAGGTATTGGCAATGGCATGGGCCGGGTGATTGGTGTCGCCCATGCGGTCGGTGCCATCGATCAGAATATCGATGCTGAATTCCTCCGGCTCCACGCTGACGCCCTGTGCGACCCGACTGGTCTCCCAGGGAAAAGCGAAGTCGTAACCGCCGCGAGTGCCGGGTGCGCTGCCCATGGAGATGGTTACCGTGCGGGTGCGGCTCAGCGTTTGCGGGTTGAACTCGAACTCCAGCAGCAGCGGCGGCACACTCAGGCCATATTCCACCAGGGCGCCGCGGGTGACGTAGGGCATCATGGTTGAGTTCCCTCCTCGTTGGGCCAGTTCTGACCGGCCTTTATTTGCCCGTTCGCCCGCTGCCAGGCGCTTTGATGCAGTTGCCGCGCCAGAGAACGGGCAATGGCCAGGTTGGTGGCGTTGTGGCTCATGCTTGTATCCGGCGGTTGCAACGCCGGCCAATCGCCACTGGGCCAGTTGAGTATCGACAACTCGCGCCGCAGCAGGCGTTGAATGGCACCGGTGCGCCCTTTCAAGCTTGCCGGCAAAGTGACATTCAGTTGATCAATGTGCAGACTCATTGCAAACCACCCTCTGTCGGTAGATAGGCTGCCAGTTCGGTCAATTGCGTCATGTTGACCTTGGCCTGTTCCTTGGCCAGTTCCCGTAAAATGGCCAATGCCACTTCTGCCATGCCGATGGCACCCGAACTTGCGGCGGCCAGATAGGCGGCGTGAAGGGCCGCATTGCGAATCTGCCCGCCAGTCAGGTTGACCGCTCTGGCGACCTGTTCCAGGTCAAGGTCGTCGGCTCTGGGTGCGCGCGGCGGTAACAGACGCTGCCAGAGTTCCTGGCGCAGCCGAGCATCGGGTTTGGGGAATTCGACCACCATCTGGAAGCGGCGCAAAAAGGCCTTGTCGATCTGGCTGCGCAGGTTGGTGGTCAGCAGGCAGGGGCCATCGTGGTCTTCGATACGTGCCAACAAATAGCTGACTTCCATATTGGCGTACCGATCCTTGGCTTCGCGCAATTCTCCGCGTTTGCCCATCAGGGCATCGACTTCGTCGAACTGCAAAATCACTTCCCGGCCATGGGTAGCATCGAACAGCCGGCCGAGGTTTTTTTCTGTCTCGCCCACATATTTGCTGACCAGAGCGGCCAGGTCGACTCGGTATAATGGCCAACCAAGAACTCTGGCCATGACACTGGCCGCCAGGGTTTTGCCGGTACCCGAAGGCCCGGCAAAAAGGGCTACCGGACCACCGCAACTGCGACCGCCCCAGTGATCGATGACCTGACACCGATGCTCAATCCAGTACAGGGTTTCGCGCAGCATCTGCTTTTGAGCAGGCGGTAGCACCAGGTCTTCCCAATCCGCACGTTGGCGCACCGGGTAGGCACCGGGCGGCGCCCAATCGTCGTCGGACCACTGCATCAGGCGAGACAAGGCCAGGGGGTCGGGTTGCAGCGGGCAAAAAGGATCTGGCTCGGTGCGGTGGATCAGCCCCAGTTGTTCGAGGTGACGCATTGCCAGCCGGGCCTGATCCAGTTGTTCATCCGCCACTGCGAGCAACGCGAGTATCAGGGCTTCGCTGGGTGCCGGTTGCTGGCTCTGTTGCAGGTCCTGGTACATCCAGCCGATACGTGGCACGGCTTTGGGGGCAAAAACACAGGCCAGCAGCTCCAGGCTGATGCCGTCTGCCAGAACCGCCTCGGGCAATTTCAACCGCTGCCAGCCACCGTGCGAACGCAGACCCGCCACCTGATGCTGAGCCTGACGCAATTGCTCGAGCAGGGCCTTGTCTGGCCCCTCCCGGGCTTGCATAAAACAGAGGCAAAGCAGCTCGATGCGTTGCCACTCGATCAGCAGGCCGGGGGCTGGCTGATCTGCAGCGTGCTCGACTGGCTTGTCGAAGGCGGCCGTCATACCAGACTCCCTCTGAACAGGCTGATGAGCAAGGGGTTGCTGCGCAGCGTCAAGGTGGGTGAGCCCGGCAAGGCGCTGTATTGTCGGGTTACATGCAACATCAACTGCCAGCGGTCGTGATCGGCATCAATGGTTAGCGCAGGCAGGTTGATTTGAGGCAAGGCAACGGGCACTTCATCCGGGTCCAGACCGGTGGAAGTGACTGTTAAATCCGGGCCGGGCTCTACTCGCCAACGGCTCCCTTCCCAGATGGACCACTCCAGGCTGACATTGATGCCCGGCTCTCCCGCCACCCAGAGTTCCGGTTGCACCCCGGCCGGAGGTGTGGCCTCGACATCGATATCAATCGACGCAAAGAGTTCACCCCCTTGCACCCAACTGACCAGTGGCGCCCAGGCCGGATTCTCCAGAGTGACCTGACCATAGCGTAACGCGGGTGGGTAGGTTGCACCGCTGTAGAGTGCGGGTTGATGCATAGTGGTAGCCTGGGCTTCGATGCCAAAGGCCCCCACCCGAGGCGCCTCCCCGCGCTCGACATCGGGCAACAGAATGGGCGACAGGGCCAGCTCGTAAATCACCGAAGGCCGGTAGCTGGTTTCCCCCTGAGTGGACCAGATCTGGTTGATTTGCTCGTCGGTGGCCGGGGCAAAAACGGACTGCAACCGGACCTGCTGACCAAAGATACTGACCGGCGGCAGGATGCGTTGATCATGGAACAGTGCCATGACCAGGCCCAACAGTTTCAGGTCGTTCTCACCCTGGTTGGAATCATTGGTACTCATCGCCGTGGCCATGCAGAACAGCCGAATGCGCCACGGGTCCCGGGGGTGCACGCCGGCCTGGAAACCCGAGGGTTCGACCCGGTAAAAAAACAGATTCAAACGGTCTTCATCCGTTCGTGATGCCACATCAGCCGGTGCGCCTAGGGTGACCTCGATATCATGAGTCACTGCCTGGATGCCTTCGCGTACAAAGCTCGCGACCGCATCACAGGCCAGGAACAGGGCGGAATCCGGTATCGGCATACTACAGACTCCTGAGCAGTCGTCGGCTGTCCGACTCGGTATGGGTCAGGGACGAGCGCCGTGGCGATGCCTGTTTGGGTTCTTCAATCAGGCGAATGCGCACTTCGCCGATGTGCAGCCTGGACGGCTGGCGATCGTCCGAACCTGCCTGGGCGGTTGGTACAGCGCCGCGTTTTTGATCAAGGCTTGAAGTGGAAGCAGCTGGTGTGGCTTCGATGGGCTCTCTGGTTCCTGGCTCATTGGCTTTAAAGCCACTGCGCTCAACAGCCGCTACTGACGCCGTTTCTTGTCTGGTAGATGCATTGTTATTCGTATTTTGGCTTTGTGCCTTCGCAGTTTTATCAGCGACGGGCTGTGGAGCGGACGGTTCTGCCCCTGGTCGAGGGGAACCCCAAGGCACTGCACTCGCCTGCGGTGGAACCGAATCTGCCTTGCCCGACTTAAAGGTTTCATCCGGCTTTATCGAGTCAAACCTGGACAATTGTCCGGGCCTCGCAAGTGGTGAAGAAGGCTTCAAAACACCACTATTGATCCTCGAGCCATTCGGTACCGGCTCAAAGCGCAGGGACTCATAAGCCAAAGTGGTTTGTGGCGTATTCGCTCTGGAGGCATCAGCTTGCCTTACGGATGTCTGGCTGACGGAGCTGTGAGGCGTTGAGTGCGCCCTGGGTGATCCTGTTGTTGTCGGCTCGGCCTGAAAAGGTTTTGCATCAGCTTGAGCCCTGACACTTTTCGAGAAAACAGGCAGAGTTGGCGTCGCCGACAAGGGCCCTACCGAAGATGCTGGCATGGATCGACGACTGTCTTGCCAGACTCTGCCAAAGAAACTGCTTTTGCCCATTTTAGTGGCCTCCCTGCCCGTGCTGGCCCAGATCCCGATCGATCAATTTCAGGTAATGGCGACGCCGACTGTCCGGTAAATCCAGAATGGCGTCTTCGCTCCAGTGGTAATGACTGGCGAGGCAGTGGATATCGGCCAGTAGATCATGGGGCGGGCTGGCCAAGCCAGAATAAGGGTCGATAGTTACGACTTGCTCACTGCCGCATTCCGGGCACCGGGTTGCCAAAGTCAGGCCCAGCTCCGGACTGACGGCTTCGAGTTCGGATTCGATGGCATCAAGATCGGCCTCACTGAGATCCCGATCGCCATGCACCGGTGGTGGTTGGCCGTCCAGAGAGACCCAGAGCGCCTCGGCGATGCAGCGCCTGGTGTCCTGGCGGTCTGTTTGTGCCAACTGCTGCTGCAATAAGCCATTGGGCACACGAAACCGAGCCTGGCCGAGGCTCAGCTTGACGTCCGCATACGGGTAGCTTTCGGCAGCGGGCTTCAGCGGGACATCCTGCCAGCGCGGGCTGAAATCATAGCGGGCCGTACATGCCTGGCAATCGGCACTGAACCAGGCCGGCCGCTCAGGCTGCTCGGCTGTGTGCAGGTGCCATTGAATGGCCAGCCATTGCCGATCGGCCACGCACAGGGCCTCGACATCCGCCGGGCAGGGAGCTTCCCCAGCCAATTCGTCGAGAATGACCACCAAGGTCTGACTGACCCAGAGCGGGTGCGACGAGGTCGCAACCAATGAGTCGGTCAGTGCCAGGGCAACACGGCCATTGGGCGCCGCCAATCGACAATCCTGATGTCTCTGGCCCGCCCGGAGTATGCCACCGGGCAAGACCATCATGTTTCGCTGGGCTCGCTAACTGAAGCATCACGCTCCCAGCCTTCGTGCTGGAGAATGATGCTCTGTATACCCACCGCATTCATGGTGCCTGCATCAAACTCGGGCAGAGCCTGAAACTCCGACACCCAGGCCCGATAGACACGATAGGACATGGAAACCGCGCCCTGCAGGTTGAGCACATTGAGCACGATGTCCTTGCGGTAGGCCACCAACGACATGGCCGCATTGCCCTGGACGTTGTTGACCAGGTTGGCCCAGTTCTCGAAAACCGGATCGTGCGTCAGACCCTGCTCCAGGGTAATGGGCTCGTAGCTGGTTCCGCCGGGCATCACTCGCTCATGCGCGGGGTCACCGGCTGAGCGCCACTTGACGGCTTCGGTGGTTTTTTTAAGAACGCTCATTTTCTTCAAGCCCGCGACGGGCTGACCGTCGATCACCACCTGAAACATGAAGGTGCGATAGGGGTCGTAACGATGTGCATTGACGGCGAACATCGGTGCTGCCATGAGTCTTTCTCCTTTGCCAGGCGACGCCGGCCAGTATCAGACTGGCCGATTCAAGGTTAAGGGTTGTTATTCCTGGTTGACCTTCTGCTGAATACGCAAGATGACAAACTCGGCCGGTTTAAGGGGGGCGAACCCGACTACCAGAATCAACTGACCCCGGTCGATATCACCCTGGGTCATGGTGTCGCCCAGGCCGCAACGCACAAAATAAGCATCGTTGGCGGTACCGCCCTGGAAAGCACCCGCCCGGAACAGGCCGTTCATGAAGGAGCCAACATTGGCGCGCAACGAACTCCACAGCGGCTCGTCATTGGGCTCGAATACCGCCCACTGAATGCCGTTATAGATGCTCTGTTCGATGTAGATTGCGGTGCGCCGAACGGGCACGTAGCGCCATTCCGGGTCGGCCTTGGTCGCCAGCGTTCGAGCGCCCCAGATCACCGAGCCATAGCCAGCTCGGCTGCGCAGGCAGTTGACGCCCAGTGGGTTGAGATAGCTTTGCTCGAAGTCTTCGACGTTGTATTGCAAGCCGCTGACACTGACCCGAGCCTCGACACCTGCCGGAGCTTTCCAGACACCGCGCTTGCCATCTATGCGTGACCACATGCCAGCGGCAATGGAGGAAGGTGCGATGTTGAGAGTCGTGGGTGCTTTAGGGTTGCTGTCAGCGTTGTACAAAGGGTTCTGGATGGTGGCAAAGGGATAATAAAGAACGGAATAAGTAGAAGTTGGCAAGTTGAGATCAGTAACGGCGTTGGCGGAATCAAACTCGGTATTGGGTGGTGGGTCAACAATCACCACGGCGCGCATTATGGACTCACAAAAGGTTACGGTATGATCAATGGCAACATTATTGGAGCCATCATCGGGCCAGAATTGCCCTGGCAGTACCATAATGGAGAAGTCGCGCACCTTTCTGAGCGTGGTGCTGTAGAAGGTCTGATAATCGTCATCCGCAGGCGCAGAAGCAGCACCGGCATTCCCTCCTGCTCCCCCCAACTGCTCGCCAGTCGGGTCTGTCTCCGCCGGCAAATCGTCGACGCCCTCTGCCACAGTAACGAGAGCAAGGCGGGAGCTGCTGTTAACAATTTTTTCCGCAAAACTGTCGTCGGTCGGGTCCAGGGAGAGCCCTTCGAAGCGCTCTCCTGGCAGGGCCTGAAAAGCCCCTTCACTGTCGAGCCTACCAACCTCCAAACTGAAATCTTCAGCGGTTCTGGTGATCAATACACGGAGGTCATTCGCCCAGGCGCCTTCACTGCTCGCGTGAACGGTTAACACCAAATCGTCACTATCATCATTGAAGTTCCGATTGGCAGTTACAGGATCAGCCGCAGTCAGACGGCAGACATAAGCCGACTTGCCTCCATTCTGGAAGAAAGCACGCACAGCCAGCGCCATATAATCATTGGTATTGGTAACACCACTGGGGGAGGCGTAATCAGCAAACTGGGCAAGGTAGTCATCCCAGGTACCAATCAGGACGGGGTGGTTGGCTGGCCCTCGAAACGCCTGACCGACAAAGGCGGTGGTTGACGTGGCCACCCCTTCAACGGGTCGTGAACCACTGGGAATTTCTTCGATGTATACACCCGGATAGAGGTAGCTGGACATGCGGCAGTCTCCATGTTCGCAATCACTGGGCTGGACGCCGCAATGAGCGCTCCATGGCCCGACCAATAATCGTCGCTACGTTCAAAGGTTTTGGGTGATTACAAACACAACGGGAGCAGAGATCGCTTCAGATGCAATCAGCCGAGGAGCCTGTCGGACTTAGGGGGATCAAAGCGAGGGAGTGGGAATGCGAGGCCAAATTTTCGCAAATTTCGTGCGCATAGTGGGCCTATGTGCTCGAAATTTGCGGATATTTGGGCCGTAGTCGCGCTTCCGCAGCCGATTCAGCCTAAGTCCGACAGGCTCCAGGGTGCCAGAACGACAATCTACAACGGTACGACTGCGTACAGAGAGCAGGTTCGACCACAACAGGATATAGGGCATACCTTTAGTATGTGAAGAACGCGCAACTCCTGATGACTCAAGATTTGCTAACTATTTAGAAGAGACGCAGGGGTTTGTCAATAAAGAATGTTGAGATTTGAGTAATGGCCGAGATTTTTGGTTGTCCTGTTGAAATCGGCAACCTTGGTAACCCGAAATATAGCGACTATAGTTAACCTCATAGTCATGGATCAGAATATAATGCCAGACAACAAGCCCTATGAAGAATCAGTCGTACAAGCTGCAATAGCGCTGATGGAGAGCACGCGGACGTTGCTGGCAATACACAATGACAATGATCGATTGATCTATGCCAATGATGCTTACCGAGGGGCATTTTATTTGGCCGCTGATAGCGACATGGATTGGTACGACATGATGCGGGACAACTTCGTGCATAGGCGTGGCCCTGTCATTGATACGAGAGACATCGAACAATGGTTGAAGTACGCTCGGTCGCGTCGGCGGAAGGAACACTACAGAGAGTTTGAAGTTGATCTCATTGATGGTCGGTGGATTCATATGACCGAAACTGTTCTGGCTGGGGTTGGGATGCTATCAATCGGCATTGAGGTCACAGCAGCCAAGCAAAACGAGAGCTCGCTCAAAGACCAATTTGGTCGTGCACTTCGCGAAGCCGAAACAGACCAGCTAACGGGTTTAGGTAATCGTCGACTGATGGAGCGGCTAAAGCGTATTTTTCTTCACGATGAGAACCTGCATCAACTCTCGACCATCATGATCGACATTGATCACTTCAAACCCTACAACGATACCCAAGGCCACCCAGTGGGTGATGACTGCCTGAAACAGGTAGCTAAAGTGCTGGTGCAATCATTACGTACTGAACAGGACAATGCCTTACGTTACGGCGGCGAAGAGTTTTTGGTGTTATTACCCGCTACGAGTCTGAGCGTTGCGGAAGAGGTAGGAGAACGTATTCGACACACTATAGAAAATAAGGCAATTCCGCACCCGACCAGTGAGTATGGCGTGATCACCGTCAGTGTGGGGGTCGCTCATGTTTATGCAGATACACCTGAATATTTTAACGAAGTCGTCGAGCTCGCAGATAAGGCCTTATACGCAGCGAAAGGAGCCGGAAGAAATCGAGTCAAATCAGGTACTTCTGAATAAATGTGGTCTGTAACAGCCTTCAGAAAATGAAGCGCCATTTTTTGTCAGCCTGTGTCATTGACAGGGAGCTCAATATGAGCCCCGGTCAATAACATGAGAGGTGATTCTAGAGCTGTCTTTAAACCTTCCGCTCCCACACTTCCTTCAAACCAATGGTCTTGTTCAACACCAGATTTTCCGGTGTGGATTCGTAGCGGTCGATGACGAAGTAGCCTTCGCGTTCGAACTGGAAGGAGGTTTCCGGTTCGGCTTTGGCGATGCTCGGCTCCACGATGCAGCCGGTGAGTAGTGTCAGCGACTCGGGGTTCAGGTATTGCATGAAGTCGTCGCCACCACGGTCCGGCGTTTCAGTATTGAACAACCGGTCGTAGAGTCGCACCTGAGCTTTTACGCCGTGTTTGGCGCAGACCCAGTGAATGACGCCGCGTGGGCGAATGCCTTCAGGGGCGTCGTTGCCGACGGTGCCTTCGATGACGCTGGCGCGCAGTTCAACAATCTCACCGGCGTCGTTCTTGATCACCTCATCGGCCTGAATGATGTAGGCATTGCGCAGCCGGACCCATTCGCCAGGCACCAGGCGCTTGAACTTTTTGCGCGACAGGCTGCTGTCTTCGTTGAAGTCCGAGCGGTCGATATAGATCTCCCGGCTGAAGGGCAGTTCGCGCTCGCCGAGGTCGTCTCTATTGGGGTGACCTGCGGCAGTGAACGACTCGAAATGGTCTTCCGGCAGGTTGGTCAGTACCACCTTGAGGGGGTCGAGTACGGCCATGGCGCGAGGGGCGTTTTCGTTGAGGTCTTCGCGGATGGCGAAGTCGAGCATGCCCAGGTCAACAACGCCGCCGGCGCGGCTGGTGCCGACCATGTCGGAAAAGTGACGCAAGGCAGCAGGCGTGACGCCACGGCGACGCATACCGCTGATGGTGGGCATACGAGGGTCGTCCCAGCCATCAACGACGCCTTCGTCGACCAGGCGCTTCAGCTTACGTTTGGAGGTGACGGTATAGTTCACGTTCAAACGGGCAAACTCGTACTGACGTGGGCGCGCGGGCACGGGAAGGTGTTCGATAAACCAGTCGTACAACGGTCGGTGGTCTTCAAACTCCAGGGTGCAAATGGAATGAGTAACGCCTTCGATGGCATCCGACTGGCCGTGGGCGTAGTCGTAACTGGGGTAAATGCACCATTTGTTCCCGGTCTGGTGATGCGCTTTCTTGCGAATGCGATACAGAATGGGGTCGCGCATGTTCATGTTGGGCGAAGCCATGTCGATTTTGGCGCGCAGTGCGCAGGCGCCTTCGTCGAATTCACCGTTACGCATGCGGGCAAAGAGATCGAGGTTTTCTTCAACACTGCGCTCGCGGTAGGGGCTGTTGCGGCCAGGCTCGGTCAGGGTACCACGGTATTCGCGCGCCTGATCGCTGCTCAGGTCACAGACATAGGCCAGGCCTTCGTTGATGAGGTGGACGGCCCAGTCGTAAAGCTGATCGAAATAGCTGGAGGTGAACTTGGGCTCATCCTGCCATTGAAAGCCGAGCCATTCGATGTCAGCCTTGATGGCGTCGATGTATTCCTGCTCTTCCTTTTCCGGGTTGGTGTCGTCAAAGCGCAGGTTGCAGCGGCCACCGAACTGCTCGGCCAAGCCGAAGTTGACACAAATCGATTTGGCATGGCCAATGTGCAGGTAGCCATTGGGCTCCGGCGGAAAGCGAGTCACTATCTGGTCATGCTTTCCCTTTGCCAGGTCGTCTTCGATGATGGTGGCGAGAAAGTTAGACGCTTTTTCAGTCATTTAATGCAGCTCCAGTAGCGGCAGAGAGTGAGCGATTGGCGCTCAGGCTCGGTATGATCGATCGCAAAGGCGGGCAGTATAACGGTTCTGGCCGCCGGGATGAACTCGGCTGCCGCAATTCCATGTGACCGAAAGCCGACCCTGGTGAACAGTCCAGAAAGCTGATTTCGGCGTAGGACTAATCACAACCAACACAGGATGCCGCTTTGCCAGGATTCACCTCTACAGCCATACCCATTCTGGTGGCTCTGTGCCTGTCTCTAAGCGCCCAACTGTTGGCGCAATCGGCGGCAGAACCTCGTTTCACTATCTGGTTATCCGAAGACGGCGATTTCCTGAGGTTCGAAGGCAGTATTCACTATGGTGCAACCGAGCACCTGAGTCAGGTTCTGGCTGACACGCCTTCTATAAGGCATTTGCGCTTGAATAGTGGCGGAGGGCTGGTTGCTGAAGCGAGAGGTATGGTCCGCCTGATCGGTGAATATCAGCTCTCGACATCGGTCTATGGAGACTGCGAATCGACCTGTGCCCTGGTCTTTATAGCTGGAACGGAGCGCATGCTGGAACCCGATGCGCGCCTTGGCTTCCATCGCTATCATCAGACGTCACCCGTTATGGCCATGTTCATGAATTCCGACGCGGAGCAGGAAAAAGACATGGCCATTTACCGCAAGCAGGGGGTGGCGGAGCACTTTCTGGCACGGATCATCGAAACCCCACCCAATGAGATGTGGTTTCCGAGTAAAGCAGAATTGCTTGATGCCGGGGTATTAACACGGCCATTCCACGACTTTCCGACAGAGCAACCTTGATTCCCGGCTCAGGCATCGATACTGTATATAGATACACACCTTTACTCGAACATCATGCGCCTGATCATTGCCGAAAAACCCAGCCTCGCCCGAGCCATTGCTGATGCCCTGCCTGGCAAAGCCCGCAAGGAAGATGGCTGTTACCGCTGCGACCAGGGTGATGTGGTCAGCTGGTGCATCGGACATCTGCTCGAGCAGGCGGAACCCGAAGCTTATGACCCGGCCTTCAAGCGCTGGAGCCACGAGCACCTGCCTATTGTCCCCGACCCCTGGCAGTGGGTTCCGAGAAAGCAGGTCAGCAAGCAACTGTCGGTTTTGCGCAAACTGATCAAGAGCGCCGATAGCCTGGTGCACGCAGGCGACCCGGACCGCGAAGGCCAGTTGTTGGTGGATGAAGTCTTTGCTTTTTTAAAGGTCCCCAAAGCCAAGCTCCAAAGCACGCAGAGACTGCTGATTGCCGACCTGAACCCCAGGGCGGTGCAGCGAGCCCTGAACCAGTTGCGCAGCAATACCGAATTCCAGTCCTTGTCAACCTCAGCCCTGGCCCGCTCCAGAGCCGACTGGCTCTATGGCATTAACCTGACCCGAGCGATGACCTTGCAGGGCAAGTCCGTCGGCTACAACGGCGTGTTGTCGATCGGGCGAGTCCAGACGCCGGTACTGGGGTTGGTAGTGCGCCGGGATGACAACATAGACGCCTTTGTCAGCAAGCCCTTTTATGAAGTTATCGCGAACCTCGAAACCGAATCTGGTGAAGAATTCCAGGCCCGGTGGGTCCCCAGTGAGGCCTGCGAGCCCTGGCTGGATGAGCAGGGTCGCAACCTCTCACTGCCATTGGCACAGAATGTGGTTGAGCGCATCTCCTTCAAACCAGCACAGGTCACTCGGCTCGAGCAGAAAAACATTGCGCAACCCGCGCCCTTGCCTCACAGCCTGTCGAGCTTACAGATGGATGCGAACCGCGCTTTTGGCATGAGCGCTCAGCAAGTGCTGGATGTTGCCCAATCGCTTTACGAAACCCACAAAGCCATCACCTACCCTCGTTCAGACAGCCATCATTTGCCGACCGAGCATCACCAGGAGGCCAGCGCGCTGATTGACGTCATTGGCGCCAACCTGAATAAACTGGGCCACAACGCCTACTCGGAAAGCTGGCTCAGGCTCAACCCAAGCCAGAAAAGCAAGACCTGGAACGACACTAAGGTTGGCGCGCACCACGCCATCATACCCACCGAGCGCAAGCTGAGCCGTTTGAACCCGGACGAATTAAAAGTCTACAGCCTGGTGTGCCGGAACTATCTGGCGCAATTCATGCCACCCTGGAAAAAGCAGGACATCAAGCTGGAGGTCACCATAGAAAACGGCCTCTTTCGGGCCAGCCAGACCGACACCCTGGACCCTGGCTGGAAGGCACTGTTTCCAGCAGGAAAACAGGATAAACAGGAGGTGCAACCACGCCTGCCGCCCTTGCAGCAAGGGCAGCCCTTGAAATCACTACAGGCAGAGGTCGCAGAAAAACACACAACACCACCCAAACCCTTTACCGAAGCCACACTATTGGCAGCAATGACCGGCATCAGCCGTTTCGTCAATGACCCCACCCTGAAAACCGTATTGAAAGAAACCGATGGCCTCGGCACCGAAGCCACCCGCGCGGGCATCATCGAATTGCTGTTCAAACGAGGTTTCCTCAAACGCGAGGGCAAATCGCTAAGGTCCACACCTGCCGGAAAAGGCCTGATCCACAGCTTACCCGAATCCATGACCCTGCCCGACATGACGGCCAAATGGGAATCATTGCTGGGAGACATGGCAGACCGACGGGCACAATACCAGGATTTGATGCAGCCGCTGACCGGTGAATTACAACGGCTGTGCCTTCAGCTTCGTTCGATCAGGCCCGCCGGGCTCGCAGGCCTGGGGTCGAAACCTGCCACCTTCAAAAGACGTCGAACAAGGCGCACCACCAGTCAGAAGAAGACCGCCTGATTCTGGCGAGGTGCTTTGCCTATTTCGACTGCGGAGGTACCACAAAAGTCCTCGATGTCTTTTCCAATTGTGATAGCAAGGTCGATACATCCTGACCGTTGGTGGCGATGGCTTGAATCGATTCACTGTCACTGCGTACCCGCTGTGCAACCTGATCCATGTCCTGGCTGATCTGCGTCGCGACATCGGTCACCTCTCGCACCATAAGCGCTATTTGCTCAGCCGACGCCAGGCTTACTCTGGATTTTTGTTCGATCTCTTGCATCGCCAAACCAGCGGCCTGGCTGTCGGTTTGTACACCGTCGAGGTGAGTGTGGGCTTGCGACATGGTTTTCAGAGCGCCTTCTGTAGAGCGTTGGACACCGCTGACGATATCGGTGATTTTTCCCGTGGCATCAACCGTCCGTTCGGCCAGAGAGCGAACCTCTTCCGCCACCACGGCAAACCCGCGGCCCGCTTCGCCGGCACGGGCAGCTTCAATCGCTGCATTCAACGCCAGCAGATTGGTCTGGCTGGCCAGGTCATTAATCATGCTGATGACATTATCGATGTCCCTGGACAGGTCGCCTGCTTCTTGCAAGGTACTGTAGGTTTTCGCTACAACTGTGCCAGTTTTTTCCAGATGCGTTAGAGCGCTGTTCAGAGTTTCCGCTCCGGTATGTGCAGAGCTGAACGCCTCATTCGATTTGGCCATGAGCTCTTCAGTGGTATGAGACAAACCGCCTAGCGTTGACGATATTTCCTCGGTACTGGCGGCGACGCTGTGCGACTGCTCGTTCAAGACACCATTGTTCTCGTTCAACTGGAAAATGGCCTGATTCAAGGCGCCCAGTTTCACCGAGGATTGTTCAGCCGCCGAGGCGACCTCCCTGATGAGGACACCCAGTTTGTCTGTCATATCATTGATGCTGATGCTGAGCTCATCGAACTCATCATTGCGTTTATGGTTAACGATCATCCGGGCGGTAAGGTCTCCGGCTCCAACCGCTTTCAAATCCTCCTTGATGTGTTTCAGAGTCGCCCTCACACTGACGATGATCCAGCCCGAGGCCGCTATCACGGTCAAAGCAATGATGCCGCCGACCAACCAGAGCAGCCAACGTGCCTGACTCGCACCCTGCTCTGCCTCGGCACGAGCCGTATCGGTGATGTGGTTTACTGAACGGATCAAATCGTTCTGCTGTTGCTCCAACAAAGCGAGTTGTCGATGCAATTCAGAGCGATACTCTGTTAGTACAACCACCTGTTCCATGACGACGTTCATGGCTTCATCGTATTCAGCTACGAGCTCTGCGAAACGATCCTGCATGGCGCCTGCCCTCAGCGCATTCTGAAGGGCAACAAAGGCTTCATCAAATCGTTGTCGATTGCTGTCTGACGCGGTTGACAAGACCTCCTGCTCTGCATCGCGCAGCTCAATGATGACTTCTCGCATACTGAACAGCAGTAAAGGCTGCTGAAACTGATCGCTCAGTTGGCGAACAACACTCAGCAGGCCTTCTTCACGATTGAAGCCCACCACTGAACTGACCTGGGCGACATCGCGTGAAGACCTCATGAACAACACATACGAAGAAGCGTAATTATCCAGTGCTTCACCGACACCAACAGACTCCGCTACAGTCGAAGACGTTGCCATGACCTCGTCAAGCTCCTGCTCGACCCGGTCCAGGTCAGCGAGGTAATCATCCACGGATGCCAGTTCAAGTTGTTGAAGACCCTGAACCAATGCCAGGGCATCCAGAGACAAGCGGTTCAAAGCCATATTCAGCATTGTCAGTTGCTGAACAAAGAGGTTGGTTCGCTGTTGCTGGCTCAAGCCTCGGTCCGCGGTCGCCAATAAAATGACCAGGCCGCAAATCACGACGAACAGCAAAGACAGCAAACGCATTCGAAAGCTAACATTTTGAATGCTCAATCAAGCGCCCCCTAAATTCGACAATATTGTCTAACTAAAATCTGGCACATGGATGGCTCAAATTCCACTTTGCAAGGCACGGGCTGCATCGATCACTTCCTTGCCAATAATCGCTTCATACTCGTTCCATAGCGGCTCCATGACCTGTTGCCATCTCCGGAGCTGCTCCTCGGTTGGGACCATGACAGTCACGTTCGACATACGTTCGATTTCAATGCGATCGTTGGTGTTTTTGGCCAGAGCAACGGCATTGCCATACTTGATCGACATGTCCATGGCGTACTCAAAAAAGAACCGATGATCTTCGGGCAAACTTTGCCAGAACTCCGTTGGAGTAATCACCATGTAATCCAGCACCCCATGGTTGGATACCATCATATAAGGTTGATGGTCATAAAAACGCTGCGAATAGATATTGGACCAGGTATTTTCCTGGCCTTGAACAACGTCGTCCGCCAAAGCCTGATAGACCTGAGAAAAGGCCATGGGCAGTGCTTCAGCATTCAGACGCTCAAATTGCCGGACCAGTACATCCGATTGCATGGAGCGGAAGCGCTGACCTGCCATGTCTTCCGGGCGCTCGAAGGGCGTTGCCAGGGTCAATTGCTTCATGCCGTTGTGCAAATAACCCAGACCATAGATTCCTTCACCCGCCATATGAGTCAACAATTCCTGGCCTATTGGGCCTCGCTGAAACTCATCAACTGCGCCCATATTGGCAAACAGGAAGGGCAAATCATAAACCTTGAGGCGTTCGGTAAATTGCTCAAACTTGGACAACGCCGGTGCTGCAAAGTGAATGCGCCCTTCAGGGATAGCGAAAGGTGCTTCATCGTCATCCATGAGCTGGGTATTCGGGTAGATATCAACTCGATAGTGGTCTCCCAACCTCCGTTCAACCATCGACTTGAACATCTCCGCCATTTTACCCTTGGGTGTATTTTCTCCCACGACATGAGCGAATATCAGAGTCTGAGGTTCAGCATGTGCGCCGATGGATAGGCACAGCAGCACAGTAAAGAGAGCTGACTTGAGAGAAGCAGCAACTGACATAATGAAATTCTCTAATTTGTTGTTATGAGAACGGCATGTCTGGAACACCGAACCTTAATACCTGCAATTGATACGCCATTTCTGGACAGACCCGCCTGCACTGTATAAATATTCGGCGGCGATAGTGGCCCTGAAGCGTGGTGAGGACAGGCTTTTGCT
Organism: Saccharospirillum sp.; assembly: GCA_022565595.1. GTDB lineage: Bacteria > Pseudomonadota > Gammaproteobacteria > Pseudomonadales > Natronospirillaceae > Saccharospirillum. The sequence continues at coordinate 24,554 of JAIUML010000024.1, read as the reverse complement.
GTAACGACTTACTGGCACTTTCGAGCGAAACACAAGTATTTTCACCAGCACTAATATCGATAAATGACCGATTTTTCACCCATTTGATGGCACCCATTGGGTGGATTACCGCCACAAAATCAGTTTTTTGCCGGGATTTCCCACCAGTATTTCACTCTGGTTCCCAGCCAGAGTAAGCTGTTCCGCTTAATTCAGGAGGTTCCCGTGCCGGTTTTACTTGAAATAACTCCCAACATTCAGCTTTCAGATTGGGAAATAGAATTCCAGGCCATTCGTGCCCAGGGCTCCGGTGGTCAGAACGTCAACAAGGTGTCCTCTGCGGTCCACCTGCGATTTGACATTGCACGCTCGACCCTGCCCGAGAGCTACAAGGAGCGACTGCTCAGACTCTCGGACCAGCGCATTACTCAGGAAGGTGTCATCGTCATCAAGGCGCAGACCTATAGAACACTTGAAAACAACAAGGAAGATGCTTTGCAACGGCTCAAGGCGCTGATTCAGGCAGCAACCGCGCCGGTCAAAGCCAGGCGCGCCACAAGGCCAACGCGTTCATCACAACGCAAAAGAATGGACAAGAAATCCCAACGTGGAAAAATCAAGGCACTGAGGGGAAAGCCGGAAGGCTAATAGGCCCCTCTGGCCTCTCGCGCCAGTATAGAGTCTGCAACAAGGGAGGCGATGGCGACATCATCACGAGCGGGTATCTCGCCGTTCACTTGCAAAGCCAGGCAGTGCAATGCCGCTCTCTCAGTATCTGTGCGTTCTGCCGTATTCAGCGACAAAAAAGCTTGAAGGTTCAATTGGCGCGCAAGGTAACACCCGCCTGGCGGATGACAGCTTCGCGTAAGGCTTTCATGGCATTGCTTTCTGTTTGCCAATAGTGCCAGTACAGCGGCACATCCAGGTGATAGTCCGGGCCGACATTGGTCAATTGGCCCGACGCCAGGTAAGGGGCAACCTGCAACTCGGGCAGCATACCAAAGCCCATACCGGTCAACGCCATTTGCACGAAGCCTTCCGAAGAAGGTACCCGGTGCTGCCTGGCAGGAGGCGGCAAATTCATCGCCTCCAAAAAGTGATGCTGCAGACGATCGTCCTGATTGAAGATCAAACAAGGCGCCTCCGTCAGGCGCTCCGGATAACGATGAGTCTGGTACCGCTCGATAAACTCAGGGCTGGCCAGAGCCCGGTAGCGCAAGACACCAAGCGGGCTCACGGCCCCACCGTTGACCGGGTGCGCTTCGGCACAAATGCAGGCCATGACCTCACCATTGCGCATTCGGTTCAGCCCCACTTCCTGATCCTCAACGACCAGATCGAAATCCATCTGCTGACTTATTTCACAGGCCGCAAGGCCCTGGGCCAGCCAGGTAGCCATGGAGTCGGCATTGACCGTCAAACGCACCTTGAACGCTTCGTCCGACGCCTCATCCACCAGGCCCATTTCCATCTGCCTGACCTGCTGCAAATGGTTGTTCAACCGCCGCCCCAGGGCCGTTGCGACGGGTGGCGAGCTACGCAAAATCACCGGCTGGCCAAGGCGATTCTCCAACTGGCGGATGCGTTGACTGACCGCCGATTGCGTCAGGTGAAGTTTCTGAGCGGCTTTTTCGAAGCCACCGGTTTCAATGACCGCGGCCAGGGCTTCCAGCAATCGATAATCCAGCATTGGGTGTCACCAGCACTATTAATTCCTCTAATGTATCATGATAGTTATTCGTTGGATTAATGTCACCGCAACCCTTTACAGTCATGCCTCACCAACTGAGGAAGACATCATGTTTCTGTCGTTTATCACCGGATTCGGCATTGCCATAGGATTGATCGTCGCCATCGGCGCCCAGAATGCCTGGGTATTAAGCAAAAGCATGCGTGGCGAGCACCCCTGGGTGATCGCCGCTGTCTGTTGCAGCATTGATGCCGTATTGATCACGCTCGGGGTCTACAGTATCGACCGTCTGCAGCAACTCATTCCAGGCCTTGTGCCCGTCATGACCTGGTTGGGTATATTGTTGTTGTGCTGGCTAGCGGGGCAGGCATTCTGGCGCGCCTGGTTGGGCACCAGTGGATTGGTGATCTCGGGTCAGGCATCATTGGCCAATGGCTGGCAACTCGCTGGACAGGCCATAGCCATCTCCCTGCTGAACCCTCATGTCTATCTCGACACCGTGGTGCTGATCGGCAGTGTGGGTGCCCAACAAGCCTACACCCATAGCTTCGTCATCGGGGCGGCCACGGCGTCTACGGTCTGGTTTTTTTCACTGGCCGGCTTTGGTCGCTACCTGGGGCCGAAATTGCAATCGGTGCGTGCCTGGCGGGTTTTCGATTCGGTGATTGGGTTCATCATGTTGTTGGTAGCCATTTCTCTCGTGCCTGGTCCATAGCGGTTCACGAGTGAAGTTCTGTTACCAGAGAACCAGGGCAGCAATGTCAGGCAAGAAGGCCCTGACTGAACATTAACGGTGGGTCGTCGCCATGCCACTAATGGAAGCCTTGGCCTTGAGTTTTACGTGAGAGGCTTCATTAGCCAGGGTTTCGGCAGTATCGGTCGTACTACCTTCGACAAAGACTATGCCTGCACTCAAACTTGTCAACGGGAAAGTGGCAATCACGCCGGAGCGGTCGTATGTTTCAATATAGCCCTGTTCAATCACATCTGCTGGAAAGTAATCTTCCACCTTTTGACCAAACTGACGCAGGGCGACTGAGCACCGATGCTCAACCTTTGCCAAATGGCTAATCACAACAAAGTCATCGCCGCCTATGTGGCCAACAAAGTCATCCAGCTCAGAAAAAATCTCTTTCAGGATACTTGCCAGGCTTTTTATTACACGGTCACCTGTTCTGTAGCCTAAAACATCATTCAAGGGTTTGAAATAATTGATGTCAAAGTAAACCAGTGAAAAAGCTTCACCCTTACCAAGTCGCCATTCAAGCTCAGTCTGAATGGGTACATTGCCTGGCAGTTGAGTTAAAGGGTTGGCGTGCCGTGCCCTTTCAATCTTTTCTGTCGTGATGAGCTGTAGTAAAGCTCTAGTAGTACCCAAACCAATGTAATTGCCCTGACTGACCACGATAAAATGCTGCTTCAGGTAATGCTGATCTTCATCAACCAGACGTCGACTGATTTCTTCCATCGGTGTGGTTTCTTCAACAACCAGCGCATCAGCACTGGCAATGCTGTAGACCATTTTTTTGCCATAAAGCTCTCGCCCGTAGGGGGTACTGTACAGTTCCAATACACGCCATCGATGAAGCAAACCCCTGGGTTTACCCTCGTCGACGATCGGAAGGGAAAATACAGTGGGTTCATTTTGAAAACGCTGCCATGCATCCTGGATGGTTGTGCTGGAAGGAATCGGTTGTACAAAAACAGTTAGCGCCTGGGCTATTGATGTGGAACCGATCACGGGTTGCCGTTGACTGCTTTTCAGGCAGTCAAACGTCACCTGCGGGATTGCCTTGGGTCGCCCAAAGAGAAAGCCCTGTATCAAGTGGATATTCAATTGAGTGACGGCGGCCAATTCACTTTCTGTTTCGACGCCTTCGGCTATCAATTCGCAATTCAACCGATCCGCCAGTTCTACAACGGATCGAACAAACTCCTTTTTTACCAGGTCTGTGTCGATGTCTCTAATGAAATGACGATCAATTTTGACGTAATCAGGCTTCAGGTCTGACCAGAGTTTTAATCCTGAATAGCCGCTACCAAGGTCGTCTATGGCAATCTGAAAACCCTGCTCCTTCAACCAGGACAAAACAGCAATCATGCTGGCTGTTTCTTGCGTCGGATAACGCTCAGACAACTCGATTACGATACGCTCTGGGCTGAGCCTGTGCGCCTTGATCAGTTCAAGTAGTCGGCCATATTTTTTGCCACTTGGCTTCAGCTTTTCCGGGCTGACGTTGACAAACAGCTTGCTGTCCAATCGAAAAGTCGACCAATCTCTGGCGATGGTTCTCAGGCAAAGTGCTTCCAGCTCCATGGTTCTGCCGCAACGATCTGCTGTCTCGAAGAGTAAGGGTGCTGCATGAAGCTGGCTATCCGATGGACCACGACTGAGGCCTTCGTAGCCAAATACACTACGAGTGGTGATGTCAACGATGGGCTGAAAAACGGAATGAGTCAATTCAGAAGAGAGCAGACGTTCAAGCTCTAGTGCAAAAGGGTCTGGCATTGTGTGTTGGCTCGATGGCTGGGTGTCGATAGATGAGACGACCAGTATCCCTGTCTGAGCTAGCCAGCATATGTCTAGACCATGACACTTTCATGACAGGGACACTGTAATGACGGCCATTCGAGAAGAGCATTACCCTACGAGTTCAAAGCCCGCCCCCTAAAAAACCGCTGATGTCCATTCAGCCAGAAACGTCACACTTGAGCCAGCCACGCAACAGACAGAGGGCGCATATTCAGCGGTGCCCGGAAATGGCCATGAGCATCCCATGCCGCTGGCGAGCGAAACTGCAGGCCTGACCGTCCGTACTGAAATGCCACCATTTTGTCGGCCAGGCTTCGCGCTTCATCCCCAAGTCCGTATTGTGCCAGCATGCCAATGTAGATCCTGGCCGACCCGACCAATACTTCATTAACCTGCAACTCTTCGCCACCGTCGCGATCAAACTGGAAACGCCCGGGTTCGGCGATCAGCAAAGGGCCGTATTGGCCCCCGTAATAGGCTTCAACGTTGTTTTGCCACAGGGTTTGCAAATGCTGACACACACGATGCTCTGGTAACAGATTGCCAAGGCCTGCCAACCTCGCGTAATAGAGGCCGATCAGGGCGTCACACTGGGTGGCATTGCGGTACTTGCCTTCATCAAGGCGATTTACCCTTTCGCCTTAACGATACACCATTCCTGGTTCTTCAATAGCGAGGGCGGCGGTGTCTTTGCGCTCGGAGAGATGGCAACGTGAGCCATCGTGCGCCAGCAGAGCAGTGAGCTGACCGGCGTGTGTCTGGTTTGGCCAGTACCGGCCCGATCGTTCTGCAATTGTCAGAGGCATCATTATCCAACCCATCAGGTTGGGCCGGAACAAAGCATAGTATATGAATTGAAAGACGTTCGACCTGCTCTTCACCCAAACCGGCTGAGGCTGTTAAACCAGCAGATAGCCGCCATCGACATTGGCGATACAGCCGGTGGTGTAGGCACTGGCATCGCTGGCCCAGTACAGCACCTGGCCGGTCATCTCTTCGGGTTCGGCGGCGCGTTTCATGGGGATGTGCGGCATGACCTGTTTCATGATTTCGGGGTTGTCGGTGATGGCTTTGGCAAATTTGGTTCTGGTCAGGCCGGGCAACAGGCAGTTGACGCGAATGTTGTGACGCGCCCATTCCTTGGCGTGGGCTTTGGTCATGGCAATGACCGCAGACTTGGTGATGGAATAAACGCCCTGGAAGTCGCCCGGTATGACGCCATTGATCGAGGCAATGTTGATGATGCTGCCGCCGGTTTTTTTCATGCTTTGGCCGACGAGGTTGGTCATGTAAAAGTAACCGCGGATGTTGACTTCAACGGTTTTGTCGAAGGCATCCATGGGGGTCTGGTCGATAGGGCCAAAGTAGGGGTTGGCGGCGGCATTGTTGACGAGGATGTCGATGCGGCCGTGGCGAGCAACAATATCCTTTACTGTGCTTTCCATGGCGCTCAGTTCACCGATATGACAGGCGAGTGCTTCGCCCTGGCCGCCGGCTTTGACAATAGCATCGACGACGTCGGCGCAGGCTTCGGCCTTGCGGCTGGTGACGATGACATAGGCGCCCTGCCCGGCCAGTGAATGGGCAATGGCGGCGCCAATCCCTTTGCTGGCGCCGGTGATCAGGGCGATCTTTCCGGTAAGATCGAATGGATGAGTCATTATTCTTCTCCTTACTAGATTGGGGTGTGCTAAGTGGCTATGGCCCGCGTCGGCTACTGGTGGTGCCTCTGCGGGGTCGGCGTGGATCCCTCCCTGGAGCCTAGACCGCAGCATCCCTGCTGCGGACTCCCCCGCTGAGGCACCACCAGCATCCGCCGCTCGAATTGCGACAATGCCGAATACTGATTCAAAAATAACTCAGAAAAATATCTTTCCCATAAAAATGCTGAACCTGATTAAAGCTGTTTAGTCGGATACGATCACCCTTGATTGAAACCTCGGTAACGGAAGCATTGTTCAAAGCTAAATTCAATTTGATCACACTATTGGCGTTCAATTCCAAAGCCTGGCCAATCAGCGCTGAAATGACTCCGCCTGAGGTGATGACCCAGTGTGAGTGATCCGGGTCCAGTGACAATAGGGCGTCGCGTATGCGTTGATTGAACGCTGGCTAGGTTTCTTTGTAATTTTCTTTGGCTTCTGTGGTTTCTGCGCTCATCCACACACCCAGGGCTTTGCGAAACTCTCGCAAGAATACGCGCCGAGCATCGGGTTCGTTGGCCATGGAATACTTGAGGCTTTCGGGGTCTTGCCACTCTGGTCGGTATTGGCTGACGATGTCGAGGAAGTCGAATTCGTTCCAGGCCGGGTTGCTTTGAGTGGTGTGAGATTCCCCCAGTATTTCCGTAAGAGCTGCGTCACTTTGTAGGAGGCGTTGCAAGGTGCCGCTGTGGCGTGCTGGGTTTGCCCAGTGCACTCGGTAGAAGTCGGCGAGGCAGCGCATTTGCTGTTGGCCGAGTGGGCTGAGTTGGTCGTAGTCGAGCAGGTTGCTGTTGGCCTGTCCGTGGCGAACCAGGGTGACCTGTGTCATGGGTTCATTGCCTGCTGGCAGCGTTGGTGCAGGTGGCTGACAACCTGGCCGAAGCCTGCGAAGCGTGGGTCCTGTGTCTGGCCCTGGTAAAAGCGTGCATAGATTTGTTGCAGTATACCGGCCAGGCGAAACAGCCCGAAGACTTCGTAGAAGTGGAAGTCGACCGGGGTGAGACCGCTTTTTTCGAAGTAGGCTTGTATGAGTTGCTCGCGTTTGAACATGCCCGGCAAATGAGTAGGTTGTGGCCGAATGGCGAGCATGGCTGGGTGGTCGTCGGCTTCTACCCAGTAGGCCAGGGCGGTGCCGAGGTCCATCAGGGGGTCGCCGAGGGTAGCGAGTTCCCAATCGAGGACGCCGCGGATATCGAGGCTTTCCGGGTCCAGCACGAGGTTGTCGAAGCGGTAGTCGTTGTGGATCAGGCCGTTACTCAGATCGTCCGGTTGCTGTTCGGCCAGCCATTCGCCGATAGGCGCAAAATCCGGTACGTCGGGAGTTTGCGCTTTAGCGAGGCGTTCTGTCCAGCTATTAACCTGTCTCTGGATATAGCCTGCGCCTTTGCCGAGGTGGCTCAGGCCAGCCTGGTCTGCATCAATAGCGTGCAGATCCACCAGGCCTTGAATGTAGGTATGGCAGAGTTGGTCACAGCGATCTGGGGTGAGTTCGGGGGTGGCCGGTGGTTTTCTGCGCAGTATCAGGCCCTTGAGTTCGGTCATGATGTAGTAATCGCAACCCAGTGCTTTGGAGTCTTCAACGATCAGTTGAACCTCTGGTGCCAGTACATAGTGTGGCTTGATCGCTTGTATCCATTGGGCTTCGCGCAGCATGTTGTGCGCACCCTTGGGTAGGGGGCCAAAGGGTGGGCGGCGCAGAATCAGTGTTGTTTCCGGGTAGGCCAGTCGATAGGTCAGGTTGGAGGCGCCACCCGGGAACTGAGTAACGTCAGGTGTTCCGTTCAGGCCGGGAAGATGGGCTTTCAGTTCGGCATCCAGGGCTTCAATGTCGATGGCCTCGCCTTTGCGCATGGCGATGGTGGCATCCTGTTCAGACATGGGTTTTCTCCTTCGCTGCAACAGGCATGGGCTGCTGGCTAATCAGTACTTTTCGGAACAGCGGGTAGGACAGGCGCTTCAAGTACCACAACCAGCGTTCTCGTGCGTGTGGCAACGCCATGAATTGCCCCTTGTCGGCGGTGCTGGCAATCAGAGCGGCGACCTGGTCGGCGTTGAGCTTGCCACTGGCCATCAGTTTTTCCACTCGGGCTCGGGCCTTGACTTCCTGAGGGGGGATGCTGTTGGTCAACTGAGTCTTGAAAAAAGCTGGGCAAGCAACGGTGACGCTGATGTTGTCATGCGCCAGCTCTTTATCGAGGGTTTCCGACAGCGAAATCAGTGCCGCCTTGCTGGCGCTGTAGGCGGACATATGGCTGGCGCACATCAAGCCGCCGACGGAGGCGATGTTGACGATCTGTGCTTTGGGTGCCGCCTTCAGCAAGGGCAGTAACAAGCGAGTCAGGCGCACAGGGGCAAAGAGGTTGATGCCGAATACGGCCTGCCAGTTGGCATCGGTTTGATGTTCCATCAGGCCGACGCTGCCGGCGATGCCAGCGTTGTTGTAGAGGCGATTCAGTGTTGGGGTAATGGCGGCGACCTGTCGCTGCAATCGGTCGCAGGCCTCGATATCGGTCAGGTCGGCTTTTATGAAGTGCGCCTGGCCATCCAGTTGCGACAGCGCCGCTTCGCTGGCTTCGGCTGAACGATCGACCAGTATCAGTTGGTCCCCTCTGCGTGCATGAAAACGTGCCAGAGCCAGCCCAAGGCCACTGACGCCACCGGTAATTACCACGGTTTCAGCGTTGGAGTTTAGCGTCATTTTCTGGCATCCAGATAAGGTTTGAGTTCCAGTTTGGCAATGGTGCCCCGGTGCACTTCATCGGGACCATCCGCCAGACGCAACACCCGGCCCGCTGCCCAGAACTCACCCAAAGGCAGCGCATCGTCTACCCCTGCGCCGCCGTACATCTGGATGGCATCGTCCGCGACCTGTTGCATCAGGTTGGCGGCAACGATCTTGATCTGAGCGACCTCAGACAGGGCCTTGCGTACCCCATGCTTATCGATAATGCGGGCCGTATGCAAGCACAAAAGTCTGGCCTGATTGATGGCCATGCGATGGTTGGCGATACGTTCGCGGTTACCGCCCAGGTCAATCAGTTGCTTGCCGAAAGCCTGACGTTCGAGGCCACGTTCGATCATCATTTTCAGTAAACGTTCGGCCGCGCCGATGGCACGCATGGCGTGATGTATCCGACCTGGCCCCAGCCGCCCTTGAGCAATCTCGAAGCCGGCGCCTTCGCCAACCAGCAAAGCCGTTTTCGGCAACCGCACCTGATTGAACTCAACCACACCATGCCCATAGGGCAGATGTTCACTGCCAAAAACACTGAGCAGACGTTCGACGCGCACACCAGGGTGATTCTTCGGTACCAATACCATGGAGTGCTGACGGTGACGATGCCCCGTATCGCTTGAGCGTCCCATGAATATCAACAATTCACAGTTGGGGTGAGCCACGCCTGTGCTCCACCACTTGCGACCATTCAGCACCAGCTCATTACCATCCAGACGCACTGTCGCTTGCATGTTGGTTGCGTCGGAGGACGCCACATCGGGCTCGGTCATGCAGAACGCCGAGCGGATCTCACCCTTGAGCAAGAGCGTCAGCCACTGCGCCTGCTGCTCGGCATTGCCGTAATGATGCAATACTTCCATGTTGCCGGTATCAGGTGCATTGCAATTGAACACTTCAGGGGCCAAGAGGCTGCGCCCCATGGCTTCGGCCATAAAGGCGTATTCGTAGTTACTGAATCCGGCACCACGTTCCGGGTCTGGCAAAAAGAGGTTCCATAGGCCTTCTTTTTGGCTCTGGTGCTTCAGCGCCTCCAGTTCTGGCATCAACGCCCAGCTTCTATCGGGCGACTTCATCGCGGCGGCGAAAGCCGGCTCGAGGGGGATGATGGCGTCTTCAACACGCGCCTGTACCCGGGCCAGAACTTGCTGTGCGCGGTCACTGAGGTCGTAAAGCATGTCATCTCTCGTGTCATTCGATGCTTGCAGTCTAGTCCATCACAATGTATAAAAATAATGAATTCTACTAATCAAATTCTATTAGGCTGACGAATACAGGATGAATATAGAAAGCCTGGATCTGAATCTGCTGGTGGTGATGCGGGTGTTGAATGAGTGCCGATCCACAACACGCGCTGCAGAAATCCTGCATGTTTCCCAACCAGCCATCAGCCATGCATTGAAACGCCTGCGCGATCGCCTGGACGACCCGGTGTTCGAACGCCGTGGCCGTACCCTGGTGCCAACGGCACAGACCGAGCGCTTTCTGTCCAGCACCGAATCGGCCTGGCAGAGCCTGAGCCGCGCCCTGGCCAACCTCGACCGGTTCGACCCGCAGACCAGCACCCAGTCTTTCGTCATCGGTCTGAACAACGCCTTTGAAAACATCATGCTGCCGGGGTTGATGACGCGCATCGCGCAGGATGCACCACACCTGAGTGTGGCCAGCCAGGCAGTTTCTCGCTCTGCCCTGCTCGATGGACTCTTGAATACGAGATTGGATTTGGCACTCGATGCCAGCGTGCATGTGAACGAACAGATCGAGCAGCAACGGGTACTGCAGTCCGACTATGTGGTGATAGCAAGGCCAGACCACCCGGCATTGGCCGCCAGATTGACTCTGGAGACCTATCTGGCACAACGACATTTATTAGTGAGTCGGAGAGTCGATGGGCCAGGTCTTGAAGATGAGTGCCTGCAATACCTTGGGCATCAGCGAGATATTGCATTACGCTGCCAGAGTGTCTGGACGGCTTGCCAGGTGGTCTCGCAGACGGATTGCCTGCTGACGGTTCCAGAAGTCTTCATTGCCCAGATTCGGGAATTGATACCATTTTCAATGGCATCCTTTCCGGTGCCGGGGTTGTCGTTGTCGGTGTTCATGTATTGGCATCGTTCGCGGACGGAAGATGCGGGAAGCAAGTGGCTTAGAAATGAGGTCATTCGCAGTCTGGATGCTTAGTCGATTTATTCAGTACTGTGGCTACTTCCGGTGAACGCTAATAGGTAGAGGCATCACCGGTAGCCGACGCGGGCCAATGCCGATTAGCAACTTTGGTTGAGGTTTAAGCAACGAATATGGAGAACTATATGACTACCAATTGGATGATTTATGGTGCCTACGGATACAGTGGTGAATTGATCGCTCGTGAGGCGGCCACCAGGGGTTTGAAACCCGTTCTGGCTGGGCGTAGCGCGGACAAGGTGAAAGCGCTGGCGACTGAGCTGGGGCTTGAAGCTCGGGTGGTTGATTTATCGGATTCAAAAGGGCTGGAAGCGGCGTTGGCTGATGTTGAACTGGTGTTGCACTGCGCTGGGCCCTTTTCGGCGACCTCGGCTCCCATGCTTGAGGCCTGCCTGAACACCCGGACGCACTATTTTGACATTACCGGGGAGATCGACGTTTTAGAACACGCCCACTCCGCAGCCATTGCTCAACGTGCCCGTGATGCAGGAGTCATGGTATGCCCGGGAGTCGGCTTTGATGTGGTGCCAACCGATTGCCTGGCAGCGAAATTGAAGGCCGCTTTGCCGGATGCGACAGAGCTCGACCTGGCGTTCAAGGCCGGCGGTTCGATGAGCCCCGGTACAGCGAAAACATCCGTTGAGGGCATGGCCGGTTTGACCAAGGTACGACGCGATGGACGTATTGTGGAAACACCATTGCTGACTCGTGAATTGCCCATGGGCGGCAAACAGCGCACGGCCATGAGCATTCCCTGGGGGGATGTCAGCACCGCCTTTGTCAGCACGGGCATTGCCAATGTCACCGTTTATGTACCGGTCGCCAAACGCACGGTGACGCGCATTCGGCGCCTGCAATCACTGCGCTGGTTTTTAGGCATGGGTTGGGTACAAAGCTTGATGAAAAACCGGATCACCAAATCGGTAAAAGGGCCCAGTGCAGAGCAGCGCGCCAAAACCCGCACCGACCTCTGGGGCGAAGTGCGCAATGCCCAGGGCAAGGCTGTGAGCGCCCATTTCGATACACCCAACGGCTACGACTTGACCATTACCGCGCCGCTTGCCATCGTTCAGGCAGTGCTCGCGGGAGACGTGAGCGCCACGGGCAGCATTACGCCCTCCCAATTGATGGGGCCGGATTTTGTCTGGGCCCTGCCCGGTGTCACCCCACTGGTTTTCAACGATTGAGCCTTTCAATGAACAGCAAAGGCACCCGGCCACCGGCACCAACCTTTATGCAAAAGTCCTATGGTTTCTGGGCGCTGGTGGCGGCCGTGGATGTCGCCATCTTCATGTTTCTGATCATGCCCTGGGGTGCTGGCCGGCTGGAAACCTTGTCGGGAGGCAGTGGTTTTTTCGATGCGCTGCTGCATTATTCGCCAGAGCTTTTCTATCAAATGGCGGCCGATTTCACTGAAGCCGGGCGGCGTTTCTATGTGGCTTTTTCCCTGATCGCCGACACCCTCTTCCCACTGGCTTACGGGCTATTCTTTTATTTTCTGCTAACCTGGCTAGCCTGGCTGGCCATGCCGAAACAGGGCTTGTACCGAAGAATCGGCTGGTTGCCTTTAATGACCGTATTGGCTGATTTCCTGGAAAATGGCCTGCTGGTCAGCCTGGTTCTGCGCTTTCCTTCAGAGCACCCAGGCCTGGTTCAAATAGCCAGTACAGTTACCAGCATCAAATGGCTATTAGTGGCGACGCTGTGCCTGCTGGTGCTATTACTGGCCGGGGTTGTCATCTGGCGTCAGTTATCGCCCTCGGTCAAGCCATAACCTGACATACCAGCAGGAGGCCTGAATGTTGTACCCCTGTTCACGCGCCCAGGCGAGGCCAGCATGAACCAGCTTCTCTGCATGGCCCTGCCCTCTCAAGTTGTCTGGTACAAAGGTTGACGTAAAATCGATGTCACCATGATGTTCCTCGTATTTCAGTACGGCCTGCTGCGAGCCTACGTTGATGACGAAACGGGATTGCTCGGTCTGGTGCTCTACCATCGGTATTACTCCTGAAAAAAGCGGCTGTTTAATTCAGCGATTTAGCTGGTCTTTGCCTATCTGCTTAACCTACCATACCCCTTTCGGCTTGAATCTGGCCAACGATACTATTGCACCCAGACAATTCTCTGAACTGAAGGAACGAAGATGAGCATCACTTACTATACCTGCGACGTCTTTACGCGCGAACGATTCGGCGGCAATCCGTTGGCTGTTGTGTTCGGTGCGGACGAGTTTTCCACAGAGCAGATGCAACAGTTGGCGCGTGAGTTCAACTACTCAGAAACCACCTTCGTCTTGCCGGCCGAGCAGGGTCACACAGCCAAAGTCCGCATTTTTACGCCCCAGATCGAGGTTCCCTTTGCCGGGCATCCGAATGTGGGCACGGCCTTTACTCTGGCCATGCACGGAGATTTGAACTGGGAGGGCGACCGAGCCCAGGTGGTATTCGAAGAAAAAGCCGGACTGGTTCCGGTCGATATTCAGCGCGATGCCAAAGACCAGATTTTCTGTGAACTATTGGCACCAGAACCCCTGAGCCTCGGCAGGGTTGCTGACACTGATTTGGTAGCCAAAGCCATCGGCTTACCGGCCGAACTTGTTGACATCAATCACCATGCTCCCCGGGAAGTATCTGTTGGGCTGCCCTTTCTATTGGTAGAAGTAACATCGCGTGCCGCCCTGGCCAAAGCCAGCCCGAATATTGACGCCATGAAAGAGTTGCGTGATCAGGGCATTACGCCAGACATCCATTTATACACTCGCGATGGTGGCGACTTTGATCTGCACACCCGAATGTTTGCACCACTCGATGGGGTACTGGAAGACCCCGCCACCGGCAGCGCCAATTGTGCCCTGATTGGCCTACTTGCTCACCTGAACGACCAGGCCTCGGGAGAATGGACCTGGCGCATTGCGCAGGGGGTGGATATGGGTCGGCCCAGTGAATTGTTTGGGCGTGTGGAAAAATCCTCCGGGCAGGTAACGGACGTACGCATGGGTGGTTACAGCGTAACCGTCTTCAAGGGGACACTGTAACCGCCATAACGGGGTGCTTTCATTGACTGAAACTGGCTCTGATTGGTTCAGGCTAAGCCCTTCCACCAGCCATGAAAACTCAGGGGTACTGAATGCTCGAGCCAGATTATTGCCAAGGGCCCGCCCACCAAATCGCTGGCATCAAAGAGCGCAAAAAAGGTGTTGCGGCTATCGCCATCCAGGCACTGGCTGATTAACCAACCGTCGTCAATCTGCCCACCCGGCTGATTGACGAACACCGGTTCGCCCACATGAGTGCCTGGTCCAAAATCAAACACCTGGTCCTGGCCCGTACGCATGTCCAGCCGCTTTAATCCGGTCTGCATGGCACCAATGCCCGAGTAAGCGTAATAACCAATGCGATGTTCGCGAGCGACAACACGAGGATCCACAAAGGGAAACTCATGGTTGCCATCGTCCAACACCTCTTCCTTGAGCGTACCGGTTCGGGTGTTGATGATGTAGCGACGCAGTTTACCGGGCTCCTCGGCGTTGCCCATCTTGCCTTCCATCAGGGTATGGAGGAGTGCATTCTCACCTATAAAGTGATCTGGATTATCGTAGGTAACAATGTCGGCGATGATTTCGTCACCCCGCTCGTAGGCATTCAGTGCATGCCACATGAAGGCACCCTCGGCTTCATAGTACAGCGGTTCACCGCCCGCCCTTGGCATCAGCACGATGCGGTTACCCTTCTCGGGTCGCCAGCGCAGGCTGTCGACCACACTGCGCAAGCCGGCCAGCATGCCAAAGGGTTCCAGCTCACAAGGGTGCAACACAAAAATAAAGTAGTGTTCACTGATCAGGAAATCGTGCCAGTACATCAGCGGTTGGCCTTCGAGGCTTTGTTGAAAGCCACGTTGACCCGCCTGGTTATAGCTGACAGAGTGAATCGAACTGGTGCGACCAAAATCCTGACCTGCCAGCAGCCATTCGCCCGTGACCGGGTCGAATTTGGTGTGAGCTTTGACGTTGGGCATACGCTCCCCCATGACTCTCTGCCCCAGGGTATCCAGGCTTTGCGGGTCTATTTCAAAGATGGGGTTGGCTTCATCCAGAGCGTAAAGTTTGTCACCCACCGGGTAGACCGTGACACCCGCCTGAGGTGCCATAGACCCACCGCCCAGGTTGCGCAAGGGCCCACCCGCTCGTCGGGTCGTCCAGGTGGAATAGAGATAGCGTTGCGCCTCTTCTTCGGCAATAAACTTGGGTGTTTGCACAAAGGCGTTTTGATAGCGAGCCCGGCCATTGTCAAAAGACAACCGCTGCACCAGGCCATCGCCATCCAGCAGGTGCCTCTTGCGTCGGCCTGAACGCTCGTACAAGCCAGGACCATTACGATACAAAGCCCCATTGAGTGCCTTTGGCACCTGCCCTTCTATCCGGGGTGCGTAATCGCGACCACCCGATTCGGATTTGGCCAAAGGCAGTAACCACTCGGGCGCATCCTCCAGTTGAGCCTTTGTTTGACTGACACAACCCATAGGCCCGAGACCGAGTAACACAGCTCCGCCAGCGGCCAATTGCAATGTTTTCCGACGGGTAAGATGGATGGATTCACTCATGGCGCCTTCCTCTACGGGTTATCTTGTAGGTGTTAAGTTACGCCACATTTTAACAATGTCAAGTTTATTTTGGTGCTGCTATACTGGGCCTCTATTTCACAGGTTTTGACATATGCCTAAAACTCCAAACACGGCCATTGCCACCGAGAAGACGCACTATCATCACGGCAACCTGAACCTGGCTTTGATTCAGGCGGCGCGCGACATTCTTGAAGAAGAAGGGCTGGCCAAACTGAGTTTGAGAGCAGCAGCCAGAAAGGTTGGCGTTTCCCAGGCGGCGCCCTACCACCATTTCAAGGACAAGGAAGCCTTGCTGGCGAGCGTGGCCGCACAAGGCCATCACGACTTCAACGCCGCCATGGAAAAGCAGATGAACGAGGCCGGGGAAGATCCAGAGCAGCGTTTGATTGCTTGCGGTGTTGCCTACGTAACTTTCGCCGTCGACAACCCGGCATTGTTTCGTTTGATGTTTGGCTCAACCATCGAGCATTGCGAACAGTACGCAGAACTGACCGCCGCAGGTGCACGCTCTTACCAGACACTGGAAGCGGCCGAGCGTGCAGCGCTCGAAAAAAATGGCGAGGATATGAGTACGTTGCCCTTGCGAGCCCTGGGCTCATGGACTTCGGTGCATGGTCTGGCCACGTTGATTATCGATGGCGGTCTGGACCTTCAGCAATTGCCCAGTCAGGACGTAGGCGAACTGACTCGGCAAGTACTGAATGCGCGTTTTGCATCGCCCTCAAAAAACTGACCGGAAAGTGCCGCGAGTGCAGCTCTAACCGGTCAGATCAGCGAGGCTCAAGTGCCCTTGCCTGCTTTATCCAGATCCTTCCTGCGCAACAATTCATAAATGACCGCAGCAAGGACCGTCACCATAATCATGATCAAGCCCAGGGCATTCACGGCGGGGGTCAAGCCGGTTCTGACCTTGGTGGCGATGTAGACCGTCAAGGTGGTGTCGAAACCACGCACGAACAGCGTCGTGTTGTAGTTCTCAAAAGATTGTAGAAAGGCGATTACAGCAGCAGTAATGATTGCCGGCTTCAAATAGGGCAACAGAATGCGGCGAACGATTTGAGCATGAGTTGCACCCAGGCTTTGGGCGGCCAACTCCTGCGTTCGGTCAAAGCGTTGCAACCGGGCCAGCACCATCAACATGACATAGGCAGCGATGAAGGTTGTTTGCGCTATGATCGTTAAACCAATACCACCACTCACGCCCAGGTTACGCCAAAAAATCAGCGTGGAAATACCGATGATCACACCAGGCGTCAACAAGGGAGACAGCATCAGACTGTAGTAAAAGTTTTTGGCCCGACCCTGATAGGTCGATAAAAATAACCCCGCAGATACACCAATGGGTACAGCCAACGCCAGCACACCAAAGCCGACGACGACACTCGTGCCCAATGCTTCCCACATGGCGGTATCGGCCCACAGCTCACCGAACCAGCGCAAGGTAGTGTCGCGCCACGGCCAGACCGTTGGAAAGCGGCTATCGTTGAATGTCGCCAACGACATAATGATCAGCGGCAAGAACATATAGAGGAAGAACACCACCAGATAAACACGAATGGTGTAATGGAAAAAACGCTGTGCACTCATCGCCCTATATCCCCCAGCCCGATCTTGAACACCTTCATCACCAGGGCAATAAAGCCAATGCAGAGTATCAACAGGACAAAGGCATAGGCCGCACCCATGTGCCAATCGCCGCCTTCAAAGAACCAGTTGTAGATGATCTGGGTAAACCAGCGACTACCGGGCGAGCCGAGCAACGCTGGCACAGCGTAACTGCCCGCCGCCAGCATGAAGGTCATGATGCAACCGGTGGCAATGCCCGGTTTGGCATGGGGGATGATGATGCGCCAGTGTGTACGGATGGTACCTGCGCCCAGGTTACGCGCGGCACGCACCTGATTTGGGTCCAGACTTTCAAGGGCGTTGTACAGGGGAAACACCATAAACAACAAGTAGGCGTAGACCATACCGATCAAGACGCCGCTGTCGCCAGACAGGAATCGAATCGGCCGGTCAATAAAGCCCAACCCGAGCAGCACCGCGTTTAACGGCCCTTGAAATGCAAGAATCAAATACCAGGCAAAGGTACGCAGGATTTCGTTGATCCAGTAGGGAATCACCAGCAACAGAGCAATCAGCATGGCCTGGCGGGTGGAAGCCAGTTGCGCCAGAAAATAAGCAACCGGGTAGCAGACGACCAGGGTCAGAAAGGTGACCAGAATACTCGACCAGATGGTCTTGAAGAAAATGGTTCGATGGATGTCGTTGTTGGCCAGGGTCTGATAATTGCCAATGGTGTAACCATCTTCAGGGCCACCCATTTGCGCCGGTAATAGATTGGGCCGGAACGAGTAATCGATCATGATCAACTGAGGCAGTATCACCAACACAATCAGCCAGAACCACAACAGCAGCAATATGGTTACCGAGACTGGCAGCCCGAAACGATCAGTCAAGGCCTTGAGCATGACCACCCCCTTCCGCCGCAGACTCAGGCATAACCAGGGCATCCGCTGGGTCAAACACAAGAGAAACCGGGTGATCCTTCGTAAGGCTTGCCGGCATGGTGCTGTGTTCGGTCTGGATCTTCAACGGGTCGCTCAAGCCTTCGATACTCGACTCCAGCATTAAAAAAGCACCCTCGAAGTTCACCACATCCAGACGCGCCTGCAAACGATTGACGGGGCTCGCATCCTCACCAACCAGACGCAAGCGCTCTGGTCGCACATAGAGGCTACAGGCAGTTCCTGGTGCCATTGCCTCAGTACTGATCCCCTCAAGCACACCCAGACTGGGGTGTTTGATTTGCACACGGCCGTTATCGTTGCCCACCACTTCGCCCGCAATGCGATTATTCTCGCCCACAAACTCGGCCACAAAAGGCGTCGCCGGGTTTTGATAGAGGGTCATTGGTTCATCTACCTGTTGCAAACGACCAGCAGACATCACCGCCACCCGATCAGACATGGTCAAGGCCTCGCCCTGATCGTGGGTAATATAGATAAAGGTAATTTCCGTACGGCGCTGAATCTCCTTCAACTCACTGCGCATATGCTGGCGCAGTTTGAGATCCAGGGCAGACAAGGGCTCGTCCAACAATAAAACACGCGGTTCAACTGCCAGCGCTCGTGCAATGGCCACTCGTTGCTTCTGCCCGCCAGAGAGATCATCAATGCGCTTGTCACCACTGCCAGTCAAGTCCACCAGTTCCAGTAGCCGATCCGACACCTTGCGCCGTTCTGGCTTGCTGATGCCACGCACCTCAAGACCAAACTCGATGTTCTCCGCCACCGTCATCAGTGGAAACAACGCCAAATTCTGGAAAATCATCGACGTCGGCCGCTTGTTCGCTGGAACCGAAGCCATTGGCTCGCCACCAATGGTCACCGTGCCACTGGTCGGCGTCAGAAACCCGCTGATGATGTTGAGCAACGTAGTCTTGCCACAACCAGAAGGGCCCAGAAAACTGAAAAACTCACCGGACCGAATGTCCAGATCCAGGGGGTGTACGGCGGTGAAATCGCCAAAGCTCATGGATAATTGCTGAAGCTGGACGCGACTGTCCATAAAATTGACATCCTGTATTAATTGCCACTATTCAATGGCGTGGCCGAAACAAGGTACAAAACACAACTCTCAATCTACTGATCAAAAAAGAGTAGACCGTAAGCTGCGAATTTCATCGGGTAAGGAGAAAATTTATTGTTCTTTTCTATTTTACCAATGCAGACAAGCAGCGGGTGCCGGGTACACCCTTGAGAGGGCGTCGATCCACAGGGCCCTTTTTTGCTCCTGCAAAAACGGCACTTCTGCCATCCATGGCGGTCGGATGTGGATCGACGAGCGTACAGGGAAGTATTTACAGCGTCCCTCTCAAGGGTGTACCCGGCAACCGCGCGGGTTCTCTATAAAAGCAAGAGAAGCCTCAGCAACCAGTGAAGCTCTCTTGCTAAATGTATCAGGCTGACAAATAACGATCCTGATACTCGTTACGCAGAGCAACGTACCATGGCTCCTGAATGGGCCACCACCAGAGGTTTTCCAGATCCTGCTGAGTATAGGAGTTCTGGAAGAACGCCTTGGTCTCTTCCGGCAACAGCGCTTCGGCACCGACAGAGGTTGAGTTGTAACCCGTCGCCTTCACGAACATGGCACCGGCTTCAGGCGTGTAATACCAGTTGATAAACTCGTACACCGCATCCACGTTCTGGGCGTTCTTCGGCATCACGAAGCCTTCCATCCACGCCAGGGCACCTTCTTTCGGTGCGGCATAAGCAATGGACTGGCCTTCCTGAATCAGGTTGAATGCTGTGCTGTCCCAGGTCTGGCCGACAACGGCACCGTTGGCACGGAATGCACCCTGAGCTTCGTTCTCGGTAGACCAGAACTGAGCGATCATGTGTTTGTGCTCAACCGCCACTTTCAGGATTTCATCGAAATTGGCACGCATGGCGACTTCATTGGTGAAAGATTCCAGCAGCGGATATGGCAGCATGCCCCGCTGTTCCAGCCACAGGCCAATACCAATCAGCGCAGAATGACCACGAACCGTTACACCGGTACCGTGATCAGGGTTCCAGATGTCGCCATAGCTCAGGTTGCTGCGATCAATGCTTGACCACTCAGTGTGGTAGGCGATCGCCTCTGTACCCCAATCAGAAGGCGCAAAGTAACGGTTGCCACCGACCACACCACCGACTTCAGAGCCTTCGATAGCGCTATCCAGGGCGCCAGCCCAGTTGATGCGGCTTTCATCGAGCGGCTGCACCAGGTCGAAATCAACATAGCCAGGCACACGATCAACAGTCGGCATGATGATGTCGAAACCGGAACCATCGGTCGCACGTAGAGAGTTCATTAGCTCATCATTGGTGCCGTAGGGCGTAAAGGTGGCGCGGATGCCGGTTTTTTCGCGAAAATCGTTCAGCATCTCATCGGTAATGTACCCTGCCCAGGCGTAAATGCGCAGCTCCTGGCTTTGGGCAAAGGCCTTGTTGATGTAGAAAGGGCTGGAGGCCATTGCGCCCGCTGCCATAGTCGTTTTTATAAAATTCCGTCTTGAGTAGGACATGAACACCTTTCCTCGTTTTGGTTTATTGAACAGACGTTCAATAACCATCCTACAAAAACATGACAAAGGTGTGAAGCTTTTATGGCAAAAAGCTGACTTTACGTTCAGTCTCCTTTGTACTAACGAAACCTTTCCTTACACTTTTCGCATCTATTGATGACGCCAGCGCCATAATCGACGCTGACATTCTCGAAATGGGATCCATTACCGGTGGTCTGCGCTGATCCAGCGTGCCGCTTTTTCGGCAATCATCAAGGTTGGGGAATTGGTGTTGCCACTGGTAATGGTTGGCATGACCCCGGCATCCACTACCCTTAGGCCGGCAACGCCGTGGACTTTCAGCCGGGCATCAACCACCGCCATGGGGTCACCCTTTCGGCCCATCCTGGTGGTGCCCACAGGGTGGAAAATGGTGGTGCCGATATCACCAGCGAGCTGAGCCAGCTCCGCATCCGTCTGGTATTGCAGGCCGGGTTTAATCTCTTCCGGTTGGTAACGGGCAAAGGCCGGTTGGCGGGCGATACGGCGGGTAACTCTAAGAGAGTCAGCCGCTACCAGGCGATCTTGCTCGGTATTCAGGTAGTTGGGACGAATGCTCGGCGCCCGGTTCGGGTCGTCACTGTTGATCACGACTTCACCCCGGCTGGTCGGATTGAGATTGCAGACACTGGCAGTGATGGCCGGAAAATCGTGCAGCGGTTGCCCGAACGCATCCAGACTCAAGGGTTGCACATGGTACTCCAGATTGGGCCAGCGATAGCCCGGCCCGCTGTAGGTAAAGGCCCCCAACTGAGAGGGTGCCATACTCATCGGCCCGGTCCGTTTCAACGCATACTCCAGCCCGATTTTCGCCTTTCCAACCCAGCCCTGCAACATGGTGTTCAGGGTCTGAGCATCCTTGACCCGGTAGATCGACCGAATCTGTAGGTGATCCTGCAGGTTCTGGCCGACCCCGGGCAAGGCATGCTGTACCGGCACACCCTGAGCCTGCAACACCGGCGCCGGCCCGATGCCAGAAAGCTGTAGCAGATGCGGTGACCCTATGGCGCCAGCGGACAGTATCACTTCACATTCTGCCATCGCCTGAAGTGCTTGCCCCTTCTTGCGAACCTGAACACCCTGACAACGCTGGCGCCCATCATCCATCTGTGCCAGCAGCAGTTTTTCTACCTGTGAGGATTGCCACAGAGTCAGGTTGGGGCGTGCCAGCGCTTCTCGCAAAAACGCTTTGGCCGTATTCCAGCGCCAACCATTACGCTGATTGACCTCAAAGTAATTGACGCCCTCATTGTTACCGCGATTGAAGTCGTCTGTGTGCGGAATGCCGGCTTCGATCATGGCGGCGGCGAAGTCATCCAGCACCGACCACTTCAGCCGCTGCTTCTCGACTCGCCATTCACCTTTGTGCCCATGAAACTGGCTATGCAGTTCATCAGCGTCTCCCGCTACATCCAACCGGTAATGATTTTCGTGCCGAATAAAATCCGGCAGACAGTTCTCCCAGGACCAGGCCGAATCACCCAGCTGTTCCGCCCAGCCGTCGTAGTCTCGCGATTGGCCGCGCATATAAATCATGCCGTTGATGCTGGAGCAACCGCCAAGCGTTTTGCCCCTGGGGTAAATCAGCGAACGACCATTCAGGCCAGGCTCGGCTTCGGTGCGAAAACACCAGTCTGTTCTGGGGTTGTTGATGCAATAGAGATAACCGACAGGGATGTGGATCCAGTGATAGTTATCGGACCCACCCGCCTCAATCAACAAGACTCGCTTGCTGGCGTCCGCACTAAGGCGTTTGGCTAACAGGCACCCAGCCGTACCGGCGCCGACAATAATGAAATCAAACTTTAATGGGGCGGACATCCACACAACTCCTCGAATAATTGCTTTTAGATAGCACAGGCTACTTTCAACCGCCCTCCCCCTTTTGGACGATGCATTGCGCAAACTTGAACCGGATCACACTGGCCCATTCGGCCAGATATGACGTAGACTGATGGCATTGAACACCCATCAGGAGTCATTGCATGACACACGCTATTTGTATTCACGAGACCGGTGGACCGGAAGTATTGCGCTGGGAAGCGGTAGAAGTGGGTGAGCCCGGCCTGAAACAGGTTCGCCTCAAGCAAACGGCCGTCGGCCTGAACTACATCGATGTCTATTTTAGAACCGGCCTATACCCCATTGCAAAATACCCCATTGTGCTCGGGCAGGAAGGCGCAGGTGTTGTGGAAGCCGTAGGTACGGAAGTTGAGGGACTGAAGGCAGGTGACCGAGTGGCCTACCCCATGTGCATGGGCGCCTACACTCAACAACGGTTGATAGACGCCGACAAGCTGGTGAAACTGCCGGACAGCATAGACGACAGAACCGCCGCCGCCATGATGCTCAAGGGACTGACCGCCCACTACCTGCTGTACCGTACCTACCCGGTCAAGGCCGGTGACACCATCCTGGTATACGCCGCAGCCGGTGGTGTTGGCCAGATTCTGACTCAATGGGGCAAGGCCCTGGGGGCAACGGTAATTGGCTGCGTCGGCTCCGACGGCAAGGCCCAACTGGCACGGAAAAACGGCTGCGACTTTACCATCAACTACAGCCGTGAAAGCATCTCCCGCCAGGTTCGCGAAATCACCAGCGGCGAAGGTGTTGCTGTGGCCTACGACAGCATCGGCAAAGCCACCTTTGAGGATTCACTCGACTCGCTGAAACCCTTTGGCGTACTCGCCTCCTACGGCAACGCCTCAGGCCCGGTTGACCCTTTCAGCCCGGGCATACTGGCCCCCAAAGGCTCGCTATACGTCACCCGCCCGACGCTCGCCACGCACATCAGCACCCGCGAGCTTTACCTGGAAGGTGCCGAGCGCCTGTTCAAGGCTGTCAGCGAAGGCGTCGTCAACATCAACGTCAACCAGACTTATGCGCTGAAAGATGCGGCTCAGGCGCATAGTGATTTGGAGGCAAGGAAAACGACAGGGTCGACGGTTTTATTGCCCGAGGGGTAACAGATACACCCATCGACAAAACCCTGCCGACACCTCAAATGGAGCGTCGATATCAACATCGACGCTGAGGAGGCAGGGTTCAGTATTCAGCGTTGTGATAAACGTGCTGCACATCGTCCAGAAAGTTCAGCATATCCAGCATTTTTTCGAATTGCTCGATATCGACCCCTTCTATGGCGGTGGTCATCTGAGGCACAAACTGGACCTCGTCGACCTCAAATTCGATTCCGTCGAAGGTACTCTTGAGGGCATCTCGGGTCTTGGCGTATTCGGTGTGTGGTGCGAACACCGTTATCATGCCATCTTCGGCTTCGATGTCAGAGACATCGACATCTGCCTCGGCCAGTGCTTCCAACACCGCATCTTCATCCAGGCCTGAAAAACTGAAAATCGCACTGTGGTCGAACAAGTGACTGACCGCACCGGAAGCACCCAGCTTGGCCTTCACCTTGTTGAAGCAGGTGCGCACATCGCCGTAGGTCCGATTCGGATTGTCGGTCAGGCAGTCGACGATGATCATGGTATTACCCGGTCCGAAACCTTCATAACGAGCCACCGCAAAATCTTCCCCACCGCCACCAGCCGCCTTGGTGATCGCTTTATCGATGACATGAGCGGGCACCTGCTCCTTCTTGGCACGCTCCAGCAAGGACGCCAGCGCCAGGTTACCGGTCGGCTCAGTACCGCCCGATTTGGCACACATATATATTTCACGGCTGAAGCGGCTGTAGACTTTGGCTTTCATGTCCGAAGTCTTGGCCATGGATTCTTTGCGGTTCTGGTAGGCTCTGCCCATGGGTAAATACCGGGTTGGTTGATCGATGGACGGCGATTCTAGTTGTATTTGAGGGTTTTCACTAGCTGGTCAGGCTACTTCCCCCTCACCCGACCTTATCCCCAAAGGAGAGAGCAACCGTGTTCACTGTCAAACGATTTTTGGATGCCATGGGCTATTATTTTTCACCATGGCATTCATGATCGTCAGTAACTTTCTCATGCAGGCGACTATGACTACTTTTGCAGGTTTGCCTG
>JAIUML010000023.1 GCA_022565595.1 Saccharospirillum sp. | reverse complement strand
GGCATAGTGACACCGGATGTGCTCGCGGTGAGATAACTCACCGGGTTCAACCGCCGGATGCGGAAAACCGCACGTCCGGTGGTGTGGGAGGAGTAGCAGGCGCAATCCTGCTACTTCGACCCGATCCCCGCTGAGGCACCACCGGCATCCATCGCTCACATTGTGTCACCTTCAAGATTTAAAGAACTCATTAGTTATTGGTTTAGAAGGAAAGAGCAATGATAGTAATAATGGATGGCGCAGCACTGCTGATTTTCCTGGTCAGTTGGATCGGTTATACCCGTTATGCGTCGGTTCAGGCAAAGCGCCGCCACAGTCTGTCTTCGATCATGCATCACTTTCGCATCGACTGGTTGCAGCGCATGTTGCGTCGGGAGAATCGGGTGGCCGATATGTCTGCGGTGAGTAACCTGGAGCGTAATTCGGCGTTTTTTGCGTCGAGCAGTATGTTCATTGTAGCCGGTTTGATCACCGTTCTGGCGGCATCGGAGCAGGTGATGGGTCTGTTGAATGACATCAGCTTTGTGCAGCCGACCAGCAAGGGCCTGTGGGAGGCCAAGATCGGCGTTCTGGTTGCTGTCTATGTCTACGCCTTCTTGAGCTTTACCTGGAGCATGCGCCAGTTCGGCTTCCTTTCGGTATTAATCGGTTCGGCCCCGACGCCGACTGAGAGCATTAATGACCAGGTCAAGCGTGATTTTGCCACTCATACCGCCAGGATCATTGACCTGGCCAGCCGTCAGTTCAACCTCGGGCTCCGCGCTTTTTATTTCAGTCTGGCTGTTGTTGCCTGGTTACTGGGGCCGATCTGGTTTGTGGTTGCGACGATAATGATCGTCGCTGTGCTGTATCGTCGTGAATTTCGCAGCACCACCCTCAAGGAATTGATCCGTGCACGGGGCCTGGACCCGGATCAACCTGCATTGGTTGAGCCAAACCCCTTGAAATAGCGGTTCTGGCCCATAAATAGCAGCCCTGTGTTTATCATTCCGCTATTTGAGGTGTTCCATGTCTGAGACCCAACAAGAAACGCTCAGTTTTCAGACTGAAGTGAAGCAGTTATTGCATTTGATGATTCATTCCTTGTATTCCAACAAGGAGATTTTCCTGCGGGAGCTGATTTCCAACGCTTCGGATGCCTGTGACAAGCTGCGCTTCAAGGCGTTGAAGGACGATGCTTTGCTGGCTGAGGATGGGGATCTGGCCATCCGGGTCGAGTTCGATAAAGAGGCCAATACGGTCACTATCACTGATAATGGCATTGGCATGAACCGCGACGATGTCATTTCCAACCTGGGCACCATTGCAAAATCTGGAACCGCCGAATTTTTGCAAAGCCTGACTGGTGATGAACGCAAAGACAGTCAGTTGATTGGTCAGTTCGGGGTTGGCTTTTATTCGTCCTTCATTGTCGCCAAAGCGGTCGATGTGTACACCCGCAAGGCTGGTGAAGCGGTCGATCAGGGTATTCATTGGCACAGTGCCGGTGACGGTGAGTTCAGCCTTGCCGATATCGAGCGCCCACAGCGTGGCACAACCATCGTTTTGCACCTCAAGCCGGAAGAGAAAGAGTTCGCCGACGGCTGGAAATTACGCAGCCTGATTCGCAAGTATTCCGACCATATTGCACTGCCGGTGCAGATGGTGAAAGAGTCCTACGATGCAGAAGAAGGCGAAGACAAGGCAGAGGTGAAGGCTCCCGAGTGGGAAACTGTCAACAGCGCCAAGGCGCTCTGGACTCGACCGAAAAGCGAGATCAGTGACGAGGAGTACCAGGAGCTCTACCGTCACATTTCGCACGATTTTGGCGATGCCTTGAGCTGGAGCCACAACAAGGTCGAAGGCAAACTGGATTACACCAGCTTGCTCTATGTGCCCAAAAAGGCACCCTATGACATGTGGAATCGGGATCGTGTGCGTGGGCTCAAACTCTATGTTCAGCGCGTCTTTATCATGGATGACGTTGAGCAGTTTCTGCCGTTGTACCTGCGATTCACCAAAGGCATTGTCGACTCCAACGATTTGCCTTTGAACGTCAGCCGGGAAATTCTGCAAAGCAGTGATGCCATCGACAGCATGCGTTCAGCACTGACCAAGCGTGTGCTCGACATGCTGTCCAAACTGGCGAAAAAATCGCCTGAAGACTACCAGGCCTTCTGGGACGAGTTTGGTCAGGTGCTGAAAGAAGGCCCGGCAGAAGATCCAACCAACAATGAGAAGGTTGCTAAACTGCTTCGCTTCGCCACCACCCATACCGATGAGCCGGCGCAAAATCAGTCACTGGCAGACTATGTTGGTCGCATGAAAGAAGGTCAGGACAAGATCTATTACGTGGCCGCTGACAGCCATGCGACTGCCAAAAACAGCCCTCACCTGGAAGTGTTCCGTAAGAAGGGCATCGAAGTATTGCTGATGAGCGATCGCATCGATGAGTGGTTGATGGGCTATTTGAGCGAGTTCGATGGCAAGTCATTCGTCGACGTTGCCCGCGGCGGACTGGACCTCAGTGGCGTCGAAACCGAGGAAGAAAAAGAAGCTCAAAAGCAGGCCAATGACGACCACAAGGACCTGCTGGAGCGACTGAAAACCCTGATGGCTGATGAGGTAGAAGACGTACGCATGACACATCGCCTGGTCGATTCTCCCGCCTGTATCGTGGTTGGTGAAAACGACATGGGTGCCCAGATGCGTCGAATCATGGAAGCGGCGGGCCAGAAGGTGCCTGACAGCAAGCCTATTTTCGAGCTGAACCCGGAGCATCCTCTGGTGCACCGTCTCGAACAGGAACAGAGCGAAGAGCGCTTCAGTGATCTGGCCAGTATTCTGTTGGAGCAAGCGCGGTTGGCAGAAGGCTCCCATCCCAAGGATGCCGCCAGCTACGTGTCGCGCTTGAACAGGCTGTTGCTCGACCTGGCGCGTTAGTCACGGCGAACCTTTTAAAGGGTCCCGAAAAACCGCAGTTGGCTGCACAAAAGCGCCGATTGCGGTTTTTTTGTCTCTATATGCGATACAGAGCTTTGGGCGTCTTCCACTGTTTCAGGCCGGGTTACCCTGGCCTCAGAATGCAGTACAATGCCCGAGTCTGAAATTCTGGAGTGATATTATGTCGATTAGAACCCTGGTGCCGGCTCTGTTACTTGCCTTACCTCTGGTCGTTCAGGCTGGCGGATCATTGGACATATCACTGTCCAATGAATCGGTTCGTCTTGAGCATGAGGCCGTGCGTATGGGCACCGGTGCCCATATTACCACTGGCCTGCTGTACAGTGAGCGTGAAGAGGCCTATGCCGTCAGTGCGGGCTTCAATGCGGTTGATGCTACTCTGGCCAACCGTGAGCTGGTTGGCGGGGTCGGCTTCAAGGCTTTTGTATTTGATGCCCGTGAAATCAATGACGTGGGTGTTGCCATGGCTGTGGGCGGTTTTCTGAGATGGCAGCCGGACTTCATGAACGGTCTTGGTACCGAGGCCAATCTGTACTATGCGCCGAGTATTCTCAGCTTTCGTGATGTCAGTGCCTTTCAGGAGGTAATTGCGCGGTTAACCTACAAGATTTTGCCGCAGGCACGGTTGTTTGTCGGCTGGCACGATGTCTCTGCTTATTACGGTGAAGGGACGACACAAACCACCATAGACACCACCTTTCACCTCGGCTTTCGCATGAACTATTGAGCGATATAAGGCAGCCAAATGAGTACGCAACGTGCGGTAACCAACAGGTTGATGTACCAGTCCAGCTTGATGGCAGACCTGGCAGAGACCGCAGCTAATGGTGCCTTGCGACAGGCAGCCAGAGAGGCCCTGATTCTGTTTCAGTACCAGGCCCTCTGTTCTGCTTTATTGGAAGTGTGTGAACATTATCAGGTCAAGGCGCAGTCACAGGGATTGAATCTGGCGGTATTACTCGAAAGCCTGGGTCAGGGTCGACCGGACTGTTGGGAGTATCGGACTCTGACTGAAGCCCAGCGGGACGCCACGAACTGGGTCAGCCAATTGCTCAAGACGGCCAGGGCTGGCGTCGATAAAGCGCCTGAAAAACTCAACAAGGCAGCGGCTTCTGGCCAGTTGATCTCTGTCTCAATTGAAGACGACGCCACTACAAATCATTACCCCAATTTTCAAACAGACCTGCAACAATGGATTGACGAAATGCGGTCAATGAATGATCAACATTGACCGATAGCGGTCCTGAGTTGCAGCGACGCGACCCACCCATTTTTGCGAAAACAGAGACCTTATGTTCTGGGAAATCATTGAACTAGCGAACGGCGATATCGCCTTGCGTAAAGCGGATACTGAAGAAGAACCTCTGCTGACCATCCATTTCTCATCGGAGGCAAAGGATCGACTTCAGGATCAGACCATTGATGTGGCCCGTGCCATGATCAGTGCCGGCGTGCAGGTAGCGACGGACATTGAACGGACAGATGCTGCAGAAGAGGCGACGCAAGAGTCGATGGAGTCCGTTCTGCACTGAGTGAGATCCTGTTTCAGTGAAGCCTAAAGCCCCATCCTGTATTGATGACTATTGATAGCCGCTGTACCAGCGTTTAACGGCTTCTACATAGTTCTGCGTTTCAGGAAAAGGGGGTATGCCCTGATAGCGTTCGACAGCCGTCTCCCCCGCGTTATAGGCGGCCAGAGCAAGATCGAGGTCGTTGTATCGCGTCAGCAAATAGCTCAAATGCCTGGAGCCCGCCAAAATGTTTTGTCTCGGATCCCAGGGGTTGGTGACGCCATAGTATCTGGCGGTACCCGGCATCAACTGCATTAAACCTTGAGCACCCTTGACGGATAAGGCATCCACCTGGAAATTGGATTCCTGCCGTATGACGGCTCGAATCAAAGCCGGGTCCAGGTCATAGGTCATGGATGCTGAGCGGATGTGGCGCTCAATTTCTGTACGATTAATTTCAACGGTTTCTCCACGCAAGGCTCGCGCGGTGCGGTTGGCATCGAGTCGACTGTGTTCCAGCTCATAGCCAGGCATGTTGATGACTCGGTCGGTCACCACCCGTTCACCATTGGGTGCTCGGTACACATAGAATGCCGATGCCGACAAGGTGCCACTCAAATAACAACCCAGTACAAACAACCAGACAGTGCGCATAAAGCGCTCAGGGTTCGTCAAAGTAGAAGGCATCGCGATTAACCAGTTCAGTGAGCAGTGCCAATAGGGCCTTGCTGTCGGGTAAATTCGAAGACAGGATTTTTTGCTGGCACAGCCACTCAAGGTCCTGCTCGGGCAAGGTCGTATCCAGAGCTTCACCATTGATAAAAAGCGTACCTGGCACGTAGGCGAGGCGGGATGCCAGGTTGCGATGCAACGCATGGCGCTCCAGTTCCATGATCAATTCCTGTTGGCTGAACAAGGGTTCTTCAGGCACTGGACGATCGTACTTTGGTTCGGTCATGTAGCGGCCAAACCATTGTGCTATGGCCGTTCGATCCCCGGCGACTTCCTGCAGCATCTGCTGCACCCGATCAATGTCTGCCGGCATCAATGCAAAAGGTTTTTGACGCTCTTTCAGGTCGGCATCCTGATAGCGCTCGAACTCACTGCTCTTGTCGGCCAAATAATGTGAAAAGTCGGTCAGCACTTCGGCCGTTGAAGGCGCCCGGAAGCCAATTGAAAAGGTCAGGCCGGGGGTCAGAGCGGTGCCCCAGTGTGCCACGCCGGGTGGGATGTACAGCATATCACCGGGTTCCAGAACCCAGCGTTCCTGCTCATGAAACTCGGACAGAATACTCAGTTCAGTGTCTTCGCGGCAGTCATCGTTTTCGGTGCAATCCTGACCGATGCGCCACTCGCGCTTGCCTTCCATTTGAATCAGAAAGACATCGTACTGGTCGAAGTGCGGGCCGACACCGCCACCGGGTGCCGCATAAGAGACCATGATGTCATCGAGCCGCCAGGCAGGCAGGAAACGGAAATGCTCGAACAGCTCAGCCACCTCCGGGATCCATTGATCCACTGCCTGCACCAGCAACGTCCAGTCCTGCTCTGGCAACTGTGCAAAATCGTCCTCAAAGAAGGGTCCATGCCGAAGTTGCCAACTGTTTGCGGTCACCAGACGACTCTCAACATCGGCCTCAGTTGCCAGGCCGGCAAGGTCGTCACCGTCGATGGGTGCTGGGATGCCAGCAAAGGCCTGGCGCACAAGATAGGGCGACTTTTGCCAATAGCGGTTGAGGAACGCCTGAGCAGAGATACCACCGAGCACTTTCATGCTGACTCCTGATCGTTAAGGCACATTCACTATAGTCGATGTTCGGGCATTTACCCTACACCTTGATCATCTGACATGAAAGTCTGCTCAGCCCAGGCGCTTTGCCTGTTCTGCCGCATTGCCCACATAGCTTGACGGGGTCATGGCGAGTAGACTGGTTTTGGCGTCTTCAGGCAAGTCGAGTTGGTCGATAAAGGCTTTCATCATCGTTTCTGTGATCGCCTTGCCACGGGTGAAGGCTTTCAGTTTTTCATAGGGTTCAGCAATGCCATAACGGCGCATAACGGTCTGAATGGCTTCCGCCATGACTTCCCAGGCTTGATCAAGGTCCTGATGCAGGCGCTCAGGGTTAGCCTCCAGTTTGCTGATGCCTTTGCGGCTTGCCTGGTAGGCCAACAGACTGTGCGCCAGGCCCAGGCCCATGCAGCGCAGCACAGTAGAGTCTGTCAGATCACGCTGCCAGCGCGAGATCGGTAACTTGGTTGCCAGGTGATGCAGGATGGCATTCGCCAGCCCCAGATTGCCCTCGGAGTTCTCGAAGTCGATGGGGTTGACCTTGTGCGGCATGGTGGAACTGCCAACTTCGCCTGCAACGGTGCGCTGCTTGAAGTAGCCCAGTGAAATATAGCCCCAGACATCCCGGTCAAAGTCGATCAGGATGGTATTGAACCGAGCCACAGCATCAAACAACTCGGCGATGTAGTCGTGCGGTTCAATCTGAGTGGTGTAGGGGTTGAAGCTCAGGCCGAGGCGTTGAATGAAGGCTTTGGCGTTGGCCTCCCAATCAACATCCGGGTAGGTGGCCAGGTGGGCATTGTAGTTGCCGACGGCACCATTGATTTTACCGAGGTATTCGATGCGCGCCAGACCGTCGAGTTGACGTTTCAAACGATAGGCAACATTCGCCATTTCCTTGCCGAGGGTGGTGGGAGAGGCGGTCTGGCCATGAGTGCGGCTGAGCATGGGTTGTTCAGCATGCAGACTGGCCAGTGCAGCAATGTCGCTGTGCAGGGCATGCATTTCCGGTAACAGTACCTGCTCCATGCCTTCTTTCAACATCAAGGCATGAGAGAGGTTGTTGATGTCTTCTGAGGTACAGGCAAAGTGAACGAATTCGGAAACGGCGGCCAGTTCTGGTATGGCGCTGAGTTTGTCCTTCAAGAAGTATTCTATTGCTTTGACGTCATGGTTGGTGGTTCGTTCGATGTCCTTGATGGCCTGGGCATCGGCAACCGAAAAACTCGACAGCAGCGCTTCCAGTACCTGGTTGGCCGCCGCGCTGAACGGCGACAGCTCGCCGATTGCAGGGTTTTCTGCCAATTGCTGTAGCCAACGCACTTCAACCGTTACCCGAGCCTTGATCAGGCCGAATTCGCTGAATACAGGACGTAAGGCTTCTGTCTTGCTGGCATAACGACCATCAATAGGCGAAATGGCGGTCAGGGACTGGAGTTCCATAGTAGATCGATTCTCGTCGGTGGCGTTAGAAAAGGCCGGCATTATACCGGTCCTGCCGGGAAACAGCCACAGAGCGAGCGGTTCAGTGTATGGTGGGTTTGATCTGCTCCAGCAGCGCCTGCGCGGTGTTATTTATACGATTGCGTTTCATCAGTATGTGCCAGCGGCGTCCACCCTGTTGATGCCATAAATGGGCACTGCGAATGCCAAAGAGGAGCAGGGCGCGCACTTTGTCGGCTGTTTGCGGGTTCTGCAGGTAGCTGGGATTGCCCATCACACGAATACGGAAATTCAATTTGCTGACGCTTTCCTGGTAGCAGTTGGCGCAGGCGGCGACGACGGCTTCATGTAAGGGGTCGTCAAAATAACGATACTGGTCTGCTGCTCGATCAAGAGTTTTGCCGAGAGTTTCCATCAGGTCGCTGCGATTCATAAGTTTGCGTTGCGCATGCAAAATGCCCATGGCATAGCGAACGACTTCCTGGGAAACACCATCGCCTCGTTTGGATAATACCTTACCAAGGCCTTCAAGCCCGGCCTGGTTACCTTCAATGCCTTCATAGATGGCTTCAACGGACTCCGGGTTCAGGTTCAATACGCTGCGGATGCAGCGCGCCATGTCTTCGCCATCAAGGCTGCCATTACGTGCCAGACGCTCCACATAAAGAGCGGATTGAAAAACACCGGCCAGTGAGAGAACCTGATTGGAAAATGCATCCATATAGATTAAATGCCTTATAAATCAATGGTGTAAGTGTGTTTTTTAAGGTTGATTATTCGTTCCAACTGCGCTCGATAATGGCTCCGCCGAGGCATTGATCGCCATCGTAGAATACCGCCGACTGACCGGGTGTTATGGCTCGCTGTGGTTGATCGAAACGGACTTGAATGCCTGACTCGGTGGGTATCAATTCACACCTCTGGTCGGGCTGCCGATAGCGATGTTTACAACTGGCGCGAAAGGGGAGGCTCGGTGCTTCACCTGCCACCCAGTATTGTCGGCCCAGTGCCATATGTTGTGAAAACAGTGCCGGGTTATCGGTACCTTGTACCACCAGCAGTACGTTGTGTTCGAGGTCTTTTCCGGCGACAAACCAGGGCGCTTCGTCATGATTGGCGGTGCCACCTATGCCAAGGCCCTGGCGTTGGCCGAGGGTGTAATACATCAGGCCTTGATGTTTGCCTATTACTTCGCCTTCCAGGGTTTTTATATCACCAGGCTGTGCGGGCAGGTATTGCTTGAGGAAGTCACTGAAACGGCGCTCACCGATAAAGCAGATACCGGTGCTGTCCTTTTTCTTTGCTGTGGCCAGATCCAGGCGCTCCGCCAGGGCGCGGACTTCCGGCTTTTCCATGTCGCCCAGTGGAAAGAGGGTTTTCCCCAGTTGTTCGTGGCCAACGGCGTGCAGGAAGTAGGATTGATCCTTGTTGGCGTCTATGCCGCGCAGCAACTGGGCTTTGCCATCGCTGCCGCTGGCCGTTCTGGCGTAGTGGCCGGTGGCGATCTTGTCGGCACCGAGTACCAGGGCGTAGTCCAGAAAGGCCTTGAATTTGATTTCCCGGTTACAGAGGATATCCGGGTTCGGTGTGCGTCCGGCCTGGTATTCTTCCAGAAAATGCTCGAACACGTTGTCCCAGTATTCTGCAGCGAAGTTGGCTTTATGCAAGTGGATGCCCAGCCGGTCTGCGACGGCCTGGGCGTCGGCCAGGTCGGCCTTGGCGGTGCAGTATTCGGTGCCGTCGTCTTCGTCCCAGTTTTTCATGAAGAGCCCCTCTACCTGATATCCGGCCTCCAGTAACAAGGCGGCGGTAACGGAAGAGTCAACGCCACCTGACATGCCGACGATGACTTTGGTATTGGCAGGGGTATTCATAAAACTGAAAGGCTCCGTGGTTCAGCTGGAAAATGGGCTCAGGCACTGCATGGGAAAACACTGCCCGTTGCGGAAATCGACCAGGCATTGCTGTACGGTTGGATGACGCAAGGGGTATTTGCCCGCCAGTATATCATCTATATTCAGCCACCTCGCTTCGATAATATCGGTATCCAGGGTGGCCTTTTCAACCAGGCCCAGGGATTCGGCGTGAAAACAAAGC
Organism: Saccharospirillum sp.; assembly: GCA_022565595.1. GTDB lineage: Bacteria > Pseudomonadota > Gammaproteobacteria > Pseudomonadales > Natronospirillaceae > Saccharospirillum. The sequence continues at coordinate 62,236 of JAIUML010000023.1, read as the reverse complement.
CTGACATAGTGGCGATTGGCGGCCAGGTTGCGCGTCTGGTAGATGCCCAGTAGCCCGGTCAGCCTCACCTCATGTCTCGTTTCTTCCAGCGCTTCGCGAATGGCTGCCTGTTTCAGGTCTTCACCATACTCGACATGGCCAGCCGGCTGGTTCCAGACACTGCGTCCGTCTTCCATTTCATTGACCATTAGTATCCGATTGTCGTTGTCGGTGACCAGGACTGCCACCGTCAGGTGAGGGTAGGGTTCCATTGTCTTTTTTGCCTTCAAAAAGGGGTATTTCGTGCAGTTCATAACACTTGTGCAAGGATTCTTGCATTGTTCAGCTGCCTGGAACAGGGTTTTGTGGGTATGATTGCCGTTTTGCAATACCAGAAGACTGAAGGAACCTCGAGATGATCATACAACCCAAAGTTCGTGGCTTTATCTGCACCACGGCCCATCCAACCGGATGCGCCCGTAATGTGCAGGACCAGATCGATTACGTTAAACAGCATTCAGCCTCTGCACAAGGGCCGAAAAATGTTCTGGTGATCGGCTGTTCAACCGGCTATGGCCTGGCCTCTCGTATTGTTTCGGCCTTTGGTCACAAGGCCAATACCCTAGGCGTCATGTTCGAGAAGGAGCCAACGGAGCGCCGTCCTGCATCGGCGGGCTGGTATAACACCCGAGCGTTTGAGACGGCGGCCAGCGCCGAAGGTCTGTACGCCAAGTCAATGAACATGGACGCTTTCAGTCACGAGGCCAAAGCCGATGTCATCGCTGAAATTAAAGCGAACCTGGGCAAGATTGACCTGGTGGTCTACAGCCTGGCCTCGCCACGCCGCAAAGACCCGGACAACGGTGAAGTCTACTCCTCCGTGCTCAAACCCATAGGTGAGCCGGTATCGCGCAAAACACTGAATACAGATACACGCGAAGTCAGCGAAATCAGTCTGGAACCGGCCAGTGACGAGGAAATTGCCAGTACGGTCAAGGTGATGGGCGGCGAAGACTGGGAGCTCTGGATCAATGCCTTGCTGGAAGCCAATGTGCTGGCAGAGAACGCTAAAACGACGGCCTATACCTATATTGGTCGTGAGCTGACATTCCCAATTTACGGCAAGGCGACCATTGGCAAAGCCAAGGAAGATCTGGACCGGGCGGCAACTGCCATTCAGGCAAAGCTGAAGCCGCTGAACGGCGACGCACGCGTATCCGTTTTGAAGGCCGTTGTAACGCAATCCAGTTCGGCCATTCCAGTCATGCCACTCTACATTTCTCTGCTGTATCGCGTCATGAAAGAGCAGGGCACCCATGAAGGTTGTATCGAGCAGATTCACCAGCTATTGACCGGCGAGCTCTATGGCGATGGTGAGCTGACGCTGGATGAGTCTGGTCGGGTACGAGTTGATCTGAAAGAGCTGACCGACGAGGTTCAGGGCAAGGTCGAAGCCTTGTGGCACCAGGTCACAACCGAGAACCTGACCGACCTGACCGACTTCGAGGGCTATCAGAAGGAGTTTTTCCAGCTGTTTGGCTTTGGTTACGAGGATGTGGACTACGACGCCGACGTAAGCCCTGAGGTTTAACGGCATCTGCTTGACCCGTAAAGGCGCCTGTTGAGCGCCTTTTTTTTCGATTTTTAGATGCGGATGACTTGCCTGCCACTGCCTCGATGTCTGTCTGGCTGTGAGCACCCGAATCCAGCCCGGCCAGAGAGTAGGGGCCAATCGACCAGCGAATAAGGCGCAAGGTTGGAAAGCCGATATGAGCCGTCATTCGGCGTACCTGGCGGTTACGCCCCTCGGTAATGACAAGCCTGAGCCATTGAGTGGGGATCTGCTTGCGCTCGCGTATCGGAGGCGTTCGCGCCCACAACCATTCCGGCTCTGGTACGCACTGTACCTCTGCCGGCAAGGTGGGCCCGTCTTTTAGCACGACCCCCTTGCGCAGAGGCTTCAGATCAGCCTCTGTTGGCTGGCCTTCCACTTGAGCATAATAAACCTTGGCTGTGCCGGATGCCGGGCTGGCCAATTGATGGATCAGCCCGCCATCATCCGTCAGCAACAGCAGTCCCTCTGAGTCATAGTCCAGTCGTCCGGCAGCATAGACTCCCGGAATGGCAAGGTAGTCAGCCAGGGTAGGGCGGCCACAGTCGTCAGTAAATTGGGTCAAGACCTGGAAGGGTTTATTGAACAGTACGAGCCGGGCCATCTGTCTGAATAAGCTCCGCTAAGGACCAAAGTCGAAGGTGAGAGTGTCTATAAGAGTTCATCTCTTTCCGGTATACTCCGCCGCCGAACGAACCATAACACACAGATGGAGTGAATCATGGGATATCAAAAAATTGAAGTGCCTGCCGGTGAAAAAATTACCGCCGATGCCAATGGCACTTTGAATGTACCCAACAACCCGATTATTCCTTATATCGAGGGTGACGGTATTGGTGTAGACGTTACCCCTCCCATGATTGCGGTAATTGATGCCGCGATCGAAAAAGCCTATGGCAGCGAACGCAAGATCTCCTGGATGGAAGTTTATGCCGGTGAGAAAGCGACCACGATCTACGATGCCGATACCTGGCTGCCTGAAGAAACGCTGCAAGCCTTCCGCGAATTCAAGGTTGGCATCAAAGGCCCATTGACGACGCCTGTTGGCGGCGGTATCCGTTCTTTGAACGTGGCCATCCGTCAGGAGCTGGATCTGTTCGTTTGCCAGCGCCCTGTCCAGTGGTTTACAGGCGTGCCAAGCCCGGTGAAGGTTCCTGGCGATGTTGACATGGTCATCTTCCGTGAAAACTCCGAAGACATCTACGCTGGTATTGAGTGGAAAGCCGGTTCACCAGAAGCTGAAAAAGTCATCAAGTTCCTGCGTGAAGAAATGGGTGTCAACAAGATCCGTTTCCCTGAAATGTGCGGTATCGGTGTCAAGCCGGTGTCGGAAGAAGGTACCAAGCGTCTGGTGCGTAAAGCCCTGCAATACACGGTCGACAACGATCGCGACAGCCTGACTCTGGTCCACAAAGGCAACATCATGAAGTTCACCGAAGGTGCCTTCAAGGATTGGGGCTATGAGCTGGCCAAAGAAGAGTTTGGTGCAGAGCTGCTCGATGGCGGCCCCTGGATGCACTTCAAGAACCCGAAAACCGGTAAAGACATCGTCGTCAAGGATGTCATTGCTGACGCCATGCTGCAGCAGATTCTGTTGCGTCCGGCCGACTATGACGTTATTGCCACTCTGAACCTGAATGGCGACTACCTGTCAGATGCCCTGGCAGCGGAAGTTGGTGGCATTGGTATTGCCCCTGGCGCCAACATGTCTGACGACATCGGCGTGTTTGAAGCCACTCACGGTACCGCACCCAAGTACGCAGGTCAGGACAAGGTTAACCCCGGTTCTCTGATCCTCTCAGGTGAGATGATGTTGCGTCACATGGGTTGGGTTGAAGCGGCCGACCTGGTGTTGAAGGGCATGAGCGGCGCTATCGCCTCCAAACGTGTCACCTATGACTTCGAGCGCTTGATGGAGGGTGCAACCCTGGTCAAGGCGTCCGAATTTGGTCAGGAAATCATCAAGAATATGGGCTGATAACCAGTCATAAGCGAAAAACCCGGCCAAGGCCGGGTTTTTTTGTGCGCTCTGATGGTTCATCAGGGGCACCCTCTAAGGGCAGGCAAGTTGTACAGGAACTTTAAGGCCGGTTTATGGGCCACACACCTTGCTTACCCCAGGCTTTACTCTGCTTCGCTGCTGACCTTTTGCTGTCGGTGGACGGTGGCTTGTTCCGTCGTTCGTGGACTGGAGGTTTTCTCCGGAACGATGGTGATGTTGACGGCATGGATTCCACGGTCGGCTTTGACAGTTTCAAATTCAACCGTCTGACCGGCCTTGAGTGTTTTGTACCCTTCCATCTGTATGGAAGAGAAATGTGCGAAGAGGTCCTCTTTGTGTTCATCACAAACAACAAAGCCAAAACCTTTGGCATTATTGAACCACTTCACTTTCCCTACTGGCATAACGGACTCCTTAAAACCACGTTAAACTGAGCCTGTACCAGGCAACGGCTGTTGTCTGGCCCCTTTTCGCGATAAAGTAAGGTAGCATTAGCTCCTTGCTTCTGGGCTATTACACACTGCGATAGAAGAGCATGTATGTTCGGTAGCGAACTCAAGACCAGGCTATTACACTTGTTTAGGCTGATCGAGGTCCCTGATGCGTAGTTAAATGCTGAATAACCACTCATCGCGTAGAGATCAATATTTAGTTTGTCGCCTTCCAAGTCAACTACCATGCCTTTAACTTATGAAGTGGCTCACGTTCTGGTTGAAAAAGGCTGCCCTGAACCCCGTTTGGTTGCTTGTCTTTACAATGATAAGGCCGGAGTTTCAGCAAACTGTATGTAAATTAACAGCGTACTTACTTTAAACAGGATTTTTCGCTCTGATATGAATAGTGGTAGCAATAGCCGATGGCATCCTTCGGTGATGATAATGGAGACCTCTGTGCGTTTAGCTCAGAACAGTGACGACCAGAACGACCAGTTCGGGGTCGGGACGGTCACGCAGACGCAAGACCCCAAGTTGAAAAAGCCACCTCTGTACCGAGTGGTGTTGCTGAATGATGATTACACTCCTATGGAGTTTGTGGTGCACATTCTCGAACAGTTCTTCTATATGAACCGGGATAAGGCAACCCAGATCATGTTAACAGTGCATACACAAGGCAAAGGTGTTTGTGGAGTCTATACTAAAGATATTGCCGAAACGAAAGCGGCGATGGTAAACCAGTACGCCCGGGACAACGAACACCCTCTGGTGTGCGAAGTTGAAAAGGCCGATGACGAGTGATCAACGAGAGGGTCAGTGACCATGTTAAGTAAAGATCTCGAGTTAACCCTCAACAGTGCGTTCAAAGATGCTCGTGCCAAAAGGCACGAGTTCATGACCGTTGAGCACCTGTTGTTAGCCCTGCTCGACAACAATGCGGCGACCGAGGTGTTGAACGCTTGCGCAGCCGATGTTCCGCAACTGCGCCGCGATTTGACCGAGTTTATTGACTCCACCACGCCGCTGATTCCCAAGGGCGACGATGACCGTGAGACGCAGCCTACCCTGGGGTTCCAGCGCGTCCTGCAGCGGGCCGTATTCCATGTTCAGTCTTCCGGGAAGAAAGAGGTCACTGGCGCTAATGTGCTGGTTGCCATCTTCTCCGAACAGGAAAGTCAGGCTGTGTTTTTCCTCAAGCAGCAAAGCATTTCGCGCATTGATGTCGTCAATTACATTGCCCATGGCATCTCCAAGGTGCAAAACGAGAATGCCCAACCGAGTGAAGATTTCAACAACGAACACCAGGAAGAAGGCGGCAACGAAGGCGTGAATGGCAGTGCTCTGGAAAGCTTTGCAGCCAACCTGAATGAACTCGCACGCAAGGGCCGTATAGACCCCCTGGTTGGCCGAGAGTTCGAAGTAGAACGGGTCATCCAGGTGCTGTCGCGCCGTCGCAAGAACAACCCCCTGTTAGTCGGGGAGACCGGTGTTGGCAAAACTGCCATCGCTGAAGGGCTGGCGAAGCGCATCGTTGATGGGGATGTACCTGAAGTCGTCGGCAATGCAGAAGTCTACTCACTTGACCTCGGCGCCCTGTTGGCGGGCACCAAATACCGTGGGGATTTCGAGAAGCGACTGAAAGCCCTGCTGGCGGAACTGAAGAAGAAAGAGAAAGCCATACTGTTCATCGATGAAATTCACACCATCATTGGTGCAGGGGCCGCATCCGGAGGTGTCATGGACGCCTCCAACCTTTTGAAGCCCATGTTGAGCTCTGGTGAGCTGCGTTGCATGGGCTCTACTACATTCCAGGAATTCCGCGGCATCTTTGAGAAAGACAGCGCTTTAACGCGACGTTTTCAGAAGATCGATGTCAATGAGCCAACAGTGGATGAGACCTATCGCATCCTCAAGGGGCTGAAGAGCCGGTTCGAGGATCACCACCACCTCAAGTACACCGACAAGGCACTCAAGGCGGCAGCAGAGCTCTCGGCGCGCTATATTTCAGACCGTCACCTGCCCGACAAGGCCATTGATGTCATCGACGAAGCCGGCGCCGCTCAACGCTTACTGCCTGCAACCAAACGCAAGAAGACCATCAATGTGGCCGATGTCGAGAAAATCGTCGCCTCCATTGCCCGTATTCCTGAGAAAAGTGTCAGCCGGAACGACAAGGAGGTGCTCGGTAACCTGGAGCGCAACCTGAAGATGACGGTGTTCGGTCAGGAGCAGGCTATTGAGCAGCTTTCTTCGGCCATCAAGTTGGCCCGAGCCGGGTTGAAGTCGATTGACAAGCCCATTGGCTCCTTCCTCTTTGCCGGCCCTACAGGTGTCGGTAAAACCGAGGTGTGCAAGCAATTGGCAGAGTCACTGGGCATTCCCATGCTGCGCTTTGACATGTCCGAGTACATGGAGCGACACACCGCTTCTCGCCTGATTGGTGCACCGCCAGGCTACGTTGGTTTTGATCAGGGTGGCCTGCTGACAGATGGTGTGACCAAGCACCCTCACTGTGTACTGCTATTGGATGAGATCGAGAAAGCGCACCCGGATGTGTTCAATCTGTTATTGCAGGTTATGGACCACGGTGGCCTGACCGACAACAACGGTCGCAAGGCGGATTTCCGCAATGTGATTTTGATCATGACCAGTAACGCAGGCGCTCAGGAATTGAACCGTCGCTCTGTCGGTTTCATGGCACAGGACAACAGTACAGATGGCATGGAGGTCATACGCAAGGCCTTTACGCCGGAATTCCGTAACCGTCTGGATGCCATTGTCCAGTTCCGGGCCTTGCCAATGTCTGTTGTCGCCAACATTGTCGACAAGTTCCTGACCGAGCTCCAGGCTCAATTGGATGACAAGCGCGTCATGCTGGAAGTCGATGACGAAGCCCGAATCTGGCTCGCCGAGAAGGGCTATGATGCGAACATGGGGGCTCGTCCAATGCATCGTCTGATTCAGGACAAGGTCAAGCGACCATTGGCAGACATGATTCTGTTCGGCTCCCTGAACAAGGGGGGGACTGTTCAACTGAAAATGGTGGACGGCGAACTCGAATTGATCGTCGACGAAGCGGTAGAACCCGCCTGAAGATGGAACCAGCCGGGGTCGTCAAGGCGACTCCGGCTACCTTTCTTTACTCTCCCACATTGAAATTACTTCCGACTCTGCCCAGGGCGCACGACAGTATCGTCCCATGAAAATGGGCATCTGGTGATGCAGATGTGCAAATTGCGATGCGGAATCGGGTAGGGCGAGGCCGGGCAAGCGACGCTCTCGGGGGTATCAACGAGCCCGGTAAACGATGCGGCCTTTGGTCAGATCGTAAGGTGTCAGTTCAACCTTGACCTTGTCGCCAGTCAGAATACGAATGTAGTTCTTGCGCATTTTACCCGAAATGTGGGCAGTAATGACGTGGCCATTCTCAAGCTTGACCCGGAACATGGTGTTGGGAAGGGTATCGAGAATCTCGCCTTCCATTTCAATGACGTCTGCTTTTGCCATAGATGCTTATATTTGCCTCAATTTGCTGAAAGTGACTACGCGACCGGATCTTTACAAGGGCGGTCCGTTACTAACCGCCGCGCATTCTGCCTTATTTCCAGGCATTTATCAAAGTTATCTGGTTTGTGGAACTAGAACTTTGTTCCGAAACAGCAGCAGTAGCGATTCAGTCCGTCAATGAACGGATTAGATCTTCACCGAGCGGGCGCCATTGCCTATTGATCAACAGTTCCATTGGCTGAAAGTCGGCCTTGTAATGCATCTGCTGCGAACCCGGCACCCAATACCCCAAATACAGAAAGGGCAACTGCTGTGACTGGCAGTACTGAATCTGACTGAGAATGGCAAAGGTGCCCAGGCTCCTGGCGTCTTCTTCGGGCTCAAAACAGGTATAAGTGGCAGACAAGCCAGTGACCAGTCTGTCAGTGAAGGCTGACGCCAGCAGGACGCCATCCTTGCGAAACTCCATAATGAAACTCAGATCACTGCGGCTGGTCAGGAAATCCCGGTAGGCATCGGGGGAGGGCGGATACATGTCACCATTGCGATGGCGTTGGCTGATATAGCGCTCGTAGAGACGGTAGTGTTCGCGGCTGTACTGGCATGGGACGACACGAATGTCCAGATCACTATTGGCTTTCAGAACCCGGCGAAACCGTCGTTTTGGACGAAAGGAGGCCACGCGTACCCGAGTGGGCATACAGGCTCCGCAGCTCTCACAGTCTGGCCGGTAGAGATGCATGCCGCTGCGACGAAAGCCGAGGTGCGTCAATTGTTCATAGAGTGATCTATTGAAGTGCAATTCAGGGTCGAGAAACAGCGTTCGAGCCTGCTGGCCGGGAAGATAGCTGCAGGGGTGCTCACCCGTACGATAGAGCTTGATCGACTCTTCCTGGTTCTCTGATTCACTCTTCATTATGCGAGCGCCCTGTCATGTGCTGTTGATGGCTGCCAGCCACACCCAAGCGTTGCTGCAATAGGCGAGACAATTCGGTTTCGTCGATCGGCTGCAAGCGACTGGCTTTGGTCGGAAGGGCCGATTCGAACTGATGGCGATCGATCTCAACGGCACCGAGACTTGCCAGATGATCATTGTATACCTGACAGTCTATCAACGTCAGGTGTTGATGATAGGCCCATTCATCCAGTGCGACAAAAGCCAGTTTGGAGGTGTTTGGTCGGCGCGAAAACATGCTCTCTCCGTAAAAAACAGGCCAGATTCCGAGCCCATAAAGACCGCCTACCAATTGCTGACCTTGCCAGACCTCCACGGAGTGTGCCCAACCCTGATGGTGCATTTCAATATAGGCCTGGGTCATCTCGTCGGTTATCCAGGTCCCTGCCTGGCCTGCCCGTGGCTGACGACAAGCCGTGATCACTTCCGCAAAGGCGCGGTTGAAGGTGACCCTGGGCTGGTCCTGACGGTACCACTTGCGCAAACTACGGCTGGTATGGGCCTTACCGACTGGTAATACCATGCGAGGCGAAGGGCTCCACCAGAGGATGGGTTCCCCCGGATTGAACCAGGGGAAAATACCCCGGCAATAAGCCGCCAACAGCCACTTCGGCGACAAGGCACCACCGGCGGCCAACAGGCCGTTGGGGTGATCCAGCGCCCGAGAGGTAGGTGGAAAAGCAACTGGCTGTTCAGCTTCCAGCCAGCTTAGTTGTGGCATAAAAATGCTCACTGTTTCAATGAGTTAGTGGGTCAACCTGTGGTATCTTACGAAACGCTTGTTGGGCTGTCACCAGGCCAGAAAATGCCAGCAGGACCAGTCAGTCCAGGCTTTACTGGTTATTTTTACAGCTCACTACTGAAAATAAGGTAAGATTGCACACTGAATGAACGGGAACCAACTACTTTGACACAAAAAGCCATGCGAGCAAGAGACGACAACAGAGTACTGGATTTAAAGCAACGCCTGTTACACGAGGGCAGCATGTTGCTGGCGCTGGCACTGGGTGTGTATCTGTTGATTGCACTGGCCACCCATCATCCTCTGGATGCCGGATGGGGAACCTCGGGTACTGGCGACACAGTGCGCAATATGGCCGGTACGGCAGGTGCCTGGTTGTCCTCCTTGCTGTTCAATCTGTTCGGTATTCTGGCCTATGGTCTGCCCGTCATTTTCTTTTATCGCGCCTGGGCGACCTTCCGAGAGCGGCGCCTTGGCCACGCCTGGAACCCCTTGCTGATTGTGTTGCGCACTCTGGGCTGGGCGTTGTTTGTCGCGGTCAGTTGTACGCTGGCAACGGTTCATGTGCAAAGCAGCAGTGAAGCCAGTTCCGGTGGCTATTTGGGTATCGAGCTTTCGGAGCGCGTGTTTCCCATTCTCGGGTTGACCGGTACTACTCTCTTGTTGGTCGTGCTCTGGTTCATTTCCTTGACCATCGCCATGAATGTCTCCTGGTTGGCATTGATGGAACGCCTCGGCGCCATGGTTCTGGCGGCCGTTGCCTGGCTCGGGCAAAAACTTGGCGCTGCGCGCAGACACCGGGCTGAAGAGCGCGAAGTGCAACAACGTGTTGAGGAGCGCAAGGCCAATCTCGAAGTTCATCTGGAAAAACAGGCGAAGAGAAAACCGCCACAAATCAAACCCTTACAGCCCAAAGCTAAGGTGGAAAGTGAGCGAGCCAGCCGAGAGCGACAACAGCCGCTCTTTACCGGAAAGGATACCACAGGCGGCTTGCCCGCCTTGAATCTGCTCGATTCCAGTGAACACGACACCAGCAACGGTTACAGCGAAGAAGCGCTTGAAGCCATGTCTCGCTTGCTCGAAATCAAGCTGCGCGACTTCAACGTCGAAGCCGAAGTAACCGAAGTGTCGCCAGGCCCGGTAATCACTCGTTTTGAAATCCAGCCCGCGGCTGGCATCAAGGTTTCCAAGATTTCCAACCTCGCCAAGGATCTTGCGCGCTCCATGGCGCTGGTCAGTGTCCGGGTGGTCGAGATCATTCCTGGCAAGACCACGGTCGGTATTGAGATTCCCAATGAGAAACGGGACATCGTCCGGCTCAGCGATGTATTGAGTTCGCCTGTCTATGACAAGTCAAAATCGGCACTGACCCTGGCTCTGGGGCACGACATCTCTGGAGCGCCCATGGTGGCGGACCTTGGCAAGATGCCGCACTTGTTGGTCGCCGGTACCACCGGCTCGGGCAAATCCGTTGGCGTCAACGCCATGCTCTGCAGCTTGCTGTTCAAGGCCACTCCCGAAGAAGTGCGGTTGATTCTGGTCGACCCGAAAATGCTCGAACTGTCGGTTTATGAGGGCATTCCCCATTTGCTGACACCGGTCATTACCGACATGAAAGACGCCGCTAACGGCTTGCGCTGGTGTGTCGCCGAGATGGAGCGCCGTTACAAGTTGATGGCCGCTGTGGGCGTGCGCAATATCGCCGGCTTCAACAAGAAGGTTGAAGACGCCAAAAAAGCGGGAGAACCCATTGTTGATCCGCTTTATGAACCCTTCGAAACACTCGATCCTCATGCACCGGCGCCGGAACTCGAGCCGTTGCCCTTTGTCGTGGTAGTGGTGGACGAGTTTGCCGACATGATGATGATTGTCGGCAAAAAAGTGGAAGAGCTGATTGCTCGCCTGGCACAGAAAGCACGGGCTGCGGGCATCCACTTGATATTGGCGACGCAGAGACCCTCGGTCGATGTGATTACCGGCCTGATCAAGGCCAACATTCCCACCCGTATCGCCTTTCAGGTGTCGTCCAAAATCGACTCCCGTACCATTCTGGATCAGGGCGGTGCTGAACAATTGCTGGGTCATGGCGATATGCTTTACCTGCCGCCCGGTACCGGGTTACCGGTTCGTATTCACGGTGCCTTTGTGGACGATGATGAAGTTCACCGTGTGGTTGCGGCCTGGAAAGAGCGGGGGCAGCCGGACTACCTCGACGAGATCCTCCAGGGCGGCGACAGTGACCTGCCAGGTGTGCCCAGACTGGACGATGGCGAGGATGACCCCGAAGCAGACGCTTTATTCGATGAGGCAGTTGCCTTTGTCACCCAAAGTCGCAAGGCCTCCATATCGGCCGTACAACGCAAGTTAAGAATTGGCTACAACCGGGCTGCTCGCCTGGTAGACGCCATGGAGGCCGCCGGCGTGGTCAGTGCCGCTGGCCATAATGGCACCCGAGAAGTGTTGGCGCCGCCGCCACCCGCAGGATAACAGGAGTCTTGAATGACATTGAAAACCTTGGCGACCGTTCTTGGCGCGCTGTTAATCGTCACCCCGGGGTGGGCCGATGAGCGCGCACAGGAAGCCCTGATAGAGCGTCTTGAAGCGACCGAGACTCTGCAGGCCAACTTCGAACAAACGACCTATGCCGAAGGCCAGATGCGTGGCGAGCGGTCCACAGGCCGCATGATCGTTTCCAGGCCGCTCAAGTTTGCCTGGCTGGTCGATGAACCTTTTGAACAGCAGGTTATTTCCGATGGTCAGACGCTCTGGGTATACGAACCAGACCTGATGCAGGCCACCTACCAGCCGGTGACCGATCAGATTCAACAATCGCCAGCAATGATTCTGGCCCAACCACGCCAGGCCCTGGGTCAGAGATACGACGTGGTCGAGGCTTCCGACAAGGAGCTGACGGCCTATCGACTCTATCCGCATGACACCAATGCCATGTTTACCGATATGACCCTGCTGTTTGAAAGCGGCGTGATCAGCGAAATTCGCCTGACCGACAACCTCGGCCAGGATACCCGCATCAGCCTGACCGAAGTGCGTGTTGGCGAAACGCTCGACCCTGGCTTGTTCGATTTTGAACCGCCGCCAGGCACGGACGTTTTCGAGCAGATGTAAGCAGCTCATGGACCTTTTCGAGAACGACCGCTCAACGCCTTTTCAACCCCTGGCGGAGCGACTGAGGCCCAGGCATCTGGATCAGTACATCGGGCAATCGCATTTATTGGGCCCGGGCCAGCCGCTGCGCCAATCCATAGAGCAGGATCAACTGCATTCCATGATTCTCTGGGGGCCACCGGGCGTCGGCAAGACGACTCTGGCTCGGCTCCTCGCTGGACACAGCAAGAGCCGTTTTGAGGCGTTGTCGGCCGTGCAGTCCGGAGTCAAGGACATCAAACTAGCGGCTGAGCGCGCCCGCCAGACCATGGCCGAGGGCAAACGGACCCTGTTGTTTGTCGATGAAGTGCATCGGTTCAACAAGGCCCAGCAGGATGCCTTCTTGCCTTATGTTGAAGATGGCACCTTCGTCTTTATTGGCGCCACCACCGAAAACCCCAGCTTCGAGCTCAACGCAGCCCTGTTGTCGCGTGCCAGGGTCTATCCGCTCAAGTCACTGACGGAAGAAGAGCTTGCCCAGTTGCTGGCGCAGGCCAGGGGCGCAGACGAGAGGCTGGCCAGGCTGACCTTTGAAACGGGCATCGAAGAAAGCCTGTTTCGGCTGGCTGATGGCGATGCGCGGCGCTTCTACAATTTGCTGGAACTGGCGGTTGATCTCTATGCAGACGACCCCGAAGGCCTGACTCAGGCCAGGCTTGCCCAACTGACTCAAGGGCAGACCCGCCGGTTCGATAAGGGCGGCGATGTTTTTTATGACCAGATTTCCGCATTACACAAGAGTGTGCGCGGCTCATCCCCGGATGGTGCGCTGTACTGGATGTGTCGTATGCTCGACGGTGGCTGTGATCCTCTGTACATCGCTCGCAGGCTGGTACGCATGGCCAGCGAAGACATCGGCAATGCTGACCCCCGAGCGCTGACCCTGGCCATGGATGCCTGGCAAGTGCAGGAACGCCTTGGCAGCCCGGAAGGGGAGCTCTCCCTGGCACAGGCCGTGGTCTACCTCGCCTGCGCTCCCAAAAGCAACGCCGTCTATACCGCCTTCAACGACATGATGGCCAGCGTGAAGCAGGATCCCAGCCGCGAAGTACCGGTGCATTTACGCAATGCCCCCACGAAATTGATGAAGGAGCTGGGCCACGGTGCTGAGTATCGTTACGCGCATGACGAGCCCTTTGCCTATGCCGCTGGCGAAACCTATATGCCGGAGAGCTTCAAAGGTCGTCGCTTTTACCAGCCTGTTGACCGGGGCCTGGAGAAGAAGATAGCCGAGAAACTGGCGTTCCTTGCAGAATTGGATGCCAAAGCGCTGGAGGGTAAAACCGAATGATGGGTGTTAGCTGGTTGTCCTGGTTGGCTGTAGCAGTGGGTGGTAGCCTCGGTGCCATGGGGCGTTTTGCTCTGGCGCTGGCCTACAATCGTCTACCCGGTAGTCACTTCCCATGGGGTACCTTGACGGCCAACCTCAGCGGCAGCTTCGTGATTGGTCTAGCCTTTGTCTACTTCAGCCTCCGAACCGGTACCCTGGGTGACCCTATGCGAACCTTTATTGTCGTTGGCCTGCTCGGGGCCTTTACCACCTTTTCGACCTTTGCCATCGAATCCGTCGTTCTGGTGCAACAACAACAATGGATGTTGGCAACCTTGTATCTTCTGGCCAGCGTTCTGGGCTCCCTGATCGCCGTACTACTGGGCTTGGGGGTAGGTAAACTGTTATTCTAATCACTCTGGTCATATCGCTGACCAGCTATCGGCCGCTGTGCCAACCATTAAACCACCACAGAAACAGGATTTTACTTCCAATGCTGGACATTAAGCGTCTTAGACAGGACATCGATACCCTGACCACTCAATTGAAGGTGAAGGGCTTTATACTGGATGGATCGGCGTTTGAGGCATTGGAATCGAGTCGCAAACAACTCCAGGTGGATACCGAGCAACTTCAGGCAGACCGTAAAAGAGCATCCAAGCAGATCGGGCAACTGGTCGGGCAGGGTGTTCCTGTGGATGAAGCCAAGGCTCAGGTCCAGTTGGCGCTTGATACCATAGCGGAACAACTGGGGGCCAAGGAGCAGGAACTGAAAGCTCTCCAGGCGGAAATGGATGAGATACTTCAGGGCATCCCCAATGTTCCCGACGCCAGCGTTCCGGCCGGTAAAGACGAAAACGATAACCTCGAAGTCAGCCGCTGGGGTGAGCCCAGACAGTTCGACTTTCAAGTGAAAGATCATGTCGACATCGGCGAACAGGTAGGCGGGCTGGACTTTGAGCGAGCGGCCAAACTCACCGGCAGCCGGTTTTCTGTATTGCAGGGCAAAATGGCCCGCCTGCACCGGGCGCTGGCTCAGTTCATGCTGGATGTTCACATCGGCGAGCACGGTTATCTGGAGTGCAATGTGCCTGTGATCGTCAACCAGGAATCTCTGCGCGGGACCGGTCAGTTGCCGAAGTTTGAAGAAGATCTGTTCAAACTGGATACCGATCAAGGCTATTACCTGATTCCGACGGCAGAAGTCCCATTAACCAACCTGGTTCGCGACGAAATCCTGAGCGCCAAAGACATGCCCACTAAATTTGTTGCCCATACACCCTGTTTCCGCTCTGAAGCGGGCAGCTATGGTCGTGATGTGCGCGGCATGATTCGGCAACATCAGTTCGAGAAAGTCGAACTGGTGCACATCGTTCGGCCAGAGGATTCCATGGCAGCGCTCGAAGAGTTGACTGGCCATGCCGAGTCCATTCTGCAACGGCTCGACCTGCCGTACCGCAAGGTACTGCTGTGCGGTGGTGATCTGGGTTTCAGTTCAGCAAAAACTTACGACCTGGAGGTCTGGTTGCCGGCGCAGAACACCTACAGGGAGATTTCTTCCTGCTCCAACATGACGGATTTCCAGGCTCGACGCATGCAGGCGCGTTGGCGTAACCCGGAAACCAACAAACCGGAACTGGTGCACACGCTTAATGGCTCTGGACTGGCCATCGGCAGAACCCTGGTGGCGATTCTGGAAAACTACCAGACCGCAGAGGGCGGGGTCATCATACCTGAAGCGCTGCGTCCCTATATGGGCGGTATCCAATCGCTTTAAAGCAGCAGTTGTCGGTCGGCAGCTGTCAACAGTCGATGCCATCAAATGGCCCCAACAGGGGCCTGCTTCACGCCAATACAGCGAGAGTGATCTGCTGATGCAATACTTCCCCTTGTTTCACCGTTTTCAAGACAAGCCCATTCTCGTGGTGGGCGGCGGCGATATTGCGGTGCGAAAAATCAATTTGCTGCAACGTTCAGGATGCAAGATCAAGGTGGTGGCGCCCGAAATCAGTGACGGCATTGCCAGCAAGCCCCAATGTGATTGCCATTATCGACGCTTCGAGCGTGAGGATGTGCAAGGAATGGCGCTAGTCGTAAGCGCGACAGATAAAACCGAGGTCAATCAGCTGGTTGCCGACAGTGCAAGGGCTGCGGGCGTGCTGGTTAATGTGGTTGACACGCCAGACCTCTGCGATGTCATATTCCCCTCCATCGTAGACCGTGACCCCTTGATCATCGGTATTACCTCCAGTGGCCAGGCCCCCGTCCTGGCGCGCTCAATTCGCGCCAAGCTGGAGAGCACCATACCGGCCAGTTATGGCCATTTGGCGCAATTGGCATCGCGCTTTCGCAACGCCGTCAAACAGCGTTTTGATCGGCTCGATGACCGGCGCTATTTTTGGGAGAAAATTCTCAACGGAACGGTCGCTGAGCATGTCTACTCTGGGCGCATGGAGCAGGCGGAAAAATTGTTGGAAGCTGAACTGCAACGAGCGGAAGTGTCCCATACCGGGGAAGTCTATCTGGTCGGAGCGGGGCCTGGAGACCCGGATTTATTAACCTTCAAGGCACTGCGCCTGATGCAACAGGCTGATGTAGTGCTCTATGACCGACTGGTGTCTGACGCCATTCTGGATCTGGTTCGGCGCGATGCAGAAAGGCTCTACGTCGGCAAGCAGCGCTCTGAACATGCCGTACCTCAGGCTGATATCAACCAAACGCTGCTGGAACTGGCCCAGCAAGGCAAAAGGGTACTGCGCTTGAAGGGGGGCGATCCCTTTATTTTTGGACGCGGTGGCGAGGAGATTGACCTGCTGGCCGAGCATGGAGTGCCGTTTCAGGTGGTTCCGGGCATCACAGCGGCTTCCGGTTGTGCCTGCTATACCGGCATTCCGCTGACACATCGTGACTACGCCCAATCGGTACGCTTTGTCACCGGTCACCTCAAGGATGGCTCCCTGGATCTGCCATGGACAGAGCTGGCCAGCAAGCAGCAGACCGTTGTTTTCTATATGGGGCTGATGGGGTTGCCGAAAATTTGCACCAAACTGATTCAGCATGGGCGCGCGCCAGACACGCCCATCGCCCTGGTGCAAAAGGGAACCACTCCAGATCAGCGGCTCTGGGTCGCGACCCTGGCCACCATGCCGGACCTGATTCAACAGGATCCACCCAGGGCGCCAACGCTGATCATCGTCGGTGAAGTGGTATCGCTGCACGAGAGGCTGCAATGGGCAGGTACCGCCACTCACCCTGTAATCGACACTTAAGCTTTCTGTGCCAGGTAGCGAACCAGGTCACCGACACTTTGCAGACGAGCAAAGTCGCTGTCCGGGATATTGATGCCCAGGCGTTGGTGAATGGCCGAGGCAAGGTTGAAAGAGTCCATCGAGTCCAGGTCGTAATCATCGTGTAGCAGACCGTCGTCGTCGATATCTGCGGCGTCAAGATCGGGGGCTATCTTGATCAATTCTTCGATTATTGCTGAGCGCAAGCTGCTTTCAGTCATGATGAGCTCCTTTATCTATTGAGGATGACTCGGCCAATTTCGCCGGTTCATTGAGTAGTTGACCAATGCGATCCAGGAAGAGGGCGCCGCGATGGCCGTCGCTGACGCGATGGTCAGCAGCCAGAGTTGCCTGAATAATGGGGCGAACAGCGAGCGCATCGCCGACGGCGACCGGCTCCCGATGCATTCGACCAAAGCCGAGAATGGCAACCTGAGGCGGGAATATCACGCCAAAGACGCTGTCGACACCTCGTTCTCCCAGAGCCGTAACTGTCAGGGTTGCCGTGCCAACTTCAGAACTGCGTAAGCCGCCGTTACGCGCTCTTTTGGTGACATCCTGAAGTTTCAGCATGACCTCCGCCAGGGAGGCCTGTTCCAGATTACGCAGTGCAGGGGTGATCAGGCCCAGACTGCGAATGTTAATGGCCATCCCCAGATGGATGTCAGTACTGGGTTGGAATGCCTCATCTTGCCAGAATCCGTTGAATTCCGGATAAGACTGCAGCGCCAGAACCGTAGCACGCAGCAACAGCGCGGAGAGAATCAGTCGCTGTGCTGGCTCCTGACCGGCATTGTATTCAGCCAGCCAGGTGACAGCGGCCGACATATCGAACCGGTTTTGCAAATAGTAGTGTGGTATCTCCCGTTTGGAGCGTGCCATGGCACTGGCAATGGCCTTACGCATTGCACCGGGATCAAAACCCAGCTTGCCCGCCTTTCTGCTCACCGCTTCAGACGCTTGATTGTCAGCAGGAAGATCTCTAGCCAATATGGCGCCTGCCGGCCCTGAACCCTTCATCTGCTCAAGGTCCAGTTGCTGCTGGCTCGACCTTGCTCGGGCAAGCGGCGAAGCACGCAGGCGCTCTCCAGAAGAGGGCGAGGGGTGCGGAGCGATAAGCTGATCAGCCTCAGTTTCCTCAGGCTCGGTTGCTGCCTTTGCTTCAACCGGCGAAGCGACTGAAGGCGCTTCCATTGGTGGCGACGAAACAGGGGGTTCAGCGCTCTGCTGAGCACCGCGAATACGTGCCAGTGGGGTGCCTACGTCTATTTCCGTTTCCACTTCGATCAACAGTGCATCGACCACGCCGCTTTCAAACACTTCAATCTCTATGGCACCCTTCGCCGTCTCGACGACAGCAATAACGTCGCCACGCTTGACCGAATCACCCGGCTTGACAAGCCATTCCACCAGAGTGGCGCTGTCCATATCGGCGCCAAGTGAGGGCATCAAAAAGTCGCTCATGGGGCACTCCGAACCAGTTGACCCGCCAAACGGACGATCTCATCAACCTGGGGTAAAGCCGCCGCCTCCATATGTGCAGCGTGCGGTATCGGCACTTCGCAGGCCCCCAGGCGAGCAATTGGGGCATCCAGCTCCCAGAAGGCTTTCTCGGCAAAGAGGGCGCTGATTTCGGCGGACATGCCACCGGTTTTCCAGGCCTCATCAATGATTAATGCTCGGTGCGTACGGGCGATGGACTCAAGCAGGGTCGCTTCGTCCAGTGGGCGCAATACACGTAGATCGATGACTTCGGCATCGATGCCCTCCTGTTTCAGAGCATCGGCCGCCTCCAGTGCCTTGTACAGATTGGCACCATAGGTGATCAGGCTGATGTCTTTTCCGGGCCGGCGAATGGCAGCCTTGTCCAAATCAACACCTTCTGGCACATCCTCAAGTTGATCTTTGCGGTTATACAACTGTACATGCTCAAAAATCAGCACTGGATTGGGGTCCTGAAGGGCAGCCCAGAGCATATAACGTGCATCC
This sequence comes from Saccharospirillum sp., assembly GCA_022565595.1. Classification (GTDB taxonomy): domain Bacteria; phylum Pseudomonadota; class Gammaproteobacteria; order Pseudomonadales; family Natronospirillaceae; genus Saccharospirillum. The sequence goes on along the minus strand of JAIUML010000023.1, from coordinate 43,294 downwards.
TGATGGGTTGCCGGGGTCAAGACTCTTAAGCCGGGAACGTGGGCATACCAGTGTTCAAGGCTGTGTGAATGTTGTGCAGCGAGTTGCCGGCCCGCCCCGGTTGCCATGCGAATGACCAGGGGCACATGGAACTGGCCCCCCGACATATGCAACAACGCCGCAGCCGTATTGACGATCTGATCCATGGCCAGCAAACTGAAATTGACAGACATGATTTCGACGATTGGCTTCATTCCCCCCAGGGCTGCGCCAATGCCTGCACCGGTGAATGTATCCTCGGAAAGTGGCGTATCACGTATGCGCTTCTCTCCAAATTCTGCCAACAAGCCCTTGGTGACCGCATAGCAGCCACCATAGTGGCCAACATCCTCACCCATCAGGAAAACTTGTTCATCTGCCTGCATGGCCTCCTGAATGGCAAGGCGGCAGGCATCCCGGTAGGTCAACTCCTGGTCATGTGTCAGCTTGTTGGGCGGCGGTACCAGTGGCTCAGGCAGAGGCTTTAGCAGATGCTCGGTCAAGTTTTCAACAGGCTCCCAGGGAGCTGCTTCGGCAAAGGCAACGGCTGCCTCCACTTCCTCAACCACCTTGTTTTCCAGTTGTGACCATTGTTCTTCATTCAGCAAGGCGCTATGCATCATCCAGTCCCTTAACTGGTTGATGGGGTCCTTGTTTTTCCAGGTTTCGACTTCGGCCTTGTCCCGATACAACTGAGGGTCGAACATCGAGTGGGCACGAAATCGATAGGTATGGCATTCCAGGAAATATGGGCCATTACCCTGTTTGATATGTTCTACAGCAATTTTGGCAGCGGCATCCACGTCGACCACATTCATGCCATCAACAGAGCTGGCGGCAACATTGTGGGATTCGGCTTTACGGTAGATATCAGTCTGAGCCTGTGACAAAGATAAGGCCGTACCCATGGCATAGAGATTGTTTTCACAAACAAAGAGCACAGGCAATTGCCACAATGAGGCCAGATTGAGGCTTTCATGAAAGACCCCTTCGGCACTGGCCCCTTCGCCAAAGAAGCACACCGTAACCCGATTGCGACCCTGCAACTTGTCGGCAAGGGCCAGGCCGACGGCCAGCGGCAAACCACCCCCGACGATGGCATTGCCCCCGTAAAAGCGGTGCTCTGCATCGAACAGATGCATGGAACCGCCACGGCCAAGGCTACAGCCTGAATACTTGCCATACATCTCGGCCATGATGGCGTTCATGGGAACACCCTGAAGCAAGGCATGGCCATGCTCACGATAGGTTCCCACGGCCGCATCTTCTGCCCCAAGGTTGGCCATAACCCCCGTTCCTACAGCCTCTTCACCGATGTAGAGATGCAGAAAGCCGCGAATCTTTTCCTGAGTATAGAGTTCAGCACATCGCTCTTCCATTCGGCGAATGCGCACCATGTTGCTGAGCAAGGACAATAGATGATCACGACTGAGTCGCAGCTTTTCCCGGTGTTTTACCGGTGTTTCATCAATTTGTGACGCTTCCAGATGGGTACTCATTCGTTGTTTCCCTCCATGGTTGAGATATCGCCTTCGGGCAGACCCAACTCCCGGGCCTTCAACAGACGTCGCATGATCTTGCCGCTGCGTGTTTTGGGCAAGTTGTCGCGTACCTCTATACTCTTGGGAGCCACAGCAGGTCCGAGCCGCTTTCTGGCCAGACCTAAAACCTCTCGAATTAGCTCTTCATTGGCCTGATAGCCAGGCTTCAAGGCAATAAACGCTTTTACAACTTCTCCACCGAGCTCGTCTGGTACACCGATCACACCGGCCTCGGCAACGGCCGGGTGCTCCATGAGCGCGCTTTCTACTTCAAAGGGGCCTATCAGATGCCCGGATGATTTGATGACATCATCGGCGCGACCGACAAACCAGAAATAGCCTTCTTCGTCGAACTGGGCCAAATCACCTGTGAAATACCAGCCGTCCTGAAAAGCCTTCTGGTAACGAGCCTCTTCATGCAGATAGCTTCGGAACATGGAGGGCCAGCCTGCTTTCAACACCAGTTCTCCGGCCTCTCCGGGCGCGTCAACCCATTCAATACCTGCATCAGTTCGACGCGCTATAGCAGCAGTTATACCCGGCATCGGTTTGCCCATGGAGCCCGGTTTGATGGGCAAGCAAGGGTAGTTGGCAATCATGATGCCGCCAGTTTCCGTCTGCCACCAGTTATCGTGAAAAGGCTTGCCCAGAGCTTTGGTACCCCAGACAACGGCCTCTGGGTTCAAGGGCTCACCAACGCTGGCCATGTGCCGCAGTGCGGTTAAATCAACTTGTTGAGGCAATTCGGTGCCGTACTTCATCAACATGCGAATAGCAGTGGGTGCTGTATACCAGACGGTAACGCCCCGGTCCTGAAGAATGCTGTACCAGCGCTCGGCATCAAAGTCTGCAGGATCAATGATCAAGGTAGCACCTAGAGTCAGAGGGGCCAGGATGCCGTAAGAGGTACCTGTGACCCAACCCGGATCCGCCGTGCACCAATAGATGTCGTCCTGTCTAAGATCCAATGCAAATTGTGCAGTCATTCGATGCGCTACCACGGCCTGATGAACATGCAAGGCACCCTTGGGCTTCCCGGTAGTGCCGCTGGTAAAGTGCAACAGTGCAGGATCCTCTGGGCGAGTGGGGTGGCATTGATAGCCCGGATCACCCTGTTGAAGCAGGGTATGAAAGGATTCTGTGCCGGCAGGGGCAGTGTGCTCGGGCTCTGTAACTACCAGACAATGCTTTAGAAAGTCGAGCTCCAGCAGCCAGGTGGCCAGTTTTTTCTGATAGAGTTTTTCAGTTGTTACCAGAACCGATGCCTGACCGATTTCCAGGCGAGAGCGGATAGGTTCCGGGCCAAACGCAGAGAAGAGTGGCGAGAAAACACCACCGAACTTGAGTGTACCCAGGGCGGTAATGAAGAGTTCAGGAATGCGCCCTGCAAGGCAATATACCCGATCTCCAGGTTTGAGCCCCATTTGCTGCAATGCGCTGGCAAAACGACTGCTCTGCTCCGCCAATTGCTGGTAGGTCAGGCTGTGTTCAATATCCGTTGAGTTTCGTGATAAAAACGTTAAAGCGGCTTTTTCTGCTACATCCGTATTCAGATGCCGGTCCACCGCTTCGAAGGCGATGTTCAAGCCTCCCTCGGGCAAACCCGCCAGTGCCTGTTCGGCTTGTTCCCAATGAAACTTCTGATACTCGAGCTGATAGTCCTGCATTACACAGGCAGCATCGACAGCGCCTTTTTCTATTGTTTTGTAAGTCATTGGAGCCCCCTTGGCCGAGGTCACCGGCCTCCGCGTATAAAAAGTAGACAGCCTGTTTGTAAGCTTAGGGGGTACCAGAAGGAGGGGTGTTGATCTGGGTCAGGTTAGAACGTCGTTAAAACCTGGTCCAGATCAAGGGACAATAGTGATGGGTTGACTTGCGACAGAAGCAGGACTCTGGAGGGTCAAGGAGCAAGGTAGAGTGCCGCCAGAACGGAAGCGATGCCACTGATCAGCGGAGCCAGCCCGAAGTTCGCACTTTCGGCGGGTACAAGACCAAGCAGCGCGGCCCCGAGGACAGACACAGCCACCAGCAACAACAGTACGCCGATAAAAAACACCGTCGCCATCAGCCAGCGTTGTTGGCGATCTCCCAGAGTAAACGAAGCAGGGTCAGTCATGTCTCGGTTCTCCTCACTGTTTTGATGCAGTCATTGTTCAAATTTGAACCATCAAGGTGCAATTTGAGGCGCTGTCCGTAGCCTTTTGTCCTTATGAGGAGGTTATATCAATTAACGTGCCAGTTCTGGATCGCAGGAACCGCCTGATTATTGATGGTGCCTGGCGCTCCAGAGTTGCTCGGCTTTCTGCTCAGCCGTGGCGAGGTCCACCTGATCCAGCACCATCAGCAAGGGCGTCAGGGTTGCCAGGACGGCCGCTTCACCATAGGGGTCGCTTTGTTTACCCTGCCAAAGGTCTGTCAAGGCTTCGAGGGTTGGGGCCTCTGGTCGCACCGATCGCCGCTGTAAGCGTTTGGGAAGCGTCAGGCTGGTTTCGTGCCCCGGGCTTAAAACAAGCAAGGTGCTGTCCGAGTCTGGCCGAACTTCAAACTCCCCACTGTCACCTTTGAGGACCAGATTATAGGTGTCGCCCAGATTTGCCGCCGTATCGTGATGCAAGGCCTGATAACCGGGATGGAACATGCCCTGAAGGCTGACACGGGCCTGGCCCGGATTGATGTTGCGCACCAGGGTATTGACCGGCGAGCGCAGACCCAATTCGGCCTTCATGTCGATGATGTGGGACAGCTTGGGTGCGAAGTGCGCCAATGGGCTGTAAACCAGGTTGTGATGCAGCGTTAACTGTTGTGCCTGGAGCCAGTTCTCGGCAACCGGCAAGTCCAATGCCTGGCAGACAGTGCGTGCGTATTGCCTGCCCGGGGTATGCTCACCGCCACCATGCATAAAAAGTCGATAGCCTGCTCTGGACAGGGTCTGAGCTGCCAATAGATACCAGGAGGGTTGACGTCGCTTGCCCGCGTAGGCTGGCCAGTCCAGGTCAATTGAGGCGCCAGACCATTCGGACAAGCAGGCTCGAACCGCTGCGACCATGCCCGCCAGCTCCTCAGCGGTTTCTTCCTTCACCCGCATCAACATCAGAAAAGCGCCCAATTGGGCGGGGGTTTCCTGATCGGCCAGTATGCTGCGCATGGCGAACTCGGCTTCATCTCGCGTCAGCGAGCGCGAACCGTTTTTGCCTCGCCCCAGGGCGCGAATGATGGCGGGAAACTGGAATTCTTCGGTCATGATCGGGCTCTAAAGGCAGTTTTTGGGTTTCGGCAGCCCAGCCAGCAGCGCCAGAATGCGTGCTGGGCTCTCTCCGAAGCGTCGCATCAAGTAGATGCTGTTGCCAATCTCTGCGCCAAACTGGTTCTTCAGGTGTTTGACCAGTGGTCGCATGGCGGGCGACAGATCGTATTCGAAATAGAAGGCGCGCAGAGCTGCAATAATCTGCCAGTCTGATTCGGACAGGGTCAGCCCTTGTTCACGAGCTCGTTCTGCGCACCAATTTTCGTTCCAGTCGCGTGCGTTCTTGAGAAACCCGAGGTGATCCGTTTCCAATTGCATCAAGGTCATTTACCAGGTCACCACTGGCTGGTTCTGTTCTACCAGGGATACCCAGGCCGCATCGTCGATGACCTGCCAATCCGGATGCAGGATACCGCCAATGCGCGCTGCATCTTCGGCTCGGATACAGGCATTGAGCGCAAAGGGGCAGGGCACACGTGCCATGGTGCGGGCATCTTCGCGTACCAACAAGTGGTCTTCGGGCTGCAGCCAGAGTTGCAGCAATTGCTGCTGACGATCCGTTAATGGCTGAGTCAGGGTAAGCAGCGTTGTCATCAAAACACCTCAATGTAGCGAGCTTGACGCAATGTCTGAGCGATGGATTGCACTGTCAGAGGCGTTGCAACATCAGAGCCTGGTTGAGCTTGCCAGCCTGCCTCGCGATGTTCTTCACAGTAAAACAGCGCCTCACTGCCATAGAGCGGCAGTGCCGCCAATTGGCGAGACAGGTTCTTGCCTTGTGCAGGGGACTGTCCATCAACCAGCCATTCCAGCCCCTGGTCCCAGAATACAACCGCATGGGAGCGGTCAAACAAAGCGAGACTCATGACGGCTTCCAGAACTTCTTCGCTCTTGCGCCCCTGATAAGGCGCACAGGTGACCAATACCACAGTTTCGTAGGGGGCATCGCTCATCGGAAGGACACCACCCTGTCGCATTCGCCATAACCCAGAGCCCATTGGCCCAGGCCCACCAACTCAAACCCTTCAGCGACGGTGGCAGTGTCTTTCAATTGTCGCTTCGCTTCGGCGGCGCTCAACAAGCCTCGGTTGGCGCTGGCCGCCACGCACAACAGCAGTTCACATTGAGCGTTTTGCTTCAGGCTTTGCCACTGCGCCAGAATATCGGGTTCATCGGTGGCAGGCGCCTGGCTGCGAATGCCGTTGTAGACGCCATCCATAAAGAAAAAGACCCTAACGAGCTGATGGCCCGAAGCCACAGCGGCCTGACTGAAGGCGAGGGCGTCCAGACAGGTCTGTTGGTTCCAGGGTGAGGCATAGACGTTGATTTGAATGTTCATGGCGGAAAGTCTAACACAGCGACATGGCTCGTTAAGATAGCAGCCGATAAGGTCATCATAAAAAAAGGCCGCACAAGGCGGCCTTTCTTACATTTCGGATTAGTGCTGTTCGAGTCGCTTAGTCGCGGCTCAGAGCGCCAATCAGGGACAACAGGTGGATAAAGATGTTGTAGATACTCAGGTACAGGGAAACGGTGGCGCGAATGTAGTTGGTCTCGCCCCCGTTAACGATGCGGCTGGTATCAAAGAGGATAAACAGCGACATCAGCAGTACCACACCAGCCGAAATGGCCAGGCTCAGAGCCGGAATGCTGAAGAACAGGTTAGCAACGATAGCTACCAGAGCGACGATAAGGCCGATCATGATAAAGCCACCGAGGAAACTGAAGTCCTTCTTCGTTGTGACTGCATAGGCAGACAAGGAGAAGGTTACGATGGCTGTACCGCCCAGCGCCTGAGCCACAATCGAAGGACCATTGGCCAATGCCAGGTAGGCGTTCAGGATCGGGCCAAGACTGGCACCCATCAAGCCTGCGAAGACAAAAGTCCACACCAGACCCATGCTGGAGTTAACGCTTTTTGGTAGCACGAACCAGATGATGCCGATAGCGGCAATCATCATGATCAAGGCCGCTCCGTGTGGCAGGTTCAGCGCCATGGCGATCATGGCAGTAACCGCACTGAAGACCAGTGTCATGGACAATAGAGCGTAGGTGTTGCGCAGCACTTTATTGGTCGCTAACGCGGAGTCTTGACGGTGCGTAGCAGTATTCTGATAGTCGGCCATAGGCAAACCTCCTTAAGTTGAGTCGATGTTAATATTATAGGCATTTCCCGGCTTTTCAAGCATCGCTCGGGGGGTTGAGAGTCACTATACCTGTCATTGACAGTAGGTGATAGGCCATCCCGCTGCTTGTCCCGCTATTTCGCGGCCGGTGATCACGCCAAACTCAGTAAATCGACTGGTTTTTTTCGGTAAATCGGTTATATTCCTGTTTTAAACGATCGTTTTAAACAGTAGAACGAAACCCAGTTGTCTTATAAGAGAAGTGAAGTACTGAATGAGCCAGGCCGATACCGTCACCCGCATTCTGGATTCTGCCGAACAGTTGTTTGCCGAGAAGGGGTTTTCAGAAACGTCGTTGCGCATGATTACGACGCGTGCCAAAGTTAATCTGGCTGCCGTAAACTATCACTTCGGCTCCAAAAAAGACTTGATCCAGGCTGTCTTTGCTCGCTTCCTGACGCCGTTCTGCAATAAGCTCGATAAAGAATTGAATGCTCTGGTGGCCAGTAACCAGCAGCCCAACCTGCATGATGTATTGGGCGTGTTGGCCAATACCATGCTTACCGGTGTGCATTTGACCGGCAATGCCAACAAGCTTTCTGTATTCATGCGCTTGCTGGGCCTGGCTTACACTCAGGCTCAGGGGCATTTGCGACGATTTCTTCGTGAGAACTACAACGAAACATACAGTCGCTTCATACTTTATTTGCGCAACGCACACCCGGAATTGTCTCAACGTGAGATCTTCTGGCGCATTCATTTCGCCATCGGTGCCTGTGTATTTACCATGTCCAGCATCGAAGTGTTGCGAGATATGGCGATCGCTGACACCGGAGAAGATTCCGGTATCGACGAGGTCATGCGCCAGATGATTCCGTTTCTGGCTGCGGCACTGGAGCGTTAGTCTGTACCACTATTGTTTATTGCTGGCCGCCGATTGGCGTCGGCTCTCGCTCACCTGGAAACGTACGTCTGTCGAGCAATCAATAACCGTCTCGATCAAATCGTCATCATAGGTTTCATTGGCGGCCAGATGCAGCACTTGTTTGGTGGTGCGTAGCGAGTCTACACTGCGCGCCAACATCGAATTGACCAGCACATCGGCGTAAGCATCCAGTTCATCCCCGGGAATCAGGCGATTGATCAACCCCAGCCGGGTTGCGGTGTAGGCGTCAATGCTGTCGCCAGTCAAGGCGTAATAGGTTGCTGCTCTCTCCCCCAGCGCTTTAACCAGATAGGGGCTACTTAAGGCAGGCACCTGACCAAACAGAGATTCCGTTATGCAAAAGGAGGTGTGCTCGCTGGCTAACACCAGATCGCAACAGCAGGCGATGCCGACAGCGGCTGCGTTCACGTCGCCGCGCAGCGTCAGCAGCACGGGGGCAGGGAAGTGATAGAGTGTGGCGAGCAACCGTGCGAGTTGCTCAGCGTCCTGGTAATGCTCCGCACGCCCGACCTGTTTCCGGCGTTCCAGCCACTGCCGGTCCGGACCTGTGCAAAAATGAGCGCCCTTGCCAGACAGCCAGACCATCTTGAGTTCCGGGTCGCCCGCCAGATCGTCGAGTGCGGTCACCAGGGTGCAGATCAGTTCGTCGTCGTAGGCGTTCCCGGTTTCTGGCTTGTTCAAAACAACACGCGCCAGACCAGGAATGTCCCGTTCTATTATTATGGTTTCCTTCATATTGTTCTTCTTGTTTACCGTGAAGGGTCCAATTCACATTAAACCAGGTTTGGTGTTCCCGCCAGTCAAAATCGGTATTTGTGGCCAGAAAGAACGCCTGGTTTGCGTCAGCGCCAACCACATCACAAAGTTCCTGGTGGCGCACACAAAATCATACGCACACCGACAGCGACCAGTTCAACATCGTCCCAGGCGCTGTCGTACATTTCGGCCTGCATTTCGGCTTTGCTGACGTCACTTTCAGTCACCATGGGGTTAACGCTGGCCAGGTAGCGCGTTCGCTCTATTCTGGCTTCGTGGCTGGCGCGCAGAGCCTGACGCGCCTGCTCAATTTCAACGTCGTACCGTTGATGGGCGTGGCCCAGTGAGGCTTCGTATATGGCGTTCAGTCGTGATTTGGCACTTTGCACCAGTTGACGCACAGTTTTCTTGGGCAAAGTACGAATTTGCGGCTCCAACGCTTGCTCGGACAACGCCGTGGCGAGGTCAGTGGTGCCGCCTTCCAGCATCAGGGTGCGAATCAGGCTGTTATTGACCCAGGGTTTTAGCGCATGGGCGACACGCTCTGGAATGCTGACTTGCCAGTGCATCTCCAACAGTAGTTGGCCGGCTGGCACCTGGCTGGTTTCGAGAAGGGCGACACTGGCCTGACCCAACTCAGAGCTGTTCAGGATGTCCAATAGCCCCAGGATCAAGGGGTGCTCCCACGAAACAAAGAGCACATCCTCGCGCTTGAGTGCGGTGCCCCGATCAAAGGTTACCAGGGCGCCACCCTCTGGTATGCCGGGAATGACCGGAATCATCATGTTGTCCGATGGAATGAGCTCCCAGACACCTTCGGTTATGGCCTCAAAATGCAGATTGAGAAGCTCGGCCGCCTGCTCTACAACCGTCTCTGCTGTGGTTGCTTCAAGCGCTTCAATGCGCAAGGTGAGTTCATCGGCATCGGGCTGTCTGCAGGAGTTCAGCTCCAGCATGACATCGCGGCCTTGTTCCAGTTCCTCGTTCAATCGCGCCACTTCAGCTCTGATTTCGGCCTCCAGTCCCGGGTTTTCCGGCTGAGCCATCCAGGCGTCTGCATAACGCTCGTGTACTGGGCCGGCTGCTGGCTGCAACTGTTCTATGCATCCCAATACTTCGTGGTACCAGCGGTACCGCAGGGCATCATCGGAAGCGGCCACAAAAGGCAGGTGCACCTGAATGGTTTCGCTCTGGCCGATGCGATCCAACCGCCCGATGCGTTGCTCCAGAACATCGGGATGTGCCGGAATGTCCCAGAGAATCAGATGATGACAGAACTGAAAATTGCGGCCTTCGCCGCCAATCTCGGAACAGACCAGAATCTGAGCGGCTTCGGTGCTTTCCGCAAAGTGTGCTGCGGCCCGGTCGCGTTCGATCAGGTTCAAGCCCTCGTGAAAGGCCGTGGCCTCAATGCCGTTTCCATGCCACAGAAAATGGGTAAGCTCCTGCGCTGTTTCCGCGCTTTGCGTAATCAGCAATGTCTTGCGTGAGCGATCGGCCTTGAGCCATTCCACCAGCCAACTGAGGCGGTCCTCGTCATCCAGTGCCGGGTGGGCATGGGCAACCCTGGGGTAGAAACCATCAATACCACGTCGAGTATTGCGATAGACGGCGCGGCCAGTGCCATGACGGTCCAGGACTTCACCGAGGGCGCGGCGATGATCCTCGTGCCATTCTATGCCAAGCTCAGCAAGGGCGGGCTGCACAGTTTTAGCGGGTTCTTCGTCGTATAACTGCTTCGCCAGCTCCGAGAGTGCGCGGAACTGCTGCTCTTCGGCCTGAAACTGTTCGAAACTGACAAAACGGGAGGCGTCCAGCAGTTGCAACCGTTTGAAATGGGCTTCGTGGCCCAGCTGTTCTGGCGTAGCGGTCAGCAACAGCAGATGCGGGGTGCGCTTGGCCAGGGCCAGCCAGGAGGTGGTTTCATCCAGATCCGCCTCATCCATATTCAGATGGTGGGCTTCATCAATCACCAGGATGTCCCACTCCTGAGGCGTGATCCATACCATTTCTTCAGGGTCGGTCAATAAAGAGTGAGGGATCAGGTGCACCTGGCCGAGGCTGAAATCGTGTTCGTTGTCCTGATACAGCTCAGGATGGATCGAAAAACGTCGTACCAGTTCGACCAGCCACTGAGCGGCCAGCGCATCGGGCACGGCGATCAGCACACGGCTGGCACGGCCCTGTTGGCGTAACCGGTTGATGATAAGCCCGGCCTCTATGGTCTTGCCCAGACCGACTTCATCAGACAGCAGGGCACGCACACGGGTGCGTTCGGTGGCCTGTTGGGCCACATAAAGTTGATGCGGCAGTAGCGTGGAGCGTGTGCCCAGCAGGCCGTTCAAGTGCGCATTCCAGATGGACTGATAGCCCGCATTGAGCCTGGAACGAAAGGCGAACCAACTGGGATGGTCTGTCTGGCCAGTCATCAACCTTGTCAGGGGATTGTTGCGTGCCAGGGTATCGCCGAGTTCGGTCTCGGGTACCATGTCACCGGACGTTACCTCATAGACCAGCAGGCCGTTCAATTCATGTACGACCTTGACATCTACCTTGCCCTTGCTGCGCCGGTCGATGGTCTCGCCCGCTTCGAAACGAACTCGGGTTAAAGGGGCCTGCTTTAGCGCGTAACATCGCTCGGTGTCGGACGCGGGAAAGTAGAGCGTAATGGTGCGGTCGTCAAAGGATTGCACCATACCCAGGCCCAATTCGGGCTCCCCGTCTGCCAACCAGCGCTGGCCTTGAACAAATTCTGACATTCTGCCCTCAGTACCCTTTCAAAAGGGCCGCTATTCTACGGGAACTGACAGAGGGATAAAGGCCAATAGCAGGCAAACAGCGTGAAAATTTCTCAGAAAAGCCTTGCTTGCCAGCCGAAGAACCTCATCATGACCTCTATAATAGTCGATGCAGTGGAAACCTATGACTTTGAATGCCCATGCCGCCTTCGAACCCATCGAGGCGCGTCCGATAGAATCTCTGAACGTCACCCTTGAACACTACCGTCACAAGCAGACCGGGGCTGATCACTTCCACATCGCCAGTGATAACCCGGAAAACGTCTTTATGGTGGCCTTGCGCACCATGCCGACCGACTCCACCGGGGTGGCTCATATTCTTGAACATACCGCCCTGTGCGGCAGTGAGAAATACCCGGTTCGCGACCCTTTCTTCATGATGATCCGGCGCTCGCTTAATACCTTCATGAACGCCATGACCAGCAGCGACTGGACGGCTTACCCCTTTGCCAGCGAAAACAGTAAGGACTACGAAAACCTCTTGTCGGTTTACCTGGATGCTGTTTTCTTCTCCAACCTGAACGAGCTGGATTTTCTGCAGGAAGGTCATCGCCTCGAGTTTACCGAGGCCGACAATCCTGATACGCCACTGGTGTATAAGGGCGTGGTGTTCAATGAGATGAAAGGCGCGATGAGCTCTCCGGTCAGCCAGTTGTACCAGAACATCAAGCGCTATTTGTTCCCTTACAACACCTATCATTACAACAGCGGTGGCGACCCTGAAGCCATCACTGATTTGACTTACGAACAGCTCAAGTCCTTCTATAAACTGCATTACCACCCCAGCAATGCGACCTTTTTCACCTTTGGTGATCGCCCTGCGGCCGATGTTCAGCAACGCATGCACGATCAGGCCTTGCACCGCTTCCAGGCGCTGGAACATAAACTGGAAGTGCCGCTGGAGAAGCGATTTACCCATACACTGAGGGTAGAGGAAGCCTATGCCGCCGAGCCGGGTGACCTGAAACAGAAAACCCACCATGTGTATGGCTGGCTGTTGGGCGAATCGACCGACCTCTTTGCGCAACTCGAGGCGCACTTGCTCAGCGATGTGCTGCTTGATAACAGCGCCTCGCCACTGCGCAAGGCACTGGAAAACACCGAGCTTGGTACCAACCCTTCACCGATGTGCGGCCTGGAAGATTCCAACCGGGAAATGATGTTTGTCTGCGGCCTCGAAGGCAGTGACCCGGACAAGGCTGAAGGCTTCGAGCAACTGGTGTTGGACACCCTGGCGGAAGTTGCCGAGCAGGGAGTGCCTCATGAGGAAGTCGAAGCCATGCTGCACCAGCTTGAGTTATCGCAGCGCGAAATCACCGGTGATAGCCACCCCTATGGCTTGCAGCTCATCTTTTCGGTCATCGGTGCCGCCACCCATGGTGGCTCGGTAATGGATGCCCTCGACATCGACCCCGCTCTGGAAAAACTGCGGGAGCTCAGCAAGGACCCGGACTACATTCCCGGCCTGGTGCGTCGCTTGTTGTTGGACAACGTTCACCGTGTACGCCTGACAATGCGGCCAGATCCGGAACTGCATCAACGTCAGCTCGACAATGAAGCCGCACGGCTGGCGCGCACCCAGGCAACACTCAGCGACAGCGAAAAACAACAGATCGTGACTCAGGCGGCAGCATTGAAACAACGCCAGGAGCAGGAAGACGACATCGGTTTGCTGCCCAAGGTAACCCTGGAAGACGTTAAACCCGACGTAAAACGCATCAAGCCTCGCCTGACCGGCACCATTACCGGCTATGAGGCCGGCACAAACGGCCTCGCCTACCAGCAATGGTATTTGCCATTGCCAGTCTTATCCGAAAAAGAACTGACCCTATTACCGCTCTATACCCAGCTTCTGACCGAACTCGGCGCAGGCGATAAAGATTACCTGCAGATGCAGCAATGGCAGGCTGCCCGAACCGGCAGTGTTGGTTTGTCCAGTCAAATACGCAACCCGGTGAACTCGGCCGACAGTGTGGCCGGCTACCTGGTACTGGGCGGCCGCGCTCTGGTAAGGCACCTGGACGAATTGACGCAAATACTGACCCAACACTGGACGCGCCCGCGCTTCGATGAAGCAAGCCGCGTGCGGGATCTGTTGACTCAGATGAGCGCCCGCCGTCAGCAAAGCGTGACCGGCCAGGGCCATGTGCTGGCCATGCAGAGTGCCAGCGCTTACCACAACAGGGCAAATGCGCTCGGTTACAGCATGGGTGGCTTGCCGGCGACGCGCCGACTGAAAGCGCTGCTGGATCAAATTAACAGCGAAGACAGCCAACTGGAACAACTATTGGCGGACTTGAGCCAATTGCACGAGAAGGTGAAACAACAGTCGGCTCATGCCGTACTGGTTGCCGAACCCCATGAGCTGGATCGACTGGCGGGCATTCTGCATGAACAAGGACTGGCCAGCCGCACCGACCAGTTGACCACCGAAGACCAGACCGCTCAGGCAGATACCACAAGGCAGAACACAGTCTGGAGTGTCAACACTCAGGTCAACTTCTGCGCGGCGGCCTATCCGACGGTGCTGCCGGAGCATCCGGATTCAGCCGCGCTAACGGTACTCGGCGGCATACTGCGAGACAACTTCCTGCACCGGACCATAAGAGAGCAGGGCGGGGCCTATGGCGGCGGCGCCAGCCATGACAGCAACACCGGCACCTTCCGCTTTTTCTCCTATAGAGACCCGCGCATCGACGGCACCCTGAAGGATTTCGACGCCAGCATTGACTGGATTCGGAAGGAGGGCGCAACTGCCGCTCAGGTCGAATCGTCCATTCTTGGCGTGATCGGTTCCATGGACAAGCCGGGCTCGCCCGCAGGCGAAGCCAAACAGGCCTTCCGCAGTGAATTGTTCGGACGCACCGATGAGTTCCGCAAGGCCTATCGTGAAGCCCTGTTGGCAGTTACACCAGAGCAGGTCAAGGCGGTTGCTGCCAATCACTTTGACCCGGAACAGGCATCACGCACTGTGGTCACCGACCATAAGCATGCCAAAGCGCTGGTGGATGATCAGGGTTACCACCTTGAAAGGCTCTCTCAGGAGTAATGCCCGTTTTAGAGGCCCCACAGGGGTCTCTAAAGTCTACCGTGTAGACAAAAAACCAAGTCAGACCAGTTCCAGATCAAGGTCCAGCCAAACCGGCGCATGGTCTGAAGGGCGCTCCATGGCGCGTGTCTGATAGTCGATGCCTGCGCTTTGAATCAGTGGCACTAGTGGTTCTGTGACCAGGATGTGATCAATGCGCAGCCCGCGTTTGGGATCATCGTCGAAGCCTTTGGAGCGGTAGTCAAACCAGCTGAATTCATCGTTCTTGCTCGGGTAAAGATGACGATAGCTGTCGGTAAAGCCCCAGCCTCTTAACTGCTCAAACCAGCCTCGCTCTTCGGGTTGAAATGCCGATTTGCCTTCTCTGAGCCAGCGCTGAGCGTTCTTGACACCGATGCCGATGTCTTCGTCCACCGGTGCGATGTTGAAATCGCCCAATACAATGATGGGGTCAGTCGGTTGTGCATTGGCCTTTAACCAGTCAATAAGGTCCGCATAGAAGCGGCGTTTGGCGGGCCATTTGGTTTCATGCTTGATGTTCTCACCCTGAGGGAAATAGCCGTTCAACACCGTCAGGGTACGACCATCGGCCAGTGCATGGCGGGTAATCAGCATGCGTTTGTGCGCCTCTGCTTCATCACCAGGGTAGCCTTTTTGCGCATCCACCGGTGCCTGGCGGGTCAGGGTGGCAACACCGTGGTGGCCTTTTTGCCCCCAGGTGACCGATTGCAGGCCACTGGCGTCCTGAACCGACTCGTGGGGATAGATGTCATCATGAACCTTGATCTCCTGCAGGCAGAGGATATTCGGGTTCCAGGTGCTGCGCAGTGCTTCAAGCTGGTGGAGGCGGGCACGTATACCATTGATATTGAACGAAATGATGCGCATGGTCTTCCCTTTGTTGGTAGGCGGGCTTGCTAAAAGCCGTTATTATTTCGAAGTCTGCAACCGAATAAAACCTCCTGCACCGGGAATCTCATGGCCCAACTCTACTTTTATTATTCGGCAATGAACGCTGGAAAATCCACTTCTTTGCTGCAATCAGACCACAACTACTGCGAACGTGGCATGAAAACCCGGTTATTGACCGCCCGTATTGATGATCGATACGGCCTGGGCTGCATCAGTTCCCGCATCGGGCTTGAAAAGTCCGCAGACACCTTTGACGAGAGCACCGATCTGCTGGCCTGGTTCAAGGACGACAGCGAGCCTGCTCACTGCATACTGATCGATGAAGCCCAGTTCCTGACGCGGGCGCAGGTCGACCAGTTGGCGGCCATCGCCGATGATTTTGATGTGCCCGTGCTTTGCTATGGCATCCGTACGGATTTTCTCGGCAACCTCTTTCCCGGGTCCGAGCGTTTACTGGCCATCGCTGACAAACTGTCGGAATTGAAAACTGTTTGTCATTGCGGCCGCAAGGCCACCATGGTGCTGCGATTCGACGAGAACGGCCAGCCCATCAGCGAGGGTGACCAGGTCGTGATTGGCGGCAATGATCGTTACGTTTCCGTGTGCCGCAGACACCATCGCGAGGCCATGGGGCAGGGCGAAGCGCACTGAGTGGCGCCCTCGGTCATTCGTCCTTGGGCCACCAACAGAGTGACGCCTCGTGCTCGGTCACGCCAAACCCCAGATTCTGATAGAGCTGAGTCGCATGGTAATTGGCATCGGCCAGGATGATCTGCGTATCCGCATGGGGTTTTACCCAGTTCGACAACTGCGCCAACAGTTGCTTGGCAATACCACGGCCTTGCCAGCCGCCAATCACCCGAACGTACTGAAACCGAGCCAGACGCTGATAATGGTAGATGCCGGCAGCGCCAATTAATAGATGGCCGGCAAAGGCACCCAGGAATTGCCCATGGCCGGCTGCTTCCAGCGCTCTGTAGTTGTGCTGGCGAGTCTCCAGATAGAGCCGATAATCCTCTTCAGCATGGCCCGGCTCGCGACCGACCAATTCCATCTCCAGCCACTGTTGCCAATGGTCCGAACCGGACAGGGGCCTAATATCGAAGCCTTTCTGGACCTCCAGCGGCCTGATTGTCTGGCCAGGGGGCAGGGTAAGCACATGGGTTTCATTGAATTTATAGCCGACATCTTCGAAGGTCTGACGACACTCTGCCTCAGCCGTTGAATGCGTCGGTGTCCAGATAAAGGTTCGGTGGCGAGTGACAGCCTGATCGGGAAAAACCGCCCTGAATTCGGCCTCCCAGCCGACCCTGTCCCTGGTTTCCAGCGACCCATGCAAGGCCAGGGCGTTACCAAAATAGTAGCTCGGGCTTGCAGGTGTGCGCAGCACACTGTATTCCGGCTGATGCTCCAGAGTGCTTTCCAGATGAGCAACCACCCATTCAGCAAGCACACCAAGGCCAGGTGAAGATGACATGGAGTTTCCTTGTTTGGTTGATGGCAAAGGAAGGATATCAGTTTTGTCAGACTTGACTGGAAAATACCACACCTAATCCGGTGGGGCCCTGGATCTATAAAAGGGCTATCTAGCCACCCACACTATTTCCTGTAATCTTTATTACAGGAAATAGTGTGTTGG
Source organism: Saccharospirillum sp. (assembly GCA_022565595.1). Classification (GTDB taxonomy): domain Bacteria; phylum Pseudomonadota; class Gammaproteobacteria; order Pseudomonadales; family Natronospirillaceae; genus Saccharospirillum. The sequence continues at coordinate 26,265 of JAIUML010000023.1, read as the reverse complement.
GCCAGATCATAGGGTCTGTTTAGCCAACTCGCGCTCTAATCCTGTTCTCCCATCCGATACTCTCGATACAGCTTTTCTCGCTCGAGCCACATCTCGTAGATCTCATCACTCCAGTAACTCTGGAAACTGGCAATGACTTTGACGATGTCCTGATCCGACAAAACCGATTCCCACCCAGGCATGACACCACCGAACGGCGCGCCGCCTTGTTTGATGACCATTTCCAGGTCAGCCAACGGATGATGCCAGGCATGGGCGGTGCCATCCAAAGGTGGCGGCGGATAATTGCCGTTCTCGTCCAGTGTTTTCCAGTCCGGGGTCGCTTGAGCGCGGTCGCCATGACAGGCGGCGCAGTACTGCGCGAAGGTGGCTTTGCCTTCTTCAACCATAGCATTGGTATACCAGCGCCCTGTATCGGGCTTGGGTGTCATAGTGGCCTGTAATACCGATTCAGGATGCTCCTGCTGTGGTCCGGGCGCTTGATCAGGGTCCGTCGCTGCGTTTTCATTGTTTGAACCGCAACCTGCCAGTGCCGTTGCCAACACCAGATATAGACAATTGTTCGTCAGCTCCTTGCTGCTAATCACTGATGTTGCTCCTGTTACGACCTTGAACCGGGTTGGTAAGCGTTATGCCATGCTGCTAGGCTTACCAAAACTCGAATGGAATGCAAGCAAAGCGACTTATGTGTGGCGCCATTTTCAATGTATCCGACTTTCCGTTACTGGAGCCTTTGCTGGAGATCAGTGGCTATGAAGAAGCTGACATCCGCAAGATACTCACCAAACGAGAGCTGAGGCCTACGGACCCAGTGCTGACCCTGGTGCCGACTCGTTCTGGATTGAGGCTGATGCCCGCCACCTGGTGGTTGAAGCTGGATGCCAATACGCTGAAACCGGATACGCGCTGGGCGACCTTCAACTGTCGCTCGGATCATATCCTGACGTCCAAACTGCACCGCATTCCACCCAGAAGCTACCGTGCTATTGTCGCCGCCGAAGGCTTTTTCGAGTGGCAGCCGATCTATTCGGGTGGACGCCTGTACTCGGCGCTCACCGAAGCTGAGCGTTCCAAACCGCCCAGACCCATCGCCAAACAACGCTTTCTGGTGTCGCAACCAGGCCACCTGCTGTATTTCGGTGCGTTGTGCAAACACTGGCTGGATGAAGAACAGCAGCCGCGAGCGTCGGTTGGCATCATCACCCTGCCCCCTCACCCGGCCTTTCTTGATGTGCATCACAAGTCTTTCCCGCTGATCATTCAGCCTGAGGAATTGACGCCATGGATGGATTCAACCAGACCCCACAGCGACTTTAGCCATCTGTTTGCACTGAATCAGGTGCGACAAAGCATGGAGGCCGTTGCCGTCAATGAACCAGAGTTCGAAGCTCTGGAAGAGGCGGAGCCTCTTGTATTGAAGCCCGTATCGACGGGATAGACCCTGCCTCCCTGTTACTCGGCCCTCATATTTCTGTATGATCTAGATTAATCATTTTATATTCGTTAATTGAAGGATGATTTTAGCGTACTCTGTTCGCCCGAATGGTTACGAGCAGATCGAATGGATTGGCAAGGCTGGTTTGTCCTGGCGTTGGCGCTGTCAGCGCTATTGCTTATGAGTTTCGGGCGTTCTGGCCCGCATTGGGTCATGCTGGGTGTGATGGTCATTCTCAGCGCCAGTGGGTTGTTGGCGCCGGAAGAAGCTCTGGCGGGGTTCAGCAACCCCGGTTTAATGACCGTTGTGGCGCTTTTTGTCGTGGCTTCTGGTATCCATCACTCCGGGGGTGTGGATCTGCTGGTAAAATACCTGCTGCGTCAGCCAAAAACGGTACGCGGTGCCCAGGCTCGTATCACCTTGCCAGTCGCCCTGCTCAGTGGTTTTCTGAACAATACGCCTGTTGTGGCCACCATGATTCCTGCCGTGCACGCCTGGTCTCGCCGCATTGGTGTGGCCCCATCTCGTTTGATGATCCCGTTGAGCTATGCGGCCATTCTCGGCGGCACTTTGACGCTGATCGGGACCAGTACCAACCTGATCGTCAATGGTCAGTACCAGGTGTTAACCGGCAATGAAGGGTTCTCCATCTTTGCCATTACGGCCATAGGTTTCCCCGTTGCGGTTGCTGGCCTGGCGGCCATCCTGTTGGTGATGCCAGGTTTTTTGCCGGATCGACCCGACGCCAAGAAGTTTGGCTCCCTGCGAGAGTTCACTCTGGAAGTGATGATCGATGACAAGGGGCCTCTGGTCGGTAAAACCGTCGAGGAGGCGGGCCTCAGAGCGCTTGATCAGCTCTATCTGGTGGAAATTGAGCGGGGCGATACCCTGGTTACCGCAGTTCCATCCGAAGAGAAACTGTGCGCTGGCGATCGGCTCGTCTTCGCCGGTGAAACCCAGGCCATTTCCGACCTGTTGCGAATACAGGGCATCGTACCTTCGACGCATGACAACGAGCCCGCCATGGATCAATACCGAGCCGAGCGTTGCCTGGTCGAAGCGGCCATCTCGCCTCAATCCGATGTCATTGGCAGTACCATAAGGGATGCCCGTTTCCGTGATCGTTTTGGGGCCGTCGTTCTGGCCGTTGCGCGCGGCGGCGAGCGGGTTTCGGGCAATCTGGGTAACATTCGGCTGTTGGCTGGGGATGTTTTGCTACTGGAAGCGCGCCCGGCCTTTGTCAGTCGCCAGCGCTATGTGAAAGACTTTCTGCTGATCAACGATCTGGAAACCGAGCGCCCCCGTCACGACAAGGCATGGCTGGCCTGGGGTATACTGGGTGGTCTGGTGCTGACGGCGGCGCTAGGCTGGCTGAGTATGCTGAATGCGGCACTGTTGGGCGCAGCCCTGATGATGGCAACCGGTTGCACCACCATCAACCAGGCGCAAAAAAGCCTGAACCTGCCGGTGATCCTGACCATCGCTGCCTCTTTCGCTCTGGGCAATGCGCTGGTGGTCACCGGAGCCGCCAACTGGCTTGCACAAAGCCTGGTTAGCCAGAGCAATGGCTATGCCCTGCTCACCCTGATACTGGTGTATATTTCCGTTTCATTAATGACGGAACTGATCACCAACAACGCTGCGGCGGTAGTCATGCTGCCCATTATTCTGAGCATCACCCAGGCCGCGAACCTGCCGCCGGAGCCCTACATTCTGGCGGTGATGATGGCAGCCTCGGCAAGCTTTGCCACGCCGCTGGGCTATCAGACCAATCTGATGGTGTTCGGGCCGGGAAACTACCGGTTCTCGGACTTTTTGAAGGTGGGCATTCCGATGAATATCTTTATTGGCGCTGTGACGATTCTGGTGATCTGGTTGAAATATTTCCTGTAGCCTGTCCTTTATAGATCCTGTTCAAGATCACTCATAAAAGCCGCCACGGACCAACCCAGGTGCGTTTCGTTCCAGACCAGGTCTTCCAGAAAACGCTCCCGGAGCAAGCCTTCCTTGTGAGCGTCTGGTGCACCGAGATACCACTGGTAAGCGATGCGACAGGCCGTCGCCAGGCTGCGGTGTTCCGAGGTCTGCTCAAGGTAGAACTCTACTGCACGGCACAGTGCTGCAGAATCGTATTGGTCCAGTATGGTAGCCAGATCCTGGTAGCGCGCTTCTCGAGCCTGGCTTTCCAGTGCCGCCACCAGATCAGGCAAGGTCGATTCCAGTGCATCGCTTAGCGTAGCGAAGCCCCCTGCCCTGACCAGCTGTTTCATCCAGTGATGGGCGTCCGGTGTCAGGGTCAGGTTGACAGGCGCTTGCCGAGTCCGTCTTTCGCGTCGCCGACGGCGCCTTGCTGAAAGGCTCTTCCTGAGTTTGTCCCAATCGTACCTGGGCAGACAGTCGTTCAACAGCCGTTGCAACAGGCCGCAATCCGGGTAGGTGGGAGTCGACACCAGACGCAGTTGTTCTATACGTTGGGCCAGATTGGTGATGCCCTGTTCGTGAACAGGGTGTTCCGGGTCGGTCAGCCAGTCGGGCTGTTTGAGCTGATACTCCACCCAGTCTAATACGTCGAACCAGTCTTCCGGGCGGATTTTGTAGCGTGGGCGGGGCATATAATGTCTACACGGTAGCTATTATGCTGCCAGATTAGCGCTGAACGTAAGTGAACGCAAGCCAATGCCTGCGGGAACTGTCATATCACGCCGAGCTCAAGTGCCTTGAGTACGGCCCTGGTTCTGTCCCTCACATTCATCTTGGCGAGGATGTTGGAGACATGGTTCTTGATGGTGCCCTCGGACTTGAAAATGGCGCGAGAGATCTCCTTATTGCTGTAACCGCCAGCCATCAACCGGAGGATTTCGATCTCCCTTGCCGTTAAGGGTTCCATTAATGGTTCCTGCTGGCTTTGGCCATCATCAGCGCGCAATTCGGAAAAGCCCTTCATGACGCGTTCGGTAATGGCCGGTTGCAACAGGGTTTCGCCCTGATTCACGGTTTCAATGGCTTCGACCAGGCTCTCCAGAGAAACATCCTTTAGTAGAAACCCCCTGGCGCCCGCACTGATGCCATTCAGCACCAGTTCGTGATCATCGAAGGTCGTCAAGATGATCACCGGTGTATCGATGCCCCGCCCTTTCATCTGCTTCAGGGCTTCAATGCCGTTGAGTTTGGGCATACGAATGTCCATCAGCACCACATCGGGTTGGCAATCCGGTAAGATGGCCAGCGCCTCTTCACCATCGCTGGCTTCCCCAACGATGTCGATATGTCCCGCCAATTGCAGCAGCGACTTGATGCCTTCACGCACCAGGTTCTGGTCGTCAACCAGCATGACTTTGATGGACGTTTTCATAGTGCCTCCAGTTGCGGAATACGAATGCTCAATTGGAACCCCTCCCGAGTGAGAATATCGAGTCGGCCGCTGAGCGCTTCTATGCGTTCACGCATACCGCCGAGGCCGGCGCCTTCACGCCAATCCATGGGGCAACCGCCGTTGTCCCGTATTTCCAGGGTAATGTCACCATCCTGCTCACCCAGTTGAATGCGCATCTGGCTGGCGTTGCCGTGTTTGAGTGAGTTGGTAATGGCTTCCTGAACGCACCGAAACAGGGTTTCGGCCAATTCAACCTGGTTTACGGTGAGGTTGGGGTCCATGTGCAACTCTATGTCCAGTCGTGGCACCTGGGAAACCATGGCCTGTAGGCCTTCACGCAAACGAATTCGGGTGTCATCACGCATTTCATGTACGGTGTTGCGCACATCACTCATCAGCAGGCGCGCCAACTGGTGCACCTCGCTGACACGCGTTTTGGTATCGCCGTCGGTGGTGTGCGTCAGATATTGCAACTTGAGAATGAGTGCTGTCAGGTTGTGGCCCAGGCCATCGTGCAAGTCTCGAGAGATGCGCAAGCGCTCGGTCTGCTTGGCAGATTCTTCGAGCAAGGCCTGAGTCGCCAATAATTCGCGATTCAGAGCAGTAATCTGGTCCCTGGCTTCCTGCTCCTGTATGACTCTCTGGCTCATGATCAAGGCAAAGAAATGGAAGGCTGCACCCAGGCCGGACCAGATCAGCGCATCGGCTGTATGCCAGAACAAGACGTTGAACAGAAAATCGACCAGCACCAGGATCAAGGTGCCAAAAAGTGCATTGAGGCGTGACATCAGAAAGGGCAACTGGGCGGCCAGAGCGACGCTCAGAATGGTTATGACCCCGGCGTCAGTCAGCGTTCGAATGGCCAGCACTGCCAGGGCTTGAAGCAGGAAAGATAGCTGGCGTTTGCGCTGATCCATACGCACATACTGCTGTTCGCGCGTAGTGAAGTAAAAGCCGACAATGTAGAGCAACAAGGCGAGAACGATGCCGCCCAGAACCAGCGCCCCATCATTGGCGCTGGCGGCATTGCTGAGCGTCAGGTAACACACCAGCGCCCAGGCCACATAGCCCAGGCTGCCTTCAAGAATCTGTGCGAGGGTGTTCTTGTACAAGATGTGGATGCCTGCCGAGTCTGTGTTATGCCGAGCAGTCTACTCCTGGGGGCGCACCAGGCCCAGTGCCCAAAGGTCACTTCCTGCCAGAATAGCGATGCTGAGTTGACTTAGGTGGCATGACAAGGTCGTCCCCGGCGCGCATAATGCCAGTATGAAACAGGACAGCATGCATCCGGTACTCCTCGCCAACACCCAGGGCCGAGATTTCATTTTGGCCGACCTGCACGGCCACCGAAATCTTCTGGAAAAAGCGCTTGTGGGTTGTCAATTTGACCCTGATGCCGACCGGCTGATTTCTGTCGGCGACCTGATCGATCGCGGTCCAGACAGCCTGGCGTGCCTTGAACTCCTGAACGAGCCCTGGTTCTACCTGGTTCGCGGCAACCATGAGCAGATGATGATCGATGCGGTGCTGAAAGGTGCCCCCACCGCCTGGAGCCTATGGGTTCGTAACGGCGGCAGTTGGGCTCTCGAGTGTTCCGAAGAGGTGTTGCAGGGCTGGGCTTCTCGCCTGGATGCCTTGCCACTGACACTGACCGTCCACCATCAGAAGGGTCTCTATGGTATCTGTCATGCACAATACAGCCTGCCGGATTGGCAAGACAGGCTGACTGCCAGTCAGCAACATCAGACTGATTGGCTCTGGGGGCGTGATCGGGTGAAACAGTCGACACCAAACGGCGTTGTCGGGGTTGACTGCCTGTTTCATGGCCATACCATTGTCGACGGCGTTACCCGCAAAGCCAACAGTCTTTATCTGGATTGCGGTGCCTACGCTGGTGGCCCATTGGTTCTGTTGGCCGTCGATGACTGCCTGCCCTTCAACCCCTGACAGAGAGCCCAAACGTGCCCGTCAGTTCACCCAGTGCAATACCCATATTCGACAATCTGAGTCAGTTGGAAAACCCTTTTCGACAGCCGGTTCAACCCGCAGAAGCCTTGCTTGACCAGGCACGTCTCGATCAGCCGACGGTGACCCGTGATCTGCAGATCAGCACCGAGTTTCTCTACAGCTACCGTGGAAGTGCCGATACTTTCGCCTCCTATCGTCGTGAAATCGAACGTTTTATGCAGTGGTGCTGGTTTATGGAGGGCATTTCACTCGACGAGGTTCGCCGACAGCACATCGAAAGCTTTATCGAGTTCTGTCAGAACCCACCCCGGCGCTGGATTGGTACCAAGAGTGTTGCACGCTTTACCGATCGAGGTGGAGAGCGAGTCATCAACCCGGATTGGCGCCCATTTGTAGCGAAAATCTCCAAACGTGAACATAAAAAGGGTCAGTTGGCGAACAATAACGACTATCAGGTCAGCCAAAGTGCTCTGCAGGCCATTTTCTCGGTGCTCAGTACCTTTTTCAATTATCTGATCCAGGAAGAGTATGTCGGTCTTAACCCTGTTGCCCAGATTCGCCAGAAAGGCAAGTTCCTGCGCAAGCGGCAGGGGCCGCAGAACATTCGACGCCTGTCCGAGGCACAATGGCATGAGGTGCTCAATGCAATCGAAAAGGCGATTCCGGACAACCCGGAACGCTATGAACGCGCGCTCTTCATTGTCAGCAGTCTTTTTGGCATGTACCTGCGGATTTCCGAGCTCGCAGAATCCGATCGCTGGCAACCGAGCATGGGGGACTTTCGGCAGGATGCCCATGGCAACTGGTGGTTTACCACCGTTGGCAAGGGCAACAAGGAGCGGGATGTGTCGGTTTCGGATGAAATGCTGACCGCGTTACGTCGATTTCGCGGCTTTCTGGGCCTGACTCCTCTGCCTGTTCCGGGCGACAACACCCCTCTGGTGCCCAAGGTGCGAGGCAAAGGCGGCATTACCAGCACACGGCAAATTCGCTTTATTGTTCAGGAATGTTTTGATCTAGCCGTGGATCGCCTGCGCGCTCAGGGCGAAGTGGAAGAAGCCGAGGCATTGCAAGTGGCGACTGTTCACTGGCTGCGCCACACTGGCATTTCCGAAGACGTCAAGTTCCGGCCTCGTGAGCATGTACGCGACGACGCCGGACACGGCTCCAGCGCCATTACCGACCGTTACATCGATGTGGAGCGCCAGGCCCGTCATGATTCGGCGAAAAAGAAGAAGATTAGTCCGGTGTGATCGGTTTTAAACAGGGCTGCATCAGCAGCCCTCGATCACTACCACATCAGGTCGTCTGGAATCTGATAATCCGCATAAGGGTCGTCTTCATCGGTCGGTTGCTGGCTTTTTTCCGCCAGAAACACCAGGCTCTCGGGTGAGCGTTCAACGATCTTGTCGGCTATGGCTTTGGGCACGATACAGTAGCGATCCTGCTGATCGGCACAAATGGCCACCAGGCCACGCGCCAGTTCATCCTGAACAGTCGCCGAGACATAGAGCTGCTTGATCTTGTTGTGGCGTTTGTCGGTAAAGCTGTAGCGAACGTCGCCCTTGCTCGCAATCTGGTGCTGCTGCAGCATTTGCTCGACCTGAGCCTTGATGGCCTTTGCCTGCTCGGCCGCTGTGCGCTGACGATTCAATTCCCGATCACGCTCGGCTTTGGCTTCCCGCTCCTGCCTCAGTCGTGCTTCGGTATCGTCCGCAGCGACCTGCCCTTTTTGCTGTTGCTTGGTGGTCTTGCGTTTTTGACGCTGCGCTTGCTTGGCCTTGTTCTTGTCGACCAGACCTGCACCCATCAGCTGCTCCGCCAATGATTTTGCCATGGTTCTGTTCCATTTCAGATTTGTTCAAATTCTGCTGTCTGGCGTGCCGAATTGCAATTGACACTGTCGCCTTTGCCCGCTCCAACCGGTCGGTTAACACCGACTGCATCGTTGATATCGACTCTCCATTAATCAACAGCACGGCCAACGATGCGACTTGGGGTGCGCATGGTGACGAATTCTTCGGCAGCGGTCGGGTGAATACCGATGGTTCGGTCGAAATCGGCTTTGGTGGCACCGGCAGTCAGCGCGACAGCCAGGCCCTGGATGATTTCGCCGGCATCCTCGCCCACCATATGAATGCCCAATACAGCTTGAGTGTTGGCATCGACTACCAGTTTCATCAAGGTGCGTTCCGGGTTGCCGGATAGCGTATTGCGCATCGCTTTGAAGTTGGCAACATAGACCTCAACACGATCGTATAGACTCGCCGCATCGGCTTCGCTGAGCCCGACGGTGGCAAAATTGGGTTGGCAGAATACGGCGGTTGGTATGCTTTGGTAGTCCACTGCTTTGGGGGAGTCTCCAAAGAGGTAATCGGCGACATACATGCCTTCCGCCAGTGCGACGGGGGTCAACTGAACTCGGCCGATAACATCCCCCAGAGCAAATATATGCGGCACATTGGTCTGGTAATGATCATTGACCGAAACGTGCCCTTCTGGTGCCAACACTACACCAGCCTTGCTCAGGTCGAGCCCATCTACCAGTGGCTTGCGGCCTGTCGCACATACCAACAGGTCTGCCTCCAGGGTGCGGCCGTCATTGAGCGTGGCGCAGTAACGCCCGGTACTCAACTTCTCGACCGATTCAATCGTGCTGTGATAATGCAACTGGATACCAGCCTGGTCCAGATGATCGGATATAAAGGTACGAACGTCGTCGTCAAAGCCCCGCAGTACGGGCTCGCCTCGGTAAACCAGATGGGTTTTTGCCCCCAGACCATTGAAAATGCCGGCAAACTCGACAGCGATGTAGCCACCCCCGATGACGATGACCTCCTCGGGAAAGTCGGGCAGATAGAACACCTCATTGGAGGTAACAATGTGCTCATCACCTGGAATCTCTGGAATGACGGGCCAACTGCCAGTGGCAATCAGGATGTTGGCAGCACTATAGGTTTGATCACCGACGGCCACTGTATGGGCATCAACAAAGCGACCCTCTCCTTCAAGAATGGTCACGCCCGCACCTTCAAGCATCCGTTCATAGATACCATTCAAGCGCTGGATCTCTGAGGTCTTGTTGTCTCGCAGGCGTTCCCAGTCAAAGCGGGGCATATTATCTACCGTGTAGCCGTATCCGATAGAATCCTTGAAGTAATGCGGGTATTGCGAGGCATAGACAAACAACTTTTTGGGCACGCAGCCCACATTGACGCAGGTCCCCCCCAGATAACGGGATTCAACGACCGCCACTTTGGCACCCTTGGCCGCAGCCATGCGTGATGCCCGAACGCCGCCGGAGCCGGCGCCGATGACCAATAAATCAAAATCATGGGAGGATGTCATAGCGAACCTTTTAACAAACCGAACTTTATAAGAAGATTCGGTGACTTATACGCCAGATCACCGAACGCGAGAACTGTACAGAACAGACCCTGAAGCCTAGGCGAAGTTCCAGCCTGAGGTAAAACCCTGGCTGGCCTAACGCCTGAACGCCACTCGAGCAGATACCAGGCCGGGCCGATTGCGTGCTTCCAGAGTCACCTGGTCGGCAAGAATGCCTTCCTGCTCCAGCACCGCCAACCAGCGCACCAACTGGCTGTATCGGGCTTCGTCAATACGAACCCGAAGCAGGTCGCCATCCGGCTCCAGTCCGACAATGCTAATACCCAGACGGTTGGCGTGGCGTCTCAGATCGGTGTTCAGGTTGGTGCTGCCTGCCACCGCCGTGTTGGGTTGACCCACCAGTTGAGGCGCCTTGGCGACAACCTCCTGAAAGGTGTTCTGGGCTGCGTTCAGTTGACTCTGAGCCAGAGTGTGGCGCTGTTGGAGTGGCGCTATCAGACCAAACCATAGCAGCAACAGGATGACGATGGGTATCAACACCGACAGCGCACGGCGATCACGCTCACCCAATAGAGCCCATTGATCAGCAATGGATTGAAACATCAGGAGGCCCCTCCTTTCACCGCTCGATACCGCCCACGAGCGCTGTCTCGCTCAGCCGAAGCCGAGTATTCGACTTCATAGCCTACCGACTCCAGTTGCACCTTGGTCTGTTCGAAACGACCAAAAGCATCGCCTTCATTCTCGGGTGCCTGTTTGAGGGTGAACAACATTTCCTGTCGATTCAACTGGTAACGAAAGTCTTCCAGCAAGAGACCTTCTGCGTGACTATTGCTCAGCGCCGTCAGGGCTTCCAATACAGATGCGCGTGGGCCATCCTGGTTCTGATTTTGTGCCACCAGAGCGTTATCCACCTCGCGTACCATCAGAGGCCGTTGAATGCGCTTTTCGGGGCCAAATATTTGCCTGAACACCTGTTCGCTGGCGCGCCAGGTGGCTTCTGCCTGTTGTTCCATGCGGCGCGTCTCAGTCCAGGTGACCCCACTCCAGATCACCACTGCCAGGCTGGCCGCTACCGCACCCGGCAGCCAGAGCCCGAGGTTGCTGCGACTCTTGCGAATGGAAAAAGGCCCGGTCATCAGGTTGCCCGCAGCCCGAGTCTGGCGGCAGAGGTTGTTCCAGTCACTGAGGGTAGTGTGTGCAGTGACTTGCCATTCAACCTCTTCTCCATGGGTTTCCAGAACGGTTTTCAACTGCCTGGCAGTGCCATTGGCGTCGCGACTGACCAGCTTCACCTGCAGCGGCTGATCCTGCTCTTTGGCCGCCTGATTGCTGCGCCAGAAGTCATACCACTGGCTGAAACCACTGGGGTGAACCTGGTGCAACACCCAGCCTGAACGGCACAGCAAGCTCTGTTCATCACAGTCGACAATCAGGTCCGCCCGGGCATCGGCAGGTACCTGAAACCAGCCCGCATCAAATGCCTGTACCATCTGCATGTTTGCTTCGGCCAGAGTGGCCTGTACCAGGCTCAAGCGTTCTCGGTCGAGCACCAGAACCGGTACCTGGCCACCTTCGGCTCGGGCAAGGGCGATCATGTGTAAGCTGTCGATGTCCTGAGCCAATTGCTCCTCGGCAGCAAACCGTAAAACGCCCTCGGGGACACGCCGAGCATTACCTGGCACGGCCACACTCAGGGAGGTAAACCAGTGGTGCGGGAAATAGACGCGAGCGCTGATGTCATTCTGATTTCGTTGCTGTTTTTCATCCACCAGGGCGTCCCAGTCGCCATGCTGAGTCTCGGCTTCACCCTGCCAAAGCCAGGAGACTTGTTCAGGCCCCTGCCAGAAAAGACTGATGTCCGGTATCATCTTGACTCCCTCATAATCTTGCCCTGTTCGGACCGCCGTAACTGGTCATTCCGGTCCAATATGGCTGGGCGAAAAGGCCTGCCGTTAAAACCCGACGGGTAAACTGCCAGTGTTGTCATTGCCTTCACTCTTGATCGGATCTCCCGCCGCTCGGTTGGAGGTATTGGTGGCCTGGCTGCGTTGCGTCACTAGAACACCTTCCAGTTCATCTCTGAACAGTCGGCTCTGCTGTGTTAAACTGCGCTCACCAACGCTGACCTCGGTAAAGAGATCAAACCAATAGGAGCGTATTCCCAGGTTGTCGATCAACATCGCTTCTTCAGCTTCCTGAAAAAGGGGTTGATTGGTCAAATCGTCAACCGAGTCGAAGCCGTTCTCACCTCGCGCATCGACAAAACCTTGAGCATCCTCAAGGCCAACGTAGCTGGCCAGTGTCATCAAAACCTGAGGTGTCGCCGTATTGATGTTCAAGGTGCTTCTAGCGGGAAGAGACGAAATATAGGGTACCAGATTAGCGTACACCTCACGATCGACCAATTTTAGCAGCCGCAACTCGGTGACATCAGCCATCGGGTGAAAAGAAGGCGTATAACTGGGCATCAGATCGCCATAATTGAATTCCGCACCACTGTCTTCATCAAACCAGTTAAAGAGCTCATCGGCAATGGCGCTGTCTTCGCCCAGTTCAATCAACAATCTTTTGAAACCATCACGAGCCCCTTCACGATAGCCCGAATCCGGGTGCAACCAGTTCAGATTGAAGCGGCCCTGGAGATCGTTCATTTCCAGGCTGATGATCCCTTCTTCCAGCGGTAAGGGGCCGATCGGCTGATTCCACTCCTGATAAAAATGGTCTTTTTGAGTCTGTTCCAGGTCCAACTTAAGGCCGACTCTAGCGATGGCTTCCGCACTGTCGATATAGGATTGAGATTGACTCAGAAACAGTGACTGATAAGCCCGTTCGATCTGAATGCGTTGTTCGTACTGCAATCGGGTGACCACGACAGCCAGAATGGCAAATACCAGCAAAACCTGTATCAGGGCGAAGCCACGCTCAGTTGCCATTGGTGCCTCCGGTCAACTCAGCCGGCAAGCGGGATACCGGGATCAAACGATGCAACGTATCGCCCGCGACAGTTTGCAAACGGAACTCGATGGCCAGCAACTCCGGTGGCTCTGTTCCGGGGAAAACATCGTCTGGTGGCCAGAGGTCGCGATAGTTACGCTGGCCATTGTGCTCGACCAGAAAGCGCCAGCCGATGGCGCGGACAGACCGCATCATGACCTGGTGACGCCATTCAAGGCGGCCGTCGTTATCGAGATGCAGCCAATAACTGCGAATAAGGCAGCCACCCTCTTCACCGGGTTCACCGTAAGGGCAGATATCACTGCCCTGCTCCGCCAGGCGGTACTGTACCCGTTGCAAATCGGATCTTTCAAGATCGGAAAACCGGCTCAATTGCCAGCCATTGCGAGTCAGTCGAAACCCTTCAAAATCGATCTGCATGGCCGGATGCATGGTGCCAAAGGCATCGCGCACCGGGCGATTTGGCGCCCATTGCAGGAGATCGTTTTCGACCGTTCTCATCACACGCGTCAGTTTGGAGAAGTAGTCATTCTGCTCCATCAAGGTTTCACGGGTACCGACCGACGCCTGGACCAGATAAAAAGTGCCTGTTGCCAGTACTGCAGAGACGGCCAGGGCAATAAGCAACTCGATCAGAGTAAAGCCCTTCATCAATGCGCCCCCAGAACAGCGACCAGCACGTCAGCAGCCTGTTCACTGGCGTCACTATAAGCTCTGAGTTCGATATGGCGTAATGAGGCGCCCAATAATGGCATATCGACAGCGCTGACTTCGACTTCAACACGCCAGCTCTGACCATTGAATTCCGTGTTGATGCGGCGAGTGCCCGGTGCAGGCAACGCATCCAGGCGCAATTCGGCGAGGGCATTCTGGTTCACCCAGCGAGCTTCGGTCTGCTCCTTGATCATTTGTGCCGCCATCAGGTTCTGCGTATTCGCCAGGGCGACAGCGCCTGCCATAACCGCAAAGATGGCCAGGGCCACCATGACCTCGATCAGTGTAAAGCCGGATTCATTGCGTATCACGAATCACCTGCAGCCGGTTAAAGCCATCCCCTTCCACCCAGACTTCGCCACGCATCAACTCTCGATGGCGCAAACTGAGCCGGAAAGCAGGCTGATAGTCCTCGGAGGGCATGATGATCAGGTGAGGCTGCCAGTCTCGTTCGTCCTCTGGAGGTTCAGGCAGGAGTTCGAGCCAACGACCATCAAGCTGGAGTGTCAGTTCGGTCTGCTCGCTGGCCCGCCAGCGGTTCGGAGTGCTGGCAGACTCAGACCAGACGATATCAGGCTCTCCCTCCATGGGGTCGCCTTCGCGCCAGTCCAGAAAAACCAGTTCATCCCTCAGAATCAGCACGCCACGCTCTCGATTCGACAGCAACACTCGATCCTGTATCTGGCCGAAGCGATAAGCCAATCGTTCGGCATCACGTTCCACTTCAGCCATGGGCGCTTCGTCGGTCATGGCCAGTCTTACCGCCCCTGCTGCAACACCAATGATGATGAGCACGACCAGCAATTCCATCAAGGAAAAGCCAGTCTGAAAGTTATGCCGTTGGTTCATTCCAGATTACGAGACGAAATATCCTCGTTGATGCCAGAGCCACCGGGGGTTCCGTCAGCGCCGTAGGATATGATTTCAAAACTGCCATCGGAATCGCGAATATAGGCATAGGCTGTGCCCCAGGGGTCTGTTGGCACCTGCCTTACGTAGGGGCCACGCCAGTTGCGTGGCTCCGGGTTACCGGATGGCCGCGTCACCAGTGCCTGAAGACCCTGATCGGTCGAAGGGTAATGGGAATTGTGTAGCCGGTATTGCTCCAATGCGTTTTCGATACTGCGTATGTCCGTGTGTACTGCAGTTACTCGCGCTTCATCGCCTCGGCCGGTTACGTTTGGCACTACCAGACCAAAGAGCACCCCAAGGATAACCAGCACGACCATCAGTTCAATCAGGGTAAAGCCGCGTTCACGTTGTGTCTTCATTGTTGATTCCTAGCCTGCAAAACTGTTCATTTCCATGATGGGTAGTACGATCGCCATAACGATGATCAATACGATACCGCCCATCAGCAGAATCATTAAGGGTTCAAATAAGCCCAATACCGTTGAGACCAGATCCTTGACCTGCTGCTCTTCAGCATCGGCTGTGCGTTGTAACATCGTATCCAGGTCGCCGCTGGCCTCGCCACTGGCGATCATGTGCAGCATCATGGGGCGGAAGTAACCAACCTCTGCCAACGCCTTGTGCAGTGTGCCACCCTCGGAGACGCGTATCGCGGCCTGCTTCACACCTGCCTGAATCTCCAGATTGGTAACGACGGCGGCCGAAATACGCATCGCCTCGACCAATGGCACGCCACTGCCAGAGAGAATGGCCACCGTGCTGGTAAAACGTGCTGTGTTCAAGCCACGGTTTACCCGGCCGATCAGCGGTAACCGCAACAGCAGCCGATGTGTCCGTCGACGCCTTTGTGGCGCTTTGTTCCATGCCGCAAACACTATAATCAGGCCGATAAACACCAACGTTGACCACAACCAGTAGGCTTGTACCCAGTCACTGGCGGCCAAAAGGGCTCGCGTGGGCCCGGGCAAGGCCTCGCCGGTAGAAGAAAAGACCCCAATGATATCGGGGACGACGGAGTTGAGCAGAAAGACGACAATACCAATGGCCACCAGTGTCAGAAAAGTCGGGTATATGGCCGACATCTGCACCTGCTTGCGCGTCCGCTGTTGTTCTTCCATGTAATCGGCAAGACGCACCATTACCCGATCGAGGTGGCCTGTATGTTCACCCGCCTCCACAGTAGCGCGATAAAGCGCAGGAAAGGCCCGCGGATAGTCGGACAGTGCCCGGGCAAGGCTGTACCCTTCAAGAACCCGACCACGAACGCCCAACATCAGGCTGCGTGTTCTGGCTTTTTCAGATTGCTCTGCCACAGCTCTCAGACATTCCTCAAGCGGCATTCCGGAGGCAACCAGGGTTGCCAATTGGCGAGTCAGCAAGGCCAGATCCGGAATCGACAGTGAGGGGCCACCAAGAAAAGAGGTGCTGACCTTGTGTTTCTGTTGCGTCAGCTCTACATCGACTGGAAACCAGCCCTTGTCGCGCAATTGCTGCCGAACTTGCCGATTGCTGTCTGCCTCGAGCACCCCTTTGTGTCGTTTGCCGCGGGCATCCAGGGCAGAATATTCAAAGGCTGCCATGCTCAATAGCTCCGGTAAACGCGTAATACTTCTTCGACAGTGGTCAAGCCAGCGAGAATTTTCAACTTGCCATCATCCAGAATGCTGGGCGCCAATGTTCGGGCATGGTGCTCCAGTTCAATGTCGCCGGCTCTGTCGTGTATCAGTTGGCGCAGTGCTTCGTCTACCGGCACAATTTCATACAAGCCCTGACGCCCCCGATAACCGGAATTCTTGCAACTGCCGCAGCCATTGGCGCGGTAAAGGGTGGGCGCTTCTTCTACCGGCACAGAAAGCAGTTCACATTCTGCTCTGTCGGCCTGATAAGGGGTTTTGCAATCCGGGCAGAGGGTCCGTACCAGACGTTGCGACATCAGGCCGATCAGAGATGAAGACAGCAGGAAGGGTTCGATACCCATATCCTGGAGTCGGGTCACAGCGCCAACGGCGCTGTTGGTGTGCAAGGTCGACAGCACCAGGTGGCCGGTCAAACTGGCCTGAACGGCAATATCGGCCGTTTCGAAATCGCGTATCTCGCCGATCATGACGATGTCCGGATCCTGCCGCAGTATGGCGCGCAAGCCGCGGGCAAAGTTCATGTCCACCTTGGTGTTGACCTGAGTCTGGCCGACGCCCGGCAAGGAGTACTCAATCGGGTCTTCGACCGTCATGATGTTGCGGCTGTGGCTGTTCAGAGATTGCAACGCCGCATAGAGGGTAGTGGTTTTACCAGAACCTGTTGGGCCGGTTACCAGAATGATGCCGTGTGGCCTATGGATCAGGTCCAACAGGGTGCTCATGTCGCGCTTGGTCAAGCCGAGATGCTTTACATCGAGACGACCGGCCTGTTTGTCGAGCAAGCGCAGGACGACCCGTTCGCCATGGTTGGACGGCATGGTGGAAACGCGCAGGTCTACCTCCCGGCCGGCCACACGCAATGCAATCCGCCCATCCTGGGGAACCCGTTTTTCGGCAATGTCGAGCCGAGCCATGACCTTGATGCGAGAAACCAGTAAAGGGGCCAGGGCGCGCTTGGGTTGAACGACCTCGCGCAGTACACCATCTACCCGAAAACGCACAGACAGTTGTTTCTCGTAGGTTTCGATATGTATGTCCGAAGCGTTTTCACGCACGGCCTCGGTCAGAATGGCGTTGATCAGTCGAATGATGGGCGCATCGTCTTCCTGCTCCATCAGGTCTTCGGTTTCTGGTACCGAGTCGGCCAGTGAACTGAGGTCCATGGTATCGCCCAGACCTTCCACCATTTGCATGGCTTCGTCCGAGTCTGACTGATAGGCCCGATTCAACTGCTCCGTAAATTCCTG
Source organism: Saccharospirillum sp. (assembly GCA_022565595.1). Classification (GTDB taxonomy): domain Bacteria; phylum Pseudomonadota; class Gammaproteobacteria; order Pseudomonadales; family Natronospirillaceae; genus Saccharospirillum. The sequence goes on along the minus strand of JAIUML010000023.1, from coordinate 8,673 downwards.
CTCGTTGACTGACACCTGAGGCAAAACACGCTGCAACAAACGCTGCGCTTCCTGCACGGCAAACAGATTGACGTCGGGTCGGCATAGCAGTCTGGGACCATCGGCATGGGTGTAGTCGATGACCACGCCGTGTCGCTTGGCAAAGGCAAAGGGCAGACGTCGTTCCATCACGCCTGGGGGTACCGCTGTCATTAACCTGTCCTATCCAAAAACATCGTGAAAGAATAACACTCGTGCTAACCAGTGCCCATCCAGACAAACTGCAGTTCGCCCGAGTTACGGCGCGTAGCGTCAGAGACCCCAATCAGGAAGGCGACTCCTTGTTTCCCAGCCAGCGCTGCATCAGCGTCACCAGGTTTTCGTAACTGACTGGTTTCACCATAAAATCATCCATACCCGCTGCCAGGCAGGCTCGCTCCTGCTCAGGGGTATCTTCGCCGGTCAAGGCAATGATCGGCATGTGTTTGCCAGTACCCAGTTCGCTCTGGCGAATCAGGCGGGTAGCTTCCAGTCCGTCCATGCGTGGCATCAGGCAATCCATGATCACCAGATCATAGTCACGATCAGAGGTCGCCATTTGTACCGCCTCCTGACCATTGGCACAGGTATCGACCGTGGCCCCCAAGCGTTCAAACAGCTTGACCAGGACTTTCTGATTCACCAGATTGTCTTCGGCAACCAGTATACGGCTGGCGTCCCAATTCTGGTCGTGCGTCTCATCCGCAGACTGCCGCTGCACAGATGTTAAGACATTCAACAGCTCATCGCGTGCTACCGGCTTCTCAATAAAGTGAAAATTATCAGTCAAGGCACTCAACAGGCTGCGTTGCAACTGGGATGCGTAGACAAACAATCGCTCTTTAATTAATGCGTCGCTTGCCATCCAATTGGCCAGACTCCGAACATGCTCTTCAGCCCGAGCATCTTCAACTGGCACATTGACCAGGATGACATCGGGCAGCGTGCCCAGGTCTGCCTGAGTCAGTTGTTCAAGTGTGGTGCTGGTCACCTGCATTTCCCAACTTTCGAATTCGGCCTGAAGGGCACGATTGTTGATTGGGGTCATATCGACCAGCCATACCGAGCGACCGCTCATGAGCCGTGCCGGCTTGAAGGTACTCGCCTGTTGAGAAGATGCCGTCAGCGGCAACGACACCCTGATCTTCTTCAGTGTGCCGTCTTCACTGGCTGATAATTGAGCGCCCATGGCACGGAACTGGGCCGCTGCAACCATCAGTGTAAGCTGATCCGACACATCTTCGTCTTCTGGCAGCGTATCCAGGTTGCGATAAATGGCCGCGTTCAGGTCGTTGACGCTGGATTCCTCCTCACTGAAGTAGAACGAGAGCAATAACCGCTCTGTATCGCTCGACTTGTCAGGGGCTACCCGAACGGTCACTTCACCCTCTTCGGCGCTGTCGATGGCGAAATCCAGCATGCGGCGGAAGGCGTTCGACAACCATTGGGGATCAGACTCTATGCGTTCCGGTACATCTGGATGATAAAGGTAGGCCAGCTCCAGATTATGCTCATGCGCCTTGGCGCCCAAACCAGTCAGGGTATGTTCCAGGGTTTTACGCAGGTTGAATACACTGGTTTGAGGCACGCGAGCCTGATCGCGCTGTTCAATAAAGGCTTCGAGGTCGTTGACCAGATCCAGGATGGAATGGCCACTGCGTTGAGCAATATTAAGCATGCTCTTCTGCTCGCTGCTTTGCTCTTCATGGCTGAGCATGCCCAGCACGCCAAGGAGGCCGCCAAGAGGGTTCTTGACGCGATGCAACAGTTGCTGGATAAAACGACGGTTGGAAGAAGCCTCAACCAGACCCGCCTCACGCGTGTTCTCCAGTGAATGCAACCGTTGCTTGAGTTCGAAGTTCTGAATCAGGAACCCCCAGACCAATTCGGAGATTCGGCCCGCCGTACTGATCAGGTACAGAAAGAGTGCAACAAAGGCAATGCCAAGATACAGATGGCTGGATACATCACTCAGCACGCCATAGTGAAACGCCAATGGTAAAAGCAGAATGGCCAGATACCAACGTACGACCTTTCCGTACAGAGAATAAACAAAGGTACCGCCGGCTGCTACTGCCAGGGTGTACAGCAGACCCAGTATCGCTATGGGGTGTTCAGGGCCATTGAGCCGGTAGACAAGGTAGACCGACCAGACACCCGCATGCAAGAAGCCCGAAGCGATAAACCAGTCACGCCATCGCGCGGGCCCTCGTCCGTACCACTCTGCAAACTGGGCAATCATGATAAAACGCCAGCACGCCATGATGACCAGCAGGACACCAAAACCGTAACTGCCTACGGGGGTCGGGGCGACCGTAATCCACTGCCATTCCAGAATTATGAAGACAAAAAAATGCAGCACCGAACTGGGGAGGCCCTGCCGGCTGAGGGTGTGATCAATGCGTTTCAGTATGGCTCTGTCTTTCTCAGCCTTGTGCCTGGGGGTGAAAAACCAACTCATGACTGCCAGTACCCATTCGCGTGGGTGAAGTATTGCCCGGGACAAAGATTAGCTGGTGTGGCTGGTATGGCAACTGATGTCCTTGCGCTGTTCACCAAAGCTCGACCCTGTTCTGATGAATGGTTCACGATCAGCCCGACTGAACGCACTTTTCCCTGAGCGTTACCCTGACCGCAGATGGCATCTATCACCGGGAGAATTGCGCCAGTTGCGGGCTCTTCAGGCCGAAGTGACCTGATAGAATGAAGCGGTATAGGGGTGCTCAAATAAGGCGACGCACTATACCGCGTCTTAAAGAGGAACCCAAGCCTTGCAAGCCGAACGGCATGCAAAGCCGGGTGTTCAGTAGCAGGCCAGAAAAGGCGTTCCTGGCCTGAATGCCATCGTTAAAGTGCTTGTTCGAGCTCCGGCAGTGCTTCGAAAAGGTCTGCCACCAGGCCATAGTCGGCAACCTGAAAGATGGGCGCATCCTCATCCTTGTTGATCGCGACAATGACTTTGCTGTCTTTCATGCCTGCCAGATGCTGAATCTGACCGGAAATGCCGACAGCGATGTAGAGTTCAGGGGCGACGATCTTGCCGGTCTGGCCGACCTGCATGTCGTTGGGCACGTAACCTGCGTCTACCGCTGCACGAGAGGCGCCTACTGCCGCATCGAGTTTATCAGCGACCTTGTACAACAATTGGAAGTTGTCACCATTCTGCAGACCACGACCACCAGAAACAACAATGCGTGCAGCGGTCAGCTCTGGGCGATCGGACTTGGCGAGTTCTTCACCGACAAATTCACTGATGCCAACATCGGTATCCGCCGAGAGGGTTTCGATAGAGGCGGAGCCGTCTTCGGCGCAGGCATCAAAGGCCGTAGTGCGGACGGTGATTACCTTGATCGGGTCACTGGACTGAACCGTCGCTATGGCATTGCCTGCATAAATCGGCCGTTTGAACGTATCCGCAGACTCAACCGCCAGAATTTCCGATATTTGCTCAACATCCAGCAGAGCCGCTACGCGAGGCAGGACGTTCTTGCCCACGGTAGTGGCGGCAGTCAGAATATGGGTGTAAGCCTTGCCCTGCTCTGCAATCAGAGCGGCCAGATTTTCGGCGAGACTGTGCTCATAAGCACTGGCATCCGCCAGCAGGACCTTGTTGACACCACTCAGTTTGGCGGCTGCCTCGGCAGCCGCGCCGGCATTGTGCCCGGCCACCAAAACGTCAATATCGCCGCCGATGGCCGCAGCGGCGGTAACCACTGAGGCAGTTGCAGGTGACAGGGCGTCGTTGGTGTGTTCCGCTATGACAAGAATACTCATGACAACACCTTCGCTTCGTTTTTCAGTTTATCGACCAGTTCTGCAACAGAACCCACCTTGATACCACCTTGACGCTCCGCTGGTGGTTCAACTTTCACCGTAGTCAAGCTGGCTTTGATCTCTACACCCAGATCGGCAGGTGTTTTCTTGTCCAACGGCTTGCGTTTGGCTTTCATGATGTCTGGCAGCTTGGCATAGCGCGGCTCGTTCAGACGCAAATCTGTGGTGACAATGGCAGGCAGTTTCAACGAGATTGTCTGCAAGCCGCCATCGATTTCACGGGTGACCTTGGCTCTATCCCCTTCAATAACCAGCTTGCTGGCAAAGGTGCCCTGAGCCATGCCGGTGAGGGCGCCCAGCATTTGTCCAGTCTGGTTGTTGTCGCTGTCGATGGACTGCTTGCCGAGAATGACCAGACCAGGCTGCTCTTCATCAACGACAGCTTTGAGCAGTTTGGCCACGCTCAAAGAACCGGGTGCAACATCGGTGGTGATCAGAATGCCGCGATCGGCACCCAGTGCCATGGCCTTGCGAATCTGCTCTTCCGACTTGGCTTCGCCTATGGAGACCACCACCACTTCTTCAGCAATGCCCTGCTCTTTCAGGCGCACGGCTTCTTCAACGGCGATCTCGCAAAAAGGATTCATGTCCATTTTGACATTGGCCAGATCCACATCACTGTGGTCTGGTTTAACGCGGACTTTGACGTTGTAGTCTACAACACGCTTCACGGGAACCAGTATTTTCATAGTGTCCTCATCATCTGTATGAGCCCAGACGGAACCATGGAGTCATGGTCTGGGGCCTAACTCGGCACCCATTTAATCCGTTTTAAACGAAAATTTCAAACAGTTGTTTTAATTTTTCGTTGGTTAGGGGTAAACTGCCGCCCAATAGTGGCGGTTGACTCGATATACCCTGAGTCCGACAAGCTCCAACAGTACGCCAACCGTTCGGTGAAGACTTAACTGAAACCGACGGTTTATAACAAAAGATTCCCCCCGTCTCATCCCGACGTGACGGGCCAGCAACCTTCAGGAGGTCCCTATGGAACGTGAGTCCATGGAATTTGATGTCGTCATCGTTGGTGCCGGCCCCAGTGGATTGGCTGCAGCCATTCGTTTGATGCAGGGCGCTGCAGAGAGTGGCCAGGAGCTTAGCGTCTGTGTCGTTGAAAAGGGCTCCGAAGTCGGTGCTCATATCCTCTCTGGCGCGGTGTTTGAGCCCCGAGCCTTGAATGAATTGATTCCCGACTGGCAGGACCGAGGTGCCCCGCTGAACACGGCCGTCACTGGTGACGAAATCTACGTTCTGTCGTCGGCCGAAAAACAGCAGAAAGTGCCGGGCTTTTTCGCGCCGAAGACGATGCACAACGAAGGCAATTATATTATCAGCCTGGGGAATCTCTGCCGCTGGCTCGCAGAGCAGGCAGAAGCACTGGGCGTTGAAATATTTCCTGGCTTCTCGGCTGCCGATGTACTCTATGCCGAAGACGGTTCGGTCAAGGGCATCATCACCGGGGACATGGGCATTGCTGCCGATGGCACTGAAAAAGACAGCTATATGCCGGGCATGGAGCTGCACGCCAAAAGCACCCTCTTTGCCGAAGGTGCCCGTGGCCATCTGGGCAAATCGTTGATGGCAAAATTTGGTCTCAATCAGGGCTGTGAGCCTCAGCATTATGGCCTGGGCATCAAGGAGTTGTGGGATGTTGATCCGGCGGTCCATCAGCCTGGCAAGGTTGTCCACACCGCCGGTTGGCCTCTGAAAGAGCACGGTGCTGCTGGTGGCACTTTCATGTATCACCTTGAGAACCACCAGGTGGTGATTGGTTTGATCACCGACCTCAGCTACCAGAATCCTTACCTGAGCCCCTTTGACGAATTTCAACGGATGAAGCACCACCCCCTGTTCGCTCAAGTACTCAAGGGCGGCAAGCGGGTTTCTTATGGTGCTCGCGCTATCGCCAAGGGCGGCATTCAAAGCCTGCCAAAAATGCATTTCCCGGGCGGTCTTCTTATTGGCTGCGATGCAGGCACGCTGAATTTTGCCAAGATCAAGGGCAGCCACACCGCCATGAAGTCAGGCATGGTTGCGGCCGATGTGATTCTGCAACAGGCCAAGGGCGAATGGCAGTCTGGCCAGGATCTTCAGCAGTTCGAAGAAGCATTCAAACAGAGCTGGGCTTGGCAGGAGCTGCATCAACAACGTAATTTCGGGCCAGCTCAACACCGTTGGGGCAACATTCTGGGGTCGGCTTACGCCTTTATCGATTTGAATTTGTTTGGCGGCAAATTGCCCTGGACCTTATCGGATCCCATTGCGGATCATGCCCAGTTGAAACCGGCCAGTGATTTTCAGCCGATCAAGTACGCCAAACCCGACGGTGTGCTCAGTTTTGACAAGTTGTCTTCGGTGTTTTTGTCGAACACCAACCATGAAGAAGACCAGCCGGTGCATTTGAAACTGGCGGATCCTGAGCTGCCGATTCGCGATAACCTGCCCAGGTACGCCGAGCCAGCGCAGCGCTACTGCCCTGCCGGTGTTTATGAGGTGGTGGAAGACGATCAAGGCAAGCCGCGCTTCCAGATAAACGCGCAGAATTGCGTGCATTGCAAAACCTGCGACATCAAGGACCCGGCTCAGAACATCAATTGGGTAACGCCAGAAGGCACTGGTGGCCCTACCTACCCCAACATGTAATCATTCCCCTTGACGGTGCTTCGGCACCGTCAATCTCCAGGCGCCAGTTCAGTTGATTGCGCCAGAAGAAAACGCTCACCGGCACTTTCCAGCCAGAGACGCCCCTCGGAATCGACGCCTTCCTTTTCCAAAGCCTCGGTCTGCCATTGATACATGACGTTCTGGTGAATTCGGGCCGGCAGGTTGCGGCGCCAGGTGACCAGGGGGGTATCCGGCTCTGACTGGGTGTCCAGCGGGTGTTCTGTATCCAGTGGTGCGGATTCGCCCAGGTTGTTGGTCATTATCCAGGTGCCCTCTACATGTTGCGCCTGCATGACGACAAAGGGCGTGGCTTCGACCTGGATGCCTACTTTTTCGACCGGGGTCACCAGGTAATAGCGGTCCTGCTCACGCTTCAGGATGCTGGCAAAGAGTTTCACCATGGCTTTACGGCCAATGGGTGAGCCCTGGTAATACCATTCGCCATTGCGGCTGATGCGCATGTCCAACTCGCCGCAGAATTCCGGATTCCATCGCTCGACCGGTGGCTGCGACTGCCCCTTGATTTGCTCCAGCAAACGTTCCAGTTTCATGCGTCCTCCGCGATCCAGGTATCCATCAGTTCCAGCAGATATCGGCTGAAGCCCCGACGATCCTTTATCAATTCAGTATAGGCATCGGTATTCGAAATGCTGGCAACTCCATTGGCCAGCGCCCAGACAAGGCCAAAATAGAAGTCGTACCGATCCTGATCATCATTGGGCGAACCGGGCCGATCCTGCACTGCTATGGATCGGATCTGGTCCGCGTGTATCTTGCGCAGGCGTCGCCAGTCCTTGAAGCGTTTTGGTGGTTCCATCTCGGCACTTAATGTCGTTTCTAGTTCGACCATTAGTCTATATTTATCAATGTCTTGCAGTCTATATTTGAGATAAGACCTTAAAGTAGTCTTGAGGTCTTTTTCCGCCAGGGCTGGCTTCATCGCTTCGGCCAGACCGACTTCATCTGCCAATAACAGGCCGGCGAGAAGGTCTTCCTTGCTGCTGAAGTGTTGGTAAAACACCGACCGACTCAACCCCGACAACTTGACCAGACGAGTAACACTGAGTTGTTGCACATTACCGATTAAAAGCTGGCTCAAAGCGGTGTTGAGAATGGCTGTTTCCGTCGGATGCAGAATTTTGACAGGGTAGATCGGATTTAACATGGTTCAGGATTGGTACAGTCTGGATCGCTAGTCTATAACTGTGGTAGGGGGGCAGCAATAGCGATCAACCCTTTCGCCTGAACTGTTTTCACCCTGAACGGAGTACCAGATGAGCCTTCTCAGACGCTGTTATCAACGTATTGCCACCTGGCTGATGAAAGAGAAAATACGGCCAAATCACCCCATGAGTGACTTTCGCAAGTTGCGCCGGGAATTGCGCAGTTGTGATGTCATACTGGTTGAAGGTCGCTCCCGAGTAGCTGAGGTAATCGGTGGTATTACTCAGAGTCGCTGGACCCACGCTGCCCTCTATGTAGGCCGCCTGCATGATGTAGAAGACCCACTGCTGCGCAAGAAAATTCGCGACAGCTACGATGGGCAGCCAGACATTCAACTGATTCTCGAAAGCCAGTTGGGCATGGGCACTGTGGTTCGCCCACTCGAGGTTTATGAGCATTTCCATTTGCGCATTTGCCGCCCCAGAGAGCTTTCCTATGAGGATGGGCAACTGGTCCTCAAATACGCCATCAATCGCCTTGGCGTGGGTTATGACGTCCGTCAGATTCTGGATCTGGCTCGCTTCTATTTACCCTGGAGTATTATTCCTCGTCGCTTCCGGTCCAGCCTGTTTCGTTGGCGTCCCGGTGGAGGTACTCGCACCGTTTGCTCTACTATGCTGGCGGAAGCCTTTGGCAGGGTATCCTTTCCGGTTTTACCCCTGGTCAAACGGCTTGAAGATGGGCAGGTGAAGTTGTTTCAACGCAACCCCAAGCTATGCACTCCCAGCGATTTTGACTACAGCCCTTATTACGACATCATCAAATACCCCTATATGGACTTCGAGGGCGCCAGCAGCCCGGCCTATCGTAAGCGTCCGGCCATCACACCTTGCCAGAGATAACCGGCTGCCAGTTGTGAGGCAACAACTCGTCGATGGCGTTGTTCTTCTGCGTCGGTAACCGCATCAGCACATCCTTGAGATAGGCATACGG